>CAVPYQ010000009.1:0-255796 GCA_963709985.1 uncultured Actinomycetota bacterium
GAGAAGGTGAGCGTGGCCTGACAGCCGACCGGGATGGTCACCTGCTGGCTCAACGTGTCCGTGTGGACGGCGCCGTAGCCATCCATCCAGGCGTCCCAGGTGCCGGTGTGCGGCGGTTCGCTCGCGCTGCTGCTGATCACGCCCGTCGAGGCGGTCCACGGCGCCGCGGTGCCGGTTTCGAAACCGGGGTTGCCGAGCAGTTGGCCGGAGCATCCCGTTCCGCCGCCACCACTGCCGAACTGGATGTCGGTTACCGCGTGCAGCTCGATGCCGTTAGGGGCCACTCCGGTCTGGCCGTGCAGGAAATCGAAGAACCCGACCCCGGTCACGGTGACCGGAACGTTCACGGTCTGGAAGCTGCCGGTCGGGGTGTACTTCGCGTCGAACTCGCCGCGCGCGGCCTGGATCCTGCTCAGCAGTCGGCTCGACGAACCGACACAGGCCGGGTCCGGGATCTCGCTGATCATCGTGTGCCCGGCGCCGTCGGAGAGTACGAGGTGATAGTCCGAGTCGGCCTCCAACTTGAACTCGGTCAACGTTGCGCTCACCCGGAACACGGTGGTCTCCGTCGGCGCGACCCGATTGTTCGCAGGCAGCGATGCCGGAGCCGACAACGCATCGAGAGAGGCGATCGTGCTCGACGTGGTGGATCCCAGGTTGATCGAGCCCGCGTCGGCATCGGTGCCGGTCTTGACCGACCAGCGCTCCACCCCGCAACTGCCCGTCGAGGAATTCGGCGCCGCGACAACGGCCTCAACCTCCTCGGCGTCAGGCTGCGGACTGCGCCGATGCGATCCGGCGACGGCCTGGGTTGTCACTGCGCCTCCGACAACCGCAAGCACCAAGACACCGCTCACCAGAAGCCACCGCCGCCGCATGCCGCCTCCAACCCACGCCGCTGCGCACCGCACTCGTATGGGTACACACGGTCAATGCGGATCATCCACCCACTACCCCGACAGCGCCATGTCAAACGGGTGAACATCTGCAATCGCCTACCTAACCGGCCAGACGGGGCGGCGGCTCGACACCGGCGCAACGACACCCTCGTCGCACAAGTCGATACGAGTGCGGGCCCTCGGACGCCGCGGTGCCGCCTTCGCCCGCCGCATGTGAATGACGGCCGCGGTTGTTTACCCGACGGCCGGTGCGCGGGCCGTGCTCGTGCCATTTGCGGTTTCTGCAATAGAGCGGCCGGATTCTCGCGGCGCCGTACGCGCGGCGGACATGAATTCTGTGCCCAAAGGAGTGCTTACGCCGCAGAAGAAGGCGAGACTTACAGACCAGCAGTCACGCTCATCGTTGCCGCCGACCTCGAGGGAGCCCGCATGCGCGTCGCAGGTATGTCCCACGTCGCGCCCAGGACCTGAGCGCACGACCGAGCGAGCAACCGGGAGACGGGGAGCGTGGCCGTGCCGACTCGTGATCCTGCTCTGGGTCTGCGTGGTCGGCGCGGCGAGTGCCAGGCTCTCGATCGAATGCTGGCCGATGCGCGAGCGGGTCAGAGCCGGGTGCTCGTCCTGCGCGGCGAGGCGGGTATCGGCAAGAGCGCGCTGGTGGAGTACGTCCGCGAACACGCATCGGGTTGCCGCACTGCCCGGGCGGCCGGGGTCGAGTCGGAGATGGAGCTGGCATACGCGGGGTTGCATCAGCTCTGTGCGCCGTTCCTCGACCGGGTCGAACGCCTTCCCGGCCCGCAGCGCGATGCACTGAGCACGGCTTTCGGCCTGCGCACGCGCGAACCCCCGGACCGGTTCCTGGTCGGGCTCGCCGTCCTCAACCTGTTGGCGGGGATCGCCGACGAGCAGCCACTGGTGTGCCTCGTCGACGACGCGCAGTGGCTCGATCGGGTTTCCGCGCAGACGTTGGTGTTCGTTGCCCGCCGCCTGCTGGCGGAGCGGATCGCAATGGTCATCGCGGTGCGCGATCCGGCCAGCGATCTCGACTTGGCGGGACTGCCCGAGCTCGCGATCCGCGGGCTCACCAATACGGATGCGGCTGCGCTGCTGGACTCGGTGATCAAGGGACCGATGGACAACCGGGTCCGCGATCGGATTGTTGCCGAGACCCACGGCAATCCGCTGGCGTTGCTCGAGCTTCCCCGTGCGTGGACGACGGCCGAGCTGGCCGAAGGATTCGAGCAGCCTGAGTCGCTGCCGTTGACCGGCCGCATCGAGCAGAGTTTCCTGCACCGCCTGCAACAGCTTCCTCCCGACACCGGCCGGCTTCTCCTTACAGCAGCGGCTGAACCGCTCGGCGACGCGACGCTGCTCTGGCGCGCGGCGACGCTGCAGGGGCTCGGTGCCGACCCCGCGGCCGCCGCCGAGGCCGCCGGATTGATCGAGTTCGGCGCCCGGGTCCGGTTCCGGCATCCCCTGGTACGGGCCGCGGCGTACCGCCTGGCGTCAGCCGAGGAACGGCAGGAGGTGCACCGAGTTCTCGCGGAAGTCACCGATCCCGAGATCGATCCGGACCGGCGCGCCTGGCACCGCGCCCAGGCCACGGCGTCGCCCGACGAGGAGATCGCGGCCGAACTGGAGCACTCGGCCGGGCGAGCCCAGGCACGCGGCGGCCTGGTCGCGGCGGCCGCGCTTCTCGAACGGGCGGCCAGCCTGACGCCGGAACCGGCCCGACGAGCGCAGCGCGAACTCGCGGCGGCCTGGGTCAAGCGCGACGCCGGCGCACTCGACGCGGCGCTTGCCCTGCTGGCCGCGGTCGAGGCCGGTCCGCCCGACGCGCTGCGCGCCGCCGAGGTTCAGCACCTGCGCGGGCAGATCGCGTTCGACCAGCGGCGCGACGCCGACGCCACCCGGCTGCTCCTCGACGCAGCCCGGCGGCTCGAGCCGCACGACACCGACCTCGCGCGCGAGACCTACCTCGACGCCATGGCCGCCGCGATCTGGGCGAGCGGCCCGGACGCGTCCGATGCCGTCGTCCGGGCGGCCGAGGCCGCACGAGCGGCGCCACCGGCCCCTGAGCCGCCGCGGGCGATCGACGTCGTTCTGGATGCGCTCGCCACGAGGTTCACCGACGGCTATGTGGCGGCTGCGCCATTACTCATCCGGGCGCTCGCCACCGTCCGCAACATCGACGTGGGCGCCGCGGATGTCGGCCGGTTGCTCTTGCTCGGCGGCAACCGGGTCAGCGCGATCCTCGCCACCGAGGTGTGGGACTTCGAGTCCGGACGGGCACTCGCCCAGCGCCAGGTCCAGATCGCCCGTGAGACCGGTGCGCTCGTTCAGTTGCAGTTCGCGCTCAACGTCCTCGCAAGCAACGAACTGCTGGCCGGCAACCTGGAATCCGCCGCGGCACTCATCGACGAGGATCGAGTGGTGGCCGACGCGACCGGCAACCCGCCGGTCGCCTACACGGCGATGCTGCTGGCCGCCTTCCGGGGCAACGAGGACGTCGCCGCCGCACAGATTGCCGCCTCCCGGGATGAGGCGTTGGCACTGGGCCAGGGCCGGATCGTGACCTTCGCCGACTACGCGAGCGCCGTACTCAACAATGGCCTCGGCCGCCACGACGCCGCGCGCGACGCCGCCCGCCGGGTCTTCGAGCGCAACGTCGTCGGCGGTTACCAGGTCCAGGCCATCGCCGAACTGGCCGAGGCAGCGTCACGTACAGGTGACCGCGAACTCGTGGCGGCAACGCTCGACCGGCTGTCCGAGCGCACCGCCGTGACCCCGACCGACTGGGTTCTGGGGATCACGACCCGGATGCAGGCCCTGCTCAGCGAGGGCGACGCCGCCGAGCGCCTCTATCGCGAGTCGATCGAGCGCCTGGCCCGGACCGGCGTCCGCGTCGAGATCGCCCGCGCCCATCTCCTGTTCGGCGAGTGGCTGCGCCGCGAGGGCCGGCGCATCGACGCCCGCGAACAGCTACGCACCGCCCACGAAATGCTTTCGGCAATGGGCCTGGGCGCGTTCGCCGACCGAGCCCGCCGCGAGTTGCTGGCCACCGGCGAGAAGGCCCGCAAACGTACGGTCGAGACGGCCGAGGAACTGACCGCCCAGGAATTCCAGATCGCGCGCCTCGCCCGCGAAGGGCTTTCGAACCCGGAGATCGGCACCCGGCTGTTCGTCAGCCCGCGCACCGTCGAGTGGCATCTGCACAAGGTGTTCACCAAGCTCGGCGTGAGCTCGCGCAAACAGTTGCGGGAGGCCGCGCTCGACCCCGCACCGGCGTAGCCGTCCGGCCGCTAGTCCGCGTCGGCTTGCTGCCGACGGGCGCGGGCTCGCCGTTTGCCTTCGTGCATCGCCTGGACGCGCGCTATCGGGATCAGCCGTCCGTCTTCGACGAGTTCGGCGCTCAACTCCTGCGGCTCTGGCATCAGGTCGGACCAGCGGTCTGATCTGATACCAGAGTCGGACAACAGGGTCGTGGCCGTGTGCAGCGTGAAATCACCCGGGCCGATCCCGTCGAGTTCGTCCCAGGCCAGCGGAAACGAGACCGGCACACCGGCGCGCAGGCGCGGGCTGTAGGCCGCCACCACGGTGGCGCCGCCGGCGCGGGTCGAGTCGAGAAACACCTTGCCCGCACGCTCTTCGCGAACGAACGCCGTGGTGGCAAGCGATGGATCGATGCGCTCGGCGCGCGCGGCAATGGCCCGGGTCGCGGCGGCCACTTCTTCGGTGGTCGCGGACACGAGCGGCACGAAGATGTGCAACCCCTTCGCCCCGCTCGTCTTGACCGCGCCCGCCAAGCCGGCATCGGCGAGCGCTTGCTGCACCAGCCGAGCGGCTCCGACCGCGAGCGCGAACGCGTCCCCTTCCGGCGGATCGATGTCGAGCACCAGATGCGTCGGACGATCGGGCTGCTCGACCCGGAACAGCGTCGGGTGATACTCGACGGCGCGTTGGTTGGCGAACCAGAGCAACGTTCTGCGGTCGTTGCACAGCGCGTAGGAGATCTCACGCTTGGAGGACTCCGCCCACAACTGCACGGTGGTCACCCAGTCCGGCGTGTATTTCGGAACGTTCTTCTGCATGAACGGCGCCTGGCCGCGCAGCACGCGCATCACCGACAGGGGCCGGTCTCGCAACTCGCGAACCATCCGCTCGGCGACGGCATCGAGGTAGTCAACGAGATCTCGCTTGCTCGCCCCGGCACCGTCGAACAACTCCTGGTCCAGGTTCGTAAGACTGACGCCCTCGCGTGTTTCGTCCGTACCCATCGCCTTATCGTGCACCTTCGTGATGGACAGACCGCTCAACCGCAGTAGAGGTTCGGCTAAACGGCCGGCTTGCAGGCGAGATTCAGCGGCACGGTGGTCGGCGACAGGACATGCAGGTAGGTGTTCAACGCGTGGCAGCAGCCGAGACTCCAACGCGCATACGTCAGGGAGTTGATCGCGTAGCCCGCGGTGACCGGCTGGTAGTTGTCCGATGCGTCGACCGGAAAGCGCGGGACGATATCGAGTTGGTTGTAGATCCGCCAGGACACAGTGCTGAGGCCGCCGTAGCGTGCAGCAAAGGTCGCGTCGCCCACTCGGGGTGACGCGAACGTCCACGCCTGCGGTTTGAGCGGCGTATTCGCGGCCATGTCGGCGACCAGAAGGGTTGCCAATGCGCCGCCGAGGCTATGGCCACACACGACCATTGGTACGGCCGGATCAAGGTCATTCGCGAATGCGAGGACAGAGTTCGCAACATCTGCGGCGAACGTGCTCGACGCCGCCGCAATCCCCTGCTGACCCGGGACCATGGTGCCAAAGGTCTTGTAGACGCCGTAGAAGCCTTGTGCGACTTTGCCGCCGTTCGAAACCTGGGTGAACGGCACCAGGTCCCAATGCAGGTCATCCCACCATTCGACGGCTGAGGCCGTGCCTCTCAGCGCAACGACCGAGGTTGCCGGCTCACCGCCGACGGCTACAAATCCGTAGAACGCGCGCGTCTTCGTCGGGCCGAGGAAGTCAGACATCTGAATCGTGCGTACCAGCGTGTATCCGGCGGGCATGTTCTTGACTGTCGCCGGATTTGGTTCGCTGGGATTACTGACGTACTGGTCGTATGCCGCCTGAATGAACGGCCCCCAGGTGACCGCGGTTGCCGGATTCATGGGGTCAGCGGCCATGTCGCGTCCTCAATTCATCGAACCGGTCGACGGTCAGGCGAACTGCCGATCAGCGCGAGGTTTGTGGCGGCTCAGTGATGGTAGGAGTTGCGGGTGCGTCCTTCGCGCGGCATGGGGCTGGCAAGGCTCTCCAGGTAGGTCACGGCGCTGCGCAGGTTTTCGAGCAGGTAGTCGGCCAAATCCATCGACACGCCGTTACGGACCACGATGCGTTGGACGGTCGTATCACTGAGGTTGTCGGGCAGCGGATACGAGGGCACCTGCCAGCCCTTTTCTCGCAGTTGGTTGCTGAGATCGTGCAGATCCCACAGACCGTTGCAGTTCGGGCCGAGACGCCAGGCGAAGACCGGCAGGTCGGAACCGTCACTGAGCAGCTCGAACGGTCCCATGTCGGCGATGGCACCGGACAGATGCAGCGCGACATCTTGGCTGGCCTGTTGCACACGTCGATAGCCGTCAAATCCCAACCGCAGGAAGTTGTAGTACTGCAAGAGCACTTGCGCCCCGGGCCGGGAGAAGTTGATCGCCAGTGTCGGCATCTCGCCGCCGAGATAGGACACCCGAAACACCAGGCTGTCGGGAAGCAGGTCGGCCGAGCGCCACACGACCCAGCCGATGCCCGGATACACCAGCCCGTACTTGTGCCCGGACGTGCTGATCGAATGCACCCGCGGCAACTGGAAGTCCCAGACCAGATCGGGGCTGAGGAACGGCGCCACGAACGCCCCCGATGCGCCATCGACGTGAATGGGAATGTCGAGCCCGGTCCGAGCCTCCAACTCGTCGAGCGCCGCGGCTATCGCCTGGACCGGCTCATAGACGCCGGTGTAGGTCTGGCCGAGGATCGCGACCACTCCGATCGTGTTCTCATCGACATACTTCTCGATCTCGTAGCCATCCAGCATCGGATGTTCCTCACTGATCGGCACATAGCGAGGCTCGATGTCCCAGTAGTTGGCGAACTTCTCCCATACGACCTGCACCGCGCTGCTCATCACCAGGTTCGGCTGATCGGCGTTCTTGCCCGCACTTCGCCGGGCGTCTTGCCAACGCCGTTTGAGTGCCAGGCCGCCCAGCATGCAGGCCTCGGAGGAACCAACCGCCGAGGTGCCGACGGTGCTCTGCGGGTCGGGTGCGTGCCACAGGTCGGCGAGCATGCGCCAGCAGCGTTCTTCGATGGCCGCAGTCAGCGGGTACTCATCCTTGTCGATCATGTTTTTGTCAAATGTGTCGCTGTACAGCTGCGATGCCTGCGGCTCCATCCATGTGGTGACGAAGGTCGCCAGGTTCTGCCGGGCGTTTCCGTCCAGCATCGCCTCGTCCCGAACAATCTGATAGGCGGTTTCGGGCAGCATGCCGTTCGCCGGAAGGGCGAATCGCGGCACGGACAGATCCTCCGCGCGCCGGGCGAACAGCGGGTTTATCGACAGCGATTCCGGACGTGACGCCTTCTCATGGGTCTGGATACGAACCACGGTCCCCCCTCAGCTGGTGATTACCCGCACCCGAAACGCAGCAGCGTGCTGCGATCGCTCGACTCCCCTGTCCGGTTCATTCCCCAAGCTAGAAACGATCGCGCGAGAACGCTTCGTCCTGACAGGATGAGCTCGTCACCAGTCCGCGGCACGCACGCGGGGTCGACACAAGCACGGGCGGGGAGGGTTGCGATGCGAGCGACCTCGACCTGGGAGCTGCCCGACGGCTGGGTTCCGATCAGTTCCCAACGCTTCGGCCCATTCGTCGTCCGCGAACTTGTGCGTCGACCGGACGGGCAGGTCGTCGAGTTCACGGCCCGACGACATCGCAAAGGACGCGGTCCTGCTCCAGTCGAAGCCGCGACGGGGAAACGAGCCAAGTCGCCACGGCCCCAGGCGGTCATCTGGGCCCCGCACGATATCGGTTGGTGGGTCGGAGCCCTGTTCATCGTCGGATCAGCCTGCTTTGTCCTCGGATCGGTGCCGCACCTGTCCTCCGTGGTATCCGCGAAGATCATCGCCTGCATCTACTTCCTCGGCTCGCTCTTCTTCACCGGCGCGGGTTACCTCCAGTACGTGCAGGCGATCAACGCACGCGGCACCGGTGAGCACCGAACCCGCCACCGATGGGTCGGGGCGACGCCGCGCGGCCTCGGCTGGTGGGCAGCGGCGGTACAGCTGGCCGGCACATTGTTCTTCAACGTAACGACCTTCGAGGCGTTGCAAACGGGATTCACGGTGCACCAGGAGAATCTGCGCGTGTGGTCGCCGGACTTCTTCGGCTCGATCTGCTTCCTCCTCGCCAGCTGGCTCGCCATCGAGGAGATACGTGCACCCGACGGTCGCCGCTGGCGCTGGGCCGAGATCCCGTGGCGCATCGTGTGGATCAACATGATCGGATCGATCTTCTTCATGGCCTCGGCGATCGCCGCATTCGTCCGCCCGGCAACCGATGACCTGCTCTCAGCCAGTATCGCCAACGGCGGCACATTCCTCGGCGCCCTGTGCTTTCTCAGGGCCGCCTGGCTGCTGCTCGTCGAACTCGCCGACACCGACACCGACCCCGCCACCGCTCTGAACGCGGCTTCAACCGACGCGCCCGGCCCAGGTGATAGTCCAAGGACAGCTGCGAGCCCTGGTTGACATATGGGCCGCGTCGCACACTGTCCACTGTGGACGGCTGGTTCGTCCGGCCGGGCACCTGATCGCTTGCGGCGGTGACGGTTGCTGTTGTCAGACCCCTTCTCCCAATTGGGATCCGCTCGAAAGGAACGGGACATGAGAAAGCTGATCGTGAACACCTTCTTGACCCTCGACGGTGTGATGCAGGCCCCGGGCGGACCGGGAGAGGACGACAGCGGCGGCTTCGCGCTCGGTGGCTGGTCGGTGAACTATTGGGACGAGCAGATGGGCCAGGTCATGGGCGAGGCGATGAGCACGCCGTTCGACCTCGTTCTCGGACGCAAGACCTACGACATCTTCGCCGCATACTGGCCGCACGCTTCAGACAATCCCGGCGCCGAGCCGTTGAACAACGCGACCAAGTACGTCATATCGCGAAGTGGTCGCACGCTGGAGTGGGGCCCCTCGGTGCTCATCGAGGGAGACGCGGCTGCAGGCATCGCGGCACTCAAGAACGACGACGGCCCGGAACTGCAGGTGCACGGCAGCGGCAACCTGATCCAGACGCTGTTGCGCCACAACCTCGTCGACCAGTACCGCCTGTGGGTCTTTCCACTCGTCATCGGATCGGGCAAGCGCCTCTTCGCCGAAGGCACCATCCCGGCCGGACTCAAACTCGTCGGCAGCGTGGTCTCCAGCACCGGAGTCATGATCGGTACGTATGAGCCGGCCGGAGAGATCGTCACCGGCTCATTCGCGTAGGACGACCGCGCTTCGGCGGAAATGCCGGGCCACGTTGCGTGCGCGGGCTGAATCCCAATCTTGATTCATTCCAGAAAATGGGCCAGACTGCGGAGCGTGCCGACCGCGGACTTCGAGAGCATGTTGCGCGGGGCGGATCTGCGTGTGACGCGTCCCCGGCTCGCCGTACTGGCCGCGGTGCACGCTCGTTCGCACGCCGACACGGACTCGATCATCGGTGCCGTGCGTGCGGATCTCGGCGAGGTTTCTCACCAGGCCGTCTACGACGTGCTGCGAGCGCTGACGCTCGCCGGTCTGATCCGGCGGATCGAACCGGCGGGATCCGTCGCGCGCTACGAGTCGCGGACCGGCGACAACCACCATCACGTCGTGTGCCGATCGTGCGGTGCCATCGCGGACGTCGATTGCGCCGTCGATACCACGCCATGCCTCACCGCTTCCGACGACCACGGCTTCGTGATCGACGAGGCCGAGGTCATCTACTGGGGCCTGTGCCCCGCCTGCTACTCCACGTCCGATTCGTGACCACATTTGCCCTGCTCCGAAAGGAACTCCCGTGTCTGAGAGCGAGAACCCAGTAATCCCGACCCCGACCGCCAAGGACCATCGGCCGCGGACGAACCGGGACTGGTGGCCGAACCAGCTCAACCTGCAGGTGCTCCACCAACACTCGCCGCGGTCCAACCCGATGGGCGAGGACTTCACGTACGCCGAGGAGTTCAAGAAGCTCGACATCGAAGCACTGAAGCGCGACCTCGTCGAGGTGATGACGACCTCGCAGGACTGGTGGCCGGCCGACTACGGGCACTACGGGCCGCTGTTCATCCGCATGAGCTGGCATGCCGCCGGCACGTACCGCATCCACGACGGCCGAGGTGGCGCGGGAGCCGGCGCGCAGCGCTTCGCTCCGCTCAACAGCTGGCCCGACAACGCGAACCTCGACAAGGCGCGCCGCCTGCTGTGGCCGATCAAGAAGAAGTACGGCAAGCAGGTCTCCTGGGCCGACCTGCTCGTGCTCGCCGGCAACGTCGCACTGGACTCGATGGGATTCAAGACGTTCGGCTTCGGCTTCGGACGCGAGGACATCTGGGCCCCCGAGGAGGTCTTCTGGGGCCCGGAGGACACCTGGCTCGGCGACGAGCGCTACAGCGGCGATCGCGATCTCGCCAACCCGCTCGGCGCCGTGCAGATGGGCCTGATCTACGTCAACCCGGAAGGGCCGAACGGCAACCCCGACCCGCTGGCGGCCGCCAAGGACATCCGCGAGACCTTCGCCCGGATGGCGATGAACGACGAGGAGACGGTCGCGCTGATCGTCGGCGGGCACTCGTTCGGCAAGACCCACGGCATCGGCAATGCGGCCCTCATCGGTCCGGAGCCCGAGGCCGCCCCGCTCGAGGAGCAGGGCCTCGGCTGGAAGAGCAGCTACGGCACCGGCAAGGGCGAGGACTCGCTCACCAGCGGGCTGGAGGTCGTCTGGACGCCGACGCCGACCCAGTGGAGCAACGGCTTCCTCGAGATCCTCTACGGAAACGAGTGGGAGCTGACCGACAGCCCGGCCGGTGCCAAGCAGTGGGTCGCGAAGGACGCCGAGGCGATCATCCCCGACCCGTTCGACGCATCGAAGAAGCGTCTGCCGACCATGTTGACCACGGACCTCGCGCTGCGCGTCGACCCGGCGTACGAGCAGATCACGCGGCGGTTCCTGGAGCACCCCGACGAGCTCGCCGACGCGTTCGCCCGGGCCTGGTACAAGCTGTTGCACCGCGACATGGGACCCATCTCGCGCTACCTCGGCCCGTGGGTTCCCGAGCCGCAGCTGTGGCAGGACCCGGTACCCGCCGTCGACCACGAGCTGATCGGCGACGAGGACATCGCCGCGCTGAAGGCCAAGCTCCTCGAATCGGGGCTGTCCGTCTCGCAACTGGTCTCCACCGCGTGGGCGGCCGCGGCCAGCTTCCGCGGCACCGACAAGCGGGGCGGGGCGAACGGGGCACGAGTCCGCCTGGCGCCGCAGCGCGACTGGGAGGTCAACGAGCCCGCGGCCCTGGCCACCGCGCTGCAGACCCTCGAACGGATCCAGCAGGACTTCAACGCCGCACAGTCCGGCGGCAAGAAAGTCTCACTCGCCGACCTGATCGTTCTCGGCGGATGCGCGGCGGTCGAGCGCGCGGCGAAGGACGCGGGCCACGACGTCACGGTTCCGTTCGCGCCGGGGCGCACCGACGCCTCGCAGGAGCAGACGGACGTGGACACGTTCACCGTGCTCGAACCGACCGCCGACGGTTTCCGCAACTACCTGCGGGCCGGCCAGAAGCTGCCGCCGGAGCAGTTGCTGCTCGATCGGGCCAACCTGCTGACGCTGAGCGCTCCGGAGATGACGGTTCTCGTCGGCGGCCTGCGGGCGCTCAACGCCAACTTCGGACAGTCCGCTCACGGCGTGTTGACCGACCGGCCCGGGTCGTTGACCAACGACTTCTTCGTGAACCTGATCGACATGGCCACGGAGTGGAAGGTCTCCGGCTCGTCCGAGAACGTGTACGAAGGCCGCGATCGCGCCTCGGGAGACGTCCGGTGGACGGCCACCGCGGTCGACCTTGTCTTCGGGTCGAACTCCCAACTGCGGGGCATCGCCGAGGTGTACGCGAGCGACGATTCCCAGCAGAAGTTCGTGCAGGACTTCGTGGCCGCGTGGGACAAGGTCATGAACCTCGATCGGTTCGACCTGACCTGATCCCGATGTCTGGGTCGGCCGCACCGGCGGCCGACCCAGACACAGCTAGCCCCAACCGCCTGACCGTCTGCAGATCGGGTCGCTGCGGCGCTTCGATCTGCACACGGTCGGCGGGCAAGCAACACCCGGGTCGGCTGCTAGCGTGCTGGCGTGGCCGCGGACGAGGGCTTCGGGTCCAGGCCGGAGGAGCCGGTAAGGGTCGACGCAGCACTCCCGCGGATCCCGGCTTCGGCGGGCGCGCTCGTGTGGGACCGAAAGGGTCGGCTGCTGATCCTCAAGCCCACGTACAAGTCGGGCTGGACCATCCCGGGCGGCGTCATCGAGGCAAACGGTGAGACTCCCTGGGAGGCCTGCCAGCGAGAGACGCGCGAGGAGTGCGGGCTCGACGTGCGGCACGGCCGCCTGGCGTGCGTGGACTTCCTGCGTCCACGTCCGCGGCGGCCCGGAGGCATGCGGTTCCTGTTCGACTGCGGCACGTTCGACGATGCCACGCTGGCCGGCGTCGTCTTGCAGGAAGAGGAGATCTCCGCGTATCGATTGGCACGAGTCGAGCGCGCGCTGGAACTGCTCAGCGGGCCGGTGCGCCGACGCGTCGCAGCGGCCGTCCGGAAACCGGGCCGCGTTCACTACCTCGAGGACGGGCGGCCGGTTCGCTGACTACCGGTCAGCAGCGCATTCCTGGCGATGACGGTCCCGCCGTTCTACGACGCGACGCGGGCGTTCGGGGCCATTAGCATGGCCAAGATTCTTCTCCCGCAAGGCACATCAACCGTCATCTGTCAGCGGCGGATCCGCCGTCATCACCGAGCAGGAGTTGACCTTCATGGCGAAGGTGCGGAGCCGCAGTCGGTGGTTGCCCGACACGTTGTCCGGCGGGATGTCCGGCGCGTTGTCCGGCCCGTCCCCGGTCGTGGCGGTGCTGGCTGTGCTGATCGCCACCGTCGCGGCCGTCGCTGTCGCGGTGTTGGTCAACACCAGCGCGGCCGGCGCGGTAGTACCCGCCAACGGTGGCGTGAGTGAGCGCGATCTGCTCGGACGCAGCATCGACGGCCGGCCGATCTACGCCTACCGAATGGGCAGCCCGTACGCCCCGACGAAGGCAGTCGTGATCGGCAATACGCACGGCGACGAGACGGCCGGCATCACGGTTGCCGATGCGATCATCAATGGCAAAGGAGTGCACGCCGTCGATCTGTGGGTGATCCCCACGATGAATCCGGACGGCACCGCGGCGCACCACCATGGCAATGCGCGCGGTGTCGACCTGAACCGCAACTTCCCGTTCCACTGGGCCAGGCTGAGCGGCTACCACTACTCCGGAACGGGCGGGATGTCCGAGCCGGAAACCCGCATCATCATGAACTTCCTGAACCGGATCAAGCCTCGATACGTCGTCTCGATGCACCAACCACTCGACGGTGTCGACACGACTGACGGTGGCGCCCGCGATCCCGCATTTCGCCGGAGACTGGCGAGCAATCTCGCCCTGCCGCAGAAGCCGTTCACCTGTTTCGGCGTCTGCACCGGCACGATGACCGGCTGGTTCACGCACTATCACACCGGCGCGGCCATCGTCGTCGAATTCCCGGCCAGCGTGGCCCACAGCTACCTGACCGGACGAGCGGCGCCGGGAATCATCAAGGCCATCGGTGCGCGCTACGACACGACCGCCGATCACAACCCGTTCGGTCATGTGGACTCGGTGTCGGCGAAGGGCGCGACCGTCACCTTCTCCGGATGGGCACTCGACCCGGACATCAGGACGGGCTCGATGTTGGTGCGCGTCTCGGAAGGCGCAAGCATCCGCTGGCAGCACCTGACATCGGTGTATCGCCGAGACATCAACACGATCTATCACGCGAGCGGCAACCATGGCTTCAAGGCCAGCATCAGCGCCGCGAGCGGCGCACACACCTATTGCGTCACGCTGATCAACCACGACATCGGCAACGCCAGCCCGCGATATTGCTACCACGTCAACGTCGCGTAGCAGCTAGCGTCTCGCTCCGTCTCATTGCGAACGGTGTTCTAGGGCACACCGCCGAGGTCCCGCATAAGAGCATGCGCCCATACCCGACGCCGTGAACATTTTGCCTGACGCGCAAAGGTGAATAGGCGCGCCGGCCATCAGTGGCGTAACTCGACGCGCCGGCGTCCTCAGCAAAAACTCATTGCAACAGTCCCCCGGTCATACGCGTCATTCCTGCGTGACATGGCAAAACGGCGACCGCCGTACATCAACGACCCAAGGGGGGACAACAACATGAAGCGACTCATGGCTCTCACCGCGCTCGCGGCAGGTGCCGCAGGCACCGTGGCGCTCGCGCTCGCGGGGCAGGCCGCGGGGGCGGCACCAACGGTTACACCCAGCAATACCGGCCAGGGGAACGAAGTGGCGTGCGTGGTGCAGGCAGGCAACGCGTTCTCTTCCTGCCTCGACATCACCGTGAACGGCTCCATCTCGACGAGTTCGACGCACAAGGCCTCGGCCAGCGGCTCGATCCAGGTCGACAAGACCCGGGCCGGAGCCAGTGCGATCACGAAGATTCAAATCGATCGAGTCGCGGTGGGCACCCAGAACACCGGGATCGCTTCGAGCGGCTCGGTCAACAGCGGCACCCCACCGAAGCCGATCAGCGCCAGCACAAGTGGCGCCGACCCGTACTACACGAACTGCGGTGTTCGGTACCACGTCGTACTCGACTACGCGGCCCGCCTGAGCAGCGGCCAACTCAAGACCGGCACCTACGTCGGCCCATGGTTCGACTCGAGCTATGCCGCCTGCGCCGGCAGCAACTTCGGGCAGTCGGCCGGCACGGTCCAGTGCTTCGTCCACGCACCGGAGCAGGCGTGTGTCCGGATCACGGCGGCTGCCGCGCTCTCGAACGACCGCAAATCCCTTTACGCCCGCGGCACGATCACCGCACCCGAGGGGGTCAACGGCCTGCCCGGCAGTGACCAGATCGCCCGAGTTCAGGTCGACAGCGCCGTGCTCGGCCGACAGAGCGCGACCGTGCGGACCAGCCCGTCGATGAACAGCCGCAATGCCCGCCCACTGTCGGCGATGGGTCAGACATCTCCCGGCTATGCCTGGTCGACCGACTGCACGATCCACTACCAGGCGGCGCTGAACTACTCGGTTCGGCTCACGGACGGGCGGTTGTTCACCGGCCGTCTGGCGACGCCGACCTTCAAGGCACCCGGGTGCTGATCAACTGCTGACTCGGCTGTAGAAGAAGAACGGGTGCGCACCGCTCAACGGTGCGCACCCGTTCCCGCTTGGGTTTGGCAGGGTGAGCGGTATGGAGATCCGCACGCCGTTGGATCGGCGGTTGAGTGCTGCCGGTATCGCACCGGGCGCGGAGCCGGTCGATGCCTGGCGCAAGTTGCGGGCGCTCGAAGGTTCCGCCGCGACGATCATTGACCTCTACGAACTCGCGGCCCGTCGACGCGGGTTGACGGCCCACGACCTTCCGGCGCCGGAGCGCCACGCACTGGCCCGGTCGGTCATGCCCGACATCTGGCCCGACTGGAACGTGACTGCCGGCAGCGAGCGCGTCGGCGACGTCATCAAGGTCGTGGCCTACGACCCGACGTGGCCGGATCGGTTCGCGGCGTGGCACCAGGTGTTTCACGCTGCGCTCGGGCCGACGGCGGTCCGCATCGAACATGTCGGTTCGACATCGGTACCCGGCTTGGCGGCGAAGCCGATCGTCGATGTGCAGGTCAGTGTCGCCGACCTCGACAACGAGCAGGCCTACGTTCCGGCGCTGGAGGGCGTTGGTCTCCAGCTGCGCAGCCGCGACCTCTTCCACCGCTACTTCCGACCGTTCCCCGGACGTCCTCGCGACGTCCACGTGCATGTCTGCGAGCTGGGCTCGGAGTGGGAGGCCGAACACCTCCGATTCCGCGACCATCTGCGCACGCACCCCGAAGCACGCGACAAATACGCCAAGACCAAACGTGACGCCGCGGCCCAGTGGGCTGACGACGGGCTGGCCTACACAGACGCCAAGACCGAGGTCATCCTCAACATCCTCGAACAAGCGGTTGATCACGAAGACCGACGTCGACCGGGCTGACGGCGTTCTCCCCTGATCAACTCGCCAACCAGCCCGCTTCCCCGCCGAGATCACCAGATTTCGTCGCTTAATCGGGTCAACTCGGCGGGTAAGCGACCCGATCGCCACACCCACCGCGAGGCACGCCGACGCGCTGCCGGCTCGGCCGCTAGTCCCGGATCACTTCTTTTGGATGACGCGCGCCCCCGGCCGCGGGCCGATAGTTGCGTGGCGAGCAGGCGGTTCTTGCATCGTCGGCGAACGCACGCAAGGTAGGGGGCGGCGATGGGCGCGAAACGTCAGCGCGTGAACCCGTTCGGACGGCTTGCCGACGGGTTGCGACAAGCGGGCGACTGGTACGTGTCGGGACCGTATGTGGGCATCGGCCGTGCTGCCGAGTCCGTCGGCGACGTCATCGCCAGTAACACTTCGGAGGCACAGCAATGACAGCATCCACCGCGCAGCCAAAGCCGGTCCGCATCAAGGACCACTGGACGGTAACGCCGGTGCAAGCCGTCCTCGGGCGGCGAGTCGGCTTTCGGAACCACTGGCTCTACTGGGCCAGTGGCCTCTCGCTCATGTTCGTGGTCGGGCTTGCGCAGGGCATCAAGATCGGCCGCCACCGTCGGCAATCGCGCTGACTCGCACGATCTCCGAGCCGGCCGGACAGTGCATATCGCGAGTGCGACGTGACCAGTGATCACGCACAGCATCAGCCGCCTCCGGGCTGGAGGCGTCAGCTGTTCTGGGCGGCGCTGCGCAGTCTGCTGGCTGCTGTGGTACTGGTGGTTCTCTACTACGTGCTTCCGTTCGACCGTGGGCTGGATGCCGCAACCGCGGCGCGGCTGTCGGCGGGCCTGCTGATCTTCGCGGGCGTCATGGTGTGGCACGTCCGGTCGATCGCCGGCGCGCGGTACCCGGCTCTGCGTGCTGTCGAGGCGCTGGGCATGATTCTTCCGCTATTCCTGGTGCTGTTCGCCTCGACGTACTTCCTGATGGAACGAAACTCAGCCGCAAGCTTCAACCAGTCGCTGTCCCGTACGGATGCTTTGTACTTCACGGTGACCGTCTTCGCGACGGTGGGCTTCGGGGACATCGTTGCGGTATCCGACACGGCCCGGATCGTGGTCATCGTGCAAATGCTGCTCGACCTCGCAATCCTCGGCGCCGGCATTCGAGTGCTGCTGGGCGCTGTGCGCATCGGTCGCGAACGACAATCAGGGACCGCCGACAAATCCAGCGGGCCCCAGTGACGGCCGTTCGCGACTCGTGCATCCGCATCGTCGTCCACACGGTAAAGGGGGCCGAAATATGTTCTCGCTAATACCGGAAATCCTGGCGCGGCATTCGGGCTCCAACATCCGGCATCAATTCAGCGTCTGCCCCGCCGGTAGTTGCCTATCACCCGCGCCGTTCGACGAGGCGGCGTGACGACCGCGCCGGCCGCCCCCGCCCCGCCGGCCGATCCCGCCGCTCCAGCCGCTCCCGCCGATCCGTTCGCGATCGTCCGCACCCGCGGCTACGCGGTCATCCTCGTCTTCGCCGCCATCCTCGGAGTGCCGATATCGGCGGCAGCGTATGGGTTTCTCGCCCTGGTTTCGCACCTGCAGAAGTGGATATTCACCGACCTCCCCAAAGGGCTCGGGTTCGACGGGGAGCCGACGTGGTGGCCGGTCCTTCCGCTCTTCGTGGCCGGTGTGCTGGTCGCGCTGACCATCCGGTATCTCCCCGGTACGGGCGGCAATTCGCCGGCTGACGGATTCAAGGCCGGCGAGCAACCGACACCGATCGAGCTGCCCGGAATCGTGCTCGCCTCGTTGACCACGCTCGCATTGGGAGTGGTCCTCGGGCCGGAGGGACCGCTCATCGCGATCGGAGCCGGACTGGCCATCTGCGCGGTCCGCCTCGTCAAGCCCGGTGCACCACCCCGGCTGAGCGCGGTCATGGCGGCGGCCGGCAGTTTCGCCGCGATCAGCGCGCTGCTGGGATCTCCGTTGCTCGGGGCGTTTCTCCTGCTGGAGGCATCAGGGCTCGGCGGGGCAATGGCGATCACGGTGCTGCTCCCGGGACTGCTGGCCGCAGGCATCGGGTATCTCATCTTCGTCGGGCTCGATTCCCTTACCGGATTGGGCACGTTCTCACTCGCGCTCCCGGACCTTCCGCCTTTCGCCCATCCGAACGGCGTGCAGTTCCTCTGGGCGATCGGCATCGGCGTGGCCGCCACCATTGTCGCCGCGGGCATCAAGCTGCTCGCCCTGCGACTGCGACCCGTCGTCGAGCGACGACTGGTGCTGTTGACCCCGCTGGTTGGTCTGGCGATCGCCGGGCTGGCGATCCTCTATGCGGAGACGACCAGCAAGCCGACCAGTGACGTGCTCTTCTCCGGCCAGGACCAGCTTCCCGGGCTCATCCAGAACAACGCCAGCTACACGGTCGGCGCGCTGCTCATGCTCCTAGCCTGCAAGGGTCTCGCCTATAGCGTCGCCCTGAGCAGCTTTCGGGGCGGCCCGGTCTTCCCGGCGATGTACATCGGAGCGGCCGGTGGGATCCTGCTGTCCCACCTTCCCGGGCTTCCGTTCGTCCCGGCGATTGCCATAGGTATCGGCGCGATGTCCGCGGCAATGCTGCGTTTGCCGCTGACGTCGGTCCTGTTGGCAACATTGCTGCTGTCGTCGGACGGTGTCGCCGTGATGCCACTCGTCATCGTCGCGGTAGTTGTCGCGTTCGTGACGACCATGTGGCTCACACCCGCGATCGCGCCGGCCCACGCTCCCTCTGCCAAGGCCCCCGTCCCGGCCGGTCAGAGCTGACCACTGCGCTGTAGGCCCACAGTGATGTCCTGCGCGGTCGGCCAAGGTTGAGGTTGATCAAGCGCGTCTGCGTATGCGCTTGACATACAGTTGACTTAGGCATCGATCACCAGTAGCGGCCCCAGACATCGCGCACGAGCGGGCGCCGGTCTGTCCAAAGCGTGAGGTTCGCGCTTCGCCTCACATTCGCAGCGGTTGCGTCGTCGTACCACTGAGACGAACACACCATCCAGCGAACAGGAAACTCAGCGACTTCGTCCTCGGCCGGCCACACGTCGGACCTGAAGCACCGCCACCGACTTCGAAACCCGAAGTCGTTCACAACCTTGCCGGGAGAACCTTATGAACATCGCTCTGTGGATCATTTCGGGACTGCTGGCCGCAGGCTTCCTGGCCAGCGGCGCCACCAAGCTGACCCAGCCCAAGGAGAAACTGGTCGCCTCTACGGGCGTCCTCGAGGACTTCAGCGCGGGCAGCATCAAGGCCATCGGCATCCTCGAGATCCTGGCTGCGGTGGGCCTGATCCTGCCCGCCGCGCTCGACATCGCGCCCGTGCTGGTGCCTCTGGCCGCCGGTGGCCTGGTGTTGCTGATGGCCGGCGCATTCATCACGCACGTCCGCCGTCGCGAGATTCAGGGAATCGCGGTGACGCTCGTTTTGCTCGCCCTTGCCGTCCTCGTGGCGTCCGGCCGCTTCGGCCCACAGTCCTTCACCGGCTGACCCAGCGCCGCGTCTGGGATCAGGCGCGGCGGCGCAGCGATGTGCCGGGGTCGACAGGACCCGTCGAATGTTGATCACGTGCAGATCGCGCACCCCCGGCGGTGCAAAACCCGCAGGTGATCACCCAGCAAGGCGCAGCGCGCGCCCTTCAATCGCGACGCGGCCGGCCCACTGACAGCGCGAGCGATGGACCCGACGGGCGCGACCACAATGTCAGGCCGTCGCCGACTGCCTAGGTATCGGCATCCTCAGACTTCTGCCCCATGAAGCGCAGTCGTGGGACAGGCGGTTTTTCCGACGGCGGCTGTGCCTCGCGCGGGTCGACATCGGGCACGACCAGTACCGGACACGGCGCACCCATCACGACCGACCGTGCCGTGCTGCCGAGCAATCGCTTCGCGAGCCACGAGCGCTGATGCAACCCCAGCACGATGAGCGATGCGTCCACCTCGCGAGCGATATCGAGTATCACGTCCGCCGGCGCGGCGTCGTCGGTAACGTGACGCACCGAGTTGGCCACGCCCCTCGCTTTGAGGTGCGCGGTCACCGCATCAAGGTTGCGCTCGTCAGCGGCGGTCGGAACTGTGAATCCAGCGGCGCTGACCACATTGACCAACACGACGTCGACGTCGCGCGCGAGCGCCTCGCGCGCCGCCTCCTTGACCGCGAAGATTCCGGTCTCGGTCGGCACGTAGCCAATCACAACCGTCACTGTTCCTCCTACGAACGGGGTCCCCAGACCGACGATCCGGGCGTCACGCTACCCCCGCGCGGCCGCTCGCAGTGCTGTCAATTCGTCCGTGTCCAGCCGCGTCGCCACCACCGCCGTTGGTCAACGTTTCGTGTTTCGCCCGTCGACAAGTTCTGGTGGGCGGTCCAGGACGTCTCGGCTCGGCCGACGCCGACCGGCAACGGGAGCCGCCTCGGCTGGCGGTGTCAGCGTTCGGTACGCGTGCGTTCGTAGTGGCGGCGGGCCTTCATCCGGTTCCCGCACACGGCCATCGAGCACCATCGGGCCTTGTTCGGCTTGCTGTGGTCGATCAGGAACAGCGCGCACTCGGGGTTCTCGCAGGGGCGCAGGCGGCCCGGGCGGTTCCGGCGCAGCGCGTCCCACGCGAGCACCGCCCGTGCCGCCGCCTGCCGGTCGGCGGGGGCGTCCAGCCGCCATTGCACACCGTCGTCTGATACCGATGGGCGATAGCTGACGTCGTCGAGCACGGCGGCCAGCGAACGGGCCGGTTCCTGCCCGCGCACCACCTTCTGCAAGGCGGACCGAGCGGCGCGCACGGCCTGCCACTCGCCGGCCGAACCGCTGTGCCCGTGGGCGCGCAGCCAGGTGCGGCCTGCCCGCGCACTGTCGAGGTCGTCGCGCGGAACGCCGTCGACGACCGGCGTGCTGTTGAGCAGGTCGAGCAGGAACGCCTCGTCCGTGGCCGTGTTCAGCGGTTCCATGTCTAACCTCCAACTTTCTGTTGACAGGTTACACGATCGCATGCTTCAGTGTCTAACCAGTACACATCTTCAAAGGAGTTAGACGATGTCTCAGATTCACAACCGGTACGCCACCGTCGCCGGACACCAGCTCTTTTACCGCGAGGCCGGCCCGGCCGACGCTCCCGTTCTGGTGCTGCTGCACGGGTTCCCCACCAGCTCGTTCATGTTCCGCAACCTGATTCCGCAACTGGCCGATCGCTACCGGGTGATCGCCCCGGACCACCTCGGCTTCGGGCTCTCCGACGCGCCGCCGGTCGAGGAGTTCGACTACTCCTTCGACGCACTGACCGATCTCACCGCCGGGCTGCTCGATGCCCTCGGGATCAGCCGCTACGCGATGTACGTCCAGGACTACGGCGCACCGATCGGCTGGCGGCTCGCCCTGCGCAACCCGGACGCCATCACGGCGATCATCACCCAGAACGGCAACGGCTACGACGCCGGTTTCATCGACAGCTTCTGGAAGACCGTCTGGGACTACCAAGACGAGCAGACCCCGAACGCTGAAGCCGCGATCCGGCAGGCACTCACCCTCGAGGTCATCCGCTGGCAGTACCTGACCGGTGTCGCGGACGAGACGCTGGTCAGCCCGGACACCTGGGCCCACGACTACGCCCTGCTCTCCCGCCCGGGCAACGACCAGATCCAGCTCGCGCTGTTCCGCGACTACGCCACCAATCCCCCGCTGTACCCGCAACTGCACGAATACCTGCGCACCAGCCGGGTGCCGGTACTGGCGGTGTGGGGCCGCGGCGACGAGATCTTCGCCCCCGACGGTGCGCGCGCCTTCGCCGCGGACGCGCACGACGCCGAGATCCACCTACTCGACGGCGGTCACTTCCTGCTGGAGAGCGCCGGCGACGAGGTCGCGACGCTGATCCGGGACTTCCTGGCGCGCCGCCTCGACCCCGCGATCGGGGCGACGCTTGCGCTGGAAGTCGTGCCGCTTCCGGTCAGCGACGTCGACCGTGCGCTCGCCTTCTACACCGAACAGGCCGGCTTCGCCCTCGACGTCGACTACCACCCCACCGCCGAGTTCCGGGTCGTACAACTCACCCCGCCCGGGTCGGCCGCTTCGGTGCAATTGGTCCGGGCCGACTCACCCCGCCGGGTGCACAACCTGCACCTCGTCACGACCGACGTCGCCCGCGCGCGGGCGCGACTCATCGCCCGCGGCGTCACCGTCGGCGCCATCCGGCACAAGGACCCGATCGAGACGTGGGCCGGCGGCTGGAGCCCCGGGGTGGACCCGAAGCGTCGTGACTACGCCAGCTTCGCCGACTTTGCCGACCCCGACGGCAACACCTGGACGCTCCAAGAGCGCAACCACTCCTGAAAGGAACATGATCATGGGACTGTCCTGGCAACAAGGGCCTCTGGCCAGCGCGCCGGTCGGCCGCTTCCTCACTCCCGAGCCGCTGCCGCAACGGCTGCTGTTCGCCGAGCCGCTGCGCCGACGGATGCGCGTGCAGTTCGCCGGCGAGTGGATCGCCGACAGCGAGGACGTGCTGCTGCTGCACGAGCCCGGCCACTACCCGGTCGCGTTCTTCCCGCTCTGCGACGTCCAGCCCGGCGTGCTGGTCAGCGAGAATCGCACGACCGCGCACCGCGAACTCGGCGACACCGCCTGGTTCACCGTCGACCGCCGGCGACCGCCGGGCCCCACGCGCGGCCTGGCAGTACACGGCACTGCCCGAGCACGCCGGCGAACTCCGCGATCGCGTCGGGTTCGCCTGGCGAGCGATGGACGCCTTCTACGAGGAGGACGAGCGCATCGTCGGCCACGCCGCCGACCCCTACCACCGCATCGACATCCGCCAGACCTCACGCCACCTCGTCGTCCGCGACGGCGCGCGGGTCATCGCCGACACCACGCGCCCGGTCGTCCTGTACGAGTCGGGATTCGCACCACGCTGGTACGTGCCGCGCGATGACATCGACGAGAGCGCGCTGACTCCGGCCGACGGGCAGACGTTCTGCCCCTACAAGGGGCTGGCCAGTTACTACGACATCGGCGATGGCAAAGGCGCAGCCTGGTCCTACCCGCAGGCGTGGCCGGAGGTCGAGCGCGTCTCGAACTTCGTCTCGTTCGAGGCCGACAAGGTCGACGTCTTCCTCGACGACAGGAAACTCGCTCTCGAGCCGGGTCAGACCGTCATCGCGCACGGAATCGACCGTGGCCTGGAACCCGACGAGATCCTCGTCCGCGCCGGCGCCTAGGCGATCCCCATATACGGAAAGGGGAATCCCATGTCTGCGTCATTGACCGACCGCACCGTCCTGGTCATCGGCCGAGGCAGCGGCCTCGCCCGCGCCACCACGCTCGCCATCCGGGACGCAGGCGGCAACGTCGTCGTCGCCGGCCGTAACCAGGACGCGCTCGCATCCGCTTACGACGACCCCCAGATCACCGCCGAGCACGTCGACCTGACCGACGAGTCCAGCATCAGCGCCCTCGCCGATCGTCTCGGCAGCGTCGACCACGTCGTGACCACCGCCTCGGCCCGGGCCCGCGGGCCGGTCGGCGATCTCGCACCCGAGACCGTCACCCGGTCGTTCCAGACCAAGGTCATCGGCCCGATCCTGCTGGCCAAGCACTTCGCGCCCCGCATGCCCGCAAACGGCTCATTCGTGCTGTTCTCCGGCTCGTCGGCCCGCAAACCGAGTGTCGGCATGCTCGCCGTCGGGGCCACCAACGCCGCCGTCGACGCGGTCATCCGCAGCCTCGCCGTCGAGCTTGCGCCCATCCGCGTCAACGCGGTCTCGCCCGGCACCGTCGACACCGGTGCCTACGACGGCCTGGGCGAGGAGAAGAAGGCGGCGCTGTTCGCCGCCCGCACGGAGCACAACCCGGCCCGCCGCATCGGCACCGGCGAGGACATCGCCGGCGCGGTCGTGTTCGCCCTCACCAACACGTTCATGACCGGCGTCTCGCTCGGCATCGACGGCGGCGACCCACTCGTCTGATCAACATGCCGCCGCCGACAGACGAGGAAGGAACTGACATGACCGACATGACCGCAGCGATCGATCAGCCAACACACGGTAACGGGCCGCGCAGCGACGCGGCGGACACTGATCCGGCGGCCGTCGTCGCCGTCACGCCGGCCATCGGCCCTGTACCGCCGTTGTTCGTCCGGTCAGACCGCCAACGCCGACGGCACCCCAGAAAGCCGCGGCGGACCAACTAACGTGCGATGAGCGCACCCGTACCAGCCCCGAGAACCGACGAGCGAAAAGGAGCGCGACGATGCCAAGCCTGCTCTCGGTCAACGTCGGCCTACCCAAGAACGTCGCCTGGCAGGGGCGCAACGTCTACACCGGTATCTGGAAGAGCCCCGTCGACGGCCCCCGCCTGGTGCGCCGACTCAACATCGACGGTGACGGCCAGGGTGATCTCAACGGGCACGGCGGCGAGCAGCGCGCCGTGCTCGCGTACCAGGTCGAGTCCTACCGCCACTGGGAAGAACACTTCGGCCGCGACCTCGAGTACGGCGCGTTCGGGGAGAACTTCACCGTCGACGGGCTCAGCGACGACGAGGTGTGCATCGGCGATCGTTACCGCATCGGCGAGGCGGAGTTCGAGGTCACGCAGCCGCGCGTCACGTGCTTCCGGGTTGGCATGCGGCTCGGCGAACCGCAAATGCCCGCGCTGCTCGTCGCCCACCACCGCCCGGGCTTCTACCTGCGGGTCATCACCGAAGGTCATGTCCAGGCCGGTGACGAGATCGTCCGGACCCGGGTCGGGCGCCATGCCCTGAGCGTCGCCGACATCGACGCCCTGCTCTACCTGCCCGGACGCGACATCGAGCAGCTACGCGCCGCCGTCGACATACCCGCGCTCAGCCCGGGCTGGCAGCAATCGTTTCGCGAACTGCTCGACAGCACCGAGAACGGAACCCACGCGGCCGCGCCACCGGTCGGGATCGAGCCGGGCTGGGCGGGCTTTCGCCAATTGCGCGTCGCCGACATCGTCGCCGAAACCTCGACGGTGAGCTCGGTTTACCTGAGCGCCGAGAACGGCGACGCCCTGCCGCAACCCCAAGCCGGCCAGTACCTCACGCTGCGCGCCGCCGGAGCCGGGGAACCGCCGCCCGTGCGCAGCTATTCGCTGTCCTCGCTCCCCGGCGTCGACGCGTACCGGATCAGCGTCAAATGCGAACCGCACGGCATCGTCAGCACGTACCTGCACGCCCAGCTGCGGACCGGCTCGATCCTCGACGTGGCCGCCCCACGCGGCGAGTTCGTGCTCACCAGCGACACCAACCCGGTACTGCTCATCTCGGCCGGCATCGGCGTCACGCCCGTGCTGGCCATGCTTCACCAGCTGGCCGCCGCGAAGAGCACCCGAGATCTGTGGTGGATCCACACCGCCCGCGACGCGAGCGAGCACGCCTTCGCCGACGAGGCACACCATCTGCTGCAGTCACTGCCGCGCGCCCACGAACGGATCTTCTACACCTCGGCCAAGGCCGACCCGCCGCACACCACACCGGTCATCAGGGGACGGCCGACCCTGGCCGCACTCGCGGGCCTCGGCCTGCCCACCGACTCCACCGCGTACATCTGCGGCCCGGAGTCGTTCATGACCGACATGCGCGAATCCCTTGTACAGATCGGAATCTCGCCGGATCGACTGCACACCGAGCTGTTCGGCGCGCTGCCCGCGATCAACCCCGGCATCACCGACGTCCGGCGCGTAACACCGCATCAGCCGCCCGGCCCGGCCGGAACCGGCCCGCAGATCACGTTCGCGCGCAGCGGCTTGACCGTGAACTGGGCCGACCAGAACCGCTCGCTACTCGAGCTCGCCGACGCCTGCGACGTCCCCACGCGGTGGTCGTGCCGGACCGGCGTCTGCCACACGTGCGTCACGCCGATCCTGTCCGGGGAGGTCGCCTACGCCCCCGACCCTCTCGAGATGCCCGGACGCGACGAGGCGCTCATCTGCTGCTCCCAACCACGCGGCGACGTCGTGCTGGACCTGTGAGCCGCCGTTCCTGCGACTCCGGCGGTGACAGCTAGTGCCATGGTCGCCGCGCGGATTGCTATCTGTGGCGCAGGCGGCGCATCGCCGTCGAGGCGGCGCGGATAGGTCGCGTGATGCTCCACGATGTCGAGGCGTGCAGCTCGGCAATCGCCGATTGCTGCGCGCGAATCAACTCGTGCTGGCTGTCGACGGTGGCGCGTAGACGCGCGATGACCTCGCTCTGGCTGGCGAGCTCTTGCGTCCCTGAACCCTTGGCTTGGCGGTAAGCGGCCAGTTCGGACTGCACAACGGCGGTGGTCGTTTCGGCGAGTTCGTACTCGATCTGTAGCAACTCCTCGAGACGGCTCCTTTCCGTGGCAATTGGCGTGCCCTTGCCGAGCGTCACGAAGAACTCGAATCCGTCGGGGCCTTCCGCGGCAACCGTGCCGAGGCCGTGATATCCCAGCAGTGCGAGGTCACTGATCAGCAGGCGGAAGGACGTCGGAGTGAATTGCCACCTGTGGGTATCCCGGTAGGACCGCTGTTCGAGTCCGTCGCGGATCGCCTCGGCCACGCCCGAACAGTCGGGGAACTGCAGCTCGAGAGATCGGTCGTCAGTAGCGCTCCAGCCGAGCGCGCCGTCGCGACCGCACGCATAGAGCTGATGGTCGACCAGAGCGCTCAACGGGTGGTATTCCTTGCCCGCGTGGTGTGCCTCGAGAACCTCACCCACGGTCGACACCGGCCGGAATCTGTCGAACGTAAAGCGCTTGTCGGGCACTATCAAGGCAATACGCCCAGTATCGGTAAGCAATGCCTCGCAGTCGCTCAGGAATTGCACGAGATCGACAGAGTGTTCTATGACGTGCGCAGCGACAATGTAGTCATAACTCGCGCGTGCTTCTATGACGTCGAGCAGCGATCCGCCATTCCAGATGTAGTCGACCGGTTCGATTCGGGCGGACCGCGCGTCATCGAGTCCCCAATCCCGGTATTTCGTGATTAGTTCGTCGCGCCCGACATGATCGACGGTTTCGATCCTGGCACCGGAGGACTTTGGAACGAGCGGGTCATAGGAGGGGCCGATCTCCAGGCCGCGACCATCGAGGTCGATCCAGTTCAGGGCGGTCAATGCGCGATCCATCGGCCTCCTCCAGGTCTGGAGCCGATGGCCCCCAAGGCTCTCGATCTCTGCCGAGGTCGATCATGCGCCTGGGCACTGTCCCCTGCATACCGACCAAGGACACTCGACACGCGGCGTATTCATCAACTACACCGACGACAGTAGACCGTCGGCCCGATTACCCTTGCCAATCAAGGGTCTTACGTGGTTCCGGCCCGTGGCGGGATGCCGGCCCCAGTCTTGTTCAATCGCGATACTACTATCATCATTGTAGTAGGTGGGTCGGGCGCCACGCAGCGCCTTCCGGGCCTGGGTGGGCCAATCCCCAGTCTCGGCCGGGCGGCGTCCACCCACAGTTGGCGCTGCGGGGTCCGCTGCTCGCGCCGCCGTGATGTCGTCCGCCGAGCGACCCGACACGAAGGCAAGGTCAGACGATGACGACGAGCACGCCGGCCAATGGCGGCCATGCGAACCTCGATGCCGCCGAGGTTATGCGGGGCCTGGCCAGCAAGGTTCCCGCGATAACCGCATTCTTCTGGATTGCCAAGGCACTCACTACCGCAATGGGGGAATCCGCGTCGGACTACCTCGTTCACCGTATGTCACCCGTTCCCGCAGTGCTCACCGGCTTTCTCGGATTCTGCATCGCTCTCGCCATTCAGTTCCGGGCTCGCCGCTACATCGCCTGGGCCTATTGGTTTGCCGTCGCAATGGTCGGGGTGTTCGGGACAATGGCGGCCGATGTCCTGCACGTCGGTCTCGGTGTTCCCTATGCAATTTCCACAATATTGTTCGTAGTAACGCTGGCAGCCGTCTTCGTCACGTGGAACGCCGTCGAGAAAACCTTGTCAATCCACAGCATCTATACGCCGCGTCGTGAGCTGTTCTATTGGGCGGCCGTCGTCGCGACATTCGCCCTCGGCACGGCCGCCGGCGACACGGCGGCGATCACCCTCAACCTCGGGTACCTCGCGTCCGGACTCGTGTTCGCCGCGCTGATCCTCATACCCGCTCTGGGCTACTGGCGATTCGGCCTGAACCCAGTCGTCGCGTTCTGGTTCGCGTACGTCCTCACCCGCCCACTCGGTGCGTCATTCGCGGATTGGCTCGGCAAACCACGCGATGCCGGCGGGCTCGCGCTTGGCGCCGGGCCGGTGAGCCTCGTCCTGACCGGCCTGATCATCTGCGTCGTCGCCTACCTCGCCCTCACCAAGATCGACCGACCCGCAGCCCGCACAGTCGCAAATCACGAGGGAGAGTGGGCGATCGCCTCGATGACGCCGCGCCGGCAACCGTGGTGGTTCAGGCGCGCAACCTGAGACTGGGCGATCCTGTGCTGCGGCGCATCGCCGGCAAACGTCGCTGCCTTTCGCAATACCCGACAATTCACCGCCTCAGGAAATAGGCGGGCCCGTCCGACGCCACACATCGCCTAGCCGGCCGGGACGGCCTGGCCGGGCGGAGTGAACGCCGCCAGCAGGGTCGAGCTGACGAACCGGCCGGCGTCGTCGGGATCGAGCCGCTCCGCAGTGCACTCCTCGGCGGCGCAATGCATCAGGCTGAACGCGGTGGTGACGAGCCACGCCTTGGGTAGATCGGTGCGGAAGGCACCCGATCGCCGTCCTCGCTCGATCAGGGTCTGCACGCGACGCAGGATCCGGTCCTGGACGCCGCGAATGCGCTCGGCGGGCAACTCGCGCTGAGCGGCGCGCAGGACAGATCGCGACTGATTGACGATCTGCCACGACGCGTCAACCAGCCGGACCAGCGCGGCGCTCGGGTCGCCAGTGGTGTCGGTGGCGTCGAGGACCGCGTCGGCTTCGGCAACGGTGCGAACCAGGACCGCCTCGGCGAGGTCGGGGCGTGTCTTGAAGTGTCCGTACACGGTCACGCGGCCGACGCCGGCGGCCTCAGCGATGTCGGCGATGCTCGCATCAGGATTGCGAGTCAGACACAGCACTGCCGCGTCGAGGATCGCGGTGACATTGCGCCGGGCATCCGCCCGTTGCGGCCGGGCCGGACGGGTGGAGCGCGAGCGCGTCGCGGGCATCGCAGCCGGTCCTTTCTCGAACAGCCACGTACGAGCTAGTCGGCCCGGCGGAAGTCAAACACGTCAGTTCAGGATAACTGGCACGTCGAACCAGTCCACAGGAAGCTCTGTCATCCTGGGTCACTTCAGGTTGACATCGCCACCGCGGTGCGCGTCGCCGCCCGATGTTGGACGTCGCGGTCAGGTGCAGCCAGGTTGTCGCTGGCTCGACGTCGGACAGGAGTGCCTGATGGCTTGGTTCCTTCTCGTCGTAGCCGGCCTGTTCGAGACCGGCTTCGCCGTGCTACTCAAGCAGAGCCACGGAGTCAGCCGTTTGTGGCCCACCGTCGGCTTTGCCGTGTGCGCCCTGATCAGCTTCACGCTGCTCACGGTGGCGCTGAAATCGCTGGAGGTCGGTCCGGCCTATGCGGCGTGGACGGGTATCGGTGCCGCTGGCACGGCCGCCATCGGAATGTTTGTCCTCGGGGACAAGGTGACCGCCGTCAAGCTGGGATCAATTGCGCTCATCCTCGCCGGCGTCGTCGGCTTGAACCTCTCCGGCGTGACACCGCCCTAGGTGGGCTGTCCCGCGCTGTCGGCCCGGGAGCGACTCGCGCCTACGGTCGCGGACCCCTGCAGCATCGTCCGAGTGAGCACCGAGCGCGGCAGTTCCGCGAACTCCTCGATCTCGTCAAAGGTGAACCCGGCTTGGGTGATGGCGGCACGAGTGTCACGGTTGGGCCGGCAACCGCCGCCGAGACGCGACCACACGGGCGCGAGGCGGTCCTGCCAGCGAGCCAGTCGGCCCTCGCCGCGCACATGTTCCAGCACCACAAGCGTCCCGCCCGGCCGCAGAACGCGCCTCGCCTCGATCAGCGCCTGATTTGGGTCGGCGACGGTGCACAGGGCGAACGTGAACACGACATGGTCGAACGCCCCGTCGGGGAACGGCAGCGCCTCCGCCCTGGCGGCGCACACCTCGACGGGCACCGTCGCCTGCGCGAGCTTGGGCTGCAACTTCGCCCGCATCGCCGGGTTGGGCTCGGCCGCGACCACGCGTGCCGCCTGCTTGAAATAGGCCACGTTCACCCCGGTTCCGGCGCCGACGTCGAGAACCTGCCCGGTCAGGGCGCCCAGCAACCGCTCGCGGCGCCGGCCGACGAAGCGGCGCTCGACCGACGCGTTCATCCGGTCGTACACCGCGACAAAGATCGGATGCGTTCTCATCTGCGGCTCCTGAACGGTGTTCTGCCCCAAGCATCCTCGCGTGCTCCGGCACCGGCGTCCCGGCCGTCACGCCCGATGCGGCACGCAGACGAAAGTGAGCGCGGCGACCCGGCGCCGCGCTCGCTCACCCTCCGATCATTGGCTCCAGACGTGGATGTACCCGACGAAGTCGCTGTGGCTCGACAGCTTGCTTATCCGGATGTGCTGATTGGAGTTCGGCGCCTCGACGATGTCTCCACCGCCGATGTAGATCGCCATGTGGTGCCACGGGTTCGACGCGGTGCTGAAGAACACGAAGTCGCCGGTCTTCAGTCCCGCCTTGCTCTTGGTCGCGTGCCGGGTGCCGTTCATGCCGCCGTGCCACTGTCCCCAGACCGTCGTCGAACTGGCGTGCAGCGGAGTGTCGTGCCCACTGGCCAGGTAGAACGCCCACCGCGTCAGCCCGGAGCAGTCGAAGCCCAGCCGGGACGGGTCGTGGATCGTCTCCGGGGTTCCGTCGGAGACGCCGTACGTGCGTCCGGGCTTCGAACCGTGACCGCCGCCCCACGTGTACCAGGTGTTGTCAGCGACCTCGCGGCACGCAGCCGAGATCTCGGTCGACAGCCGACCCCTCGTCAGCGCAACCTTCGCGCACAGGCCGTTGCGGCTGGCCCAACGGCCGCGGCCGGACTTCGTCTGCAGCACCATGTTGCCGGTCGTGCTCATGACGAGCCGCGTCACTCCGGTGTGGGCGGTGCCGGACGTCCAAGTGCCGTGCGCGTCTTGCAGCACAAGGTTTCCCGTGGATGTGATTGTCAGATACCGCGCCGATCCCAGGTTCGTGGTGGCCGTCTGCCAGAACACGCCTTTGCTGCTCTGGTTCGGATACACCTTGTACTCAACGAGGTTGCCGTCCCGGTTGAGCGTGAGTTGGTAGTAGTAGCTGAGCGCCCCGTTCGGACCGCCGGCCACCATGCCGGACCGCAACGAGTGTCCCGGCAGCAGCTTGTGCCCGATCGTGAGCACGGTGTTCGTGGACGCTCCCACCGGAGCGCCTCCGACGACCAAGGCGGCCGCGCCCGCTGCTACGGCGGCCACCAAGGTACCGACCGCGTACCGCACGCGCCGTCGCGCCCGACCTTTGACATCAGTAGACAAGTTGTCCCCTCTCCCCTTCGCCCGGACGATCTGTCCGCGGCCGGCCCGATCCCGTCGAAAGAGCCCGCGGTGAGAGCCAAGCCCCGCCGCCTTGCCGACAACTTGCGCATTTCTTGCGTGCGCCGCTACCGTCCCGCTGCGATGCAGCTACGGCTACTGGGTCCGGTCGAACTCCGGACCGACACGCTCGCCGTCGACATCGGGCCCGCCAAGCGACGTGCGGTGCTCGCTGCCCTGGCGGTGGACGCCGGGCGTCCCGTCGCGATAGACACGCTGGTCGACCGGGTGTGGCCCGAGGACTCCGTTCCCGCCGGCGCGCGCGGCGTCATCTACGCCCACGTGTCGCGGCTGCGTGATGCGGTGACCGGCGATGCCACGATGCATATCGAGCGGCAACCGGGTGGGTATGTGCTGATCGCTCCGCCGGACGCGATCGACCTCCACCGGTTCGCCGAACTCACCCGGCAAGCCGGGCGCCCGGACCACGACGACGCCAGGCGGTCCGACCTGTTAGGGCAGGCTCTGCGCCTCTGGCACGGCACGCCGCTGGCCGACATCGGCGGCGAGTGGGCCGACCGGGTTCGCGACCGGCTTGCCCGGCAGCGCATCGACATCGCCGTCGGGTGGGCCGAGGCCGAACTGCGGCTGGGACGCCCGACTGTCGTCCTGCCGGAACTGCAGGCCCTTGCCGGCGAGGACCCGCTGGCCGAGCACCTCATCGCGACGATCATGCGCGCATTGCACGCCGACGGCCGGGACGCGCAGGCACTGAACCTGTACGCGACCACGTCCCGACTGCTCGCGGACGAGCTCGGCACCGATCCGGGCCCGCACCTGCGACGCGCGCACGAGGTGGTGCTGCGCGCGGCCGTCGAGTCACCGCCGGCATCCCCGACGCCGGCCCAGCTTCCGCCGGGCGCTCCGGGCTTCGTCGGCCGCACGGATGAATTCGCCCAGCTCGACGCCTTGCTGGATCGCCGCGCAAAAGGTGCCGTCGTGATCGCGACGGTTTCCGGGATGGCCGGGGTCGGAAAGACCTCCTTTGCCGTGCACTGGGCCCACCGGATCGCGCACCACTTCGACGGCCAGCTCTACGTCGACCTGCACGGCTACGACCGCGCTGGATGCGTCGAGCCGCTCAACGCGATGCGCGGGTTTCTCGAGCGCTCGGAGTCGGCCCGGACCGCGTGCCCGGCGACGTCACGCGGGCGGCGACCGTGTTGCGCAATGCCCTGGCCGGGCGGCGAATGCTCATCCTGCTCGACGACGCCCGCGACTGCGATCACGTCCGCCCGCTGCTGGCGTGCGCGCCGGGCTGCCTGATGCTGATCACCAGCCGCGACCGGCTGACCGGGTTCGTGGTCACCGAAGGCGCGCGGCCCGTGCCGCTCGCGCCGCTGCCGGACGGCGACGCGCACGAACTGCTGGAGCAGCGCCTCGGCCGCGAACGGACCGGCGCGGAACCCGAGGCCACGCGCAACATCGTGACCCGTTGCGGCCAGTTGCCCCTTGCTCTGGCGATGGTTGCCGGACGGGCGGCGCTCCACCCGGGGTTCCCGCTGACCGCCATCGCGGCCGAACTGGTCGGCACTGCCGACGATCTCGATGCCCTGTTCGACGACACCGGCATCGATCTGCGTTCGGTGTTCTCCCTGTCCTATGACGGGCTCGGGCCCGATGCCGCGCGACTGTTCCGCTTGCTCGGCGTCCTTCCGGCCGGGGAATTCTCGCTGCACGCAACGGCCAGCCTCGGCGGTCTCGGCCTGGCGATTACGAGGCGCACGCTCGCCGAGTTGTCGGCCGCCAGCCTGATCACCGAATTGGCGCCGGGACGTTACGCGCTGCACGACCTGCTTCGTACGTACGCCGCCGACCTGGTGTGCTCGCCGCAGTTCGCCGACGAGCGGGACGGCGCGCTCGACCGCGCGCTCGATCACTACATGCGGGCCGCTTACGCCGCCTCGCAAGTGTTGAACCCGCATCGCGATCCACTTCAGCTACCGGCGCCGCCGCCCGACACAATCGCCGAGCCGCCGGTCGACTACGACGGCGCGATGGGCTGGTTCGCGACGAACTGGCCGGCTCTGCGGGCGTTGGTCGAGGTGGCCGCGACGACTGGACGCGACGCCTACACCGAGCCGATCGCCTGGGCCGCGTCCACGTATTTCGAAAGAGCCGGTCTATGGCAGCCGCAGGCCGACGTGCAGCACCTCGCACTGGGAAGTGCGCAGCGCATCGGCGACCGGCTGCAGCAACTGCAGGCGCAGCGCAGCATTGCCGCGGCCTGCGCCCTGCTCGGCGATTTCGGGGTTGCCGCCGGGCATTTCCGCGACGCGCTCGAACTCGCCGAGCAGGTGGGTAACGGGGTGCTGCTGGGCCAGGTCCTGTACGGCACGGCGTGGATGCACACCATGCAGGAGAACATCGTCGAGGCGCTCGACTACGCCCGTCGCGCGCTTCGCCAGTTCCGCGCGATGGGCCACTCGTCCGGAGAGGCCCGCTGTCTCAACACGACCGGCTGGCTGCTCGCGCAGCTGGGCGGTGCTGATCAGGCGGATCAGGCCGATCAGGCCGATCAGGCCGTCGCTCACTGTGAGCACGCGCTGCGCCTGCACGAGGCGAGCGGCGACACCTACAGCACGGCCGAGACCTGGGACACCCTCGGCGTGGCCCAGCATGCGCTCGGCCACTATGACGAGGCCATCGAGAGCTTCCGCCGGTCACGGCTGCTGTGCGTCGAACTCGGCGATCGCTTCCGCGAAGCGCAGACCCTGGCGCACCTGGCGGATTCCCTTGCCGCGAAAGGCGATCGTGTTGCGGCTCGCGACATGTGGCGGCGCGCGGCCACGCTGTTCGATGAGCTCGCGCACCCCGACGCGGCCAAGATCAGGCAGCGGCTGAGCGACGAGTTGCAACTGCGTTAGTGTCGCGTTCCCGTTCTTGATCTTGCCTGTCGGCGGCGCCTAGTCCATCGTTGTCGAGTCGTCCGGGCCGTGCGGCGCCAGCCTCGCCAGTTCGGTGCGGTTGGCGATCTGCAGCTTGGCGTATATGTGCGCGAGGTGCGTCTTCACGGTGCCGCGGCTGACGAACAGGCGCGCGGCGATGTCCGGGTTGCTCAGTCCTTGCGCGGCCAGTGCCACGACGGACTGCTCGGCCGGGGTCAGGCTTGCCCAGCCCGAATCGGGGCGACGTCGCGGACCGCGCGCTCGTTGCGCGTACGTGATCGCGTCGGCGAGGTCGAGTTCGCGTCCCTTCGCGATCGCGTCGGCCAGATCGGTACGAGCCGCAAGTGACTCCGTCTCGCGCGGCTGCCCACGGTAACCGGAGTCGGCTCGCGCGCGCTCGGCCGCGCCGATCAGGATGCCGGCCGTTTCGTCCGCACCACGATGAGCGGCCAACCGGGCGATCGATTCGAGACTGTCGATGCAGCCGAGCACGAGGCCCCGCTCGGACTGGATGCGCAAAGCCCGGTGATGCCGATCAATTGCCGCGTCCGGGTCGGTGTCCTGCAGCAGGATTGCGGTCTGTTCCAGTGCGCCGGAGACGATCGACGGCGCTGAATCTGCATTCCCGGCCAAGCCGTCGAGGATGCGTGCAGCCGCGTCGGTCTCGCCGGATCGGCGCAGCGCCGTGCCGAGGACGAGCCGGGTCGAGGCCATGACCGCGTTGTCCGACGGGTCGGGCAGCCACTGGGTGGCTTGGCGGCACCACGCCGCGGCGCCCAGCGGGTCGCCGTTGGCCAGGGCGATCAGAGCGTTCGACCGCTCCCAGCCGGGGACGAGGATCGGGACGTCGGACGCGGCCACGAGCGCGTCGATCGGCGACAGCGCGGCGGCCGCGTCATCCAGTCGGCCGCGCAGCACGAGCACCTCAGCCAGGACCGAGCGGGCGAGCCCCAGCCGATGGGCTTCGTGTAGCGGCTCGGCGGCCCGCACCGCCGCCTCGGCGGGAGCGAATGCTGCGTCAAGATCGCCGGAATACGCCGTCGCCAGGGCCAACCAGGCCAGCGCGGACGAGGCAACGCCACGGTCGGCCCGGCCGAGCAAGGCGGCGGCCGACGGCGCCAGCACGGCGATGGCCGCGGGGTACTCGTCACGCAGCAGGTGGATCAGACCGATAAGCGCCGCGGACGCGTCGGCGACGAACGCGTCGCCGGCACCGAGCGCGTCGTCGCGGGCGCGGGCGGCTTCGGCAAAGGCCAGGTCGAGGTCGGAGGCCAGCAGGGCGACGGCGGTAAGCGATCGGGCCAGGCAACTCACGGCCGGTGCGCCTATGTCGTCGGCGAGTGCCAGCGCCTCCTGCGCGCTCTCGTAACCATCGCGGCCCGGCTGCCGCACGTCGGCCACGAGGGCCTGCGCGACGAGGCAGCGAGCCTGCAACTCCGTGCGCGTCCCACGGCCGAGCGCGATCGCCTGCGCCAGGAAGCGCAGGCCGTCGTTGCCGCGCTCCTCGAGATGCCACAGCCAGGCAACACCGGCCGCCAGGCAACGGCCGCGGGTCGGGTCGTCGCGAGACAGCCCCCACTCGATGGCCGCGCGGATGTTGGGATAGTCGGCCCCGATGCGTTCACGCCACTCGTCCTTGTCGACGTCGAGCAGCGGCTCGGCCGCGTCGACGCGGGCCAGCAGCACGTCGAGGTGCCGCTCCCGCATCGACTCGGTCTCGCCGACCTCGTCGAGCCGAGCCATGGCGTAGGCCCGGATGGTGCCGAGAAGTTGGTAGCGGGCCACCAGCCCGGTCGTGTCCGCGACGACCAGCGACTTGTCGATCAGGCCGCGCAGATCCTTGAGCAACTGCCCGGCCGGGCGCGCGGCCGGACCCGGGCCGGGACCGGGACCGGCGAGGGCGAGCACGGCGTCAGCGTCGAAGCCCGGCTCGAAGATCGCGAGTCGCCGGAAGAGGACCCGCTCGCGCTGGTCGAGCAGGTCGTGACTCCAGCGCATGGACGCCTCGAGCGTCCGCTGCCGGAACGGTGCGATCGGCCGGCCCGCATCGAGCAGCGCGTACGGGTCGGCGAGGGAGTCCGCGATCTGCGCAGGGGTGAGCGTGCCGACCCATCCCGCCGCCAGCTCCAGCGCGAGAGGCAGGCGGTCGAGGCGGTCGCACACCCTCCTTGAGCCGGTGCGCACGGCAGATCCGGCGTCCGGCGCGACCAGCCCGGCGCGGTCGAGGAACAACGCCAGCGCGTCGGACAGCGCCAGCTGCGGCACCCGCCAGGCCTGCTCGCCGGGCAGGCCGAGTGCGGATCGGCTCGTAGCCAGCACGCCGATCCCGGGGCATCCGGCGAGCAGCGCCCCCACAAGAGCGGCGACACCGGCGAGGACGTGCTCGCAGTTGTCCAGGACGAGCAGCATCTGCCGCTCACGCAAGGCAGCGACCAGCGCGCTCGTCGCGTCCGAACCGGCGACGTGGGCCAGGTCGAGCCCGTCGGCGACCTCGACCGCGACTGCATCCGGATCGGCCAGCCGCTCCAGGCCGATCCAGACGACACCGTCGCGCCACCGGGACGCCTGCTCATGGCCCGCCCGAATCGCCAGGCGGGTCTTGCCGCACCCGCCGGGGCCGACCAGGGTCAGCGCCTTCCCCGGCGCGATCGCGGCGTCGATCAGGCCCAGCTCCTCGTCCCGGCCCACGAAGGACGAGAGTTCAGGCGGCAGGTGGACGATCTGACTCATCCCGCGCAGTCTCTCAGCACCTCGGCCAAGTCGGCCGGGCCGTGGCGCCATATCTGCCACCTGGCAGATGTTCGCGACCGGGCGCTCGGGAGAGGCTTTCACGCAGCGGACGCCACCGGGGCGTCACGACCGGAAGGAACGATCATGACGAACACCCAGGGCAAGGCTCGCCGAGTCGTCGCCAATATCTCCTTGTCGCTCGACGGCCGCGTCAACGGCGCCGGCGGCGACTTCGACATGAGCTGGATCGTCCCGCACGCCATCACCGAAGCCGCCCGCGACCACATGGTGCGCGTCACCAGTCCGGCCACGACCGCGGTGATGGGGCGCAAGAACTTCGAGGGATTCGGCGGCTTCTGGCCGGCCGTCGCCGACGACGAGAACGCCTCCCCGCAGGACCGGGCGTTCTCGTCCTGGCTAAACGCCGTCGACAAGGTCGTCTTCTCCTCCACGCTGACCGAGTCGCCATGGGCCAACTCGCGGATCGTCAACGGCGACGTGGCTGACGAGATTCGCACGCTGCGCAAGGAGGACGGCGGCGACATCATCGTGCTGGCCAGCAGCAGCGTCATCCAGGCGCTGCTCGCCGCCGACGAACTCGACCGGCTCAGCATCACGCTCTGCCCGACCGTGGCCGGCGGCGGCGCCCGCCTGTTCGACGACGGCCGGCCGAGCACCGACTGGTCGCTGACGGACGTGTCAACCACCGAATCCGGCGCGATCTGCCTGATCTACGACCGGGTCCGCGCCAACTGACCGACGCCCGACAGTCACCCGAATCGCGGAGCCCAACCGGGCATCTCCATCAACCAGGTGATGACCTCACGTGGCGACGGAAGGTGCCGCAACTGGTCTCCGATCGCCCGAGCGGTGCTGGCAAACGCGGGATCGTCCAGGAGCATCCGGACGCTCGCGGCGATGCGAGCGGCGTCGCGCTCGGACGGTGCGAGCCGCAGTCCGGCACCGAGTCGCTGTACCGCGGCGGCGTTGCTGATCTGGCTCAAGGCGTCACCCGGCAGCACCAGGTGCGGCAGCGCGTGCATGATCGCGCCGAGCGTGCTGCCGGCGCCGCCGTGGGAGACGACCAGATCGACGCGAGGCAGTATCCGCGACTGCGGCAGGTACGCAGTCGGCGTGACGTTGGCCGGCAACTCGCCCAGTGACTGGACGGAATTGGGCCCGGTCGCCACAACAACGGACGCACAGGTGTCAGCGAGTATCCGAGCAACCGGCCTCAAGGCGTCCGGCCGGCTGAACACGGGCACCGTGCCGAACGTCAGGTAGGCGGCCGGGCGAGCCAGGTCGGGTAGCAGGACGGCAGTGTTCGGGCCGTCGAACGTGCTGGGTGCGACTTGGTGCACGCGAGTCTCTCGGGCGATGTCGCCGATCGCCGGCGTCTGGAACGGCGGCGGGCAGGCGTCGAGATAGAGGTCGCCGACCCGCCGCGCCGACGTGCCTGGCCGGTAGCGATCCCAATGCCGCTGCAGCCTTCGTCGCTCGTCCTCGCGCGCGTTCGCGGGACGGACCGGCGCCGACCAGGACTGCGTGACGCACCCGACGCCGAGGATCGCAGCGAGGAGCACGGCCGAATACTCCTGCTCCTCGTGCACGATCAGTTCCGCGCGCCAGGCCGATGTCAGGTCGAGCAGTCCGGGGAGGGCGGCCGGCACCCAGACGTCGGTGAACACGTGTTCGGTTGACTGCGGGCCGCCGTCGACGCGCCCGGCCTCCGCCGTCATCGCATCCTGGCTGATCCCGACGGCCACCGCCTGAAGCCCGCAACGCTCTGCCCAGGGCACGAGATCCGGGCCGGTCGCAATCCGCACGTCGTGACCGGCATCGCGGGCAGCGAGAGCCAGCGCAACGATCGGGTGCAAGTGGCCGAGCGCGGGGAACGACGTGAACAGAATTCTCATCGTCGCATCGCCTGCGCTCCTGCATGAACCCTATTGCCGCACCCACGACGCGATGACGGTTCAGGCGGCCACGCCATAGGCGCAGGCTAAACGAATCCAGTCCGCGAACCACGTGCGAGCCCCAACGATGGGCCATGACCCGTCCGCGGATCGACGCCGGCGGCGGGGCGACCGGGGTGAGTTTGGCCGGTCGAGAACGGGACGGATCATCCGGATCTACGCGGTCCACGGTCCGCACAAGCCGGCCGGGCCGGCTGAAGTGGCCGAATCACCCCGCAGGATCGACCATTCATGGGTGGCCTCCGAACGATCAAGTGACCGATCGACAGCGCAGCAGCGGTTAGCCGCCAAGCGCGCTGCTGCCGAGCAGGCCCGGCTCGATGCAGCGGGGCGCCGCCGCAGGCTGCTCCTCGTCGGTGTGCCACTCGCCGTGGTGGTCGTTGCGGTGGCGGTTCTGGTGATCGTCAAAGTGGCGACCGGCTCGGCCAGCCCGAAGTCGGGACAGCAGGCATCGGTGGCACCGACCGGTGTCGTAGCCGAGGTCACCTCGGTGCCCGCGAGCGTGCTGGACGCAGTCGGTGTCGGCACCGCGAGCGTGCTACCGAAACCGATCAGCGCGCCGGCCCTGACCAGCGACGGCAAGCCGCGAGTGGTCTACATCGGCGCCGATTACTGCCCGTTCTGCGCAGCCGAACGGTGGCCGGTGGTGGTGGCGCTGTCGCGGTTCGGGACGTTCAGCAACCTCGGGCTGACCGCATCCACGCCCAGCGACGTCTTCCCGAACACCGCCAGCCTGTCCTTCCACGGCGCGAGTTACACCAGCGACTACGTGTCATTCACCGGCAAGGAGACGCAGAGCAACCAGGTCGTCAACGGCCACTTCGCCCAACTGGACAAGCTGTCGCCCGACGACCAGGCGCTGTTCGCCAAGTACGACGCGCCGCCCTACGCGCAATCCTCCGGCGGGATCCCGTTCACCGACATCGGCGGTCGCTACCTCATCTCCGGCGCGTCCTACGACCCGCAGGTGCTGCAGGGCAAGACCCACGCCCAGATCGCCGCCGCCCTGTCCGACCCGAACTCTGCGATCACCAAGGCCGTAGCCGGATCCGCAAACCTCATCACCGCAGCCATCTGCCAGACGACCGCCAACAAACCGGCAACCGTCTGCCAATCGCGCGGAGTCACCACCGCGGCCGCGGCACTGGCCCGCCAGCAGTGACAACCGAAAAGCGCCCGAACGGCGTGGGCCACCCGCGCGAGCGTCCCGACACTCGCTCTCGCGTTGGTGGGGGTGGCCGTGTCGATCTACCTCACCATCGAGCACTTCAGCAGCTCGACCGTGCTCGCCTGCCCGGAGAACGCGACGATCAACTGCACCAAGGTCACCAGCAGCAGCTGGTCACGCTTCGCGGGCATACCGGTCGCCGTCCTCGGGCTGGCGTATTTCGTCGGAATGGCTGTGCTGGTAACGCCGGCGGCCTGGCGCCGCCGGAGCCTCGACCCGATACGAGTCATCGGGGCCGCAGTGGGCACGGTCATGGTGATCTACCTCGTCTGGGCCGAGCTGTTCCGCATCAACGCGATCTGCCTGTGGTGCACGGTCGTCCACGTCTGCACCGTCGGACTCCTCGCGACCATCCTCTGGTACACCAGCGCGGCGCCGTCTGAGGCCTAGCGTCCCATCAACAGAGGATGCTGCTTGCGTGGAAGGCGTCTGCGGCGCCGCGTATCGACGTGATGGTGCCGCCGCGCTGGTCGGGTGACGAGCCGACGAACAGCAGCACGCCGTTGCCGGACGGCACGATGATCCCGGCCGGAACGTTGCCGGCGCCGGTCCACGTGGGATCGGCGGTGAACGGCCGGGCCGTCGACCCGTAGACGGCGGCCAGCCGGCTCATGGGATCGCCGAGGCGCACTCCGGCCGAGGTCGCCACGGTTGTACCGGATCCGCCGGTGGAGCGCGTCGCGTCGAAGCAGGTGACCCCCCAGGAGAATTGCAGAACGGTTGATCCGGTAGCCGTGTGATCGGTCGGCCGGAAGATGCCGTCGCCCGGAGAGGCCAGGCCAGTGCCCGCCGCTGCCTCGGCCTGGGCGAGGGTCATCCCGCGCGTGACGGCCCCCAGGGAGTCAGCCGTGATCACGACCAAGTTGTCGGTCCAGCGTCCGGACGGACCCGGCGGCGGCGCGCTCGTCGTGTTACTCGCGGACTTGCCGGCCGACGTCGGGCTGGTCGTGTGCGCCGCCGGGGGCACCTTGGGACGCCTCGTCGCGGTCGCCGTTGCGGTCGCGGTTGGCGTCGTGGCCTTGGCCGTTGGTGTGGATGAACTCGTCGTCGGGCTGGGCGCGGGAGTGGGGTGAGCGGGCGGGGCGGGCCGATCGGCTTGGACGGCGGTCACGGTGGCCACCGTGGCGACGACGACGACCGCCACGGTGGCGGCGACGAGGGCCGGCGGCACCCAGCGCTTGCCCATCCAGACCTGCACCCGATGCGGTGCGCGGCGCTGGGCGGCACCGGCGATCAAGCGGTCGGCGAGGCCGGATGGTTGCGCGGCCGAGCTCGCCACGTCGGCGAGCGTGGCTCGGAGGTCCTTCTCGAAGTCGCGAAGGTCGGTCATGACTGCGCCCCTTGTGCTGACTGCCAGGCGGCTCGCTCGCCGAGCGCGGCCTGCGCACGCATCGCTGCGATACCGCGGCTGATGAGGCTGCGGACCGTTGCCGTGCGGCAACCGATCGCCTTGGCGATCTCCGCGTCGGGCTGGTCGTGGAAGTACCGCATCACCAAGGCTGCCCGCTGGCGATCAGGCAACCGGCCCAGCAACTGCCAGAGCAGGCCACGATCGGTGACCCGATCGGCAAGGCTCGCCGTGTCGGGCATCTCGGGCAGCTCATGCAGCGACACGTCGCGCGCCGACGGGCTGCGCCGTGAACTGACGAACCGGTTCGCGACGCAGCGCCGGACGTAGGCCAACGGTGACTCAGCCGCCTGCACCCGGTCCCACCTCGGATACAGGCGGGCCAGGGTGTCTTGCAGCAGTTCTTCAGCCCGATCCGCGCTGCCCGTCAATAGATATGCCGTTCCGAACAGCGAGGCGCTGTTCGCGCGGACGAACGCAGCGAAGCCCGCGTCGTCAGCCATGATCCGCTCCCATACGTACTAGACGCAGGAGTGGGCGGGATTGTGGCAGGCAAAATCGGCTCCAGCCGCGCCGCTCATACGACGACGGCATGGTCTGCACTTGATCGGGTGTCCGTCAGCGTGGGCTTATGGCGTGCATCGTGGCGCGTAGATCCTGGACGAACAGTTCCGGTTGCTCCCACGCGCCGAAGTGGCCGCCTCGTTCGGGCTCGCCCCAGTGCACGATGTTGGCGAACCGGCGGGCCGCCCAGCGGCGCGACGGTCGAGGCACCTCCTTGGGGAAGACGCTGCAACCGGTCGGCACGGTGATCTTGTCGGCGACGGCGGTGGTGAACCACTCGCTCACCTCGGCGATGCTCTCCCAGTACAGCCGGGTCGAGGACACGGCGGTGCCGGTGAACCAGTAGAGGCTCAGGTTGTCGAGCATCTGGTCGTGGCTGAGGCCAGTGGTGGTCGGGTCCGTCCACGTCCACAGCTTCTCGCCGATCCACGCCGCGAGCCCGGCCGGTGAGTCGGACAGGCCGTAGCCGAGAGTCTGTGGCCGGGTGCCGTGCATCGCCGAATATCCCGAGCCGGTGCGGGTGCGTTCGTCCAGGTCGGCCAGCGACGCGCGCTCGGCGGCGGTCAGGTCGGTCGCGTCCCGGTCGGGCGGCACCAGTGGCGGGACGAGGTGCAGGCCGATAAGCCGCTCCGGATGCTGCAGCGCGATGCTGGTGGAGATGCTCGTGCCCCAATCGCTGCCGGCCGCGAGGAAGCGTGGGTAATCCAACCTGGTCATCAGCTCGCACCAGGCTCGGGCGATGCGGTGGATGTCCCAGCCGGTTGTGCTGGGTCGGCCGCTGAAGGCGTAGCCGGGCAGGGACGCGACCACGACGTGAAACGCCGTTTCGCCGCTCGGCGGATCAGCGAGCAACGCGGCGGCCTGCTCGAACTCCAGGAACGACCCGGGCCAGCCGTGGGTGAGCACGACCGGCACCGCGTCCGGACGCCGGGATCGCATATGCAAGAAGTGGATCGGCAGCCCGTCAATGACCGTCCGGTACTGGGGAATGTCGTTGAGCCGGCGCTCGGTCGCGCGCCAGTCGTAGGCCCCTCGCCAGTAGCGGCACAGGTCGGTGATCACATCCAGGGGCACCCCCTGCGACCAATCCGCGACGGTTTGCGGCTCGGGCCAACGTGTCCTCATCAGGCGTTGCCGCAGATCGTCTATCTGGGCCTGCGGGACATCGATCCGAAACGGTTCGATGCGGTCGAGCATTTGCCGTTCTCCTGTCTGCTTCTCAGCGGGTCGATGCGAGCAATCCGTCGACGACGCGGCGCGCCTTGTCGACCGCAGCGGAATCCCCCAGGCGCAACGACGTGTTCGCCGCCGTGAGGACGGCGTCGATCTGAAAGGCCGCGAGGTCGGCATCCTGCTCGGGGATCTCGGCGCTGCGCATCTCCTCGGCGAGCAGGCCGACCCAGTCCTGTCGTTGGCGCTGTAACGCATCGCGAACGGGGCCGGGACGGCTGTCGAATTCGGGGAGGTTGGCGGCCCAGAAGCAGCCGCCGGGGAACAACGGCATTTCCACGTAGGCGATCCAGTGATCGACCAGGGCGCGTACTCGCGGCGCGCCGTGCGGAGCTGACGACGCGGGCCGCACGACGGCGTCGATGAAGGCCTCCTGGGCGGCGGCTATTGCGGCGAGTTGCAGCGCTTCCTTCGTCCCGAACAACGTCTGGATACCGCTCTTGCTCAGTCCGATGTCGGTGGCCAGCCGGCCGAGGCTGAGCCGGTCGAGCCCTTCGACCGACGCGACGTCGACGGCGTGGCGGGCGATCGCCTGTCTGCTCCGCGCGCCGCGCAGTCGACGCTGGTCGGTCGTCGCCTCGCCCGCTCCCGGATAAGTCGTTGCACTAACCATACGAACGATCGTACGTTTAGTTTCGTGACTGCGACATACCTGACCGAGGAGACCGATCCGTTCTGCCTGTCGCCGTGGGATGCCGCGCAACTGCTGGCCAACGCCCCGTGGCGGCGATACGCCGTGATCGGTGACAGCCTCTCGGCGGGAACCGGAGACCCGAGCCCGGCTTACGCCAGCCTGGGCTGGTCCGACCGGGTCGCGGACGTCCTTCGTCGTGTGCATCCCGATCTCGCCTACCTGAACATCGCATCGGTCGGTGCGACGACCGCGCAGACCATCGCGGCACAGACGGACGGGATGACCGCGTTCGGTCCGGATCTGCTCCATCTGCCCTGTGGCGCGAATGATCTGTTCCAACGCGTGCCCGACTTCGCGGCGATCGAGCAGACGCTGCGCCGCCTGTTCGCGCTTGCCGCGAGTACCGGCGCACAACTGATGACCTTCACGCTCGGCAAAGCCTTCGTCATGCCGAGGTTTCCGGATTGGCCGGACCGGGTGCGCGCCGTAAACGACGTGACTCGAAGACTGGCTGCTGAACACGACGCCGTGCTCGTCGACATGTGGGACCACCCGATCAACTCCCGGCCGAATCTGCTGAGCGCGGACCGCATTCACTTCTCTGCGTCCGGCCAGGCCGTGATGGCGGCCGAGGTGATCAAGGCACTGGCCCGCCGGCTGGAGGCCCGCACGTGACGAGCGCCGTCGACGAGCGCATCGAGCCGTTTCGCCTGGCCGTCCCGCAACGCGAGCTCGACGACCTGCACGCCCGCCTCGACCTCACCCGCTGGCCGGACGAGTTGCCCGGAGTGGGCTGGGCGTACGGCATCCCGCTGGCCTACCTGCAGGATCTCGCGGACTACTGGCGGCACCGCTACGACTGGCGCGCGGCCGAGGCCCGGCTCAACGAGTGGCCGCAGTTCACGACGACGATCGACGGCACGAACGTGCATTTCGCGCACGTGCGCTCGCCCGAGCCGGACGCCACGCCGTTGATCATCACGCACGGCTGGCCCGGTTCGGTCGTCGAGTTCGCCGAGATCGCCGGGCCGCTCAGCGATCCCCGGCGACACGGTGCCGACCCGGCCGACGCGTTTCACCTTGTGATACCGAGCATTCCGGGCTTCGGGCTCTCCGGACCGACCCGCGAGCCCGGCTGGGAGCCCGTCCGGATCGCCGCCGCGTGGGCCGAGTTGATGAGCCGCCTCGGCTACCACCGCTATGGCGCTCAGGGCGGCGACTGGGGCGCGGCCATCTCCCGCGAACTCGGTCGCATCCGCCCGGAGCCGGTGATCGGCGTGCACCTGAACCTGATCCCCGGCGCGGGCGCGAACTCCGAACCGGACGAGAAGGAACTGGCCGCGCTGACACCGGCCGAGCGCGAGCGCACTCTCGCGTCCTGGCAGCGCAGCCAGCTTTGGAACGGCGAGCAGGACGGCTACGCCGCGCTGCAGACCACGCGTCCGCAAACCCTCGCCTACGCGCTGACCGACTCGCCGATCGGGCAACTGGCCTGGATCGCCGAGAAGTTCGCGACGTGGACCGATTCCCGGGACCGCCCGGCGATGCCATCGACCGCGACCAACTCCTGACCAACGTGATGCTGTACTGGCTCACCGGCACGGCCGGATCGTCGGCCCGCATCTACTACGAGCGCGCGCACGCCGACTACTGGGGCAAGCCGCCCGCGCCGTCGATCGCGCCGACTGCCCTGGCCGACTTCCCGCGGGACAACTTCATCCCGTTGCGCCACATCGCCGAGCGCTCCAACAACATCGTGCGGTGGACGTCGTTCGACCGCGGCGGTCACTTCGCCGCCATGGAACAACCCGACCTGCTCGTCGGCGATATCCGCGCGTTCTTCCGGCAACTGCGCGGATAGGGCACGCGCGGGTACACGGCGGGCGGCGTTCGGCGTCGGCTCGCTACGTTTCGCTGAGCACGGCGGCCGCGATGCGGACGACGCGGTCGGGGTCGCGGATGCCGTCGATCTCGACGATCTTGCCGTTGACGACGGTGAAGGCCAGCACGGAGAACGGCCGCCCGTTGAGGGTGATCACCGTTCCGACCGTGCCGTTGACCAGCGCGGGATGCAGTTGGGCACCGCGTGGGGCGCGGGCCAGCTTGGTCACGGCCTGCACGCCGCGGAACACCGCCGGCGGCCGGTCGGCGCCGAAGTCGGCGCGCACGACGACGTCGGGGTCGAGGACCTGCACGAGGGCGTCGAAGTCGCCGGCCCGCGCCGCGGCGAAGAAGGCGTCGACCACCTGCCGCTGACGGGCCAGATCCGGATCAGGCGCCGGGATGTCGGCGCCGTTGACGCGGCGCCGCGCCCGGCTGGCCAACTGCCGCGCCGCGGTCGGAGTGCGGCCCACCAGGCCGGCGATCTCCGCGAAGGGCAGTTCGAACATGTCGTGCAGCACGAACGCCAATCGCTCGGCCGGGGTGAGGGAGTCGAGCACGACGAGCAGGGCCAGGCCCACCGAGTCGGCCAGCAACGCCTCCTGCTCCGGGTCGAGGTTCCCGTCCGGGATGACGACCGGGTCGGGCAGGTGCGCGGCGAAGGAGTCCTCGCGGCGGCGCCGGCGCGAACGCAGCGCGTGCAGGCACTCTCGGGCAACGACGGTGGTCAGCCATCCGCCGAGGTTGTCGATCTGTTCGGCCTCGGACCGGCTCAGTCGAAGCCAGGTGTCCTGGACGGCGTCGTCGGCCTCGGCCATCGAACCGAGCATCCGATAGGCCACCGCCCGCAGCCGGGGCCGGTGCTGCTCGAAACGCTCGGCCAGCCACTCGGTCTCGTCCATCGGTCACACCATCCCATCGCCAAGGCTCATAGAGGTGAGCCTTCCGACGCAACGAATGTGACACGGAGATTGGAGAACCACGACATGCCATACCTTGCCCCGATCGATAAGCCGAAAGGCCTGATGCTGAAGCTGCTTTACCGGATCCTGGGCCGGCAGTTCGGCAAGGTGCCGGGCTGGCTGACCGTGTTCAGCGCCCGGATGCCGCTCGCGTTCACCAGCTGGATGGGAAAGGTCAACAAGCTCAACAAGAAGCTCGAGGTCTCGTCGGACACCGCGGCGCTGGTCCGCGCGCGCGTCGACAGCATCAACATGTGCACGTGGTGCATGGACGCCGGCCGGTGGGTACGCGCTCAACAAGTCGCCGCACAACATCCCGAAGCTCGACGCGATCCGCGAGTACCGGACGAGCCCGCTGTTCAGCGACAAGGAACGCGCAGCACTCGACTTCGCCTCCGAGCTGACCGAGCACAAGCACGTCAGTCCCGATACGTTCGAGGCGCTGTCGCGCCACTACTCAGAGCGCGAGATCTGCGAGATCAACTGGCTCGTCTCCACCAACCACCTCTTCAACATCAACAACCTCGGGCTGGGTATCGGCTCGGACGGACTGTGCGAGATCAGCCGCCGACCCGAGCCCGCCTCGTCCCGGTCCCGATCGGGTAAGTAGTCACCCTCGCGCTGCTTCCCCGCTGAGATCACTCGATTCCCCGCCAAGATCTGGTGATCCCGGCGGGGAAGCGGTATGGCTCGGGCAGGCCGGCACGCACCCTCAACATCACGGCGCCACGTCCACCTCGCGGATCACAACAGTCAGGCGGCGCGACCGGCCTTGAGTGCGGCGGCGGTGTCGACGGCGCGCCGGGCCTGGTAACGGGCCGCTTCCAGGGCCACGTCGCCGGGTGCGCCATCGCCGGCCACGTGCGAGGTGCCATAGGGATTGCCTGACTTGAATTGGACGGGGTCGGTGTAGCCGGGAGGAACGATGATGCCGCCCCAGTGGTAGAACGTGTTCCCCAGCGCCAGCAGGGTGGATTCCTGTCCGCCGTGGGCGGTGCTGGAGGCGGTGAACGCCGAGTACACCTTGTCGGCGAGCTTGCCCTGGTACCACAGGGCTCCGGTGGTTTCGATGAACGCCCGGAGCTGGCTGGTGGGGTTGCCGAAGCGGGTCGGAGTACCGAACAGCACCACGTCGGCCCAGGCCAGGTCGTCGAGGCTGGCCTCGGCGACGTCGGCGGTGTCCTGGACGTGCTGGGCCCACTCCGGCCGAGAGTTGATCACCTCTTGCGGGGCCGTTTCGGCGACCTTGCGCAGTCGCACGTTTGCGCCGGCCTTTTCCGCGCCCTCGGCGACGGCTTGGGCCAAGGCATGCACGGTGCCGGTCGAGCTGTAGTAAATGATCGCTGCGTTCACGGGTTCCATGATTGGTTCTTCCCTTTCGTGGTTTCTATTTGGTGGCGCCTGTTCGCTGGATGTGCTCGTCTGATTGGTACGACGACGCAGCCGCTACGAATGTGAGGCGACGCGCCAAGCTCACACTTAGGTGCGTTGTTTCGTCGTACCGGTAAGGGCAGATGCGACCGAGGGGGTCGGCAATACCGTGAGCACCCGATCCGAGTCAGAAGACGGCCGGTTCGATCCCGGCCTGAGCGCGGTCATGAGTGAGCGGCGCCAGCTGATCAATCTCGCGTACCGACTGCTGGGCTCGCTGGCCGAGGCTGAGGATGTCGTACAGGAGACGTACGCCCGCTGGTACGCGATGTCCCGGCCGCAGCAGGAGGCCATCGAAACGCCGGGCGCCTGGCTGACGACGGTTGCCAGTCGCATCTGCCTGGACCTGCTCGGCTCGGCGCGGGCCCGGCGCGAGCGCTATGTGGGCGAATGGATCCCCGAACCGCTGCCCGACCGCACGGAGTGGATCAGCGCGCGGTCCGGTGCCAGCACCGTCGACCCGGCCGACCGGGTCACCCTCGACGAGTCGGTCAACATGGCCTTCCTCGTCGTGCTCGAATCGATGACCCCGGCCGAGCGCGTCGCGTTCGTCCTGCACGATGTCTTCCGGCTACTCCTTCGCCGAGGTGGCCGAGATCGTCGGCCGCACGCCAGCGGCCTGTCGCCAACTCGCGTCGTCGGCCCGCCGCCGCATTGACGCGTCGCAGGCTCCCGCCAGTCCGACCGCCCAGCAGGCCGGCATCGTCAGGGATTTCAAGCAGGCGTGGGAGGCCAAGGACATCGACGCCCTGATCGGCCTGCTCGACCCCGAGGCCACGGCGACGGGCGACGGCGGCGGCCTCGTCACCGCCGAGCCCCGGCCGGTCGAAGGCGGCGAGCAGGTCGCGCGCTTCTACGTCGATGTCGCCGACCGGGCATTCAGCCTGACGATCCTGGAGCGCACGGTCAACGGCCAGCCCGGCCTGGTCGCTCAGCAGGACGGCGTCACCGTAATGGTGACGGCGTTCGACATCGTCGGCGACCGGATCAAGCACATCTGGGCCGTACTGAACCCCGAGAAGCTCCGGCCTTGGACGACGGGCTGACGCACCTGCCATCGGCTCAGCCTCAGGAGCCGATGCCTGAATTCGATGCCTAAGGCAACTGTATGCTAAACACCGGCATCTCACCGGCCGCAAACCCCGGCGCCGAGACCGCATTGTCATGGACTCACGGTCGCTGACGGGCGAAGACCAAGGTCGTGCGCCGGGCGCCGTTCGGGGCCAGCTCGGTACGCGTGTCGACCGGCTCGAACTGGCATTTCTCGGCCACCTTGAGCGAGGCAACGTTAGCCTCGTTGATCTCGAGTAGGAGCCTGGTCAGTCCGATGTCGCGCAAGGCCCAGCTCGTGACCAGTCGCAAGGCCCGCGAAGCAACGCCCTGGCCGCGGCTGTCGGTGAACACGCGGTAGGCGAGAGTTGCGACGTCGTCATCGCGAAACTGCAGGTTGATCAACCCGACGGCGTTGTCGGTCGCCGCGTCGGCGATCACGAGTGGCGCCGCTGTTCCGCTTCGCCACATCTCCTCGATCACGCTGACCGGACGAGGGAATCGCGCGTGCCGTGCGCGACGGGACCGGCTCAGCCGGCGGCGCGGGCGGCGACAAGTACGTCGCCGCAGACAGCGGGCAGCCCGGTTTGATCCACCGCGCGCTGGGTGAGAACGACAACGGTCAGGTCCTGCGACGGCAGGTTCGTCCACGCGGTTCCGGATCCGCCCTCCCAGCCGTAGCCGTCTTCACGTATCGACACCCCGTATCCCCAACTACGGTCGTCGAGGAAGCTGAATCCCGGCCAGACGTTCGCCCGCTGGGCCCGCGCTCAGTTGATCGCGGGTCATCTCGGCAACCGTGGCCGCGGTCAGCACCGGGCTTCCGCCGCGGATGAGCATCCGGCCGAATGCCAGCAGGTCGTCGACCGACGACACGAGCCCGGCACCGCCGTCGGCGAACCGCGGCGGGCGAGACCACTGGCCCTCCGGCGGGTCAGTCGCGACAAGGTCACCGTCGCGGTTCTCGTACGCCGTCGCGAGCCGGTCAGTATCGGTGGTGTGGAAGCCGGTGTCGTTCATGCCGAGCGGGCCGAGCAGTCGCTCGCGCATGACGTCGGCGAACGGGGCTCCGGCAGCGCGTGCGGCCAGGACGCCGAGCACCTGCGAACCGGACTGGTACAGCCAGCGCTCGCCGGGCTGGGCAAGGAGCGGCAACTCGCCGAGCCGGGCCATCCAGGTGTCGGGATCCGGCGTCGCGTCAGGCTGTGGCCCGGTGAAGGTGGCCAGCCCGCGCTCGCCCGCAGCCGTGACGATCGGCCAAGGCTCAGGGGCCATGAACATCGCGCCCTGCATCCCGAATCCCCAGGTGAACGTCAGCAGATCGCGAACCGTGATCGGCCGCTGCGCCGCGACCGTGTCGTCGAGCGGGCCGTCCGGGCGGCGCAGCACGCGCCGATCGGCCAGTTCGGGCAGCATCTCCTCGACCGCCCCGTCCAGATCGAGCAGGCCGTCATAGATCTGCGAGAGCACCACCGCCGCCGTCATCGGCTTGGTGATCGACGAGATCCGAAAGAGCGTGTCGCGCCGTATCGGCGCCCCGCCGACTGCCATGACGCCCGCCGTCGCGACATGCACGTCGCTGCCGCGAGCCACGCCCACCACCACGCCAGGTGCCTGACCGGTGGCTACCGCCTTCTCGACGATGTCATCGATCCGGGCAAGCACAGCAATGTCCAGGCCGACGCGATCATTCATCAAGCCACCCTACGGGTCTGCTTGCCGCATGTTGGCGTCCTGCTCCCGCGCCCAGGCGGGGTGCTTGCTGCTGGCCCAGCGGGCATCCACCGAACCGTGCCGCATACCGCGCCGCGCCTCCGCGTCGGCCGCCGCCTTGAAGATGTGGCCGAGCACGAGTAGCCCGACGCCCAGCGCGAACCAGTCGTGCACGAAGGTCGCGCCGGTGCGCCAGGCCAGCGGCGCCAGGCCGACGAAGTACATGATGATGCCGGTGCCGAGCAGCACGAGTATCGCTCCGCACGACAGCCAGGAGTTCAGCTTCTGGCCGGCGTTGAACTTGCCGATCGCGTCCGTCTCGGCGGGCCGGTTCCGCGCGCGCAGCCAGCGCCGGTCGTGGGCGGTGAAGCGGTTGAGCCGCGCCAGGTCGGCCCGGTAGGCCCGCGACACCAGGCCGAGCAACATCGGCAGCGGCAACGCCATTCCGCAGTACACATGGATGAGCGCCACCAGGTGCCGGTGGCCGACGCGGATCGAGATGCTGCCGTTGTAGAGAATCGCGGCGGTCACCAGGCACACGACCATGAGCACGGCGGTGGTGCGGTGCACCATCCGCTCGGCCCAGGTGAATCGCAGGATCCGGACCGCGCCCGGCAGCGCGCTCACCGGCCGATCCAGCCGTCGACGGCGTAGCCGCGGTGCTCCCAGTACCCGCGCTCGACGTCCGCGGTCAGCTCGATCTTGGACAGCCACTTCGTGCTCTTGTAGCCGTACATCGGCGCGACGTACATGCGCACCGGACCGCCGTGATCGTGCGTGATCGGCTTGCCGCGCAGTCCGCAGCGCCACGATCACGTCGTCGCGGCGGGCCTGCGCCAAGGTCAGGCTCTCGGTGTAGGTGCCGTCGAATGAGTAGAAGCGCACGGCCGTCGCGGTCGGCGCCGGGCCGGCCGCATCGATCAGGTCGGCGAGGCGGACGCCACGCCACGGCAACCTGCAGCACCTGCCACCCGGTCACGCAGTGGAAGTCGCGGGTGAGCGCGGTCTGCGGCGCGGCCTCGAGTTCGGCCAGGGAGTAGGCGCGCGGCCGGGCGACGAGCCCGGACACCGACAAGCGATACGCCGCCGGATCGGGTCGGGGAACCGAGCCGGTCACTGAGTAGTACCGGAACGTATCCCCCGCCGGCAGCAGGGAGATCAGTCCGGTCGGGTCGTGCAACTCGACCGGCGCGAGGACGGTCTCCAACGCGGACTGGATGGCGCGCCCGCTGACCACCCCGACCGCGCCGAGCCCAAGCAGGCCGAGAATCACCCGCCGGCCGACAGGCGCCCCCTGCGCCTGCTCTGCATCGTCCACCTTTCGAGGATGCGCCCTGCTCCCGGCCGGACAGCGACCGAGCGGCGCACTCATTTTGCGTTTGGTAAGGATTTCGCACGCCGCGGTGCCGGGGCAGGCGCTATTTCAGGCCGTAATCGGCGAGCACCTCGGCGGCGGCGCGCTGACCCTCCGTCGCGCCACCTTCCATGTAGCCCTGGAAATCGATCGAGCAGTGCTCGCCGGCGAAGTGCGTATTGCCCTGCCGCACCGCCTCGTAGCCGGCGTAGTTCTGGCAGTAACCCTTCGGCCAGTACGAGTAAGCGCCGTAGGCGTACGGGTTGACGTGCCAGGCCGCGAGGGTCGCGCGCCCGTTCCACGCGCTGCCGAGTCCCGGGTAGACGGGTTCGGCCTGGCCGAGGAATGCCTTCGCCGCCTGCACGACGTCGCTTGTGCTCTGGTCGCAGAACGGCACCGCCGGGTTGAACGACGAGGCGGCGTTGCCGCCGGTGTAGTTGACGAGCATGCCCTCCGTACCGGGCTGCGCGCGCGTGGCGTCCCACGTGTTCATATAGCCCGTGTCACTGTAGGAATCTCCGGTCGAGATGCCCGGCCACGGCCCGACGCTGTTCCAGGTCCGCGTGCGGAACTGCAACTGCAACTTGGTGTTGTGGCCCATCCGCATGCTCGCGATCTGGCCAAGCTTCCGGGCGTCGAACTTTGCCCGCGAGAAGTCGAGTCGCTGCATGACGCCGAGCGGCACAGCCAGGATGGTGTGGTCCGCGGTCACGGTCGAGGTCGCGCCGTTCGCGGCGAACGTCAGCGTCTGCGTGCCGTCGGAGTTGGTCGCGAGCGCCGTCAGCCGCCAACCGGTCTTGATCGATCCACTCGGCAACGACGCCGCAATTGCCTTCGGCAGCAGGCCGTTGCCGCCACGGATGTGGTAGCGCTCGTCGGATGCGCCGTAGATGCTCGAACTGCCCTGGACTGGGCTGAAAGGCAAGTAGCCCCAGCAGGTTCAGCGCGGTCTGGTCGGTCGTTTCGCCGCCGAACTCCTCGTTGTACGCGACATCGAGCAGCGCGCCCATCGGCGACGAGTGCCCGCCGGGCACCCGAGTCTCGATCCAGTCGTAGAGGCTCAGGTTCGACAGCGCGGTGCCACCACCCGGTTGCGGGTTGTTCCACGTCACCGGCCAGGTGAACGACTGCATGTCTTTGGCTGATGTTCTGGTGGACGCTGCTTGAAGTCGCTGCTGGCCTGCTTGTACGGGTAGTACTGCCCGAAGAAATAGAAGGTCGGCTCGGAGTGCATCGGCTCGGCGCCGATCAGGTCGTCAAGCGCGAGCCCGAACCGCTTGGCCAGCGCCTGGATCGTCTTGTGGCCGGTGTCGATCAACTCACCGCCCCACTCGGAAACCTGCCCGGACGCCCACGTCGTCGCATTCGAGAACATGCGACCGCCGAGGCGGGTATTGGCCTCGTAGACGGTGCACGCGAGCCGGGAGTCCTGCATCCGCAGTGCGGCGGCGAGGCCGCTGATGCCGCCGCCGATCACGGCGATCCGCGGCGCACTCGCGGCGCCGGCGGTGGGCTCCGCAAACGGCAACTGCGTCACTGCCACGGCACCCGCTGCTACAGCGGCGCCGCCGAGCAACTGCCGCCGGCTCAGCTGTGCCCGCGTCCAGTTCGGACCCATCTCATGGACGATGTCGGGCGTCGTATCCAGCGCGTCTGCGGCCCGATGCTCATGCGCCAAACTCCGCAGAATATTCCCTAAAGCCGTTCTGGCCATTGCGCGCGTTCCCCCGACCTGAATTAATCTGACGTGACCCGCGAGCATTGCTTGAACGATCACCAACTGTCAATTACGCACAGCACAGACCATGCGTGGCACAAATACTTGATCGCGCGTCCGCCAATTGTTGACCTCCATTCCGGCATTGCCGCGTGCGGGGCAGATATCGGATAGTGCAAATGTCCGTGTGTCAGACGTCACCGGGTTAGGCGAATTTCGGCGTGCCATTCCGTGCCGCCTTCCACGCCCGCCTCGAATCCGGACTGGCAGCCCGGTCGACGCTTGCCTGCGGGGGTCGAGCCGCCACAACAAATTGCTCGCTGTTACGCGATGGGTGCAACCAATGACGGTCAGCCACACTGGGCACGGCCACCTGCAGTCCAGCGGCACGCTCCTAAAACGGCCTGATTCAGCCTGGACCACTCAGACTCCGCGCATAGACCGCATTCCTCCGATTCGCGCGATCACAAACCGGGCCTCGCCGCGTCCGAAGAGACAGAACGAGATTCTTAGAATCTGGTCGGCGAGGTACCTGTGTACGCGAATAGGCCCTGCGTCCAGCTCCTGGGCCTAGTTCCGTTATAGGGCGGCATTACACGTTTGCCTTCGGTCGAATCAGGCGATCAAGCCGCCGCGGTAGCGGGCCGGTTCCTGATCGTGTTCGACACCTGACCGCGAATCGATAAACAAGGTATAGGGCCGAACCTCGGATATCGAATCCGCGGCGTGATCGAAGTCGCCTCCGGGCGACTATTCTGCTATGACATTGCGCGTGCGAATGCGCGTAAATGCAAAAGCACGAGTCGGGGGCCAATGACGGGGCGACATCATCGTGAGGCGCGGGCGACGCCTCAGCGGCGGCAACGGTCCCCGTTGGTAGTCCCACTCGCCCTGCTTGCCGTCGCTATCGGCGCCACTGCGGCAACCGCGGTCGTGATCGGAACGCGACACTCGTCCTCGCCGGCTGCGTCCACAACGGGTCCGTGCACGTCGGCGGTGTCGTTGTCGGTTGTCGCGGCTCCGTCGATCAGCTCGGTACTGAACGACATTGCCAGCCAATGGACCGCTCACCATCCGATGGTCGACGGCGCCTGCGCGACGGTCACCGTCCACAGCACAGCGTCCGCAGCCGAGGAGGCCGTTCTGTCGCGGGCAGATGTGACGATGCCCGACCTCTGGGTTCCGGATTCGTCACAGTGGGTCCAGCGGTTACGCCAGGCCACCGCCGGCGTCGACTCGCCCGTCGAGAGCACGTGGATCTACCCGGCTATCGCCACGTCACCGCTGGTTCTCGCGACGACACCGGATCAGGAGAAGGCGGTGTCCAGTGTCGCGGCCGGCGGCTGGTCGAGCGCGTTGTCGGACACGTCGGTGGTCTCGATGGTTGACCCGGCGACCAGCACGGACGGACTGCTGGCGTTGCTCACGACGCAGACGCTCGTCGACGGATCGGCCACGCAGCCGAGCCGCAAGTTGGTCAACACCCTGGTCGGCATGTCGAAATCGGTACTGGCCGGGCCCGGTGCAGGATTCCTCGCGTTGAGCCAGCATCGGTCGTCTGCTCGGGCATTCCCGGCCAGCGAGCAGGACATCGTCGCGGCCAATGCCGGAAACAGCCTCACCGGTCCGCCGTCCGTGGTGGCCGTGTACCCGAGCGGCGCCGCTGCGTCACTCGACTTCCCGGTCGTCCAGTTCTCACCGCCGGGCGGCAACCCCGCGCAGCGCGATGCCGCCGTGGCATTCGTCGGGCAACTTTCCCAGGGCTATGCCCAGCAACTGCTGCGCGCGGCGGGATTGCGTGACCGGACCGGCACTCCGCTCTCGGCCACCCAGCCCGTGTTCGGGGTGACTTCGACGCAGGTGGGCAAGATCGCGATTCCGCCGCCCGAGCGCGTCTCCGACGGCTTGCGGGTCTGGTCGGCGGCCGGTCGCGGCAACCGGACACTCGCCGTGATCGACCTGTCCGGCTCGATGGCCGAGTCAGGTGGCGGCGGGCAGTCGAAGATCCAATTCGCGTCGAAGGCCCAACAGGCCGCGATCGACTTCTTCCCCGACACGTCATCGCTGGGGTTGTGGGGCTTCTCCGTCAACCTCACGCCCGCAACGGACTGGCTGCAGCTCGTCCCACTGGGTCCTCTCGGCGCGAACGTCGGCGCCGTGAGCCGCCGACAGGCACTGGCCAGCGCTGCCCAGGGCCTGCCGGCGCGAACGGGTGGCAACACGGGGTTGTACAAGACGACGCTGGCGGCATTCGAAGCCGTACGCGCGGGCTATGACCCGGCAGTGAACAACTCGGTCGTGATCATGACCGACGGCGGCAACACCGACACCTCTGGTATCGACCTGCCTACCCTGCTGAGCACGCTGCGCAGCGAGACCACTCCGGGCCGGCCGCTGCCGATCATCACGATCGCCATCGGCAGTGACGCAGACGTCGCGACGCTGAAGCAGATCTCGGCCGCGACCGGTGGCACCGAGTACACCGTCGAGAAACCCGAAGACATTCGCGCGGCGTTCCTCGACGCGATCATCAGAACCGGCTGAACCAACAGCCGAGCATGGGAGATCTTGGGATGTCCGAACCAGCGCAGCGGCCGTACGTCGTACGGCCGGATCTCGCGCGAGGCCTGGTCAGCCGTCGCACCGCGCTCGTGGGTATGGGCGGGATGGGCGTCGCCGCCCTGCTGGCGGCCTGCGGCGGATCAGCCAAGAAGTCCGGCGCGCCGTCGAATGCCGCCGCCGTCGACACATCGGACGTCGAGAAGGTGGTCAACTGGTCGAACTGGCCCGACTACATCGACGTCAGCGACGACGGCACCGTGCATCCAACGCTCGCGGCGTTCACCAAGTCGACGGGCATAACCGTGCACTACACCGAGGACTTCTACGACAACGAGGAGTTCTACGCGAAGGTGCGGCCACAACTCGCGATCGGTCAGGACACCGGCCGCGACGTGTGGTGTACCACCGACTGGATGGTGGCGCGGCTGATCCGGCAGAAGTACGTGCAGAAGCTGAACAACGCCAACATCCCCAATGCCGAGAATCTGCAGCCGTCGCTGCGCAATGCGGAGTTCGACCCGGGCCGCATCTACTCATTGCCATGGCAGAGCGGCTTCACCGGCATCGGCTACAACCCGAAGGCCACCAAGGGCAAGAAGGTCGAGTCGATCAGCCAGCTGTTCACCGACCCGGTCCTGAAGGGGCGCGTGACACTGCTGACCGAGATGCAGGACACCGTCGGGCTCACGATGCTGGACATGGGCATCGATCCGGCGAAGTTCACCGAGGCCGACTTCAACAAGGTGATGTCGCGCCTGATGCAGGTCAAGTCGTCCGGGCAGCTCAAGGGATTCACCGGAAACGACTACACGAAGGGCCTGGCCTCCGGTGAGATCGCCGCGTGCCTCGCCTACACCGGCGACATCGTCCAGTTGCAGGTGGACAACCCGGCACTCGGCTACACCCTGCCGGAGGCGGGCCACGTCGTCTGGTCGGACAACTTCGTCATCCCGAACCAGGCGAAGCACAAGAAGAACGCCGAGCGGCTGATCAACTTCTACTACGACCCGAACGCGATGGCGGCGGTCGAGGACTACGTCAACTACATCTCGCCGGTCAGCGGCTCGAAAGAGGTCCTGATCAAGTCCGACCCCGAGATCGCGAAGAATATCCTGATCTTCCCCACGGCCGAGGTGATGGCGCGCGCGCACGTGTTCCGCGGCCTGAGCGCCGATGAGGAAACCCGGTTCAATCGGGCGTTCGCCCAGCTCATCGGCGGCTGAGACGGCTGAGACGGCTGATATGCGAGCAATGATCGACGATCTTGACCGACAATAATTGATCGACCGATTTCGGCGCGGCGCGCATTCACGCTGGAAATTGTCGCGTTAATGAGGCGATTGGCTTTGGCGGCGCCTGCGGTCCTGTAGCGTCAGCCTTATTGGCGGCGCCGCGCTGACGCTAATCGCGTGCGGCAGCCATCAGGTCACGTTGCAACGGGAGTCGCCCTCAGAGGCACTCGCCCGGGCATACACGCTGCCCCTGCCGCACGACCTTCGCTCCGCGTGGGCTTCGCGCTCGTCTGGCGGTGCCATTCGAATGGAAGGCTATGTCCACTGTGAGCACGAGCTTCGGCTTCGTCAGTACCTATCCGCCGACCCAGTGCGGACTGGCTACGTTCACCGCCGCACTCTTCAGCGAGCTGATCAGCAGCTCCGGCGACAGCGGGCTGGTCGTTCGCCTGGTGGAGTCCCCGCAGCCGCGGCCGGCCCCTGAGGTCAAGGCCCAGCTCGTCGCGGGTGATTCGGTCAGCATGCGGGGCGCGACGGCTGCGCTGAACGGGTGCGACGTCGCGATCGTGCAACACGAGTTCGGCATCTATGGCGGGCCCGACGGTTCAGAGATCCTGCCGCTGCTGGACATGCTGCAGATCCCGTCCGTCGTCATCGTCCATACGGTGCTCACCTCGCCCACGACCGGCCAGCGCGCGGTGCTCGAAGCAGTGATGGCGAAGGCCGATGCGGTAGTCGTCATGTCCGCGACGGCGCGCGATCGTCTTGAGGTCGGCTATGCCGTGGACATGCGCAACGTCCACGTGATCCCCCACGGTGCACCCGACGCGCACGCTCGCGTTGTAGCGGCGCCCATGTTCCGGACCGGCCAGCCCATGGTGCTGAGCTGGGGTTTGCTCGGACCGGGCAAGGGGATCGAGTGGGGAATCGACGCGTTCGCCAAATTGACCGGGCTCGAGCCGGCACCCCGGTACGTCATTGCCGGTCAGACTCACCCGAAGGTGCTGGCCCGTGAGGGCGAGGCCTACCGCATGCGGCTCAACGAGCAGGTACGACGGCTCGGGCTCGGGGCCTCCGTCCAGTTCGAGGGGCACTATCGCGACGCGATGTCGCTCGCGGCACTGGTACGGCAGGCCGATGTGGTTCTGTTGCCCTACGACTCCACCGAGCAGGTCACCTCGGGCGTCCTCATCGAAGCGGTTGCCGCCGGCAAACCCGTTGTGGCAACGCGCTTTCCGCACGCAGTCGAGCTACTGGCCGGCGGCGCCGGGCTGCTCGTACCGCACAAGGATCCTTCGGCGATGGCGGAAGCGCTGCGGACGGTGCTCACCCGCAGTGATCTCGCCGCCGGCATGGCGCGGGCCGCGGCGGCAACAGCAGAACAGTTGCGATGGCCGGCCGTGGCGGCGTGCTACCGCGATGTCAGCTCGAAGCTGATCAGAGCCGGAGTCGCCGCGTGACGGCAGCCATCCTCGCGGTCCGGCCGAACTTCGAGCATCTGGCTCGGCTGACCGACAAGCGGGGACTCTTCGAACATGCGCGGTACTCGACGCCACGCCCGGAGCACGGTTACTGCCTCGACGACGTCGCGCGCGCCCTGGTCGTCGTATGCCGCGAGCCGGGTCCCGACCTGCGGATACAGCGACTAGCGCACATCTACCTCGACTTCGTGCTGGCTGCCGTTGCGCCCGATGGACGCTGCCATAACCGGATGAACACCGACGGCCGGTGGATCGACGAGCCGGGCCTCGGCGACTGGTGGGGACGCGCCTTGTGGGGACTGGGTGTCGCTGCCGTCCACGCGCCGACGGAGGGCATGCGCGCACGGGCCCTCTACGGCTTCCGCGGTGCGGCCCGGCAGCGTTCCCCGGATACCCGGGCCATGGCCTTTGCTGCGCTCGGCGCCGGTGAACTGTTGCTGCACCATCCGGGCGAGCCCGCGGCGCGAGTCGTTGCTGCGCGACAGCGCGAGCCGAATCGTCGCCGGCGTCGACGCAAGCAGGTGGCCCTGGCCCGAACCTCGTCTCACCTACGCCAACGGCAGCCTCGTCGAGGCGCTGCTGCTAGCCGGTAGCGCCCTGTCGGACGCCTCGCTTCTCAGCCGGGGGCTGGACCTGCTTCGCTTCCTGTGCGAGGCAGAGACACGGGACGGCCACTTGTCGGTAACGCCGGTCGGCGGCCGGGGACCGAGCGATCCGTATCCAGGTTTCGACCAGCAACCGATCGAGGTGGCCGCACTCGCCGACGCGTGCGCCCGGGCACACGCACTGGCTGCTGATCCCAGCTCGCTGATCACCTTGCGGTTGGCGTGGCGGTGGTTCCTCGGCGACAACGACAGCAACACCCCGATGTTCGACCCGGAGACAGGCGCCGGCTTCGACGGTCTGGAACGGGACGGCCGCAATCTCAACCAGGGCGCGGAGTCGACGCTGGCGATGCTGTCGACCGCGCAACACGCTCGCCGACTGGGCTTTCTGCAGTGAGTGCCGTGCTGGCCCGCCGCACCGGTTCGGAGCTGCGCGCGGACACAGCACGAGTGGTTGCCCGGCTGTTCCTACCCGGCGAGGAGCCGACGGTCGCCCGATCGCGCACCGGAGCGGTCGTCGCTCGAGTTCTCGCCCTGGACGAGGCCACGGTGGAAGCGACTGCCGAGACGCTTCTCAAGGAGTTCGCCGGCCAGTACCCCGACTTTCCCTCGCTCGTCGCGCGGCACGCGTCGATCGTCAGCTCGCACCTCGACCAGGCCCTGGAACTGAGCGCCGCGCGCACAGTGTTGCTCGGTGCCACGTTCACCGCCGCCTACTCGGTAGAAGGGGCGGCATTGTGCAATCCCAGTGCCGTGCTGCATCCGGACCAGGGTGGGTTGCAGCCTGGGCAGGCTCGGGTGGCATTGAGCGTTCGCGGCATCGGCGAGGGGCATGTGTCCTCGATCGGCTTTGCCACCGCCGTCATCGGTCCGGCGGCGACGTGGCAATTCGATCCCCGGCCGTTGCCCGCTTTCGCGGGGGCGGCCACCACCGCCCGATGGCGCACCATGCATCTGGGCGCCGTGCTCGCGGGCCGGGCCAACCTCGACGAGATCACCAGCACCGTGCTTCGGGCGCTGCCGAGCGACTTCGACGCCGCCGACTTCGAACGAGTGCTGAGCAAGGTGCATCCCGACCTGCTCGGTCGACCGAGCGCCACGTCAGCCGTCGACCACATGCGTACGGCCGTCTCCTCCGCCTACGAGGTGAGCTTCCCGGCCGAGGTCGCCTTGGGGCAGCAGGTACTCATGCCGGCAAACGCCGACGAGAGCAACGGCATGGAGGACGCAAGGTTCGTCCGCTTCGTCGATGGCGACGGGAAGACGGACTACCGCGCGACCTACACCGCCTATGACGGACACCGCATCGCAATACGAATGCTGACCAGCCCGGATCTGCGCACGTTTCGCGCGCTTCCGTTGACCGGGGTGGCGCGCGCATAACAAGGGCATGGCCCTGTTTCCCCGGCTGGTCGCGGGACGACACCTCGCCCTGTGCCGATCAGACGGCGAGACGACCGGCCTGGCCAGTTCGCCCGACGGCTTCACCTGGACACCCTGGCAAACGCTGCAGAAACCGGCGGAGGCGTGGGAACTCGTGCAGGTCGGCAATTGCGGGTCACCGATCGAGACCGATGCCGGGTGGCTCGTGATCACCCACGGCGTCGGGCCGATGCGCACCTACAGCATCGGCGCGATCCTGCTCGACCTTGACGATCCCACCCGCGTTCTCGGCCGGCTCCGCTCCCCGCTGCTACAGCCGGCGGCGGACGAGCGTGACGGGTACGTGCCCAACGTCGTCTATTCGTGCGGCGCCCTGCTCCACGACGGAGTGGTGTGGATCCCTTACGGCATAGGCGATATCCGGATCGGCGTGGCCTGGGTTCCCTTGGACGAGTTGCTCACCGCGCTGACCGTCGAACGGCGAGATCGCACGCTCAAGAAGCGCGAGTCAGCACCCGTTCGTAGACGCGCAGGTAGTCGTCCACCATCCGATCCACTCCGAACCGTTCGGCAGCGCGCGCCCGTACGAGCGCGCGATCAAGGCGCGTCGCGGTCTCGATCGCCTCGACGGCAGACGCAACATCGTGGACGAGATACCCCGTGACGCCCACGTCGATCACCTCGGCCATGGAACCGCGCTGGTACGCCACAACCGGTGTGCCACAGGCCATCGCCTCGACCACCGAGAGTCCGAACGGTTCGGCAAAGTCGATCGGATGCAACAGAACCGCCGCCGAGCCAAGGATTTCTGCTCGCCGCTCCGAAGCGACCGAACCCAGATAGACGACTCGCTCACCGTCGATATGCGGCTCAACTTCCTCGGCAAAATACTTCTCGTCCTGAACGATTCCGCAGATCACCAGGTCGCGGCCGGCTGCTCGCGCGATGGCGATCGCCTGCGCGGTTCCCTTGTCCGGATGGATGCGCCCGAACGCGACGAGGTGTCGCCCGGGCGTGGATTGCAGCGACAGCGCATCGAGGTCGATGCCGTGATAGACGGTGGCCACGTATTCCAGATCGGGGTCGCGGTCGGCGTCGGAGATCGCCACATAAGACGACCTCGCCTGGGCGTAGGCCGGCAATATCCCGGCACCGGAGAAGCCGTGAATGGTCGTCACCATCGGCGCACGCGAATGTGCCGCGAATGCAAGGGGAAGCCAGTCCATCTGGTTGTGCACCAGGTCGAATTCCCCTGATCGGGCCAGCGCCTGCGCGACGTGCAAGGCCTCCCAGACCCGGCCGTCCATCGCCGGATCCTCGGCGTAACCGTGCGGGCATACACCGGCGAGCGTGGCCTTGGTCAGTGAATCAAGCGTCGCGAACAGCGTGACATCGACGCCGCGAGCGACCAGGCCCTCCGTCAGCAGGCTCGTCACCAGTTCCCACGGCCCGTAGTGCTCCGGTGGGGTACGCCAGGCGACGGGTCCGAGCATCGCGACCTTCACCGTCGGCTGTGGTCGACGACTGCGCCGCTACTTGGTGTGACGTGGTTTGCGAGCAGGGACTATTTCCAGTCGACTGGTCGCGATGCCCTCGCCGGTCGCCTTGACTTTCTTGTCCTGTTTGGGTTTGCGGACTTCTCGGCCGCCTTTGTTCTTCGCCGCCATCGAGCACTCCAGGATCGCAGGGACAGGTTCCGGGTGCTCCCCACGCCACGGTCTCGGTTGAGGCTGACGTTACGCCGAAATGCGCCCAGACTGCGCGGCGAGTTCGAGGATCCGCTGCGGTCGTTCCATGCTGCCGACCCCGCCGGTCATTGCCAGCGCCTGCTCGGCGACGTCAACATCGGTTTGCGGAGCGATGACCAGCAGGTCGATATGTTCGCGGCCCCACGGGTCGACGAGCGAGAGCAACAACGGGTTCTGCCTGCGGAATCCCCCGAGTCGAACGACACGCCCTTCGACCTCGATCCGGCGTGGCGCTGCATCCCAGAACTCGAGGTTGTAGGTCACCCGCGTTACATTCCGGCAGGCCGTCCACAACACGTCCAGTAGCGGCGGGAGTTCAGCGGCCAGGTCGAGCGAGCGCGGCCACCATCCGGCGTCGACGAATCCCGCACCGGACACCGGTTGCCGGAAGCTGATTCTGGCGGGCGCAGGCTTCGCCGGCGTGGGCTTGAGCGGTGGAGGTAGTTCGCTGACAGTTGTCATGTCGTGTCCGTAAAGGCCAGCCAAGGCCGGTAGCCGATCGCCGGGGGCGAGGCGGCATGACAGCCGAAATCGCGAAACCCTCGGTAATCAGAAGCTTACGCGCCGATGTCGATCACCGATGTCGATCAACGGAGTCGTGCGATCTTCCTTTCCGCATCGAGTAGCTGCGTCACGGCAGGTAGCGGCGCCAGGCGTGGCGTAGCTCGGGCGCAACGCCGAGCCTGGTAGCCACTCGGTCATAGGCCAGGCCCGCGCGTTCGAGCGACGTCCGCAGCGCCACCAACGTCGTTCGGTTCGGCGGTGGCTGACCAGCGACGAGGTCGGGGTGGACGGTCAGTTCCTGCAGGCGGTCATATTCGTTCTCATAGGCCTCGGCCGCGACCAGAACCGCACTCCAGGCCTCGGTCAACTCATCCCCAGCCGTCGCCGATACGTCCGCCGATGCCGCCGGCGGTGGCGGCAGTTCGGCCGATCGGTTCGGCCGATTGCCGGCCGGAGAGGGAAATGTCGCGTGAAAGCCGGTGGTATCAGCGAGAACGGACCCAGCAACGTCGTCGGAGCGAGACATCGTCCACTCCGGCCGATAGCCCGGTAGCCCCGCGTAACGCAGCGCGATGATCCTGAGCTGCCGTTCGAGACTGGCAGTTGGCTGGTCGGCCGTCTGCGCTCGATACCGCAGCGCGAGTCGCTGGATGAATTCGCGGCGCCGTGGACTGGGCTCGGCTGGGGCCTGCACGAGGAGGAAGTCCACCAGGGGATCCAGCGTCTCGATAGGAGCTGCTTTGTCGATCAGAGTCGTCGTCGCTCTGGCGGGAGCCGCTACGACGGCCGCTTCGCCGGGATCGTCTTCGACGGCTGGTTGCGCGATTGCTGCGACTGGGCCGCATAGCTCAGGCGGCGGGTGCGCACGCGCGAACGGATCGCGAGGCCGACGACCACCAGGTAGGTGCAGTACACCACCAACTGCAGTTGCGACGGCGAGTCGCTGTAGCCGAGGAACGTGTGCAGGAGATCGCCCATGGTGCTGTGTTGCGATAACAGGGCGGCTGAGTCCCACGCCGGCGCGGTGAGGAAGGGAAGCCAGCCAAGGGCTTGCAGGCTTTGCGCGGCGTTCGCCAGCATGCTCGCGCACGACACGATGACCAGAGCCGTGATGACGCCGAAGAAGCGGGCCAGAACCAGACGCTGACCGAGGTGGTACACGAGGAAGGCAATCGCGAGGGCCAGAACGAACCCGATCGCGGCGCCGGACAGAGCACTCGGCCGTGAGGTCGAGAACACGGCGGCAAGGGTGAAGGCGACCGTCTCGAGTCCTTCGCGGCCAACGGCCTGGAACGCGAGCAGCACGAGGCCGGCTCGCGCTCCGCGTCCGAGTGCCGAGTCGGCGCGCTCCCGGAGGTCAGCCGACATGGTGTGCGCATGCGTTTGCATCCAGAACGTCATACAGGTCAACGTCACGACGGCGACCAGGTACGTAATCGCCTGCAGGAGCGTCCGCTCGCGTGACCCGTCGTAGCTGCTCACGGCACGGTAGACGACGACGCCGCCCGCTGCCGCCAGCACCAGAGCCGCGGCGACGCCCAGGAACACGTCGCGGAAGTGCTCGCGCCGTCCGGTTGCTTTCAAGAAGGCAAGCAAAACCGCGACGATCATGCTCGCCTCTACGCCCTCTCGCAGGACGATGACGAGGGCGGCGAGCATTACGTCCTCCTGAGCAGGTCGATCGAGTCATTCTGGACCGGATATGCCGTGCGAGAAGGCGGATCACCCTGCTGCGGCAGACCCGACTCAGGGCGGCCGACCCGTCGGCGCTGTTCTTGGATACCTCACCGCCACACGGCTCGCCAGGAACCGGCGTCATCCCGTCACGAAATGACATAGCGCAGAACGAGAAATGTTGGGTCAACTGCCTACACGCCCGCAAGGGCACTATCGATACCGCAATCGTGAGCATCGCCGCCTAAGGTCGTTGCTCCGTAAGCGCGCGCGAGGATGCCGACAATTGCGAACGCGATCGCGTTCGGTGGTCAGGCAAACGTGACGGTGCTTGCGAGCCACGTGCCTGATCCGCTTCCCGAACCGGCAAACGTCCCGAGTGACGACGCGATCTGGTAGGCGCGACCGACGAAGTCTGGTCCATTGGCGTAGCTGGTCAATCCGGTCCAACCACTTGCCCAACTCGGGGCCGAACCACCGAACAGACCGGCAGTGGCGAAGACCAGTTCGCCCGGCGAGGACGTCGTCGCGGTCGATCCGGACGAGAACGCGGTCGACGTACCGCCGGCCTCGGCGTGCCGATCAACACCGGTGACCCCCGATGCCTCGTCGGCAATCATTCGGTAAGTGGCAGCGCTCGGGAAACTCAACGTGATCCGCTGGTTCGGCGCGAGGCCCTGCTGCGCGATGCCCGACAGCACCACGAGGCGATGCCCGGCGCTGTCGGTGATGTCGCTCGCCACCGTCAAAGTGTCGTGCGCGTCGTCGGTGCCGGTAACGGTTCCTGGCGTTGCGCCGGTCAGCGCAAGCGTCGCGATCATCAGGTGGCCCGCGCCCACACCGCCGGTCCGCCACACGGTGACCGATGCGGATGTGTGCGGGCTCGTTGAGAGGTTGGTGGCGATCTGCGAGACGTACGCGGGCGGGGACGTGCTCGGCGGGCTCGCCGTGACGGTTGCCCGGCGACGGACGACAGGCCACCTGGGTCAGTGACCGTCACGGACACCTGGAACGTTCCCGTACTCGGGTAGGTGTGCGCCGCCGTGGCGGCCGCCTGCGGGCCCACAACGGTCCCGTCGCCGAAGTCGAAGCGGTACGTGAGGTTCTGGCCCTCCGGGTCGGTCGACGCCGATGCGTCTGCGGTGACGGCCAGCGGCGCGATACCCGACGTCGGCGTCACCGTGAGCCGGCGGTCGGTGGATTGTTCGGCGGCGGTGGCGGTGGGGGCGGCGGCGGCTGCCTCCCCCGCCGAACTCGTACGCCCCACGGTCGTCGTAAGTACGCTGACCCGAGTCCGCTGTTGTCGACGTTCTGCGTCGTCGGTGCGGGATGCGCCGGTGACGTCGGTTGCCTGCTCGCCCGGCGCCGACGAGTCAGCCGAATCGATCGCCGGCGAGCCCTCGGTCAGCTGCAGGTTCCAGTTGGCCGCGTCGGCGAAGCCGGGATTGGCCTGAATGCCGTGTGCTCCTGGCCGGTGGCCGCCTGCATCGCGGCCAGCGAGCTGTAGGACGAGCCGAACACGTACATCGTGCCGGCCTTGGACAGGTACACCAGGTTGCTGTCGACCGTCGTGGTTGCCGGCGCGGAATCCCAGATGCCGATGTTGCCGGCCCGACGGTTGCAGGAGATGCCTTTGTAGGCCGGGTAAACCGCGTTGTCGACGGCGATGTTGTTCTCCACCACGTAGTTGCCCGACGTGCCCTCGACGTTGATGCCCGACGTGCAGTTGTGGAAGATCGTGTTTCCGATGATCCGCCCGCCGGTCACGTTGAGGTCGTCGATGCCGTGGTCGCCGTTGTTGTAGGACACGTTCAGGGTCGCCAAGTTGTTGTTGCCGCCGGTGTAGAACTGGATGCCCGAATCCTCGTTGTCATGCAGGATGTTGCGCGATGATCGAGTTGCCCGGTGCCGATCACATTGATGCCATTGGCATTTCGTTGATAGACGTTGGCGTTCAGGCTGGCCTCGTTGTTGGCGACCAACGTGCCGGTCGTACCCGATGCGAGGTAGATACCCGTGTCGCTGTTCCGGTCGGCCGTGTTGCCGGTGACCGTCGATGCGGACGTGTTCGACAGGACGATGCCCGCGGCAATCTGACTCTTCGCCGGTACGCCGGCCGCCGTCACGACATTGTTCGAGATCGTGATGTGGTCCGAGGTGCTGACGTATATGCCGTAGCGGACGGTGCCGGTGATCGCGAATCCGTTGACCGTGACGTAGGACTTTCCCGATATGGAGAAGCCGTACTGACCGCCCTGAATGGTGACTCCGCCACCGGGCGCCGACTGGAACACGATCGGACTGCCGGCTGAACCGGTATGGGTTACGGCAACCGGTCCGGAGTAGGTGCCTGCGGCGACCTGGACGGTCTGGCCGGCAGTCACCACGGTGCCCGCCTTGATGATCGTGCAGAACGGCTGCTGCGGGTCGGTGCCCGGACCTGCGTCCGAACAACCCGAGCCGCCGACGTAAAGCGTGGTGGGCGCGGCAAATGCGACAGCCGCCGCTGACAATCCTGCGCACACGCAGGCAACTCCACCCACGACCGCGAGAACGATGCGACGCGTACTGCTCATTGTGGCCTCACCGGCTCGTCGGGCGACCCTGCCTTCAGATTGTCAGTACCGGTGGACCATCTGGTCGATAGCCGAGGCGCATGAAATCCCCTACGGAATTTGCAGGATGCGCAGAGCTAAAGCAGCCATTCGCCGGAAGCGCCGCTGACGATACCGTGGCGTACGGCCGACGTCGCGGCTTCCAGACGCGAGTGCATACCGAGCTTCGTGAGCACACTCTGGATGTGACTGCGGGCGGTCGTCCAGCTGACGCCGAGCGTCTTGGCCAAGCGTGGTCGTGTCGGCTCCGAGAACGAGTTGGCCGAGCACCTCGCGCTCGCGCGCGCGTGAGGAATCCGGCCAGGCGCTGCGTTTCGCTCGGCGCCTCGACCGGGCGCACGCGCGTGGCGGACACTCGCGAGTCGATGACGACTTCGCCTGCGTGCACTCGGGCAATTGTCGAGACGATCTCGCCGATGTGGCAGCCCTTGTGTGCGAACCCGCGTACACCTGCTATCCGCGCGTCTTCGACGAGTTCGCGGGTGAGGTGCCCGGACAGTAGGACGAAGCGTGCACTCGGTGCCGCCGCACGCATCTCTGGCAGCCGTCGAAGGGTGCCTGGTGTCTGTAGACCGCGCGACCGCGCCGGCATCGGCACCGACTGGGACGGCAGCGTCCGGTGCACCGTCAGCGCGGGCGAACATCACGTCGAGCAGGCAGACATCGACGGCGAATCTCCGCAGGACGGCAAGCGCTTCGTCGATCGATCGGGTCACGGCGGTGACGTGGTAGTTCGCGCGGCCGAGCACGAGAGCCAGCGATTCACCGAATACCGCATGGTCGTCGCAGACAAGCACATTCATCGGCCGACCCTCCCCCGTGTAGCGGTTGCCGCCGGCGACCAGAGTCAGTCGGCCGTCGTGGCGTTCCGATCCGAACTCGTCATCAGCGCTGGTATAAGAACACGTACACAGCAGCCGCCAAGTTCACTTCCGCGAATCTCGACCATGCCGCCGCGCTCGGTCGCATAGTTCTGGACGATGCCGAGCCCCATCGAGGCGATGCCCGACGGGCCATGTCCGAAGCCGGGACCGTCGTCGTCGATCTGGACGAACGCCTGGCGGCCGTCCACGCCGACGTGTATCGACAACCGTCCAGCCGGCCCGGCGGCGCGGAACGCGTTCTGCATGACGTTGCGCAGCGCCCGCCACGAGGCCAACCGGTTGGCGCAGATCCACACCGGCGTGGCGTGCAGCGTCACCTCGGCCATGCTGACCAACCGCAGGCCGGCAAGTACTTCAGCCGCCAGCAGGTCGAGCCGGAGGGGCGACACCGGCGCCGACCAGGCGGCCCGCTCGTGCGACCCGACAACGACATCGTCGTAGGCGTGCAGCAGTTCCTCGAGCCACTTCGCCTCGTTTCCCAACTGCTCGATGCGCCAACGCGTGCTCGGCGAGATTTCCGGTGACGCACCGACAACGTCGGCAAGCAGCACGATCGTGGCCACCTCGTGGCGGATGTCGTGGCGGATCTGAGATGCCGTGGCGCGCCTCTCGGGCTCGCGACGCCCGCCGATGTTGGTCTCGTCAGCCAGAGATGTCGCCCAGTTGTTCAGCAGTTGTCGCTCGCTGTGCACCAGACCCTCCCCCGTGCAGGCCGGGGGTGAAGAGCGGTGCGAATGGGACGATGCCCGTGGCATTCGCGTTCTCCCCCGTTGTTGAACGCGTTACCCGTTGTTCAAACGACGTTACCCTTACGCTAAGCAATCGCATAGTCGCGCTGCCAAGGTCGGGCAGGTTGTTACATGACGGAATCCGGACTTGACCGCCAATTTGCCGGCGCCGTCCTGCATATGACGTAGGAGTCCTACGTCGTCCTTCCGATACACCGACACGCCGCTCGGGCGACTCTCGGCAGATGACCACGCTGACCTTTCTCGGACACGCCGGTCTTGCCGTGCGAGCCAGCGCCTTTCGCATTCTCGCCGACCCGTGGTTTGCCGAGACCGGCGCATTTCTCGGCTCCTGGCACCAATTCCCGCGCAATGACCACCTAGTCACCGAGGAACTGTTCGACGTCGATTGGGTTGCCGTTTCGCACGAACATCTCGATCACATGGACCTGTCGGTGCTGAGCCGATTGCCCGATCGGACCCGGGTGCTGATCCCTCGCTACCCGTCGAGCACCTTCCGGGACCGTCTCGTTTCAGGCGGTGCGCGGAGGGTGATTGAAATGGCACCGTGGGAGCCCTTTCCGCTCGACACCGTTCGGATCGTGGATCTGCGCGATTCCCGAGCAGTCGCCCATGTGCCACGACGCCGCATTCCTGATCGTCGCGGACGGCCACGCGGTGCTCAACTGCAACGATGCCCGGCTGACCGCCTCGCAGGCGCGGCGGGCCAGCGTGCTGGCCGGCGGCTCCCTCGACGTCATGGCGCTGCAGACGTCCGGCGCGTCATGGCACCCGATCTGCTACGACTACCCGCCCGAGATCAGCGCGCAGATCGAGGAGCAGAAGCGGATCGCCAAGCTGCGCGCGGTGCAGCGACTGGTGCGCGCGACCCGACCCGGTCTGGCCGTGCCGTTCGCGGGTCCGCCGTGCTTCCTCGACCGCGAACTCGCCCGGTTCAACGCCTCGCTTCGCCCGCCGGGAATCTTCCCCGACGCCGAGCAGTCGGTCGAGTGGCTTTCCGAGCATCTGCCCGATCAGAGCTGGGCCAGCTTCAAGCCGGGCGACACGATTGACCTGGACACCAAGCAGATCACGCGCGACCCGGTCTCGGCGCGATTCAGCTACACCGACGGCCAGGACGGCCGAGGTATCGAGGACTACCTGCACCGTTACCGAGCCGACCGGGCCGATGCGCTCGCCGCCGTACACGAGGCGCACCCGAGCCGGGCCCAGAACTCGCCGATGCGTTCGCCGCGCACTTCGGCCGCCTCGGCGCGCTGTCTCCGTACTTTCTCTCGCGAATCGGCATGACCGTGCGTTTCGAGGTGACCGGACCGCACGGTGGCAACTGGGACGTGCGGATGGACGTCGACGGTCTGCACGTCGACCTGGCGGGCACCACGCCGCGCGCCGGCGTACACGTTCACCGTCGCTGGGCGATGGCTCGCCGCGGTACTCGCCGGCCGCATCGGCTGGGAGGATCTGCTGCTGTCGCTGCGGATCACCGCGCGCCGCGATCCCGACCGGTACAACGACTACCTGATCGGCCTGCTCAAACACGCGAACGAGCAGGCGCTGCAGGCGGTGCAGGACTACGAGGCCGGCCGCGACGACGACGAGCGCATCGTCGTGGACGGCGTCGAGATCGGCCGGTACTGCCCGCACGCCGGCGAGGACCTCACGGTGGGAGCGGTGGTCGTCGACGGGGTTCTGCACTGCCTCGCCCACAACTTCGCGTTCGACCTGCGAAGCGGCGAATGCGTCAACGCGCGTTGCCGCCCGCTGGCGTCAAAGGTCCTTGAATCGGAATCGGAATCGGACGTCCAGCCAGGTAGCGCACCGTATCGCGCAACACGCTGATCGTCGCCGGCACTGTCGGGCTGGTCAGGAATGATGCGTCGGCGGCCACGCGGGCGGGCACCAGCATGCTGAGGTATGTCTCGACATCGACCGTCGCGCCGGTCGGCAGCACGTCGGCGTCGCGCAGTCGCACCTGAGCCGGGCCGGTCAGTCCCGGGCGGAACTGGAAGATCCATTGGCAATCCGCCGGATATCGGTTCGGCGAGATCCGGCGTTTCCGGTCTGGGCCCGACAAGCGTCATGTCGCCACGCAGCACGTTCCACAACTGCGGCAACTCGTCGAGCGACGTGCGGCGAAGCACCCGGCCCAGGCGCGTCACCCTCGGATCATCGGTCGCCGTCACGTTCGGGCCCGTCGGAACGCACGCGCATCGTGCGCAGCTTGTAGATGACGAACGGGCGGCCACCCTCGCCCACCCGGATCTGGCTGTACAGGGCCGGGCCGCTGCTGGTCAGCCGCACCGCCAGCATCAGCATCCCCAGGATCGGCCCGGCTACTGCCAGGCCGAAGCCGGAGACGACCACATCGATTGCCCGGCGGGCGAGCCCGGGTCCGTTGCGAGCCATGACTCACCCCGTCCCGGCCGCGACGAACACGTCGGTGAACGCCTGGGCCAGTTTCGCCAGATCGGCGTCCAGGCTCTCCTCGAGGGAATGCGGCGACATATGGGTGAACAGCCTCGCGCCCTGTTGCCGGCGCGCCACCAGGTCGTCCCACAATGCGTTCGGCTGCAGGCCCGGGTTGAGGATCCGGTTGATGTCGCCCTCGTAGCGCTGACGCCAGGTCCAGACGTCGACCGCCGTCGCCCCGTCCGACATCGGCACGTCGACCCAGGTGTGCACGTCGGCCGCGGCCTGCACCGGCCGATCCGACGTAGCTGCCCGGGATGCGCCAGAGCCTTGCGCGCATGGAGTTGGACCAGCCGCGGCCAACCCAACTGCCGGACCTTGGCCCAGGCGACCTGCTGCGCCGTGTCCCGGTCGATTCCCCAGCCGACATAGGTGGAATCCGGCAGCAGTCCGGTGGACAGGTCGAGCACCGAGATGGTGTGCGTGGACAGGTAGCCGGTCACCGCATTCAACGTCAACTGCGGGTACTGCCCGCGCACCTTGACCCCGCAGATCGTCGACCACAGCAACGGCGGTTGCTGGTCGGGGACACAGCCGAGTTCCGGCACGATCATGTCGACCAGCAGGGGCTTGCCGGGTGCGGTTCGGGCCAGCCCCGCCGACGCGTCGGCGAGGAACGCCTTTATCTCGTGCGGAAGTCTTGAGCCCGTCGTGGTAGCCCATCTCGTCGGCGATCTTGATTCCGGCGACGCCGGGGATCTTGGCGAGCGACCCCAACTGGTTCAGCGCCGTCTGGAACGCCGGCGGGCCCTCCTGCCACTTCTTCACCAGGTCGGACTCGAGCCACACTCGCAGCCCGTGTCGTTGGGCCGCGCGCACCGCGTTCGCGTAGTCGCCGGTGGCCATGGGCAGAGTGAGCCGGACGGTAGGCGTCGGCGCCGGCGTTGACGTCGATGCGCTGCTCCGGCTCGGCGTCGTGCTGAATTCCCTTGTGCTGTTGGGTGATCCTCCCGCGCGACCCGCTGTGCAACTGGTGCACAGTACGGCCAGCGCCGCGCAGGCGACGCCCAGTACACCGGGAAGGATGCGCCTATGCCCGTGCAGGTTCGTCATTCGCCTCATCGTCCCTTCGCGCTACGAGACGGAAGCACACGAGCAGTGCCACCGTCGTGGCCAGGTACGCAATGGCTGATGCGGTCGCCGCGCCAACTGCTCCGAACCGGCCGATGAGCAGCAGATCGCCGATGACGGTCACGACCACGCCCGCTCCGACGGCGAGCGAGTTGAGCCCGGGCCGCCCCACACCGTAGAGATAAGCGCTGATCAGACCGGCGACACCTTCGCCGAGCAGGCCGGCGAGCAGGATCCAGGACGGGTGGACGGCGCCGTCGAAGGATCGCCCGTAGAGCATCGGCAACACGACACCGGCGGCCAGCGCCAGCGGGATCGCGGCAAGCAGCATTGAGCACGAGCGCGGGCAGCATCAACGCCCGCGCCCGGGCGGCGGCAACGACGCGGCTGTAGCGGCTGAACACCGGGTACAGCACGTAGGTGATGGCGAGGCCGGGCAGGCGCAGCAACTCGGCGTACTTGCTGGCGACGGCGTAGACGCCGAGCACGCCCGGGCCGGCCATTGCGCCGAGAATCGCCACGTCCAGCCGCAGATTGACCAGCGACAGCAGGCCGCCGACCTGCCCGCGCATGCCGTATCCGGCGATCTCGGTGCCGAGCCCGAAGCTCGGGCGACCCCAGCCGACGAAGAACCTGCGCCGGTACAACCGGTAGGCGATCCCGCCCGCGACCAGGATGTCCGACGCGACAAGCGCAACCAGCACGCCCCCCATGCCGTGGCTCGCGGGCAGAAGCGCCACGTAGACCGGAAGGTACGCGGCCTCCTCGGCGACAATCGCCATATTCGCTCCGGGCAGGTCACCTCCACCCTGCAGCAGCGACTTCCCTACGGCCACGAACAGTTGGGTGAACACGGCGCTGGCCGCGGCCACCGTGAGCAGAACGCTCCAGGTGCTGAAGAAGACCGCGTGCAGCACCGGCGTCAGCACCAGCCAGCAGAACGCCCCGAGCGTGGCGCCCAGCGCGGTCAAGATCACCAGCGTCGGGCGCAATGCCGGCGTCGACGGAACGGCTGGCCAGGAAGTACGGCGCGGCGCCGGGCAGCCCCGCGGCGGCCAGCACTCCGGCGAGGCCGGGCAGCACGCGCAACAAGGTGAATCCGCCCACGAGGTCCGGACCGCCGACCCGTCCCACGAGTACGGTCGCCGCAGCGAGTGCCACGAGCGCAGCCAGCCGCGCCGCGACGTTGCCCGCGAAGATCGTTCGCAGCCCCGCGCTGCGAGAACGCAAACGCTGCGAACCCCTCGCTGTGTCCGTGCTCATCGGTCGGAGACCTTGTTCCGGGTAGCGATCTCCAGAGCCGCGATCAGTCCGAACAGGGCCCAGACGTGCCGGAAGTGCAAGGTTTCGTAGAGCATGGCTGATCCGGCGACCGCCACCGCGAGCGCTCCGAGCAGCTCGGGGCGCGGCACGATCGCCGCGTAGGCGGCCGGGAGCGCACCCGCTTTGGCGATGCGCCGACATCGCACCGCGACAGCGCAACCGAGCATGATGATCGCGAACGCACCGAGCACACCACGCTCGACCAGAGCGGCGAGGTAGTCGTTGTGCGCCTCTTTGACATAGGACGCGTTGCTGGACCGGAGCCGGTGCTCGGTCTGCTGCGGGCCGATGCCGATGAGCGTGTTGTCGTGCAGCCACAGGTACATCTCGGTGCGGACGAGGTCGACGCGGCTCGAACTGCTTTCCCCCTGGCGGCCGATCGAATCGCGCAGCAGCGGAGTCGACTGCTGGGCCTTGTCGGCCACCGCGGCGAAGTTGATGCTGGCCACGGCGATCGCCGTCGCCACGACGAGCACGCCGCTGACGAGTAGCGCAGGCGCAAGTCCCCGCCGGCGGGCCAGCCCGAAGATCCAGCCGAGTTGTGTCGCGACGACCAGGGCGAGGAAACCTCCGTTGGACAACGTGAGGCTCAGCGCCACGATGATGACCGCGCAGCAGATGATTCGCGGAATGCGCTTGCGCGGGCGCTGGCAGGCGCGCAGCACGAACAGGGTGCACAGGAAGTAGTTGGCCGCCAGGTTCGGGTCGCCGAGTGTCAACGCGGCGCGTGTGCCGTCGCGTGCGGTCGTGCCCGACAGCCACGGCATTCCGGCAACGACGCCGACGATCATCAGGCAGCCCCAGGCGACGCCGCTGTAGGCCCAGGCTTTCATCAACACATCGAGTAGACCTGCGTCGCGGGCGAGGTTGGCCACGGCCAGGGCCCAGCTGAAGATGAAGACGTCCTGCACGAGCGCCAGCGAGTTGCCGCCGGCGCCGATTGCCGCGAGCGCGCCCGCCCCGATCGTCAGCGCGGTCGGCCACGCATAGGGAAAGTGCATTCGGTGGCTGCGCCCGGACACCCACAGTGCGGCAATCAGCGCCGCGCCGACGAGACCCACGTCCGCGAATCCGGTATTGCCCGGCCCGGCGGGACGCAAGAGGGGCAGCGACGCAATCGCCACGACGATGACTACCCCGGTGAGCGGCCGGCGCAGAGGTATCGGGCCAGCCGGGGCGGGGGAAGCCCCGGCTGGCACGAAGACGTCGACCGCAGTCACGGGGACTTCGCAACAGCAGTGACGTCGAGCAACAGTTGCAGGTGAGCGAGTGCGAACTCGGGATGATCGGCCGTGGCGGCCACGTCGGCGATTCCGGCGAGCACCAGGTCCGGCGCACACGCCGGGTCGGCGCCGAGGCGGCGAAGTGCCGACTCGCAGAACGAGCGGACAAGGCTCGGGTACCAGCCGCCGGTCGAGTTCGGCGCAGCAGCGTAGGCAAGTCCCGGACCCCAGCCCTCGGCGCGCAGTCCGGGATGACCGGGCACCTTCGGCGCCAGGCTCGACGTGCCGGTCGAGATAAAGCGAGTAGCTCACGGCAAATCGCGCGACGTCGCGCAGCGGCTCACCGCTGAGTTCGCCGTTCTCCCAGTCGACGACACCCACGACCTTGCCGCGGGATGCGAGCAGATTGCCGAACCAGTAGTCGCCGTGCACCGCCGTGCGGGGTGTCTGCTGGGCGGCCAGTCGCCGCGACGCGCGGTACAACTGCAACCGCAGTTTCCGCTGCCGGCCGAAACGTCCTTCGATCTGCGTCAGCGCCTCGCTGAGCAGGGTGACCGGGCGTGGGGCGCCCGCCGTGCGTTGCTGCAGAGCGCTAAGCCACTCGCCCGCGGCGTCGAAATCCGCGCGCACCCGGCGCGGACGGGCGGTATGGCGCCACGAGTGGTAGTCGACGCTCATCGGCCGGCCGAGGACGGCACTGGCGACCAGTCCGGGCAGGCCTTCGGCATCGACGTAGCCGATCGGCCGCGGCACCGTCACGCCGAACGAGCCGAGCCCCGCGCAGTGCAGGCTCGCGAGCAGATCACCTTCGCGCCGAACCGCTTGCGCGGCCCGTTCGGTGGTCGCGACCTTGATCACGAACGCCGGTCCGTACCGGTCGATCAGGACGAGGGTGAGCTTGGCGTTCGGGTCACGCGAGCCGCCGAGCAGCACCGGCTGAATGCCCGGCCGGGAGATCACCGATTCCAGCGTGGGTGTTCCGGGTTCTAGCAACTGCGCGCCGGCCTCGGTCGGCTGAACCTTGCCGCGCCGTTTGGCGCGACTCGGGGATCCGGCGTCGCCCGGGCATCCTCGTGGCGGTCATCGTCGCCGGCCAATGGCAACGCGTTGACCGGCGGCTCCGAGCGGCCACGGGACCACGCGGCACAGCCGGACAGCCAGTGTCGCCCAGAAGTGTCGACGCCACTGTCCACTTGGGACAGTCAGGACCGACCGCGCGATCCAGCGCAGCGGCAGCCCATAAGCCCCGACTGCGATTGGACGTTGTGCGTCCGGAAGCGTCACGTAGACCTGCTCGATGTCCACATCGGCTTGCCGCGCAATGCTGTGCAGCCCGCGGCGTCCGGCCAGCGCGACCGGCGTACCCGGCGCGAGCGCGCGAAGTGTGAGGATCGACGCGCGTTGATCCTGGGTGTCGACCGCGACGCCACCGGAAGGCGCCAGCAGCAGCCAGCGCGATGCCGGGTCCCGCCATCCTGGTTCGGGCATCGGACGCTCCCCTAGTTCAGGACCGCGAACGGGCGCAGCCGGGCGACCGGACGCACCAGGCCGTTGCGCACAAGTACCGACAGGGCAGCGTTTACCCCGTTGTCGTCGAGGTGTGCGACCTCAGCCGGCGCGTCGTCGGAGTAACGGAAGCGCAATGTGGTGTGCGCATCAGGATGTGGCGCAGACAGTCCCCGCTCGGCGAAGTGATCGATCACGGTTCCTGCTCCGTGACACGCCGAGTGCAGGCTGTCGGCCGCGTCGGGTCCCGCCACGGCGAGATACGAGGACGTGCGGTTCGTGCCGGGCAGCAGCACGGCCTGGCCGGTCTGCGCGAACACCGTGCCCGCCGGCATCATCTCGGCCGGGTAGGCGCGGCACGAGTTGTGCCGGTGCACGATCGCCGGACCGGCAGCCGTCGTCTCCTCGTAGATCGAGTTGTGCGGCGAGTCGACGATCAGGTTGGTGCCGGCACCGAACACCGTCGCGGCGATGCTGCGCAGCGCCGCGTACGTCGCCATCCGGAACGCGAATCCGTAGTTCATCGCGGCGGCGTTGGCCAGCATGAGCCGCTCACCCTCGTCGCTGTGCCGCTCGACGGGCGGGCAACCGTGCGTGAAGTACAGCGCGAGCCGCTGGCGCAACTGCTGCATCGAACGCGCACTGGCCAGGTGGTAGAGCGGCTTTTCCACCGCCATCGCCATGCGCAGCGCCCTGGGGTTGTGCTTGCGCCGGCCGAACAACGCGCCGATCTCGCCGGTGAGCACGCCGCCGCCGGCGTGGTACTGCAGGGTGAGTTGCCCTTTGTGCACGCCGAGCGCGGTCGCTGCCGGCTCGTCGAACACCTCCTCGACCTCCTGCAACTCGATGAAATGGTTGGACGGCCCAACGGTGCCGAAGCGCAGCCGGGCCAGCTGAAAAACCAGACCGGGCAGCTCGCGCAGCAGCCGGTCCGCGCCGCCGTAGCGGTCGAGGTCGACGCGGCCGAACTCCTCGATACGTTCGAGCTCGTCGGTGTCGACGTCCCACCGGTCGCCCGCGAACCGAGCGCCGTCGACCGCGGCGTGCCGTACCTCGTTGGCCGACAGTTCGCCGCGGTTGCGCGTCGGGTACGGATAGCGTTCGCGCACTCGGCGGTAGAACTCCTCGATCCCGCGCCGGTCCGGGCGATCGGTGTCGAGCGCGATCAGCGCCATGCCGCAGTTGACGCTGGCGGAGGTGAGCGTCGGCCGGATCGTGCCGAGCGTCGCGACGGCGACCGACGAAGGCAGTTCCATGTTCGACTTGTGGTGGAAGTCGGGCAGCACGACCGGCGGCGCCGCCAGATCCGCGTCGGCGACCACGGCGTGCATTTCGGCCAGCACGGCCGGATCGGCCGGAATCTCGGGACTGTCGAAGATCCGGCTCTGCGACATGAGGGTCAGGTCCACTGGGCGCTCCTTCGCAGGCGCGGCCCGAGCCGCGCGCCGGTCGTGGTCCGCGGACGGTCGACGCGGTAGGACAGGTCGAGGACATCGGCGAGGGCGTGCGGGCTGAACCGTTCGCCGAGGCCCGCTTGTGCGTTCTCGGCCATCCGTCTCGCCACGGTCGGGTTGTCGAGCAGGTAGGCGATCGCATTGCCGAGCAGGGCCGGCGAATCGGGTGGCACGAGCAGGCCCGTCGTCGCCCGGAACCACCAGGTCCGGCACGGCATTCACGGCTGTTGCGACGACCGGCACGCACGCCTGCATCGCCTCGACGATCACGCACGGCAGACCCTCGTAGCGGCTGCGCCATGGCGAACACGTCGAACGCGGGCAGCAGTTCGGTCACGTCGTCGCGGTGGCCGAGGAAGCAGAACCGATCGGTCAGTCCACGGCGGCGAACGCGGGCGAGCAGCTTGTCCCGCAACGGTCCGTCGCCGATCCACACGCCCCATACGTCGTCGGCCGCGATCGCGGCGAGTGCGTCGACCCACTGCTCCGGCGCCTTCTGGTAGTCGACCCGGCCGACCGTGCCGACCAGGCGAAGCCCGGGCGCCAGGCCCATCCGGCGCCGCGCGATTCCGCGCGCCGAGCGGTCGGGCAGGACGCCGATCGGGTCGATCGCCGGGGCGATGGTGTGGATGCGTTCGGGCGACACCAGCCCGAGCCGGGCCGCGTCCGCGGCAACCGCCGTACCCACTGCGAGCACCGCGTCGGTGCGCCGGCCGAGCCACCGCTCGATCGCCACATAGGAACGCCGCCGCCAGGCGGCCTGGAAATCGTGGAACGGGAAGCCGTGATAGGTGTGCACGATCGCGGTCCACGTCCGCGCGGTAGCCCGCAATCCGGCCGAGCGCGCCCGCCTTTGCGCTGTGGGTATGCACGACGTCGTAGTGGCCGCTGGCGAGCAGTTCGGTCAATGTGCGCACGGCAGCGGCGTCCTTGCGCGGCGAGATCGGCGCGACCAGGTTGGCGACGCGCATGACCTCGCAACCCGGCCGCCTCCGCCGCCGCGAGCAGATCGCCGGGTGGCGCCCCGCGCACGGCGTCCGGCCCGGATCGCACGGCCGGGCCGCCGTCATAAGGGTTCTCGCCGGCGAAGCCGGCGCCACCGGCGATGATCGTGACGTCGTAGCGCGTCGGGTCGAGCGCGAGCGCTCCGCGCAGCGCGACGCCTCCGGCGCCCGCCGTCATCCGCGTGATCACCGTGGCCACTCGAAGTCGATGCGGACTCATGCCGTCGCCTCGCACAAGCTCGTGAGGCTGAGCCGGTCGCCGTCGCCGACCTGGACGCGAACGCACGGCAGCCGGTCGGCGAACACCGCCGCCACCTCACGGATGGGCGGGTGGGCCGGCCCGACACCGGTCGCGAGAGCGAGCGTCGCCGCGAACTGCCAGTACCGGCGCAACTCGCCGGCCGAGTAGGTGCCCGCGACGATCGCGCGCGAGACGTCACGCGGGCAGGCCGTCTCGACCCGGCTGTCCGGGCCCCGCTCGAGGACCACGATGCGGTCAGGGGTCAGCGAGCCGACCCGTCGGGCAATGGGGCTCTCCGATCGGCCGTGCGAGGTGACCGCCCGCCCGGCGGGTGACGATGCGCAACGGCTCGGCGAGACCGAAGCAGTCAGCGCCGTCGGCGGCACACACGTTGTCGGCCGTCACCGACGCACCGTCGCCCAGAGCGGCGGCTACCACGGTCGACTTGCCCACCCCACCGGGGCCGGCGAGCATCGGCGTCGCATCGGCCGACGCCAGAACGGCGACATGAAGCGGCACCCGGTCACGCCAGCCGGCCCGCCACAGCGCCGGGTAGTGCAGGAGGGTCTGCCCGGCCAGCAGCGCGAACCGCGATCGCAGCAGCATGTTCGCACCGAGCAGCGACTTCGTCGGGCGGTAGCGGGCGGTGAATGTGAGCCGCGGGGACGTCTCGATCTGCAGGTCGAAGCCTGAGCCGCACGCGTTGTGCAGCACGCTGCGGATGCCGTCGCCGGCTGCGCCGCGGGTGATCGTCCGCAGCCCGCGCAGATCGAAGGGCGCCGTACCGGCCTGGACGTCGACCGTGATCGTGGGCTCGCGCGGATCGGCGTCCGGCCGCGCGATCGAATGGCCCACGGCGCGCGAGAGAAGGTCACCGATGCGGCCGTTCGCGCAACGCACGTCGACGAGTTCGCCCGCCGTCTCGACTCTGCCTTCGAACATCAGAAGCCGTCCGGATAAGGCGCGCCCACACTCGTCGGCGTTTGCGGGTAATGGGTCGGCTGGTACTCGGGCAACGTCTCGCGCAGCAGGCGCCGCGTGCGCTCGGCATCGTTGACATCGGCGGACGCGTACAAGTGCTCGAGCATTGTCGACAGTTCCGACGGCACGTCCGCTCCGCGGGTGGCCCAGACCTTCGGGTGCGCGGTGCGGCAGCCGCACCTCGGCGTCGGAGAACACCTTCTCGTTGAGCTTCTCGCCCGGCCGCAGGCCGGTGAAGCGGATCGTCACGTCGGACATGTGCAACTGCTCGGCGTACTTGTGGACGAGGTCGACGATCGCCACCGGCTCGCCCATGTCGAGCACGAAGGTCTCGGCGTACTCGGCCATCGTCGCCGCCTCGAGCACCAGCCCGACGGCTTCCTCGACGGTCATGAAGAACCGCGTGACGTCGGGATGGGTCACGGTGACCGTGTGGTCGTTGGCGACCTGCTTGGCCAGCACGGACAGCAGCGAACCCCGCGAGCCCAGCACGTTGCCGAAGCGCACCGACGCCATGCACGTCGCGCCGCCGGCCGCCTGCGCCACGACAAGCTCGGCCAGCCGCTTCGTGGCGCCGAGCACCGAGGTCGGATCGGCCGCCTTGTCGGTGGAGATCAGCACGAACCGCTCGGTGCCGTAACGGACCGCCGCGTCCACCAGGTTCTGCGTGCCCAGGACGTTCGTCTTGACGCCCTCGCAGGGATGCCGTTCGAGCAGCGGCAGGTGCTTGTGCGCCGCCGCGTGGAACACCAGCTCGGGACGGGTCTGGGCGAAGACCTGATCGATGCGGTGCCGGTCGCGGATGTCGGCGACGATGATGTCGTCGGAGTCGAGCAGGCCGGAGCCGGTCAGCTCCAGCTGCAGCGTGTGCAGGTTCGACTCGTCGTGGTCGAGCAGGTAGAGCGCCGCGGGCCGGAAGCGGGTGATCTGCCGGCACAGCTCCGAGCCGATCGACCCGCCGGCACCGGTTACCAGAACCCGCCGGCCGCGAATCAGGTTGCACGCTCGATCCGACGCGATATGCACTTCTGGCCGCCCGAGCAGGTGCTCGACCCGAAGGCCGCGCAGGTCGGACAGCCGCATGTCGCGCTCGACGGCGGCGAGGAACGACGGCAGGTAGCGCACCAGCAACCCGGCTGAGGACGCAGCCTCGATCAGCTCGGCGATGCGCCCGGCCGGCATGGACGGCACGGCAACCAGCGCCGCGCGCGCACCCGTGTGGCGCGCGACCTCGGCGACATCGTCGAACCGGCCGAGGATCGGAAGGCCAGCGGCCCGGCGCAGATGGGGATCGTCGTCGAGAAAGCCGATCGGGGTCAGCCCGTAGCCGTGCGTGTCGCGGATTGCCCGGACGACCGCGCGCCCGGCCGTACCAGCGCCGATGATCACCGTCGGCAGGCTTTCGCGCCGCACTGCGCGATTCGTGTGCTGCCGACTGAGATGCATCATCGTTGCCCCCGCAAGATGGAAGTGACCGTGTCGACGACTGCTGCCTGCTGACCGTCGGTGAGCGCCGGGTAGAGCGGCAGCGAGAGCAGTTCGCTCGCTACCTGATCGGTGACCGGGCAGGACTGGCACTCCTCCCGGCCGAGGACGCGCGCAAATCCGGTCAGCTGATGTACCGGGATGAAGTGCACCGACGTACCGATGCCGCGTTCGGCGAGGCGCGCGGCAAGTTCGTCACGCTGCCGCACGCGTATCTGGTACAGGTGCCACGCATGACCGGGATGGCGCTCGGGCAGCGTCACAATCCGGCCGAGCCACTGGTCGTACTCGGCGACGAGGTCGCGACGCCGCTGCTGCCATGCGGGCAGGGCGGATAGCTGCGCCCGGGCGATTGCCGCCTGCAGATCGGTGAGGTTGGCCTTGAAGCCGATCTCCGGCACGTCGTAGCGCCACGATCCACCAGGCAGGTAGCGCCGCCAGGCGTCGCGGCTCATACCGTGCAATCGCGCCGAGCGCAGCCACGCCGCGAGCTGCGGATCGCGCGTCGCGACCGCACCGCCCTCGCCGACCGGCAAGTTCTTCGTTGCGTAGAAGCTGAAACAGGCCGCCTGCGCGCCATGTCCGTTGATGTCACCGCCCGGGCCGTGCGCGGCGTCCTGCACGATGCGCGTGTCCGGCAGGCCGGCTGCCGCGGCCAGCAGGCTGACGTCGACCGGATAGCCCCCGAGGTGGCACACGACCATGGCGGCCGCACCGCCGCAGCGCCGCGCGGCGACAGCCACACTGCGCTCGTCCGGCGTCAGCGTCGACTGGTTGATGTCGACCAGCACCGGCCGGTAGCCCGCATGGAGGATCGCCGCGACCGCTCCCGAGAACGTCAGACTCGGGGTCAGCACCGGCGCGCCTTCGGGCAACCGCAGCGCGCGCAGCGTCAACTCGAGGGCCTGCGTGCACGACGCGACGGTGACGACCTCGGACACCCCGAGGAACGCGGCGAATTCGGTCTCGAAGGCGACGCACTCAGGTCCGGTTGTCGTCCAGCCCGAGTCGAGTACGCGGACCGCTGCCTCTCGCGCGCCGTCGGCGTAGCTCGGCGTGGTGAACGGTACGTCGATCAGTCCGAGGGTCACGGCGTCACCCACGCTTGGCGTAGGAGGCAACACCCAGCAACGGCCAGCCGGATGCGTCGACCAGGTCGCGGATGTCGTGTATCGACGCGGCCTTGAAGCTGCCACCGGCCAGCACGATCACGCCGATCCGCTCCGTCTCGCCGCGCCGGCGTGAGGTCGCCGATCGAGCTGATGCCCCGTATCTCGGCGTCCGGCCTGCGGCGTCCGTTGAGTTCCGCGGCCGGCGTAGGGGCGTTGTGGTCGCGCGCTGCGTAGTTGGCCCGCGTGCCGTACTGACTGCGCGCACCGACGAGCGCGGCATCCTTGACCTCGTTCGCCGTTACGTCCGCGGGTCGTGCGACGACTCCGCGCAGCGGGTCGAGCACTGCGCCGCGCAACCGGTCGAGCACCCACTCCGGAACAGCGCGTCCGTTCGCACTGGTCACCACGAGCTGGTTGACCGATCCCTGCCGGGCGGCGAGCCGGACGCGCTGGCCGAGTGCCTGCAGGGCGGCCGGATCACGGTCGAGGCGGCCGAGCAGCGGGGCCGAGAGCAGTCGCGCCAGCCGGGCCGCTCCGGACACGGTCGGGCGGATCGTCTCGATCGCGGCGACCAGGATGAGTCCGGCGATCAGGCCGGCCAGGGCCGCCAGCGTCATCTTCTCGACCAGGCCGCGCGGGTCCGCATGCGCCGGCACCTGCGCCTTGTCGACGACGATGGCGTGGCCGGAGCCCGCAAGTTCCTCGGCCAGCCGGGCGCGGTCGGCCGACAGATCCGAGATCAACGTGTCCAGACCGGCGAGCTGGCTCTGCAGCATGCGCAGGCTCGGGTCGTGCGGGTTCGCCGCACTGACGGATGCAAGCGATGATGCGATCGGCGCGCGCCGCCGGGCGAGCTGGTCGAGTTGCTGGTCGACCCCGGCGATGACCGACGGCAGATTGCCGATACGCGATCGGTCGAACGCGCTGGTCACGCCGGTGGCCAGGTGCTGGGCAATCGCGGCGGCCACGGCGGCGCTGCGGTCCTTGACGCCGATATCGACGATCGCCGACGTGCCCTGACCGCTGACCGACACGTCGTGATCGGCGATGGTCTGCGGGTCCCGGTTGGTGACGCCGCCGCCTGCGAGTGCGGTCGCGATGAGATCGCGGCTGGTCGCCAGGGCATGCACCTGGCTGACCAGCGAGGACGCTTCAGCGGCCGACTTGGGCACCTCGGCCGACACAGCCACGCGGGCGTGCGCCGTGTAGGTCGCCTGCTGCCGCGACACCATCACGCCGACCAGCACGATCGGCACGACGACGGCGACCAGCAACACCATCCAATAGCGCTTGGTCAGGCGGGTGACAACCTCGTCGATCTCCACCGCATCTCCCCCGACGTCGGCTCGCGTTCTGGCACCGTCGACGCTAGGAACGGATTTCGCACTTTGGATCTAGCGACGGGATGACGTTCGGCTACGCCATCTGCGGGTCGCGTCGAGCGCTCAGCTGGTCGGGGCCTGCCCGAGCGGACGCATTCCGTTGCGTCGCGCGAACGCGACAGCTTCGAGAGCGGAGTGACAATCCAGCTTCGCCAGCAGGTTCTGCGTGTGCGTTCGCACTGTGTTCGCAGATAGGAACAGGTGAGCGGCGATCTCCGCGCGAGGCAGGCCATCCACCATGCACTGCAGCACTTCGCGCTCGCGAGCGGTCAACGCGGCCAGGCCGTCCGGTTTCTGGTCGGGCTCTCGAACGAGTTCGTCGAGTACCAACGCCAGCAACTCCGGAGACAACCACGCGCCACCGGCGATCACCGTATTGATGATTGCGACCAGTTGCCGCACCTCGACCGATTTGCATACCCAGGCGCGGGCGCCGAGCCGTAACGAGTCCACGACCGGTCCGACCTCGGTGGACGCGCTCAACATCACGACCTGCGGCCGCTGCTGCTCATCGCGGATGGCTTCGATTACGTCGAGTCCGCACCGGTCGCCGAGGGTGTAGTCGAGCAGCACGACGGCTGGTTCCTCGCGCGCGATGAGCGCCTCGGCCTGCTCGACGGTGGCAGCGACCGGCAGCACGCGAAGGTTGGGCTCGCTGCCCAGTCGGGCGGCGAGCGTCTCGGAGAAGAGCGGATGGTCGTCGACGACGAGGATCCGCACCGGCAGCATGGCCGACGCCATGGCGAGCACGATTGCAGGCTCGGCGTGACTCGGCATCATGCATCTGCGGGAGATCTGGCCCCTGCGCAAGACGCGCGAATGTCGCGCACAAACTCGGCGAAGGCCGGACTAAATCGCCGGTAGCGGCTGGTTCCGGGCTCCGTGCTGGCCCCGATGACGGACGGCCGGCATGTTCCTACGCTCCTTGCTGTCAAAGGGGGCTGGGGGGCCGGGCACCCGGAGGTTGCGGTGTGGGGATTCGTGGTCGACGACTGGGGAATTCCCGGCTTGTCCGAGCCGGGATGGGGCTCGCCGGTATACGAGCCGGCGCGCGTCGATGCGGCCGAAGCCGAGTTCTCACACCGCTTCCCGCGTTCTGTGTCGACCGCGGCAACTCGTTCGCCGCAGCGAACCGATGTCGTATCTCGAGCCTCGCGAACGGCTCCTCGTAGAGCATGGCGAGCCGAACTTGCGCTCGACCACGGCCGGACCGCTCGTCCACGCGAAGGAGTTCAGCCATGTCGTACCTGACCGCCGGCGAGACCATCGAAGGACTCACCGTTGACGGCAAGCGCGTGCGCGCGGCAGTGGTCAACGAAAACCAGGTTCGCGCCGCCGCCGGCCTGACGATGGCCACCGGCGCCGTGGCATTCGTGTACGCCTACTTCGAGAAGCGTTACCTGCCACTGCAGGTGGTCTCGACGATCTTCTTCGTAGAGTTCGCCATCCGGGTCACCGCTGGCCTCAAGTACAGCCCGGCCGGCATCATCGCGGGCTGGATGACACGGCGCGTGCCACCGGACTGGGTGTCGGCCAAGCCCAAGCGGTTCGCGTGGACGCTCGGCATGACCATGTCCGGCGCCATGATGATCATTACCAACAGCGGCATTCGGGGTTGGCTTCCGCGTTCGATCTGCTTGGTCTGCCTTGTGTTGATGTGGCTCGAATCGGTGCTCGGCTTGTGCCTGGGTTGCGAGATTCACGGCCTGCTGGTGCGACGCGGCCTGGTCCAGAAGGACGAGGCGTTCGAGATCTGCGCGCACGGTGCCTGCGAGGTCAAGCCGCGGCCGCGTGCGTCCGCCGAGTCGTTGGTATCCGCCAACGAGTAGCGGCGCCGCCCAACGCGCAGCGGCACCCGCCAACGAGTAGCGGCACCCGCCAACGACTAGCGTCCAGCCAGCGAAAGCCTTTCGCTAAAGGGGTGTCGGCGGCCGCAGCAGTGCGATACTGCGCGCCGATGGCCAGTAATCAGCACGCGCGCGACCGGGCGTCTACGCCGGGCCGACGCGGCGCGCCCCGGCTGCACGCGTTACGGCTCGCGGTCGGGTTGCTCACCGTGGCCGCGGCGTTGCTCGGGGTCGTCGAACTTCTCGCGGTTCTGGCGGGGCCGCTGCGCCCGACCTGGGTCGCCTATGCGATTCCCCTTACGGCCACGGCATATGTCGGGCTGGGCGTTGTCGCATGGCTCCGGCGTCCGAGCAGCAGCATCGGCGCCCTGCTCATCTTCGGCGGGCTGGCCTGGATCGCGACCGGCTTCGGCAACACCACCATCCCCGCCCTGATCGCGCTGGGCGCGATCATCGCGACCATGCCGCTCGCGGTGATGGTTCAACTGCTCGTCGGGTTCCCGTCCGGGCGGCTGACCACCCGGCCCGCCCGGGCACTTGTCATCGCGGCCTATTTCGTGGCGGTCGTGCTACAGGCGCCGCTCTATCTGTTCGCCGCGAATCCGCCGCCCTACGACGCCCTTCAGGTCGCCGATCACCCCGGCCTGGTCCACGCGGGCGTCTGGACGCAACGAGCCGTGGGTATCGCCGTCATGGCCATCACGTCGGCGGTGCTCATTCGCCGACTGGGCAAGGCGACCCCAGCGCAGCGATGGGTCCTCGTGCCGCTCTACATCTACGGCACCGCTGCGATCCTGTTCATCCCGTTCAGCGCAATCGTGGTCGCCCCCAACCTCGGCTGGAGTCCGGTGACCGAGTACGTCGTGCAACTGTCGGTTGCCGCGCTGGTTCCCGTCGCATTCGGCTGGTCGATCATGCGCGGCGGATTCGCCCGCACGGCAGAGGTTGAGGAACTCGGCGCGTGGCTCGGCGCCGAGGAACGCGCGCGCGCTGCGCTGCGCCGAGCGCTCGCCGACACACTCGGCGACCCGTCGCTCGGGCTCGTGTTCTGGGTCCCCGACCGGGGCGGTTACGTCGACGGCGACGGCCGGCCGGCGCCACCGCCCGTCGCGGGGGCCCGCCGGGCGGTCTCCGAGATCGCCCTTGCCGGCCGGCGCGTCGGCGCGATCACGTTCGACCAGGACGCCGTCGCCGACCCGGAACTGGTCCGCACCGCCGGGCGGGTGGTTGCTCTCGCCGTCGACCGGGAACGGCTCACCGCCGAGCTGCTCGCCAACCAGGAGGCATTGCGCCAGTCCCGGCAGCGCATCGTCGAGGCGGGCGATCGTGAGCGCCGCCGGGTCGAGCGCAACCTGCACGACGGGGCGCAGCAGCGCATGATGGCCGTCGCCCTGGAATTGCGGATGATCGAGTCCAACCTCGACCGCACCGATCCGGCCACCCGATCGCTCGTCGCGCAGGCGGCGAACGACCTCGACGGCGCGATGGGCGAGTTGCGCGAGTTGGCCCGCGGCCTGCACCCGACGCTGCTCACCGACGTGGGCCTCGACGGCGCGCTGGAGTCACTGGCCGAACGCTCCGCCATTCCGGTGCATCTGTCGGTACACCTGGCAAATGCCCTTCCGGATACGACCGCGGTCGGCGCCTACTACGTGGTGGCCGAGGCGCTGACCAACGCAGCGCGTCACTCCTGCGCCGAGCGGATTGACGTACGCGCGGACGTCGCGGACGGCGGGCTGCGCATCGAGGTCGTCGACAACGGGGTCGGCGGGGCCGAACCCGTACCGGGGTCCGGCCTCGAAGGGCTCCTCGACCGGGTCGACTCGCTGGGCGGGCAGCTGCGGATCACGAGCCCGGCCGGGGCCGGAACGACGATCGTCGCCGAATTGCCATGCGCGTAGTTCTGGTCGACGACGCGCCGCTCGTCCGCGAGGGCATCGCCCGCCTGCTCAGTGCCGGCGGCTTCGACGTCGTCGGCCAACGCGGCGACGCGACCGACCTGGTCGACGTGGTTCGCGATCTGCAGGCCGACGTCGTCGTCATGGACGTGCGCATGCCACCGACCCATACCACCGAGGGATTGCAGGCGGCCGTCGAACTCAAGGCCGAACTGCCCGACGTCGGCGTGCTGATCCTCTCCCAGCACGTCGAGACCCGGCACGCGATCGGACTCCTCACCGGCAGCGCCGCCGGTGTCGGCTACCTGCTCAAGGAACGCATCGCCAAGCCGGCCGAACTGCACGAGGCAGTGCGCCGCGTCGCGTCCGGCGGGACAGCCGTCGATCCCGAGGTCGTGGCCGCCGTGTTCCGGACGCGGCGCACGCCCGATCCGTTGCAGTCACTGACCGCCCGCGAGCGCGACGTCCTGGCCTTGGTCGCGCAGGGCCAGTCCAACGACGCGATTGCCGACCAACTTGCCGTGACGACGCGCACGGTCGAGACGCATATGGCCAGCATTTTCACCAAGTTGGGCCTCGCCACTGAGCCCGGTACGCATCGACGCGTTCTGGCCGTACTGGCCTACCTTCGCGTGCACGCCGACACCTGAGTCGCGGCTCGAGTCAGCGCCGCTCGCGCGGTGATCATGTGCGACCAGCTTGCCGGGGGGAGCCGCTCGCGTGAGGCCCCGGAGCCGCTCGCGTGGTGATCATGTACAGATCGAGCCGCCAGAGCCGCCAGATCTGCAAATGATCAGCCCGCCGTCCCTGGAAGCGGCGTCCGCGACGGCATTCTGGCCCACCACCGCCAGTTGATCACCTGCAGTTTGTGCACCGCCGACGGTGTGCGATCCGCAGGTGATCAACTTCTGAACCGCTCGCGCAGCGTGGCCCCAGCCGACGATGATGCTCGTGTTCGACACGTAGCGTCCCAGCCCGGTCCATCCCGATGCCGTCCCAGCGCCGTCCCAGCGCCGGCCCGATCCAGAGAGCGTGATCGATGAAACTCACCGACTTCGAGGCGCTCAGCTTCGATTGTTACGGGACCCTGATCGACTGGGAGGCCGGCCTCGCCGCCGTACTCGTCGAGTGGGCCCGCGAGCGGAATCTGGACGTGTCGCAGGAGGCGCTGCTCGCCGCGTACTCCCCGATCGAGGCCGTGGTCGAAACGGAGCGTCCCACCGATCCGTACCCGCAGATTCTGGCGCGGAGCATGCGGATGCTCGGCGAGAGTCTCGGCGCCGAGGTCAGCGAGGCCGACGCCGCCCGGCTAGCGGGCTCGGTGCCGGACTGGCCGGCCTTCCCGGACTCGCACGATGCCCTGATTGCCTTGCGCCAGCGATACAAACTCATCATTCTGTCCAACATCGACCGCGCGTCGTTCGCCGCGTCGAACCGGCGCCTGGACGTCGAGTTCACCAGCATCCTGACCGCGCAGGACATCGGCTCCTACAAACCGGCACCACGCAATTTCGACGCGCTGACCCAGGAGGCGGCGCGACTCGGGATCGCCGAAGGCAAGTTGCTGCACGTCGCGCAGAGCCTGTTCCACGATCACGTGCCGGCCAAGCAGGTGGGCCTGCCGACGGTCTGGATCAACCGGCGGCACGACCGGCCCGGATGGGGCGCGACGCCTCAGCCGGCCGCCCCGGTCAAACCGGACTGGGAGTTCCCGTCCATGGCGGCATTCGCCGATGCGGTCGACACAGAGGCCGCATAGCGGCCCCGGCCGGCCGACTCGATGATGAACGCGGCGACGGCCTCGGGGTCATCGGTCATCGGGATGTGACCGCAGCGCCGCAACTTCTCGACCAGCGTGCCGGGCGGGAGTTCGTCGAGACGACGCGACCGGCGCCGCAGCAGCAGGTCGCGCGAGCCGAAGGCGACGGTCACCGGAGCGTCGATCGGCCCGGCGGCGACGTAATGCCGTCGCCGGGTGGCCGCGAAGGTCGCATCGAAGCCCGGACTGGTGCCCATGGTGTGGATGGCCAGGCGCGCCCGGTCCGAGGTGATGCGTGTGGGGCGGCCATGGGTCTGGCCGAGCACCAGCAGGCGTCCGAGGCGGAAGTTCACGACGCGCGACAGGACGCCGGCGAGGTGCACCGCGAACCATCGGGTCGCCCGCAGGCTGATCCGGTTGTACAGCGGGGTGCCGCGCCGCCACATGCCGGCGGGCGACAGAAGCGTCACGGAGGCGGCCGGACGGATGCCGGCCAGGTCGAGGGCCACCCAGCCACCGAGGGAGTTGCCGGCAATGTGCGCAGAACGCACGCCGAGGTCGTCGAGCAGGCCGTCGACCGCTGCGGCCAGCACCTGCGGGCTCGGCTCGACGTCATCAGGCATTGGCGCGGAGTCCCCGAAGCCGGGCAGGTCGACGGCGATGACGTCGAAGTGCTCGGCGAGCGCGGGGATGACCGGCTCCCACGACTGACGGGTGAGTCCGAGAGCGTGCAGCAGTATCAACGGCGTCCCGGCGCCGCGCCGGGTGTAGGCAAGTGCGGACATATCGTTTCTCCCCCAAATGGTCACTGGCCCGCAGCGGTGAGCGCCGCGGCTGTGCATGGGACAAGGCATCGGGCCGGGATGTGACATCGCGCCGGTCTCAGTTCGACGGCAAGTAGTGGACGGCCACCGCTCGGGGACGGTATAGATGCGTCGTCGCACTAACGCGGCGTGCGCCGCAGATGTGCGCACCCGCTCTGATTGTCGGGGGGTCGGCATGCGGCTTGTCGGGGGGTTCACGCGTGCGCGCGCGCTGACCATTGCGGCGACACTCGTACTGGTCGCGGCGCTCGTCACGCAGGTCGCGCCGCGCCGGGTCGGCGCGTCCACGCTGCCCGCCGGTTTCCGCGATTCGGTCGTGCTGAGCGGATTGACCAATCCGACCGTCATGCAGTTCGCCTCCGACGGGCGGATCTTCGTCGGCCAGAAGAACGGCGTCATCAAGGTCTTTCAGAGCCTGACCGATACGAACCCCGTGACCTTCGCCGATCTGTCCGGCGAGGTCGACGACTACTGGGACCGTGGCCTGCTCGGCCTCGCGCTCCCGCCGAACTTCCCCACCGACCCGCACGTGTACGTGCTCTACGTGTACGACGCCCCGCCCGGCGGTACCGCGCCGACCTGGAGCGACGGCTGCCCCACACCGCCCGGGCCGACCACCGACGGCTGCGTCGTGTCGGCACGCGTATCACGGTTGCAGGTCAACGGGAACGTCATGACCGGGACCGAGCAGGTGCTCGTCAACGGCTGGTGCCAGCAGTTCCCGAGCCACTCCATCGGCACGTTGATGTTCGGACGCGACGGCAAGCTCTATGTCGGCAGCGGCGACGGCGCGAGCTTCGACAACGTCGACTACGGGCAGTACGGCGCGACATATCCCGGCGACAAGGCGAATCCCTGCGGTGATCCGCCGTCGGCCGCCGGTACCGCGTTGACACCACCCACCGCGGAGGGCGGAGCGCTGCGCAGTCAGAGCGTGCGGCGCACGGACGGCCCGGCAGTGCTCAACGGCGCGATACTGCGCATCGATCCGGCCACCGGTGCCGGCGTGGCCGGTAACCCGTTCTTCAGCTCGTCGGACGCGAACGCCCGGCGCATCGTCGCGTACGGCCTGCGCAATCCGTTCCGGTTCACCCAGCGGCCCGGCAGCGACGAGGTGTGGGTCGGCGACGTCGGGTGGAACACCTGGGAGGAGATCGACCGGATCGTCTCGCCGACCGGTGCCACCGCCTCGAACTTCGGCTGGCCGTGCTACGAAGGCACGTCGCCACAGGGTGGTTACCAGGGCGCCGGCCTCAACCTGTGCTCGTCCCTGTACTCGAGACCCGGCTCGGTCGTCGCGCCGTACTACACCTACAACCACGGCGCCTGCGTCGTGACCTACTCGGGGTGTCACACGGGCGGATCGTCGGTCACCGGCGTCGCGTTCTACCAGGGCGGGGCCTACCCGACGCAGTACAACGGCGCGCTGTTCTTCGGCGACCACAGCCGAAACGAGATCTGGGCGATGCTGCCCGGCACGAATGGTCTCCCCGACCCGTCCAAGCTGCAGTCGTTCGTCGGCGTCGACTCGACGGGCGCCGGTGCCGGCAACCCGGTCGACCTGAAGATCGGCCCGCGCGGTGACCTGTTCTACGTCGACATGGACGGCGGCAACGTCCACCGCATCACCTACAGCAGCGGCAACCAGCAGCCGACCGCGCGCGCAACCGCGACCCCCACGAACGGCACGCAGCCACTGACGGTGAGCTTCGACGGCACCGGCTCGTCCGATCCGGAAGGCAAGCCGCTCACCTATTCGTGGGACCTCAACGGTGACGGCGTATTCGGCGACGCAACAGGATCGACGGCGTCACACACCTATACCGCGTCGGGTGTTTATCACCCGAGCCTGCGCGTGACCGACGACCAGGGCTCGAGCGACACGACGTCGGTCACCGTGACGGTCGGCAACACCGCGCCGAACGCGATCATCGACTCGCCGACATCGAGCCTGACCTGGAAGGTCGGCGACACGATCAACTTCTCCGGTCACGCCACCGACCAGCAGGACGGGGCGTTGCCGGCGTCGGCGATGCAATGGTCGCTGATCATGCATCACTGCTTCTCGCCGACCAACTGCCACACGCACCTGATCCAAACGCTCGACGGCGTTTCGACCGGCTCGTTCTCCGCGCCGGATCACGAGTACCCGAACTGGCTCGAAGTTCGACTTTCCGCGACCGACTCCGGCGGGCTGACCTCGACGACGAGCGTCCGGCTGGACCCGAAGACGGTCGTGCTCACGTTCACCTCGAACCCGAGCGGCCTCGCCCTTTCCGTTAACGCGGTATCGCATACGACACCGTTCTCGGTGACCACCGTCATCGGATCGGCGAACTCGGTCAGCGCCCCGTCGCCGGAGTCGTTCACGGGTCCGGTTACGACTTCACGTCATGGTCGAACGGCGGTGCGCAGAGCCACACGATCACCGCTCCGGCAACGAATACGTCCTACGCCGCGAGCTACATCTCGGCGGCGCACCCGTACCTCTACCTGACGAATTCCCCGACCGGCGCAAGCGTCGACGTGGCGCAACCATTCGGCCGCGTCGGCGACCGGCCGATCACCTGCGACTGGAACGGCGACGGCGTCGACACCGGAGCGGTCTATCGCGCGGGCATGTACTACATCCGCAACTCGCTGAGCCCCGGTGCGCCGTTGATCACGGTGCCCCTCGGCGTCGCCGGCGATCTACCCGTCTGCGGCGACTGGAACGGCGACGGCACCGACACGATCGGCGTCTACCGGCCATCCACGGCGACGTTCTACCTCACCAACAGCAACACGCCGGGCGCGCCCCGAACGAGCCTGCGGCTAGGCGCGTCGGGCGACCTTCCCCTTGCGGGCGACTGGAACCACGACGGCCTCAGCACCGTCGGCGTCTACCGGCCCTCGACGGCAACCTTCTATCTCATCGACACGAACTCGAACACAGCCGCGAGATCCGCCTACCGCCGCGGGCAGATCGGCGACCGGCCGCTGACCGGCGACTGGAACGGCGACGGCACCGACTCGATTGGCCTGTTCCGCTCGTCGAATCACACGTTCTATCTCACCAACCAGCCGGGGGGGCCGGTGTCGATGCAGTTCAGCTATGGCGTCTCCGGCGATCACCCGCTCGGCGGCGACTGGAACGGCGACGGCACCGACACCGTCGGCATTGCCCGCCACTACGGCACGGGATGAGCGCTGCCCGAGCGTCCTGACCACGCACGTCAGTGAACGGGTTGTAGGTCCAATCGCCGCCATCAACCGGACCGGGCAGCGGCTTCGAGAAATTGTGGCCCGAGGAGAGTTACGCACTCCCCGCCACTTTTAACGTATAGCGCACTGGGGGGCTTGCGGCAAGACCCCGGTTGTGCCGCAGAATCGCCCGCCGAAGCCAGAATCTGCGGAAACGGGAGTAACGAAATGCATGTGTTGTTGTCAACGAGTGGCTCGCTCGGGGTGCCCTTGCGAGCACTTGTCGCCCAGGTGCGGGCATGTGCTCCGGCGGTCGGAGCATGCCTATGACCGGGCACGCCGTGGTTATCGCCGGAGGAGGTCCGACGGGGCTGATGTTGGCCGGTGAGTTGGCGTTAGCGGGCGTGGACGTTGCCATCGTCGAGCGGCGCGCGAGCCAAGACCTCGCCGGCGCGCGCGCAGGCGGTCTGCATTCGCGCTCCATCGAGGTGCTCGATCAGCGTGGAATCGCTGATCGGTTTCTTGCGGAGGGCCAGACCGTACAGGTCGCGGCCTTCGCCGGAACCCGGTTGGACATCAGCGAGTTTCCCACCCGGCACCCCTACACGCTCGGCCTGTGGCAGAAGCACATCGAGCGCATCCTGGCCGGCTGGGTCGACGAGCTGGCGGTACCGATCTATCGCGAACGCGAAGTGACCGGGTTCGCGCAGGACGACACCGGCGTGGACGTCGAGCTGTCCGACGGCAAGTCACTACGCGCGGAGTACATCGTCGGGTGCGACGGCGGACGCAGTCTGGTCCGCAAGGCGGCCGGCATCGAGTTCCCCGGATGGGATCCGACGACCAGCGCCCTGATCGCTGAGGTCGAGATGGCCGAGATCCCGGAATTCGGCATTCGCCGAGACGACCGTGGCATCCATTCCTTCGGCCGGGAGGAGTACGAGATCCGCGACGGCGAGATCATCTACGCCGATACGGGACCGATACGGGTCATGGTGACCGAAGAGCAGCCCGGAGCCGCGGGCGAACCCACTCTGCGCGATCTCAGCGAAGCGCTCATCGCCGTATACGGCACCGACTACGGGGTCCACAGTCCCACCTGGATCTCCCGGTTCACCGATATGACCCGGCAGGCGGCGTCCTACCGCGCCGGACGGGTGCTGCTGGCCGGCGACGCCGCCCACGTGCATTCCCCGGTGGGTGGACAGGGCCTCAACACCGGTGTGCAGGATGCGGTGAACCTGGGGTGGAAGCTGGCCCAGGTGGTCAAGCGGACATCACCGGAAAGCCTCCTGGATACCTACCAGGCCGAGCGGCACCCCGTCGCCGCGCGCGTGCTGCGCACCACGATGGCGCAAGTCGCGTTGCTCCGACAAGACGACCGCACCAAGGCCCTGAACGACACCATTGCCGAACTCCTCAGCATGGACGAGCCGCGAAAACGATTCGCCGCGATGATGTCCGGCCTGGGCATCCACTACGACCTCGGCGAGGGACACGCCCTGCTCGGACGCCGCGTGCCCGATCTCGACATCGTCACCGCCGACGGCCCGCTGCGGCTCTTCACCCTGCTGCACGACGCCCGGCCGGTCCTACTCAACCTCGGTGAGCCCGGCGGCTTGGACACCACGCCCTGGGCAGATCGGGTTCAGCTGATCGACGCCAAATACGCTGGTACGTGGGAGCTTCCGGCACTCGGGGAGGTCACTGCTCCCGCTGCCGTGTTGATTCGGCCGGACGGATATGTGGCCTGGGTGGGAGAGCTGACCGAGCCTGGGCTCGCTGACGCGCTTACCACCTGGTTCGGGCCGCCGACGTAGCACTCTGGCGGCCACCGTCAATAGCCCTCCACCACCAGGAGCCGCACGCGGACTAGCTGGCGAAGTCGGCGATTTCGTCAGCTAGTCGGCCTGGTTGATCGAGGGAGACGAAAGTGCGGGCATCGGGTACCTCGACCAGGCGAGCATCAGGAAAGACCGCAGCCAGGCGGCGGCCGAGCGCGATCTTGAAGAACCGGTCAGCCGGCGCCCAGGCGATGAGGACCGGCTTGTCGAACCTGGGTAGCCGGGTGGCCACATCGGCCAGGTCTTCGGGTCGCCAGCCGCGAAGCAGGCTGGTCGTGTCGTGCCGCACGCCTGCGTCGGTGAGGTAGGGACGGATCCAGCCCACGGTCTCCTCGGCAGAGAGCCTACGTCGGACGAGCGGCCCGAAACCCAATGGACCGTTGCGCAACAGGGCCGGCCGCATGGTCTGCAGGACGAGCCGAGTCGGACCAGGATGGCGGCCGAGTCGGAAGAGCAGATTGAACGGGAACGGCGGGAACGTGTCGAAGGCGTCGCAGTTCGTCAGCACGAGTCGACCAATTCGCGTCGGATCCTCGTCGATGACGAACTGCGACACCGCCCCGCCGGTGTCGTTCCCGACGAGCACGACATCGCGCAAATCGAGCCGGGCCAGGAAGTCGAGCACGACTTTGGCGACACCGCGTGGCGACAGGTCAGCGTCCGGCTTCATCGCCGCGGTATGGGCGGCGAGCGGCCAGGTCGGGGCGAACACGCGAAAGCCACGCTCGCCGAGTCGCTCGGGCACATCGGCCCACAACGTGTCGTCGACGAGGAATCCGTGGACGAGCACGACTGGTCGCCCGTTCTCCGGGCCGGCGACCCGGTAGTGGATCGGGCCGGCGGCAAGGTCGACGCGCTCTCGTTCAGTGACTCGTGGTGCCGACAAGGAAAAGCCTCCGCACTGTCACGTACAAGGTGTAGGTAACTTACAAGCAGTATTGGCCGGCGTCCTCGAAGAGGCCGCGCTCTCACCACTTCCACTCCACAACGCGCTTGACCTAGCGTCGCGGTGTACGGGGACGTCTGCGCGGGCCGGACCTGGGGGTGGTCATATGGCGGATCTGCGTTTCTGCGCCTACCAGTACCAGCACCTGCCGCTGGATGTGCTTCGATAGCGGTGGCGCGACGCCGAACGGTTGGGGTTCGACGTGCTGTGGAACTGCGACACGGTCGTGGAACCTGATCGGGTTCGGCACACGATGTTCGACGGTCAGGCGACGTTGACGTTGATGGCGGACTGGACCAGCAACATCCGGGTGGGGACGCTGGTCACGAGCCTGTACTTTCGCCAGCCGGTCACGCTGACCAAGGCCGCCGTGACGGTCGATCACCTCAGTGGTGGACGGGTCGAGCTGGCGCTCGGAGTCGGCGATCCATCGGCGGGTGCACGAGCGGCCGGCGTGGACTGGCCGCCGGCGGAACGGGTCGCACGATTTCGCGAGTTCGTCGACTGGTCGACCTGCTGCTCCGACAGGAAGTCGCCACCTACGAGGGCCAGTTCTACCGGTGCGAGGAGGCGGAGACCGTACCGCTACCGGTACAGCGGCCGCGTCCACCGATCACGATCGCGGCCCACGGTCCGAAGATGTTGCAGATCGCCGCGCAGCACGCTGACGGGTGGAGCTCGTCGGGCGGCTACGGCGTGGAGACCGAACCGGACTTCTACGCCGTCACGGCGGATCGCAGTCGCCGATTCGACGACCTCTGCGCGGACGCCGGGCGCGACCCGGCCACGATCAGGCACTCGCTGGTCTGCTTCCCGCCGCTGACCCCGTGGCAGTCGGTGGAGTACTTCAATGACATGGTCGGACGCTTCGCCGAGATCGGCATCGACGAGTTCGTCCTGTACTGGCCGCAATCCTGGCGCGAGGACCCGCGCGAGGACGTGGTGTTCGAGGAGGTTGCGACCTCGGTCATGCCCCAGCTGCGGGCGTCCCATAGAGAACCGTCAAAGCCCAAGGCCTGATCGGGCCTACGCTCACCCGCCGATCTCCACGCGTTGCTGCCGGAGTCAACTCGTGGTGATCATGTGGCGTGCGACGTATCGCGGGGACTGCCTCGACGGGGTGGACTACCACCAGTTCTATCTGTGGGCCGACGACCCAGAGGGGTACCCGGAGTATCCGCGAGGCGGATCACCCAGCCGGCTTCTTGCCACTACAGATAGGCCGGCACAGCGGTTTGCGTCAGCACTGGAATCGCCATGGGGGTTGTTCAGCTCGCTATCGAGTTCCTCGACGCGCCGCCGGCCCGAATTGACGAGTCGCGTGAGTGGGAAGCGATTGCCGAGGTCGGCTTTGAAGCTACGGACGCTGCCGCGATGATCTTCCTCTTGATGGCCTCAGCGGACCCACCATTCCGTAGCTTCGAACTGCCGTCAGGCCCGGGCTGGTACCGCGTGCGCGGGCATGCGGTGGGGCGGAGCGTCGATTTCGACCTAGCCGTCCGCGAGCCCCGAGAGCATCACCTGCTGCAGCTATGGCCGGCCGACGGATTCGGGCAGCCGGAGGAAATCCGAGCCGACGATCCGTGGGCAAATCAAAGCTAAAGATCAAGCCGCGCCATCGGGCAGTGTCCGGCGCCGTACTTACGCGATTCTGTAAGAGCTTGTCGGTGGATTCGGCCCAGCCGCAGGATCGGGCCGGGGACCGCCCACCACATGTGCTGCGGGCATCGTGCCGGCAGACGGTACGGCAACGCTTGCCCCACGTGCACAGCGAAAGGGAGCGGTGTCGCAATGAAGAGACTGACTGGGCTGGGCCTGCTCGTCGCCTCGGTGATCATCGCGGCCGGAGTCTCCCCGGTCGCGGCGGCGGCGCCGAGCCATCCGGCGTCGATCAGTTGGAGCACGTGCGACGACCCCGGTCTGCAGGCGGCCGGCGCCCAGTGCGGCCTGCTGTCCGTCCCGCTCGACTACGCGCATCCGAACGGCGCGCCGATCAAGCTGGCGGTGTCGCGGATCAAGCACACGGTGCCCGACTCGCAGGCCCAGGGCGTCATGCTGGTCAACGGTGGTGGCCCGGGGGTTCGGGATTCGGGCTCTCGACGTTGGGACAACAGGTGCCGAACGGCGCGGGCGGCTACTACGACTGGATCGGCTTCGACCCGCGCGGCGTCGGCTCGTCGCAGCCGTCGTTGTCCTGCGACCCGAACTACTTCGGCTTCAACCGGCCGGCCTACATCCCGGTGCGCAGTCGACCGTGCGGACGTGGCTCGCTCGCGCGAAGGGCTATGCGGAAGCGTGCGCGGCGAACAATGGTCCGATCCTGCAGCACATCACCACGATCGACAGCGCCAAGGACATGGACAGCATCCGCGCCGCACTCGGTGTCGCGCAGATCAACTACTACGGCTACTCCTACGGCACTTACCTCGGCCAGGTGTACAGCACGCTGTTCCCGACGCACGTGCGCCGCATGGTGCTCGACAGCAACGTCGACCCGCGCAACGTCTTCTATCAGGCCAACCTCAACCAGGACGTCGCCTTCGACCGCAACCTCAAGATCTGGTTGGGCTGGCTGGCCCGCTACGACGACGTCTACCACCTCGGCAAGACCGAAAAGGCCGTCGAGACGTTGTTCTACCGGACCGAGGCCCAGCTGACGCTCCACCCGGCCGACGGCAAGATCGGCGGCGACGAGTGGGTAGATCTCTTCCTGCTCGCGGGCTATTCCCAGGCGACGTGGACCTTGCTGGGCGACGCATTCGCCCGCTACGTGCACAACGACGACGCGGCCAACCTCGAGCAGTTGTTCCTCGTCGCCGACGGGTTCGGCAACGACAACTTCTACGCCGTGTACAGCGCGGTGCAATGCACCGACGTGCAGTGGCCGACGCAATGGAGCACCTGGGCGCGCGACAACTGGGCGACCTTCGCCCGGGCACCGTTCGAGACATGGGGCAACGCCTGGTACAACGCGGCGTGCCTGTTCTGGCCCGCGCCGGCGCACCAACCGGTGACCGTCGACGGCAGCCACGTGAGCAGCGCGCTGCTCATCGACCAGACCCTCGACGCCCCCACCCCGTTCGAGGGCAGTCTCGAGGTGCGCAGGCTGTTCCCGAACTCGAGCCTGATCGCATTGCCCGGCGGCACCACGCACGGCAGTTCGCTGTCCGGCGACGCCTGCCTCGACGACCAGGTCGCCGCCTATCTCGCGAACGGCGTCCGGCCGCCGCGCCGGCCCGGCAACGGCCCTGACGCCACGTGCGCGCCGCTACCTCAGCCGGTGCCGGACACCTCGGCGATCGTTGGCCAATCCAGCGCGGCACTGCGAGCACAACGCTGACCGCACTGCTGGTTGTTGGCGATCAGGGCGTCGCGTTAGCATGCCGGGATGCTGCTCCCGGCGGCGCCATCGAGCCGGATCGCCGGGCGTTTGACCACTTGGCGGGCCGGGTGAGCATCCACGGCCAGCACCGGTACCGGCTGCGGCTCGGCGGATGTCGGTGCGGTCAACCTGGAACTGGTGAAGGCACCGCACCTGTCGCTGGTCTTGTTGTTGACGACCCGCTCCTCGTCATCGTCGATCGGGCGGACGGCCCGCGCCGCCCGGGCCGCGGTGCGGCGATCCGGGCGGTTCGCCCTGCCGCCGGTTTTCTCCTGTGCGCAGCGCGCGTTTCCCGATATCGCAGCGACCCCCATCCCGCCGGGAGCTGACGTGTCGGTAGGCCGAGCAGGTGCAGCGGCTTCGCGATCTTCCGGGCGACACGATGGTCGATGACCTGACGCGCACGTTCGGGCCGGATTGCCGGCGGTGTGGCGCCCACCGGCCGACCTGCCCCGCCGCTGGCTGAACGCCTACGCCTCAGCCACGGCGGACGCGTGGTCGGCCGTATCGCCGCGGTGGCGGCGCGCGCAGTCGCTGCTGGACCTCGAGGCCCGGCGGGTCGGCGCGGCCGTGGTAAGAGGCGGCACCGACGTCCTGCTGAACACGCTGCATCCGCGGATCCGGTACGAGAACGGCGAGATCTGGGTGCCGGCCACCCGCGAGCTCACGGTCGGCCTCGACGGGCGGCGGTTGGTGCTGGTGCCGACGATCGCCGGCAGCGCTGGCCGGCTGGTCGGTTTCGACTGCCCGACGTCGTCTACCTCGCCTACCCGGTGCCCGGGCAGGCCAGCCTCGGCGAGCATCCGGCGGCCACCCCGACGAATGGGTCGCCGACCCGCTGGGCCAGGTGCTGGGCCGCACCCGGGCCCAGGTGCTGCGAGCGGCCACCGGGCCGATCAGCATGGGACGCCTCGCGGCCGGGCTCGAATGCAGCCCGCGCATGATCACCTATCACTGCGGTCAGCTCGAATCCGCCGGGCTGATCCGGCGCGAACGCCGCGGCCAATCCGTCTGGGTCAGCCGCACCACTCGCGGGCACGAACTCATCGACCTGCTCAGCGAGTAACGGCACCGACCAGCCGAGGTTCGCGGCGGCCTCGCTCGTGCGTAGCGTCACGCCGCTGCTGTGCCGGACAACGTTCCCAAGGACTCGAGACGTCTAGGGTCCGGGTAGCCGAGGAGGGCGAGCATGCAACGAACGTGGCTGGTGCTGCTTGCGGCCATAGGTGTCTCGGCGGCGACTGCTCGTCGGCTGCGATCGCGCGAAGCCACGGGTGGCCGTGATGCCTCCCGTCGTCACGACGCAAACGCCGCCGGCGGGCTCGCCCTTGACCGACTGTGTCGACCCTTCGCCGCACAAGCCCAAGCCGATTGACACGAATGTCGCGGCCTACTTCGCCGGCGGACGGATACAGCGGGCGCTGTCGGTGGACGGCGGCGCGTTTCACGTCGAGCCCGCCCCGCACAACGTCATACCGAGGATCAGCGCGGCAATGGCGTTCTGCAATCTGCTGGCGGGAGCGACCGCCCAGAATTCCAGCGTGCTCGACGCCGCGGGCCAACACGGGATGAGCTTCGGCCTTGGCGTGGTCACGGTCGCAGATTCCGTGCTCAAGACTGGGCCCCAGCCGTACACGGTCGGCGGACGCCAGCAGACAGCCAGCCTGCAGGCCTACCACGCCCGGCTCGCCTGGATCGCCGTGATCAAGCCGGACGTGGTGTCGTCCTGCCCGGCTATGAACAGTGCGCCGACCCCGGCACGGAAAACGCTTCCCGGCTACCAGATCCTCGCGATTGACGCGAACACCGGCGCCGCCGGGATCCTCTATTCGGCCAAGACCAACGCGTTGTGCAACTTTCCCGGATACCGCGCCGCGAACGTGGCACCGTCAGTGGAGTTCGTCTCGGTGCCCTGGACTCTGGTCAAACGCGGTCCCGGACCACAGTCGGCATCGATCACCTACCAGCCCCGTCCCTGTGACAGCCGGGCGCTGCCCCTGTTCGGCAAGACCATGCAACCGGCTGCCTTCGCCGACCGGGACAATCCCGCCGAGGTGCGCATCGTCCTGGAACGCCTGCTGATCAGCTGCGGACCGGCCGCCACCGTCCCGCTCCTGCTGCGCAGCTCCGACCTCAAGACCGACCTGCCGCCGCACCTCATCCACGCACCGACGGGCGCCAACGACGTCACGATCCCGAACTGATCGCTCCGAACTCACGCCCAGCCCGGTCACGCCATGCCACAGTCAGCACGCGCTCGCGTCGAGCGTCGGGGGGTGCGGCGCTTCGATGCGCTGGACGCCAGCACCTCATCTGGTCATACTTATGACCATGAGTGAGAGTCTGCCGCTGGCCGAGGTCAAGGCCCACCTGTCCGAACTCGTGGGACGCGTCGGCAGCCAGCACGAACGAGTCACCGTAACCGTGCACGGCCGCCCGTCTGCCGTACTGCTGGCCGTAGATGACCTGGAGTCACTGGAGGAGACCATCGCCGTGCTCTCGGACGCCGCAGCGCTGCGCGCGCTGGCTGAGTCCGATGCCGAACTGGCCCGGGGTGAGGGCGAAGACGAGCAGAGCCTGGCCGCCGGTATGCGGGTTCGTCGCGCCTCAGCGTGAGCGATGCCCGATACGCGCTGCTCATCTCGCCGACCGCCAGACGACAGCTCACCGAGCAACTTCCCGAGGCGATCGCATTCGCCGCGCACGAATTCATCATCGGCCCACTGCTGGATAACCCGCACCGAGTCGGCAGACGGCTACGTCCGCCGCTGCAGGATCGCTACAGCGCGCGTCGGGGCACCTACCGGGTGATCTACCGCATCGACGAGGACCACCACCGCGTCACCGTGGTCGGTGTCTTCAACCGCGCCGATGCCTACCGATCTCGATAGCTAAGCGGCAGCACGAAGGAAACGTGGAGTGCCGCGTCTGCTGGCCGATCGCCGGCGCCGTTAGCTGGTCAGCCGGTCGACCTCGGCGAGCAGGTGCGAGACCTGGCCGGTCACGCTGAACCGGTTGCGCGCGTATTGCGCGGCCACGGGTCCGCGGGTGTGCTTCCAGTCGGCGTCGAGGGCTTGGTTGATCGCTTCGGCCAACGCAACGGCGAGCGCGGTCCGATCGTCGGTCTCCGGGACCAGGGTGCCGACCTCGGAGGTGACGAAGTCGCGCGGGCCGCCCGAGTCGGCGCCGATCACCGGCGTGCCGCAAGCCATGCACTCGACGAAGACGAGTCCGAACGGTTCGCGATAGGAGGGGAAGCAGCCGACGTCGGCGCAGCCGAACAACCGGGCGAGTTCGTCCTGAGGGCGTGGGCCGAGGAAGTAGGTGCGGCGCAACCCGAGTTCGGTGGTCAACTCGTGCATGGCGCGTTGGGCCTCGGGTGGCCCGGAGCCGATCACGAGGGTGAGGATTCGGCGCTCGTCCTGCTCGTAGATCGCCGCCGCGCGGAGCAGCGCGTCCAACCGTTTCCAGTCGGCGAACTTGCCGCAGAAGGCGACGACGGCGTCGAAGCCCTCCGGCGGCGCGATCGCTTCGGGTTCGAGGTCGCTGCCGTCGAGAGGCTGCGTGCAGAATCCGGCCAGCACCGCCGCGCGGTCAGTGCCGTCGGGCAGCGGGAGGAAGACATCCTGGTTGTAGCCGTTGGGGGAAAGCACGACCCGCTCGCGCGGGAACTCGGGAAAGACATCGAGCAGTGCGTTCACCTGCTCGACCGAGATCGCCGCGGTCACGTCGACGCCATGCTCCGGATCGGCGAAGTCGAAGATCCTTTCGCGCTGCATGAACGGCAGGAAGCGCAGTGGGAATTCCTCCGGCTCATCGCCGCGCCGCTCGTTGTTGAACATCTTGAGCTCGGTGCCGTGCGTGAAGCACAGCACCGTCATCCGCGCTCGGCCGTCCGCGACCCGGCGACGATTGACGTCACGCAGCACCACGGTGTTCATGAACGCGTGATGCGCGATGGCGAGGCTGAACTGGTCGCCGGTACGCGACTCGATCTCGTCCATCCAGTCGGCGACCGCGTCGGTGAGCCTGCAGCCGGTAGGCGTCAACCTCGGCCTCGCTCATCGAGTGCCAGCGGTAGCTGCTGACCGGAGACACCGACTCGCAGATCGGGATGTCGTGTTCGAGCGGGAAGACGTGAACGTCCTCCTCCTCGAATCGCTGGCGCCGCGACGGGTACATCGAGTAACACCGCACGCCCGGCAACGCGTTGTACGCACGATGATGCGACTCGTGCAGAATGCCGGAGCCGGGCGCGAACTCGCCGTCGCGCTGCCAATTGTTGGTGCCAAGTTGAAAGATCAACCGATCAGACACCGTTACAGCCTAGAGGCCAGGCTCGGTGTCACAGCCGCCCGGTCGGTCAGAGTGGCGGCTGAATACGCCGAACTGCACACACACTCGGACCTTCGTTTACCGATCACGGATCATCACGCCACGAGGCCACTTATCGAGTCCGCTGGCTGCTTCCCCTTCGCGAATAGCCCGCAGCCCTTCACTTATCTCCTCGTCTTTCAGGTATCGGAATCCGAGCCGCTGGTAATACGGTCCGTTCCAGGGCACCTGAACGTAGGTGGTCAAGGTCAATCCCGGCAGCTCATGTTCAGCTGCCCACGAATCGGCCCGGTCGATAAGCTGGCGGCCAATGCCGTTGTGAGCGTGATCCGGATGCACCGAGACCTGTACCACGTGAGCTCTGCCGTCAACGGCCTCGACGAGCAAATAGGCGACTGGGCGATCGGCGGCGTCCACAAACACCCACGCCCGCCCATCACGCTGAAACCGGCGAAGGATTTCTATCGCTGGCGGCGGGTCATCGGCCACCTGATGCATACCAAGATCACGAAATGCGTCGCCCGCGGCCCACTCGATGTCTCGGAGAACTGGTAGGTCTTCAGCCGCGGCGGCGCGAATCACCCGGACTGTCTACCAGCTCTACTCCTGACCGAGCAGCCGGCGAATCGTCCGCCGGACCACGCCCAGTCCCACGCGGTTGAGCGAGGGATTGGGATGGGCGCAACGGATGCAACATCTCGGTTTGGCCCGTGGCGAAACGTCGTGGCATAGGGGTCGACGACTCCTAGAGTTCGATCGTGCGCCGCTTCGAGTCCTACGACGGAACCGAGATCGCCTATAGCGTGTTGGGAGAGGGCTCGCCGCTGGTGTGCCTACCGGGCGGGCCGGGTCGGGCGGTCGAGTATCTGGGTGATCTCGGCGGCGTCGCCGCGTCGCGACAGTTGATCCTGATGCACCCTCGCGGTGTCGGGTTGTCGGCTGATCCGGTCGACCCGGCGACGTTTCGCGTCGACCGGCTCGTCGAGGATGTCGAGTCACTCCGCGTGCATCTTGGCCTTGACCGGATGGACCTTCTGGCGCACTCGGCCGGCGGCGTCCTCGCGACGCTGCACGCCGCCGCCCACCCCGAACGCCTGTCCAGGCTCATCCTCGTCACGCCCGGTCTCGCTGCGGTCGGCGTGCACGGCACCGAGCAGGACATGCGTGCCGTGCTCGAGCGCTCGGCGGGCGAGCGTTGGTACCCGGCCGCGCTCGCCGCGCTGGAGAAGATCTTCGACGGCGACCTGTCGATGGAGACGTTCCGTGCGTCGCGGCCGCTCTTCTACGGCCGCTGGGACGACGTGGCCCAAACGCACGCGAGCGCCGGCATCGCCGAGCGCTACCTCGCCGCGCGGGCCGGCTACTTCGCCGGCTTGGACCTCGACGCATCGTCGACGAGGGCCGCGCTGAAGAGGTTGCGTGGGCCGGTCCTGCTCTATGGCGGAGAACTGGACCCGATGGTGACCTCTGCCGTGCTACGCGAGGCGGCACCACTGTTCAACGACGCGCGCGTCGTTCTTCAACCTCAGGCCGCGCATTTCCCGTGGGTCGATGACCCAGGGGCATTCGCCGCCGCCATCGGGTCGTTCCTCGACTGAGTGTCACGGCGACCGAACCCGGCTGGCACTTGACCCTTGCGCCTGGCTCTTACTCTCGCCGGACGCGGAGCACGCCGGTCAGCATCGGGAGGGTGAACTCACCGCGGCCGGTCTCCGGTCTGCTCGCGAGGAAAGCGCGGATCCGGCCGAGCGTGGCCTCGTGTTGCTGTTCTGGCATGACAAGCAAGCCCGCCCTCGTCGCGAGTGTTGCGACGAGGGAGTCGGCGGTGCGGCGCTGCCCGTGCGGGAACTCGGCCTGCTCCGGCGAGCCGAACCGGGGGACCAGACCAATGGTGGGAAGGTGCGCGTCTGCCGTCTCGGCGCGCCAACTGCTTAGCGTGTCACGCGGGCCAATGGCCGCGCTCCCGCTGACTCGTTCAAGTCCGGCAACCCAGTCGACCCGGTTGTCGATGACGTTCCACAGCCCAGCCAGGATGCCGCCGGGTACGAGGACCCTGGCTATCTCGGGTCCCGCGACGTCCATGTCGAACCAGTGCAGGGCATTGCCAGCTATCACGGCATCGACGGACGCGTCCGGCAGCGGTATCGCCTCGGCACTACCCGGCCGGGCACGCACAGTCGGCAGCGCGTTGCGCAGCTCGGTAAGCATCGCCGGGTCAGGCTCGACCGCGATGACTTCGGCGCCGAGATCGACCAACGTGGCGGTTAGTTTGCCCGTTCCGGCGCCGAGGTCGAGCACTCGCAGGCGGCGCGCGGGCCCCAGCGCCCAGTGCACCGCGGCCTGCGCATAGTCCGGGCGGTGCTCGGCGTATGCGGCCGCCGCTGCGCCGAACGACGAGCGGTAGAGCATCCGTTTGTCCTGTGCCACGGGGTCACCGTAGCCAGGCCGCATGGCCGTGCAGCACGGGTTCCTGATCGTGGCCGGAGTGCTCGCAGTGCCGTCGGTTTGGACGAGTAGCGGTTGCATCCGAGCGCTTCAGAGGAGGTCGCGGAGGCGGGCCACGAGGGAGTCCTTGACGGCTTTGGTGACAGCAGCGTTCAGTTGCCGGCTGAGTTGGTCGGGGTCGTTCAGGTTGGCGAGCAGCGAGCGCAGGTCGAGATCGTTGATCGTGCGCCGCAGGACGTCGTCGGTCTTCAGCGCGCTGTTGATCAGCGAGTCCGGCAGGGCGCGGATCGCGGCCTTGATCAAGCCGTTCAGGTTGGAGTTGTCGAGTGCCTCGTCGGTGAGCTCGGACGCAGGCGGCAATGTGCCGTCGGCCTTCATGCGGTCCACTGCTTCGAGCAGGCCCGCGCGCAGCGCGTCTACCTGCGCGTCTGTGGGCGTCCTCGACTGCGCAAGGTCGAGCACGAGCGCCTCGCGCGTCACGTGCAGGCGGCAGGCGGCGCCGTCCAGCCCGAGCAGCACGAGCCGTTCGCTGAGTCCCTCGATGCCGGTCGATGCCGACGTGACGGCTCGATGAGCACACGGCGGGGCGGGCCGGGCTGGGACGAAGTCGCCGCCGCCGTTGGCGATCTGCACGCCGAGCACTCCGCTCACGAGGGCGGCGGCCACGACGGGAAGCGCCACGGCGCGCAGGTTCGCGGCGGGCGTCATGCTGCCACCCGCCGGCGCGTCAGGATCATCGGCACCAACGCGGTCAGCGCGAGCCCGGCCGCGATGAGGAACGAGTCGTGGAATGCCTGGGTGGCCGCGCGCTCGAGCTGGGCGTCGAGGTTGCGTTCGAGTTGCTCGGCTACGGGACGTTCCGCCGGGGCCAACTGCAGCCGGGCGAAGGCGGGGTGCAGGTCGGGAACCCGGCCGCGCTCATTCGTCAGCTGATCGCTCAGGCCCCGGGCGAGCGCGATCTTGTCGTCGGCCGGTAGCCGGGCATCGAGCACGAGCGCCGTGATGGCTTCCTGCGCCGGCACCTGGGCGTCGCGCAAGTTTGCCGTGAACACAGGGGTCAGGATCGCCAGGCCGAGCACGACCCCGGCATGTCGAGCACCGATCGTCCATCCGCCATGCATCACGCGCGGAAACCGATCGCGCAGGGCGTCGACGGTCAGCCGGTCCACGGTCAGCCCGAGCCCGAGCCCGATCAGTGCCTGCGGCGCGATCGTCCAGGCGAGATTCGCCGATGGCAGTAGGGCCAGCGCGGTCAGCCCACCGGCGACGAGCAAGCAGCCCGCCGTTATCTCCGCACGCGGCTCCGCCCGGGCCCGCCGGGCGAGTGGTGTCGCGAGGATCGCCGCGACCGGCACAACCGAGACGGCGAGCGCGGCGATCGCCGGCGACCGGCCCCAACCCTCGACCAAGAGCAGGACGAGAAGGAACAGCGCGGCGGTCAGCGCCGCCGAGAGCAGGGCCAGCGCCACGTTCGGTGCCACGGCCGGGCGATCCAACTCAGCGCGCGGGACCGCTCCGCTGCGAATTGTGAGTGCGGCCGGGACGGCGAGCATCGCCACCGGCACCTGCACGACGAAGATGGCCTGCCAGGAGATGGTCTCGGTGAGCAGCCCGCCGGCAACGGGCCCGAGCGCCGTCCCGATCACCCCGGCCGCGATCCAGCGGGCGATCCCGCGCCGCTCGTCGGTCGCCGCGACCAGCAACTCCAGACAGCCGACCAACGCAAACGCGCCGCCGAGCGCCTGCACGCAGCGGGCCGCGATCAGCACCGGCATCGACCCGGCCAACGCGCAGGCCGCCGAGGCCGCAGCGAACACCGCGATCCCCGCCGCGCACAGGGGCGCCGGGTCCCGGCGCGCGCAGACCCATGCAGCGGGCACAACCACGAGAGCGAGCACGAGGTTGAACGCGATCAGCACCCACGCGACCTGCGGCACGGTTCCGCCGAGATGCCGCAGGATCGCCGGCAGAGCCAGCGTGACAATCGCCGAGTCGGCAAGCACGAACCCCACGGTCAGCGCGAGCAAAGGTACGGCCGCCCGACGCACATGGACATCTTCACTCGCCCGATCAGGTGTGTCTATCGGCCTGCGCGATCGGCTCCTCGCAGCGAGGTGCTCGATATCGACCGCTATCGAGTTCCGATGTTCGGAGGTTCAGACGACGGTTCACCGAGAAGAGTCGACGTACTCGACCTCTGAGCCGGTGACAGTCCTACGGTCGAGTCGGCGCACGAGGTCAATGGCGTCACGCGTCGTTGCGTCCCACTCATGTTCCGGTTGGGGCTAGATGCCGGTTTCGGCGGGGACTTCGCCAGCGGCGACGGCCTGGGCCAGCCGCTGGTGATCGAGTTCGTTCTGATCGGCGTACGCCGCGGAGAACCGGGCGATCGCCCGGTCGAAGCTTGTGCCGCGGCCGAGGTAGGCGGCGATGGCGAGCCGGTCGCCGGAGCGGGCATGCGATCGGGCCAGCGACCATCCGCAGGCGCGGGTGTAGGCGTGCAGCCCTGATTCGCTCATCGTTGACAGGTCGATAGAAGCTTTCCAGTCCCAGAGCTGTCGGACATAGAAGTCGTGCTCGTTGCCGTCGAGACCCATGCTGCGCGTCCAACTGAGGAAGATGTCGCTCGCGGCGTGCGAGATTCGCTGACCCCGGACTACCCGCTCGCCGTGGTTGTCGAACTCGCTCGCGCCCAGGTACGGCTCGAGCACCGACGCCTGCGCCTCCTTCGCCTGCAGTACGAGGGGATCCTTGCCGTCGCGGCCGACCAGCAGAAACACCGTGGCGCGGGTGCCCACGCTGCCGACGCCGACCACCTTGCGGGCCATGTCCACGAATCGGTACGTCCCGAACAGGTAGCGCCGGTCCTCGTCGAGGCTGTCGGCGTACTCGCCGATCACCTCCCGCACATAACCGGTCTCATCCTGCGGGTGGGCCGGGTCGAACACCTCGCGAAGCGGGACCAGCAGGGGCGGGACGCTGCGAAAGCGCAGCTCGCCGTCGACTCGCTCGGTCAGCTTTGTGACCGCCCGTAGGCTCGTCTTGCGCCGGGCCTTGGCGAAGCGTTTCGCGAACAGGATGCGGCCCTTCTTGCCCAACCGGCCGCCGAATCGCTCAACCAGCTCACTCGCGTTCAAACGGTCGTACCAGACGTCGAGGTGGCTCTCCGCCGCGAAGCCCGCCATCCCCTCGCGGTATTCCCGCACGCAAGCGGTCACGAGCCGGTGCCGCCGCTCAGGCGCAAGCCCGATGTCTCGGCCCGCGATCTCGACGCTGGCCGCCATCCGCTTGACGTCCCACTCCCACGGCCCGGGCAGCGTCTCGTCGAAGTCGTTCGGGCCGAACACGAGCTTGCGGTCGGGGGCGGCGAACCCCCCGAAGTTCGAGATATGGGCGTCCCCGCACGCCTGCACCACAATGCCCGAAGCCGGAGTCGCCGCCAGATCCGCCGCCATCACAGCCGCCGCCCCACGGTAGAACGTGAACGGGGAGGCCAGCATCCGCCCATAGCGGATCGGAACCAGTTCCTGCACCCGCGAGGCCGCCTGGGCAGCGAGCACGGCGATCGGATCGGGCCGGTCCGGCGCGGGCGACCAGTCGCCGTGGGCCGTGCGGGGGGTCGTCTGGCGCGCCGCTCGGCCTCGCTCGGCGGACTCCCCGGACTGCAACCGGGCGTGTTGGGAAACCGGCACGCGAGCACCGGACCGGTCATGGCCAGACCCGCTGCTCAACGACGTCGTGCCCGACGACATGCCCACAGCCTAAGGACATTCGGCAACGATCACCATCAACCCAACCATCGCCGCGTACGAATTGTTGGGCTGTGGTGGGAGCCGCTCAGGCGACGTGGACCACGGGGTGTCCATCTGGGAGGGTCCCCGTTCGTCGTATAGACGACCGCCCTTCCCGGGCACACTGACGATCAGGAGGAGACATGTTCGTACGCGACGCCTACCCAGAACTCGTCCTCAGCTCAGCTCAGGACCGCATCCGCGAGCTCGAACGCAACCAAGGCGCCCAGCCGGCCGGGCGCGGCCGCAAGCTGGGTCGACGCACTCTGCTTCGCCGGCTCGTCACGGCAGGGGCGAACCGATGAACTATGTGCTGTTCATCTGCGGCGACGAATCGCTCGAACTGAGCGCCGAGCAGCAGCGCGACATGGACCGGGCCACCACGGCGTGGGTCGAGGAGATGACCACGCGCGGCGTTCGGCTGACCGGAAATCGGCTGCAGCCAGTCACAGACGCCACGACCGTGCGCGTCACCGGCGGCGAGGTGCTGATCTCCGACGGCCCGTTCGCCGAGACCAGGGAGCAGATCGGCGGGTTCGACCTGCTCGAGTGCGCGAACCTCGATGAGGCGCTCGAGATCGCGGCCAAGCATCCCGTCGCGTCGATCGGCACGATCGAGATTCGGCCCTTCTGGACACCATGACCTGCGCAGACACCGCCGTCGAGGAGGCGTTCCGGGCCGAGTGGGGTCGCGTCGTCGCGACCCTGATCAAGACGACCGGTGACTGGGATCTGGCCGAGGAATGCGCCCAGGAAGCATTCGCCCAGGCCGTGCGGGTCTGGCCCGGCGAGGGCGTTCCCCGCCGTCCCGGCGCGTGGCTCACCACCGTCGCACGCAACCGCGCCCTGGACCGGCTGCGCCGCGCATCGATCGAGGCGACGAAGCTGCAGGAGGTGGCGGCCATGGCCACGTCGGCGGCCGGCGGCGAACTCGAAGACGAGGTGCCGGATGAGCGGCTGCGGTTGATCTTCACCTGCTGCCATCCGGCACTACCACTCGAGGGCCGCGTCGCCCTGACGCTGCGCACCCTGGCCGGGCTGACGACCGGCGAGATCGCCCGCGCCTTCCTCGTCCCCGAGCCGACGATGGCCAAGCGTCTGGTGCGCGCGAAGAAGAAGATCCGGGCAGCGGGAATCCCGTATCGCGTGCCGCCGGCGAACCTGCTTGCGCAACGGACGGCGGGCGTGCTTGCCGTCGTCTACCTGCTGTTCAACGAGGGGTACTCCGCCAGCGCGGGAGCCCACCTGATCCGGCGCGATCTGTGCTCGGAGGCGATCCGGTTAGCACGCATCCTCGTCGCGCTGATGCCCGACGAGCCCGAGGTGCTCGGACTGGCCGCGCTGCTGCTGTTGCAGGATGCCCGCCGCGACGCCCGCACCGACGAGGACGCAGAACTGGTCACCCTCGACAAGCAGGACCGGGCCCGCTGGGATCAGGCCGAAATCAGTGAAGGCCGAACGCTGCTCGAGCGCGCGCTGTCACACAACGCAGTAGGCCAGTACCAGCTGCAGGCAGCGATCGCCGCGTGTCACAGCAGCGCCGGCGCAGCCGCGGACACCGACTGGGCGATGATCGACCGGCTCTACCGCCAGCTCGGCGAGCTCACCAACTCACCCGTCGTAGAACTCAACCGAGCGGTCGCGATCGGAATGGCCGACGGCCCGGAGGCCGGACTGCGCCACCTCGACGCAGTAAGCGCAAGTGGTGCTCTGCGCAGCTACTACCTGCTCCCGGCCACGCGAGGCGAACTTCTTCGCCGGATCGGGCAGGACGCGCAGGCCGTCGCCGCCTTCCGCGAGGCGCTCGCGCTGGCACCGACCGACACCGAGCGCCGCTTCCTCACCCGGCAGATACAGCAGATCACCGACCGAACGTGATCAGAAGGTTCGCCGGCCTTGCATCAGGGCAACTCCGAGGGCGGCGAAGCCTAAGGAGTACACCGCGACTCCGGTCGGCAGGGCTTTGGTGAACTGCAGGCCGATCAGCGCAACGGTCACTACGCCGATCGCCAGCGGCACGAGGCGTCGCCAATCGCGCCACACGCCGGCCTGCAGCGTGGCCCAACCGGCCAGCACGAGGCCGACGGCCGACAGCACCGTCCCGACCCCGAAGATGCCACCGACGAGCTGCGCCCCGGTGTCGTGAATTGTCTGATTGCGAACCGGGATCGACGCGAAATGCCCGACGACGATGAGCGCCGTTCCGATCGCGGCGAGCGGCAGGCCGACCCGCGCGGCCCGGCCCGATCCGGCGGCCCCGCTGTGCCGCCAGGCCAGGACGCCGACGAGGACGAGGGCCTCCATCGAACCCCAGATCACCCAGTTGATCACTGCCGTGCGGCTCCCCCAGGGGTAGCGCCACAGCTGGTCCGAGACGCTCGTCGACGCCTGGGCGATCTGGGTGGCGACGGCGCCGGCGGCGAGGGCGAGGCCGCCAACCGCGCACACCGCGCCGCCCGTCCGAATCCGATCTGCGCGGGGTTTGGGCCCTACGTCGATGACGCTGGTGCTGCTCGTTGTGCGGGTCATGTCTCCTCCTTGTTCGAACTGGTGCAGCGAAGGTAGGAGGTGCGAACGGTGCGAATCATCGGCGCGAGCACTGGAGTTCGCTCAGCGCCAGCACTGATTCCCGTGCAGTGCCAGCGCTGTTGGCCGTGGTGGTCAGCGCTGGGACACTCGCCCTATGCGCGTCCGGGTGACCGCGCGCCGGGGGGCGGCGCTGATGTGGCTGGCCTGCGTCGTGCTCGCTGTGCCGACGGCGGTGCTGCTCGCCATCGGGCCCAGCGACATCCTGGCGACGCAGCCGAGCGACGTCTTCGCGGGCATCGGCGGCGGGGCGTTCCTGCTGCTCGCGCTCACCTTCGCGTCGGTCGGCGCGATCGTCGCCCGCCGGGTCCCGGGCAACCGGATCGGCTGGGTCTTCTGCCTCACGGGGCTGGTCAACTGCGTCAACCTCGTCACCTGGCAGTACGCGGACGTCGATCTGCACACCACCCACGACCTGCCGGGATCGACGGCAGCGGTCGTGATCAACAACGTGATCAGCGAGCAGACCGCGGGATGGCTCGGCCTCGCGCTGCTGCTGTTCCCGGACGGGCGGCTGCCGTCTCGGCGCTGGCGGCCGGCGCTGGTGGCCCTGCTCGCCGGCATGGCGCTGCTGGTGATCGCCGGGACACTGACCCCGGGCCGCTACGACGAGCCGTTCGCCGCGGTGTCGAACCCGTTCGGTGTCCCGGGGACGCGTGGCGCGATGGACGCGATCGACACGGCCGGCTGGCTGCTCGTACTCGCCGGGATCGCGGCCGGCGCGACGGCTCTGGTCGTGCGCCTGCGCAGGGCGCACGGCATCGTGCGGCGCCAGCTCAAGCTCGTGCTGGCCGTCGGATCGGCCACGGCCACAGTGGCGGCCCTCGATATGAGCACCTGGCTCGTCTGGCCGCACGGCAGTCTGCCGGCCCGGATGGCCGTGCTCGGCTTCGCCTTCGCCGCGTTCCCGCTGGCCGCCGGATTCGCCATCCTGCGGCGCGGGCTGTACGGGATCGACGTCGTCATCAACCGGACCCTCGTCTACGGGTCGGTGACGGCAGTGCTCGCCGGCGCCTTCGCCGGCACCGTGTTGCTTCTGGGCACGGCGCTCGGCCGCGGCTCGCCGTGGACGACCGCGGCGGCAACCCTCGTCGTCGCGGTCGCGTTCCGCCCGCTGCGGGCGCGAGTTCAGGACGCTGTCGACCGGCGGTTCAGCCGGGCCCGTTACGACGCCTTGGCCCGCATGGCGAGCTTCCTCGAGGACCTGCGCGCTGGCCGCGCCGCGCCGGAGGGCGTCGAGGCGCTGCTGCGCGCACTGCTGTCGGATCCGACACTCGAGCTGCGCTTCTTCCTCCCCGAGAGCGAGTTGTACGTCGACTCGGGCGGGCTGCCAGTCGCCGACACGCCCGACGACCGGCGCGAGTGCATGCCGATCGAGCGCGGCGGGCAGCCGCTCGGGCAGGTCCTGCACGGGGTGATCAGTCAGGAGACCGCGACGCTGCTTCCGCAGCTGATCGAGGCCGGCGGACTCGCGATCGAGATCGTCCGGCTGCGTGTCGAACTGCGCCGTCAGCTGGCCGAGGTGCAGGCGTCCAGGACGCGAATCGTCACTGCCACGAACGAGGAGCGACGGCGGATCGAGCGCGATCTGCACGACGGCGCCCAGCAGCGCTTCGTCTCCATCGGGCTCGCGCTGCGGCACGCGCAGCACGCGCTCGGCGCGACGGCACCGGACGTGTCACGTGCGCTCGACGGGGCCGTTGCGGAAATCACCGTCGCGATCGACGAGCTGCGAGAGCTGGCGCGCGGGCTGCGGCCGGCCCAGCTCGACGCCGGCCTCGGCTCGGCGCTGCGTGACCTCGCCAGCCGGGCGCCACTTCCGGTCGAGGTGCGGACATCCGGTCCGCCGGCGGCTCCCGACGTCGAGGCGGCCGCCTACTTCACCGCCTGCGAAGGCCTGACCAACGCAGTGAAACATGCGCACGCCACGAGAATCGTGCTGAGCGCGGCGCGGCAGAACGGTCGGCTCGTCGTATCCGTCGTCGATGACGGCGTCGGTGGTGCGTCGGCGCAGGCAGGCACCGGCCTCACCGGTCTCGTCGACCGCATCGCCGCGCAGGGCGGCACGCTACGCATCCAGAGCCAGGCCGGCGCGGGCACCACCCTCACCGCGGAGTTCCCATGCGCGTCGTGATCGTCGAAGACCAGGCTCTGCTGCGCGAGGGCCTGGCCCGCCTGTTCGCCGACGGCGGCCACGAGATCGTCCGGACCCTCGGCAGCGCGGAGCACCTTCTGCAGACGGTGGACGATCAACGCCCGGACCTGGTCGTCCTCGACGTCCGGATGCCACCGACGTTCACCGACGAGGGCGCCCGCGCGGCCCGCGAGATCAAGGCACGGCATCCCGACACCGGCGTCCTGGTCCTGTCCCAGCACATCGAGACCACGCACGTGGTGACGCTCGCGACCTCGGCGGATTCGGCTACCTGCTCAAGGACCGGGTCCTCGACGTGGCGGATTTCCTCGCGGCCGCCGAACGGGTCGCCGGCGGCGGGTCCGCGCTGGACCCCAAAGTCGTCGCCAGCCTCATCGCGCCGGTGAACGGCGGTCCGCTGACGCGGCTGTCCGAGCGGGAGCGCGACGTGCTCGACCTCGTGGCGCAGGGCCTCAGCAACGTCGCAATCGCGACGCGCCTCACCCTCAGCGAGCGCACCGTCGAGGCGCATGTGCGACACATCCTCACCAAGCTCGACATCGCCGAAGGACAAGACGGCCACCGGCGCGTGCTGGCCGTGCTGGCCTACCTGAGCGATATGAACGTCCGGGACGAAGTACAACGCTGAACGTCAGCACGTGCCCGCCGTCGCCTGGTGGCTGGAACCCGGCGTCCAGCCGTGGGCCAGCGAACGCTGCAACGCATCGTCGCTGACCCATCAGCAGCTTGGCTCACACGGTCACGTTGATGCAGCCGATCAACGTTGGCGCGCCGTAGATGTACGTGTTGTTCGCCCAGGCGCAAACCGGATAGGTGCCCGTGCGGGCCAGGATCGTGACGTTGAATCCATGGTTCGGGCCGATGGCGGGGTAGGCCTTCGCGACGTCCGGACGTGGCTGGTTCGCGGTTACCGGCACTGACTTGTAAGGGGTTCTGGCGCTGCCGAGGTATATGCCGACTCCGCTAGCCGTGGTGGGTGTGTTGTCGTCGACGGCCCATCCAACGACTTGAATCCGCCCGGATCCCAGGGAGTGCACCGCGTCAAGATGGCCGCGAGGTCGAATGTCGGCGGGCACTCGCACTGTCAGGCAGCCGATCAGCTTGCTGGGGCCGGCGGTCGGGTCAATCGCCCAGGCGCACACCGAGTGCGTCCCTGCGGCGACGTAGGCCGTCGCGTTGAATCCGTGGTTGTTTCCCAGCGCGGGAAAGGCTCGTCCGACGTCAGCGCGCAGGTCATGTGCTCGCGCACGGCCGGTAAGGGTCGACGTCCCGGTAGTGATCGAGTACCTGATGTTGATGGGATTCTTGGGCGTGCGGGTGTCTGCCGCCCAGCCGTGAAGGGTCATCTGTCTGGCCTGGACGCTCACTGCGTCGAGGTGGCCGACCAGGGACGGGTTGCTGGTTGCGGCTCCCGCTGTCACCGACATGGCCGCGGAAGCGACCAGTCCGGCGGCAACGGCGACAGCGACGGCCCAGCTCCGCGGACGATGGCGTGGGGTTGTAACCGATCCGAGTTCTGCGTGTGTGGTCATTTCTGGTCCTGTCATTGCAGACGAGTAGGAGACGTCTGCCGCCGTCTCGGCGTCGTGTGGTGGAGCGATCCCTTGAAGTACGCCTCAGCGGTTACCTGGCGATGCCAACCCGATCAGCTCCTATCCGGCGTCCCTGGATGCGACACCGTGACGTACTCCCTGATCTCGTTGATCGATCTCGGGATCGAGAAAGCGTCATCCGTATCGCCGTCCTCGCCATAAGCCCTGCGACTACAACCTTCGCTGGGCCAGTCGACCCAGGGAACCCACCCAAGGTGTCGCGTCAGCCCACCCGGTCCCGCCGGTAACCCGGAACACAGCTCGGCCAACGCCTTGCCGGTCACGCGAGTGACTGCGTCTAGCCGCTGCGGGCGCGATGACTCGCCGATGCGGGTCTCGGGGCCGAGGACCCAACCATCTCGCCTGTCTGGGTGTTCGCGAAACCGTAGGACCGCTCGCCGACCTACTCGCCGAACGTACGAATAGCCGCTGCGGGCGCGGATCTGTCGACGTCCGGTCGATTCAGATGATCTTGAGTCGGCTACTGCATCCGTAGCGCGGCCCGCCTTGGACAAGAGAGCCGATCCAGCGGGTCGGCGTGGGGTCCTTCTGCGGAGACTGTTGTTCGACAGAATGTGGCTATGCGTGTCCTGGGCTTGATCTTCGCGGGTAGTGCGACGGCCAGGCGGAGCGACATGACGCGATTTCTCCGCGAGACGCTCGGCCTGCGACCTGTCGAGGTCGGCGGTGTCGAAGCGGACCTCTTTCGCCTGCCGGATGGATCCCAGTTCGCAGTTTCGTCACCCGGCGGCATGGGTGAGACCGATCGCGCGATCGGGTTTCTGGTCGACGACCTCGACGACGCCTTGACGGTTCTGTCGACGGCCGGATTCGTTCCAGGCGGAGTCACCGAAAACGCACGCGAGCGATACGCGCACTTCCGTGCTCCGGACAACCAACTCTACGAGTTGGTCGAGCGGAAGAACGCCGCCTCGTGACACCAGGCCCGCCTATCGAAGTATCCACACAAGCAGTCGCGTAGCCTGCCCGCCGCGTGCACGCGCGAGCTTGCCGATGACCGCGTGGCCTCTGCCGGGTCGCGACGGACCCGCTCCGTTCAATCGCCGTTGGACACTGCGTCGAGTAGGTCGGAGAGAAGGCTCGCCTCGCCGCGCAACTGTTGGGCGGCACCAGGATTCGCGTGTGCCAGGGAATCCGCTGTGGCTCGACGGTCCTGCGCCTCCCGCCGGACGATCTCGGTCATGTCCTGTTCGGTAAGCGAGCGTCGCTGCGCGTCGGTCCGTCCGACTCCGACCGGAGAGAGCTCGACGGCACCAGCTCTGTGCTCCTCGGCTAGCGGGACGGCTTCGGCGTTGTCTATGGCTGCGAGAGCTGTTCGGTAGACGGCGAGGGCCGCACGGTCTCGGTCTTTCATGGCACGGGTCATCGCGCGTCTGAGTGCTGTCTTGACGGACGCCTGATTTGGTTCTGCCACATGATCACTCTCTCACTGGCAGAGAACACCTTTGTAATACAGGCGATCGGCCATGCGCATCCGTAGCCCGCGACGCAACCAGATCATGCCGCGCATCGACTCCTCCACACCCGGCACCGTCGAGAGTGGGCAATCTCGTGCCGATGCGCAGCGACTGTCGGCAACGGCCGGTTTCCTCGGTCCTCGGTTCGGTTCAGCTTGGCGGCGCCGTCGTGTGCTCTCGTAGGTGGAAGCTCGAGGCTCGCACGGTGTTGAGCGTTTGGTCGAGGGCGGCGATGTAGTAGGTGAGGCGTGAGATGTCCTCGTCTGGGTCGTTGGGATGAGCGAGACCTTGCAGGCCCATGCCGAGACCCCAGAGCTCTTGAATGACGCGGTCGTGCAGGTCGAAGGCGACGCGGTCTTGTCCTTTGACGCCGACGTCTCCGGCTCGGGTGTCGTGGGCATCGGCGTAAAGGTCGGCTGCCACGGCGGCTTGGGCGGTAGCGCTGTCGATGTCGAGCACGGCTTGTTTGGTTAGTGCGCGTACTGCGTCTAGGGCTTGACGGACGTTGAGTTCTGCGGCGTCTGCGCGCGCGTCGGTGAGAGCGACCATTCTGGCGGCCTCCTCGCGGACTGTTTGCGCTGCCAGTCGTGCCGCAACCGCTGTCTGCTCTGCTCGTGTGATCGCCGTCGCGACGACGCGTTCGGCCAGGTTGTTGGCAGCGAATCTGGCTTCATTGCTGCCGATTTCCCGGAGCCGAGATACCGCCGCTGATCCCTTGACTGATGCGTCCTCGGCAACCTCCTCGGATCGGATCCTCGCCTCAAGGGCCGCAAGCATCGCGGCCGCTGCGACCTTGCCGGCAGCGAGCGCGGCTGCGGCTGCCAGGTCCGTGCGCGCGGTTTCGGCGGCGCCGGCGGCCTTGTCGGCCGCGAGACCGGTCGTGGCTATCAGGTTGGTGCGGGCAGTTTCGGCGGCGCCGGCGACCATGTCGGCCGCAAGGCCGGTTCTGCTTATCATGTCCGTGCGCGCGGTCTCGGCGGCGCCGGCGGCCTTGTCGGCCGCGAGCGCGGTGGTGGCTATCAGGTCAGCCTGTGCGAGCGCGGCCGCCCGAGCGGCTGCTTGGGCGGTAGCGATGACCGCGCGCTCGGCCGTCCTTCTCGCCTCGGCAGCGACGGCTTCGAACTCGCCTTCGAGTCTGATCTCGGTCGCCTCGGCGATCACCGCCGTCTGGCCGCCCACACAGGCCGCGCCAGCCCGGTCGGGCTTACGAGGCAAGGGTTGATATGTCATCGCTGAACCATCGCTGTCGGCCGATGCACCGTTGGTCGCACTGCTATTGGGCGAACTGAGCATGTCTTTAGCCATCAAGAATCACTTCTCATGGAACATTGAAGCCAAAGGCAGCAAACGCTGCGGCTGGTGGCGCTGTCCCCGAGTGCCGTTCGATTCCTAGATCGGCGCGCTAGCGGATCTGCTGCCTCAATTGCTATCGAGCAACTACCTGCTACCAGCAGGCTCTTTGATCGCTACGCCGCACGGTGCCGATCTTGGCGACCGACACAGGCAGCATCGCAGCGTTTGCCCATTGCCCGCAGAGGACTTGGTCCCAGAACCGCTGCAGTAACCGTCCTCCCAGCGTGCCGTTGGTCCCGAGCCTGTCCCAGCCTCCAGGCGGACCTAGCCTGCCTGTCCCGGCCGGGACAGCGCAGTCGCAGGGCCAATGATGCGAACTGATCGAGCCGCTGATGGTGCGCATACATCGTGGCAATGTGCGCTTCTTCCCGACGCTTGCGAGACAATCTCGACTCCAAGTCAGGCAGCGGCTCGCCGCCGATGACCAGATGGTCGCGACCCTCAATCGACCGCGCCCCTTACGGGGAGTGGCCGTCTAGCCGGCGCCGGTCGTTTCGTATTCCTCGACGCGTGCCTGCATCAGCGCCTTCAGGAGTTCAGTCGGCAGCTCGCGGGCGTAGGGGAGCTTGATGAATCCCTCACCGGCCTCATAGCCGGCGGCCTCAACCGCTGCCTTGTGAGTGGCGAAGAACGGCGGCGAGAACCGCAGCGAGCAATGGTTCTTGAAGTTCTGAAGCATCCACAGGTTCGTGTTCTCGCCGCGTACGTAGACCGGCAGGTTCCACTTCAGTTCCTCGCGCGCATCCGGGTCGGCATCGACGCTTAGTACGCGGAGCGCCTCGAGGTGAGGCCGCTGGACGTCGTTCAGTTGTGCGAAGAAGTCATCGACGCTTGCCCGCTTGGGCATCGGCATGGCCGTAAACGTACCCCTCCAGTTTCTTCGAGCCGCGACCTGAACGGTCACCGACCTGCCGAATTGCCAACTCGGACAGGGACGATCTTGAGACATTGGCGGTTACGCGGTCTGAACCGGTGGTAGGAGAACCGAGTTCCCGACGTGGTCGGTGATTTTGCCTACGACCACGTCGCCTTCGACATCCGCTTCGACCTCGGTGGGTCCCCATTCAAGTCCAGCCCAGCGCCGATCGTGTTGCTTGAGGTGGTCCGTCACCGCTCGCAGCGTGCTCGTCATGGCGATCGCGACGGCTCCCGCTGCCGTGTTTCGCCGGGAAATATGACTGAATGCCGGTGAACTGCTGAACGCCCACTCGAATTTGGCTGGCTTCGACTTGATCCGCAACTTGCCCCTGCCTCGCCTGCTCACCTTTACGCCGTCAGGCAATTGCTGCCGAACTGCGTCGAGCACGCGATCAGCTAGGACGGGATCAAGCTTCACGCGACGAACGTTACTGTTTGCGCTTCAGGCCGCGCGCCCGGTAAACGCACGGATCTAGCTGCGGGGCGATCGCAAGGCCGGCGGGATCAAGCGGTGGCCAGTGAAGGTGACTGGCACCCGTACACCGGCCACGACGGCCGAGCCCGTTGAGCAGATTCGCAGCGCTCTGTCGATCAGTCGCGGCCGAGCTGTCAAACGGTCAGACGGCGCATGGTGGTGAAGCCGCCCGCGAACAGCACGACCGTGATAACCGCGAGCAGGCCGGTCAGTCCCGCGGCGCTCAGGGCGGTGAAGAAGTGGCCGATGTCGTGCCAGGCGTGTGTCCCGGTCGCCGCGAGCGCTCCGACGAGCAGCACGGTGATCTGGGCGGCGAGGAACGCGACAGAGGCCAACGAGGTTCCAGCGGCGGTAGACCAGGCCGAACCACATGCCGTAGATGAACAGCAGCGTCAGAGCCACGAAGGACGTCAGCCAGGTGAGGTACCACGGCCCGTCGAGGATGTAGGGCACCCGGAAGAAGCCCATGGCTATGCCCCAGCCGTCGGTGGCTCGCTCGATCGCCTGGCCCACCGTGATGCACCACGTCCGGCGACGGCAGCGAGGGCGACGGCGAGCAGCGCGGTTCCGAGGTAATAGGAGCGGCGGCTGAGACCGAGGGCGAGCCCGAAGGGCAGGGACCGGGCGACGCTCTGCACGCCGAGCGAGTACACAAGGACGAAGATCGAGGCCAGGCCGCCGACGTAGCGGTGCGAGCTGTTCCCCGCCGGCGTGGCGGACAGGATGATCACGTCGACCAGGAAGACGAAGGCCAATATCGCCCAGGGCAGGATCAGGTAGTTGAGGCGCTGGACCAGGTGGTAGCGGGCGACGTTGAGATAGGTGGTCATGCGTTCGCCCTCTCCATCAACTCTCCGCTGGCTCCGTCGGCTTTGCCGGCGGCGTGGACCATGACCTGTTGCAGCGACAGGGACTCCAGATTGAGATGCAGTTCCCGGGCCCGGATCCAGTCGCCGTCGTCGAGCGTCCCGGCGACGACCACCGACTCCTGCGAGGCGATCCGGCGACGGTCCCACAGACGGCGGCCGGCAACGAACTCCTCCACCGCGGCGATCGGGCCGCTAACGGTCGTGGCGCTGCCGCGAACGTCGTCGGCGTTCGCGTCCAGGACGACCCGCCCGTGGTCGATCATCACGACCTGCTCCAGCAGGTCGGCGACCTCGTCGATCAGATGCGTGGACAAGATCACCGTTCGGGGACGCTCGGCGTAGGCGGCGAGGAGTCGGTCGTAGAACAGTTGCCGAGCTACTGCGTCCAGGCCTGCGTAGGGCTCGTCGAAGAGCGTGATCTCGGCTTGCGCCGCCAGGCCTATCACGATGCCCAGCGCCGAGCGCATCCCCCGTGAGAGCTTCTTGATCGCCCGGTTGACCGGGAGGTCGAAGTCCCGGAGAAGCGACTCGGCCAGCTCGCCGTTCCAGTTGGGATGGAACCAGGACGCCGCCCGCAGCGCGTGATGAACCTTGAAGTCAGGAAAGGCCTGGTCCTCGCGGACCAGGACCATCCTTCGCAGGATCGCATCGTTCTCGACCGGGCTGGTACCGAATACCCGGACGGTGCCGGCCGAGGAGAACTCCTGGTTGGCGATGATGCGCATCAGGGTGCTCTTCCCGGCGCCGTTGCGACCCAGCAGCCCGGTGATGGACGGGCCGTGGATGTCGACGGTGACATCGTCGAGCGCGAGCTGATCGCGGTAGCGGCGGGTCAAGTTGGTCACCGAGATCGTCGGCGTCATATCTTGATACCTCCTTGGACATGGTCGGACTCTCGGACCATCGACAGCAGCGCGTCTGCGTCGATCCCGAGCCGGTTGGCTTCGGCGACCATCGGCTCTACGTATCGCTCGGCGAAACGCTTGCGTCGGTCATCGAGCAGCCGCGCCCGGGCACCGGCTGAGACGAACATGCCGACGCCGCGCCGCTTCTCGACCAGTCCGCTGTCGGTTAGCACGTTGATGCCCTTGGCCGCGGTGGCCGGGTTGATCCGGTAGAAGGCAGCGAGCTCGTTGGTGGACGGCACGCGGTCGCCCTCCGCGAGCGTGCCTTCCGCGATGTCGTCGGCCAGGTGGTCGGCGATCTGGGAGAAGATCGGCGCTCCATCGTCTAGCACGAACAACCCCCGAGCAGTTGCTGACTCCATCCGGTTGGCTGGTTCATTACTTGACTAATGTACCCGGTAAGTGCGCGGCGTCAAGACCGCGCGGCGACGTCGAGCACGATTTCGCGCAATAGCGCGTTGACGATTGCCGGCGCCTCCATGTTCACCATGTGGCCGGCGTCGTGAACCACAACCTTCCGCGCACCGGGGATCGCGCCGGTGAGGACCTCGGCCATGTCCGCGAAGCAGGGGACATCCAACTCACCGACCACGACCGTGGTCGGCACGGCCAGCGTCGGGAGCAGCGCGAGGCAGTTGGGATGGGCGCCGTGCGGATCAGGCTCGGTCCAGTGCACGCCCGAATAGTCGGCAACCATCTGCGCGAGCCGATTCGCCACGTCGGGGGCACGCCGCGCCGGCGCGAAGAACCCGTGGCGCAACCACGCCGCTTTGGCCGCCGCCAGCCCGCCCGAACGCAATCCGGACTCAATAGCCTGCATGCCGCGCTCGGACTCCGGGTCCCACGGCACGCCGTCGAGCACCGCGTCCAACAACACCAAGGCCCTTACCCGCTCGGGCGAACGCAGTGCAGCCTCAACTACGATGCGCCCACCCATCGACAACCCCGCAAGCACTACGGTCTCGATCCCAAGGTGGTCCACCAGAAGCCACAGATCATCTGCGTGCGTGTACGCCCCGTCCTGATCATGGCGGAGCGACCGGCCGAACCCCCGGGCGTCATACCTGATCACGCTCGCGATGTCCGAAAGCGCAGGCACCTGCTCATCCCACATCCGCGCGTCGAGCGCGAGCCCGTGCACCAGCACGACCGGGACACCATTGCCGGTCACCTCGTAGTACAACTCCGCACCCGGCACCCGCAGTGTGGCCACCCCGCCTCCCGGGCTACACGTGACTGCGGCTCATTGTGCCCCGACCGAGTCCGATCGAACGCCCCGTCACGCCGCGACGAGGACGTGAGTCATTCCATCGGCATTTGGCGTCAACGTGTCGACACGACGGTGCGTTGCGCCGTGCTGATCGCGTGCCGCGGTAGTCGCCGTTGGAGTCTGCGTCAGTTGCCTTGGCCGACCGAGCGCCATATTCGTTTCGCCGGGACGTGTGCGCCCTGACAAGCTCGCGCCATGGCACCCAGCACGGTAGAGCCGCCGTTCGATCAGTTCCTGGCAACCGCGGAGGCAGTAGCCCAGGCGCGGCCCGAGGTCGACCTCGAGATGGCTCGTGAGGTCTTCCATGAGGCGGCGACTCTGCTCCACAACGGCCTCGCCCTTGACGGTCTGGATGCCCACGACGCGAGTGCCGTCGTCGCTGGGCTGTGCGTCGATCTCGTTGCCAAGGATCCCGGCGCCGCGATACGCGCCCGTTCCCAGGCAACGTTGGAGGATCCTGCAGATCTGCACGACCCGGAAGGTGTGTCCGCGGCCTACCTGATCTCGGCGGCGATACTGCAACTCTGAGAAAACAGATTTCGGGAACGCCCTCGGCATCACTCCTCCGAAGCAACCGAATCCGACGACGTGGCCGTCGCCTGAGCAGGGTTGCTCGGTGAAGGATGTGGGCGTGGAGTTGGAGCCCTACCGCGGTGAGCTCGTCGCGTATTGCTATCGGATGCTGGGCTCGGTTCATGAGGCCGAAGACTTGGTGCAGGAGACGATGCTGCGCGCGTGGCGGGCTCGTGACCGGTACGACAGCGCGCGGGCGTCAGTGCGGACCTGGCTGTATCGGATCGCGACGAATGCCTGCTTGAGCACGCTCGAGGGTCGGGCTCGCCGTCCGTTGCCTTCCGGGCTGGGTGCGCCGTCCGACGACCCCGGAGCGCCGCTCATACCGGCAGCGGACAGGCCCTGGCTACAGCCATTTCCCGATGCGCGGTTCGACGTGGGGTTGCGGTCGGATCTGCGGTTGGCGCTGGTGGCGGCGATGCAGGTGCTGCCGCCGCGGCAACGAGCCGTGCTGCTGCTGCGCGAAGTGCTGGAGTTCACCGCCGCCGAGGTCGCCCAACAGCTCGGCACCACTGTCGGCGCCGTCAACAGCGCCCTGCAGCGAGCCCGCGCGGCGTTGGCGAATGTGGCCGACATCGACGAGGTCACCGAACCGGACGACCCCGAGGTGCAGGCAGCGATTCACCGGTACATGCGCGCCTTCGAAGCCGCTGACGTCGCGGCGTTGGTTGGGCTCTTGACCCGCGACGCAGTGCTGGAGATGCCCCCGGTGCCGTTGTGGTACCAGGGCAGCCGGGACTACGGGCGGTTCATTCGCCGCGTGTTCGACATGCGCGGCACCGACTGGCGGATGCGACAACTGTCGGCCAACGGGCAACCGGCACTCGCCGCCTACGCGCCCGAACCCGGCGGCGGCCATGTCCTGCACACGTTGCAAGTCTTCACGGTCACGGGCGGCCGAATAGCGCGCAACGTCGTGTTCGCCGATCGAGGGTTGTTCCCGCTGTTCGGGTTGCCGGAGAGGATTTCCTCCGAGCGATCTGCGCCGGCCGCGATGAGTCGGCCCGGTGTCGCCGGTACATACCGGTGAGACATCGATCGCTTCGAAGGGAACAGTCATCATGAGCGTGATCGTCATCGAGTTCATGACGCTCGACGGAAGAATCACCGACCCGGACGGACGCGGGGGAACTCCCACCGCCGGCTGGGCATTCCGGCACGGGCCGGAGACCGTCGCCGGCGACAAGTTTCGGCTCGGGAAGACCATGGACGACGGCGTGCTGCTATTGGGCCGCCGGACCTGGCAGTTGTTTTCGCAAATCTGGCCGGAACGCGACGACCCGTTTTCGGCTCGAATGAACGCCGTTCCGAAGCTGGTTGCCTCCCGCACCCTCACCGATGCATCGGCGTGGTCGAACTCGCAGATCATCGGCGACGACCCGATCGCGACCGTCAAGAGCGAGCATCGCGACGTGATCATCACCGGCAGCCTCAGCATCGTCCAGTCGCTGATGGCCCACGATCTCGTCGACGAGTACCGCCTGTTGATCCTGCCGACAGTGCTCGGCGCCGGCGATCAACTCTTCCCCGCCAACCGGCCGCCTCTGTATCTCGAGTGTCGGTCGGCGCAACCGGTCGGCGCCGCAATCCTCGCGCAGTACGAAAGGCCGGCTCACTGACTGCCGGAGATCCACGCCGCGGGTGACCGCCGCTGGCGGCGGCCAGTTCGACGATCCTGCAGATCTTGCTGCCGTATCTGAGCAGTTCGTTCGTGCCGACCGACACGATGCCCGGCTGGCTGCAGGCATTTACCGCGCACCAACCGATGACTCCCATCGGGCAGACGATCCGCGGCCTGCTCACCGGAACGCCGATCGGCGACAACGCTGTCCTGTCCGTCCTGTGGTGCGCCGGCATCGCGCTCGTGGGCTACCTGTGGGCGAAGTCAGCGTTCCGTACGAAGAAGCCGTCATGACAAGAGAAGACGACGAAGGCCAACAGATGACAGGCAGTGGCTAGCGCGGGCATCTTTCCAGTGATGCGTGCCTGATCGATCTGGATCTTCAGGCAGCTATGACGTATCGCGGTGATCAACAGAGCGTCCCGGTCGATGGTTGACCGGGACGCTCTGTTGATCACGGAAGTGGACGCCTCGGAGCACGAGATCAGCGCGTCGAGGTGGCATAGCTGTTCGCCAATGCTCGAGCAACCGTCTCGGCGTCCTGCTGGGCCAGATCGTCTGGGTACTCGGGCAGCAGGTCGTCCCACACGGGCAGCCAGGAGCCATAAAACTGGCCCTGGCCCAGCGGACGGGCGAAGAACCAGATGTGCAGGTGGGCGCCGCCGTCACCGATCCGGTAGACGTGAGCGCGCGCAATATTCGGCAGTGCCTCGACGTGCCGGGCAATATGCGTGCTCAACACACCCATCTCAGCGGCCAACTGATCAGGGAGATCGTCGAGGTCGAAGTGCTGCCGGGGCATGAGCATCAGCACCAGTGGTACGCCAGCACCGCTGACACGGCGCAGCCGCCAATGATCGTCGATCCACAGTGCCTCATTGCGTGCCGCGCAGGCGGCGCACGTGTGGGGGTCCTCGTCATGCCGGGCCGGCTCGGGCACTGTCGGTGGACGCAGCGGGACCACCCGAAGGTTCTCCTGGTCGAACGGGGCGACCTCCCACTGCGTCATGCGCGACAACGGCAACCGCCGCTCACCATCGGCCGCCGTCAACGCGTGAGCGTAGAAGTCCTCGGGCGTCATAGCCATGGCCAAACCCTAGGGAGCGGAGGACATCGTGCGCGACCGGGAACACGGTGAGGCCGGCGGCGTCGAACCGGTCCAGTGTCGGCGGATGTGCGGTGCGAGTTCGGTGGCTCGCTCGTGCGGAAAGACATGCTCAAGGCCGTCCTACAACAGGCCGCCGACGCCGGCCGCGTCCCCGCCCAGCTCGTCGAACCTTTCGCGCACATCCTGCTCTCCACCGGCAACGAGATGGCACTTGTCATCGCTCTCGCCGACGACGTGCCCGCCGCACAAGCATCCGCGGAAGCGGCTGTCGAGGAGTTCCTCACGCGCTTGCTGCAGCCGCCAAACGCCGACAACACCAGAGCCTAGGAAGACCGAGGAGACCCTTCCTGCGCAGACCGATCCAAGATTCCCACTGCGTCGTGCGACATCCCTCCGGGCCGAGGTCCGGACCTAGCCGTCGTCAGACTCGGCTAACACCCAGGCTCGGGCGACAACCTGTGGCCAGGTGACCTCTTGCCCGGCCATCTCCGCTTCCGCTTCGTCGATGTAGGGATCCGCGGGTTGCTGAAGGTCGGGGTATTCGAGGTCCTGGTCGATGTAGATCGGTCTACTCATGTTGTCTCACATCCGTTCGGGCGAGCGCGTCGTGGTCACCCGCCGTACGCGGTCCAGGGTGGCACGTCAGGGCCGGTGCGTCGGGATCACCGCGACCGGACAGGTGGCATGGTTCAGCATCCGATGGCTGACCGAACCGAGCGATGCACCCGGATGGGCGTGCTTGCCCCGGTTGCCGACGACGAGCAGGTACTGCGCCTCGGCCACCCTCAGCAGGCCGGACTTCGGATGCTCGCGAAGCACCTCCTTGTGCACCGGGACGTCCGGGTACCTCTCCTGGAAGCCGGCGAGTGTGTCGGACATCCACGCGTCGACGCTCTCGGGCGGCGGCGGCTCCGCCCGCCACGACATCGTGGCGAGCAGGTCCGGGTGCCAGCACAGGACCGCGCGAAGCGGTGCGTGGTGGACCTGGGCGTGCTCGAAACCGAACGCGAGAAGATCCTCGGTCGCGTCCGTGCCGTCTATCCCGACCACGACGGCGGCTTCCTCCTCCAGCATGCCGGCCGGCCCACACAGGACGACGACGGGTGATTCGGTGTGGGCGGCGACGGCACCGGCCACCGAACCGACCACGCTGGAGCCCAGGCCCTTGCGGCGATGCGGGCCGAGAACCACGAGGCGAGAGCGTTTCGACTCGTCGAGCAGGACGTGTACCGCGTCGCCCTCGACCGCCGCTCCCTCGGCCACTACGCCCGGATGGTTGGCCTTGAGCAGGTCGAGCGCGTCCGCGATGAGCTGCCCGGCCAGATGCCCGGCTTCCTCGGAGCCGTGATACGCGCAGACGGCGCGCACTGGAGCGTCTCGCAGTTCAGCTTCTGCGGCCGCCCACCTCAGGGCCGCATGGACTCCGTCCGAGTCGTCCGTTCCCACCACGATCGGATGCTGTGCAGCTTGCATCGAGACCTCCTCGGCAATGACGACCTGCGAAATACCGTGCCGCCGCGGTGGGCTCGCCGTCATCACCCACGGTGGATGACGGAGCATCCAGAGGCGCGGGTCAAGCGAGGGGGCGAGAGTCGCACCGTCCGCCGACATAGGCTCTGCGTATGGCTAGACGGCTGACTCATAGCGGACACCTGGCGTTCTCCCAGCGAACGCAGCGCCCCCACATCCACGATGGGCCGACCAGTCCCCGACGGTGCCAACCCCTGTCGGGGCCTGCGAATACTTTGCCGCGGTCGGGGGGCAACAACCGCATCGTTGCGACGAGGCGATCCGTTCGCCTGGCCCGTCAGTAGGCTTGGGCCTATGCGCCGCCCGCCAGCGTGGTCGCGGTGTGCCGTCCTCGGCGAAGGGCTTGCCGGGCGGTGGGCGAAAGGTTGCGCTGGCGGCCCTCTCATTCGCTAGGAGATCCCATCGCTGAGTTCTTCGCCTACGCCGTGGACAAACGGCTCGCGCCTTTCTGGCTGCCATTCGGGCTCCGTCCGGCCAAGGACGGCGTCACCATCACCGACGACGAGACATTCCGAGCGACGTTCGGGTTCCTCAGAATGGAGACTCCGCTGACCAACATCGATGAGGCTCATGTCACCCGTGACTACCGGTGGTGGACGGCGGCCGGCGCGAGAGGGTCATTGGTCGATGACGGACTGACGTTCGGGACCAACAGCACGGCGGGAGTGTGCGTGCATTTCCGCGTGCCTGTTCCTTCGCCTCTGCGGCGAAAGGGTCATTCGGCTCTCACCGTCACCGTCGCCGACGTTGACCGTCTCGTCGACCGACTTCTGCATTGAGCGTTCGATCGCTCGGCGGGCACTACCTGGCTAATTGATCGCGGGAGGCCTGACCGGCCGCCGGCGCGACGATTGATGTGCCCGGCCGGACGCCGCGCAATTCCGACATCGTCGTTTGGCTGTCCGCCCGATGGGACAGGATGTCCTCGTGCGTTCGTCAGAGGATCCGCCTGAGCCCACCACTCCCGTTCTGTCCGACACCGGCCACGACGCGGCAGAGAGCGTCACCTGGGCGGTGCGAGTCGCGGCCGCGTGGGGCTGGCGGTTGATTGTGGTCGCCGCGGCGGCCTACCTGATCTTCCGGGCACTTTCCGCAGTTTCGCTGGTCGTGTTCTCGCTGATCCTGTCTCTGTTCCTGACCGCGATCCTGCATCCGCTTGAGCGCCGCCTGCGCGCCTGGCTGCCTGGGCCCAAGTCGGTGCCGGCGGCGTTGACGTTGCTTATCGGACTGGCGGTGCTCACCGGTATCGGATATTTCGTGGTCTGGCAGATCACCACCCACTCGACCGAGCTCGGCAACCAGATCACCGACTTCGTGAACAAGGCGCGGGACTGGCTCAAGACCGGGCCGCTGCATCTCAAGCAGACCGACCTCGACAACCTCGTCAACAACATCACTAGCACCATCAAGCGCAACCAGGGACAGATCGTCAGCGGCGCGATCCAGACGATCCGAACGCTGGCCCAGGTCGCCGGCGCCGCACTGCTGATCCTGCTCTCGACCTTCTTCATGCTGCGCGATGGCCAACAGATCTGGCACTGGGTGCTCGGGCTGTTCCCGCGCGCGGCGCACCAGCGGGTCGACCGCGCCGCACGCATCGGCTGGGGCACGTTCGGCGGCTACATGCGCGGCGCTGTGCTCATTGCGCTGTTCCACGGCGTGACCGTGACGATCGTGCTGTTGATCCTGCGGGTCCCGCTCGCGGCCGCACTTGGTGTGTTGATCTTCCTCGGCTCCTTCGTTCCGCTGCTGGGCCTGACCATCTCCGGAGCGGTCGTGGTGGCAGTCGCGACACTTGAACACGGCGTCACAGCCGGCATCGTCGTCGCAGTGTCGATCATCGTGCTCTTCCAGATCGAGGGTCACGTACTGCAGCCAGTGATCATGAGCCGGACCGTTTCAGTGCATCCACTGGCCGTCGCCGTTTCGGTGTTTGCGGGCACGGCGTTGCTCGGCATACCGGGCGCGCTGATCGCGGTGCCGTTCGTGGCGTTCGCAAACACGACGGTGCGCGCGCTGCGTGCGCCGTTGGACGAGCCCGCCGAGCAGATCGAGGCGGAAGCCGCCGGGCCGGAGAGCACCGTCGACGACGGCTCGGAGGACTGATCGGTGCTCGCGAGATACCTGATGTAGGTGCGTCTCGCTCGATGGCAGCCGGTCAGGACGGACGGGCTGTGTGCCGTATCAAGGCCGACACGAACGTGTCCCACACGGGCCGCGGCACGTCGTGTCCCGCGCCTTTCAGGATGAGAAGTTGTGCGCCAGGAATCGCGTCCCGCAGTGCCCGGCCGTGCGCTACCGGGAAGACCGGGTCGTGGTCGCCGTGCACGACGAGCGTCGGCACATGGATGTCGCCGAACCCGCCGCCGACCGGTCCGTCGAAGTCGATGGCGTAATGGTTCGTGAGCGTTGAGGCGATGCTCTGTGTCCGGGTCACGTCGCTTTCGACCAGCAAGCGCATGGCGCCTTCGTCGAAGAACGGCGAGCCACCAGAGGAAGCCTTCGCCGACGCGAGCACGAAGTCCACGACCGCACCGTGGTCGGCGGGATCCGGCACAGCAGGCGTGTGCTTGGCGAGCTCGTCCGATGGCGGTGGGAGGCTGGCGTCGCCGGTGCTCGTGCACACGAACGTGAGCGATGCGATCCGGTCGGGGTGATCCACGCCGGCGATGAGGCCGATCCCGCCGGACCACGACCGGCAGACGAGGTGCACGCGCTCGATCCCGAGTTCGTCCAGGACGCCCAGCGCATCCTCGGTCAGATCGGTGAACGAGTAGCCGGGTGACCCGGGCGGGTAGTGCGTGGACCTGCCGGTGTCTCGATTGTCGTAGCGGATCACGAACCGGCCGTGGTCAGCGATTCGTTGACATAGCTCAGCCTCCCACCACAACATCGACGCAGCGGCGCCCATAATCAACAGGATCGGCGGATTGCTGCGATTACCGAATGACTCGATGCACACGTCCACCCCGTTGGCCCGGATCAGTTGCTCAGTCACACTCGCTCCTGTAGCAGGTCTTTGCACTCCGCACGACCGTTGGGCTAATCATGTCCAACCCAAAATGAAACCGCCGACGACCACCCGGGACCTTTCCTGATCGTCCTGCACTCCAGAGCGGATCGCGCGGATCTATGTTTTCCCTCGACGGGGGATGACAAACCGAACGTGCGGATCTAGGCGTGGATGGTGCGCGCCGAGACTCTGGCCGGCGCGCGATCCTGTGTCGCGACCACCTACACGTCCAACGTCGATGGCCAGCCGGTCACCGATCCTTCCCGCCCGACCGAAATCACGCTCACGGCGATCGACGCAACCAACGGCCGCACCATCCTCAGGCTCCGACAAGCGATCAGCTACACGCGACTTGAGCCGTACGGCAAGGGTTGCGGATTCCAGTACCGCAGCTATCACACCCTGACCTCAACCGGCGCCCTCGTCGACGCGCCGCCAACGACTCAACCCAAGTAGTCCACCTGCTGCCCGCGTGCTGAGAGTGGCGTCAACAGCGGATGAGCCGGTGCGGTCACCGTGAGCCGGCGACCGAAATGCGATACGCGGTAGCGACCTTGGGCCCTACCGTGCGTCCCGGCACGGAAGGACACTGGGCGCGACGAAGACCCGATGCACAGTGTCGGGCTCAACATGGGGGCTCGTCGGTTGACTGCGTCGGTCATAAGCAAATGAGGTCGGCATGCTCAACCTATCGATGTTCCTCGAAGCCAGTGCCCGCTCACACCCGGACCGCGACGCCGTGACGCTTGGCGATTTGCACCTCTCCTACGCGCAGGTCGACGGTCTCGCCAACCAGGTCGCGAACATGCTCGTGTCTCGGGGCATCCAGCCCGGTGACAAGGTGGCCCTGTCGTGCCCGAACCTGCCGTATTTCCCGATCGTCTACTACGGCATCCTCAAGGCCGGTGGGACTGTCGTTCCGCTCAACGTGCTCCTCAAGGGCCGTGAGATCGCCTACCACCTCGCCGACTCGGATGCGAAGGCGTACTTCTGCTTCGAGGGCACCCCGGACCTGCCGATGGGGCAGATGGGATACGAGGGCTTCGCACAGGTCGATACCTGCCAGAACTTCTTTGTCATCACCGCCGACCAGACGACCCCCTCGCCGATAGCGGGCGCCGAGACCATGGCACAGGCAATGGCCGGCCACTCGGCCGAGTTCGAATCCGTCGCCACCGAGGCGACCGACACTGCCGTGATCCTCTACACCAGTGGCACGACGGGCCAGCCCAAGGGCGCCGAACTCAGCCACAGCAATATGGTGATGAACGCCCTCACGTGCAACCGTCTCTTCGACTCTGTGCCCAGTCGGCACGACACTCACCTAATGGTCCTGCCGCTGTTCCACTCGTTCGGCCAGACCGTCAACATGAACGCCGGTTTCTCCACCGCCGCCACGCTGGTGCTGCTGCCGCGCTTCGCCGCCGATCAGGCGCTCGCCCTTATGCAGAAGGAGGAAATCACGTTCTTCGCTGGTGTGCCCACGATGTATTGGGGCCTGCTCAACGCCCTGAACGAGAGTGTCGACGTCGAGCGGATAGCGCGCAATCTCCGGCGTGCGGTGTCCGGCGGTTCGGCGCTGCCGGTGGAGATCCTCAAGCAGTTCAAGGAGAAGTTCGGCGTGCAGATCCTCGAGGGCTACGGGCTGTCCGAGACTTCGCCGGTCGCCACCTTCAGCGACCCTGACCAGGACCCGCGGCCCGGCTCGATCGGCGTGCCGATCTGGGGAATCGACGTGAAGTTGGTCGACAACAATTGGAAGAGCGTCGAGGCGGTCGACGAGGTCGGCGAGATCGCGATCCGCGGTCACAACATCATGAAGGGCTATTACAACCGGCCGGAGGCCACGGCCGAGATGATGAACGACGGCTGGTTCCGCACCGGCGATCTGGCCCGCCGCGACAAAGACGGCTTCTACTACATCATCGACCGCGCTAAGGACATGATCATCCGCGGCGGCTTCAACGTCTACCCGCGCGAGATCGAAGAGGTTCTCATAACCCATCCGGCCGTGTCGCTGGCCGCCGTCGTCGGCGTACCCGACAAGCGCAACGGCGAGGAGACAAAGGCGTACGTGATCCTCAAGGAGGGCGCCACCGCCACGAGCGAGGAGCTCGTCGAGTGGTCGAAGCAGCAAATGGCAGCGTACAAATACCCGCGGATCATCGTGCTGGCCGGCTCGCTGCCGATGACCACCACCGGCAAGATCCTCAAACGCGAGCTCCACTAGGTATCTTCACCGGTGTGGGTTCGTCGATGCGGATCGTTCCGATCCTTCCCGTCCGCGACCTGGCCGTCTCCCTGGACCACTACCGACGACTTGGCTTCACCGTCCGCACCTACGAACGGGGCGGGTACGGCTACGCCACTCTTGACGATGCCGAGATCCACCTTGGTGTGACGCCGGCCGACGTGACCGTGACGCCGAGTTCGGCGTACCTCTTCGTCGAAGACGCCGATCAGCTGGCCCAGACCTGGGCCGCGGCTGGAGTTGATATCAGGACTCCGGTGGACACCGAGTGGGGCCAGCGTGAGGGTGTCGTGATTGACCCTGACGGCAACATAATTCGCTTCGGCTCCCCTATGCGTGGCCCGCATACCGGACCGTAGCCCGCATCGTCGATCGCGCCGGTCATGCTCGTTTCGTCGCGCGCTCACGCCGGGCTTGATTTCCACCATTCCTCGAAGGTGGCTGCGCAAAACACGATCGACCAAGCGGGTGAGCGTCGTTAAGGAACCGAATCGCATAGCCGATAGGTCGGTCAGGACCGAAGCCTCTGAAAGGGATATCCGCGCCATGACTGACGTCAACCAGCCACCGCCCGGCGGATATCCTCCGCCGCCGTACGGTTACCCGCCACCGCCCAGCTATCCGCCACAGCCTGGCTATCCGCCGCAGCCGTATGGCTACCCGCCAGTGCCCGGCACGAACGGCATGGCGATCGCCGGGTTCGTCCTCTGCATTCTTCTGCTCGATACTCGGATTGATCTTCAGCCTGATCGGCATGAATCAAACCAAGCAGACCGGGCAGTCCGGCCGCGGCCTCGCAATAGCGGGACTCGTCATCTCGATCGTCAGCATCGGGTTCAGCCTGATCTGGTTCATCGCGGTCGCCAACTACGCGTCGACCAGTTGACGCAAATGGCTCCGACCGGAGCGCTGCTCGCAGCACCGCGTCTGCCCGCGGCTCGCAAGCACTGGTTGGTAGCTGCGTCGGTGGTGGTCGCGACGGCCGCCGACGTGGCCTTCGACCCGGCCCACCACCACGTCCCGCTGTGCCCCTTCCACTCTGTGACCGGTTGGTGGTGTCCTCTGTGTGGCGGGTTGCGTGCCGTCAACGCTGCCGCACGGGGTCACATTGCCATCGCGCTCTCCGCCAATGCGCTGCTCTGGTGTGCGACACCGCTGCTTGTCTGGGCGTGGGCTGACTGGCTGCGCAGGTCGCGCCGCGGTGAGCCGCGGACGCGAATACCTCGCGGTTGGATCCTGGCTTCGGTCGTCGTCGCCGCCGCATTTACCGTGCTGCGCAACCTGCCGTTCGCCACGGCGCTCCGCCCAAGCTGAGGTTCCTCGTCTCGAACGGCACTTTGTGCTGGACGCAGGCGCAGAAGCCGAATGCGTTGCTGTTGTCGATCCCGCCACAGTGGTTGTTCGCATGAAGCCCGACGCATCGCAGCCGAGTTCCTACCTCGGCTGCCCATCTGCGTGCGCGCCGCCGTGGGATTGGTACCTACGTCAGAACGCAGTTGGCAGGGGGTCGTGTGATACGGAGACGGAATAGAGGGTCGCGTTTCCGTCGGCGAAATCGCGAGTGAGTACCTGCCGCAGATCGTCGACGTCTGCCTTGCCTTCGGCGATGTCAACTGTCAGTGCGTCTGCTTCGCCGGACCGAACGTGGACGCGCACGGGCCGGACCGCGTTAGGGCACTTCGCGACTGTACGAGCGCACGCGGTCACGGGTGATCAGGCCGCCGCCTTTTTCCTCGCTGCCGACGCCTTCTTCCTTGCCGCCGCCGCCCTCTTCTCGGCCGCTGTCGCCCTCTTCTCGGCCGCTGTCACCTTCTTCTCGGCCGCCTTCTTGGCCGCCGCTGCCTTCCGCTCTGCCGCGCGTGCAGTCGCCGTCGGATTCATTGGGGCCCCTCCCTCGTCGCAGTCTGCGATCTTCGACGCGATCTTGACTATCCGCTGAATCCGGTGGGCAGCCAAGGACGGGCGTCCAGGTGTCATCAATTGTGTGCCTTTGCATGGCCCGATTGGCCGGTGGCGCATCCGCTGGCGTTCCGGGCCACCCACGGCCCGCCTCCCACACCAGAGTCCTGCCTTTCGAGAGTGCGTGAGCACCCGGCCTGATGCACCTGCGGCCACACGAATCAGGTCCGTCACCCATCGCATCAGCTTCTCGATCGCGAGCGTCGAAACGGCGCTCGAACCGGGGGGCCAGGTGATCGCCATGGGGTACTCGTGCACCGCACTACGCAGACTGGCGGCGTGCGCGACCGCAATGGTCGCGATCATTGCGCCGGCCAGATCACCCGCGGCCGCAGCCGCCGACTCGTGGCGGTACGCGGGCCTTGCACCGGCGCCGCGGGCGGTTGTCGAGACCGACCTCGCGCAGCTCGTGCCCGCGGCTCGACCTCTGCTTCAGCGCCTCGCGGGCATGGTCGCGTTCGACGACGCCGTCGGCCAGTGCCGCGGGGCCGCGACGTCCTGTTCGATGCCGGAATCAGGCGTCGACGGCCGGTGGGGAATCCACCTGGACGCTCGGACCACATCGGCAACATTGCCGTCCAATCGGTTCCTCGTCTATCACGAGATCGGCCATGCGGTATGGGATCTCCTGCTCGACGATGCCCACCATCGAGCGTTCGCACACGCTGTGCGGGGCGCTCTGCATGACCACGCGTGCATCGACGGCGTTGGACGGCCGTGCGCCACACTGCCCGAGATCTTTGCCGACGAATTCGCGCGATTCGCCGGCGGGTTCGCTGCATCAATGAGTTTCTATTGGACTCCGCCGATATTCGACGCTTCCGCATTCGGCGCCCTTGCCGGTCTCCGGTGCGGAGCCGGAGGTGCGACACCGGTCGGGTCAGCCCGGTGAGGTGCCGGCCTGGCCGAGATGCCGGGCCAGGAAGTCCTGGTCGACGCCGACCCAGCGCATGTTGCGATGTGTGCCCGGGTTGGCGAGCAGCGTCTTGTCCTTCGAGGCGAAGGCGTCGAACAACGCGAGAACGGATTGGCGGTCGACGTACTCCTCGTCCCACGGGAGCAGGAACTGGATCGGGACGGTGATCCGTTTCGCCGCCTCGATCTGCGCCTCGTGCACGAAGAACCCGCCACCGAAGACGGCGGCGGTGATCCTGGGTTCGACCGCGGTCAGCGGCACCCCGATCCCGGTGCCCAACGACATGCCACCGCCGTAGCCGATAGGCGCATCGGTGCCGACCTCGGGCAGTTTCTGCAGGGCGTCCAGCGTCGCCTGCCATTCCGGCACGGCACGCTCGGCCAGTGAGATGCCGTAGCGGACGCTGATCGACTCGAAGCGCTCGGTCTCGCCTGCCGCCATCGCCTGCCGGAGGTCGGCGCGGGCCTGCTCGTCTTCCGTCGTGCACGGGCGGTCGCCGTGTCCGGGGGCGTCGATGGCGACCACGGTGAAACCCCACGTGGTCACGGCGTCGTGGGCGCGGGCCATGAGGCCCGGCGTCTTCTTGTGCAGGCCGCCACCGTGCCCCATCAGCACCAGGGGCGCGTGATCGGGGCCGGATACGGGCGACCAGAGCACGCCGGGGACATCGCCCACGAGCGAAGTCGCGTTCGAGGACACCATTCGACGATGTCTCCGCGGTAAAGCGCACAGAATGCATAGGTTGTTACCTCTCGGGAGTGCCTTGGTGTTGAGGCGCTCCCGGCGACACCTACGTCAATCGCCCGACCGTGACGACGAGCAGGGAGCACCCACGTGCGTGCAGCGTTCATGGGTCTCACCTCCTCGCGCAGTGTCACGGCCTCCGGCACGTTATCAACCCGAACGTGGCCTCGCCCAACCATTTTCCGGTCGACCAACTTGGCGGGCCGCCAATGCACTTTCGTCATGGACGGTGTGACGGCGCCCTGCCAGATGCGCCGGCGCTGGGCTTGCGGGTAGAAGGGAGACGTGACACTCACCTTCTGCTGGGACCTGTCGGCCGCCGACTGGATCGCCCACAGCGACCTGCCGTGGTCGCAGCTCGTGGGCTTCGGCCCGGCCGGCTTCGACGCCTACGCGCGGCTTCGGTTCCTGCCCGACCCAGCGCGCCCCGGCCAAAGCGAGAACGACGTCGAGGCAGAGGACTGGCGCACCGACCAGCTGCCCAGGCTCTTCGAGGTGCTGGCTACGCCACACCACGACCCCGAAGACTGCTACTTCTGCGTCTGGGAAGGCTTCGGCGTCCACGTCGCCAGAGACGGCGATGATGCGTTGTATATCGACGATGAGAGCGACGCCGCCTCGCTCGCGCGCCCAGACGCCCGGCCGGGGCTGGCACCCATACCCGCGGGATGGCCCTCGATGCCGCACCTGCCAAAGGTCGTGGTGCCCCATCGCGCGTACTGGCTGTTTCGTGGTCCGTTGGCCGAAGTCGGCTCATGGGACACCGCGCAGGGGTGGCCGGGCCAATGTCGGCTCGACCAGACCGAACCTGCGTTCGTGTGGCCCGCTGATCACGCGTGGTGCGTCGCCAAGGACGTCGATCCACACTGGGCCGGGATCGGCGGACGCCGGCGCTGATCACCCAGCTCACCACCAACCCGCGACTGGACGTGATCCGCGCAGACCCCACGAAGGACCAGCCGTCCTACCAATGAACGCCGCGGTATCCATCTGACTTAGCCAATGGCGTCGGACGATTCGATCGCAGGCCCCCGGAGGGCGCGGGTTTCGCCTTGGTTTATGGGTCCGGCACAAGGGCCGTGACGTTGAAGCCCTTGATGACCATCCACAAGCCGAAGGACAGTTCCCACGCGGCCTCCGGCAAAGTCAAGAGACTCCCTGGGACTGACGTCTGGCTAAATGCGCCGAAGACCACGGCGGTCAGCAGAAATGAATGCGAGCGGGCCGCCGATGAGTCCAAGCATGGCCAATCGTCGAGGCATCAGGCGGGACCGATACATCAGCGAACCAAGGAGAATCCCGTTGCCGATGCCCGCGCAGAACGCCGGGCCGAGCAGGAAGGTCCAATGGTGGACGGCCACGAGGGCTCGGCCGACCTGAACCGCCGAATCGCCAGCGGCCCCTGACGCACCGGTCAGATGGCTTCGCAACGTAACGACGCTCAGGAGGCTGATCAGTCCGATCACTATGACCGTGGACTCCAGGATGCGAGAGGCGACGTATCCGAGTGCCACGCTCTCGCTCCACCGCTTCAGGACAGGGAAAAGCACCACGGCGGTGCCGATGTTTGCGATCGCGAGCAGGATCTCGAAGAAGGCCCCTAACCGGACGCTCGCATCGTGGCCGCCGCCCAATACGTAATCGGCGTGGTTCACGATCGGGGCATAGAACGCCAGCGCAGGCACGGAAAACACGAAGGTCGCCAGGAAGAGCCAGCCGGCGGTGAGCGACGTTCTGCGCATGGGATCAGGTGGGGCGGACGTTGTGGGCGTGGTCGGTACGAAGGTGGTCATTGGCATGCCTTGTCTGGGAGTCGAGGGCATCGGTGGTGGTTAGGACACCGGATGCGACTCCCCGTCCTATGGACCGGCGCAGTCGAGCGTGCTCGCCTTTTTGCCTGATTGGAAGGGATTCCGGCGTACGGGCCGCTGTCTTGGCGCAACGTCCGTGTCGACATACGGGTCGCGGGAGGGCCGCATGTGGCTTTCGTGCGCTGCTAGGCAGGTTCGATGGATGGGAACAGCCAGGATCCATCGAGCAGTTCGGGGCCGGGTCGGTAAAGGCGGACGGTGTAGTTCCAGCCCTCCATGATCGGCAGGCAGTTGATGCGTTCGTCTGAGCATCCACCGAAGTGGACGGTCATCGTGCCGTCGGCGTCTTTGGCGCCAGTGATGTTGTTGATGTTGTAGGCGTTGCGGTCGTTGATCTCGAAGAAGCCGTCGGCGTTGTAGACCGAGATCGACCAGAAGCCATCGACCGGAACGGGTGGCACGACCAGCTTGTATTCCCCGACCGGAAGTTTTGGCTCGACGCCGATGTAGAGGGCTTCGGTTTCTGGAAGGCCACCCCAGCCGGCGGCAGTTGCCAGCAGGTGGCGGACCGGATCGACCGATTCCTTGCGGCCGAAGGCGCGCGTTGAGTTGATTCCAGCGCTGGCCAAGGAGAGCAATGCGTTACGTACGAGCGTGAAACTGGCCTCGTCGTAATCGGGCATCGCAAAGGGCTCCGACGACATCGCGTCGATGGCGAGCCCGTCCTGTATTGCGTTGGCTGCCGCAACGTCGTCGAGGTCGCTGGCATCGATCAACACTCTGGCGACGACGGCGACGTAAGGCGTGTCGAACTGGTCCATGCTGAGCCGGTACGTGCCTGGCTCGTGCCATATCTCGTTGATGTAGTGGTCTTGGTTGACGACCATGACCGACAGGTAGCGGTCACCGAACGCGGGGACGGTCAGCGTTGCGCCTCGACTGATGTCGATGATCGCGGAACTGTAGAGCGTGTCCCGGTTCATCCGGATCACGTCCTGCTCATCGAGCTTCGTCGGTACCCGACTGTGGCTGAAGTGGTTGAGGCTGGCCCGCTGTAGTCGTCCGGCAAACATGCGATTGGTTTCTGCCCGAACGAAGTTCTCGACACTGACCCGACTCACTCGCCATATGACAGACCCTAAATCACCTCTCGCCGCATTGTGCGTGCTCGTAGCCGATGACCGGACGCTGCATAATCGAGGAAGCTGAGGGTTCTCGCACGTCGCCCGTCAAGAGAAGGAGGCAGAATGGACATACGGGTGTTGACGACTTCGCACCGATTGCGACTGCTGTTGTCGAGGTGATCGAGATGTCGTGGTGGATGTACATCGTCGTATGGCGATATTGCTCTTCGGGATCTATGCGTTCCTCGAGCTCGTCGGCGTGCGGACCCGCTGGATGACCCGCCGCAGCGAGCGCACCGCGGAGAGCATGTACGACAAGCTATAGCGACTCGCAGCGCGCGCCGCGGCGCGACGCCAAGCGGCGTGGCGACGGCTCCGAATCGCGGGACAAGTCGATCGATATGGGCAGCCCGCACCGCATTGATCTAGTCGATCGCGCGCGATGAGCCAATGGAATCGCCGATCTAGAGTTGCCGGTCACGACGCTCAGGTCATCGTCGTGGTCGGCCGTCGGGTCAGGCGTCCAGCGGCCGCCAGGCCGGGCCGTCGCCGTCCCGGCGGACCTGCCCGAACACCACGTCCGCGAAATGGACGCCAAAGCCGATCGTGTCAGGATCTTCCAGTTCGGCGACGAGACGATGGCGATGGTCGGCGGACCTGGCTCGGTCGTGGTCGTAGACGCAGGACCAATCGGGGTGGTCAACCTGCAGCGGTGAATGCAGGGCATCACCGAAGGCGATCAGCCGGGTTCCGCCTCCTGAGATCACGTACTGCGCGTGCCCGGTCGTGTGGCCACCGGTGATCTGTACCTCGACACCAGGAAAGATCTCTTGGCCGTCGATGACCGAATGCACGCGCGGCGCCAACGCGGCGACAATCTCCGTGGTCGTGCCGCCCGCCTCGAGCAGATCGCGGTGGGCCCATTCCGGTTCGGCCACCAAATACTCGGCATCGGCGAACGCGGGCCGGTCGCCGCCCGGAGCCGAATGCCAAGCCCAGCCGATGTGATCGATGTGCAAGTGCGTAAAGGCGATCGCCTCGATCTGCTCTGGCGCGCGGCCGAGTTCGGCCAGACTGGCGAGCAGCGCGCCGCCATAGATGGCGCCATTCGGATTTCCCGGCTCGGCCGGTAGCGACTGCGGGCCGAACCCCGCGTCGATCAGCAACGCCCGGTCACCGTGCTCCACCAGGAGGCCACCAATACTCGCCACGAGATAACCGGAGGCATCCAGGTACTCCGGATGAGCGGCCCAGACCTCGTCAGTGGTGTCCGGCAGCCACTCGCGCGGCTTGCCCTGCACGGCCCCGTCCGGCACGAAGGACACCTTCGTGTCGCCGAGCCGGACGGAGCGGACACCCGCTGGCCGCCGCAGCCGCTCGTCCTGATCAACCGCGGAGTTCGACATGGTCTCGCCCTTTCGATGCCAACTGGTCGCAATGTCTAGCCTCACGCATAAGCATCAAGCTAGCAATATTCAAGCTTGAAATATCCTGGCTTGATGGACTTGATAAGGTGAGATGTGTCCCGAGAACGCCAGGCCATCGCCGAGCGACAGCTGTGCGGTCTGGTGAACGGCCTGGCCGAACAGATCGCCCAGCACCTACGCGAACGCGCCGTCACCTTGGGCCTTACCGCGGCCCAGGCGACCGCACTGCGGGAGCTCAGCGGACCGATGACGATGCGAGAACTCGCCGACCGCATGAGCTGCGAGCCGTCCAACGCCACCTTCGTCGTCGACAAACTCGAGACAACAGCGGCTGATCGAGCGCCGCGCACACCCGACCGACCGCCGCGCCAAGCAACTCGTCCTCACCGCAAAGGGCAACGCGCTGCGCGAACAGCTTCTCGAACTCCTCGCCCAGGACTCACCCCTGGCCGGCCTCAAACCCCAGCAGCAGCGCGTCCTTCGGGACCTGCTCGAACAAGCCGTCACTCATCCATGAGTTGACGGCCACGTTCGGCGCGCGGCCCAGTCGCCGGGCCCGGCAGCCGAGAAACCGCGCGGCGCTAGCTTGCCCTCACGGTAGGACCAGCCGCTCGACCGCTCTGAGCACGCCGATGACATGCTCCAGCTCCTGCCAGGGCGCGACCACGTCATCGTCGGTTGATACCGACAGCTCACGAACTGCTTCGACGTCATCGCCGAGCTGCCCGACCGTCATCACCTTGTCCGGGTCGGAGGTCGAATGCCGCGGCGACCGGCACGGTCCAGTACTGGTCGCCCGGAAGCCGCAGGATCGGACCGTGATCGCGCTCAACAGCGCCGAGAACGCGATTCAATGCCACGCGGATCTCTTCGAGGCTGACTATCAGTTCACCAGGCACGGCCTCCAGGGTCTCAGACGACCCGACCACGACGATCCGCACATGGCACATCGATCTACGCCCGGGCGTTCGCCGAGCCTGTGTAGGGCGAATCGCAGGTAGATCGCACCCCCATCACGATGTCGAGGTTCGGCTCGGATGCCGTTGCCCGGGGCGGCCATGATCATCAATACACGGACGCTCAGACAGCGGGCGAAGGCGTACTGTCAGAGGTACTGAGGGTTACTAGCGTGTCGCCGGTCTGGGCGATGTCGCCTTTGGCGAACACGAACGGCGCCTGCCGCGCGGGTGCCAGTCGGGACCACACCGTGGACCGAGCCAATGACGACGCCCGTCAATCGAATTCGCCATCTCTGCCAAGCACATACGCAGAACTCGCTGACTACTACGCCGATCGTGTGAGACGAGACGGTGCGACGTTCGCGGACTTCTCCAGACTGGTCGAGATCGCCTCCTACCTCCGCGACCACCAGTACGACGAAGGCATACCGCGCGCACCGCTCCTCAAGACCACCCACCACCCGCACGCCCACAATCAGGCCGACATGACGTGCAGCGGCGGGCGCTCGGACATACCCATGCATCGGCCCCGTGAACAGACAGTCAGACGGGCCCAAACCGAAACCGATCATCACTCGACGAGCAGTAGGAGAGACGATGGCTGAACAAGCCGCACATCGGAATGTCGAAGTCAGCGACGGACACCGCGTTGTTGCCTCGGCGCAGGTCACGACCTCACCAGATCAGGCGAGCACAGCCCGAGCGTCGCTGCACGCTGAATCGGGTCATCTGCCGACAGGCAGCAGGGCCAGTCTTCGACGCGGTGCTGGACCTGCCCGGGCTCGAGAACACGGCGCACTTGGAAGCGACCGTTCCGCTCGGTGACACCGAGTCCTGCAACGGCTCAGAGAACACACCGACGACATGACCACCCGGGCCGCCGGCTCCAGCGCACTCGTCAACGCTGACCTCCGCAACGACCTGTAAGAGGTCATCCGCAATGGTGCGCGCTCTCGTAGGACGCACCGCGCGTTGTCTAGCTGATCAGCACGACGATCGAGGGATGAGGTCGAGCCGCCCCAGGTACGTGTCGCAGACATGCGGTCGATGAACCGCATAGAACACGCCGATCCGCCGATCGGCAGCGACTCTCAAGGTCCACGCTCCGCCGGAAAGGCCGCGGGCTGAGCCACCAAGATGTGGCATCCGCACACCCTTGGGTGCGCCAGATGCCCTTATGGGAAAAGGTTAAACGCCGCAGCGCCGTTTCGAAATTTCGACTGCATCTGGTCGATGCGCGAGCCGGTCGGGGCGATTCTTGTCGCGTGAGCAGCGCCGAGCCGACGACAATCGTCCCATCGAGACTCGATCGAGATCCGAGACGGTTGCTGAATGGATCCCACCCGCTCGGCCGCCCGAAGATCGACGGCCGGTCGATCATTCGAGCGATGGTGACGATCCGGCCGAGTCGCAGCCGCTCGCCCGTCTTGGCGGAGGACCGGCACCGACGCTCGGCGTGAACGGGGGTGATGCACCCTTACCGGATGACTCCGCCAGTCTTGTGACGGGTGGACCGTACGGTCCGGTCTCCTACTCGGCCCGCGGAATGTTTTTGGCTCGCCGGCCGTTCTCGTGAAACCGGTTCGAGGGTGAACAGCGCGTGACGCTCCTCGACGGACAGCCCGCCCCACACGCCGTACGGCTCGCGGGTTTCCAGTGCTGAGCGCAGACATTCTGCGATGACCGGGCAGCCCTTGCAGATCTCCTTCGCGCGGACCTCGCGGCGGCGGCGACGGCCCGACGTTCGTTGTCCGGGTGGTAGAACACCGCCGTATCCGCGCCGCGGCACGCAGCGTCCATCTGCCACTGCCAGGTTCTACGCCGTGTCGGTGGGAACCGTCGAATCTCGGTCATGGCCTTGCCTCCCGTTAAGCCGCTTGCCCCATCCAAAGACTTGAGCATGAGAAAGGTGACGCTGACAACGTCGTCACCAGGCGACGCTCTGCGCCGTTCTGCCCTCGAGACGTGGCCATGCGGCGAGTGCGATCTCCCAGAGGCCCGAATGCCGGGCAAGGTGAACTAGGAAAGACCTGCCATCGAGAAAAGGACTGGCGGCGTCTGTGGACGCACGTCCGCGCCCCGAGGGTTGTGGTCACCTCGGTCTCATGGATCTGCCCCCTCGGGGTCACGTCGCGGCCCTGACCAGGTCACGTGGCAACTGGGGTCAGCCAGCAACAGTACGAATAACGAATACATTGCCCGACGAGCGAACACGGCTCTTCCGAATACCCGCCGCCCAAGCCCGTGAAAACAATGTGATCGCGGACCCTAGCAGTAGTCAGTCAATTACACAGCCCGCACCGCAAAATTTCGGCGGGAGAGTCACCGATACGTACGACCGAAAACGCTCCTCCGGCTAACTCGACTAGATCGGCAAATCAGGTCGCATTTACCGTGGCGGTAACACACACGGTCCGTTTATCACCGTGCAGGCGATATTCGCGCTACGCGACCTCAAATTTTGCCGAGCCCGGCACCGCCAGCTGCCCCTGTCCCGCGCGCCCTAGGGCCTCCTGCCTGGCGAGCCGCGACGGCATCGGCCGACGCTTACTGTGTGCGACATGGGATTCGGGCTGGGACCGGCGTCAGAGCGTCCACCAAATAGGCTTGCCCAGCGCGCCATTTTTGCCGAGTTCGCTCGCGGGCTGATCGCTTTCGCGGAATTCGCGTTCGACAGATTCCCGCAGGTATTAGTACCAGTACTAGTACTTCCGCTAACTGACGGTAACTGGACGAAGAATCCGGGGAAACCGTGAAGAGTCGCAGAGATGGCGTCAATATGCGCGCGCCAATTTCTGCTCCGGTTGATGACCTTCGCTCTCGCCGCCGCCCTACTGCCGACGCGCGCGGCCTGGACGAGCGACGGCGCTCGCAATGGCCGGCGGTCCCAACTTGAGGACGACGCCGGTTCCGCTCTGGCGATCTGGCGGTTCCCGAGAGCGGTCTGTCCATAATGGACGGATAGTTCGTATTGCCGCCGGCCACGCCGCGACGTTCGCGATCGTTGACCGTGGTGGCCGACCTCCTGCGGGACGCTGATCGATGTGATCACACTGGACGGGTGGGCAACCCTCGCCGACCGGCAGTCCTGATCAGCGCCGCACTGCTCGTGGCTGGATGCGGCAGCAGTGGCAATTCCACTCCGGCGGGTCCGTCGCAGACCGTTGCAGCCACGTCGGCTGCCGGATCACCGGCGACCTCCGCTACCAAGAAGCCCGCTCCGAAGACGTCCGCCGTGGCCTCTTCCGCAAAGACGTCCGCGGCTAACGTGGTTCCGCGCTTTGATCACATGGTGGTCGTTGTCCTGGAAAACCATGCCTACGACGAGATCATCGGCAAGCCCGAGGCCCCGTTCCTGAACACACTCGCCACGTCAGGCGCCGTGCTCACCCAGTCGTCCGCGATCGGCCATCCAAGCGAACCGAACTACCTTGCCCTGTTCTCCGGATCGACGCAGGGGCTAACGGATGACTCCTGCCCGCACACCTACTCCGGCCCGAATCTCGCGGCGGCGTTGCAGGCGCGACGGCTCAGTTTCACCGGCTACTCCGAGGACCTGCCGACACCCGGATTCACCGGTTGCAGCAGCGGCGCGTACGCACGCAAGCACAACCCCTGGGTCAACTTCGCAGCGCTGTCCAGCCGGATCAACCAGCCGATGACCGCCTTCCCCAGCGACCCTGCCGCCCTGCCGACCGTCTCGTTCGTGATCCCGAACCTCGACCACGACATGCACGACGGCACCATCCGGCAGGCCGATCAGTGGCTGCAAACGCACTTGCAGGCGTACGCCGAGTGGTCCGGCGCGCACAACAGCCTGCTGATCATCACCACCGACGAGGACGACGGTAGCCAGAGCAACCGCATCGTCACCATCCTGGCCGGCGCGCACGTCCGGCCCGGACGGTACGACATCCCCGTCAACCACTACGGCCTGCTCCGCACGATGCTTGCCAGCTACCAGCTCGCACCGTTCGGGCAGGCCGCCGGAGTCGCGCCGTTGACGGCGGTCTGGACGAAGTGCCCCCCGCTATCGCCTGCTCGCCTGCTCGCCTGCTCGATCACACAGCAGGTCGGCGATAACGGCCGACGTGACGAACAGTGATGGGTAGCCGACGTGCCTGGCCAGCCAGACTCCGAGCGGATGCTGGTCGCGAGAGTCATCGCCAACGCCGGGATGCCGAGCAGCAACAGGCTGACTGCGAACATCCACCGATACCTGAGCTTGCGCATGAGCGTCGGCGTGACCAATTCTGCGCACACCGTCGCGAGCATCAGCACACCGACCGCGAGGCCAGCACCGACCCGTCCGGCACCCACATGCGCGGCGTACAAGGGCACCACCGAAGGAGCAGGTAGAAGCTCGTCATCGCGCCGAAGCTGGATACGAAGCAGAGCGCGAGAGGCATGCTCAGCAGCCGGGGACGCGTCGCATCCGTCGTGCGGGCGGGGCGACGTCCTCGCCGATCGAACACGTGGTCATCTGCCTCGTCCTTCGCGCGGTGTGATCACTGGCGCCGACGTCGCACCACGTTAGGGACCAGGTGGCGAGATGCTGAACTCAATTTCCGCGCCGATCGAGTGGACGCGATGCCACGCGATTCGGCTCGGCTCCCCGTACCGCCCGGTTAACATGGCCGCCTGATCAGTCTCCGGAAGGGTTCCGACGGTGCCACTGATGTTTCTCAACGGCGAGGGAATGGCTGGCGGCGCGGCGCATGCCAATATCGCCGGGTCGGATTTCCTCGGACCTCGGCGTACGGCGCCGCAGTACCGGTTCCTTTCATTTCGCGATGAGTTCCCCGGCCTCGTTCCCGCGTCCGCGAATGGCGCAAGCATCGTCGGCGAGTTGTACGAAGTGCCGATGGACAAGCTGCAAAGACTGCTGGCCGCCGAGCCGCCGGAGCTCGAACTGTCGATCATCACGCTCGACGACGGGACGCTCAGTTTCGGGATGGTGGTGCGCGACGGGCAGGACGAGGGCGCCGGCGTCCAGGACATCACCGACGTGGCGTCCTGGCGCGCCCACCTGGGTTGAGCCCCGCGGCCCGACGCGGCCCCGTCAGTTGAGTGGTGCGTTGCGCGTTGAGTGGTGCGTTATAACGCACCACTCAGCCGATAACGCACCACTCAACGGGAACGGCCGGGCTCCCGGCCGATCAGCACGGCGTACAGCGCCTGGGTCTCCGGACTGGGCGAGACGCCGAGTTCATCGCGCAGGTGCAAACGCAGAGCGGTGTAGACCTGCAATGCCTCGGCAACGTTGCCCTGTTCGACCAGCGTCCTCATCAGCAGGCGGTGGGCGGTCTCGCGAAACGGTGCGAGCGCGACGAGTTCACGACTGGCTCGTTCAGCGGTAGCCAGTTCGGCGTGCCCGATGTGCAGGGCGGCGTCGGCGTAGGTCTCCAGCGAGCGCTGGCGCAGCAACTCGAGTTCGTGGCGGATGGGGTCAGCCCAGGCGACCGTCTCGCCGGGCAGGAATCCGCGCCGCGATACGAACAACGCGCTCTGGGCGGCGCCCCAGGCTCGTTCCCATTCGCCTTGCGCAGCGGCTGATTCAGCGCGATGGACGGCGTCGCGAGCCGTGTCGAGATCGACCCAACTGCCCGGCGGGAGTTCGAGACGAGCGGTGCCGTGCTCGACGACGCAGCCGACCACCCGGCGCAGCTTCGACAGCAGGGCATGCAGCGCCGGAAGGGACGCGGACGGCGGCGTCTCGCCCCACAGGGCATTGGTGAGCGAGTCGAAGCTGACGGGTTCATGACGGTGAATGACCAGGTAGGCGAGCAGGAGCCTGCCTTGCCGGCCCGGAAGGTCGTCCTCGCGTCGCACGCCTTCGCTCTCGACCGCAATCCGGCCGCAGATCTGGATTCGTAGCGGTGGCGACGCCATGCTCTCCCCAAGGTTCCGCCAATACGGCGGGCGTAGTCATTGTGGCGGTCGACAGGAGCGGACATGGCCAAGCTGATCCGGTGCGAATGCGGCTTTCTCGCCCATGGGGAAAGCGACGACGAGGTCGTCGCCGCGATCCGGGCGCACATGAGTACCGACCATCCGGACGTTCTCGCCCGTGTCGACCGCCAGGAGATCGAGAGCTGGATCGAGCAGACCTAGGAGCCCGCCATGACGACGTCCACGTTCGACCCCGTCCGGTACAAGCACACCACCACCGAGCAGTGGCAGGCCGCGGCCGAGGCCTGGAACCGCTGGTCGCCCACGATCGAGGGATGGCTGGGCGCAGCGACGGCGGTGATGCTCGACCTCGCCAGAGTCCGGGAGGGCCACCGCGTGCTGGACGTCGCCGCCGGCGCGGGCGGGCAGACGTTGGCCGCTGCGACCCGGGTCGGTACCTCGGGACGGGTGCTGGCCACCGACGTGGCGCCCGCGATCCTGGCCTTCGCTGAGCAGAACGCCCAGCGCCAAGGTCTGACCAACATCGCCACCCGGGTGATGGACGGCGAAGCCCTGGACGTCGAGGCGAATCATTTCGACGCCGTGATCAGCCGGGTCGGCCTGATCTACTTCCCGGACCAGCAGCGCGCCCTGTCGGGAATGCTGCGCGCACTGCGACCGGGTGGGCGCGCCGCCGCGATCGTCTACTCGACGCCCGATCGCAACGAGTTCTTCTCCGTGCCGGTCTCGGTGATCCGGGATCGGGCGCAGTTGCCGCCACCCGCCCCCGGGCAGCCGGGGCCGTTCAGCCTGGGCGCGCCCGGCGTGGCCGAACAGGCCTTCCGCGACGCCGGATTCGTCGACGTCGTCGCGGTACGGGTCGACGCGCCTCTGCGGCTGCGAACGGTCGACGAGTGCGTGCAGTTCGAGCGGGATTCCTTCGGCGCCCTGCACCAGATGCTGTCCGGCCTCGACGAATCCGGACGCGCCGCAGCCTGGACCGAGATCGCGCGACGGCTGACGGCGTTCGAGACCCCCGATGGATTCGTCGGGCCCTGCGAACTCGTCGTAGTCGCCGGAACCGCTCCGGGCGCTCAGTCCGTGACCGTGACGGTGGCCGCGGTACAGGCGACTCCCGTCTTCCTGGATACCGCGGCCACGACGGCGAAAGCGTGCTCGCTCATCAAGGAGGCGGCCGCCGGCGGAGCCGAACTCATCGTGTTTCCCGAGGCGTTCATCCCCACCTACCCCGACTGGGTGTGGCGACTACCGGCATGGCACGACGGGCCGTACGTCGAACGGCTCTACGCGGAAGCCGTCGCAATACCCGGTCCGATCACCGACCAACTCGGCGAGGCGGCGCGCGACGCCGGAGCCGTGGTGGCCATCGGCGTCAACGAGATCGAGGGCGGCACCCTCTACAACACCCTGCTCTACCTCGACGCCGACGGATCCGTCGCCGGCCGCCATCGAAAGCTCATGCCCACCGGGGGCGAGCGCACGGTCTGGGGCTACGGCGACGGGTCGACCGCTCGACGTGGTGCGCACCGAATTCGGTGTGGTCGGCGGCCTGATCTGCTGGGAGAACTACATGCCGCTGGCCCGGGCGGCGATGTACGCGCAGGGCGTTGACATCTACCTCGCCCCGACCTGGGACAACAGCGACACCTGGATCGCCACGCTTCGCCATATCGCCAAGGAGGGCGGCGTCCACGTCATCGGCGTCGCGCCGGTGCTGCGAGGCAGCGACGTCCCGGCCGAACTGCGCGGCGACATCTACGGCAGCGACGACGACTGGATGAGTCGCGGCAACGCGACCATCGTCGACCCCTCCGGAGACGTCCTCGCCGGACCGCTCCTCGAACAGGAAGGCATTCTCAGCGCGACCGTCGACGTCGCACATGCCCGCACGCAACGACGAATGTTCGACGCCGTCGGCCACTACGCGCGGCCCGACGTCTTCACGCTCACGGTCAACACGGCGGCGCAAAAAGCCGTCCGGTTCACGCCGGAGCAGTAACTGCGTCAGCGTCTCGATGCAAAGGCCACCGAGTCGGTCGATACCTGCCACAGCCGGGCGGCGTTGCCGGGATCGACCGCGTAGGCGGCGACGCCCCGACGGACGCCCGGCTCGTGCGGGCCGGCCTCGTTGCAGTCCTCGAAGTAGCGACCACTCACGCCGTCGAGCAGCGGCGACGCGGCCAGCAGCGTCGAGGTGGCGGCACCCTGCTCGGTGTTCTTGTACGAGACCCCGTTGCTGTTGCCCGCTGCGGCGGCCGCCTGGGTCGCGACGTCGCCGAGGTGCCGCATCAGGCCGGTGGACGGGATCCGGCCCGGGTTCAGCGCGTTTGCCCTTATGCCGTCGGACGCCCAGCGCCGGGCCGCCTCGACGGCGAACAGGATGTTGGCCGTTTTCGATTGCCCGTACGCCGCCCACTTCTCGTACGGGCGGTGCTCGAAGTGGATGTCGTCGAAGTCGACGTCGCCGTCGATGTGCCCTACTGAACTGACCGAGACGATGCGCGCGCCGCCGGCCGCGGCCAATGCGCCGTGCAAGCCGGTGGCGAGGGCGAAGTGGCCGAGATGGTTCGTCGCGAAGTGAAGCTCCCAGCCCTCGGGTGTGCGGGTCAGGTCCGGGACCGCCATGACGCCGGCGTTGTTGACCAGGATGTGCAGCGGCCCGGTCCAGTCCGCCACGAATGCAGCGACCGACGCCTGGTCGGCGACGTCGAGCCGGGCGACGGCGACGTTGTTGTTGCCAGTGCTGGCGATGATGTCGGCGGCCGTCCGGCGGCCCGCGTCGACGTTGCGCACCGCCAGAGTCACCTCGGCGCCCGCGGCAGCGAGGGCACGCGCGGTCTCGACGCCGATTCCCGAGGCGCCACCGGTGACAACGGCGCGCTTACCCCGCAGATCAACTCCCGCGACGACGTCGGACGCGGTCGACTCCGCACCGAACCGGGTGGTGATGAGGTCGGTCATGATGTCTCGCTTCCTGAGGCTTGCTGTCGCTCTAGTCTCGCGCCGGCCGGTCGCCCGTCGCGCCCGTGGAGGTCCCGGGCCGGTGCCCGGGGGTCGTCACAATCGCCCGTGCTGGTCAAGACCGCGGACCGTTCATTAACGGATTGTCATCTGGCGGATTAATTAACTGTCATCTTCGGGTGGCCCCGATCGGCGAATCGGGACGAGAACTCGCCGCGAACGAGGACAAGATCACCACCTCACGTGTCAAGACGCCGGGGCCCACCCAATTCTCGGGGGCTTCGAGCTAGGCCGGGCCGAACCAACACTTCGTGCATACGCCGGGGCCGTGGGTAGCTCCGGACAGGTCTGAATCCAGGGAGGGCAACATGGCTATGACGATCGATCGGCAGGCCGCGAACACGTCGGCAGGTGCAGATCATGGATGACATCCTTGATATCTCTTCGCCCGACGCGGGGCGTCAGCGTGGACGTCCAGTGGTGGTGGCGCTGGCCATTCTGACGCTGGTGCTGGGCGTCGCCGGCCTCGTGACCAGTCGCCCGTTCAGCGCTCACCCGACCGGTGCGAGCGCCCCGGTGCCCGCCTACGTCCCGCAGACCCGGACCTACTACATCGCCGCGGACGAGGTGGTCTGGGACTACGCGCCCAGCGGCATCAACCAGATCACGGGCGCCCCGTTCGACGACACCGCGAAGACCTACGTGCAGCAGGGCCCGCAGCGCATCGGCTCGAGGTACATCAAGTCGCTGTACCGCGAGTACACCGATGCGACGTTCACCCACCTCAAGCCGCGTGATGCCCGTTGGCAGCATCTGGGCATGCTCGGCCCGCTCATCCGAGGAGTCGTCGGCGACACGATCAAGGTCGTCTACCGCAACAACATCGACCGGCCGACCAGCATCCACGTCCACGGGGTGTTCTACGACAAGGCCTCCGAGGGCGCGCCGTACGCCGACGGCACGAGCGGTGCGGACAAGGCGGACGACGCGGTCGCGCCGCACGGCACGCACACCTACGTCTGGAAGGTTCCGCCGCGAGCCGGACCGGGGCCGATGGACGGCAGTTCGGTGATGTGGATGTACCACTCGCACACCAACGAGGTGTCCGACGACTACGCCGGCCTGGTCGGCGTCATGATCATCACGGCGGCGAACCGGGCTCGACCCGACGGCACACCCACCGACGTCGACCGCGAGTTCGTCGTGCAGTTCAAGGTCTCGAGTGAGAACCAGAGCCCTTACCTGCAACGAAACATCGACCGGTTCACCGGCAATCCGGCCAGCGTCAACCCGGACGACGAGGATTTCCAGGAGAGCAATCAGATGCACTCCATCAACGGCTACGTGTTCGGCAACATGCCGTTGTCGGCAATGACGATGAAGGCCGGCGAACACGTGCGGTGGTACCTCATGGGCATGGGTACCGAGGTCGACCTGCACACGCCGCACTGGCACGGCAATACCGTTCTGGCGAACGGCATGCGCACCGATGTCGTCAGCCTGCTGCCGGCGACGATGATGACGGCCGACATGGTGCCCGACGATCCCGGCATCTGGCTGTTCCACTGCCACGTCAACGACCACATCACCGCAGGCATGCTGACCCGCTACCAGGTGCTGCCGTAGCGGCGGCGACCTAGGCCCGGCGGTAACGGGGTCGGAAGGCGGGTGCCCCGGGATCAACTCCCGGGGCACCCGATTGCCGTCGACCACCTTGCGTGGCACTAGCTCGGGACGGGAACGCGGGTGAAGTTGTCGGCGACCGTGTCGCCCTCAGCGACGACATCGGCGTCGACGATGTTGTGCACGATGTGATTGGCACCGGGCGTCTCGTCGTAGATCGCCATCACGCCATCGGCGCTCGCGCTGGCCCGGTTGAGCGTGTTGCCGGTGACGAGCACGTTCTGCGCGTTCTTCAGATGGATGCCGCCCTCGGCCGGGTAGCCGTTGATGATGTTGCCGCCGATCGTTACCTGATCCACCGGCAGTTGCGGGCTGACGCCGATCACCGCGATAGCCGCGTGCCCAGCGTTCCCCGCATAGTGGTTGATGTAGTTGTCCTGGAACATGATCTGCCCAAGTCCGCCCCGCGGCGAGGACGTCTCGATGAGCAAGGCGGATTCGGTGCCGGTGGGCCCGAGATAGTTGCCGGACAGGCTGCCGCGATAGCAGTCGACCATGTGCACACACTGCAGGGACGCGCCGTCGAGCATGTTGCCGACGATCTGCACCGACTCCCAGTTCTCGAAGAAGAGTGCCTTCTCGAAGCCGGACATGGAATTGCCGATCACCACGCAGCCCGCGTTGTAGACGCGTACTGCCCCGCGGATTCCGTGTATGCCGTACTGCATGTGATAGAAGACGTTCTGCACGATCGTCGTGTTGTCCGAGTCGTTGATCGCGATCCCCGTGCTGTGCCCCGAGCCGAGGAACTGGCATTGCGTCACGACGAGCGATCGCTGGTTCAGGCTGGACAGCCCGGTCGCCGTGCCCTTGACGTAGAACCGGCAGCCGACGACCCGCGTGTTCTGAAACGGTGATCGCACGCCGTCCTCGCTGATGAACAGCGCCGCACCCGGGCCGCCGTACTGGAACGTGAGGCCGGACAGTTCAACCGGTGGCCCCGGATACGGTTCCTCGGTCGACGCCTGGGTGATCGTCAGGCCCGAGGGCAGGCTGCCCTCGAAGTTCAGAATGCTGCTCGCCTCGCCGCCCAACCCCGTGATGTGGATCGGCGCGATTGCCGTCAGCGGCTGGGTGATCCGGTAGGTGCCCGGCGGTACGACGACGAGGTGCGACCCTCCGGTGCCGGCGAGGTCGAGCGCCTTCTGGATGGCGACGGTGTCGTCGGCCTGACCATCGCCGACGGCGCCCGCCCGCCGAATGTCGACGCCATAGCTGAGCGGGGGCGGCGGTGGTGGCGGGGCCGCCTGCGCTATACCCGGGTTCGCGACGGAGCCCAGCACTGCCGCCGACAACGCGCCGATTCCGCCAAGTGCGGCCCGCCGGCTGTACGTCCCAACACGATCGTCCACAACGCACCTCGGCATTCCGCAGCCATCAGCGGTCTAGTTTGGTAAGCGCTTTCCCAACGCTGCCAATCATGCTCGTAGGTGTGTCCACACGTGTCAATATGCCGCGAGAGGCCGGTATCGGACATCTGGTCGACGGGCTGCCGGTCTTGCCCCGGACATGGTCGCGCACCGACCGCTGCCGCTGCCGCGCCGCCGCCCAACGACCGAACCGGCGACAATCGCTCCGTACCGCCAACCCCGACCGCGGCTCACCCGACGATGATCACCCGCAGATCACCCACCGCTGACGGTGCAGAACCCGCAGGTGATCAACATGCGGCCGCACCCGCCCGATCGACCGACTCCGGCACATCACAGGACGGAGCCCTGCCGCTGCCGGCTTGCTGGATCTGGCCGCGCGGCGATCATGTGCAGATCAAGCCGCCAGAACCGCCAGATCTGCACATGATCAGCACGCGGGCCCCACACTGCACCTGCGCAACCAGCCGCCTGTGCAACCGATCGGCCAGCGCCACGCTCGATCTCCGGCGGGTTATGCAGCCGCGGACAGTGCGGGATCGGCCGGTGATTAGACGGCGGCGTTACTGACTGTTGATGATCTCGGCCGGAATCGCCGATCTCGGCACCTGCGGCAGAGATGATCATGGGCAGCGTCGGCGCTCGTCGCCGCGAACCCGATGACGCCCGGATCGCGCCTATTGCGCGGTTACGCCGTAGAGTGCCGTAGTCCGTCGGTGTGACGGATATATCGCAAACAGGGGAGGGCATCGGGTGACCAGCCAAGAAAGGATCACCACCGACGCATTGCGCAAGCTTGCGACTGACCTCGAGAAGGTCAAGAGCGCCCTGGAGGAGGCCGGCAAGCAGATCGAGGAGGCCGAGATCGGCGGCGGTGCGTTCAGCCACTACGGCCTCGACATGGCGATCGCATATCCCAGCGCCCATGCCTTCGGCGTCCGCGATGCCGAGAGCAAGAAGGCGCACATCGAGACCATCCAGGAACGCCTGCGCTCGACCGCGAAGGTCTGGGACGAGGCGGAAAAAGCGAGCACCGTCCGTATCCCCTGACCGAACAGAAAGCAGCCAATGGGACTCATCACGGCCGATGACGGCGTGTGGGCGGCGGTCGTTGCCGCCCAGGTAATGGTGAACTTCGCCGACTGCTGGTCACCCATGACCGAGGAGATCAGCTCGGTCATGGGAAACGGCACCGGCGGGCCGTTCGCGCTCGGCGAGGGCGCGGACAAGTGGTACGGCGCGGCCTCGGGATTGCAGGAAGCGCAGCAGAGCCTCACCGAACTGACCGAGGGTCTGCCCCGCGACTACTGGCACGGCGAGGACCGCGACCACTTCGACACCGAGATCCGCAATCTCGCCGCTGAGCTCGGCGACAGCCACAACTACGCGCTGGCCGTCGCGATCACGCTGACCGCGTTGACCGTCCCGATCGGCGCGTGGCCGATCCTGTGCGACGGCATCGGGGTCATCGAGGCGGCCAATGCGACGGCGTTCTACGTGGCCGCCGCGAGCGTCGTGGGCGACCTCGGCGCGTCCGAGGCGATCTTCGCCGAGGGTGAGGCGGTCACCGCCTCGTGCCTCGCCGTCATAAACGCGAGCATGGCCGTGCTGATCGCCCTCATGGCGGCGGCCACCGAGGCCATCGTCGTGAGCGACGTCCTCGACATCGAGGCGCAGACCAGCCACGGGGACAAGGGCATCGCCGCCGAGTTCGGTAAGGCCGTCGTCGACAGCGCCGGCGAGGTGGCGGTGAGCGTCGCCCTGGATCGCATCTCGCACAGCGGTGAGGGCAAAGGCGAGGGCGAAGGCGAAGGCTCGGGGTCCGGCGAGGGCGAAGGCGAGGGTTCCGGATCAGGGTCCGGTGAAGGCGAAGGCTCGGGTCCGGTGAAGGCGAAGGCTCCGGATCCGGCGAGGGCGAAGGGTCCGGCGAAGGCTCGGGATCCGGCGACGGCGAAGGCTCCGGATCCGGCGAAGGCGAAGGCTCCGGATCCGGCGACGGCGAGGGATCCGGCGACGGTGAGGGCGCCAAGGATCCGATCAAGGAAGGCCTGCAGGACAGCGGCAAGGAGAAGGGCCGCGAGAAGATCGGCGAGCCGGTGGGCAAGGGCTTGTCCTGGCTGATCAATCAGGGCGCGTCCACAGTGGACTCCGGGTGGAACGAACCAGACGCGCCGAAGTCCTCCGACGAGCAGTGGGGCGCCGGCGAGTAGCCGCCCAAAGACTGCCTAGCAAACGCAAAGGGCCGGTCACCCGGCGCGGGATCCGCGCAGGTGGCCGGCCCTCCAAACAGTCTCAGCGGCCGCTCTCGCGGCGCATCTGCATCGCGCGATCCAGTTGGCTGACGGTCTGGCGGGCACCGTCGATGGTCCGCTCGCGCAACTGGCCGAGCTGGGCCCGCACCTCGTCAATAGAAGGCGCGCTGCCCGCGCCGATCCCGGCATCGGCAAGAGCGGCCCGCGTCTTCTGGCGCAGGTCGGCGGTCGCCTCAGCGATCGCCGCCTTGATGGCGTCGGCCAGCTCGGTCGACGGCAGGCGCATCGCCCGCGGGTTGAGCTCGAGTGCCGAGAGCCCGTTCGCGGTCCATTCGACGACGACGTAGCCGTCGGCCGCCTCCGCGCGCCCGACGAGGTCGGCGAGAATCGGGCGCAGCGTCTGGACGTTGCCGAGCCGGTCAACCGCCTCGCGCATCGTGGTTTCAGCCACGTCGAGCTGCTGGCTTATCTGTTCGTACGTTGACACGTTCGCCTCCTGCGGCGGGTCGATCAATGGGAAAGGATGAAGAAGACGACGACGGCCGCGATCGCCGCAACGGCCAGCAGGCCGCCGAGCAGCGCGACGACGCTGCGCGGGCTCGACACCGGCAGGTGGACCTCTGTGGCAGTCGCGTTGCGGGACAGGATCTGCTGCTCGGGCTTGGTGCTCACCAGCACGATGTCCTCGCCCTGCGCGACGAGTTCGGCGACGCCCGTACCGGCCGCTCCGTCCGCTCCGTCCAAGCGCACGGTTCCGACGGCGAGCAGGTCCGCACCGACCGGGATGATCCACTCGGTGTGCACCTCGTCCGCAGCGAACGGACCGCCTGCGCGCGAACTCTTGACTACCTGGTTGACGCCGAAGACGTCCGTGTCGACATCGGTGATCCGCGGATCGATGACGACCTCGGCCCCACCGTCGGTGAGCGCGAACGGCGCCGTGGAACTCGTGTCCGAGCCGAGTTGTTGACCGCGCACGTTGACCCGGTGCGTCGCGCCGTAGTCGGGCAGGTCCGACGGCGCGAGCGGGTTCATCGGCTGTAGCGGACGCTGCTGGTACCGCGTATACCCCGACTCGCGCAGCGCGCGGAAGACGATGCTGCGATACCAGACGCATTCGGCGCCGGACAGCGGTGCGCGCAGCGGCCCGCCGGCACCGGGCACTGCCTTACCGGCCACCTTCACCACCTGCCCGCGCGCCGCACTGCTCGCCGCCTCGGTCACCGTGGCCGGACGGGCGCGCGAGAACGTCGCGAGAATCTGCGCAGGCGCCGGGAGCACGGGCGAGCTGGTACCCGAATGGCCGGGATCTTCCGGGTTGCTCATGTCTCGCACCGTACCTGGCCGGTATGTACCGCGCCGCAGCGAGCCGAGCCCGGCCGGAAAGCGCGGCTCAGCCCGGCGCCGTTGCCGCCGCTATCGCCGCCCGCATCCACTCGAGTTCGCGGCACACGTACTCGGTGATGTCGCCGGTCTTCAGGTGCGCGGGCAGGACGTCCCAGGTGTAGGTCTCGATCTCCAGGTGGTCGGACAGCGGGATGTCGCGCGTGCACCGCAAGCGCGGCCTCGATGCCCTGACGCGTCGTGCGGAACTCGCCCAGGTCGTCGAGGAAGACCGGCACGTGAAAGTGGGTTCGCCACTCTCGCTCGCCGCGCGGATCGTCGCGCCAGCCGGCGATCGCGTCGGACAGGTTGAGCATCCGGGTCAACTGCCCGTCGCGCGACTCCGTGGTCTGGCTGAGGTAGATCGTGTCGGTGAACGCCCCGAGCGCCGACACCGCCGCGTCCGACACGCGCGGCACCCACAAGGCGGCCGCCGCCTGCAACTTGAAGATCGGGACGCCGGCGTCGCGAAGCAGTCGCAGCGAAGCCGCAATGTCTTCGAACTCGACGGACTGGTGGCAGATGTCGAAGACGACGCCGAGGTGCCGGCGGACGAGCCCGACGACCTCGCTCGCCGGCCGACCGCTGAGCCGGCACAACGTCCGGATGCCCGCGGCCGACCAGATGTGGTCCTGGAAGTAGGCGACCGTCTCCTCGGTGGTTTCGAGGTAGCAGAAGGGTTCTGGTTCGAGTGCGAGCTTGACCCGCCGGCCCGTGCGTTGTTCGAGATCGATCAGGTGCGCGACGACCCGCAGCAGGTTCTCGGTCAGCTTCGCCACGTCTTCGCTGGTCTTCACGTTCGGCCGGAACGCGAGCGGTGCGGTCTGGATCGACGGCGACACCGAATCCGGCGTGATCTCGGCGAGAATGTCGGCGACCTGGCACGTGTAGGCGACGCGATCCTCGGTGGACCAGTCGGGCTCGTAGACCTGCTCCATCACGACGCGGTCCTTGAACGGCCCGTACGGGAAAGCGTTTACCGTGAAGACGTACATGTCGTGCTCGTCGAGCCAGCGGCGAAACCGCTGCCGCTCCCCCGGGTCTCCGGTCAGCGTCGCGGCCGATGCCCCGGACAGGCGCAGCGAGATGCCGTACGGGCCTCCCGGCGACAGGCGAGCTTGGACGGCGGGCGCGTACGTCTCGACGCTGCGCCGCATCTCGTCCCACGTATCGCCTTGATGCACGAGGGTGGAGTAAGCCAGATGACCGATGCCGTCGCCGAGGAACATCGACGTCATCCCAACTCGGTCTGGAAGTGGCCGGCTTCGAGACGGTCCTTGATGAAGGCGAGGAACCGGGCAGCATCCGCGCCGTCGACGAGGCGGTGGTCGTAGGTCAGCGCGAGATGGGCCATCGAGCGGATGACGATCACGCGCTGGCCGTCAGCGTGCCGGCGCGACGACCGGCCGCTCGACGACCGCGCCGGTTGCGAGGATGCCAACCTGCCCCGGGACGAGGATTGGCGTATCGAACAGAACGCCACGACTGCCCGTGTTGGTAAGGGTAAACGTGCCTCCGGCGAGGTCGTCCGCCGAGAGCGATGCGTCGCGCGTTCGCGCGGCCAGGTCGCCGATCCGCCGCGACAGGCCGAGCAGGTTCAGCTCGCCGGCGTCCTTGATCACTGGAACCAGCAGGCCCCGATCGGTGTCGACGGCGATGCCCAGGTGCTGCTTCGCGTGGTGGACGATGCGGTGTCCGGCGTCTATCGAGGCGTTGAGCAGCGGGAACGCCTGCAACGCCTCGATCACCGCCTTGGCGAAGAACGCCGTGAGCGTCAGGCGAACCCCGAGGCGATCGCGCAGATCGGCAGCCACCTCGTCGCGCAGGGCGACGATCGGCGTTACGTCCACCTCGACGACGCTGGTGAGTTGCGCCGTCGTCTGCAGCGACGTCAGCATCCGGTCGGCGATGACGGAACGCAGCCGGGTCATCGGCTCGATCCGGTCATCGTCGCCGACTGAAACCGCAGTCGGCGGCGCCGCAGGCGAGCGCTCCTGCGCACGGAGCGGCGGCAGCGGCGACATCGGAACGGGTCACCCGCCCGCCCGGCCCGCTGCCCCGCAACGACGCGAGCGCGACCCCCGACTCGCTCGCCAGCCGGCGGATCAGCGGGGAATGGACCTGGCGACGCGGCCGATCGGCACGCGGGGCGCCGTTCGGCGGCGCTACCAAAGGCGTCGCGCCGTTGGGAGCGGGTGTCCCAGCCTCGGATCCGATAACGGCCAGCACCGTTCCGACCGCAACCGTCGCGTCCTCCGGCACGACGATCTCCAGCAGCCGCCCGGCACGCCGGCGCGGGCATCTCCGTGTCGACCTTGTCGGTCGTGATTTCGAGCAGCGGCTCCTGATCGCCGACGATGTCGCCGACCTGGCGTAGCCATCGGGTGATCGTGCCCTCGGCGACTGTCTCGCCGAGTTGGGGCATCGTGACGTCGATGTTCACGACTGCAGGGCCTTCTCCACGGTGGTGGCCACGAGCTCGGCCGACGGGATGACCAGGTCCTCGAGCGAGTCGGCGGCCGGCAGCGGCATGTGCGGCGTGGTGATCCGCTGACGATCGGGCCGTCGAGATCCCAGAAGCACTCGTCCGCCGCGATCGACGCGATCTCGGCGCCCCAGCCGAGCAGGCGCGGGTTCTCCTCGACGGTGAACAGCCGGCCGGTCTTCGCCAGCGAGGCGAGGATCGTTCTGCGTGTCCAGCGGCACGAGCGAGCGCACATCGATGACCTCGGCATCGATGCCGCGCGCGGCCAGCTGCTCGGCCGCATCGAGCGCCCGGGCGACCATGAGGCCGAGCGACAGGATGGTCGCGTCGCTTGCCCGGGCGGCGGATCTCCGCCGTCCCGAGCTCGTCGACGATGTCGCCGTCGGGCACCTCGCCCTTGCTCGCGTAGAGACCCTTGTGCTCGAAGAACAGCACCGGGTCGTCGCTGCGGACGGCCGCGGCCATCAGGCCGACGACGTCGCGCGGGCGTGGACGGCGTCACGACCTTGACGCCCGGGCACCGCCATGGCCCAGTTCTCGACCGACTGCGAGTGCTGGGCGCCGAACCGCAGCGCTGCCGCCGTTGCCGGTCTTGATGACGAGCGGGAGCGTGACCTGGCCGTTCGTCATGTAGCGCGTCTTCGCGATCTCGTTCGACCACGAGGTCCCAGCAGACGGCGAAGAAGTCGGAGAACATGATCTCGGCGACCGGCCGCAGCCCCGTCATCGCCGCACCCATCGCGGCGCCGAGAATGGCCTGCTCGGCGATCGGGGTGTCGATCACGCGCTTCGGGCCGAACTCGTCGAGCAGCCCGACGGTCGTCTTGAACACCCCGCCGGCACCGGCAATGTCCTCGCCGATGAGCACCACGCGGTCGTCGCGGCGCATCTCCTGCGCGATGCCGCGCGCGACCGCGTCGCGATAGGTCAGTTCCGCCACGACGAGCCTCCATCGGCCCAGACGATCGGTGAACGCGCTCGCCGGTGAGGGCAGCTCGCCGGCGATCGCCTCCTCGGTTGCCCGGTCGACCGCGGCGGCAACCTCCTTGTCGACGCGATCCAGCTCGGCTCTCGTCGACGCCGAGGCGCAGCAGCCGGTCCGCGGTAGACGGTGATCGGGTCGTACGCCTTCCAGGCGTCCACCTCGGACTCCGGCCGGTACTTGCCCGGGTCGGCGCGCGAATGGCCGCCGTGGCGGTACGTCACCGCCTCGACGAGCGACGGGCCGTCGCCCCGGCGGGCGCGCGCGAGAACGTCGGTCGCGGTCAGGTAGACCTCGTCGGCGTCGTTGCCGTCGATGACGATCGAGCTCAAGCCCGTACGCCGCGGCACGGTCGCGCGGCCGGGCGCGCGCACCGCGGTGATGTCGGCGATCGAGGTGTACTCCATGTACAGGTTGTTCTCGCAGACGAACACCACCGGCAGTCGGTAGACGGCCGCGTAGTTGAGCGCCTCGTGGAACGCGCCGATGTTCGTCGTCCCGTCGCCGAAGAAGCAGACGGCGACCTGGCCGGATCCGCGGTACTGCGCCGACCACGCCGCGCCGTTGGCGATCGTCAGGTGGGCGCCGATGATGGCGTACGAGCCCATCATCCCGTGCTCGACGCTGGTCAGGTGCATCGAGCCGCCCTTGCCCCCCATCAGACCGTTGGCGCGGCCGAGCAGTTCGGCGAGCACCGGCGTCATCGGCACGCCGCGCGCCAGCGTGTGGGCGTGGCCGCGGTAGGTGGCGAAGCGTGTAGTCGTCGGCACGCATTGCGGCGCCGAAGCCCGCCGCGATCGCCTCCATGCCGAGCGACAGGTGGCTCGTCCCCTTGACGAGTTGGCGCATGAACAGGTCGTAGGCCCGCTTCTCGAACTGCCGCATCTCCTGCAGCTTGCGGTACATGCCCGAGACGCGTCGCGCAGGTCGATGTCGGCGCGCGTCGTGCCGGTCCGGGCGCACCCGGGGGCAGGACGACGCGGTGATCGCCGTAGCCGTGGTCAGACAGCGGGAGCCTCATGCACGACGGCTCCTGACCGTTCGCGCTGCGTGTTGATGTGCGACTGGCTGTCGCCGCTCAGTCGGCAGCGGCCCGCCGGTGCGTGTAGTAGCGCCTGCCCGCGACGAGCAGCTCCTCGGCCGGGAACTTGGTGATGACCTCGCACCCGGTCTCGGTGACGACGACCTCCTCCTCGATGCGGGCCGCGCCCCATCCGTCGTCGGCCGGCCAGTACGTCTCCAGGGCGAAGACCTGGCCGTCCTCGAGCGTCTCCGGGATGCTCGATCGACGTCAGCCGGCTGAAGATCGGCCGCTCCCAGATGCTCAGGCCGACGCCGTGGCCGTACTGCAGCGCGAACGCCGCCTCCTCGTCGGCGAAACCGAACTCCGGCGCGGTCGGCCAGACCTGCACGATGTCGGCCGTGGTCGCGCCCGGCTTGACCAGGGCGATGGCGTTGTCGATGAGCTCGCGGCAGATCTTGTACGCGCCGCGCTGGGCGGACGAGGCGCTGCCGACGGCGAACGTGCGGTAGTAGCACGTCCGGTAGCCCTGGTAGCTGTGCAGGATGTCGAAGAACGCGGGGTCGCCCGGGCGGATCAGCCGGTCGGAGAAGACGTGCGGATGCGGCGAGCAGCGCTCGCCCGAGATCGCGTTGACGCCCTCGACGTGCTCCGAGCCGAGGTCGAACAGCTTCTTGCTGACCAGGCCGACGCATTCGTTCTCGCGCACGCCCGGCCGCAGGAACTCGTAGAGCTCCTCGTAGGCGGCGTCCACCATGGACGACGGCCTGGGTGAGCAGGCCGATCTCGTCGACCGTCTTGATGCCGGCGCGCCTCGAGGAATACCTGCTGGCCGTCGACGACGCGAAGCCCAGCGCCTGCAGGGCGAACAGGACCGGCGGCTCGATGATGTCGACGCCGATCGCGCTGGCCGTGCCAGGCCGAAGTCGGCCATCACCTGGGCGACCTTGGCGGCGACGTCCTCGGCCCGTCCGGCCCCGGCGAGATCGCCCCGCGCAGCGTGGAGATGCCGGCCCGCGCGCCGTAGTGCGGACCGCGGCCGGCGGCGTCGTGCGGCTCGTCGAGCCACGGCGTGTGCAGCTGGTGGTGGCGCGCCGCCGAGCCGAAGTCCCACAGCACCGGGTCCCCGCCGCGCGGCAGCAGCGCGAACCGGATCATCTTGTCCATCGCCCACGTGCCGATGTGGGTGGCGGTCATGTAGCGGATGTTGTGGAAGTCGAAGGTCAGCAGGGCGCCGAGGTCCGACTTGTCGAGTTCGGCCTTGAGCCGGCCAGGCGCTCCCGGCGCAGCCGGTCCATGTCGAGCCGGTTCTCCCAGTCGACGCCCGTCATGCCGAAGGTCGCGGGAAACCATGGAGCTCTCCCTTTATGCGAAGCGATTCGCGAGCCGGTTCGCGGCCCGGCCAGTCGTCGAGACGGTTCAGGCCAAACTGCGCTCGATGTCGGCCAGCGACGGCCTGGTGCGCAGGTAGTCGGCGGCGTTGGCCTCGCGCTCGTCTTTCAGGTAGTAGGCGACCTCGACCAGTTCGAGCGCGAGGCCGTCCGGGTCGCTGAAGTACACCCAGCGCCAGCCGGCCAGCGGACCCGAGTCGACGACGTTGACGTCGGAGTAGAACGTGACGCCCTTGCCTTCCAGCTCGGCCTTGGTCGCCTGGACGTCGTCGACCTTGAAGCAGACATGGGCGGCACCCATGAAGTTGTTGGGGACCGGCGCCGTGCTGGTGGCCGGCCGGTTGCGCGTACTCGATGAGCTCCATGGTCGAGTTCTCGCCCACCCAGAGGCGACCTGCCGCAGCCGCGCGCCCGGCACACCGACGCCCTTCTCCAGCTCGGGCCCGTCGAACCACGGGCGTCGGCTCGTTGGCGAACGGCAGTCCGAGCAGGTCGTGGTAGAAGTAGATCGACCGGTCGAGGTCGCGCACGACCAGGCCCGACGTGGTGAACTGCCTTGAGCTCCATGGACAATCCAATCTCGGTTCAGCCGGTACGAGCGTCGGTGACGCGAGGACCTTGAGCTGGTCCCCGCGCGGGTCGACCAGAACGTCGAAGCCCTGCGGGACAACGTCTTCTAGCTGGATCTGGGCCGTTACCGCCTTGCCCACCGGGTACTTGCCGGAGCCGATGAGCCGGATGATCCGCGGCCAGTCGGTGATGAGGTAGCACCAGCTGCCGACGAGGCTGACGTCCTTCGCGGACAGCGTCATGGCGTCGAGCGTGGCGGGCTTGGTGTGCAGACCGGTCTGCACGATCGCGCCGCGCCGGCGGACGCTCGTCAGCGCGGTGGCCAGCCCGGGCGTGGATCCTGAGCACTCGGCGACGACGTCGACGCCGATGCCGCGCGTCAGGTCCGAGGAGTGCGTCGGCGAAGCCGTCCTCGGTCGGGTCGAGTACCGGACCGACGTCGATGACCGCGAGCGAGTGCCGCCCGATTCGGGTTCGGCTCGGCGATCACGACGGTCGAGGCGCCGACGGCGTTGGCGTACAGCGCGGAGAGGACGCCGATCGGCCCGGCGCCGGTGATGAGCACGACGTCGCCGCCGTGCACGCCCGCCCGATCGATGCCGTACGCGGCCACGCTGGCCGGCTCGACGACTGCCCCTCGAGGTCGGAGACCTCGTCCGGCAGAGGGGAGACCTGGTAGTCCTTGAGCACGGCGAACTGCGCGAGGCCGCCCGGTCTCCGCGCTGAGGCCCGGTGCAGGCGAACTTCAGGCACAGGTGCCCGAGCCCGCGGCGGCAGTAGTCGCACTTGCCGCAGACGATCGCGGGCATGATCGCGACCCGATCGCCGACCTTGACGCCGGATACCTCCGAGCCGGTCTCGACGACCCGCGCCGAGAACTCGTGCCCGAGCGTCTGGGGCAGCGTGGCGCCCGTCAGCGGATGCGGCTGCACCGGCGTGACGATCGGGCCCGACCAGGTACTCGTGCAGGTCCGTGCCGCAGATGCCGCACCACGCAACCTCGACGAGGACGTCGTCGGGGGCCTTGAGCGTCGGGGACCGTCGACGTCCTCGATCCGGATGTCGTTCTTGTCGTAGAAGCGCGCTGCCAGCACCGTGTTTGACCCTTTCGAAGTCGGTCGGATTCAGGCGACGGTGCGGCGGGCGCCCCGCACCTGGCTGTAGATCACGGCGGCGACGACGATAGCCCGCCCTGGAAGAAGTACTGCCAGGTCTGGGTCAGGCCGAGGAACACCGTCGCGTTGAGGGCCTGGACGATCAGGCCGGCGCCGAGCATGGTCCCGACGAACGTCCCGCGCCCACCGAGCAGGCTGGTTCCGCCGAGCACCACCGCGGTGATGCTCGTCAGCGTGTAGCCGACGCCCTGGGCCGGGTCGCCGATGCCGAGCTGCGCAAGCAGGACGACGGCGCCGAGCGAACGACGAAGCAGCGAACAGGCGATGTAGGCGAGCGATGACCGTGCGGTCGACCTTGCACGCCGACCCGCCGGGCCGACTCCTCGTCCGAGCCGACGGCGCGCACGCGCAGCCCGGACCTGCGGTAACGCAGCACGTACTCCATGCGAACACCGACGAGCGACCAGCGCGACGAACGACGATCGGGAACCGGCCGATCTTCTTCGTGATCGCCGTCCGTGACCGAGACGGCTGATGATGCCGCCCGGGGCGTCGCGGAGCAGGAAGCTGAAGCCCTGCAGGGCGATGTAGGTGGCCAGCGTCGCGGCAACCGGCGGTGAACTTGGCGAACCTGATCAGGACTGCCGTTGACCGCGCCGGTGCGCCGCGCCGGACAGCGACCATGAGCGACAAGGCCGAGCGAGCATCGACGCCCGGCGGCTTGCCGTCGTTGATGAAGAAGCGAGCCGACGACCACGAGGAAGCCGGCCAGCGGCCCGACCGACAGGTCGATGCCCGCCGATCAGCAGCGCGACCGTCTGCCCCAGCGCGATGAAGCCCGAGCGCCGCGCCGCGACGTCATGATCGACGTGATGTTGAAGCGGATCAGGTAGCGGGCGTTGCGGCTGAAGATGTAGGCGCCGAGGCCGAGCATCACGAGGGCGAGGATCAGCACCGGCGCGTAGTCGCCCTGGAGGAACCGCGTCAGCCGCGTCGAGCGACTTCGCCGACGGCTTCGGCGGCTCGTCGCGCGCGTGGCCGGTGGCGCGCACGGCCGCGTGGATGATGCGTTCCTCGGTGATCTCGTCGCCGACGAACGTCTCGACGACGCTGCCCGCGCGACATGACGATGACGCGGTCGCACAGTCCTTCGAGTTCCTTGGCGTCGGAGGAGGCGACGACGACCGGCACGCCGCTGGCCGAGATCTCGCGCAGGATCCGGTAGATCTCCGCCCGCGCCCCGACGTCGACGCCCTGGGTCGGCTCGTCGGCGACGAGAATCGCGGGCTGGGACAGCAGCGCCCGGGCCAGCACGACCTTCTGCTGGTTGCCGCCGGACAGCGCCGACACGGTCGTCGCCAGCGAGGGCGTCTTGACGGCGAGGGAATCGAGCTCGCGAGCCGACGCTCTCGACCTCGCGATCGCGCGGCTGAGCAGAGGGCCCCTGGTGAACCGGCTCGAGCGCGGAGACCGCCGCGTTCTCGCGGACCGACAGGCGTCATCATGAGACCCTCGCCGTGGCGGTCGGCGGGCAGGTAGGCCGACGCGCTTGAGCAGCTCCTTCGTCCGGTGATCCGTTGCCGCCGATCTGCGACGGCTGCCGCTCGAACGACTCGAGTCCGGCCAGTGCGCGCAGCAAGGAACTCTGCCCGTTGCCGACGATCCCCGACGATGCCGACGATCTCGCCGCGCGCCGCCGTCGAACGACACTTCGGAGAAGCCGCTGCCCGGTCAGGTCCTCGACGCGGAGCGCCGGAGTCGCCCGGCTCGGTCAGGTCGAGCTTGGGCGGGAACGTGGAGTCCAGCTCGCGTCCGACGATGAGCGCGAGCAGTTCCTCGTCGCGTGACGTCGGATACCGCGGAACTGCCGCGCAGCTTGCCGTCGCGCAGCACGGTCACCCGCGTCGGCGAGCGTGCGGACCTCGGCCAGGCGGTGGGTGATGTAGACGACGGCGGTGCCGCGCACGGCGGCGGCCCGGACGCGGTCGAACAGCAGCTCGACGCGATCCTGGCCGAGCGGCGCGGTGGGCTCGTCGAGGATGAGCAGCGACGGCTGGACGGCCAGCGCCTTCGCCAGCTCGAGCAGGTGCTTCTGCGCGACGCTGAGTGACCCGACGCGGTCCTCGAGGTGGGCGGTCGAGCCCACGTCGGCGAGCATCGTCGCGCATCGCGCGTCCGCCGGTCGCCGGCCGAGGTACTTCGCCGGGCACGGCGACGCGGATGTTCTCCGCGACCGTCATGTCCGGCAGGACCGCCGGGTGCTGGTGCACGATGGCGATGCCGAGGTCGGTGGCCAGCGCCGGCGTCAGGCCGGTGATCGATCGTGCCGTCGAAGGTGATCGTGCCGGCGTCGGCCTGGATCGCACCCGGAGGCGACGCCCATCAGCGTCGACTTGCCGGCGCCGTTCTCGCCGAGCAGGGCGTGCACCTCGCCCTGGCGGATGTCGAGCGAGACGTCGGTGAGCGCGGCAACGCCGCCGTAGTACTTGCTGATCCCGCTCAGGACCATCGTCGTCGGCGCGACAGCCACGTCGACCTTCGTGCTCGCTCACCTATTCGTCCTTTGTTCGCTCGGGGTCTTGGCCTTGCGGACCGGCCGGTGCCGGAGGCGGGCGCGACACCGGCCGGCCCGACGCACCGTGACTACTTACTTGAGCAGGGCGCCTGGTCGGCGCCGGTCATCTGGGCGGACAGGTAGACGTCGCCGGGCAGGCTGCTGTCGCACGTCACCGGATGCGGCGTGCCGCTGACCGAGTCCTCGAACACGGGCGCCTCGAACTGCTTCGACGCGGGCGGCGTGCCGCCGGTGGCCAGCGCGACGGCCCAGTCGATGGCCAGCCGGGCGTTGTCGTTGCCGGTCGCGACGGTGAACAGCTTGAAGTCCGGGTTCGTCGCCTTGTGGTCCTCCCAGAAGCAGGAGAGCACGTTGCCGTCGGACGTGACGAGCGCCGGGATGGACCGGCCGCTCTTCTCGAACTCCGGCAGCGCGCCGACGAGCGACGGGCCGAAGTCGGAGACGATGACGTCGATCTTCGGGTACTTGGCGATCGCCGCGGTCAGCACCTGCTGGGTCAGCGCGGGATCCCAGTTCGTCGGCTCGAACGGCTGCTGGCCGATGAAGTGTGTACTTGCCGGTCGGGTCGAGGACCGAGTGCAGCGCCTTGCCCTCGTCGATGCCCTGGCTGTTGCCGGCGGGGCCGGACAGGAACAGGACGTTGCCGCCGTTGGGCAGGTTCTTGAGGATCCAGTTCGCCCAGTTCTTGCCGTCGGTGGTGAAGTCGGCGCCGACCCAGACGTTGTAGTCCTTGCCGTCCGTGCCGCCCGGGTCGACGCGGTAGGGACACCGTGACACGCCGGCCTGGTACGCGCTGCGCAGGGCGGGCAGCACGGCTTGCCGGCGTCGGGGAAGACGACGAGCGCGTTGACGCCCTTGGCGACCATGCCCTGGATGTCGGAGATGGCCTTCTGGGTGTTGCCCTGGCCGTCGGCGTAGGTGAAGCTCGGTGACGCTCGGGCACTTGGCGATCTCGTCCTTGGCCGACGCCGTGGTGACCAGCCGCCAGCTGTTGCCACCGAACCCGTCGGTCAGGCCAAGGGTGATCTTCTTCGGACCGCACCAGGACGGGCAGGTCGCCCGACCGCCCGAGTTGCTGCGGTTCCACCGGCCGCTGGTCGAGCCGCCGAGCTACTGCACGCGCTAGGAGCAGCGCGGCGGCGCTCAGTGCCGCCATGATGCGGACGGACGTCGAGATCTTGGACAGACGCATGTGCGTTTCCTTTCGTCGTGGTCCCGGACCGACGGGACATGCGGAGGCGATGGATCGCGCGAACGACGTGGGAACGCGCCGTGGTGCGGCGATTCGTGTGCGGTCGGGCTACTTGTCGGCGGCCGACGGGTCACGCGGCCGCCGGACGAGGTCGACGTCGTTGGCGACCGCACGGCCCAGTTGACGCTGTACAGCGCGACGCCGATCGCGAGCGCCGCCGCCTGGACCAGGGTCTGGACGGCGAAGTCGACGCCCAGAGCCAGCACGAACTGTTCGAGCTGGGTGAGGAACAGCGCGGCCAACGGCGGTGGCGACGAGGTTGCCCGTCCGCCGAGCAGCGAGGTACCGCCGAGCACGACGGCGGCCACCGAGGCAGCAGGTAGGCGTCGCCCTGGTAGGCGGTCGGCTTGAACGATGATGCCGGCGAGCAGCACGGCGCCGAGCCAGTAGAGGACCTGGGCCCAGACGTAGGCGCCGACGCGGTGCCGCGTCGACCTTCAGGCCGGTCGCCCGGCCGCGCGAGGCGTTCGCCCCGACGGCCTCGAAGCGGCGACCGACCACAGTGGACTTGACCGCCACGGTCGTGATGGCGACCGCGGCGAGCGCGAAGAGACCGCGTTCGGGACGCCGAGGGTCGTCGCCGCCCGCGATCGAGGCCAGCAGGTTCGTGGTGCGCCGGGGCGATCCGGCCGAGATGCCGAGCACGCCGGCGTACAGCAGTGCGTTGGTGCCGAGCGTCGCGACGATCGGGTTGAGGCCGAGCCGCCCGATCAGGAATGCCGTTGACCAGCCCGGCCAGCGAGCGCGACGCCGAGCGCCATGAGCACTGCTGGCAGGAGCTTGGCGTTGTCGCCCGTACGGCCTGGTGCGTGACTGATGCACGACGACGAGTCGAGATCGAGCCGGGCACCGAGAGGTCGAAACCGCCCTGCTGGATCGACCAGGGTCTGGCCGAGCGCCGACGATCGCGAGCACGGCCGCGAACGGCAGCATCCCCTGGAGGGCGCCCTTGCTCACGCTGCGTCGAGGCGAACAGCGATCCCGCGACAGCGAGCAGAACCAGCGCGACGACCATCGTCCAGAGACCGCGCGAGGCCGAGCGTCCGCCCTTGGACGGCGGCGTGCTCAGCGATTCGGCGGTGGTGAGTCATGCCATCTCCTCGTGGCGTGAGGCTGTGCCCGGGAGGGTCTACCTGCCGGTGTTACGCAGGACTGTACAGAGGGCTCGCTAGGTGTTCACAAGGGTCTGACGCGCGCGGAAACGGCGGCGACTCCGTTTCGTGACCTGGGCGGGTAGTGCGCGTCCGTCGCGCTCGTGGACACCTAGAGCGACCCGCTGTGTCGGCAGGAAACGGCTCAACGAAGCCATGTCGTGCGGTCCGAAGCCGGCCTCGCAGCGGCGGCCATGCACGGACCTGGACGCGCGGCGCTCGGTGACGGCGATCGGACACCCAAGCGTCGTCCGCCAGCTCGGTGATGAGCCGCAGGTCCTTGTCACCAGGTCGAGGCTCATCGCGACCGGCGTCCGCGGGTCGAGGAACGCGGCCCGCTTGTAGAGGACGAAGGGCGCCGCGACGACGCTCTCCTGCGAACACGTCGTAGGCATCTTCCGCTGGTGATACCAGCGCTCTTCGGCCAGGACCAGCGCCTCGGCGAGAGCCGCGTTGAGGTCGTGCACGACGAGGTTCACCGCCAGCTTCATGGCCTGCCCGGCACCCGGCTCGCCGACCCACTGAACGATCCGGCGGGCGAAGGCGCCGAGAGACGGCGGCGGCCGCGTCGATCGACGTCCGGCGTCGCCGCCGGCCATGACGAGCAGACGTGCCCGCCTCGACGGCGGGAACGCTGCCCGAGACCGGGGCGTCGACGAACCGCGCGCCGGCGCCGCGCAGACGCCTCGGCCGAGCTCGCGCGCGGCGGCCACGCCGCTCGTGCCCAGGTCGCACACGACCGCGCCGGGTGTTAAGCGCTGCGAGAACGGCTCGGCGTCGAGCAGCACCGTACGAGTGGCGTCGCCGTCGGCCAGGACGCGACAGCACGACGTCCGCGCCGCGCGACGGCATCGGCCGGCGAATCGGCGCCACCGCCACCGCGCGCCGGACGAGTCGGCCAGCGCCCGCGCGCGCGGCTTCGGTCCGGTTCCACACGGTCAGGTCGATGTCCGGCCGCGGCGACGCGGCGCGCCATCGCCGAGCCCATCCGCCCGGTGCCCGAGGAGCGCGACGTCAGCCACGGCGCGGATCCACGACGATCTTCCCGCGCGCCGCTCCGGCTGCGAGCGGCTCGAAGCCCTCGGCGACGACGTCGTCGAGGGCGACGACACGGTCGACGCACGACGGGCGACAGCGGTCGGTCGGTCGAGCAGGGCGAGCGCCGCCGGCAGGTCGGTGTCGCAGACGTGGGCCACCGTGGTGTGCATCGTCGATCTCGCGCAGCACGAGGTCGGCGAGCTCGACCGGCTGCGGCTGCTTTGTTCAGCCCGACCAGCAGCACCGAACCGCCGCGGGCCGCCAGCGCGAACGCCCGCTGAGCCGAGCCGGGCGCGCCCGAGCTCTCGATGACGACGTCGGCGCCCTCGGGAACCAGGTCGCGCAGGTCCGTCGGCGACGCCTCGCGCGTCGATCAGGTGCGTCTCGGTCGCCCCGAGCGTCCGGGCCGTGTCGAGCCGGTCCGTCGTCGATGTCGAGGGCGATCACCGGCCCGTCGTGGCCGGCCAGTCCGGCCAGGATGAACGACCCGATCGCGCCGGCGCCCGAGCACGACGACCGTGTCGCCCGGCCGCACGCCCGGCTCGGCGACACGGCGTGCAGGCCGACCGCGAGCGGCTGCGCGAGCGCCGCCTCGATGTCCGCGCAGCCGTCCGGGATCTCGCGCAGCGTGCGACGCCGGAGCGGCGACGAACTGGGCCAGGCCGCCGTGGGTGCTCAGCCCGAGCGTGTAGTAGCCGCGCGCACAGGTTCGTGCGGCCGCGCCGGCACCAGGCGCAGGACCCGCACGAGACGCCTGCGCCGCAGGCGACCCGGCGCCCGTCCACGACTCGGCGTCCGGCCCGGCCTCGACGACGGTGCCGATGAACTCGTGCCCGAGGATGGTCGGGCCGACGTGGCCGCTGCCCGGATGCGGCGACCGTCGAGCGGGACCATCATCGGCCCCTTGGTGTACTCGGTGGCGTCGGTGCCGCAGAGCCCGTTGTAGGTCACCTCGATCACGACCTCGCCCGGCCCGCACTCGGGTCGGGTCGGTCCTCGACGCGCAGATCGTGCGGTGCGTGAAGAACGGCTGCGCGCATGATCGGGCTCTCCGGCCTCCTCAGAGCGGTGGCGTCGGAGGTGATGTGGACCTTGATCTGGGCCTTGTCGGTCGAGCACGGCGCCACCGCCTCGTCCGCCCGCGCGAGCGGGTACGACGACGGTCACCAGCGGCGACAGGTCGACGCCGCTGCGCGACGAGGAACCGCAGCGTCTGCGGCCACACCCCCGGCGAGCCGATGATGCCGCGCGCCTGCAGCTCCTTGGACTGGAACAGGCCGAGCCTGGCCGGGACGCGAGCCGCCGACGTCGATGCCGATGTAGACGAGGCGGGCGCGGAAGGCGGCGACCTCGAGCGCCGTCGCCATCGCGGCCAGCTTGCCGCTCGCCTCGAAGACGACCGACGCGCCCGCGCCGTCGGTGAGCGCGGCGACCTCGTCGAGCGAACGTGTCGGAGGTCGGGTCGACCACCTCGTCGGCGCCGAGCTGCGCGGGCCAGGTCGCCCCGCGCGGCCGACGGCTCGGCCACGAGGACGCGGGCGCCCTTGCCGGCCGCGGCCGCGACGACGCCCAGGCCGATCGGCCCGGCGCCGAGCACCAGCACCGTGTCGCTCGCATCGAGGTTGTCGGCCCGCACGCGTGGCGTAGTAGCCGCAGCTGAACGGCTCGACGAGCGCGCCCTGGGTCCAGGACAGGTTGTCCGGAAGGCGGTGCAGCCACGCCTCCTTGGCGACGAAGAACTCCGCCGCGGCGCCGCTGATGCTGAAGCCGAAGTGGTCCTGGCCGATGACGCACTCGCCGACGACCCGGTCGCCGGCGCCCAGACCCTTGACCGCACGCCCGACCCGCGACGACCTCGGCCGACCACTCGTGACCCGGGATCACCGGGAAGTCGAACGGGATGATGTAGCGCCCGGCGAGCAGCTCGATGTCGCTGTGGCAGATGCCGACGCTGCGGCTGGCCAGCAGCACCTCGTCGTCGCCGATGTCCGGGACGGGCAGCTCGTTGACCACGGCACCGGTTGTCGCCGACGAACTGGAGAGCCTTCATGCATCACCTCGACGGGTCGGGCGAATCGGCGGCCACAGATGTCCACTGCGATCGCCGGCTGCGTTCACGATGGTGAACGAACAGTCGCGGCGTCAGACGCCTGTCAGGTACGACCGCGATCACCGTGCGGGTGCCGGACGAACCAGATGCCCCGGGCGGGGTGGTCGGTGTTGTTGGTCAGCAGGTGCGGCGTCGACGGAGTCGAATCCGAGGCCTCGCCCGCGTGCAGCGTGAAGACCTCGAATCCGACCGTTATCTCGAGCTCGCCCTCGAGCAGGTAGCCGAACTCGGAGCCGGCGTGCTGCAGCATGCGCTTGTCGTTGGTCGAACGTCGAGTGCGGCGGGTAGATGATCTCGATGAAGTCGAGCGCGGCGCCGGTGTTGTTGGCCAGTTGCTCCCAGATGACGCCGGTGTCCATCTCGAGCCGCGTGCCGGTCGCCCGGGCGGGTGACCGACAACCGCGGCCGGCACCTGCTCGCGGGGCCAGGCGTCGGCCGGCGAACCGAGTGCGGAGCGGCTGATCGAGCCCCCGCCACCGGCGGCCCGATGCTCGAGCGCGGTCGCGACGCTGGCAGATCCCTGCGATCGACTCTGGGACTCCGTCGGCCACCTCGGCGTGATCGGCCGCGAACAGTTCGTCGATGGAGACGTCGAGCAACTGCGTCATCGAGTAGAGCGTCGCCACCGACGGCTGCGACTTGCCGTTCTCGATCTGGGACACGAACGACGGCGAGACGCCGAGCTGGCGGGCGACCTCGCGCAGCGACAGGCCGGACTTCTCGCGCACCTGCTTGAGGCGGACGCCCAGCTTGACCACTGGCTCGGCGGTGGGCGCTCGGTCCTCGGACACCGATCTCTCCTCAGAGGCTGTGTCAGAAGCTGAGACGGATTTGGGCCGCCCACCCCGCGGCGACGAATGACGTCCTTGTCCGTCATGGTTACACGAGGACCATTCCGCCGTCTGCCATGACGACCTGCCCGGTCATGTAGTCCGAGTCCGACGAGGCGAGGAACAGGGCCGTGCCCACCAGGTCCTCGGCGGTCGCGGCCCGGCCGCGCAGGATGCCGGCCGAGAAGTCGGCCATGGCCTGCCCGGCTGCTGCGAGTCGCCGATCCGCATCAGGTCCGCGTCGAGCTCGGTCCACAGCGGTGTGTCGACGACGCCCGGCGCGAACGCGTTGCAGGTGATGTTGTGCTCGGCGAACGCGCGCGCCGCCGCCTGGGTCAGGGCGTTGACGGCGAACTTGCTCGCGCAGTACGGGGCGAAGCTCGGGTAGCCCTGGCGGCCGGCGATCGAGGACGTGTTGACGATCTTGCCGGACCGGTTCGGGATCATCCGCTTCGCTGCCTCCTGGATTCCGATCAGGACGCCGAGCGCGTTGACGTCCATGATCGAGTGCCAGTTCTCCTCGGTCACGTCGATGCAGGTGCATCGGCCTGTTGAACCCGGCGTTGTTGAAGATCACGTCGAGCCGGCCGGCGTGTGCGACGAATCGGTCCAGGGCGGCGGTCGATCTCGTCGCGCTTGCTGACGTCGGCGGTCAGTGCCACGGCCGGAGCGGCGCCTCCGATCGCCGCGATCTCGGCGCAGACCGAATCGGCGGCGCCCGCGTTGACGTCCAGCACGCCGACCGTTGCTCCCTCGCGCGCGAAGCCCGAGCGCGAAGGCCCGGCCCATCCCGCTTCCGGCGCCGCTGATGACGATGGCCTTACCAGCGACCCGTCCCGCCATTGCCAGATCCCTCTCGCGGTATCAGTGGCGGACGAGCAGCCCGCATGCCCAAGACCGTAAAGCATCACTTGACGGGGTGTCCAGCACCAGGCACCATTCGGCCCGTCCCATATGAGCGCACGCTCCGGATCGCAGCGAGGGAACACCATGGACCGCACCGCACTCGTCGTGGGCGCGACCGGCATCGCCGGATACAACACCGCGCAGGCGCTGTGGCCGCCGGTTGGCGCGTTGTCGGGCTGTCCCGAAAGCCGCGTTACGAGGTCCCCGGCGTCGAGCACGTGCTACGGTGACGTCCTCGACCCCGAGTCCGTCGAAGCCGCCGTCGCCGGCACCGGCATCACGCACCTGTTCTTCACGACCTGGTCGCGCCAGGACACCGAGGCGCAGAACTGCGCGGTCAACGGGGCCATGCTCGCCAACACGCTCGAGGCACTGCGCCGCACCACCCGACTGCAGCACGCCGTCCTCATCACCGGGCTCAAGCACTACCTCGGCCCGTTCGAGGCGTACGCCGCGGCGCCCGGCCGAGACGCCGTTCCGCGAGAGCCAGGATCGCCTGCCGTTCCAGAACTTCTACTACGACCAGGAGGACATCCTGTTCGCGGCGGCGGCCGAGCAGGGCTTCACCTGGTCGGTGCACCGGCCGCACACGATGATCGGCTACGCCCTCGGCAACGCCATGAACATGGGCGTCACTCTCGCGGTGTACGGCAGCATCTGCCGCGCGACCGGCGAGCCGTTCGTGTTTCCGGGCAGCCCGCAGCAGTACGGCGGCGTCACCGACATCACCGATGCCCGGCTGCTCGGCCGCCACGCCGTCTGGTCGGCGACCGAGCCGGCCGCCCGCAACCAGGCGTTCAACACGGCCAACGGTGACGTGTTCCGCTGGCGCCAGATGTGGACGCGCGTCGCGGAAGGCCTCGGGGTCGAGCCGGCCGAATACCCGGGATCCCCCGACTCCGCTGGCCGGACGGATGGACCACGCCGACGACGTATGGGCCGAACTCGTCGCAGAAGCACGGTCTGGCCGACTACCGGGCCTCCGAACTCGCATCCTGGTGGCACACCGACGCCGATCTCGGCCGCGAGGTCGAGACGTTCGCCGACATGTCCAAGAGCCGGGCGCTCGGCTTCCTCGACTACCAGGACTCGGCCCGGTCGTTCCTCGACCTGTTCGACACCCTTCGCGAGCAGCGGATCATCCCGCCGCTGACCTGAGGACTGTCAGCAGAGCCAGCCTGGTAGTCAGGCGTCGATGATGATCGGTACGACGATCGGGCGGCGGCGGTAGCGTGTCCTGTGCCCATCGGCTGACGGTGCGGCGGATCAGCTGCTCGAGCTGGTGCGGTTCGCCGATGCCCTCCTCGGCGGCCTTCGCGAGGGCCTTCTCGATGAGCGGGACGACGGTGTCGAAGGTCTTGTCGTCGTGGACGAAACCGCGGGCGAGGAAGTCGAGCGGGTCGGTGAGCTTGCCGGTGTTGGCGTCGACGATGGCAACGATCGTGATGAAGCCTTCTTCGGCCAGGGTGCGCCGGTCTTTGAGAGACGCCTCGGTTGCGCCGCCGACGGTCATCCCGTCGACGTAGACGTAGCCGGCCGGAACCTTGCCGGTGATGGCACCGCGACGGTCGACCAGATCGACGACCACACCGTCCTCGGCGAGCAGCACCTTCGCTGCCGGCACCCCGGTCTTCATTGCCAGCGCGCCGTTGGCGACCAGGTGCCGCCATTCGCCGTGCACGGGCATCACGTGGCGGGGGCGGACGATGTTGTAGCAGTAGACGAGCTCGCCGGCGCTCGCGTGCCCGGACACATGCACCTTCGCATTGCCTCTGTGGACGACGTGCGCGCCCCAGCGCATCAGGGAGTTGATCACCCGGTAGATCGCGTTCTCGTTCCCAGGGATGAGCGAACTGGCGAGCAGGACCGTGTCGCCCTCGCCGATGCGGATCATGTGGTCGCGGTTGGCCATCCGCGACAGGGCGGCCATCGGTTCGCCCTGCGAGCCCGTGCAGATCAGCGTGATCTGGCTGTCCGGCAGTTTCTCGAGGACCTTGAGGTCGACGATCGAGGCGGTCGGGGACCTTCAAGTAGCCGAGTTCGCGGGCGAGTCCCATGTTGCGCACCATCGAGCGTCCGACGAAGGCGACCTTGCGGCCGTGCCGGTCGGCGGCGTCGAGGACCTGCTGGATCCGGTGAACATGGCTGGCGAAGCAGGACACGATGATCCGCTTGGGCGCTGTCCGGAACACCTCATCGATCGCCGGGGCCAGTTCCTTCTCGGCGGTGGTGAATCCGGGGACCTCCGCGTTCGTCGAGTCGACGAGCATCAGGTCGACGCCCTCCTCGCCGAGCCGGGCGAACGCCCGAAGATCGGTGATCCGTTTGTCGAGAGGGAACTGGTCGAGCTTGAAGTCACCGGTATGCAGGACCAAGCCCGCCGGGGTACGGATCGCCACGGCCAGGGCGTCCGGGATCGAGTGGTTCACCGCCACGAACTCACAATCGAACGGCCCGAACTGCTGTCGACCGCCCTCCGCGACTTCGATCGTCTTCGGCTTGATGCGGTGCTCCTCGAGCTTCGCGCTGATGAACGCCAGCGTGAGCTTCGACCCGACGAGCGGGATGTCCGGCCGTTCGCGCAGCAGGTAGGGCACGCCGCCGATGTGGTCCTCATGCCCGTGGGTCAACACGATCGCGGCGATCTTGTCGAGGCGGTCCCGGATCCAGGTGAAGTCGGGCAAGATCACGTCGACCCCGGGCTGGGTCTCCTCGGGGAACAGCACGCCGCAGTCGACGACCAGCAACCGTCCGCCGTACTCGAACACGGTCATGTTGCGCCCGACCTCGCCCAGGCCGCCCAACGCCACGACTCGCAGGCCACCCTTGTCCAGCCGGGGCGGGGCCTTCAGTTCCGGGTGCGGGTGGCTCATCCGGTCCGCACCGCAACCGTGTCGGACGTCGTGCCGGACCGGCCGATACCGGCTGTTCGGCCCTCGGAACTGTCGATGATGGTCGGGGCTTGCGGGCTTCGCGTCAGGCTCACGCTCACACGCTAACGCCGCTCGCCCGCATGTGCGCTGGTATCACGCACGCGGCGGACGCGCCCTTGAGGCCGTTCATGATCACCATGGCTGCGGGGCGTCACCGGATATGGTCAAGGTCCGTTGTCGATGAGGAGCTGCAGCAACTGTGGGTCACCGTAATCCGGCGTCGACGATCGAGCCGAGCGCCGCCGCTGCGGCCGAGGCCGCAAAACCCGATAAGCCGGTCGGCGACCACGATTTCGTCGTGGTCGCGAATCGGCTGCCGGTCGACCGGGTCGAAGACCCGAGTGGGTCCGTCGAGTGGCGCCCGAGCCCCGGCGGGCTGGTGACCGCATTGGAGCCGGTCATGCGGCGCGCCGACGGCGCCTGGGTTGGCTGGTCCGGCGCGCCCGGCGAGGGCTTGGAACCATTCGACGAGGCCGGCATGCGGCTGGTCGGAGTCGAACTGTCCGATACCGAGGTTCGCGACTACTACGAAGGATTCTGCAACGCCACGCTATGGCCGCTTTACCACGACGTGATCGCACCACCGCGATTCCATCGGGCCTGGTGGGAGGCCTACGTTCGGGTCAACGAGCGTTTCGCGCTGGCTGCGGCCGAGCAGGCAGCGATCGGCGCGACAGTCTGGGTTCACGACTACCAACTCCAGTTGGTTCCCGCGATGCTGCGCGAGCTGCGGCCCGATGATCTGCGGATCGGCTTCTTCAATCACATTCCGTTCCCGGGCTACGAGATCTTCGCGCAGTTGCCGTGGCGACGGCAGCTTGTCGAAGGACTACTCGGCGCGGACCTGCTGGGCTTTCAACGGCAATCCGATGCGACCAACTTCTTGCGGGCCTGCCGCCGGGCGGCCGGTCTGGTGACAAAGGGTGCCCAGGTCAAGGTCGATAACCGGACGGTCCGGGCGGCGGCGTTTCCCATCTCGATCGATTCAGCGTCCTTCGGCGAGATCTCCCGGCGCGAAGATGTTCGGGCTCGTGCGCGCGAGATTCGGACAGCCCTGGGAAGCCCCGAGATCGTGCTGCTCGGGGTCGATCGCCTCGACTACACCAAGGGAATCCTCCATCGGCTCAAGGCGTACGGCGAAGTGCTGGCTGAATCGCGACTTGCGCCGCCGGAGGCGATGTTGGTGCTTGTCGCCAGCCCGAGTCGCGAACGCGTCCAGCAGTACCGAGAGCTCAGGAACGAGGTCGAGGTCACCGTAGGTCGAATCAACGGCGAGTACGCGGCGGTCGGGAACACGCCGGTGCACTACCTGCACCAGTCCTACCCGAAGGAAGAAATGGTCGCCCTGTATCTCGCGGCCGACGTCATGCTCGTCACCTCACTTCGCGATGGCATGAATCTGGTGGCAAAGGAATACGTTGCCTCCCGCTACGACGAGACCGGCGCGCTCGTACTGAGTGAATTCACCGGCGCAGCGGACGAACTCGGCAGCGCCTTCCTGGTCAACCCGCACGACATCGAGGGCCTCAAGGACGCCATCGTGCGCGCGGCGACCATCTCCCCCCGGGAGGCCAAGCGCCGCATGCGCTCGATGCGCCGGCGGGTACGAGAGCACGATGTCGCGCACTGGGCGGCCAGCTTTCTCGACGCCCTGCAGGTCGCGCCGGACCGGCCACCATCGGCGTCAGCCACCGTTGACTGAGCGCCCCTCTCGCCCGGTGCACGTCTGACTTGGATCGAACCCGTGGCTGGTTCGCTCGTCAGGGCGTGACCGTGACGGTGATCGTCGAGCGGCGGGCACCGTCGGCGTCGTTGTAGGCGTCGACGATGACCGTGTACTGGCCCGGTGCCCCGAACGTGTGCGTAAGGGTCGCGGGTGGAGCGCCGTCGCCGAACGTCGTCGACGCGGCGTTGTCGTAGCTCACGTCGTAGTCGGTGATGGCCGTACCGCCCGGCGTCGACGACGTGACGGCGAAGGTGACGACCTGGTTGGCCACGGCCGGGCCGCCCGTCGGCGTGATCGTCACGCTCGGGGCGCCGAACACCGTGACCGGCTGCGTGCTCGACGAGGTGTGGCCGGCCGAATCCGTCACGGTCAACGTCGCGTTCATCGCGCCGGTACTCGTGTAGAGATGCTCGACCTGCCAGTTCGACGATGCGCCGGTGAACGCCTTGGCCGGCGTGCCGTCGCCGAAATCGAGCGTGGCGCTCGTCAACGTGCGGCCCTGTCCGGCGTGCGAGTTACCCGCGTCGAACGTCGCGATCGAGTTGACGGTGAGCTTGGTCGTGCCCGGCCCCGACAGGTACTCGCTGACCGAGATCGCCGCCGTCGGCGGTGCTGTTGCCGTGCTCGTCGTGACTGCCGTCGCCGGGGCGTAGTTGAGCGCGGCGTCATGGGCGAAGAGGGCGTAGGAGTACCCGGTCGAGGCGGCGAGTCCGGTGTCGGTGAACGTGGTCGCCGCCTTGGCGGTATTGCTCACGAGCACCCCGGCACTTGGCGACGCCGGCGGATTCGGCCCGGTGGCGCGGCGGATCATGATGCTGGTGAAGTCCGCGGTGGCCGGGTTGGTCCAGGCGAGGCTGACCGACGTCGTCGTGGTCGCGGTGACGGTCAGCCCGGTGACCGGCGCAGGTGCCGTGATGTCCTTCGCGGTTATCGCACGGGTCGGCGACACCGCCTGCAGTGCGGTCGCCGTGGCAGGCACGACGAGCCGGTACAGCCAGGTGCCCGGCACCGTCGGGGCATACCCGGCCCGGAACGCCCCGGCCGAAGACGCGCGCCCGGTCGTCTGGGTGACGAACGATGCCGACCCGGGACGGCGGGCCTGCACGTACACCAGGCGGGCCGCATGGGGAACGACCACGACGTCGTCGATCACCGAGTGGCCGACGCCGACCGTCGCGGCGCCCGTCGCGAATCCGGTGACGAAAGTCGTCGCGGCGTGACCGGCCGCCACCACGGTGCGCAAACCGGAGACCGCACCGGAGGCCGTCGCCGACGCGGCCACCGCCACCCGGAACTGCCACGTGCCCGCGGCGGGCGGCTTCAAGGTGACCGTGACGGTCCCGGCCGAGGACGTGTTGCCGCTCGTGGCACTGGTGAACGGCGAGGTGCCGGCCCGGCGGTACTGCACCGTCACCTTGCGCGTCGCAGCGGGTGAGACGGTCAGCGCGGCCTGCAACTGACCACCCACCCACACCGATCCGCGCGCAGTGCTGAACCCGGACAGCTGAGTCGCACTCAACGCGGCTCGCGCCGAGGCGGCCGACGACGCGCACGCCAGGCCCGAGCCGAGCACCAGCACGACGGCGGCACAGCCGAGCGGGCCAAGCCCCGACCAACGAAGACGCTTCATCGGAATGCCTCTCACGACCGGTATCCGGCTCATCAGTTCGTGATGTTGAGGTTGGCGGTGGCGACGCCACCGGTCTGGCTGATCACCGTGACCTGCGTGGCGGCCGGCGCAGTCCGCGGGTCGGGATCGCCGCCTGATCGCACGGAGAACGTCCCGACGTTGTCGACCACCGCCGACCCGATCGTCTTGCCGGTCGCCAGCGGGCCGAGGACCACCGTGACGCGTTGCCCGGCGAGGATCGAGGTCGTGCCCGTAACCCGCCATTGCGGGGTACCGGTTCGGAAGCGTGCCGTGATGCCGGTGATCGACTCGGCGCTCGGCGAGATTACGACGTCATCGGTTGCCGTCGTCACCCCGTCCACGCCGACGGCGGTCACCCGGAACGTCAGCGGCACGTTGTCCGGCGCGTAGCCCGGGTTGGCGCTACCTGCCGGCGCGGTCGGCAACGCCATCAGCGGGTAGGTGAACGTTGGCGTGAGCGCGGTCGTCGACGACAACTGCATTGTGGGACCGGCGATCTGTGACCAGGTGATGCTCTGCTGGCCGGCCGTCGCGCCCGCGTTCAGCGTCACGACGGTCCCGCGTTGCACGGCCTGATCCGGGCCGGCGTTGACGGTGAGCGCCACGGCGTCGGTCACCGTGATCGTGCGGCTGACCGGCAGGCTCGTGCCGCCCGGACCAGCGACCACGAGATCGAACGCATACGAGCCCGCCACGGACGGGGTGAACGTCGCGGTCGACGTGCCGGCCCCGGTCAGCGTGACGGCTGGCCCCGACGTCTGCGTCCACGTCCACGTGGTGATGTCACCGGTGCTCGCGGCTGCGTCCATGACAACGGGTTGGCCGACGGTGGCTGAATTCGGGGCCGTGAAAGCGGCGACCGGAGGCAGGGCGGCACTGGCCGGTCCGGCGGCCGAGACGGCAACAGTCGCCGAGCCGCCACGGGCCGACGTCACGGTGATCATCGCCGGCGGCGCGAGGGTGGCGAACGTCCCTGTCCCGGCCGCGTCGAGCGGGCCGAAGCCGGTGACCGTGAGCACGGGTGTGTTCAGGGCATCGCTCGACGCCGCGTTGACGACGAGCGTTCCGGCCGCGGGATCGCCGGGCGGCCCAGTCGTGTAAGCCGCCGACGTGATCGTCACGATGTCGGTCAGCCGCGCCGTCTTGGTTGCGACCGGCTTGTCGCCCGCGTTCACCACGTCGATCGTTGCTCCGTCGGGGACGCCGCCGCTGATCGGAAGCCGCGCGTAGTAGCGACCCTGATCGGCCTGCAGCAACGTGGTCGCGAATCCGAGCGGGCTGGCCTTCGCCTGGATCGACTGGTTGCTGTCCGAGGAGGCGAACACGTCGACGGTCCCGGCGCCATCGGCCTGCTGCGAGTAGACAGCCCGGTCGACGTCGACGCCGGCGTTGGTCGCGTAGCGGCCCTGCACCGAGAACAGGGCCGTCTGGCCCAGCAGGGTGTAGGACCCATCCGCGTTCTTGCGCTCGATCTTCACGTCGTTGGTGCCGTACGGGCTGCCGACGACCTGGTGGTTCACGGCCGGATCGCCGGTGTAGCCGACCGGTGCGGCCGGCGCGACGGCCGGATCCCACTTGAGGAACGGCCCGACGCGTCCGCCGAGTGCTGCGCCGAAGACGCCGGGGATGGCGCCGATGTCCTCGGTCATGTTGATCTGACCCTTGGCGTCAGCGGTGATTTCATCGATGCCGTAAGGGTGGGTGATCCGCCAGACCGTGCCGGGCGTGATCCCGGTCTTGCGGTCGCGGATGCGGATGCGGCCGAACACCATCTCGTTGCCCGGGATGACCGGCCCGGTGGAGTACGCCGCTTCCAGGTTCATCTCGACGAGCGTGTCGATGCTCGGCGTGGTCACCGCGGCGGTGGCGAGTTGGTAGAACACCTCGTTCGGATAGTTCGCCGGATACGCCATGGGCGCATTCGGGTTCGGCAGCACGGGCGGCGCGCAGTACGGATCGACGGTTGCCGGCGCCACGGGCAGGCATTGCTCCAGGCGCGAGGTGGCGCCGTTGGCGTCCTTGTCGCGGTACCAGGTCGGGAAGCCGTTTTGGGCATCGATCGGGCCGACCTGGACGAGCGACCCGGCCCGCGGATTCGGCGGAACGATCGGCGTGGCGACGGCGGAGATCACTGGCGCCGCCAGCGCGATCGCCACCAGTGCGGCAATGCCCCAACGTGGATGCTTGATCTTCATGTCGCTACAGGCCCTTCGATTTCTTTGACCGCAGGGCGGGTGCCCCGGGTCTGCTGCCGATTCGTCATGTCAGGCGCCCGCGACGTCGATCACCACGGCGGTCGCGGCCGCCGACCCATCGGCGTCGTTCGTGGCGCTGAACTCGACGGTGTAGCTGCCCGGGATGGTGAACGTGATGTCCTGGGTGGCCGGCGGCGCAGTGGCGCCCCGGAGGGTGAACGTCTCCGCGCCGGATACGTACAGGGCGTAGGAGCTGAACTGAGTGTCCGTCGGTGTGGTGGCGTCCATGGCCAAGGTGACCGGAACGCCGACCTGCGCCGGCCCGCTCGTCACCCGCAATGACGCGCTCGGCGGATCGAACACGGTCACGGTGGCCGTGGCTGTGCCGGTGGCCCCGGCCGAGTCGGTCACGGTCAACGTCACGGTCTTCGGGCCGGTGCTCGTGTACGAATGCAGCGTTCCCCAATAGCCGTCGGGGCCGAATGTGTCCGGGGCGCTGCCGTCGCCGTAGTCCAGTGATCCGGACGCAATGCTCGCCGCGTCGGCCGCGAACGAACCGCTCGCGTCGAAGCCGCCCGTCTCGCCCACGGTGAGCTTCGTCGTCTCGGGGCCGAAGTACTGCCTGATCGCGAGCGATGCCGTCGGCGGGCCCACGCTCTGCGCGGCCGTGGTGGTGACGGTGAGGTTCGTCGGCGTCGCGTTGTTGGGCACGGCGTCGCGGGCGAAGACCGCATACGAGTACTGCGTGCCGGCGGCCAACCCCTGGTCGGTGAACGACGCAGCCGGCGTTGCCAGATCGGCAATCGCGGTGCCGTCGGTGACGGTAACCGGCGGCGTCGCGCCGTCCGCCCGGCGGATGATCACACCGGCGAAATCGGCATCGGCCGGGTTCGTCCAGGCCAGCGTGATCGATATGCGGGTGACGTCCGTGGTGTGCAGGCCGGTGACCGGGCCGGGCGCGCTCGTATCGGACGCGGCCTGCGTCGTGGCCGATACGGTCGCGGCAAGGGCGTGGTTGGGGATGCCGTCATGCGCGAACAGTGCGTAGGAGTAGACGGTTCCGGGCTGCAGTCCGGCATCGGTGAACGCGGCCGCCGCCCCGGTGGTATCGACGACGGGGGTCCCGGCGGTCGGCGTGGTCGGCGGAGACGATCCCGCAGCGCGGCGGATCAGCACACCGGCGAAGTCGCCGTTACTGGGGTTTGTCCAGGACAGGGTTATGGACGTGCTCGTCGAGGCCGAGGCAGCCAGCGCGGTGACCGGCCCGGGCGCGGTCATATCGACGGCGGTGATCGTGCGGGCCGGCGAAACTGCCTCGGTCGCGGTCGCCGTAGCGGGCACGACGAGCCGGTAGGTCCATCGGCCAGGCGACGTCGGGCGGTAGACGGCACGGAACGCTCCGGTCGACGATGCCCGCCCGGTCGTCTGCGTCACGAACGACGCCGTTCCCAGCAGGCGGGCCTGCACGTTCACCAGGCGCGCCGACCGGGGAAGGATCACCACGTCGTCGGTCACGGTGTGTCCCACGCCGACGGTCGCCGCGGCCGTCGAGAACCCGGAAACCGTTGTGGCGTCGGCCCGACCGGAAGCCACAACCGTCCGCATCGGCGAGACCGCACCGGTCGCCTGGGCCGACGCGGCCACCACGACACGGAACTGCCAGGTCCCGGCCGCGGGCGGCTTCAACCCGACCGTGATGCGACCGAGCGCGGATGTTCTAGCGCTCGCCGCAGTTGTGAACCGGGTGGTCGCGGCCCGGCGATACTGCACGCTGACCGTGCGCACCGCGGCCGGGGACACCGTCACCGTGCTCCACAATTCGCCGCCCGTCCGCACCGACCCACGCACGGTGCTGAACCCGGACAGCCGGGTTGCACTCAACGCAGTCGCCGAACTCGGCTGGTGCGCTGCCCCGACCCCCGACGCGGGCAGCATGCCCGCCCCGAGAAGCACAACGACCGCGCAGACCAGCGGACCGCCCGGCCACGACCATCCAAGACGCTTCATCGAGAGACCTTTCATCAGCCCTTAGCGGGCCGCGGACAAACATGACGGTTGTTGAAGGAAGATCAATTACCTGCGCTCTACTTGGACGCGGCCATCCCCGCACCAGGCGAGTTTCCGAGGACGCTGAACGGTGTCTCGGTTCCCGCGAGCCCGATTGCCGTGACGGCGACAACGGCCACGAGGGCAAGCGCCCTGGCATTTACTGACATAGACCGGGTGTCGCATCCGGCCGGCCGCTCGGAGCAGGACAACGGCAGCGAGCAGGGTCGCGACCTCGAGCGTGCAGGCCGCGATGTCGGGCAGGCCGATCGCCTCGGGCGTGCCGGCTCCTGGTCCGAACGGCAGTCCAGCCGTGCGGGAGTACAGCCACACCAGCAGTGGGCCGATCGACAGCGCGACGGCAGCGAGCAGCACCGCTTGCTGTCGCACCCGCGTGAACAGCAGCGCGGCGACGCCGACCTCCGCAGCCGTGAGCAGGATGAAGAACACTCCCGCTGCCGGCCATTCAGCCAGGTGCTCCGAGACAACCGCGACGTGGATCACGGCGCTGGCAACCAGCGCGGCGGCGAGCAGCAGCCGAAGATCTACACCGGCCTCGGATGCGCGCGCGGACTCTCGCCTGGCCCGGCTGACCTTCAACCGGCCGCCCCACATCGCGACCAGCCACGCGACAAGCACCAGGTTGGTGATCAGCAGTGGCCGGCTGACATAGAGCACTCCGCGGACGTGCGCGGCCAGGGTTGCGTGTTGTTGCTGCGCCAGGCAGTCGCCCGTGCAGAGGCTGCCCATGGAATTCATCATTCGGAGCTGGATGGATTGCAGGTGATAGTCATAGGCCGAACTCGCCACCAGTTCGGCGATGCCCGCGATCGTCGTGGCGGCGACAACGAGCAACGTCGAGCCGACGATCGCCGTGGGCTTGCGCAGCACCGGCCCGAACCAGCGCTTCGCCAGGATCAGCGCGCCGAGGACGGCGAAGACGAAGATCGGCAGCGAGAGGCTGGACTCGTGCCACCAAGTCGTGAACGGTGACTGGGTGCGTTCGATCGCACCGACGGCACCGCGCAGTGACGTCAGCCAGAATCCGTCGGCGAAGGCCACCACGGCGCCCAGCCCTACGACCGTCGCCCAAGGCACGCTTGCCCGGTCTTGCCGCAGCACGCTGGGGCGCTGCAAAACGGCATTGATCGTCATACCGATCCTGCTCATTCCTGGGTTGGATAGCGGCCTGCCCCAGATCATTTGGGGCAGGCGCCGGATTCGATTCCAGTCGGCGGCGAGCTGTTCGGCTCGCGACGGTTGCCGCTAGGGCGTGATCTCCCAGCCGAACATCATGGCGTGGTCCTCGTGGGCCAGGTTGTGGCAGTGGCCGACGTAGGGTCCGACGAAGTCGCGGAATCCGCGGTAGACGATCACCGATTCACCGGGGTCCAGCGCGACAAGGTCTTCGCGGGAGACGTCTTCGGGGTGGGACGGGTCGCCGCGCGTCACGTCCTTGCCGTTGCGCATGACGGTGCGGTGTTCTTCCATGTGCAGGTGCAGTGGATGCACCCAGCCGCCGCCGCCGTTCTTGATCTCCCAGAGGTTGAAGCTGCCCTTCTTCTGCTGGGCGAGCGGCGTGTTGCCGGCCGGGTTCTTCAGGCTGGTGCCGACGGTGGCCGGGTCGAACGGCGAGCCGTTGATGAGCCACTCGATCTCGCCGCCGGCGCTGCCCCGTTCGAGTTCGAAGATCAGCCGGTTGTCGAGCATGCTCTGCCAGTTGCTCGGCAGCGGCGGGATGTCGCGCAGGAGTTGGTTGGGAGCGGGCATCACGCTGTCGTCGGGGGCGTCGTCGCCGATCACGATCTTGAGCACCGGCACCTTGTAGTTCGGGTCGGGGCTGAACCGCGACGAGTTCGCCCACATCCGGCCGTCAGGCATCTTCATGACGTTGGTCAAGTAGATGACATCGCCCTTGGTCGTCGGGTGAACCGTCCTGGTAGCGGGTGAAGTCGACGATGAACTCGCGGCGCTTGGCCGGCCACAACTCGAACGAATCACGCTTGATCGCGAAGGGCAACAGCCCGCCGTCGGAGGCGATCTGGGTGAACTGCATGCACTGCTGGCCGTCCGGGATGCGGTACTGGCCCTCCAGTTCGTCGCCCTGATAGCCCAGCGATACCGACGACTTCGGTCCCTGAGTGGAACTCATCAGCTTGAACTCGTAGATCCGCGAGATCGAGGCGTCGAGGAAGCGGAAGCGGTACTTGCGGCGCTTGACCTCCAGCACCGGGTAGGCGGTGCCGTTGACGGTGAAGATGTCGCCGACGAAGCCGTGGTTCGGGAAGTGCTTGAAGAATGTCTTGCCCCACCACTCCGGATGGGTCTTGCGGGTTGCCGGCCTCCGGGAACTCGCCCATCGTGTCGTGGACGTCTTTGTGCATCGTGACGCCGTCGTCGAGGCGGGTGTCGTAGAAGGCCAGCGGGATGTCGTAGTCGACGTCGAAGGATCCGTCGGCGTTGTTGTGGCGCACGCCGGGCAGTCGGAGCCCCTGCCGCTCGTCGCCCATGTCCATGCCGTTCTTCGGGTCATAGATCGGGATAGAGCCCGACCATGCCCTTGTAGACGTTCGAGCCGGTGTGGTCCATGCGGTGGTCGTGGAACCAGAAGAAGCTCTGCTTCTCCCGGTCGTCGCCACCGGCCGGCCAGTTCAGGTAGAGGTTGTCGACCCACATCTGCGGCAGATAGCCCTTGTCCTTCGGGCCGTACTTCATCGAGTAGTGCGGGTTGCCGTCGCTCTCCGGCGCGGTGTGCCCGTTGTGCAGGTGGGTCAGGAACGACCAGTCCGGAGCACCGAAGTCCTGCCGGTCGAGCCCGAGCGGGTTCTCGTCCAGGTGATTCTCGAAGCGCACCAGCACCGGCTTGCCGTACTCGGCGTTGATCCGCGGACCCGGGAATGTGCCGTTGAAACCGTAGATCGTGCTGAAGGGCAGACTGCGCTGCGTGCCCGGCGGCGAACGTGTTTCCCGACGCGTCGAACGAGGCGGTCGGGCGGCCGTTCACGTCGATCGGCAGCACCTGCGACGTCGTGAACGCATGCGCCGCGAACCTGCAGGTCGATCTTGTAGACCAGCGGGTCGGGATAGCCCAACTGACCCGGCCAGATCTGATGCTGCTGATTGCCCAGCGAATTCTGCTGGCCACGCCCGGGACCGGGTGGCTTCGCCCAGTTGCTGTACACCGACTGCGGTACCGGCGCGAGCGCCTTCGGGATCGGCAGCTGATCGATGAACGGCGTCAGAATCAGCGGACTGGTCGGGAAGTTCTCGATGATAGATCTTGTCCGACAGGGCCATTGACGTCGCGGCGAACGCGCCATCGGGCGACAGCAAGCCACGCTGCGCGAGATATGGATCGAACAGCGCCCGGGCCGAATACAGCGCGACCCCGGCGGCGGCGACTGCCCCGACCCGCAAGATCGCGCGTCGAGGCACTCCAGCTTGTTCGTCTGTCTCCTCCGACATCAACTCACCCTCCCAAGTGATCTTCGAGCGATCCCGAAAGGTGGACCTTACACGATCTTTACACGCGTGTGAAGCGGCTGTGAAGTATCGTTTGGACTTGTGGATGAATGGTGGCCTCCGCGCGATACGACTCACGTGCCGTCGTGGCTATTGCGGAGTCGGCGGTCGCGAGGCAGTCGTCCACAGTGGACGGTCACGCAACGATGGTGCGGTTCCTACCGTGCACTTTGGCGGTGAACATGGCCGCATCGGCCCGATCGATGACCGCCCTGGTGGGCTCTCGTCCCTCGACGATCGCGACGCCGATGCTGATCGTGACGGCAAGTCTGGTGTCGCCGAGATCGACCCACGCGCTAGCGACCATGTTCCGGACCCGATCGGCCAACACCACGGCGTCTCTCACGGCGCCGACCGGCGCGACGATCAGAAACTCCTCGCCACCCCAGCGACCGACGGTGTCCGAGTCGCGAACGCAGTCCCGCATTGTCGCAGCGACAAGTTGGAGAATCTCGTCGCCGATCTCATGACCGTACCTGTCGTTGATGTCCTTGAATGTGTCGATGTCCGCGAACAGAACGGCGAACTTTTGCTCGTATCGACGGTATTCGGATTGATGACGCTTTAGCGCTCGCTGCAAGAAACGCCGATTCGCGAGGCCGGTGAGCGGATCGGTAAGCGCGGCCACTTCTGCCGCGTCGAGCCGATCAGCCATTTGCCGCAATCGCGTCTCATCCCGGAACACCTCGACCGCTCCACACACCTCGCCGGCAGGGTCTCGTAGGACAGCGGCGGAGATCGTCACCGGTACGCGATGCCCGCCGTGATGGTGCAGGAACACCGACGCCTCACGAGGCTGGCCATCGTGCATGGTCGCCAGCAACGGACACCTGCTGCCGCACAACAACTCGCCGGTGTCGTCGACATGATTGAGGATGCCGTCGCGGCAGCGGCGACCGATGACCTCAGCCGCGGAGAAGCCGGTGACCCGTTCGGCCGCAGGATTCCAATAAGTGATCGTCCGGTCGCGATCCACCATGTACACGGCCTCACTCATGGCCTCGAGCAGGGCACTACACATGCTGGCATCGGTGGGTTTCACGACCTACGCCCGGAATCCACACGCAGGGCAAGGCCACCGACCGCCGTACAGCCATGGTCTGTCGCCCGATCGTCCGGGCTCGCCCTTGGGCACCGTGCCTCCAGAATCCGCTCGTCCCAGGCCCAACGACGGGCCTGGCACTGCTAACCCATCGTCCGACCCGATGCGGAACTGAGCCGATCCGCAGGTGGAGGCCCGAAAATGGCGCGCGCCCTCAGCCCCGGCGCCGGCAACGCGCTCGCCTCGGCTGGCGCAGCGGGCACTATCGGCGCGGCGAAAGGTAGGCCGGCGAAACAAGCGGGGCTCAGCCGACCCGGAAACCGGCCGCCTCGCCGATCGGCTCACCCCATGACGGCACGATCGTGTCGACGTATCCGGGCGCATCATCGCCGCCGAGCGCGTCGAGCAGCGCCTCGCAGGCCGCCCGCGGCCCCTCGACGACCACCGCCACTTGACCGTCGATCAGGTTCACGGCGGAGCCGCGCAGTCCCAGCTCTCGAGCCCGCGACCGTACCCAGTAGCGGAAGCCGACGCCCTGGACCCGCCCGCCTACGCAGGCGCTCAGCCGAGCCGGATCGTCCACCCGGCCAGCCAAGCAGACCAGCGCGGGACGCACACCACAGGTGGGCGCCCCGCGCGGTCAGCTGATCAGGTTGTCGGTTCGACGGTGGCCCAGAAATCGCACTGGTGCTCGACCGGAAGCAGCGTGGTCGACACCGTGTTGCCGGTGGGCCGGAACTCGATCACCGGGTGGGTATCGGCGGTGACCGCCGGCCAGGCGACCTGACCGGGCACGGCCGGGTCGCCGTTCGCGGCGAAGGCGCCCCAGTAGCGGTCCATCTGCTTGCCCAGCGCGAGCTGCGTGCTGGTCAGCGGCCGGTCGCCGAGCGTGAAGTTCCACAGGTAGGCGAGCTCAGCACTGTGCGCGTTGGACATGTCGATGCCCGGAGGCTGGAACCCGAACAGCGTCGGCGAGGTCGGATCGTTGAACTCCTCCTCGTAGGTCGGCACCTGCGGGGCGGTCCGGGTGGCCAGCCAGTAGCTCCGGCAGGCGTTGCCGGAATCCGTACCCACCGCGGCCAGCGCGTAGAAAGGTGCCGGGTAGCTGCTCGCGGGGTAGTGCGCGAGCACGGCGTCGCCGTTTGCCCCGAACTGCGACTTGATCGCGGCGGCGTACTCGTCCGCGGTCATGTCGAAATGGCCGAATGCGCTCAGCAGCTTGGACTCGCTGCGCACGTTGCCGATGATCAACGGCACCTTGTTCCAGTTCCCGGACGAGATCGCCTGCCCGGGCGCCACCGGTAGCACCGGCGTGCCCGCGGTGGCCCCGCTGATCACGACCTGCTGCGCGGCCGCCACGAGGTTGGGCGTCCAGGCGTGGTTCGCGATGGCGTACGGCTCGACGCCCCGCAGGCAACTCACGACTGTCGACGGGTCGGTGCACCCGGCGGCGGTCACGAACTGCGCCGCCTTGGCCTCGGCCGCGGACACGGTCGGCGTCGTGCTGCTACACGGCCCGCTTTCGAGAATCCCTCGCTGGAACAAGCCTTTCGCAAGTGGCGACGCCAGCATGTTGCACACTGCGCTTGATCCGGCGGACTGACCGTCGAGGGTGATGTCGTGCGCGTTGCCGCCGAAGGCGCCGATGTTCGCAACGACCCACTTCAACGCGGCGATCTGGTCGAGCAGGCCGTAGTTGCCCGGACCGTCCGGGCCGCCGGCCAACTGCGGCAGGGTCAGCCACCCGTAGGCGCCGAGCCGGTAATTGATGGACACGAAGATCGAGTGGGTGAGCGACGCGAACCGCTGGCCGCCGTAGATGACGCCGGTGCCCTGGGTGTTCCCGCCGCCGTGCATCCAGAACACCACCGGCAGTTTGTCGCCGGGACGGGCATCGGCCGGCGTGTAGACGTCGAGGTACAGGCAGTCCTCGCTGGTGGCCTGGTTGTTGCGCACCCCGGACGGCTGGAACTGGATGCACGCCGGCGCCTGGACGGTTGCGGCACGACTTCCCTTCCACGCCGGCGCCGGCCGGGGTGGCGCGAAGCGCAAGTCGTACACCGGCGGCGCCGCATACGGAACGCCGAGGAATTCGCGGGCGTTGTCGGCGACAGCGCCCGTCAAGGCGCCGTCGTCGGTGCGCACTGTCAACTGCGGGGCGGTCGCTCCCGTCGGCGACGCCGATGAGCCCGGCGACGAGACGAGCAACGACAGCGCCGCAACGCTCGCCGTGACTAAACAGAGTCGTCTGATCAATTTGGAACGTGACATGGGAACTCAACTCCTACGGTCGAGTGTCGGTACGGCGGAGGATTGGCTTATCCAGAAGGCACATTGCGCCACGGCGACATTGCACGGGGGTGTCTCGCGCAAACGGAGTACCTCCGTGCAGCCGCGGTTCGTCGAGCCTCAGGCGAGACGGCTCAGCCGAGCACCGTCGCCCACAAGGCGAGCTTGTGATCAGTGACGTAGTTGCTGCTGGCACCCGAGCACGTCGCCGGCGGCTGGGTGCTCGCCTCCGACGTGGCGCATGCCTTGAGCTCCATCCAGTCGCCGTGGTCCGGCGTGAACGCGGGCCAGGCCGGAAGGTTGTCGGCGTTCGGGTCACCGGTGTCCTGGAACTGCGACCAGAAGGTGATCATCTGATCGGACAGTTCGAGTTCATCGTCGGAGTAGGGAAGGGTGTGCCCGAGGTACTCCCACAGATAGCCGAGGTCATCGACGTGGGTCGCGCCGAAGTCGAAGTGGGCCGCCGGGTCGCCGGCCTGCTGGAGCCGGTAGATGGAATAGAACTGGGGCGTCTGCTCCTCGGCGAACTCGTAGGCGCGGGTCGGCACCCACTGGGCGAGTTGCTGGTCGAGTTGCTGGCGGGTGTACGAAGCGGCGTCGCTCTGCACGGTGGCCAGCGCGATGCCTGGTGTCGGATAAGCAGAAACCGGGTACGCGGCCAGGATCTTGTCGGCGTCCGCGCTCCACGTTGACCGGACGGTTGCCTCGTAGCTTGCCGCCGTGACCGGGTGCCCGAGGAAGTCGTTGCCCTGGAACACGAACAGCCGCCGCTCGTCGTGGACCTGCCCGTTCATCACCGGAACGCGGTTGATCTTCCCGGTCGTCACGGCAACCGCGGGATCCAACGGGAATGCGTTTCCGCCGACAGCCGGCCGGACACCAGGCGATGCCTGCTGCGCCTGGAGAATCTCCGCGGCGCTCTTGCCGCGAACGCACGCGACCACCGTTGCCGCATCGGTGCAGCCGAGCGTCTTGACGAATGCCTCGCTGGCGGTGTCCGCAGCGCTCTGGGCCGTCATGCCGCAGCCACCGCTCATGATGATTGCCCGGTTGAACAAGCCCTTCGCGGTTGGCGAGGACAGTTGGTCACAGACCGAGCTGCCGCCCGCTGACTGGCCGGCGATGGTGACGTTGTTCGGGTTGCCGCCGAAGGCGCGGATGTTCTCGTGAACCCACCGCAGCGCCGCCTGCTGGTCAAGTAGGCCGTAGTTCCCCGCTCCGCTCGCACCGGCGGTTCGTAGCTGGGGCAGGTTGAGGAAGCCGAGCGCGCCGAGCCGGTAATTGATGGTCACGTAGATGCTGCCGGTCTGCGCGATGTACTTGCGGGGATCGGTGTCCTGGCCGGCCCCGCCGGTGAAGCCGCCGCCATGGATCCAGGTGAGGACGGGGCCGCCCGGGCTGACGTGGTGGGGCACGTACACATTGAGGTAGAGGCAGTCCTCGGTCAGGATTGGATTCTCATAGCCCGGATCCCATCCGATGCCCTGGACGCAGCGGTCCCCGAACTGCGTGGCGTCGCGCACGCCGGACCAACTCGCTGCGGGTTGCGGCGGCATCAACCGCAGGTCGCCGACCGGCGGCGCCGCATACGGGATGCCCAGGTACTCGTCGTAGTCCGTGCTGGCGGCGCCGCGGATCCAGCCGCCGGTGGTCTTCACCTCACCGGGCCGGCCGTGTTGTGCATCAGCGCTCTGCACCGACACTGCAACTGCGGCGGCCACCGTCATAGCTCCCGCCGCCAGCGCGGCCAGGGAACGCCGGAACTGTGCCCTCTTCATTAAGCACCTTCCCTTGCGCAAAATAGCGCGTCAGATGAGTGTCGCTACGCGACACGACACACCAAATAGGTACAAGAGCTAGCCGGCGAACCGAACGCTAAGGGACTATTTCCGCGCAGTCAACACCCGTAAAACGGTGTGAACTGGCGGATATTTTGCCGAGTCGATAGGCAAAATTACGCAGTGGGTTCGGCGGCCTCGTCGAGCGCGATGCGCCTGCTGACGTCGGCGCCGATTCGCGGCAGACCCGCGTCCACCAGGCCAAGGGCCACCGCGAGAGCTCCGAGCACCTCAGCTCGTTCACCGCATTCGGCCCGGACGATGCTGAGGCGCGCGGCGGCCGCCGGCTGGCTGTACCGCGACACCGACGCGTGAATGCCCTGCAACAACGGTTCGCCCAGAGCGCTGAGGCTGCCGCCGACCACGATCGCCCTCGGGTTGAGAACGTTGATGATCTCGGCCAGTGTCCGCCCGACGATGGCACCGGCGTCATTGACCAGTCGGCGCGCTCCGATGTCGCCTTCGCGCACCAATCGGAACAGGTCGGCCACGCCCAGGTCGCGATCGGCGTGCGCCGGTTGCAGTGCGGCCACCAGGCTGTCGGCCGAAACGAGCGTCTCGATGCAACCCCGGTTACCGCAGATGCATACGTTGCCGTCCTCGCGCACCCGAACGTGACCGATGTTGCCGGCCAGGCCGTTGCTGCCGCGATAGAGCCGGCCCCCAAGCACCAGGCCGGCGCCGAGACCGTGCGCCATCTTGACGAACACGAAGTCATCGACGCCGCGCGCTGCGCCGAAAGCGGCCTCGCCCAGCGCACCAAGGTCGGCGTCATTCATCAGGAAGATGCGGGTAGTCAGTCGCGCCAGGCCGCTGCACTCGGCGAGGTCCAGCCCCCGAAACCGGGGTGCCACCGGCCGCCCGTCGAGGTCCAGCGGCGTCGGCAGGCCAAGCGTCGCCGCCACCACGTCGCGGGCCGAGAGCCCTTGGGCCGCCTTGACGTCTGCGACCAGTTCGGCTGCGGCAGCGAGGATGTCCACTGCGGCGAGGCCGGCACTCACGTCGGCGAACCGCTCTTCGATCACCGCACCCTCTGCGTCACCGACCACGACGCGGACGTGACTGTGGCCGATGTCCACCGCCACCGCGAGGCCGGCGGGGGGAGCCAGGGTCAGCAGCGCCGGCGGCCGCCCCGGGCCACTTGTCGGAGCATCGCGCCGACTGCCGGCACGCAGGACGCCCTCGCGCTGCAGGTCGGCAACGATGCTGGCGACGGTGCCACGCGACAACCCCGTGACCCGCGACAGGTCAGCGCGACTCGCCGCGTCCAACCGGCGAAGGGCCGCGATGACCTTGTGCCGGTTGTATTCACGCAGCGTGTCGGGTCGACCGTCCAACGGGCCACTCATCGCGCCTCGGCCCGCCGGGTGACGCCGGGCCCTGCCCTCCCTCTGATCGGCCTGCCACTGTCCAGCACCGCTCGATTCATCAGGGCATCACGGTACGCGCGGACGTGAATCAGGACTGATGGCTGCTGCATCTCGAAAGGAAATTCCCGAGGAGGCAACCATGACCACTGCAACCGATCTCGCGCTGACCGACACCCAGGTCGCGCACGCACGAGGCATCATCACGGCCGTCAAACGGCACGGCCTGCCGAGCAGCGCCGCGGTCATCGCCATCGAGACTGCGCTCGCCGAATCCGGGCTGCGGATGTATGCGAACGCCAACAACGCGCGCTCGCTGCGCCTGCCGCACGACGCCGTCGGATCGGACCACGGCTCGGTCGGCCTGTTCCAGCAACAGGTCGGCGGTGCCCCCAATTCGACCGCGAATTGGGGAACGACCGATGAATTGATGAACGCCGAGATCTCCTGCGGCAAATTCCTCGGTGCCCTGCAGAAGACGAACTGGCAGCACGTCACGCGTTGGCACGCCTGCCAGGACGTCCAGCACTCCGCATACGACGGCCGGCCGCGCAAGGCCAACAACTTCAACAGCGAATACGGCGGCAATTACCACGCGCAGGACGCGCACGCCGATCCGGATCGTGCACACCCTCTGGGACGCAATGCCGGCCGCGCCACAGCGCGACACCCGTCAAGTACTGGGTGGACATCTTCGCCAACGCGGGCGTCTACGGCTCGCCGACCAGTCCGACCCAGACCGGAACCCTCTTCAAGGGCACCAATTACGTCTTCGGCAAGCGCCTGGGTCGCGTGATCTCCACGCCGCAGGGCCACAACCACTGGTGGCTCAAGACCGATCCGGATCAGGGCACCGGCCAGTGGGTGTCGGCCTTCTTCCTCACCCGGTGGGGAAACGACGAGGCAAAGGACAACGACGGTCGGACCATCCCGGACTGCTGAGCCCGGTTCCTGAATCTATCGATTGGAGGGGTCAGTCATGGCCTACACATTTACCACCAATTTCGGTAACGGCGTCATTCTCGCGCCTTGCCTGCAAACTCTGTGCGCAGAGATCGCCCACAAATATCCGAATGCCGTCAACCTCGGCGAGATCGGCGACACCAGCCACCAGGCCGAGGGATTCGGCTCGGACCACAACCCGTTCATCCGCCGCAACGGCACTCGCTACGTGCGCGCGATCGACATTGGCGGCGACGCTTCGATCCAGCAGGGGCTGTTCAATTTCGTCCAGCACCTGTACGACAAACGCGATCCGCGGGTCTACCCGTTCGGCTATGTCCACAAGGACGGCGTGATCACGACGTGGTTCGGCCCGGGCACGCACTCCGATCCCGGCGACGACGGCCACCTGCACATCAGCGTCACGCAGGAGGACGGCAAGAATCCGAGCCCGGACGGCTGGGTGCCGGCGCTGGACTCGCGAGAGCCATGGGGACTGGCCAACGGAGCCGGCCCGCAGGTCGCGGCTCACGCCGGTTCGCACGCACCGCCGTGGCCGCTGCCGCCCGGTCATTTCTTCGGCCTGATCACCGGACCGGACCAGTCGCACGGCGGGTTCTTCCCCAACGAACGCCCACCGATCAAGCAGATACAGCAACGACTGCAGGCATTGGGCTTCGCGCCGAAGACTCCGTCGTGGGCCGACGGCACGTTCGGCCCGCAGACCCGAGACGCCGTCGCGAAGTGGCAACACGCCAAGTGGGCAAAGCAGACCACACGCTTCGGCGAAGTCTGGTCCGACGACTGGCAGCGATTGCTCGGATAACACGCGATTCTCTCGACCGATTCAGAGATCTATCCAGACGGCGTATCACCGCACGCATCCGCCGTCCCCTCACAACGTGGGGAACTGCAAGTTCCCCCGGAAGAGCAGGTGATTCACCATGGGCGGAATGCAGGGAGTGTCGCTCGCACCGGCGTTCGCTCCAGCACGTGAAGACAGACCACTCCAGCGCCTCGGCGGGAAACTGCGATGGCTGCGCGGCGGATGGGTGCGGCGGGCAACCGCCGTCGTATGGATGAACGCGCTCATCGGCGCCGTAGTCGTGGTCGCGGCGGTGACGGTTGGCCTTATACCGAACGGCAAAACGACCTCCGACGACTGGGCCGTGCGCGGCCTGACGGTGTTTGCCGTGTGGCTGCTGTCGTTCCTGCCGGGCTGGCTGTACGTGCGGTTCCTCGGACTGCGAGCCGGCGCGCTGTGGAACGAATACGTGCTCAACCTGCACCGCCTCGGTTGGGACGACCCGAAGTATCTGCCGCCACCGCCGAAAGATTCCCGCTATGCCGAGGGATCGGGCGCCGGCCGGGGCCCCGGTCCGCGAAGTGACAACATCTACCGGCAGAAGTTCGACGCCTACTACGGCCGGCAGGTGTCGGAGAAGTCCGGCCGCGGCGAGGACTTCGCCGTCAACATCGAGACGATGTTCCCGGTTCTCCTTTGCACGACGACGTTAGCGGTTGCCTGGTCGGTGATGCTCTGGGATCCGGCACACCTCGTCAATCCGTCCGGTCCGTGGACGACGCTGGAGTTCGGCTTCCTCGGTGCGTACGCATTTGCCATATCGATGCTGGTCAGACGCTTTTACCAGAGCGATCTGCGGCCAAGCGCATATGCGACGGTGATGCTGCGAATCATCCTGGTGCTGCTGTTCGTCACGGCGCTGGACCAATTGTTCGCCGTCGCCGCAGATCGCAGCGTGACCGAAAGTCACACCGAAATGGTGGTCGCCTTCGTCGTGGGGTTCTTCCCGCTGATCGGCCTGCAGGCATTGCAACGGGCGACCGCCAAGGTGCTTCACGTGTTCGTACCGCAGGTCGCACCCGAATACCCGCTCGATCAGCTCGACGGCCTCAACATCTGGTACGAGGCGCGCCTGGCCGAAGAGGGCGTCGAGGACATGCAGAACCTCACCACCATGAACCTCGTGGACGTCATCCTGCACACGCGCGCACCGGTCGGGCGATTGGTCGACTGGGTGGATCAGGCGTTCCTGCTCATCCATCTCGATCCGGCCGACCGCACAGAACTTGCCGCTGCGCGCAGTGCAAACGACGGGCAGATCTCCCATACCGGCGCCGGCACCCGCGTTGGATTGCGCCGGATCGGGGTGCGATCCGCGACTGACCTGCTCAAAGCGCTCGACCCGGAAGCGCCGGGCAGCCAGTGCGCCGATCGCCAGCCCCTCACGCCGGAGGCGCTCACCGCGCACGGCCTGGATCCCGATCAGATCGACCTTCTCGTCCGGGTGCTTCGAACCGAACGTGGGCTGGATCCGATCTGGAACTGGAAGGCCGGCGGCCCGGCGCTGCGCTCGTGCAAGCGTGGTTGACCGCGCGCTCGCGTCCGGCATTGCTGTCCTCTCGGACCGCGCTCAGAATGGGCAATGCCCATCGCGAGGGGGATTTCCGTTGGACGCAGACACAGCAACGCTGCTTGAAGCGGCCCGGCAGGGCGATCAGCCGGCCTGGGACGAGTTGGTGGCAAGGTTCAACGGCCTGGTGTGGTCCGTCGCGCGCAGCTTCCGGCTGGATTCGGCCGATGCGCACGATGTCGTGCAGATGACGTGGCTGCGACTGGTCGAGAACCTGAACCGGATCACCGACCCGGATCGGCTCGCGGCGTGGCTGGCCACGACAACTCGCCGGGAATGCCTTCAGCTACTGCGCAAATCTCGTCGGGACCGGCCGGCCACAAGTGAGGACGCGCTGGCCGAGGTCGCCGACCCGGGCGATCCGGTCGACGCCGACCTGCTGCTGGACGAGCGCGATCGCGCGCTGTGGCGTGCGCTGGCCTCGATCGGCGAGCGGTGCCAGCAGTTGCTTCGCGTTCTGATGGCATCGCCGCCACCGGCGTACAAGGAGGTGGCTGCCGCCTTGGACATTTCGATCGGAACCATCGGGCCGACCCGTCAGCGTTGCCTGGACAAGTTGCGTCAGGTCGTCGGCGCGGACGCGCTTCTCGCCGGACCGTTGAGCGGTGACGGCGCATGATCCTCACGACTTGGCCCGGGAAGGATTTGGCCTCATGACCGATCCCCCCGCCTCAGCCCTCCGCTCCGCTCGGTCACATCCAGCGCGCGACGGCGTTGACGCTGCGATGCTCACGACTTGGCCCAGGAAGGACCTGGCCTCATGACCGATCCCCCCGCCGACGACGAATTGATGCAGCGACTGCGCCGCATCGCGGACGAGGTCGACGGACCACCCGAACTGGTCGCCGAGAGCGCACGTGCGGCCTTCTCGACGAGGCGCCTGGACGAGGAACTCGCCGAGTTGCTGCACGACTCGGATCTCGCGACGCCCCAGGTCGTTCGCGGCTCGGGCGGCTCCGGCGGTCCGACCGGCTCGGCCGGACCGCGCACGCTCTCGTTCGAGACGGTGGCCGTTTCGCTCGAATTGCAGATCGAGCAAGCGGACGGCGTTGTCACCGTCAGCGGCGTGGTGTCGGGGTCGTCCGGCGACGTAAGCGTCGAGACGACCACAGCCGCATCCCGCACGGCGCGCATCGACGACAACGGGTGGTTCCGCATCGCGGACCTGCCGACCGGCGCCCTGCGCGTACACGTGACCACGACCGACGGCGGCGGCGTGACGACCCGTTGGATCCAGACGTAGCGAGCGCGAGGCCTCAGCCCGCGCCGAAGCAGACAAACCCCGCCGCGGCCGCTGCTGCCGCGCCGCCGCCGCCCGCATCGGCCGTATCCCGCCGGGCGTGCGCGAGCGCCTCGGCGGCACCGCGGCCGGCGTCGAGGTGGCGGTGGAACCGCAGCATCAGCGCGCGGCTGGCCTCGTCGGGCACCGGCAGAAGCGCAGCGACCAGATTCACCGACCCCATGGCGAGCAGCGCGGCGGCCAGGCCGATCAACTCGTCTCCACTGTGGACACTCGCAAGACCCACATCGCAGGACGCGAGCACGACCTGCCGCGGCGCCGTCGCCAATTGCTCGATGTCGTAGACGGTCAGCGGGCCGTCCGCGAACTGCAATTCGGAGAACATCGGGTTGTCGGCCCGAAAATGCCCATGCGCCGCAAGGTGGGCCACGCCGGCGCCGTCCAGCGCGGCGAGCACGGACGCGGCGCGCGCCTCCACTCCGGTCAGGCACGTCACGTCGCCGTCGCCATTGCCGTACACGTGGGCGAGCGCGCGAACCTCGGCCGCCGCGTGGTGCAGGCCCGGACCGTGGGCGAGGACGACCCGGCCGATGCCGGTGCGCGGCTCGGTCGCTGCCCGGTACCAGAGCGTTGCCGACGGAGCGACGGAAACCGCGCGCGTCGCACAGGACGGCAGCGCCGACCAGGGCATCGCGTGCAACGCCCCGGTCGGGACGACGACCAGAGGTGAATCCCCGCCGCCGACAACGGGTTCGAGCAGTTGCTCGTCGAGTGCCCGCGCGCTGCGATTGACCACCTCGGTCACGGCGGTCAGCGACCGGGCCGAGCCGACGCCGTGTGCGAGCCACCGCAAGGCGGTGCGCAGCGATTCGAGTGATTCCACGGCGGTACCGACCGGCCCCAGGCGATGGAACGTGAAACGGCCCGCCGCCCCCGCGACGGCATACAGGTCACCGTCGAGTTCGAGGTACTCGACGAGCGTCGCCGGGCCGAGGGCGGCTCGCAGTTGCGCGGCGGTCGGCCGTCGCGCGATCAGGCCGTCTACCCCGGCGGCGTGCCGGGCCCGGTCACGGATCGCGTCCTCGATCGCCCGCTGGCGAGCAATGAGCGGCGCCGGCATCGCAGCGCCCGAGCTCAGCTCGGTCACGACCTGACGCAACTCGGCCAGATCGGCGATCAGCTCGGCGTCGTCGGGCGGCCGGGCAGAACGGAAGCGCAGGGCGCCGGCCCGGCCGCGTTCGGCCGCCGCGAAGATCGACTCCGCGCGACCTGACTCCACCGCCAGCTCCACGCCCAGCCGCGCCAGTTCCTCGGCGTGGGCGAACGCGTGGGCGCGCATGTCGGTGGCGCCGAGGCCGGCCCGGTACTCGTCGAGGATCTCGAGGCCGGTCCGGACCGCTCGGGCCGCGCCGCGCCGGTCGCCTTCGGAACGCCGCACTATCGCCTCGGCGTGCCACGCCCGGGCGCGCAGGTCCGCCGGGCCGGACCGCCGCGCCGGGCCCGCACCCGCCAACTGGCGGCGCGCCTCGTCGGGACGGCCGAGGCTCAGCGCAATCTGCGCCAGGACGAGCCGCGCATCGAGCGACTGCAGCACCCAGCCGGCCTCAGCGAGTTCGGTCGCGATGCGTTCGCCGGCATGCAGGCTCGACGCGCTGCGGTCGCCTTCACGCCAGCGGGCCAGCAGCCGCAGATAGCCGGCGAGCGCCGCCCAACGCTGCCGCCCTTGCCGCTTGGCCGAGCGCCGCGCGAGATCCGCCTCGACGAGGGCGACCGCCGGGTCATCGTCGAGCAATGCCGCCTCGGCCAGGAGAAGCCGGGCCTGGACGAGGTCGACCGCGTTACGCCGCTGGGCAAAATCGCGCACTGCGAGTTCAGCCGCCTGCCGAGCCTCGGCGATAAGGCGAACGCCGAGCAGCGCTTCGCCGCGTTCGACCGACAGCAACCCGGGATGCAGGCCGGCCTTTCGGTACCGTTCGGCGGCCTCGTCGAAGGCGGAAAGGGCGGCCGGCAGGTCGCCGCGGAATGCCTCGACGGTGCCGCGATTGTGGTAGACCATCGCCGTCCGTCCGGGGTGGCCGCTGCGGGCAAACAGCGCTTCGGCGCGACGCAATTCCTCATGCGCACCGCGCCAATCGCGCACGCCCAGGCAGACGAGGCTCCGGTTGTTGCGCACGTCAGCCTCGAGCAGGTCGTCGCCACCGGCCCGTTCGAGTGTCCGAAGCGCCCGGTCAAGACTGGCCCTCGCCTCGTCGAAGCGCCGGATCTCCCACAGCACGAGGCCGCGCTGCATCTGCAGCCTCGCCGCTGACACGCCCGCCCGCAATGTCGCGTCGGCGCGGTCGAGTTCGGCCAACGCGCTCGGGGCACCGCTCGTCAGAAGCAGGACATACGCCAGCGATCCCCTTGCTTCACCGGCGCGAATCGGCAGGCCCGACGCATCGGCGAGATCGGCCGCCTTGCGCAGCCGATCGGCAGCGCCGGCCAGGTCGCCCGACGCGGCCGCGGCCATCCCCAATGCACGCTCGGCGACGGCCGCGACCTCGTCATCTCCCGCCGCGGCGGACTCCGCCGATTCGGCCAGACGACGCGCGCGCGCCGGTTCGGTATAGGCAAGCTCGGTGGCGGACAGCGCCTGGGCCAGCGCGGCGGATGCCGCGGACTCGCCCGTCACGCCACCAGCCCATACAGTGGCGTCTGCATCAGGACATCGTGCGCTTGCATCCACATCAGGTCAGGAGCTTTCTCTCCGCCATCCGATGGGACGGGCATATGGACATCATCCGGCACGGTAACCACTTCAGACCGGCTGGCGCGCGCACGCCCGGGGGCGCCTCGTACCCGAAAGCCGTGGAGAGCAAAGGGTTGCCCGCTTTGCCAGCTATTGAGCCTTCCGCCAGAACCGTCGCCGTCGGCGTCGTCGACACCGGCATTGTGCTCGACCGCGCCAGCCACCAGCCCCACCCCTGGTTCGCAGGTCACGTCACGTTCGGCGAGCACGACGACGATCCACTCGAGCAGGGCCACCGCGACCGATACGAACCTCACTATCTCGCAGATGCCGACGGACACGGCACATTCGTCACGGGACTCATCCTGAACGAGGCGCAGACAGCGCAGATCATCATGCGCGGCGTGCTGGACAAGGGCGATGCTCAGCGAGCCCGCGGGCTCGACTCGCGCGATGACGCCGCAGTTGCCGAGGCGGTCCGCCGGCTCGGAGCCGACGACGCCGTTCAGGTCATCAACCTCTCGTTCGCGGGAGGGGTATTCGAGGACGGGCGTAATGCCGCCGGGCTCGCCGAGGTGCTTCGCGACCTTCCGGGCCGGATCGCCGTGGTCGCCGCCGCCGGCAACGACGCCAGCGACACACCGACCTGGCCCGCGGCATTCGAACGGGTGATCGCGGTCGGCGCGCTGGACCTGACGGCCACACACGTTGGCGGGCCGCCACTCGCCCAGTTCAGCAATTGCGGAAGCTGGGTCAACGCGTACGCCAGCGGGGTGGACGTGCTCGGCCCGTTCGTCAACTTCGAGGAAACCGGGAGTGACGTCTACGGGATCCACCCGCCGCAGGACTTCACCGGCTGGGCAACGTGGAGCGGAACGTCCTTCGCCGCGGCGATCGTGTCCGGCCGGATCGCGCAGACCGCCATCAAGCAGGGGATCAGCGGCCAACAGGCCGCTGATCTGGTGCTTGGACAGTCGCCGAACATCTTCGACGGCAACGCGGTGTGGGTCGGGGCGCCGGCTAAGGACCTGGATGGGACTGACAGTCCATAGTGGACAGTCGCGCCGTACGGTCACGTCAGGTGGAAGGTAGGCGCGCGCGTGCGTAACCACGTGCAGCTGATCACCTACGCCGACCGGCTCGGCGGCACGATCGCGGGTTTGACCGAACTGCTGGACGGGCCGCTGGCCGGGCTCTTCGGCGGCGTGCACGTTCTGCCGTTCTTCGAGCCGTTCGACGGTGCGGATGCCGGCTTCGATCCCGCTGACCACACGCAGGTCGATGCCCGGCTCGGCAGCTGGAACGACGTGCGCGAACTGGCGAAGAGATGCGACGTCATAGCTGACCTCATCGTCAACCACGTCTCGACGGATTCCCATCGATTCCAGGACGTCCGCGAGCATGGCGTCGCTTCGCAGTACGCGCAGATGTTCCTCACGTTCGATCGGGTCTTCCCTTCCGGCGCCACCGAGGAGGACCTGCTGCGCATCTACCGTCCGCGCCCTGGGCTGCCGTTCACCCGGATGCAGCTCGGTTCCGAGGATCACCTGGTGTGGACGACATTCACCGACAAGCAGGTCGACATCGACGTCGAAACTGCCGACGGCGCCGCGTATCTCGCCTCCGTCTTGGAAGCTCTCGCCTCGGGCGGCGTGAGCACAATCCGTCTCGACGCGGTCGGTTATGCGGTGAAGACCGCCGGCACATCTTGTTTCATGACGCCCGAAACGATCAGCTTCATCGACGGCATCACGTCCAGGGCGCGAGAACTCGGCGTCGAGGTGCTCGTCGAAATCCACGGCACGCACGAGCAGCAGATGACCGTCGCGGACCACGTCGACTGGGTCTACGACTTCGCCTTGCCACCCCTCGTGCTACACGCGATTCTCGCCGCCGACGCTGCGCCTCTGCGGCGATGGCTCGACATGCGTCCCGCGAATGTGCTTACCGTGCTGGACACCCACGACGGCATCGGCATCGTCGACGTCGCGGGCGCGCCCGGACAACCGGGCCTGCTGGCACCCGACCAGATCAGCGCGCTCGTCGAAGAAATTCACCGCAACAGCAACGGTGACAGCCGCAAGGCCACCGGCGCAGCGGCGTCGAACGTCGACATCTATCAAGTGAATTGCACCTACTACGACGCCCTCGCGCGAGACGGCGATCGCTACCTCCTGGCGCGTGCGCTGCAACTGTTCACCCCGGGCGTGCCGCAGATCTACTACGTCGGCCTGCTCGCCGGCTCCAACGACATGGATCTGCTCGCGAGGACAAGAGTCGGCCGCGACGTGAACCGGCACCACTACCGCGAAGGAGAGATTGCTGCGGCGTTGCAGCGTCCGGTCGTGCGGCGACTGCTCGCGCTGATCCGTTTCCGCAACGCGCATCCGGCCTTCGGCGGCACGTTCTCCCACGACGGCGACAACGAGCTCCTCACCCTGCAGTGGGTCAACGGAGCCGATCACGTGGCGCTTGTTGCGAACTTGAAAGACGCCACCTACACGCTGCGATACACCGCCGACGGGACCGAACGGTCGACCGGCGACATTGCCGAATTCGAAAGCCGCGAGACTGAACCGATCAAGCAGACGGGACCGCCCCGCCCGGCCTACGGGCCGGACGGGGCGGACTCGTTGGCGTGCTGTACCTAGCAGTGGTTGACGCCGGTGATGTTGCCGTCGGCGTCGGACTGGCCGTCATCGCCGGGGTTGATCGTGTCCGTCCACGACTCGCAGGTGTTGGGCGAGGTCGCGGTGTACGTCCACTTGTACGCGGTGAGGGCGCCGGCCTTGAACGTGGTGCCGGCGGGGAATGCGAGCTTGTACCAGTCCGACGTGGACGCGGGCTTCGCCGCGCCGCCGGTCGCCGTGACCGGCAGGTTCGCCGGGTTGGGCATGTCGGACGACGCGTAGAACTCGAGGTGCGCGCCGCCGACCATCGAACCGGACACCGTGCCGTTTATCGATGCGCCGTTGCCATTGGGGGCCTTTGCGCCGTCGTTCGTGGTGAACGTGCCCTGGTCGACAACTGTGCCGGTGTAGAACCAGCATTCGGTGGTGCCGCCGCAGTCGGCCGAGGTGGCAGCGTGCTGGCGGGTCAGGTTGATGCTGCGGGAGAACTGGTCATCTGCCCATCCGGAACCTTCCGGCCAACCGGTGACGGCCGTGGTCGCGGACACCGACAAGGTGGCGTCCTGCCCGGGCTGGCCGGGGGCTCCGGACTGGCCGTTGTGCGCGTCCCAGTCCAGCCGCGCGTAGCCGTTCGGGCAGGTCGGGTGCGACACGTTCAGGTAGATCGCCCCGTCATACAGCCGCGAATGACCATCTCGCGACACGCAGGCATGAAAGCCATTGCCGGTCGACGAGTATGTCGGGTCGGACGGGCCAGCGAACGCCGCGACGCCTCCTACCGTCGCACCGGCCACGGCTACTACCGCGGCACCGGCGACCATCCAGCGGCGATTCAGCTTGATCATGTGTTGCCTTTCTGTTGGGATCAGAGCGGAGAGACGATAACGTCTTGTACGGTGCGTGTCCAGCCTTTTACCGCTAAGGGGGCAGCGATGGTCAGGTCGGTCAATGCGTGGATGGCCAAACCGCCGGGCGGGACTCGCCGACGCCGCGTTCTGGAGCGACGCCGCGTCGCCCCGTACCCGATGCAGCGCGACCCGTAGGCTGCGGGTCAGCGGCGGAAGGACGACAACATGACCGATCCCCAGTCCCAGTCGATGACGGACGCGCTGCGCAGCGACCATCGCGGCATCGCAGCGATGCTCGTCGACGCCGCGACCACGAGCGAGACGGACGAAGCTGCGGCTGAGCGCGAGCAGGCGGTCATGAACCTGGTGCGCCATTTCGTCGCCGAGGAGCAATACCTGTACCCGGAGGTACGCGACCGCCTCGAGGGTGGAGCCGAAACCGCCCGGACGAACTTCGCCGCTGACCGGGCAATGGAGGCGAAGCTCAAGGAACTGGAAGACCCCGGCCTGACGGCCCAGCGGCTCACCGACCTGTGGGCGGACTTTCAATCGGCGTTCGCCGCACACGTCGACCGGCAAGAGGACATCTTCGCCGCGTTGGAGTCGGCGTGTTCCGCCGAGCGTCTCAATCACCTCGGCGATCAGGTGCTCGGCGCCGAGCAGCTGGCTCCCACGCGCCCTCGCTCGATCGCTCCGTCGTCGCCGCGATGGAACAAGGTCGCGAGCCTGGTCGAGGGCTACGTCGACCAGGTCCGCGACCACTACGCACACCGGGGCGACGACCCGCACGTGACCTTCTGACGCAAATATCAACTAGTCGCTTGAAATTTTAAACCGCGATGTCTAGCGTGGCGACGCATGAAGAGCTACCAGCAGTACTGCTCGGTGGCCCGTGCGTTGGACGTCGTAGGGGACCGCTGGGTACTGCTCATCGTCCGTGAGCTACTGGCACTGGGACCGAGCCGGTACAGCGACCTGAAGCGCGGGCTTCCGGGCATCGCCAGCAACCTGCTGGCCGAGCGACTCAAGGGCATGGAGGCCGAGGGCCTGCTCGAGCGGTATGACGCTCCGCCCCCGGTCGGCACCACCGTGTACCGGCTAACCACCCGCGGCCGCGAACTGCAGGACGTCCTGCATGCACTGGCGCGTTGGGGGGTCGAGCGCATGGAGACCGGCGAGGCGGCCGAGGACGCAGTGCAGCCGCAGTGGACCGCATTGTTCGCCGGGTTGGAACTGTCGCCGCACGTCGCCCCCAAGACCGAAGTTGTGGTGGGGATCGAGACCGGCGGAGACGCCGTGCGCGTGATCCTGCGGCGCGGCACCTTCGAGATCCACCGCGCAACCGCCCCCGAAACGGAGCACACCGACGTAACGCTTCACGGACGGGCGTCGCTCGTCGGCGCACTCCTGTCCGGCCGTCTTACCGCGCGCCAGGCGACGGACCTCGGCCTGACGATCACTGGCAGACCGTCCGTACTCGCCGACCTCCAGCCCGCCCCCGCTCGTACCTCCCGCCGATCAGGAGCCAAGAAATGACCTATACCGAAACAGATCTCGTCGCCTCGATTGAGCACCTCGCCGGCGAGGCTGACCTCGCCGCATTGACCCAGCAACAGTGGGATGGGATCGACCAGTTCCATGCCGGCGGATCCCAGGCCGTTGACCGCATACTGCCGAGCCTGGGCCTCGCAACGGGGATGACGGTGCTCGACGTCGGCTCGGGATTCGGCGGGCCGGCCCGGCAGGTCGCCCGCAGCACCGGTTGCACCGTCGTCGGCGTCGACATCACGCCCGCTTACGTCGACGCGGCCGAGGCCCTGACCCGCACCGCCGGGCTGGCCGAGCAGGTCAGCTTCTTCTGCACCGACATCGCCACCTTCGACCGGACCGGGTTCGACGCCGCGTACACCATGCACGTCCAGATGAACGTCGCGGACAAGTTGGCCTTCTACACCGAGATCGCCCACCACCTGCGTCCAGGAGCACGCCTCGCGACCTTCGAGGTTTGCCGCAGCGGCGACACCGAACCAGCGCTTCCCCTGCCGTGGTCGCTCGACGGCACCGACAGCTTCCTGGCCACGGCCGACGAGTTGCGCGACACGATCCGGTCCAGCGGCTTCGACGTCGTCGAGTGGGTCGACGAAACCACGTGGGTACGTCAATGGTTCGAGAATGTCGCGGGTCGCATCGCAGCCAGCGGAACCCGAGCCACGCTGCCCGCACTCCTGACTGACGGGCCGACTCGCATGATGAACTTTGCGGCTGCCCTCTTCACAGGCGTCGTGACGGTTCACCGCGGCTCGTTCGTCCTTGCGCCGTAAGGACAATCCCGCAACTGCAACGGAAGGCCGCCCTCGCTCGTTGGGGCGGTATGACGGTGCGGCGCAACCGCCAGGCACCGCCGCGCATGTTGGTTGCGCTGGCGGTGCTGCTGTGTGCGCTGCTTGCCGGGCCGCCGGTTTCACTGACGGCAGCGCTTGGTGCATCCCGTCCGAACCAGCCGCTCGTCCTGGCCAGCGCGTTCTACGGCGATCTCGGCGTTGTCTCGCGCCTTGACCGTTCCCCCGGTGGCGACCATCTCGTCCGCGTCGACCAGTTGGCCGTGGACGAGAGCGGCACCCCCCGGCCGAGCGAGCCGTGCGCCACCCGCCCCGGGCGGGCCGAGCCGGCGGCTGGCCAGGACGTGGCCGAGGCGCCGCGTGCGCGCGCTCCCCCGAGCGAGGAACTGACCTAGTCCTATCCGGACGCGACCGGGCGAGCACCGGCCGCGCCGGGCTGTCCTGGCGTTCCCTCGTTCGAGGAGATCAACATGACCTTATTTCGATTGCCCATGCCGTATTTGGCGGAACGTTCGCGCGTATCGCCGCGTCCCTTGCGAGTCGCTGCGCCCGTGGAGAGCCGTCTTCGCGGCGACGCCTGGCCGGCTCCACTCTGGCTGGTGGTGTTGCCACGCGCCGGGCGTTGCGTGGCCCGTCGCCGGGAGGCCGAGCGATGACTTCAGAGGAATGGAGGGGCATAGTCATCGCGCTGGCGATCTTCGTCGCGATGTTCAGCTTTCCGATCATCACCCTATGGCGTGACGAGCGGCGCAAGCGACGCGCCGAGGACAACGTGACGGCGCAGCCGTCCGAGGAGTGAAGCCGCGCATGTGAACAGGGGCGGGCGCGCGGGCGAATGTCACCCGCGCGCCCGCCGGACTCGCGGACTCGCCGGACTCGCGGACTCGCCGGACTCGCGGACTCGCCGGACTCGCGGACTCGCCGGTCTCGCCGGTCTCGCCGTGCGATTGGCCTTTGCTTGCCGCCCGAGCGGCACTTTCCGCCGTCTCCGGCCGGGCGACTCTCGACGGCAGCCCTTTGCCGGGCGAGACTGTCGAAGGCGAAATCAGAACTCGGCTTGGGGTGGATATGCGTGTGGTGATCGCGGGCGGACACGGGCAGATCGCGCAGCACCTGCAGCGACTGCTGGCGGCACGCGGCGACTCGGCAGTGGGCATCATCCGCAACCCCGACCATGCGGCCGACCTGCAGGAGATCGGGGCCGAACCCGTCATCCTCGACCTGGAGAACGGCACGGCCGACCAGGTCACCGATGCGGTGACCGGCGCCGACGCGGTCGTGTTCGCCGCCGGCGCTGGGCCGGGCAGCGGCGCGGCTCGCAAGCTGACCGTCGATCGCGACGGCGCAGTGCTGCTCGCCGACGCCGCCGAAGCCGCCGGTGTGCGCCGCTACGTCATGGTGTCGTCATACGGCGCGGACGACTACGACCCCGACTCCACCGACGTGTTCCAGATCTACCTGCGCGCCAAGGCAGAGGCTGACGCCGACCTGCGTGGCCGCGACCTCGACTGGACGATCGTTCGGCCCGGCGGCCTCACCAACTCAGCCGGCACCGGACGGGTCACCCTCGGCGAATCCGTCGAGCGCGGTTCCATCCCCCGCGAGGACGTGGCAGCGGTCCTGCTGAGCGTGCTCGACAGCCCTTCGACCGCACGCCGGCAGTTCGAGGTTGTGGAAGGTTCCACGCCGATCAGCGACGCCGTCGCAAAGCTGGCCGGCGAGCAATAGGGCCGATCGGGTAAGTACGCGGCCAGGGAGCAACTATCCACAGTGGACGGTCGTCGCTAGGTGTTGCGACCTAGGCCCTAGTTGACGCGGCTGAGGTAGTGGTTGGGCACTGGCGGGCTAGTGGGCAGTCGCGCGCTGGCACTTGCGCGCCAGGCGGGCACTTGCGGGCCGGCGGGGCTTTTGCGCGCTGGGTGGATCGCGGTGATCAGGCCGGGCCATCGACAGCGCCTTACCCGCTGAGTTAACCCGATGTCGCGCCGAAATCTGGTGATCTCGGCGGGGAAGCGGCCTGGCCGGCAAGAGTCCTAGATCAAGGGGGCCCCTCCGGTCAGCCCGGTCAGCCCGGTCGACGCCAGCCTTCGTGATCAACAGACCGATCCTGTCGATCCGCGACGAAATCCCTCTGTTGATCATGAAACACGCGCTACCACACCCGGCACGACCACGAGCCCCGACCAGCCGCCAGCCCGCCAGTCCCGCCACCCGCCACCCGCCAGCCGTCAGCCGTCAGCCGTCAGCCGTCCAGGTTGGCCTAGTTGGCCTGGCCGGCCCGTTCAATCGCATCCGCCAACCGGCCACCGGAACGCGATCGCGCCAGACCCGACCGAAGCCGGATCTGGCGCGAGGGATTGGCTGCGACGCCTCAGCGAGCGCAGCGACGAGTTGCCTTTAGCCCTGCCGGGCACTCCAACGGGGGTTCTTCTTGTTGATCACGAACAGCCGCCCGTGGCGACGAACGACGACCGCACCGTCCTTGGCGGCCAGCGATCGCAGTGAATTCCGCTTCTTCATTTCCGATCCTCTCTGGATCAAGTTCAGTACCAGCAGCGCCGGTCAGCGGGCCTCACGGAAGTCGACGTGCCGCCGTACGGCGGGGTCGTACTTACTCAGCACCAGCCGATCCGGGTCGTTGCGCCGACTCTTCTTGGTCACGTACGCGTAGCCGGTACCCGCGGTGCTGACCAGCCGCACGATCGCCCTGACGTCCTTTGCGCGAGCCACGATGTGCACTCCTTCCGGGTGACCACTCCAGTAATCGGGAATGGTTATCGATGTCAACAGCGCGAGCCCCGTCCGTGTTCCCGGGCGCGACGCTGATCCGGAGCGGGGCTACGACGTCTCCGCTCGACGGCCCGCCTCCTCGGCGCCCGGGACGGCACCGGAGCCTGGGACGGCGCCGGAGCCTGGGACGGCGTCCGGAATGAGCTCGACGAAGCGGAAGCCCTCGTCGCCTGCGTCGATCGCGCCCATCACCTCGACCATCGAGCCCTCGCGTCGCGCCGAGAGATGGACGAACGAACTGGTGACCAGAAGGAGCAGGGCGGCGGTGCGCTCGTCCTGCGGCATCGCAACGGTCAACGTCGTGCCGAGGTAGGCCGAGTCGTGTCCGGTGCGGAATCCCGTGACCGGGTCGGTACCGTCCCAGACCGGCGTCCAAATCACGACGAAGAGCTCAGGACTCTGGCCCGCCTCCCGAACCGACTCCGTCTCGCAGTCGTAGAGGGGCGAGAGAGCGTCGGTTCGCAGCCGCTTGTTCGCATCGAAGGCGACAAGCTCGGACTCGACGAAGATCCGGGCGAACTCAACCAGGGTCGGATCGTCACTCGCCTCGAACACGGGATCCGCCGCGTGCTCGGAGTGACCGGTGATCCGCTCCCGCCAGGTACGGTGCTCGCTCATTGCGCTCCTCAGCCGAACGTGATGACGAAGGCCTCCGCGCCTCCGTCGGGGAAGGTGATCTCGGCAGTGTGGTCGATGATGGGACGCACCTGCCGGATGAGCTGGTACATGCGTGGTTCCCCGATGATGCCCTCTCCGGCCGGGTTGGTGTCCAGCCCATGGGCGTCGCCGGGGGCACCGCCGTCGATGCTCACCCGGAAGCGCACCGGCGTTGCGCGGTCGGCCGGCGTCATCACCAGGTGCAGGTCACGGGCGTGGAACCGGGTGACGATGCTCGCGGCGGGCCCGCCCGCGACGATCCGGTCCCGGTAGACGGTCCACTCGCCGGACAGCGCCCAGGAATTGCGCAGCAGACGGGGCGGTACGTCGTAGGTTCGGGGCACGTTCCGTCCGAGGCCGCCGACCGATGCGAAGCCCTCGGTTCGCTCATAGCCGAGGTAGGTCTCGGCCGACTCGAGTTCGTCCCAATCGGCCGGCGCCTCGTCGCCGGAACCGTTCGCCGCGACCAGATCGGCGGCGTCGGCCCGCTCGACCACGCCCGACTCGACCAAGAGTTGCTGGATCGCCTGCTCGGTGTCGGCGTAGCGGCCCTCGCCGAAGTGGCTGTAGCGGATGAGGCCGCGACCGTCGGCGAGGTACAGGGCCGGCCAGTAGTGGTTGTCGAACCGACGCCAGATCGCGTAGTCGCTGTCGAGCACGACCGGAAACTCAATGTCATGCGATTGCACGGCCGGCCGAACGTTGTCGATGTCCTGCTCGAACGTGAACTCCGGTGTGTGCACGCCGACGACCACGACGCCCTGGTCGCGGTACTTCGCCTCCCACGCGCGCACGTAGGGCAGGATCCGCAGCCAGTTGATGCAGGTGTAGGTCCAGAAGACGTACAAGACAACGTGCCCGCGAAGGTCCTTCGGCGTGAGCGGTGCCGTGTTGAGCCATCCCGTGGCGCCGTTCAGGGCCGGTGCGACAGGACCCTCCGGCAAACGCGTGGTTGTCATCGAATCCTCCGCAGGTCATCGCGAGACGAATTGCTGGCCGCCGTCGATGTCGTAGGTCGCGCCGGTGAGTGCTGTGTTGGTCATGATGTGGACGGCGAGGGCGGCGACATCGGCCGGCCCGACGACGCGCCCGATAGGCAGTGTCGAGCGCAGTTGCTCGCGCCGGGCGTCGAGTCCGTCGCCGAGGAGCGAGGCCGACAAGGGGGTGTCGACGAAGCCGGCGGCGATGAGGTTGACGCGGATCGGCGCGAGTTCGAGGGCGAGCGTGGCCGTGAACGGCGGCAGCGCGGCGGTGGCGGCGGGGACGATACCGAGGTCGCGACTGATCCGCCGGCCGCCCGTGCCACCCATGAGCACCAGCGTGCCGCCGGGGCGCATCCGGCCGACGACGTTGCGAGCGACCTCGAGCGCCAGCACGATGTGATCGCTGATCGCCTCGCGCACCTCATCCGCGGTCCATGTCGAGCAGTGGGACGTAGTGGGGGCCGCCGGCCGTGATCATCACGTGGTCGATCGGATCGGGCAGTCCATCGAAGAACTGCTTCAGCGACGACGGGTCGGTCGCGTCGAAGGCCGCGGTGCGCTGTACGCCGAGTTCGCCCGCCGCTTGCGCGAGCCGGTCCGGATTGCGGCCGGTCAGCACGACATCGGCCCCTTCGGCGCGAGCGAGCCGGGCGGTTTCGAGCCCGATTCCGGCGCTGCCGCCGATGAGGACGACGGTCTGCCCGAGCAATTGCGGTTCGCGTTGCGTGGACAGCACTGTTGGTGCAGTGGTCATGATTCCTCCGATGGGTGATGGTGTCGGCGACCGCTGACCCGGTCGCCGCGGACTGGGCTGCTCATCCCGACAGGCTCGCCATCTGGGCGTCCATCGGTTGGACCGGCCTCGGCTTGTCGGCGATCGTCATGCGAAGCGCCTTCACTGCCGCGTCGTAGATCCCGGAGAAGCTCGGGAAGGGCTGGATCGTGTCGTCGAGCACGTCGAGTGGGACGTGTGCACGGATGGCGAGCGTCGCCTGTTGCAGCCACTCACCGGCTTCGGGCCCGAGCGCGTAGGCGCCGGTCAGCCGCTCGCCGTCGCTGAGCAGGGTCAGGAACCCGTTGGATTCGGCATAGGCGTGGGTGTAGGTGGCGGTCTTCGGCACGTCTGAGACGGGAGCGGTGGCGCTGTACTGCGCTTCGACGGCGCCCACCGCCGCGGCCTGCGGATCGGTGTAGGTGACCCGCGGAACGGCTTCGTAGTTCGCCGGATGCACCTCGCCCGCGATGTTCGCCGCGACCACGTCGCCCTCGTATTCGCCGACGTGGGTCAGCGGCCAGATGCCGTTGACGTCGCCGATCGCCCACAAGCGCTCGCCGGCGCGCAGGTACTCGTCAACCGGGATGCCGTGGGGGTTGGCCTCGACGCCGACCGTCTCGAGGCCGATCCCCTGCACGCGCGGGCGCCGGCCGGTTGCCACGAGCAGTCGGTCGCCGCGCAGCTCCGTCCCGTCCGCGAACTCCAGGACGAACTCGTCGCCGTCGCGCCGCGCGGCGCTGGCGTGCAGGCCCAGCTTGAGCTCGATGCCGTCGCGGCGCAGCGCCTCGGTGAGCGCCTGGCCCAGCGGCGCCGGCTCGCGGGGAAGCACCCGATCGCTGCCCTCGACGAGCGCCGCCTCGCCGCCGAGGCGGTGGACGGCCTGGGCAAGCTCGACGCCGGCGGACCCGCCGCCGAGCACGAGCAGCCGGCGCGGCACGGCCTTCATGCTCGTCGCCTCGCGGGTGCCCCAGACGCCCTCGAGCCCGTCGAGTCCCGGGATCGGCGGCACGATCGGCGCCGAGCCGGTGGCGACGACAACGTGCGACGCGGTGTGGCGGACGCCGTCGACGTCGACCGCCCCGGTGCCGGCCAGCCGGCCGTTCCCGCGCAGCAGGTCGATGCCCTGCCCCGCCAGCCACCGCTCCTGGCCGGCGTCGGAATAGCTCGACACCATGAAGTCCCGCCAGGCCAGGGCGGCCTCGACGTCCACCTGCGCGCTCGCCCCGACCGTCGCGCGCACCCTGCACCGCCTCGCCCGGGCGCAGCAGGGTCTTGGAAGGAATGCACGCCCAGTACGAGCACTCACCGCCGACCAGCTCACGCTCGACCACGGCGACGCGCAGTCCACGGGCAGCCAGCGCCGCGGCACAGTGCTCGCCGGGCGCACCGCCGCCGAGAACAATCACGTCATAGTCCGGAGAGGCGCCGCCGGAGGCGATGTCACGTGGCATGGTCTGCTCCTGTCCTGGTGCGGTGCTGCTGGCCGGTGGGTCGAAGACGCTGAGGCGACGATGCCTTGGTTCGAGTCCGGGTCGCGCCAGGTGCATACCCGGGTCGACTCCCTGGTCTGCCCGTTTGGGATCCGGCCCGGCCGCGCACCATCCGCGTCCCCGTACAGGCTCAAGTACCCATGCACACGTGGTCCGGGTAGGCCCGGGGCGCGACCAGGGACACCACTGGCGCGACCGGCGCGATGACGGGCGAGTGTGGAGCCAACCCGCCGCACCCACTGGAGGTCATCATGAGCAGCACGCAACAACCAACCATGGACATCGAGGCCCTTTCGGACCTCCTGCACGAGACTTCCGAGCGCCACGGTTCATTCGAGGCAGTCGCCCCAGCGCACAACTGGTGGGACTGGTACGCGGCGTATATGGACGCGCGTGAAGGCGGCAGCACCCAGGACGACGCCGCAACTGCCGCCGGCCGCTACATGGCAGAGGTCAAGCACATCGTCGTCCCGCCGGCATGACACGCGTGGCCGAGTCGATTTCCGACGTCTGAGCTCAGGCCGCCGGACGCTCAGGCCGCCGTGATGTGTGCGGCGATGCGCTGCGCCTCGATCCCGATCTCGCGCAGCATCCCGCCGGGAGACAGGTACTGGCCGCAGAAGTACAAGCCGGGCAGGGCCGTGGGTCTGCCGGAGGTGCGCGGGACGCCGGTGTGGTCGCAGACCGTGCGCCATTCCGGCAGGAACTCCTCGAGGCCGGGACGGTAGCCGGTGGCCAGCACGACCGCGTCGACGTCAAGGGCGGTGCCGTCGGTGAACACGACGCCGTCGGGTGTGAACCGGGCGATCTCGCCGTGGAGAGTGATGCGGCCGGCCTTGATGAGATCCATCGTGCCGATGTCCAGCAGTGGGATGTGCCGGTCGCGGGAGATCTGGGTGATCGGCCCGTACGGGAGCTTGCGCAAGCCGACCTTGCGGATATCGCCCACGGTGAGCCGAATGATGGGCCAGGCCAACGCGTCGGAGACCGGGGGTGGCAGGCGGCGCATCAGGATGCCCACCTTGAGGATCGGCACCACCCCGACGATGTCGCGCGGGATGACGTTGACCGGAGACCGGACGGACAGGTGGGTGTGCGCGCCGCGCTCGACGAGGTCGATCGCCTGCTCGCAGGCGGAGTTCCCGAACCCCACGACCAGTACCGGGCGGTCCCGCCACGGGTCGCCGTTGCGGTACTCGCTGGAGTGCATGACCTGGCCGGTGTAGGACTCCATCCCGGGCCACGTCGGCCGGACCGGGCACCGCGCGTTGCCAGTCGCGACCACGACATTGTTGGCCCGCCACTCGCGGTCACCCGTTGTGGCGACCCACGCATCGTCACGCCGTTCGAGGCGCGTGACCCGCTGGCCGTAGTGCGGCTGCAGGCCGTGGAGATTGCGATAGCGCTCGAGATACTCGACCACCTGGTCGCGGGCCGGGTAGCGCGGCCACTGGTTGGGCATCTTGAGACCGGGCAGAACCGAGCTGGACTTGGGCGTGTGCAGGTGGAGCCGGTCGTAGTGGTGCCGCCAGGCGTTTCCGACGACGGCGGTGTCTTCGAGGATCTCGAACTCGCGACCAGCCTGTTTGAGCGACGCTGCCGTGGCCAGCCCAGCCGCCGATGCCCCAACGACCAGAGATTCGGTGTCCACGGCCATCCGCACAAGTTACGACTCCGCCGTGCACTCGCGGTAGGTCCGAGACGGGCATTCGTCCTTGCCCGTAAAGGACGTCCCGATCGCTTCGTCGCAAAAGGGTGGCGAACGCTGGCTAGCTACGGCAAAGCGGCCGGTGGCCCCGGTCGGTTGGAGTCCGACCGGGGCCACCGGCTACCAGCCGCCCAGGGACTCAGAGTGCGGCGAGCCCGTCGGGGCTACCCATTCCGGTCGGTGCGTCGTAGCCCCGCTTGCCGGTACACAGGTAGTCGCGGCCGCAGAAGCCGTTGCTGCCGCCCACCGGGTCGTAGAGCGCCTCCGGGTGGGCGTAGATCCACTGGGCATCGGGGATCACGTGCCCGGACCGGGCGATCATCGCCGAAATGAGCGGTGCCGACAGGCTGGTGCCGCCGAAGATCGACCACCCGTCGAACTCGAAGCTGTCATACACCGCCAGCCCGGTTTCGGGATCGGCGACCGCCGACACGTCGGCAACCGTGCGCTTCAGGCAGTGCTTGTCGTGCTGCCAGGACGGCTTGTCGATGTAGGCCGAGCACCCGCTGCCGGCGCCGGCCCAGGCCGCCTCCGTCCAGCCACGTGCGGTCTGCGGCGCCCTCGTCAGGGTGGTGCCGCCGACGGCGATCGTGGACGACGAGCACGGCCGGGAACGACGCCGTGGTGAACCCGTCGTCGCCGCTGCTCGCGACGATCGATGTTCCCGGGTGCTGCCAGTGCGCCTGGTCGGCATCCATCTGCGGGTACTCGCCGGTGCCATAGCTGTTCGACACGACTGCGGCGCCGAGCCGCACGGCGGTATCCACGCTGGCGCCGAGGCTGCCCGTGTCGGCCGTGTCGGCCTCGACCAGCAGGATGTGGCAGGACGGGCACGCCGCCGACACCGCGTCGACGTCGAGCGAGATCTCCGTGGCCCAGCCCGGGTCCGGGTCGGGCAACGGCGTCGTGGCTCCCTGCTGGTTGACCTTCGCGAAGCAGCCGTTCGCCGTGGTGCACGGGGGCAGCCCGTACGTCTGCCGGTACACGGCGAGATCCGCCTCGGCGTTCGGGTCGTCGTAGGCGTCGACGATCGCGACCACCGTCGCTGGAGCCGGGGCGCCGTCGAGGTGATACGCGTCGGCGATGTCGGTCGGCGAAAGGCCGCTTGGAACCCCGTCAGTCGTGCGATAGCGCGCCAGGCAGTGCATTGCTCCCGGATGCGCCGTCGCGCAGCCCGGTGCCGTCAGCGGACCGAACGACGGCGACGCGTCGGCCGGCTCGGTGCCGGCCACGGCGCCGATGACGGCAGTGGTGAGTAGCAGTGCGGCCGCGCCGATCATCCGTCGCATGGCTCAGATCCCTTCGACGACGTAGGCGTTGCGGACGGTTTCGGTGATCGTGCTGCCGGCGGCGTCGGCGGCCTGCATTCGCACCGCCACGCCCTGACCGGCCGCGGTGGCCGGCGTGTTGACCGTGACCCGGTAGCGGCCGTTGCCCAGGTCGGTCACGGCCGCCGGGGTGTAGGTGGTGCCGTCCAGGCTGGTCGCGAAGCTGAACGACGTGATCGCCGACGGCGGCGCTTGCTGCACGTGCCCGACGGGAACGACGAACGACATCGTGCCGGGCGCGACCGTGCCGGTGAGGCTGGTCGGAATCGGCGCGTTGACCGTCAGCAACGGCACAACGGTGCAGCGCTCGGTAGCGCTCAGCCAGCATTGCCACTTCTTCGGGACAGGGTTGCCCGACGTGGCCGACGAGGTCACCGTGTACTCCGTCGTCGCCTGCGTCGAGAGCGCGTAGCCCTCCCGCCCGAGGTCGACGGTATCGACGATCCGGTAGCTGTGCGCGTCGGTCGGTACCGGGATCATCGCCAGACTGCTGTCGGGCAGGTCGGCGATGCTGGTGCCGTCCTGGAACACCTGCATGCGGGTGAAGTCGGCAATCGACGGCCACAGGTCGCCGGAGTGGTTGGGGTCGCCGTCCTGCGTGGTCGACACGGCCAGCAGCATGTGGTCACCGGTCCGGCAGGCGTTGCACGGGAACGGCGCCGTGACCGTGCCGATGCCGGGGCCGATCGGTCCGCGCATCCAGTCCTCGCGGTGGGTCGTGCCGGCGCGGAACGTTTGCGGCGCCGAGCCCATTTCGATCGTCCCCTCGTCGGTCGCGCTGCTCTGGAACAGGAACGCCTGCCACTGGGCGGACGGCGGTCCGTAGACGTAGTTGGTGACCGTGCCGGGCCGCGGGTAGCTATCGGCGACAGCGACCTTCTGCGGCCAGTCAGGGAACGTCGCGGCTCGCCCGAAGGACGCCTGTCGTGGCGAACCGTCGGCGTAGAAGTGGTCGACGATCGTGGCCAGGTCGGCCGAATGCACGTCGGTGTGCAGGTCGGCCGGGATGCCCTGCCGCCAGGTCTGCGCGAGGTCGTAGGTGTAGCGCGCATCCGGGTCGGCCGCGATGCGCTGCTGCTGGTCGATGAACCAGAGCACGCCGTGCGCGGGCGCGGGCGTCGGCTGCACCTTCACCTGCACGCTCGCGTCGAAGCCGGCGACGAACCCGCCGAGGTAGCCGTCGGTGTACGTGTGCCGACCGTCGAACGACACGAGGTTCAGGAAGCCGCCTTCGTCAGTGGCCGGCCGCGGCACGCTGAACGACGGGGTCGCCGTCGCCTTCCGGGCGTCGAGGCTGACCGCCTGCTCCGGGTCGGTGGCCGCCGCGTCCTCGACGATCGGGAAGTACGAGTGGTCGACAGTGCCGTCGGTGTTCGACGACGTGATGACGTTGCCGAGCACGGCGTAGTTGCCCTGCGGGACGCTGACCTTGAACGTGTTGCCCGGAGGAATCTCGACCATCGTGTCGTAGCGCCGGGTGTCGTCGAGGTTCGTGATCACCGCGAACGCGCCGAGCACCGTGCCGTCCGCGGGCATGATCGTCTGCACGGTGAGCGTGACCATCGGGAAGTTCGGATGCACCACCGGGGCCACCGGAACGTCCAACGCGATGTTCCGTACGCCGGCGAATGGTGTGCTGGTCGAACGGGCGGTGGCCGGGTCGGCGGCGATCCGCCGGGCCAGCGCAGCACCGAACGCCGAGGCGTCCGTCAGGTACCCGCCGGTGACGCCCGGGATCGGCCCGGCCGCACCCGCGTAGGTGACGCGCACCGGCAGTTGGCCAGGCGGAAGTGCGGCGAGCCGGGTGGTGTCAAACAGGCTGGCGTCGAGGGCGCGGCCGACGAACGGCGCGGCCTCGTCAGGTATCGCGTAGACCGCGTCACCCGAACGGGCGATGGTCACCCGGGGCACGTGGCCGTCGCGTTCGGGCAGCACGGTCGGCGGGCCACCCCGCTCGGACATGGCGAGCCGCTCACCGGTGGGCAGCACGACAGTGTGTGTCGACGGGTTCAGCGGTACCGACTGCGGTACCGAGTTGGCGGTGGCTGCCGTCGTCGTGGCCTGGACGGCGGCGATCGTTAACGCCGCGACCAGGACGGTCCGGGCGATTGGCTTGAATATGCTCATACGCCTCAACGCCCGACCTGGCCGTTTTGATGCATCCCGGCCGAAGATCGGTTCGAACTCGTCCGGTTCTCGCTAGTCGCTTCGCCGGCGACCGAGCAGCAGCATCAGCAACCCGGCGGCGAGCAGTGCTGCGACGGCCTCGAGGTATGCGAACAACGCGACGCCGGTGGCCGGTAGATCCGGGCTGTTGGCGATCACGGTGATTGTGGCGAGGTTGCTGCGGGCGTGGCTCGCGCCCGCGCCCGGTGCTCCGCCACTGACGGTCGCGACATTGTCGATGCGTGTACCCGCAGCACCGCTGACCGTCGCTACCACCGTCAGCGATGTGGACGACCCGACGGCCAATGGCGAATCCTCGGTACAGGTGGCGGTATTGGCGGCTTGCGAGCACGTCCAACCGGACCCCGCGGCTGACTGCAGGACCAGACCGGACGGCAAGGCGTCGACGACCTGAACCGGAGCGACCGTGTCGTTCGGACCATTGTTGGTCACCGCGATCAGATAGGTCGCTACGCCGTTCTGGTACGACTGCACTGCCTTCGTGACGGCAAGTTCGACCTTGGCCGCGACCGGGCCGAGGTCCGTCGCCGAATCGGGCGACGAACCGGCACCCTCAACCGTGGCAGCGTTCTGCACCGACGGGAAGGCCTCGGCGCCGATCGCCACGGTGAGATCCACCGTGGTGGAATCGTCGACGGCCAGTGCCCCGGCGCGCGTGCACGTTACGGTCTGGCCGGCCGCCGTGCACGCCCAGCCGGTGCCCGCCATACCGACATAGCTGAGCCCGGCCGGCAGCGTGTCGGTGACCGTGATCGGGCCCGGGCTCGCGGTGGGTCCGGTGTTGCTGACCGTCATCCGGTAAGTGCCGTCGCTGCCGACATCGAGCGCGCCGATGTGGGCCTTGGTGATCGCCAACTGGGCCTGGGGATCGACGTTCACCAGGTCGTTTGTGCTTTGCGTGCCGGGCAGATCCGGATCGGTCGATCCCACGGACGCGACGTTCGTCGCACTCGGGTACGCCTGCGCGCCGACCTCGACGGTGATCGTCAGCGGGCCGCTGTCCGCGCCGACGCCGAGGTCTCCGTCGAGGGCGCAGGTGATCGTGGCGTCAACAGCGGTACACGCCCAGCCGGCACCGGCGAACGAGTCGTAGCTGAGCCCGTCTGGCAGCGTGTCGACGACGACGACCTGGTCGGCAACCGACGGTCCGTCGTTGTGCACCTGCAGGGCGAAATCGAGCGGCTGGCCCACTTGGCCGTTGCCGACATGGGTCTTCGTGACGGTCAAGGCGGCGACGCGTCCGATCGTGACCGTTGCCGAGTCCGTGCCGTCGCTGCCCGGCGTGTCCGAGGAGACCGTCGCCGAGTTCGTCTCGCCACCGGACGGCGCGGTCGCGTCGATGAGGACGACGAGGTCGAGCGGGGGCGCCGACGCGTCCGCGGCCAGGACGGCGTTCAGCGTGCAGGTGACGGTGGGGGGCGTGTCCGCCGTGCAGGTCCATGGGCCGGACGACGACACGAACGTCTCGTGGTCGGGCAACGTGTCGGTCACCGTGAGCGGTGCAGCTGCATCGCTCGGGCCGGTGTTTCGCACCGCCAGACTCCACGTCAGTTCCGAGCCGGCAGTGGCCGTGGCGTTCGAGGACTTGGTCAGCGCCAGGTCGGCCTGCAGGGTGACGTGCACGTCCACCGGATCGGGATCGGTGGTCGTACCCGCTGTCGCTTCGTCGACGACAGCACTGTTCTGCAACGTGCTGACCGGGGTGGACGGCAAGACCGTGGCGATCACGGTGATATCGGGGGCGGGCGTTCCGGCCGCGACGGTGTCGCGCGAGCAGACAACGGTTTGACCGATGCCGCAGGTCCATCCGGTACCGGTGGCGCTCTTGCGGATGAGGTTGGCCGGCAGGGTGTCGGTGACGACGACCGATTGGGCGTCGCTCGGCCCGTTGTTCGTGACCGACAGGGTGAACGTGGCGTCCTGCCCGGCGATCACCGACTGACTCGCGGGCGTCTTGGTCAGCACGATCGCCGCGGTGGTGGCGACCAGAACGTCGTCGGTGTCGGCGTTGTTGGCGAGGTTCGGATCAGGCGTCGCACTCGCAACCGATGCGGTGTTGCTGATCGTGGCCGGCCCGGCCGACGCGTCCACCGTGGTCTGAACGGTGATCGCCGCGGCCGTCGTGACGCTGAGGCCGGCGGCCAGGGTGCACGTGATCAGCCGGCTCGGCGCGCTGTAACCGCAGGCCCATCCGATGCCGGACGCCGAGGTGAACGTGAGCCCGGCGGGAAGGGAGTCGGTGACAGTGATTGCGCCGGCCACCACGGAAGGTCCGCTGTTGGTGACCGTCAGGGTGTAGGCAAGCGGCAGGCCGGCCGTCGCCGCACCGGTGTGCGACTTGACGATCGCGAGATCGGCCGAGGTGGTGGTCGTCGAATTGTCGGTGTCGGTGTTGTTCGACGGCACCGGGTCGGTGGTCGTGGACGACACCGTGGCGGTGTTGATCGCCGCGCCGGTGAACGCCGGGTCGAGATGCACAGTCAGGTCGAACGAGGTCGGCGTCGCGCTCGGCGGCAACGATCCGGCGTAGTGGCAAGTGATCAGCGCACCGACGTTCGAGCACGACCAGTTCGGGTCCGTGGACGTGGACGACACAAAGCTGAGGTCAGCCGGGAGGTTGTCGGTCACCGTCACACCGGTCGCGTCGGACGGGCCGAGGTTGCGCACCTGCATCTGGTACTGCGCGTCCTGCCCGGCGACGAATGGAGATGTCAGGTGGGTCTTCTGGAGCAGCAGGTCCGACGCGATCGTCGGAGCGGTCGTGACTGTGCTCGCGTTGTTGGCCGGGACTGGATCAGGGGTCGCCGACGCGACGGTCGCGGTGTTGGTGACGTTCGCCGTCTGCCCGGACGGGATGTGGACGGTGACCACGATGGCGCTGGGCACCACGCCGACGCCCAGCGACCCGGCGGTCAATATGCACGTCAACGTCGCACCGGTCGAACACGTCCACCCCGGCGCGGATACCGAAACGAACGCAGCCGGAAGCGTGTCCGTGACCGTGACCGGCGCGACCGCGGTGGACGGACCCTCGTTCTCCACGGAGATCTCGTACGTCGCATCCCGGCCGGCGATCAGCTCGTCGGAAGACAACTCCTTCTCGACGGTCAGGTCGGCGCTCGTCGTAACGGTGGTCGCCGCAGTCGACGAGTTGTTGGCCGGCACCGGATCATGAGTGCGCGCCCCGACTGTGGCCGTGTTGGTGTAGGCGGTGGCATTGGGCACGGTCGACGCCACCGAGTACCCGATCGTGATCACCGGGAACGACACCCCACTGGCAAGGGTGTCGTTCCGCGTACAGGTGATCGGCGCGCTCGTCACACACGTCCATCCGGTGCCGGTCGCGCTGGTGATCGCCACACCGGTCGGCAGCGGGTCGTTGAACCCGTCCGTGACGGTGAACGGTCCGACCGCTGGATCAGGTCCGCTGTCGTGGACGGTCAGCGTCCACGAACCCGAGCCGCCCGCGACCGGGACCGTGCCGACCGCCTTGACGACCTGCACGTCCGCCGAGGCGATATGGGCCGCCCTCGTACCCGGTCCGCCACTGTAGGAACCGGTCGCATTGCCAGAGGCACCTGTTGCGTCCTCCGCCGTCGACGTGGCGCTGTTGAGCTGGTTGACGATCAGCCCGACACCGGGAGTTCCGGTGACGCCGACCGCGGGTGTGGCAGTGAACGTGATCAGCGCTGACGTGCCGGCCGGCAGGGTGCCGAAGTCGGCCCAGGTCAGCGTCTGTACCGCGCCGACCGTGCCGGTCGCCGGCTCGACGGCGGTGCCTAGCCCGCCGTTGACGCTCACGTGGGCGGAGCCCGCGTCGTAGGTCCAGTTCGCGGGCAGCGTGTCGACCGTGCCGACGTGCAATGCCGTGGCGCCGCCGGTGTTGGTGACCGTGATGCTCCACGGGAACGTCTCGCCGATGTAGGCGGTGGTGCCACTCGGCGTCGCCTTGGACGTCGTGACGTGCGGGAACGCCGGGGTGACCGTCCTGGTTGTGAACGGCCCGACGTAGTGGCGTCCACCCACTGGCAATGAGTCGGCGCCGGTGATCTGAGCGGTGTTCAGCAGCCCCGCACCGCTGGTCAGCGAAGCGGACGGCGCGAGCGTCGCCTGATACGTCAGGGCAGTGGCGGACGCGCCCGCGGCCAACGAGCCGGGAAGCGTCCACGAGATCGTGCCGCCGCCATTGGCGCCGTTGCCGTTGATCGTGCCGCCGCCCGAGATCGTCGCGGGGTTGACCACGATGCCCACCGGGACCGTGTCGGTCACCGTGATGTTGAACGCCGTGCTGACGTTCAGCGCGGACGCGTTGCTGACGGTCAGGCCGTAGTCGAACGTGTCGCCCGGCTGCGGAGCCGCCTTGCTGACCGTCTTGGCGATCGACAGCACTGGCTCCTGCACCGTCACGACGGCCGTCGAGTTCGTGCTGCTCTGCTGGAACACGAAACCGGCGGTGGTCGGCGGAGTACGCGGCGCGGTATCCCACGAGATGTGCGCGAGGTTCGACAGTGGCGCGCCACGCGTGGCCACTCCCACGTCGGCCACCGTCGCCGAATAGGTGATCTGGACGGTCCGTACCTGCGGGTCCTGCACGACATCGCCCAGCAGCCAGCCGATGTTGGTGCTTGACGCCGGGCCCGCGGTGCTCGTCAACGGCGCGGCGGTGGTGACCGAGCAGGCTGTCGTATCGGCGTTCGTACAGGTGATCGTGCCCAGAAGCAGCGACGCCGGGTCGATGCCATTGGGCAATCGGTCGATGAGCGACAGGTTGTAGAAGTTGATACCCGCGGGCAGCGTTGCGGTGACCGTGTAGGTCACCCGATCGCCGATCGTCGCCGCTCCCGGCAGCACCGTCTTGAGGATCGTCGCTCCGGCGGCGGTCACCGTGCTGTTACGTGAAGCGGTGTACAGGCGCCCGGCCGGGTTGCCCGGATCGACGGAATCGGTGCGTGCTTGCGCAAGACTGTTGCCGTTGACCGTCGCGGTGTTTACGAAGGTCTGCTTGCCGCTCGCCGTCGGATCGACCGTGGCCGTGTACTTCAGGGTCCGCGGAGTTCCCGCTGCGAGGTCGGCCAGGTTCCACTGCAGCAGCGTCGTGCCAGCGGGACAACCCTTCGTGCCGTCGCCCGGCACCGCCGGCTGGGTCGTCACGCCGCCCGGCACCACCGTGTACGCGGCGAACGTGAGTCCGGCCGGCAGGCAGTCCGAGATCCACGCGTCGTGAAGCGGCGGACGCCCAGCAGTGTCGGTCGCGGTCAGCGTGTAGGTCACGGTCTGGCCGGCTGATACGGATGCGCCGTCATTGGTCTTGGTCAGCGACACGGCCGGTTCGACGATCGTCACCTGCGACGTCGCGGTGCGCGGCGTAAGCGCGGAACCGCCGCTCGCCGCGCTGTCGGTCCGGAACGTCGCGGTGTTGGTGCGCGTCACTCCATTCGTATTGCCAGCAAGTTGCGTCACCTGCGCGGTGATCGTCAGGACGAACGATTGATCGGTTGCGGTCGTGTTGTCGTACGTCGCCGGCGGAGCGAGGCTCGGCGCGTTGGCATCGAAGACCGTGCCGGGCGGCAGCGCCCCTGGCGGATCGCTGGAGTCGGCGTCGTCCTTGAGGCCCGCCGTCGCCGAGACCAAGGACATGCCGGTCGGCATTGGGTCGGTCAGCACAGCGTTGAACACGCTGCTGTGGGCCGGCACTCTCGCCGCGACGGTGTACGTGACAGTCTCGCCGATCGCGGCTCTCGTGCTCGGGGCCGGACTGGCCTCGCCGCCGATGTTGCCGGCTTCGTTCACCGACGACGTAACGCCTTTGGCCACCGATGAATTAGGCAGGAACACATCGGAGGCGTCGCTCGCCGCGGGCGCATCCCACTGGTCGTTCGGCACCGACGTGTCGACGTTGCTTGCCGGAAAATGACTCAGCGGCGCGTTGAGGTCGGTGATCGTGTCGAACGAGCGCACCGACGCGGTGTTCACCAGGTCGGCCGAGACGCTCAACGGGTTCGGCATGGTGACCGTGTAGGTCAGCGTCCGAGTGGCACCGGCTGCGAGGGGCGCCGCGGTGTTCCAGACGATCGCGCTGCGCGTTGCGTTGCCGGTGAAGGTCGGTTGGCCGGCGTCGGTGGGATTCGTGCACACACCGCCGTCGTCGATGGTGGGAACGTCCCCGCAAACGACGCCGCCCGGGAGAACGTCCCACACGATGACGTTGCTGACGTCGACTGCATTCGCATTGGCCACGCTGCCGTTGTCCGTCACGTCGATGCGATAGCGGACCGAAGAGCCCTCGCGCACGCCGAGGTGATCGGTGTTGGCGGGATTGCCGCCCACCGGGGCACCGTCAACGCTCGCGACGCCCTTGGTGATCGCGACCGGCGGCGCTGCCGCGACCTGGAAGGCAGCGTCGTCTCGCAGCGACGCCGCCTCGCCCGCGCTGTTCACTGTTCGCAGCTTGACGACGTTGCCAGTCTTGTCAGGTGGCGGACCGGGTGCCGCATCGGTCACGAGCACGCTGAACTGCGCGACGAACACGGCGCCGGGGTCGACCTCGCGGGCACCGCCCGTGCTTGCACCGAGCGTCCAAGTGAGCGCACCGCCCGTGCTGTCAAAGGCGATATCGCCGATCGGGATGTTGTTCGACGCCGGGTAGGTGATGCTGCCGTCCTCGTAGGACGTATTCAGCGGCAGGAAATCCGTGACGACGGGATTCTCTGTCTGAACTGCGGTGGAGAACGGCGCCGTGATCTGGATGCACATACGGTCGCCCTTGGCGAACGTCGGATTGACGGCACCATACGTTGCGGTATTGCAGTCCATCGGCGTCGTCCGTGCCGCGATTGACTTGGCCAACGAACCTGTGCCGGCATGCTGGGTCGCGCTGGTCGGGTCGGTTACCGTCAGGTCGCCGGTGAATCCGGTCGCGGCAACCGGGGTCGAGGTGCCGGTCTCGGTGGCCCGGTTGGTGAACGAATCACCAGACGACGTGGGTGTGCCGGCCAGACTGCCGCCGGTGTACGCCGCCAGCATCCGGCTCTTGTACGTGATCGTCGTGGATTGCCCATGGTCGACGTTGATCGGCTCGAACGTAACCGTGAAGGTGCCGTCGTTGTTCTGGGTCACCGATTGATACGGCAGTGACGGCGCGAAGCCCGCGTCTGGAGCGCAATCAGTCGGTGCGCCTGACACGTAGTTGCTGATGTCATCAAGAGGGCAGACACCACTAGGCAGCACATCGGTGATCGTGATTGTGGAGTTGTCGGTGTATTCGCTCGAGTCGACCACGAGCGTGTACGTCGCCACGCCGCCGGCCTGGAACGCGACCGGGCTCACCGACTTATGCACCCGCAGGTCGTTGATCGTCACGGTGTGGCTCGTCTGGGCGCTTACGGCGGCCGGCGATCCGGACGAGAGGCTTCCGGTGAACGTGCCGGACACGGTCGCGTGGTTGGTCGACGTCGCGGCAGCACCGTTCTGCCGGGTGGACGGGCCGGTGTTGTTGTCGAGATTCGCCGACTGTTGAAGGGATTGCGGTGTCGGAGAGCCCGCGCCGAACAGGACGTTTTCGCGCAGCGGAATAGCGGCCAGGTATTTGATCGTGCGTACCGCACCGGGGCCGAGTGTCCCCAACGTCCAGGTGACCTTTGTGTAGACACCCGCGGGAAGGCCCGCCGGATCAGTGACCGTGTCGACCGATGTCGGGTCGGGGCACTCACTCGGTGGGAGCGTGGTTCCGGCCGAGAGCGGCGGCGAACCCGAGTACTCGACTGCACCGGCCGACGTGTTGTCCACTCCCCCGCAGCCCAGGAACTCCTGCGTAGCCGGCAGGAAGTCGACGGCTGTAGCGCCGATCGTCGCAGCCTCTCCCGTGTTGGTGACGGTCACCGTGTACGTCGTCTTGTTGTCGTGGACGCCGCGCAGCAACTTGCTCTCCGGACTTGGCTCGTCCTTCGTGATCCGCAGCGCGCTGACGGTCGTCGTGGTCGTGTTGCTCGTAATCGCCTGCACGTTCGGATTGGCCACAGGTACGCCGGTCGCGAGGAACGCCGGCACCGTACGCGGCGCCGAACTGGCATACGCATCGGCCGTGTTCGGGAACGAACTGCCTACCGGCAGCGCGACAGCGCTGACGTTCACCGAGAATGCCACTGATTCCGACGCGCCTATCTGGAGATCGACTGCGTCGCGCCAGATCAGGGTCTGCCGGCCAGACACCGGATCGGTGATGATCGTCGGATTGCCTGCGTCCGCCGGGGAGGTCGAGCCGACTTGGTAGGTGACTCCGGCGGGCAGGACGTCCCGGAAAGACGCGTTGTACTCCGGTACCGCGTCGGTGTTGCTCGCCGGATTGCTGGCGGTCAAGGTGAATCTGGCCGATCCGCCGGCCAATACCGACAGGTCGCCGGTCTTGACCAGCGAGATCGCCGGACCGACTGCAGCCGCCGGTGCGGCGAGAACCACCGACATGGCGGCACCGACCAGCGCAACGACAGCCCCCTGGGCTGTCAACCATCGAGCGCGTCCCCGTACGCCTCCTTTTATCTTCGGCGGCACAGAGCGGATGTTAGGCCATCCGTAAGGCGATAGTTACCGAAAGTCCGCAGGTGAACACTAAACGTAGGACCTTGGTCCTGACCGCAGCACGGCTCGACACCGTGCTGGCGGCGACGGCCAAAGCGCACGCGACGGGCGACCCTTCCTCTCCGACCACGCCACGCCGAGGTCCTGACACACCGACGGCCGGACCCTGGGGCCCGCGGATTCAGTTGAGGGTCGTGAGGACGGGCAGGTTGACGCTCCAGGCGAGGTGGGTACCGCCGTGGTCGGGCGTGGTGATGGCGAGGCTGCCGTGGCGTTGTTCGGCGCGGCGACGCATGTTGGTCAGGCCGCTGGAGCGGGTGGGCGTGCCGAGGCCGCAGCCGTTGTCGGTGATCTCGAGGGTGAGCAGGTTATGGGCCAGTCCGATGGAGATCACCAGTCGCGTGGCGTGGGCGTGCCGCGCGCAGTTGGAGATGGCCTCGCGGGTGACGGCGAGGACGTCCGCGGCGAGCGTCTTCGTCCACCGCTAGGTCGATCGGCCCGGTGAAGCGCAGTTGCGGGGTGTAGCCGAGCTGCGCGGTGTGTTCGGTCGCTATGTCGAGAATCCGGGCCTGCAGCCCGGCGCGGTCATGGCGGCTGGGCTGCATCTCGAAGATCGTGGCGCGGATGGCGCTGATGACGTTGTCGAGTGAGTCGATGTAGCCGGTGATCCTGGTGACGTGGGCCGGGCGGTCGGTGACGCTGGCCAGCCCCTGCAGGCCCAGGCCGAGTGCGAACAGTTCTTGGATGACGTGGTCGTGCAGATCGCCGGCGATGCGCTCGTGGTCCTCCGCCCGCGCCCCACTCTGGTGCGCGTCTCGGGCGATGCTCAGCTCCAGCGCGACCGCGGCTTGCGTGGCGAAGGAGGCCGCCATGCTCAGGTCCGTGTCGGTGAGCGCCGGCCGGTCAGCGATACGGCCCAGTGCGAGCGCACCGATGATGTGCTCACCGGCGGTCAGGGGCACGACGAGCAGCGGTCCGGTCGCAACGCTCACCGCGATCGCGGGGTCCTCATCGCGGTAGTCGGCAATCAGCGCGGGCTTGCCGGTGCGGATGGCGCGTCCACACAGCGAGGTGTCCATGGGAGCGATCCGCGTGGCCAACCCGGCAGCGGGCGTCCCGCTGACCGCGGCCACGATGATCTGATCGTCTCCGTGCGGCAGCGCGAGTATCGCGAAATCTGCCTCGGCCGCAGCAGCGGCGTGCCGGGCGATCACCCGCAGCGGCTGCTCGGTGCCGGCAGTGAGCAATCGGTTGGTGAGTTCGGCGGAGGCCTGTAGCCAGCGGCGGCTCTGCTCGGATTCGGTGAACAGCCGGGCGTTGGCGATAGCACTGCCGGCCGTCACGGCTAGCGCGGTAGCCAGTTGCTCGTCCTCCGCGCTGAACTCGCCACCGTCGGAGCGTTCGGTGACGTACAGGTGGCCGAACACGGCGTCGCCCACCCGGATCGGCACACCGAGGAAGCTGCCCATCGGCGGGTGTCCGGGCCGGAATCCGGCCGCGGCTGGGTGCGAGGCCAGATCAGCGAGACGGATCGGAGTCGGATCGACTGATCAACAGGCCGAGGATGCCGCGCCCGAGCGGGAGTTCCCCGATCTCGGTGACCAGCTCGCTGGGCATACCCGCATGTACGAACTGCTCCAGCTTCCGGTCACCTCCGATGACGCCGATCGCTGCGTAACGGGCGTCGAGCAGAACGCGGGCCGACTCGGCGACACGGTGCAGCACGACCGGAAGACTCAGGTCGGCCGCCACTGCCGCGTTGGCACTCAACAATCCCCGCAACCGGCCCTGGGTCCCCAACACGTCATCGGCCCGGTCACGCAACTGGCGCAGCAGCGAATCCAACTCCAACCGCGCGACGTCAGGGAAGTCCAGTCCCGCTGCCTCAGTGGGTGGTCCATCCGGCTGGCCGCGGCTGCCCTGCGCCGTCGGATCGGGGCGATGCGCCGGGCCGTTCGAATCGTTCGTGGCGGTCATGGTGAGTCACCTGACTCGTGCACCACCACGCGCGGTCATTCGGTCGGTCGACCGGACGCTCGATCCGCGCGACTGCAGTGTCTGTGCCCGCCCACCGCTTCACGGCGGCCAAGTCAACCGAGCCTACCCCGGAATGGCCCACCCGGCCCTCGATGACCAGACCAATTCACCTACCCGCCGCAGACCGGTCATTTCAAGCGGCGGTGACCTACTGCTCTGTCTCGGCAGCCCACAACGGTGACAACCCCTCAGCGGGCTTACGGCTTGATGTTCTGGTTGACGTGGAACAAATTGCCGGGGTCGTAGGTCCGCTTGATCTCGACGAGACGGTCGTAGTTTCCCTTGTAATTAGCGGCGATCCGGTCCTGGTCGTCGCCGGCCATGAAGTTGATGTAGCCGCCTGGTTCGGAGTGCGGCGCGGTCGCGTCGTAGTAGTCGCGTACCCACGCGGTGTTGGCGTCGTTCTCGGCCGGGTCCGGCCACATCCCGGCGATGACGGTCGCGAAGTTCGCGTCGCGGTAGGCGAAAGCTGTTGCGTCGGCGGCGACGCGATGACACGCCCCGTTGATCGGGTAGATGTGCACGGTCGAGTTCACGGTGGGCACTTTCGGCCCGTGCACCAGGTGCGCCTCGATCGCAGCGTCGGAGAGCTCGGTGTTGAAATTGGCCTTCCAGTAGTGCTGAAGGCCGGGTGGCACAAGCGCGTCGAACGCACTGTTGAGCGCGGGGTACGGCATCGGCCCGACCATCTCCGCCACGATCGGGGCCACCTCGCGAAGCGGCCGGATAGCGCTTTCCCCTTGATCGAGCGGACCGGCCCAGCAGGTGACGAACGCGATGAACGGTTCGCCGTGCCGGTCGTCCGGAATGAACGGCAACGGCGGGGCGATCTGGAACGCGGGGAACACGCCGAGTTGCTCGGGTGCGTCGGCGATGAACTCACGGTAGAAGCGCAGGACGTCGCCGGCGCGGTCGAGCTCGAAGAAGATGGGGCCGCCGTAGATGTCCTTGACCGGGCTGAGCCGGAACTCGAACGAAGTCACGACACCGAAGTTGCCGCCGCCGCCGCGCAGCGCCCAGAACAGGTCCGCGTTCTGCTTCTCACTCGCGATCACCAGGCGACCGTCGGCCGTCACCACGTCCGCCGATACGAGGTTGTCGCACGAAAGCCCGAGCCCGCGAGCGAGATAGCCGATGCCGCCGCCCAGGGTCAAACCTCCCACGCCGGTCGTGGAGATGATGCCGCCGGTCGTGGCCAGGCCGAACGGGTACGTCGCAGCATTGAAGTCGCCCCACGTCGCTCCGCCTTCGGCTCTCGCGGTCTGCTCCAGCGGATCCACGCGGACGCCACGCATTGCCGTCAGGTCAGCCACCACACCGTCATCGCAGACGCCGAAGCCGGGCACACTGTGCGAGCCGCCGCGCACCGCCAGATCAAGGGCGTTCTCCCTGGCGTAGTCGACCGCGGCCATGACATCGCCGGCGTTGACACACCGGACAACGACGCGCGGGCGCCGATCGATCATTGCGTTGTAGACCTTGCGAGCCTCGTCGTACTCGTCGTCTGCGGCCGTGATCACCGCACCACGCACGCGCTCTCGCAGTTGTTCGATCGTCTGATTGCTCATGGCGTCGCCCCCGTGCCGCCGTCGTCCCGGCCATCAACTCGCCACGACGCACACGCCGTGCACGACACGGAATGCGCGACACCAGCCGGGAGAATCCCCCTATGGATCCAACAAAACTACGCCGAACGCACTGCTCGTCAAGGCCCCCGATCCGCACGGTCAGGTTCCTGCTCCGGACGTCAAATCCACGCGCGACAGTCGGCGTGCCACCCCTGGGTGCTTCTGGCGCAGACTGTTTCCCTTGCGCTGTTTCAGAGGCTTGTGGGCGGAAGCACCGCTATCGCGTCGATCGAAATCAGCAGCCCGCGGGGTAGCTGAACGTTGGCCGGGGCCGAGCGTGCTGGTGGTGGATCGGGCATGTGGCGCTCGTACACCTCGTTGATCGTCGCAAAATCATCTACCGAGGCGTAGAAGATCGTTGTTTTGACCAGGTCGGCCATGGACGCGCCGGCCGCTTGCAGGATCGCGGCGAGATTGCGCAGAGCCTGCTCGGTCTGCGCAGTGATGCCGTCGCGCACGACACCGGTCGACGGATCGATACCGGCGGTACCGGAGCAGAACACGAAGCCGCCGGCGATGATTGCCTGGCTGTATGGGCCGAGGGCTACCGGGGCCTGATCGCTGACAACGGCCTGGCGTCGTGTCATGGCTGCATCGCTCCTTCGCGGGCACACTCGGACTGTTCACCATTTCATGCGCCGCCCATAGACGGATCGATTGGACTTGGACATTCTCTGTGGAGGTCGGCCAACACGAAATCGTCACCCGTGACGACGGCCGGATGTATCAGGGTCGCGACCAAAGATTCCTCACGTCTAAGGCTCGCGCAGGCGTGGTCCGACGAATTCGACGGCGACGTCGACGGGTGGAGTTGGACGGACGCAGAGGCGTGACCTGCACGTCCGGCGCGACGCCGCCGGTATCTGGACGGGTGAACGCCTGTCGGCATTGGGGGATGTCATGAGCGAAGCACCGCGACACGTCGGCCTGAGCATGGACGAGCTATCCGAGCTCGACGCCGCCGAGCGGGCCAGGATCCACAAGAGAAACATCGATGAAGTGCGCCGCTGCCTGCAGCGGCGCCGCGCGGCCGGAGCTCGCTGCGACGCCGTCGAGCGGCACCTCGCGTGGCTCGAAAGCGCGCGGCAAGTACGACCCGGCCAGCGCACACAGCAAGGCGGGGCATTGTTCGAGGGCATCGGTGGAGCCGATGCAAGGGAAGAGTCGAGATGAACGGAAGATTCGTGGGCTACGTCGCGGGTCATGACCCGCTGCACGATTTCCTGTGCGGGATCATTCGCGATCACCTGGGCGTGCACGAGGCTCGGCCGGCGTTTCGCGTATTTCGCCTATGCGGAAGCAACGAGGTCTACGCCTACGAGGAGAAGTCCAGCGGCGCGAAGATCATCTGCAAGTTCTACGGCACGAGATTCGGATGGGACCGGGACAAAGCAGCCTGGATGGCCCGCCGAGAATACGACGGCCTTGAGACTCTGCGCCGGTACAACCTGATCGGGTCGCCGCACCACGTGATTCGACCCTTGGGTTTCAATCGGGATATCAACGGCGTGCTGGCGGTCGAGTACTACGCCGGCGAGGAATTCAGCCACGCAATCACGCGCGCGACGCAGCACCGCGACGACGCTCACCTTTACCGGCGGCTGACGGCGCTGGCCTACTTCCTCGCTACACAGCACAACCGAACAGCAAACGGGGCAACCGTCGACTTCGATCCTGAATGCCGATACTTCGACAAGCTGGTCGCCAGGTTGCAGAAGGTCCATCGAATCGGACCGGCGGACATCGATGAGCTCTCGTGGTTGCGAGAGCGCTGGCGCGACCGACCCCAGATGTGGCAGGACCGGCAGGTCTGGCTGCACGGCGACGCGACGCCGGCGAACTTCCTGTTCGGTCAAGGCCTGGACGTTGCGGCAATCGATCTGGAACGCATGAAGCGAGGCGACCGAATGTTCGACGTCGGTCGGGTCGCCGGCGAGCTCATGCACGCGTTCATGAACACCGTCGGTGACAGACATCGGGCGGAGCCGTTCATCGGGCATTTCCTGTGGGAGTACAGCTGTCATTTCCCGGACCGTCTGCGGACGTTCGAGTCGATCACCGCGCGCGTGCCGTACTACATGGCACTGAATCTGCTGCGGATCGCGCGCAACGACTACATCGGGCACGAGTACGGGGGCCGGCTGGTGGCGCGAGCGAAGAAGCTGCTTCGAGCCGCTTGAGTCGCCCCGTGAGAGGCTGACGGCGCGCCAACATCGAGGGACGTCAGATGCCTGGCGCGTGACCGTGCTGAAGGGTCAAGAGCAGGGAGTGCTGAGAGCGGAGCATGGACATTCGAGCGGTTGTCTTCGACGTGAACGGCACTCTGGTCCGAATCCTCACCGAGGACGGCGACGATCAAGTCTTCCGCGCTGCAGCGCACTTCCTTACCTATCAAGGCATTGACATCCGCCGAGATCACGTCCGAGACCTCTACTTCCAGATCATGAAAGAGCAACAGCACACCAGCCCGGAGTTGCATCCCGAATTTGATGCGGTCGCGATCTGGCGAACCATCCTCGACGCGCACCAAACCGCGTTCACCCGCAGCCTGCCGGCCGAGAAGATCACGCAGATCCCGCTGTTCCTCGCCGAGATGACACGCGGCATTGCCCGCCGCCGCTTGAGTCTCTACCCCCACGTACGCGCGACGCTTGATGTGCTGCGTGAGCGGTACCCGCTCGCGGTGGTCACCGATGCGCAGTCCGCGTACACACGCGCCGAGCTGCACAAGGTCGGTCTGCTCGACTACTTCGACCCGATCATCGTTTCCGGCGACTACGGCTACCGCAAACCCGACCGGCGACTCTTCCAATCGGCCCTGGACAAGCTGGGCGTGCCCGCCGAGAACACGTTGTTCGTCGGTAACGATATGTATCGTGACATCTTCGGCGCTCGGGAATCGGGAATGAAGACGGTGATGTTCGATTCCGATCAGGGAACGAAGGTCCACCAGGACTGCGCGCCCGACTTCACGATCACCGACTTCCGCGACCTGCTGACGATCGTCGACCAGCCCTGACCTCGCAACGGCGACGGCGCCGTCATCCGACGACGAACGGGTCGCGGCTCTGGCCCGTGAGCTCCACCCAGATGGAGATGTCCTCCAGGTAGGCGTCGACGGCGGCGGCTCCGTTCTCCCGGCCGATGCCGCTCAGCCCGAACCCACCGAAGGGAACGCCCGGCGCCACAACGCGATACGCGTTGACCCAGACGTTGCCGGCGCGGATCTGACCCGCTACGCGGTGGGCCCGGTGGACGTCCTTGGTCCACACGGCTGCCGCCAGGCCGTACGGTGTGTCGTTCGCGAGGCGCACGGCCTCCTGCTCCTCGCGGAACGTGTAGACCGACAGCACCGGACCGAAGATCTCTTCCCGGACGACCGTCGACTCCGGCGTGACACCGGTGAGCACGGTCGGTTCGACGAACAGTCCGCCCAGCCGGGTCGCCGGGCCGCCACCGCAGGCGACCGTCGCGCCGTCATGTTCGACCGCGGTCTTCAGATAACCCAGCACCTTCTCGTACTGCGGGCGGTTCGCTATCGGGCCCATCTCGGTCTGCGGGTCGTTCGGGTCGCCCAGGCGGATCGTCGAGACCCGATCGACGAGGCGGCCGACCAGGTCATCGTGCACGTCTTCCTGCACGATCAGCCGCGATCCGGCCATGCAGGTCTGGCCCGCTGCGGCGAAAACGCCGGCCAGCAGCCCGTTCGTCGCCGCGTCCAGGTCCGCGTCGGCGAAGACGACCTGCGGCGACTTTCCGCCGAGTTCGAGGGTGACTCTGGTCAGGTTTTCCGCCGCCGCACGCCGCGACGGCGCGTCCGGTCGCGGTGGACCCGGTGAACGCGACCTTGTCGACTCCGGGATGGGCCGCCAGCGCCGCACCCAACCTCGCGCGACTGCCCGCTCACAACATTGACGACACCGTCCGGGAAACCGGCCTGGCTGACCAGCTGGGCGAAACCGAGCGTCGAGGCGGGAGCGTGCTCCGACGGCTTGATGACGACGGTGCAGCCGGCCGCGAGCGCCGGCGCCAGCTTCCACGTCAGCAGCAACAGCGGCGAGTTCCACGGCGTGATTGCCGCGACCACGCCTACCGGCACGCGCTTGGTGTACACCACGTAGTTCGGATTGGGCGTCGGGATGGATCGGCCTTCGAGCTTGTCCGCCAGCCCGGCGTGGTAGCGGTACCAGGAACTCATTCCCTTCATCTGGCCGAACATCTCGCGATACAACTTGCCGGAGTCGTTCACCTCGAGACGGGCCAGCCACTCGGCATTCTCGTCGACCAGATCGGCCAGCCGGTGCATCAATGCCGCCCGCTGGGCGCCGCTGGTCGTCGACCACTGGCCGTCCAGCGCTGCGCGTGCGGCCGAGACAGCGTCGTCAACGTCCTCAACCGACGCGTCCGGCACGATGGCCCAGGGCCGACCGGTGTAGGGGTTGAACGACTCGAATGTCTTCCCCGAACGGGCATCGGCCAGCACGCCGCCGACAAGCATCGTGAACTGCTGCAGCTCGGACATCAGCGCCTCCTCGTGTTCACGATGATGCCGAATGCGTGCTCCAGACGGCGTTCGGTCAGTTGGGCGCCGGGGTTGGCGACAGCACGCCGGTCACGTCCGTAAGTTCGCAGCGCGACGGCGTCGCGATGGTGGCCGACCGCATGGAACAGCATTGCGGCGCGCGCCAACTGCGCGGTGAACTCGTCCTCGCGCCCCTCGGCCCGAGCGAGATGCGCGCGCGCCTCGCAGACCGCGGCCTCCCAGGCGCTGCCCTCCCAGAGAGCGGCCGAGCTCTCGGCGACGGCGAGATGCCGTCGTGCGTCGACGATGTCTCCGACGTCAGCGCAGGCGATCGCCGCCGGGACGGCCAGCATGACCGCGCAGAACCGGCACTGGTCGGTGTCGCCCATGGTCGCTTCCGCGCGGTCGACGATCGCCCGGGCGGCGGCGGCGTCCGGCGCGGCGCTCGATCATCGTGCCGTAGATGCGCTGCAGCAGGTGCGAGGCGACGACCGACCACCGCGCCAGCGGCAGCGCCCGTTGCAGCAGCCGCTGGGCCTCCGCGCGGTCGCCCTGGGCGAGGCGGACCTCGGCGAGCCGCTGCAGGCCGTGCGCTTCGCCGGCGGGAGCGTCGACGTCGCGGTGCAGGTCGATCGCCTCGAGTAGCTCCCGGTCGGCGCGTTCGAGGTCGCCCATCAGCAAGGCGGCCTCACCGATGAGCGCGGTCGCGAACGCCACCCCGCGCAGCGCACCGGCGTGCGCCGCCCGTCGACGCAGGTCCTCGGCCTCTTCGATCACCTCGGCGATAGGGCACTGGTCCGTAGAGGAGGTACTCCGCGACGCACAGGTGCGCGTCGAACACCGCCGTGGCGAGCCGCTGCTTCCCCTGGGTCCGGCGCAGCTCCATGCGGAATCGTTCGAACCACTCGCCGCGGTTGTGGGCGATCAGGCCCTGCAGCGCCACCAGGTCGACGAGGTGCGACGGGTCGTCCCCGCTCTGCAGCAGTCCCGAGCCTGAGCGGCGATATCCCATGCGGTGTCGATGTCACCGGAGAAGTAGGCCAGGTTCCCCTGCGCCAGCAGGATCGTGGCGTCGGCGGCGTCGCCTTCCAGGGACAGCCCGGCAAGTGCCGCCCGCGCCGTGTCGACGTCACCGGCGAAGCCGGCGGCGCGGGCTAGTCGGGCTCGCACCAGCCGGTGCTCGGTCCCGCTGGTGACCGCGACGGCCTCCCGGTACGCGGTGATGGCCTCGGGGTCACCGAGCGCCAGCAGCAGGTCACCGCGGCGGGCGAGCAGCCGGGGCAGGTCCGCCGGCCCGGCATGCTCCCGCACGGCGTCGATGAGCGTGAGGCCGTCCCGGTACGCGCCGAGAGCACCAGCTGTCTCGACTGCCCGCAAGGCATAGGGCACCGACCGAGTGGCGAGACCGGCGGCCAGGAACTGGCGGGCGACCCGGCCCGGGGAAGCGTTCGTCTGCGCGAGCGCCTCGGCGACCTCACGCAGCGCGGCCGACTCGACGGACGGGGACATGGCCTGCACCAGGGCGTCGCGGAGGAGAGCGTGCCGGAACCGGTAGCCGGACTCGGCCCGCTCGACGATCATCCCGGCGAGCGCGACCTCGAGCTGCCGGTAGGTCTCGTCCTCGTCGACCCCGGACACCGCGAGCAACTCGTCGGTGGTGAACGTCGAGCCGAGCAGCGCCAGTCGCTGAAAGGTCGACAACACGGCCGCGGGAAGTGCCGGCAGGACGGCGGGCGCGCCGGCGACCTGGCCGCGGGCGAGCTCCAGCGCCGTGAACGGCAGGCCGGCGCTGACGGCCCAGATCTGGTCGACGGCCTCGGCGCCCAGGTCAGGAAAGCGGTCCGCGAGCAGCCGGCGGGTAGCCCCTTCGGAGAGCGGTTCAAGGTGCATCCGGACGCCGATACCCCGGGCGACGAGGCTATCGGCGACCTCGCGCAGCGGCTGGTCGCTCAATGGTCGATGCGCGAGAACGATCAGCACCGGCTCGGTCACTGCGCACCGGGACAGGTAGTGCAGCAACCGCAACGACGCCTCGTCGGCCTCGTGCACGTCGTCGACGACGATCAGCAACCCGTGACCGGCGGCGGCGAGCCGGATCAGCTCGGCGGCCGCGACGAACAGCCGCTGATGGCTCGACTCGCCGGTCCAGCTGACCTCACGGCCGGACAGTGCCCGTTCGATCTCGAGGCGGTACACGTCGTCCAGGCCGTCGAGGAGCGCGTGATGCTTGCGGCACAGGTCGTTCAGCGCCTCCAACACCGGCGCGTAGGGCCAGGGTCCCTCGACTGCCGATGCGGTGCCGCGACCGGTTCGCCAGCCGCGCCGGGTGGCCATCCGCTCCGCAAGTTCGAGGACGGCGGACTTGCCCACGCCGGGCGGGCCGGCGAACAGCAGCGTGCCGCCGCGACCGCTCGCCGCCTGGTCGAGACGCTCGCCGACCAGGTTCCCCACATCGCGTCGGCCGAAGAGCCGGCGGCTCTGCGGCGGCGACCCGCTGCCGGAGCCCTTCTCGAGCTGCGCGCGGAGCTGCGCGCGCCTCGGCGCTGGGGACGGTGCCGAGTTCCCGGCGCAGCGCCTGGTCCATCCGCTCGAACTGCCGCAGCGCGCCCCGGATGTCGCCGCGGTCGGCGCTGGACCGCATCAGGGCAAGGTGGGCCTGCTCGTCGGCCGGGTCCTCGCGGAGCACGTCCTCCCAGCGCTGCGCGAGTCGCAGCAGATCCAGGTGCAGGATTCGCACGCGATCACGGGCGTCCTGGGCCCACGGCTCGTAGACGTCCTCAGGCAGCAACGGACCGCGGTGCACGGCCAGCGCAGCGACCGCAGCGTCCGGAGTGCCTTCCAGCAACGCCCGTTCGCCGAGGCGGCGGAACTCCTCGGCGTCGACCTGGACGTCGTCGCTCAGGGAGAGCATCTCGTTGCGCGATACCAGGGCGTCGGCGGCCTCGCCGAGGGCCTTGCGCGCGTAGTGCGTCGCCTTGTGCAACCGCGGCGCGGCGCTGTCGAGGGACTGTCCGGGCCACAGCGCGTCGATGACTTGTTCGCGGTGCAGCCGTCGACCAGGGGCGAGCGCGAGAACCTTGACCAGCGAGGCGGCGTGGCGGCGCGACCACGCCTCCGGCGGCACCGCGGCTCCGTCCACGGTCACCTCGAACGCCCCGAGCAAGGCGACGTTGATGGTCACAGCAGCCCCCCGGCGTCTCCGTCGAACGTCAGGCTACGAGGCACGCGGCCGACTGTCAGCCAGCACAGATGCTGGGATACCCGGGATAATCCGGCGATCCGGCAGCGTCTGCACGTAGTCCACCTCGTCGCTCATCGCCGAGCTCACCCGGCGCAGCAGCGTCTGCACGGCCTCCATGTCCCAGTCGTAGCGAGCGACGTCCTCCGTCGCCGCGAAGAACTCGCCGGACAGCCGGTCTCGCGTCGCCTGATACCGCGCAAGCGCTACCGCCTCGGGCAACCCGCCACCCTTCGACTCGACGATCTCGCCGGCGAGCAGTTCGGCGTCACGCATCGCGTCGGTCATGCCGTGGGTGGTGATCGGGTCCTTGAAGTAGCCGGCGTCCCCGACCAGGGCCCAACCCGGTCCCCACGACTGGCGGACGTGACCGGGTGCCCCGCCCCACCCGTGCATCCGGCTTGCGGGCGTTGCCGCGACGACCCGGTCGAACAGCGCCGGAGCTGCCCGGGTGAGGAGCGTGGAGAACGCGTGCTCGGTGCCCGTCCGGCGAAGGGTGCGCATCCGCTCCGGAGTTGTGCTGACGAACACGCAGGTCTGTCCGTCATTGGTGGGTATCAGGCCGGCGGCGGCACCGTCGCCGTACGCCCACTCGTATCCGTCGGCCGACAGACCGCTGAGGTATCGGTAGAGCACGGCCGATGACGACCGGCCCTGCCGGAGCGACCGGTGCCCCGGCCAGTTCGGCCACGGTTGAGCGGATGCCGTCGGCGCCGACCGTCATCGACGCGGCCAGCTCGATCGTGCGTCCGCCGCGGCTCGCCGCGCGAACGCCGCGCACGCGGCCCTGCCCGTCGCGCCGCAGCGCGGTCACGCTCGTCTCGTGCAGCACGTCCACCCCGGCCTCCTGCGCGGCGTCGACAAGAATCCGGTCGAGCAGGTAACGCCGCGGCGCGTACAACGCGTCGACACCCGCTCTGGGCCGGATCGACACCCGCACGCAACGGCCGTCGGCGTAGTGAAACAGCGTGCAGCCAATCGCCGGGGTGCCCGCCGCGACGACCCGGTCCAGCAGTCCCCAGCGGGACAGCTGCAGGACGCCGGCGCGCATCAGCCCGTGCGTCGACAACGTGTCAGCTGCCGGCGCTGGACCGCTCGACCAGCGCGACCCGAACGCCCGCCCGCGCGAGCAGCAACGCGGTGGACGCGCCCGCCACCCGGCCGCCCACGACCACCACGTCGTAGCCGTTCATGCCGCCGGCTCCTCGCTCGGCACGACCGCGTCCCGGCCGAGCAGGTGGCCCACGACCGCCGACGCGTCGTGCCGGGCACCGTGGATGAACCCGGAGTCGCGCCGGTGCTGGAACCGTTGGCCGACGACGTACACACCGGGAGCGGCGGTGACGCCGCGGTACTGCTCGATGCTCCCGTCCGGCGCCATGACCGGCAGCCGAAGCCAGGGATGGTGCGGCCGATAGCCGGTGGCAAGCAGGACGGTGCCGATCCCCTCGGCGCGCAGGTCGACCGACGCGGTAGCGGAAGGAACGTCGACGGCGCGGGGTCGCACCGACGGACCACACCTCGCGGCCAAGCCCGACCCGCTCGACGTGATCGTCGACGGCGTCGAGGAAGCGATGCATCCGCCGGTCAGCGGCCGCGACCGTGTCCGGGAGGTCGTCGCGGAACGTGGCCCGCCCGGCGGTGAGCCGCTCGAGTCGCCCAGCCAGCCGCACGCCGTTCGCCTGCAGCGCGGCCAGGTCCAGGTCTTGGCTGGACAGCTCGGGGTCGTTGCGGCCGACGAGCTGCATGGACGTCTCCTGGCGTGCGGCCGAAACGTCCCGTACGTCGTCGACCGTGCGGGAAAGGCGGCCGGTGTTCGAGAGCCACCAGAAGATGTCCATTCCGCGGTAGCGGCGGGGCATCCTGGTGTGCCGCCCGACAGCGAGCACGACCGGACGGCCTGCCCGGGCAAGCTCGTCGGCGATCTGCACACCCGAGGCCGAAGCGCCGACGACGAGCACGCCACCGGACGGCAGCTGCGCCGGATTGCGGTACTGCGCCGAGGTGACCACCTCAGCGCCACCGGCCTGCATATGGGCCGGCACGATCGGGGTGCCGTGCGGGCCGGTCGCGACCACGACCTGACGCGTGCGCCAGGTCCCCTGGTCGGTGACGACCAGGTACCGATGACCGGACGCTCGCGGCGCGCGCGATACCTCCTCGACGTTCGCCGACTCGATGACCGGCGCGTCGAACGAGGCGGCGTAGCGATCCAGCAGTCGCACGAATCCGCCGGCGCTCAGGTAGGCGTCCGGGGCCGGCGGGCGGTACTCCCAGCCGGGCAGCCGATTCATCCAGTTCGGGGTCAGCAGGTGCAGGGAGTCCCAGCGCTCGGTGCGCCAGCGCTCGCCGACCCGGCCGCGTTCCAGGACGACGTGCTCGTGCCCGGTGGCTGCGAGCAGCCGGCTCACGGCCAGCCCGGCGTGACCGGCGCCCACGACGACGGTGTCTATGTAGGTCATGACGCTTTCTCGATTCTGAAGGGTGTTCAGGGCCGGCCGGCGCTGATGGTCCGGCCGGCCCTGAGACGGGTGGCCCGGGGTCAGCCGGTGACCACGTCGATGACGACGGGCGTCGGATTGGTGAGCGCGTCGTAGACGGCCGAGCGGTTGCGGGACTGCTCGACGAGCCCGCGCAGCGTCGCGTCGTCGGCGTCACCCTCGATGTGAAAGGTGACCTTGATCTGCTCGTAGCCGTTTCGGACCGAGCCGTCGGACAGCCCGAGAATGCCCAGCAGGTTGATGTCGCCCTCGACGGTCGAGGTGACCTTGGTCAGGTCCACCTTGCGTGCGGCGGCGATGTTGGCGATGCCTGCGGTCAGGCAGGCGGCGATGGCGGGCAGCAGGAACTCGGCGGGGGTCGGGGCGTTGTCGTTGCCGACCAGCACCTTCGGGTGGTCGGCGTCGAACACGGTGACGTGCTCGTGCTGCATCTCTTGCATAGCGCCGTAGAAGCCGTGGATCGTCGACTGGCTGTGGGTTCCGTTCACCCAGGTGTTGCTGGCCCGGAACTGGAACTTGGCGATCTCGTTCTGGCCCTTGACGGCGTCGAGGGTGGCGAACAGCGTCGCGGTGTCCACTCCGTTGCGGTTCGCACTCTGTGCGGTGGTGGTCATGCGTCCTCCATGGTTCGTGTCGCCTCTGCGGCGACGACGTGTGATGGCGAGGACGCTAGGAACACCGTCTTCCTCCGGCCTTCCCTCGGCTTCCCGCGGCCCGTGCCGCGGAGAAGGTGTCGGGAAGGCCGGCCGGTCAGCCTCTGCGGACATCAAGTTCCGACACCTAGACACCTGTGAGGCTGACATGCGCAACAACCCCACCGAGCAAGTTGCTCGGCAACGTAACCACGACCTGCGCGCCACCGCCGCGGCGCATCCTGAGCGGCTGACCGCGCGCCGGCGTTGGCTCACTCTGGCGGTGATCGTGGCCGCGCAGTTCATGGTCGTTCTCGACGTCGCGATCGTGAACGTGGCTCTACCGTCGATCAAAACCGATCTCAACTTCTCCCAGGAGAGCCTGCAGTGGGTGATCACCTCCTACTCGATCTTCTTCGGAGGCGTGCTGCTGCTCGGGGGCCGGCTCGCTGACCTGCTCGGCCGGCGCCGACTGTTCATGGCGGGCTTGCTGCTGTTCACGCTCAGCTCGTTGCTCGACGGGCTGGCCTGGTCCGAGGGCTCGCTCATCGCATTCCGGTCGCTACAGGGACTCGGCGCGGCGCTGCTCTCCCCGGCGGCACTGTCGATTCTGACCACCACGTTCCGCGAGGGTCGCGAGCGAAACGTCGCACTCGGCATCTGGGGCGCCGCATCGGGAAGCGGCGGCGCGGCCGGAGTGCTGCTCGGCGGCGCGCTGACCAGCGCCTTGAACTGGTCCTGGATCTTCTTCATCAACGTGCCGGCCGGCGTCCTCGTGCTGGCCGTGAGCCCGTGGCTGCTGCGCGAAAGTCGCGCCGATCTCGAGCATCGCCACTTCGACTTCGCCGGTGCGGCATCGATCACCGGTGGGCTGATGCTGCTCGTCTACGCGATGACCCGCGCGACCCAGCACGGCTGGGGCACGGCCGAGACCATCGGCCTGCTGGCCGCTTCCGCGGCTCTGATCCTCGCCTTCCTCGTGATCGAGGCCCGGTCGAAGGCGCCACTGCTGCCGATGCGGATATTCCGCCTGCGCACACTGACCGCCTCGAACGTCAGCGGCGTGCTGATGGGCGCAGCGATGTTCTCGCAGTTCTTCCTGCTCACCCTCTACATGCAGCAGGTGCTGCACTACTCCGCGCTCAAGACCGGCGTCGCGTACATCGCCCTTACGCTGACGATCATCAGCGTCTCGGCCCTCGCCCAGGCTCTGGTGACCCGAGTGGGAATTCGCCTGATCCTTCCAACGGGGCTGGCCATATCTGCGGAGAAGCTGTCGATGGTGAAGGTCGCCAGCCCAATGCCGTTGAGTTCCTGCGACCAGCGATCGACATTTCCGCCGACGCCGCCCGAGCCGTGCACCAGAATGACGGCTGGCAAGCGATCGGTTCCCAAGCTCGGAATTCGCAACGAACCTGCAATTGTGACCGAGGTGCCATTCTTTTCGCCGGTCAGGAAATCCCGATCGGATAGGGTTAGCGTTGGGATGGCGTGAAGTTCGGTTCGGGCCACTTGCGCCTTGCTCGTCGGCGCACACAGGCAGATGAATCCAAGACAGACCGTGCCAAACATCGCTACTCGAAGATAGATGCTCATTGCTGATCCCTCATGTGCGCTCGGGCGGGTTCATTGTTACGATAATAAGACACTACCCGCGCTCTGATTGCATACCCCCAAACGGGAGGGGCGGCGGGGGGCGTAAAGTAGGAGGCTGCGCCGCCGAGCAGCGTGATGAACTCGCGCCGTCTCATCATTCGATCACCTCGTCTGCTCTCGCGAGCAGTCGGGGGCAATTTCAAGGCCGAGCGCCTTGGCGGTCTTGAGATTAATCACGAGATCGAATCTGGTCGGTTGCTGGATTGGAAGCTCCCCCGGCTTCTCACCCTCGAGGATCTTGCGACGTAAATTCCGGCCTGACGATATACATCTTCGCGGTTCGTGCCGTAGCTAAGGAGGCCGCCAGCCGTTGCATCGGCTCAAAACGGATACATCATAGGGATGGAGTATCGTGAGGCTAACGATATGATCTGATCTCGACGGCTATTAAGAAAATTGTCACTAACAGCGAGAACTCCCGCCACATGGCTCTCGGACATCAGGCGAACGCCTTGTCCAATTCCGTTTCGTTGCTGGCTTCACCACGACCAATGGATGCCCCTTTGCCCGGGCCGCCGCCTCGGCATTCTTTACCTGCGGCTCGGTGTCCGGCATTTTTGGATTGATGATCATCCCTATAGGTGTCGCGGCGGGGATTAGTTCGTCCAACACATCGACCCGTTTTGCATGCAGCTCCGACGTGTAGAGGCTCATGCCGGTGATATTTCCGCCCGGCCGATTAAGACTGCGTACAAAGCCAAACTTGATCGGGTCAACTCCGAATACGAAAACGATAGGTATGGACGAGGTCGCCTCTTTCGCCGCTTGCGCCGCTTCAATCCCCATCGGAGCAATCACTGCAACTCGGCGGCTAACAAGTTCCCGTGCGAGCATGGGAAGCTTGTCGTAACGACCGCACACCGATGAAATTCGATGCTGACGTTGCGACCATCTTGGTAGCCACCCTTGGCAATCCCATTCGTGAACCCTGGAAAATGGTTACCCCTCCCGACAGTACCGCAACCACAGGGACTGCCGCCTTCTGCGCGCGCGCCGCCACCGGCCATGCCGCCGCCGCGCCGCCGAGCAGCGTCACTAAGTCGCGCCGTCTCATGCCGGACATGGGGCCCATTTTACAGCAGTTCCCCAACAAGCGATCTGATGGGGCGAGACGACCGTGTCCCGCCCCTGACCCGATTGGCGTTACTGCGTCTGTACTGCGTAGCTACGGAACTTAGCGTGTTTCTCGCCAACGTCTTTGCGTAGCTGCTGGTACTCCGGGTCGTTGAACCATCCTTTAACCTTGTCAAGGCTTTCCCATTCTTGGATGGTGACGCGCTTGGGAGGCTCGCCTGAAAAGCTGGTGAGGGATGCGTCTGAATAGGACCACCTCCGGTTCCTCCGATTGCTAGAACCTTCCCACCGTGCTTCTTGATAAGTTCCTGGGCTTTCGGCGCGAACTCCTTGCCGTATCCTTCAGGATTACTCACGTCGATTTCAGAGATGTAGATGACTTTCGGTGATTGCTGTTGTCCGCCGGTCTGTTGGGCATGGAGTCCTTGGATCGCTAATGCTCCGATAGCAACACCTGCCAACAATGTGAATGCTGTTTTCATTTGCTGGTTCCTCCCTTAGCGGTGTGCATGATGCCTAAAGGACGGTGAACGTTCACCGACCGTGCTAGGCGGCAAAAGGATACCATTTTCTGTGGCGTTGCACGACAATCAAATTGAGCTAGATTCCGGCACCCCGGCGGTAGGGCTGGTAGTGCGGTGCTGAAGGGCCTGACGGCTCTTTGTGCCGAGGAATGTCGGCGTTATTTCGCGCGACGGTACGTTACCTTTGCACTGCCGCCCATAGACGGCGTGGGATTGAAATATGTCACTTCGTCGCAGGGGGGGTCTGCTGCCTCCCGTGAAATTTGGGAACGTACTTCCTTCGACATTGACCGTAAGCACGTGGGTGGCTTCATCAATCGAGTAGGTCCCGTAATAGGCGATACTCCCCTGCACGACCGACTTGTTCTCTTCCAGCGTTCCGCTCATGCGATTGTTCGAGATAAATTTGGGCAGATCGGAACGGATGACCATGATCGAAAACCGACCATTGGCATCCACCATCATCGTGCCTTTTGGATTGGGACCGTAGGGCAGCGTCTGACGCGCCGTCACGACACGCGCGAGTGGCGGATTGTTCGCGGTGGCCAACAGTAGCAACTGTAGCGGGAGACAATGGTATTATGTTACTTAACTAAGAGCCGGTAGCGCCAAAGCCCCTTGGGTATTTTGGGTTTGAAAGCCATATCACCCGATAGCGCGATGGGTAATATGGCATTATAGTAATATGGCATTATGATAGTGGGGCGATGGGGCAATGGGGCAATGGGGCAATGGGGCAATAGGTAATAGCCCTATTGTAGCGGTGCTCGACTGGATTCCACCCTGGTAAGCCGCCACAGCGGTTCGTGCGTGTCGATTTTCCTCCAACACTTTTGCGTCCGGGGGCCAGGGTGCGGTAGCGTGCCGAATTTGTATGAAAAGATTTCCTTCCGCCCCACTCCATTGCTCACCACCACCCTCTGCAGGCGGCACTGCCCAGGGTGCTGCCCCGAGCTAGACTGCCCACTCGGACCTGTCTGCACTCGGCGGAAGCGGACGTGCGGCCCCTCAAGGAGGAAGTCCGGCTTTGAGCTCAAGCGGTATTAGGGTGCATTTTCAAAGCTTACGTAGAGTTTATCGGCTACCAGAGCGTGAGGGAGTAAAGTCGTAAAGCTGCGGACTGACCCCGCACGCGGGGTCAGATGGCAACCGGACAGCGAAATCTTGTAGCCACGCTAAAGCGGTGTTGCAGCCGCTTGGGAAATCCGCTGTACGTGCTTCCCTTGAGCTTTAGCAAGGAGGTTGGACAATGAAAATCCTGCAAAACCGAACGCTCGCTCTGCTTGCATTCCTCGCCGTCGGTATGGCGATAAGCATGCCAGCGGCCGCGCAGAAGAAGCCGAACATCGTCATGCTCATGACCGACGACACCGGCTGGAACGATTTCGGTGCCTATACGGGAGGCGGCGCGGCCCTCGGCCACCCGACCCCGAACATCGACCGGATCGCCAAGGAAGGCGCGGTGTTCACGAGCTGGTATGGTCAGGCGAGTTGCACGGCGGGCCGCGCCTCGTTCATGACTGGGCGCATCCCGATCCGCTCGGCGCTCTCGATCGTGGTGGCCCCGGGCGACGAGAATGCGCTGCGCAAGGAGACGCCCACCATCGCCGAGTTCTTCCAGAAGAATGGCTATTCAACCTACTTTTCTGGCAAGTGGCATCTCGGCGACAAGCCCGCAGTCCTACCCGATCGAGCACGGCTTCGACGAGATGAAGGCGTTCGCCGCGTACTATCCGGGCGTCTACACCTACCCCGACACCTCCAAGTGGTTTCATCCGTGGTTCCCTTCGTACAACGCGGAGTTCGCGAAGGAATATTTCGACGTCGTGAACATGTACGAATGGGAAGGCGTGGCCGGCCAACCAGCTAGGAGGGGCGAGTATATCACCTACGACTACCTCGCCACCTTCGACGTCCGGCAGGCCGACTACGCAATCGAGTACATCAAGAAGCACGCCAAGGACGACAAGCCGTTCTTCATGGACGTCAACTTCATGAAGATGCACAACCCGACCAATGCCGCACCGAAGTTCGCCGGGAAGTCGCGCCTCGGCGACTACTCGGATTCGCTGATGGAACTCGATGACAACATCGGCCGGATCATGGATGCCATTCGCGCGGAGGCACCCAACACGATCGTCATCGTGACGGCCGACAACGGTGCTTGGCAGGATGCCTACCCCGACGCCGGCACCACACCCTTCCGTGGCGAAAAAGGCTCGGCGTTTGAAGGCGGTTGGCGCGTGCCGGGCTTGATGTGGTGGCCCGGACACATCCCGGCTGGCGCGGTTCACCACGAAATGATGTCGCACATCGACTGTTGGGCGACGCTGGCCAAGATGGTCGGGCTTACGCCACCGCCGCACGGCGCGTGGATAGACAATAACGGCAGGCCGATCTACTTCGACAGCATCGACAACAGCGCTTACATCCTCGGGCAGGCAAAGCATTCTGCCCGGAGATCGTGGATCTACATCGATGGCGAAAGTTTCATGGGAGCGCGCGCGGACATCGGCGGTGATCCAAACAACCCCGATCTCAACATCGCGTGGAAATACCTGTGGACGGCCAAGGACACGTGGCTCGGTATCGGAGCAGAACCTGGGCGCGATCGGCGCGGTTTACAACCTCACCATGGACCCGTTCGAGAAATACGATATGACGTTCAACGGCGCGGTGACGGCACGCCTGCCCCAGGCGTCGCCGGGCAAGTATGCGGGGCAGGACAACGGCTGGGTCTTGGCGCTGATCTTCCCGGTCGTGATGGAGTTCAACAAGTCGATCGTTGACTATCCGAGCATCAAGCGATTCCCCGGAGGAGCCTCGAACGACTGGAGGCCCAATCTTCAGGATCCGAACAACCCCGTGCCGTTGATGGATATGAAGAATCCGCCAAGGGTCAAAGGCGGCGGCGGCTAGTCGCGGGACGCGACGACGTTGGTCGAGCGGGGCGTGCGCAATCGCACGTCCCGCCGTTGATTAACCAGCGTCCGCGCGATCGCATTTTTTCAGTCGTGGCATAAGTCCGGGTTTGCGGACCCGGCGAGCTACAACCTCAGCCAGGTTATGGATGATGGCCGCCAGAGATTATCTGCAAAGATTTCGGCCCTACTTCGCGATAATGGGAGCGGTCGTGCTATTGCTAGCTGCGGGCGTCTACGTCGTTGAGACGTTGCCTCCGCACAAAATAGTGATGGCGACCGGCGCTCAGGGCGGGGCTTACCACGAACTGGGTATTCGTTACCGTGAAATCCTGGCGCAGGCAGGCGTCGAGGCGCAGCTGCTGACAACAACCGGAGCCATCGAGAATTTGACGCGGCTGCGCGACCCTCGTCGGGGGTGGATATCGGATTCATCCAGGGTGGCACTACCACTCAAAAAGAATCACCCGGGGTGGAGTCGCTGGGCACGCTATTTTACGAGCCGCTGTGGTTCTTCACCCAAATCAGCGGCAGTCGTACGTACCCAGTCGTACCGAAGGGTTGAGCGGCCGACGATTATCGATCGGTCCCGAGGGAAGCGGCACGCGTGATCTGATGCTCCAACTGCTTGAAAGGAACAAAATCGTCGCCGAATTATTTGGGTTCACCCCAGACGTGGCGGCCGAAAAGCTGATCGCGGGCGATATCGACGCCGTGTTCATCGTCGCGACCTGGGGTTCCCCCGTAGTCCAGCAGCTTATCACTGCCCAAGGCATCGAGCTTCGGAGTTTTCCTCGCGCGGATGCTTACATCCAACTTTATCCTTTCCTGAATAAGGTGGTGCTCCAGGAGGGCGTCGGCGATCTTGCGACGAATCGACCGCCCTCGGATGTCGTGCTGGTTGCCCCCAAGGCTAGTCTAGCCGTGCGCGCAGACTTGCATCCCGCGATACAGTATCTGTTGCTCAATGCCGCCGTTGCAATTCATTCTGGGCCTGGACTTTTCCGAAAAGCTGGACAATTCCCTGCGGCCGAGTCGATCGACATTCCGCTAAGCGATACAGCACAGCGTTTCTACAAAAGCGGGCAACCGTTCCTGCACAACTATCTTCCGTTTTGGATCGCGGAGCTAGTCGCACGGGTGCTTGTTGTTTTTGTCCCACTGGCGCTCGTGCTCTATCCCTTCTTCAAGCTCTTGCCGCGAGCCTACGACTGGATTATGCGGTCAAAGATAATGCCCCTCTACGATGAGCTCAGATCGATCGAGCGTGAGATGGAAGCTCAAGGCTCCGGGCACGCTGCCGACGCCATTGTTGCGAGACTTGATCAACTGGATCAACGTGCGAATCGTCTACGCCTGCCGACTGCTTACGCAAGCGCCGTATATACGCTGCGAAGTTATATTGATCTCGTGCGTCAGCGTCTGGCAATGAGTGCTGATCGGAAGCCGCATTGATCTTGGTTATTCACGAACATGTCGGCGTTGGACCCTGGGCGTGCTTTGGTGAGCCATTGGGGAGCACGCGTCGTCAGAGCTTGTGACCGGTTCTATTCAACGTGCACCGGGTGTTCGCGTCGCGGCAGCGGGCAGCCGGCAGCGTCACCGCGGGTGATATATGCGACGTGGACGTTTCAGGTCGGCTATTTCATGACCATGCGCCGCGGTGCCGACGGGGTCGGCGCCGCCGGCGAGATCGCGAATGTGACCCAGGTATTCCAGCCGTCGGGCCGGTTCTCCGCGGCGAATTCCTTGTAGCCTTTGAAATTGAGATAGCCCTGCATCTCGCCGACCGGAAAAATGAAGCCGAGCTGCGGGCCGACACCGACCACCTGCGACTGGAAGCAGCCCACGCGATCGCCGGAGCCGCTGTCGCAGCCGAGTTCTTTGTAAACGTAGCCGACCAGTCCGACCTGAAACTGCTTGGTCAGGAACTGCGACGCGCCCCAATCGAGATGCATGTCGACGCCGTTCTGATACTGGGTCGACTGGTTCTGGAAATTGTAGGTGAAGCCGAGCACGCCGAGAATTCGTGCCCGGTCTGCGGATTGAAATAGGTATAGCCGCCGCCGGCGTCGAGCGCGCCGTGCCCGATGCCGAGATTCGACAGCCGGGTGGAGTCGTAGGCGCCGACCGGGATATCCCCGTGATGTAGGTCATGACGTTGTGAACGCCGTTGTTCCAACGCAGCGAAGCCAGCGGGAGCAGATCGCCAAAGCCCCACACCGAGTCGCTGATGCTGTCGGATCGCGGGCCGAACGGGATGCTGCCGAACCCCGGCAGCGTCAGCGCGCCCGTCAAGGTCCCCGCCAAGGAGGTGCTTGCACGGCCATATGATGCAATTGCACCCACGGCCAACTGGCCACCCAGGACCGGCGTTGCGAACACATAGGACGGAATGACAATGCCAATATCCCCGGTGGCATTGAGGTTGGCGCTCAGGTTTGCTGATAGATTTACGGGAATCTTGCCGATCGTGAATTCGCGCGCCCGGGACACGTCGGCGCCGGCGGACACGGTCGTGTGATAATACATGTTCACCAGCGACCATCCGGGTTGTTGCGGGGTCGCCGCGAGGCTCCCGAAGAAGCCGGGGATCCAGAAGCTCACGCCGCCTTCATCGGCAAGCGACGCCTGCGAAACCAGCGCGAGTGCGGCGGCCAAGGCGCCGGTCGAGATACGTCGTGTGAGGTGCGCGCGGCTCGTTCGAGCTGTGGCTTGCGATGCGGTCCACGTTGTCGTGCGTTCCATGTCAGCCCCCCGGCCTTCTAGTTAGCCCCCAACGGGGCAAGGCGCCGCCGCGCAAGCGACCGACAGCATCGGTGAAATGCTTGAGTGCGCCATCCCTACCCCCGTGGCCTGCGTGACACTGCGACATCAACTTATGACACGCGTATGGCACGCGCTTTCGTGATCTCGGCTGCAAGCGTGAATTTTGATGCGTGTGGCCTATGGGTCACTCCTTTGCTTCACGGCAGTCGCGCGAGTGCGTAAAAGCGCAAAAGCCAAACAGGGACGAATGTGGGATAAGGACGTCTTATGTCGAAGATGGTTGACCCAGGTAACCAAGACGTCAACTGACTCGTCCTTCAGCCTCGTCCCACACGCTCTCGGCGTCCACGCGGCTTGTCGCGTGGCTATGCCAAAGACAATAGACTGCGAGTCCGATCTGGGACTAAACTTTTGCTGCACCGTGGGATAGTGGCCGGCGCGGCATTGGGCGCGAGGCAAGAGCGCCAGCCCCTCTAGCAAATGACTGCCTGCGACAACGTTACGCCTCGCATTTTGGTGGAGGCAAGCGATGATGCAAGTCTCGCAAGAGATCAATCGTGCTGTTCTCCGGGGAGGACTCGCCGGCTGTGCGCTGCTGATAGTAACAGTGGCAACTTCTTACGCGCAGCAGACCACCGGCACGCCGGGCTCGCCCGGCGCGACGACCACGATAGACGGCAACTATCTTCCGATCCGCCGCCGAGGTTCGGCGGCACGATCAGCATCGACGCCAAGCATTCGAAACCCTATTGGCCGCCCAGCGTCGTTCCGCCGAAGGGCGCGCCCAACGTCCTGCTGATCATGACCGATGACCAGGGTTACGGGTTCCGGGCACCTTCGGCGGCGTCATTCCCACGCCCTCCCTGGACCACATCGCGAATGGGGGCTGCGTTACACCCAGTTCCATTCGACCGCGCTCTGTTCGCCCTCGCGGGCGGCGATTGATCACTGGGCGTAACCATC
>CAVPYQ010000010.1:0-29303 GCA_963709985.1 uncultured Actinomycetota bacterium
CGGTCGAGGAATTCGCTGATCTGGGCGGTCAGGCGGGCCGGGCGTACCCACAGCTCGGCGAAGGTGCGGGTCCGGATCAGCCGGGCGTCAGGGAGCTGCCGCGCGAGCCGTTGCGCGTCGCTGAATGAGTGGATCAGGTCGATCCCGTGTCCCAGGACCAGCGCCGGGGCGGTGATGGCCCGGCGCTGGTCTGAGGTCGGGGCGATGGGCCCGAGCAGGACTCCGTGCAGCACGGCGGCGATTTCGTCGGGATCGGATGTGGCAGCAGTGATGAACGAGTCGAGCGGACCGAACCCGGAAAGAGGCAAGCGCGAGGCCGCCGTGGAGACCCATCGCAGTGGGGTTCGGGCGTAGTGGACACCGAGCAGGAGTGGCAGGAACACGATCGCGGCCGCGGGCGCAGCCCCCTCGAGCACCGGCATTTCCAGGATCAGGCCGCGGACCCGTCCCGGTGCCGCCACGGTGGCCATCAGGCTCACATTGGTGCCCATCGACACGCCACCGAGCACCACCTGATCCACGCCGAGCTCGTCGAGCAGGCAGAGCACCTGCTCGGCGTAGAGGTCCATCCGATGAGCGCCAGCATGGCGAGGCTTGTCGCTGCGGCCATGACCCAGAAAGTCGAGCAGCACGACCCGGTTGCCCTCGGGCGGCCAGCGCCCGGGCCAGGCCACGGCTGAGGCTGGCGTCGAGCAGCAAACCATGCAACCAGACGAGCACCCTGTCGCCGGAACCGTAGACCTCGTAGGCCAGCCGGTACCGGCCGTAGGCCAGCGTGTACCGCGTGCCTTCGGGGCTTGCTTCCCAGTCATCGCCCGCTGCCACGCCCACAAGGGGATTGTGCCCGGCTGCAGCACACCGAGCAGAGCGGGTCAGCCCTGCCATGATCCCTCGGCCGACCTGCTCGCGTCTTCCGGACCAATCGGAAGGCGACCGGTCATCGGGCCGATGGCTGTCTGGCGATGACGTTCGCCCCTATCGCCAGTCATCCCAACCCAGACATTCTTCATGAACGGACATAGCTCTATGTGCGAAATGGTCCGAGCGCACGGAGGGATCCGATGGCCGAAACCCATAGCACGCAGGCAGACCACTGGCTGGCGCTTGAGTCGGCGGTCCCCGGGGGCTCCTGGGGGTGCCGGATCGAAAGCGTGGGTGTGAAGCTGCCCGCCCGGAGGCTGACGACCAGGGACCTGATGAACCGAACGAAACACCACACCCGCATCCAGCTGGAGCGGCTGACCGGAATCCACGAACGTCACGTCGTCGGGCCGGGCGAGAACTCCTTCACCCTGGCCACCGGGGCTGCCCGCGACTGCCTGGCTCATTCGCAGCGTCAGGCGCCAGACATCGAGATGCTGATCAGCACCAGCATCACCCGGTCCAGGAGCGGATCGATGCAGTCCTTCGAGCCCCCGCTCAGCCTGTATGTCAAACAGGCGATCGGCGCTACGCAGGCGGTGAACTTCGATCTCTCAAACGCGTGCGCCGGCATGCTGACCGGGGTGTTCGTCCTTCAGGACCTCATCACCCGAGGTGAGATCAACTGCGGCATGGTGGTTTCTGGCGAGTACATCTCCCACCTGAGCTGGAACGCAGCGCAACAGATCCGCTCCCTGTTCAGCAAGCAGCTCGCCTCGCTTACGCTCGGTGACGCGGGTGCCGCCGTCATCGTGGAGCGGGCTCCAGCAGGGCACTCCTGGCATCGACGTCATCGGCTTCACCACGCTCGCAGAGCACAGCCGCCTGTGCCTCGCCTTCCCCAGCACCGTGGGCCCGGGCGCCCAGATGTATACCAAGTCCAGGAAGCTGCACAAGGTGGCGATCGAGGACATGGCGCCGCTGGTTGCCGAGGTGATCGGCGAAGCCGGCATCGACCTGAGCGACATCGACTACCTGATTCCGCATCAGACCTCGGCGCGGGCCATCCGCAAGGGCACGCAAGAATTCGCCCGGCGCCTCGGCGCCAACCCGAAGCATGTGGTTGTCAACCTCGAAGAGTACGGCAACACGTCGTCGACGACCTTGTTCGTGGCCCTCCACAAGTACTTGGAGGAGCGTCGCCTGCGGAAGGGAGATCGGGTGATGCTGCTGGCACTCGCCTCCGGCATAGAGATCGGCATGGCCATATTCACCATCGACAACCAGGTGGAACGCTATGGGCACACGCATTGAGGCCGCCAGCACGCTGACCAGCCACGGACTGCGCAAGCCAGGCGCCAGGCGCCTCGCCGATGCCGCCGCCAAGGCGTGCCTCGCGCATGCCGGAAGACCGCCAGGTGACGTCGACATGCTGATCAACGCCGGCATCTACAGGGAAGACAACATGGGCGAGCCGGCCCTCGCCGCTCTCATACAGGAGGACATTGGCGCCAACCGGGGCCAGCCGCCGATCGGAGGGCACGGCACCTTCTCATTCGACCTCATGAATGGCACCTGCGGCGTGATCAGCGCCATCCAGCTTCAGTCGGGTTTCCTGCGTTCCCGCGTCATCCGGCTCGGCATGATCGTTACTAGCGACGTCCACCCGAAGCCGAAGAAGTCAGTATCTCCCACCTTCCAGCCGACCGGCGGCGCGATGCTCCTCGGCTGGGATGACAGCATCGCCGGGTTCACCGACTTCCACACTGAGACGTTTCCTGAATACGGAGACCTGCTCGAGAGCCACTATTACTGGAAGGCCGCACGCGGGCCCCAGGGCCCAGGGCGAGCGGCCGGTCACAACCAACTGGTCATTGACCAGAAGCCCGGATATTTGGCCCGTAGCGTCGATTGCGCGGAGGAGGCGACCCGGCGCTTCCTCGGCCGCCTGGGAATGGGCATCGACGAAATTGACCTGCTCGTCCCGGCCCCTTCCTCCCCAGACTTCCTGGACAGCGTGACGGTAAGACTGGGCGTTCCCGGTGACCGGGTCGCCTACGTGCCAGAAGACCTTGTCGGTGCCTACACCGCCGGACCCGTCGCCGCCTTGGAGGCCGCGTTCAAGTCCGGCCGGCTCGGTGAGGCGCGCAACACCCTGATGCTCGCGGCCGGCGCGGGCATCACGGTCGCCCTCGCCCTATACCGCCAGACACCGCCCTGAGCGACTCGCGTCCTCCGCCGACGACGACTGTCCCGCGGGAACGGGCATCAGCATGCCCACTCATCGTCGGTCCGCGGGCGAGGTTGCATCCAAGGCCGGCTGGCGAGTCGGCAAGCCCTGCAGACGCGCGCCCCGGCGGCCCTGGAACAGGCCGACCACCAGCGCTGCCAGCAACGCGCACGATGTCCCGAGGAGGACCCCGGCAATCGCATCGGACAGCCCAGTGGGCACCAAGGTAGGCACGCGAGAGCGCCATCAAGATCGAGAAAGCCACTGCGGCCACGCCCCACGCGGCGCCCCGCCGCCCCGGCGGCACCAGCGCGATCACCACGACAACGACGGTGACCGAGGCGGCGACGGAGTGCCCGGAGGGAACGACGCACCGCTCGTGGCCACCAATGACCCGGATGGCCTGGCCGGCTGTTGCGTTGGCGGTCGCCGTGCCGTGACGAGACTGGCGTGATCGTCACGTCTCGATTGTCGGCATCTTCTGCTCGTGCGGGGTACCGGTTCCCGCGAGAGGTGATCGCGGTTGCGGTGCGCTGGTACCTGCGTTATGGGCCGTCCTATCCAGCAGCCACCGCGACCGGTCCGATCCCCGTCTCATGCTCATGCCACCGCTACACGAGACGGGTGACTGCCCGCACCGAACGTTGAGAACCTGTCTCGCAGCCGCGTGGTCGCGGGTTCGGTTGCACCAATGCCGGGGAGGATCCGGCGGTAATCTGCGGCGGTGGGTGGCGCCGGTCAGTTCACCCAACGCGTCGCGCAGGTCCGAACGTCCTTAGAATTTCGACGTTGGAAGGTCTGCGCGAAGCAGGCTGTAGACGACCCCGTCGCGCCACGCGCCGGCGCGCCAGGCGGAGCCGCGCGTGACCCTTCCCGGCTGAACCTGACCTTCTCGAGGGATCGCTGCTCGGCCTACTGCCGACCGGATTGATCTTCGGCATCGGCAGTGCCTGTGGCGTCACGTTCGGCGCGGGTTCACCATCCGGCAATAGGAGACGTCCTCCGCTCAGCGGGCCAGGTCTGGCCCGACCTCGACGCCAGCGGTGCACCACCCCAGACGAGCGCACGCTATCTGTTCGGTAGGGCTGCCAAGCCATCGATCAGCGCGCTTGAGCCTGCGCAGATGAGCTGTTCGGGCGTCCCCGATGTTCAAGATCAACAGAACGGTTTAGCGCTCTGATGGCACTACGAGTTTGCGGCCGCGGTAAAACGCCTCTGCCTCCTCGACGAGGTACGGGGCCATCGCCTCGCGCCGTTGCGCCTCCGCGTCCGAGGCGCGCCAGGCCTCGCACGACTCCTTCGAGTCCCAGAAGGAGACGCCGACCACCTCCTGACCGTCCTCGGACCAGTACGCGTACGCGGACCGCATGCCCTGCGGGTAGGGATCCGGCCGCCAGGCCCGCTCGAAGTCGGCCAGTGTGCCCTGCGTGATCCGGCGCGTCGTCATCCAGACGAAGTGCTCCTGCATCGCTGCCTCCACTGGAGTGGTACTCCCACCGGTCGTGTCGTAACCAATGCCGTTGTGACCATCCCAGTATCCCTCGGGTTCCCGGTTCGCCGATACGTCAGGCCTGCGATCATGCGAAGGACGAAAACGACCGGCCGGTGTCCGGATGAACCAGAGCCACGTCGTGGTTCTCGGCACCTCACATCGCGGTTGAATCAGCGGTCCTTAGCCGAGCGCTGACGTGCAGCCCGTCGCCTGTGGAGGTCACTACCGACCGTGCGCCGGTGTACCCGCGTATCATCGAAGAGCTCACCTCGGCTGCGGGACACGTCTTCGATCGGTATGCGAACAACATCGTGGAAGCTGATCACGGCCGACTCAAAGCCCGGCTGCGGCCGATGCGCGGACTGAAGACGATCCGCTCACTTCGCACGATAGCGACCGGGCACGCCTTCGTGCAGAACCTGTGCCGCGGCCATTACGCGATCACCGTCGACGTGCCCGCCCACGATCGCATCCGGGCCTCGTTCCCCGAACTCGCCCCATTCCTATGACCACGGCCGGCCGGGCCGGGCCGGCCGGGCGGCAACGCTGAGCCGAATCAATCAACGCAACAGCACCCGTGTGAGTTGTCCGTGCAGGAGGAGCTCACGATCGACGTCGTCGAGCGTCGTCACCACGAGGTCGGCTCCTGCCTGGGTCAGGAGCTTGGCGTCGCCGGCCCGGGCGATGCCCAATGCCGCCATCCCCCCGGCCTTGGCCGCTCTGATCCCGGAGACGGCGTCCTCGATGACGAAACACGCTTCGGCGGGGGCTGCCAGCTCACGAGCCGCGGTGAGGAAGATCTCCGGGTGAGGCTTGCCCTGCTTGAACGACCGACCTGAGATGTCGGCGTCGATGAGGTCGCGCAGCGTCTGGCCCGGTCTGACGAAGTCGAGCTCGAGGTCTCGCTCCTCGGCGAGCGTGTCGAGTCGCACCTTGCTCAGCATAAGGCCGGTGTTCTTGGACGATGACGCGGCGGCCACGCGGATTCCGGCGGCGCGCACGGCGAGGAGCAGTCGCAGCGCGTCGGGGAAGACGGTGAACTGCCCCGCCTCGATCAGCCCCACGACCATCCGCTGCTTGTGCTCCGCGTACTGTTCGACGAGCTGCTCGTCGTCGGGCAGATCGAAGTACTCGAGCGCCGCACGGGCCCCGCTCAGGCGTGGCTTGCCCGCCACGAGCTCCTGGTAGACGCGCGAGGTGAACCGTTCCGGCGCCCACGTCGTTTGCGGCCTGATGTCGGCCCAGCTCGTCTCCATCAGCTCGCGTAGCGTCTCCCGCCATGCTGTCTCGTGCGGCGAATCGACGAGCACTCCGTCGATATCGAAGATCGCCGCCGCGAACCTGGACCGTGTGCTTCCGAATCTCGGCGCGCCTGTCCGCCGGTCGGCCCGGCGTCACCGACCGTGAACGTCGCGCTCTCGCCGCCGCGGAGCTCGCGCACGGTGTCGCCGACGCCGACGTTGATCGTCGCGCGGTAACCGTCGGCGAGGGCGGTGACCGTCAGCTTCGCGCCGCTTAGCGAAACGGTGATGTGTGCCCGGCGAAACTGCATCGCCAGGCGCAGTCCGTCGAGCCGATCGATCATCACGGGATTGAAGGTGAGCACGTCGTCACGGATCTCGGTGCCGAGGTATGCGCGCTGCACGAGGTCCAAGGTCCCGGCCATCACGCCCAGGTGGATTCCTTCCTGCGTGGTCCCGCCCTGGACGTCGCCGATGTCGCTCTCCAGCGCGACCAAGGAACCGCTGCCATGAGCTCTCGGGGTCGATTCGAGCCAGCACGCCCGCGTGCGTGACGAAGCTCAGCGTGGACCCGTGCGAGGTGCGCCGCTCGTAGTAGTCGATCGTCCGGCGTGCGGTGTCCTCGCTCAGCTCGTAGCCGAGTTGCCTGAAGAGACGGCCGAGCTCTTCCTGCGAGAACAGGAAGAACAGCATCACCGTGTCCGCTTGCTTGCTGAGGCTGTAGCGGTGTGGAGCTGTCGCCCTCGGCGCGCAGGATCCGGTCCAGCCGCTGGATGTTCGGGTACTTCGAGCGGTAAGCCGTCCCAGTCGAGCTCCTGCAGGTCGCTCGTAACCCTCGAACTGGCTGATGATGCCGTCGCCGTGGAAGGGAACGAACATCTTGCGGCTGATCTCGCGCCATCTTTGGATCTCTTCGTCCTCAAGGCCGATCCGGACGCGCAGAACGTCTGCGCCTGCTCTTCGGAAGCAGGTCGAGTACCTCCTGCGCGGTCTCGCAGATCCAGGCCACCATCACGTTCGTGTAGGCGTTGTTGCGCAGCCCGCCCTCCTCCGCGTCCGGGTACTTCTCGTGGAACTCGTCGGGCCCCATCACGCCATGGATCTCCCAGCGACCGCGCCCGGGATTGAAATGCGCGATCGAGGACCAGAAGCGCGCGATCTCGAGCATCATCTCCGCGCCGTGGTCGCGCAGGAAATCGACGTCGTGGGTGGCCTGGTAGTAGTGCCAGACGTCGTAGAAGATCGCCGCGTTGACGTGGCGCTGGTTGTGAGAGAGGTCGGGCTCCCATTTGCCCGAGAGCGGGTTGATGTGGATCAGCTGAGTCTCCTCCTCGCCATCGCTTCCGCTCTGCCACGGGTACATCGCTCCCCGGTAGCCGGCTTTCTGCGCGCTTGCGCGCGCCTCGCCGATCCGCCGGTAGCGGTACATCAGCAGCCCTCGCGTGATCTCCGGCAGGCGGAAGTTCAGGAACGGGTAGACGTAGAGCTCGTCCCAGAACACGTGGCCGCGATACGCCTCACCGTTGAGCCCGCGGGCGGGGACGCCGGCGTCGTGGTGAGGCGTCAGCCGCGAGCACGTCTGGAGCAGGTGCGAGATGTGCAAGCGAAGGAGGAACTGCACGCGCTGCTCCTTGGGCAGCCGCACGTCGCAGACCTCCCACAGCTCGTCCCACGCGTGGACGTGGCCCTCGAACGCTTCGGCGAATGCCGGATAGCGGTGCACGCTCTTGCCGGCGTTGGCCATCGGCTCGCTGATCGCGCGATCGCGCGACGTGTACAGGCTGACGATCTTCTCGACCCGGACAGGCGCGCCCTGCTCCACCTCGAACTCGAGGCCCTGCTGGATGTAGTCCTGCATCTGATAGACGCTGCGGGCGACGTCCAGCTCCCGGTCGCCGCGATAGACCCGCGTGCGAGCCGCTTCGGCGATCTCGATCCTGGACTGGCGCGTCCTGACCTTCAGCGCGATCACGTCGGTGCCGTAGGTGCGGGGACCCTCGGGATCGAGGTGACGGCCCCACAGCTGGTGGTACCGAGCGACCCCGCGGTTCAGCACGCGTCCGTCCAGGATCGACAACACCTTCGACGTCGTCCCGACCAGTTCTCGGCGACGATCTCCCATTCCAGCGCCCCCAGGTGCATCCGGCCCATGCTCACGAATCGGCGGCTCCTCAGGCTGGTCTCGCGGCCGGCGCGGTCCCGGAAGCGCAGCTCGCGCCTGACGAGCGCGTAGCGAACGTCGTAGATGTGCCGGTAGGACAGCAGCTCCACGTTCGAAAGCCGGATCGGGTCCTCCCCCTCGATCACCAGCTTCAGCGACAGGCACCGGGGCAGGTTGACCAGGTCCTCGTTGGGCACCGGACGCCCACCGACGATCGTTGATTCCCGGTTATAGACGCCGTGCGCATACGTGCCCGGGTAGTGCACATCCCCGGCTTCCTCCCACTCCGCGGCGCCGCGGATGCAGAAGTAGCCGTTACCGGTGGAGGTCAATGCCTCCCGCAGCCCCTCGTGCGCGCCATCGAAGCCCTCATAGACGAGCTGGAAGTCGCTCCCGGCGTCTGCCGGCTCGGAAGTCACGGTGCCCGGCGCGCCAGCGCACCCATAAATTCTGCACCCCCCGTGTGTCTTCGAGGAGATATTGCGCCGCCGTGCTCCGACCCGCAACCTCCGGATCCGCCGGGTCCGCGACCACGATCCCGATGCCTCGACCGGCCAGCGCCCCGAATGCGTGCTCATCGGTGATGTCGTCGCCGAGATACAGCGGCAGAACGTCGTCGAGGTCGAGCTCGAGCGCCGCGAGCAGATACAGCACGGCCTACAGGACGGCCCAGCTGTGATGCCCAGGAACAACGTCCCTGGGCATCATAACTAGCCCGTTCTCGCTGAACGCCACCTCGAACGGTTGTTTGTGCGACCCGTTGGAGGTCGACGGCCCGGATGGGCTGGTGTCGTCGGGGGGCCGGTCCCTCGCCGGATTCTTTGCGCGTTTCTGGTCCGGCCCGGCGCGGTGGTCTCGGTTGATGCGCTGCGCGATGCGGCGTGGGGTGACGAGCCGCCGCCGAGCGCGGAACGGAGCTTGATCAGTCACATCACGCGGCTGCAGGAGGTGCTGGCGCGTGCCGACGGGTCGGTGCCTCCGCTGGTGGAACGTCGTGATGCCGGTTACCGGTTGACGGTCGCACCCGAGGACGTCGACGCGACGCGGCTGGAGCAGATCCTCCTTAGCTTCAAGGACGTTCCTGCGGCCGAAGCCGTGCCGGCGCTTCGCGAGGCGTTGGCTCTGTGCCGTGCACCGGGACCGTTCGCCGACTTGCAGGACACGGCCTATCCGGCGGCGGAGGCAGCGCGGCTGGTCGAGATGTTTCGGCTCGGCAATCGAGGCGTTGATGGCCGCCCTGCTGGACATGGGTGACCCGGTGTCGGCGGCGGTGGAGGCCGAGGCCCGGCTAGTCGACATGCCATCTCGGGTGGTTGTGGCTGGCGGCGCTGTTCGTCGCGATGGCCGCCGCCGCGATCGCGGGGGTTGCGGTCGCCGCGGACATGACCCGCCCCGCGACCCACACCTGGACCGCCTACAACAAGCCGAACGCCAACACCCGCGAGGGCCGGGTGCCGACCTACCAGGAGCCGAACGCCAACACCCGCGAGGGCCGGGTTCCCACCAATGGCTGACTGTGCGTCACGGGTTGCCTCGAGTCAGGTCGAGGCAACTAGGTCCGCAACTGCGGTGCACGGGTGCGACTGGACAGCCTTTCGGACCGCGACTTCGGCCGGGGTCGATTTCCTGGTCGGCGTGCTCGCCGAGCGTGCCGAGACACTCGGCGAGCCGTACACCCCCCCCTCGCTCGGGGACAACCGTTGGCTGTCTCGCGGAGGTCAGTGGTCATTCGATGATCGAGCGTGATGGCTGCTGGCTGTCCCGCGGACTGGACACGGCGCCCGGCGATGGGGCGGTAGGTGCCTTCCACGCGCGCCCCCATGAACGCCGCGGCCTGGGTTAGCGGGTCAGATCGTAGGCTCGTCTGTATGCAGGCCCAGGAGCTGAGCAATGCCTGGTTCGATCGGGCGCTCCAGAGTGCGGGCATTGATCGGGCAAGCTGGCGTCCGGTTCGGGGCGTGGAGGAGAACGCGCGCACGGTCGAGGCAGTCTATGGCTATTACGGCCGGTTGTTCCTGCAGCATCCTTACCTCGAATGGGCCGGGATGGCGGGCATGATCGGGCCGGCCTTCTTCGCCGGCTTCACTGACCTCGGATTCGTTCCGGACAGCTGGCGCAGAGCAGTGATCACGATATTCGGGCCGGCGTCACGCCGGCTCGCCACCCGCCTCGCCGGCGACCTGGGCTTCTACGAGACGACGTTTCTCACCATGCAGAAGAAGATCTTTGAAGACCAGGCGACGATGCACGAAGCCTACGTCGCCGGGGGCGTGCGCGAGATCGAGGAATTCTTCCGGGCACGCCTTATCGACTCTGCCACGCTCGGGCTTGGCAGCAGATCGACGCCGGACGCCGCGGCGGCGATACGACGCTGGTCGACCGCGGTAACCGAACGCTGCTGTTCCGCGAGCAGCTCGACATCATCGATCGGTTCTACGTGCGGATGTTTCGTCATGATCGACCCGAGGGGCAGATCTTCACCTATCTGCTCACTCTCGCCGGAGTGCCCTCAGTGCCCGGCGCTCACTCCTTTCCCGAGCGGTATCCGCGTACCTTCACCGTGCAGTTGCCTGGCGTTGTGGTCAGCGTGCGGACACCCCTAGCCGACGGGAACATCGCGATGTTCGCTGATCGCTGGAAGCTGATTGACAGCGACACCCTGCCGGACTTCCTCGCCTTCATCCAGCGTCATCCGGACGAGGCGCGCGCGCTGGTGTCCATCCCGGTTTCCTCGCGCGCGGCCCGCTATCGGCTGATGCGGATGGGCCGGCTCGCCACCGGCGCGCTCGCTCGCTGGAACGTCGACATCGCGACCGCGCCAGCGACCAGACCCCGGCTCGCGATCCGGTCCACCGAACGACCCGCACTGCCCGATGATGGCGATACCCGAATCGACCTGACCAGCCCGCCATTGCGCGATTCCGCGAATATCGCCGCGGAGACCGACAGCCGGGTCTGGATGAACGCCAACCAGCAGCCATTCGACCTTGCGGTCGCGCTGCCGGGCGGGCGCGTCTACCGTGCCCGGGCACAGAAAGCCGTCCTGATCAGCTCGACTCGCGGCGCAGCCCCTGATCGCCTCGCCGTGCAACTCCCATCGACCGGTCTTGACGTCACCGAACAGACGATCGCCGAGTACGCCAACGACTGGCGATTCCCAGCCAGCGCCGTCGATCGCTGGCGCGCCGCTGCAGAGCACCATGCATCCAGTGACCACGAATACAGCACTCAGGTGTTCACCGCAGAGGATGTTGGCTTCGTCCACCTCGAGGTGCAGGTCTCTCATCACGTGCACGACCGTGACTTCGTCGTCGTGACGCTCTTTTCATGGGACAACCACGTCAGTGCACCCAGCGACGCGTCCTCACCCATCGCCCCAGCGAACCAAAAAAAAAAAAAAAAAAAAAAACGCCACCATGAGGTCCCGACATGCCCAACGCGGCGACAGTCGGTCCATCCACGCAACCAACGACTTCAGCGCTCGGATCCGGATCGTCAGCAGGTGACATGGAGAACGGCGTGCACCTCGCGCGCGTCAAGTTTCGAGATCAGGCGACAAGCCTCCTCCGTCGGCATGGCGTCCAGATCCACGCCCCGACGTGCAGCCTCCGCGATGACCTCGGGAGCGATCGGCAACGAGCCGTGGGCCCCGGTGCCGATGATCAGCCGTCGGCCGCCCCACGGCAGCTCCTCCGCCGCCGACAACGGGGTATGCCCGAATTCAGTGCGGTACGGCTTCGAGGGACCCTTCTTCCGTTTGCGCACCTTCCCTCCGTCAATGACAACGTCGTACTCGAAGTCCAGCCCATCCACCCTGATGGATCCGAACCGGGTCAGCCACACCTTCATAGCTGTCGCCTCCCGAACGCCAACGGCCTGCAACCCTGCGCTGCGAGCTCTCCTCAACGCATTCCGGGTCTATCTCTAGCTCCTCTGTCAAGCTGCGACGGGTTGGACTCTGACGGCGAGGTCTTGACGTAACGCTGCGTAGACGACGTCGGAGAGACGGCGTTTTAGGACGCGGAGCGCTTCGCGGCCGCTGTCGCCGTTTGCTTTGCGGCGCTGCATCATCGCCTTGGCCGGCGGGTGCCAGTGTGCTTGCGTGAGCGCCATGCGGTGCAGCGCGGCATTGAGCTGGCGGTTGCCAGTTCGGCTGAGCCGGTGCCGCGCCCTGTTCGAGGACCAGACTGGCATCGGCGCAGTGCCGTTGTGACGGGCGAACGCGTCCTTGGATTTGAAGCGGTCGACGCCGGCGGTCTCGCCGAGGATCTTCGCCGCGGTCAGTGCACCGCAGCCCGGAACGGCGAGCAGAGTCGGTGCCATTGCTGCGACCAGGGCCGCGATCTGTTTGGTGAGCTCATCGATGTCCAGGGTGATGACGCGGATTCGTTCGACGAGCTCGCGAGCCAGGCGTGCGACCGTGCCCTCGGTCTCGGCAACGCGAATGAAGACTTGCTGCAAGGTGCTGATGCGATCGAGTGAGCGTGCTTTGGGCTCCCAACTTGGGTCGAGCTCGTGCAGGAACCAGCGCAGCCGGCAGATCACACGAGTCCGTTCATTGACAAGGGATTCGCGGTGATCGGTGAGCAGGCGGACGTCGCGGTCGGGTCCGTCGAGCCGGGCGACGGCGAGGTCGGGTTCACGTTGCGCCGCGCGGGCGACCGCCAGCGCATCGATCGGATCGGACTTGCCGTAGGTGCGCGCTGAGTCGCGGACGTGAGCCATTAGCTTCGGTGGCACGCGCACAATCGCCTGGCCGGCCGCGAGCAGATCTCGCTCGAGACGACGTGACAAGTGCCGACAGTCCTCGACCGCCCAGAGCAAGGATTCGCCTTCGCCAGCGAACTGTTCGGCCCAGGTCAGCAGAGCGAGGTGATCTTTCGTGTTGGTGCCGATCGTTTTGGCCGCCAACTACCGGCCGCGGGCATCGACGGCGACAACTGTGTGGGTGCGCTTGTGCGCGTCGATTCCGAGCGTGACCATGAACCTGTCTCCTTCGCAGCAAGGGGATCAGGGATCGGTCGGTGGGCATATCCCAGTCAGGGGCGATGCCACGCTCCTCTCAAGCCACGCCGGCCGATCCTTGGCATCCGGCGGGCCGCACTACAGACAGTGGCCACCAACGGCAACGAACAGGTGGAGCGAACCCGCCGGACGGGCCTGCGTCAAACACTGGCACGAACGGTGTTTCCCGGCGGTTCCCATTAGTAGGTCTCGGCTCCGGGGAATCGGTCGCCGAAGGTGATCGCGAACGCGTTGATCGCGGGCTTCCACCGCATCATCCATCGTGCCCGGCCGGTGCCGGTGGGTCCAGCGATCGGGTCACGAGGTAGAGGCATTTCAATGCGGGGCGTTGAAATACGAGAAGTTGGAGTTGTCGGTCGGACGGATCGTGCTGCCGTCGAAGATCCCGAGGACCTGTGCGGGGTCGGTGGAGGGAAACGCCCATCCGGAGACTGCGAGGTCGAACGGCTCGCCGCGTCGACCGATGCGGTCGAAGAACGCGTCGAGTGGGAGTTGCTTCACTTCGACGTTGATCCCGAGCGGCTTGAGGTCGCCGCGGATGATCTGCGCCTTCTGTAGTGGGGCCGCGGCGAGATGCGAGCGCCGCCGGCATCAGCTCACGGGTGTAGACCCAGGAAGGTGGATGGAGCGGCGGGTGCCTGGGGGTGGGCACCCGCCGCTCACGGGAGCAGGTCAGCCGACGTCGGCGTGACCCGCTTGCAGTTGGTGCAGTGCGAACGTGGCGACCTGGTGGCCGAGCTGCTGGCCGGCTTGGTCGTCGAGGGCGGTGTGCTGGCCGGCGAGGATGCGGCTGAATCCTGCCTCGACCGCCGCTGCTTGCACGTTGGTGAAGGTGCGGACGACACCGGGCATGTTGTCCGAAGTCACTGTGATCGGTTGGTGGTTGCCGAAGAACGCGGTGAGCACGGTTGCGGCCGCTTCACTGATCGTGCTGTGTGCGCCGGGGTAGGACGGATCGGCGGCGGTGACCGCCAACGGGTTCCAGGTGGGTGCGTTGGGGTCGGCCGCGATGTCCGGGTTGTAGCCGCTGTTTCCGGCCCGGATCGCCGTCACTGGTCGCCAGACGCGGTAGACGTACTTGGCGTCGTACAGCGCGATGGTCGCGTCTGCGACGGAGAGGTCGAGGTTCGCGAACACAGTCGCGGCCCGCTGCAGGCTGGCGTGTTGGTCAGTCAGCAACGTCTGCGTGATCTCGTTCCAGGTGTTCCAGATCGGTGCCGAGCCCCAGAACTTCGCCTCTGTCGTCTGATCAGCCGTACGGACGGTGCTGCTGTCTTGCCCGAGGGCCTTGACCTGGTTCAGGGCGGCGGCGTACGTCGGGCTGCTGACCGGCGGCGGCGCAGTCGAGCCGGAACTGGGAACCGCTGGTGAGCAGGAACGGTGTGATTGAGCCCCAGGCGGTGAAGACCGGTGTCGGGAAGTTCGGCGGTGTCGGCTGGTAGTCACCTGGCTGGGTGCCGGCGACGAACGGCGGCGGGGTCGCCGCGGACCCGTCGAAGGCCCGTAGGTCGACGAGGAGCTGTGCGACCGTCGCGCCGGCACGGCGCCCGTCGCGTTTGCCCTGGCTGTCAGGGATCGCTGCGAGTTCGGTGCTGAGTTGCTGGTCGATGCCGCTCGTCGCCGCCGGGTAGAGCGCCGTCAACACGTCGTGCGCTGCCTGGTCGGCGGCCGCGTCCGCTCGCGCGTCGCGCGGCGCCGGCACCGAGAACAGGTACGGCTGGCTAACGTGTGTGGTGGAGACTACAGCGTCGTACTCAGCCGCCTGCAGGATCGCGAAGCTTCGGGTCGGTTGGATCGTGGCTGGTTGCAGGCCCGGCGTACCGAGCAGAGTGATGAGCTCCCGGTTCCAGTCGACGATCGACTGCCCGGATCCCTGGGCCGATGACCCAATCGCCTTGACCGGAGCCGGATGGCGGCCCTGAGTGGCTGCGTACGCCGGTCCGGCGGTTGCGACGAGCACCGCGGCGGCGGCGAGCCCGGTGAGGGCTCTTGTCCTTGTGCGCATGCGTCCTCTTTTCTGTGCTGTGGATCGGAGACAGCTGGCAACTCGGTTGGTGTTGCTGACTAATACGTCCGCGAGTTACGCGGCGTATCTCGGTCGCATTGGTTTCGGGACAGCTCGCCAGCACTGCATGGCTCGCCGATCTCGTCTGTCTTCGATCGGGAGCACGATCAACAAGAGGTGTGCAGGAAGTCGCGGTCAACCGCGGCGGTGCCCGTCAGCGTGCCCGCGACGGTAGACCGGGAGTGCGAGGAAGTACGTCGTGACGAGGCGTCAGGCGGCGAAGGTTGCGATGCCCAGCGGGGGGGGGGTGGGCTTCGGTGCTCAGGACTGCCCCGGTCGGTCGCTGTGGATCGGCTGACTTCTCCGCGGGCAAGTACGGCGGTCATGCGACGGCGACAAACCCAGCCTGGGACTGGGCAAGTCACACGCAGGCTCGCCCGAGGTACACGGAGCCGGGTCGTGTTAGGCCGGCGGGTTCTCTGTGCGCGTGTGTTTGCGTAACCCACGGACGTATCACCCTGTGACGCAATGACGCTCCCGGGGCAGCAATGGCTGCCCGCGCCGGACGTGCAGGGATGGAGACCAGACCATGGACCAGCGGACAATCACTAGCCGGCTACGCGGCGACCGGGACGGCGCGATGGCGCTAACCCTGCCGCCGGGTGCGGTTCGGGGAGTCGGTGCCTTGCTGGCACTGGCTGTGGCGGCGGCCCACGTGGCCGACCAGGGTGGCGTGACCGCCTTTACCGCGCCGGACTGGCTTGGGTGGGCGTACCGGCTCATCGAGGTTGGCGGTGTACTCGTGGCCGGGATGCTGCTGTGGCCGCGGTCGGGCCGGCTGGGTTGGGCCGCGGCCGCGCTTCTCAGTATTGGCCCGTTTGTCGGCTACCTCGCGTCACGCACTGTCGGAGTGCCTGGTGATCCCGGCGACGTCGGCAACTGGGCTGACTGGGTGGGCACCCTGGCCTTGATTGTCGAGGCCGCGCTCGTCACGATCGGCCTCGGGATGGTCCTCGGGATGTCCCCGGCCCGAAGGGCGCTTTCGGTGTCAGGCGCCACCCCAAGCACCGATGCCGCCGAGCTGTTGGTCGTGGGCGCCGCTCACAACGGTGATGCGCGCCGTCGGGCACGTTGGAACTGACCGCCGGCTCGCCGTCGCGTCGACTCGGTCGACTCGGTCGGCGGGCGTGGGTGAGCGTCGCTCAGGTGTAACCCCTACTCCTATTCCTAGGTGACATGATTGATGCATCGCGATCCTTCCGACGAAGCGTGCCCTCGCCACCTGTGGTGAGCGGTGGCGGCGTCCGCTATCTGCGCGTGGTTGACGACGACATCTACACCGACTGGGAGTCGGTGTACCGGGACAACATCGACCGGCTGTACCGCCTGATGTACGCCCGGGTCGGGAACCGTCCGGACGCGGAGGACCTCACCTCAGAGGTCTTCAGCACGGCGTTGCCGCCGATGCGACTCTCGTCATCTAAAGGCGAGGTGCGGGCGTACCTGCTGGTCACGGCGAAGACCGTGCTCGCCTCCCACTGGCGGCGGCGTCTTGGTCAGCCGGTGACGACGATCGACTTGGACACCGACATTCGCTATCTCAGCGAACCATCCGGGCCTGAGCCGCCCAGCGACGCGCCAGCACGCGCGGGAAAGATTCTGGGCGGACTGCCTGAGCGGTACCGGCGCATCCTCGAACTGCGGTTCCTGGAGGCGTGCTCGATCAAGGAGGCCGCGCAAGCCATGCACATCAGTGTCAGCAACGCGAAGGTGCTCCAGCACCGTGCCTTGCGGATGGCCGCGAACCTCGCCGTGGAGTTGGGACTATGACCAGTCGCAAACTGTCGGCCTTCATCGACGCGATCGCTACCGGCCGGCGCCCGAAGCGGTATCGAGCTGATGCAGAGGACGTCGAGGTGCTGCGCGCCGCCGTCGAACTACGAGCAGCCCGACCAGGTGACGCGGAGCCGACAGCCGCGTTCACCGACGGCCTGTTCCGGCAGTTGGCCGAGCAGGCCAAGCAGCAGGCAGGAGCGAACGCAGATCCGGACGGCAGGTAGACCGCGGGCGCGGACGGCCTTGCTCGTCGCCGCGGCGGCCGCGGTGCTGGTGGGAGGAACTGCCGTGGCCACCGAGGCCCTGACCAGCCCGGCGCCGCGCATAGTGCCGTGCAGGTACCTCAGGGCAGCGCCATGCGCACCGGAACTTTCCTGACCCCCGATGGTCAGGTGTTGGGGCAGATCGTGGCGTACCGCGGAAGCCCGTCCTGGGTGTTCATGCAGGTCGACGTTCCCAATTACAACGGACCGATCAAGTGCATGCTTCAGGTCGACGACGGCTCGACCGTCGCCTTCGGAACGTTCACCGTCAAGGACGGGACCGGGCAGTTCTCTAAGAACATCGGATCCGTGGACGTCGGCCATCTGCGTGGCGCAAAGCTCGTCACGTCGACCGGGTCTTCGGTGGCCTCGGCGACCTTCGCCGCCTGACCACACGCTCGACAGTCCAGCCCCGTCGCTCGCCCCGCCTCGCGCCTGTCGAGGCGGGCGCGGCATGCGTTCACGCGCGAACGAGCCGACCGCTGCGACCTGGCCGCGTCTCATGTGCGTCGCATCGTCGTCCGGATCTGTTCCGGCGCTCGGCCCGTAACCAGCCCGCCTATTACTCAACAAGTCCGCACGCTCCGCTCGGAGCCTGCGACCGGGGCGGTCACCGCACCGCAGCTGGACGAACGCCTTCTCGTCACCCAATCGAAATGAGGAATCATGCGACACCCACGCATCACGATTGCCGCCATCGCGGTGGCCGTAGCCGCGACGATCGGCGGTTTCGCGATCGCCTCCGCTGCGGGCAGTTCGAACTCCTACGCTGCTCCCGGCCCGGCGCCCACTTCATCCTCCAGCGTCGCCGGCGATCCGGTGACGGTACAGACCGCCAGCGCAACCGTGCAGGGAACCAGCGAAACGATCCTGGTCGACTCGCACGGCCTGCCGCTCTACATCTACCAGCCCGACACCGCCGCCACGTCGCACGTCACCGGTCAGCTCGCCGCTCTCTGGCCGCCGCTGGTTGCCACGGCGCCGACCGGTCGCGGCGTCACGGGCCGACTCGCCTCCGTGGCTACCACCAACGGTAAGCAGGTCGCCTACAACGGCCACTTCCTATACACCTTCGTCGAAGACCGGCCCGGAAAGGTCACCGGCCAAGGCGTGCAGAACTTCTCCGTCGCCACGCCCAACCTGGGCGCCGACGCACCCAGCAGCACGCAGGTCAGTGCGCCAAAGTCCGGTTACAGCTACTGATACCGGCGACCATGGCGCCACGCGGCGACACGGCAATGGGCGCGAACGGCAAACGATCGATCGGGAGAAACCGCCACGTCCGCGGGCTGCAACCCGCCCACGGACAAGGACGGTCTAGTCGATCCCGGGCGCCGCTCACAGTCCGCGGCACCGGCTCGACGGTCGGCTTCCTACTGGTCTGCGCTGCCGGTCTGATCCCATGGACAGTGGGTTTGGCGGTAACGCTGCCGGCCCGCTATGTCGTCGGAAGCTGGACGCTCACCTGGGCCGGGTTCGATACTGCCTGGTTGTCTGCTTCGCGGTCACGGCCTGGGCCCTCTGGAATCAACGCCCGATCGCTCTACCAGCGGCCGTCTTTACCAGCGCCCTGCTGCTGTGCGATGCCTGGTTCGACGTGCTAACCGCGCACGGCGGCCGCGATCTGCTCGTCAGCGCCGCGGCCGCGCTGCTCGGCGAAATCCCGGGAGCAATCGTATTGGCGGCGATATCCATAAGGCTGCTTCGAGCGAACGCCCCTGTCGTGCCGCGGACGCGACCGGGGACCACCCACCAGACCACCCTGGCGGCCCCATTGGGCCGCGCCTTGAACCAGCCGTATCGCCCAGCAATAGGGCGCGGCTCCACCAGCTGAACAGGCTGGCGGCCAGCTGCGCTCGACGCGGCCTTGCCGTTCCAACCCCGACGGAGACCACCATGCGCACCATCCCGCGCCACGTCACAATCTGTCCGCGCCACACACGCGGTGCGGTTCCACGAGAAACTTCGGCGACCGAGGAGCCGGCTGCCTCGACATCGCCCCGCGCGAGCGCCGGCACCGCGAAGGAGCGCGGCCCGCTGCCGAGCGCCTTCGCGGCGCCGGTGCTCATCCACCACCCGTCGAACACATCGACCGACGACGCCGGAGAAGCGCCCAGCGTGCTGCTGCTCGATGGCCCACCCGGAACGCCGTTCATGTGGCACCAGGTACTGCCCGTGCTACGCAGTCGCGGCATGCAGCCCTGCACCGTCAAGCGGCCCGACAATCCCGCGATAGCTGGCCAGGCCGAGGACCCGTTCACCACCGCCGCCGACATCGCGCAGCTTCTGCACGACCAACAGCGCTGTCCAGCAGTGATCGTCGGCTACCGCTTCGGCGCCGGCACCGCGTTGGCCCTGGCGGCCAGCGCACCGCGTCACGTCCGCGCGCTCGTCCTGGTCGCGCCAGCAGCTGGCCTGCAGTCGATCAGCATCGCCGACCGCGTGCTGGCCGCACCGATGCTCGGACCAGTCGTGACCTGGCTCGGATTTCGCTTGGCCGGCCTCGCACTGCACCTTCCCGTGTTGCGCCGAGAAATCCTGACCACCCGAGCTGGCCTCAATGCCCGTGACGCCAAGCAATTCGTTCGCCACATCACGTTCGGGTCGACGTGGCGAACCTTCGTGAGCGAGCAGCGGCGCCTGGTCAACGACGCCCGCCGACGAAACCAGCAACTGAGCCGCATCGACTGCCCGGTCCTCATCGTCGACGGGTCCCATGACCGGATCGTCGCCCGCCGGGCCGGGACTGCTCTGCGCGGACTGCTACCCGGCTCGGAAGTCATCACCACCGCCGACGACCGGGCACCTGATACCGATCGATGACCCCGACTCTGTCGCCGACGCGGTGTTGCGCGCCTTGCGCTACGAGTACCGCGCCTCACTGTCAGCCCGCCCCTCCACAAGGCAGCCTCCCCAAGCCCGTGTCCAAGCCCCAATCCACCGAAATCGAGACCAGGCATGAACTCCGCCACCACTGCCAGCAGATCGACGACCGGGCCGCGCGATGAGCAGTCCGTGCTGCCGACCGGCAACGCACGCCGAGCCTTCACCCGGTCGCCACTCGACAGCGCAGCCAGCTCCCGCAGCTCCGCGGAGTCGGAACCCTCAGCGAGCCACTGCGCGGCAAGCAGCGGCATCTCCTGATCGTGGAGCGTCTCGAATCCCACTCTGCGCCGCAAAACACGGCGACAGGCGGCGGCGACCCAGACGGCATCGGCCCATGATCGCACCGAACCGGCAGGCCCAGATTCCGGTCGCGTTCAAGATCGAACTGCGCCATCTTCTTGACGGCGAAGACCCGTTCGGGAGCGCCGCATCGCGCTGGGCCTGTCCCAGACCGAGGTCGCCGCCCGGGCCGGCATGATCCAGCCTGCCTTGTCTCGCCTCGAGGCCGGCGGTGCCGCGCCGACCATCCCGGTGCTGGAGCGGATCGCCGCCGCCCTCGGCGCCGAACTCATCGTCACCATCGCCCCGCCCGCAGCCTGAACCAACCCTCAGACCGAAGATGCCGCGCGCAGAAGAGGCCGGTGGCCACGGCAACGCGTGCAATGGTTTGTGCAATGAAACGGTGGGCATCCGAGAGGATTCTCGGTCTTCTGAGGGCCTGGATGTAGCCATAGGGGTCTATTGCGGGCCCTGACGGGTTGATCGACCGTCCTCCGGAGGCGGTGGCGCAGGTTCGAATCCTGCCGGGGGCGCCCAGCAATTCGGGGAATTTGGCAAGCTGCCTATCCGCATAGCGATCGATTTGCCGATTAGCGGTGTCGGCTTTCATTCCACGTTTCATTCCACGCAGGATCGTGCCTCGAATCCTTTTGGTGTGCATGGTGGCTCGAGGTGGGTCTGCGGTCATGGAGCGTCGACGAGTGAGGGCAAGACGCGGCCGGGGACGATGCCTTGTTACCGGGACGGTGCCGGTTACCTCCTGACTCGTGCCACCTCGGCGGGCGCGCTCTGCGAGAGGCCCGGGATTCGGGCGCTGGGAGGCCTCGTGCGGTCGTTTCGGGGTGACTAATCGGGGCTTGTAGCGTGCCGCGGTGGCCTCGTTCATCCGGAGGGTGCCGACGGCGTCGGGTGCTCGTGCGGTGCAGATCGTGCACAAGCAGGGCCGACGGGTGGCCGCGATCGAGCACATCGGCTCGGCGCATACCGATGCGGAGCTGGCGCTGCTGAGCGAGATCGCCCGCCAGCGGCTGCATGAAGGTCAGCAGACGCTGGAGTTCCTGGCGACGACACCCGGCCAGACCAAGGCGGTGGGTGGTGCTCGGGTCGTCGACACGCGTAGCCAGTTGCTGTGGCAGGTGTTGGCCGACGCGTACGCGCGGTTGGGGTTCACCGCGGTCGCCGATGAGGCGTTCGCCGCGTTGGTGTTGGCGCGGATCATCGAGGCGACCTCGAAAGCCGACAGCATCCGCGTGCTGGCCGAGCTCGGGCTGCCCGCGCCGTCGCTGCGCACGATCTTCCGCGCCCTGGGCCGGTGCATCGAGCGGGACTACCGCGACACGCTGGCCACTGCCTGCCTGGCCTACTCGGCGAGCACGGCCACCGGGAAGGCGGCGTTGGTGCTTTACGACTGCACGACGCTGTACTTCGAGACCGACACCGAAGACGACCTGCGCAAGGTCGGGATGAGCAAGGAGCGTCGGGTTGACCCGCAGATCCAGGTCGGGCTGCTGGTCGACCCGGGCGGGTTCCCGCTGGAGGTGCATTGTTTCGAGGGGAACACGGCCGAGACCACGACGCTGATCCCGGTGCTGAGCGCGTTCCAGCAACGTCACGGGGTCACCGACATGGTCGTGGTCGCCGATGCCGGGATGCTTTCGGCCGGCAACCTCAACGCGCTCGAAGACGCCGGGTTCTGCTTCATCGTCGGATCCAGGATCTCCAAGGCCCCCTACGACCTGGCCGAGCACTTCGACCGGCACGGGGACTACTTCGCCGACGGGCAGATCCTCGAATCGGCGCGCGTGATGGGTACCGGCAAGGCCGCACGCTCGCGGCGGGTGGTCTACCAGCACGTGTTCAAACGCGCCCAGCGTGACAACCGGGCGATCAACGCATTGATCGAGCGGGCCGAGAAGGTCGCCGCCGGCACCCGCCCGATCAAGAAAGACAGGTTTGTCAAGCTCGACGGCGCCACCAAGTCGGTGAACTGGGACCTGGTCGAGCGGGCCCGCCAGCTCGCCGGGTTAAAAGGCTACGTCACCAACATCGACCCCAAGGTGATGGGCGGCCAGGCGGTGATCGCCGCCTACCACGACCTGTGGCAGGTCGAGAAATCGTTCCGGATGGCCAAATCCGACCTACGCGCCCGGCCGATCTTCCACCACCAACGCGAATCGATCGAAGCCCACCTGAGCATCGTGTTCGCCGCACTCGCGATCAGTCGCCACCTGCAAGACCTCACCGACGTCTCGATCAAAAAGCTCGTCCGTGCGCTACGACCCCTACAAACCGTGACCATCGAAATCGCCGGCCACACCTTCACCGCCGAACCAACCCTCACCACCGCAGCCAGCGAACTGCTCAGCTCGCTACCGCGGGGTGACTAACGTGGCACGACTCAGGTGCAATTTCCGGTTGCCGCGTCGGTGGATCGTGGGCTGGTTCTTCGTGCTGGTGGTGCGGCACCGGCTGCGCACCGCCCTGGTCCAGCTCGGCTCGCGGAACCGGTCGGGGAAGTTGCCGTGGCTGATCTGGTGGCATCCCACCCCGGTCGGGGAACGGGTCTGGCTGTGCTGGTCGCGGGCATGTCCGCCGCCCAGATCGAGGAATCCGCCGACGCGTTGGCCGCGGCGTGTTTGGCCCGGCAGGTCCGGGTCGAGAAGAGCCGGCGGATGACCGACTTCGTGCGGGTGGACATCATCCGCCGCGATCCGCTCGAGTCGCCCACGCCGATCGGGTCGCGGCTGATGGCCAAACTCGGCCGCACCCAACAACCGCCGGCCGTCGTCCTCGACGCCGCGACCGGCAACCCCTCTGCGGGATACCCCGGTACGGACCGGGGGCCTACGGCGCGTCGAGCCTCTACCGCGCCAACGGCACGTCGCCGGCCTATCCGCCGGCCGAGGACCACCAACCAAGCACGAAGCGGCCGCCGCGTGATGACGGCCCTGGATGACGGAGGCCTGTCCGAATATGTCTAACCGCACACCGAATCAACTGGAAGGGGTTCCCCGGCCGCAGGGCCGGGGACACCCCCACCCTAACCCCGGGTATGTGCCGGAGTGGGCGCTGTCGATCCATCAGCCGATCTTTCTCGGCCTGGACGAGAACGGCGTCCCGGTCCACATCGAACTGGCCTACCGCAACCTGCTCGTCGCCGGCGAACCCGGCGGCGGCAAGTCCGTGCTGCTGAACAACATCGTCGGCCACGCCGCGCTCTGCCGCGACGTGCCGGCTCGTGCTGATCGACGGCAAGCGGGTCGAGCTCGGCATGTGGCGCGAGATCGCGGACGTGTTCGTCGGCAACGCCATCGACCAGGGCCTGACCGTGCTGCGCGACCTGCAGGCCGAGATGGACCGCCGCTACGACTGGCTCGACGCCCAAGGCCGCCGCAAGATCGTCGCCGCCGACGGGATCCCGTCATGCTCGTGCGTGATCGACGAACTGGCCTACTTCTCCGCCACCGTCGGGACGAAGAAGACCCAGGACGAGTTCATCAACCTCATCCGCGATCTCGTCGCCCGCGGCCGGGCCGCCGGCATCATCATGGTCGCTCGCCACGCAACGGCCCGTCGGCGGACATCATCCCCACCAGCCTGCGGGACATCTTCGGCTACCGGTGCGCCTTCCGCTGCACCACCGACGCCAGCCGCGACATCATCCTGGGCACCGGCTGGGCCAAGCAGGGCTACAACGCCACCGACATCACCCCCGAACAACGCGGCGTCGGCTGGCTGCTCGCCGAAGGCGGCATCCCCCGCCGGTTCAAAGCCGCCTACCTGTACCGACGGCGAGATCCGCCGTCTGGTCGCCCGGGCGAAGATCATCCGCGGGCATCGGTGACCGGGACGGCGGTGCTGCATGAGCGCCGCCCCGCCAGTTGACAGCTAGGAGCCCGTTGCGTAAACGCGCGTGCAGACACGTGATGACCTTTCGTGCAGGGTTGATCGAGTGCCGCCGGCGTGAGAGATCGCGGCGGGTTGGGGACCTGGTCGGTCAGGCGGGCTGGGCGCTGGCCCGGTAGAGCTTGAGCAGGTTGCTGGTGGCGGCGATCAGCTTCCATTCGGCTTGCGCGGCGGCAAGTCCGCGGCGGGTGAAGCGTCGGATTCCGCGGGCGTGTTTGGTCTGCCCGAACAGGGGCTCGACGGTGGTGGCGCGCAGTCGCATCATGCGCTTGCCGGTGTCGGTGGCCAGGCGCTGTTGCATGGCGGCGACGAGGTGGTCGGTCTTGGACTGGCTGGGCCTGCCGTCTTGGCGTGGCTTGCCGCGGCGGCCGTGGCTGGCCACGGCGATGAACAACTTGGGCGCGTCGGGGATGGAGCCGTCGACGTTGGCGGCGCGCCAGTAGCCGGCATCGGCGGCCAGGGCGCGGATGCGTTCGTTGAGCCCCGGCTGCGTCGAGGGTGTCGCGGGCGGCGGTCAGCATCGGGGCGAGCTGGTCGACGTCGTTGGCGTCCTGGGTGACCTCGGCGGCGATGATGATCTGCTCGCCGGTGGCGACCAGTTGCGCGTTGTAACCCTGCACCGAGTGCCCGTAGCTGCGCATCAACCGGCTGTCCGGATCGGTCGGGTTCACGACGGCGTTCGGGCGCGGCGCCTCGTCCTGTCGGCCGGGGCCGCAGCGTCCTGGGCGGCAGACCCTTCGCCGCGCGGGCAGCGTTGATCTGCTCACTGCGCTGCGCGAACCGCTGCCGCCCGGGCCGGCCGCGTCGGCCTCGAGGCGGGCCTTGGCCTCCCGCAGCCGGGCCAGCCTGCGCTCCCGGTGGACCATGCCCGGCGGCAGCGGCGGATCGTTGGAATCGCGCGCGTCCTCGGCAGCATCCACTGCGGCCGCCTCGTCGAGCATGTCCTCGATCAACCGGGTCAACTCGGCCAACGTCCGGTTGCCATCGGTGCGGGCATCCGCGCCGATCTTCGAGCCGTCCAGGGCGACCGCGCCCAGGCGGACCAGCCCAGCCTCGGCGCACAGGCGCAGCGAGTCGACGAACACCGCCGCCAGCGCCTCGGCGTGCCGGGACTGCGGAACCGCGCGAACGTCACGTGATCCGGGAACAGGCCACCAGCGAGCACCCGGAACGCCACATCCTCCTGGCAGCGCCGCTCGATCACCCGCGAGGAGCGGATCCCACAGCAGTAGGCATACAACAAGACCGCGACCAGCACCGCCGGGTCATAGGCCGGCCGGCCATGCCCATCGGCGCGATACGCCGCCCGGAACCGCGACAGGTCGACCTGATCGACCACGTCGATCACGAACCACGCCAAGTGATCAGCCGGCAGCCAATCCCGCATGTCCGGCGGCAACAAGAACACCTGATCACGATCACCGGCGATGAAGTTGAACCCCACCACCGAATCCTGGCCGCCGCCAGCGACCCGCGCAGGCAGGCACGCCCGAACCCCTTTATGCAACAGGCTCCTAGGGATCAATCTCGGTCCCGGAACTGACCGCGTGCGCGGATCGGCGCTGTCGACAGGGCGGCCGGTGTACGGGCGATGCGCGCGAACCACCGCTACGAGTCGCCGGTCGCCCTGCCGGACCGCGACTACCCGTGCACCGCGTGCGGGCGGCTGCGGATCGACTGGACCCACTGGTACAAGCCCGCCAGCCGGCGACGACCCACATCGTGCAATGCGGGAACTGCCAGCTGATCCTGGGCAGCGTCGCGATCGCGGGTGATGGCTCATGACCCGGCGGATGCTCGTCCCGGCGATCGTGCTGCTGATCATCCTGATCTACGTCCCGCACATCGCCGAATCCACCGCACGCGGCGCACACGAGATCGGCGCGATCCTCACAAACACCGGCCGCGGCCTGGGCCACATCCTCGACAAGGTCACCTCATGACGCGGGTCGACGCTGACTCTCGCCCCCAAACCCCGCAGGGCTTGGGGGCGGGGGCCAACACCGAACGTCACGCGTTGTCGATCTGGAAACGCGCGCGTCGGCGATGAACCGCGGCGCTCGCCCGGACTATCCCGCGTGGCTGCACCACGTCGCGCCGGCCGCCGGCTGCGCGCACCGGTCCGGCTCGCGGGCACGATCACCGTCGTCGACGCGCGGACCGGCGAGGTCGTCGCTCGAGGTCGACGGATACCATGCCCGACGGCGTGATCTACAAGGCCTGCGGCAACCGCCGCGCCACCGTCTGCCCGTCCTGCGCGGAGGTCTACCGCGCCGATGCCTACCAACTCGTGCTCGCCGGTCTGCAAGGGCGGCAAAGAGCGTCCCGGAGACGGTCAGCGGGCATCCGGCCGTGTTCGCCACCGCTGACCGCGCCCGGGTTCGGTCTCGTGCACACCCAGCGCAAGACCAAGGCCGGCCGCGTGTTGCCGTGTCGGGCCCGGCGCCGTCGCGAGCTCTGCCCGCACGGCGTGGTGCTGCGCTGCCAGCCGACGCCACCGGGACGGCGACCCGCTGCTCGGGCAGCCGCTGTGCCTGCGACTGCTACGACTACGGCCACCACGTCGTGTGGAACAGCCAGGCCGGTGAACTGTGGCGGCGCACCATCGCATCAAGGCCAACCGGCTGCTCGCCCGGCACGCCAAAGCCCACGGCGACAAGGGCCGAGTCCGGCTGTCCTTCGGCAAGGTCGCCGAATACCAACGCCGCGGCGTGGTCCACTTCCACGCCCTGATCCGCCTCGACGGCATCGACCCCGACCACCCGGAGCAGGTCGTCGCCCCGCCGGCGTGGGCCACCGTGTTCGTGCTCGACCCACATGCATCCGCGACGCCGTCGAGCACGACCGCGTTCCGGACCGAACCGCACCCGGCCAACCCGGACGGCTGGCCCATCGCGCTGGGGCGACACAGCTCGACATCCGCCCGCTGCGGGTGCCGCGGCGACGAGGCGATCACCGACACCGCCGTCGCCGGCTACCTGGCCAAGTACGCCACCAAAGGCACCGACGCCACCGGGCACTCTCCAAGCGGATCACCAGCGACACCATCGACATCTACACCGACGACAGCGCCACCCCGGCCGGATCATCCGCGCCGCGTGGCAGCTCGGCGGCACCGAAGGCTACGACGGGCTGCGCCGATGGGCGCACATGCTCGGCTTCGGCGGGCACTTCTTCTCCAAGATCCAAGCGCTACTCGACGACGTTCCGCGCGCTGCGTAACGCGCGCACCGAGTTCCGGCGCCGCACGCTCGCGGCGAACGGTCGATGTGCAGCTCGCCGCCGACCACGACGAGGAACCAGCGCTCGTCATCAACACCCTCGCCTACGTCGGCATCGGCTGGCACACCACCGGCGACGCCCTGCTCGCCAACACCAGCGCGGCCATGGCCCGCGAACGGCGACGCGCTCGCGTGAGGCAGAGCAGGAACTCGAAGCGGTCTGGACTACGTGAGCGACGACCGATGGGGAGCGGGTCGTGAGAGACGAGCTGCTGACAGTCGACCAGGTCTTGGAAGAGCTGGGCGGCATTTCCCGACGCACCTTCTTCCGCTGGCGCGAGCTGGGCCGCGCGCCTCGCTGCGTCAAGCTGCCGAACAACGAGCTGCGCATTTGGCGCAGTGACTTGACGGCGTGGCTGCGCTCGCTGCGCGAGAAGGTGGCATGAAGACCAGCAACGTCCGGTTCTGGGACGTGCGCCGCAACAAGTCGAGCCGGGTCACCTCGTACGAGGTGCGCTGGGTGGTGGCCGGTCGACCACGCTCACGGACGCGCAGGACGAAGGCGCTTGCCGAGAACTTCCTGTCTGATCTGCGCCAGGCGGCTCGTCGCGGCGAGCTGTTCGACGTGGCAACCGGGCTGCCGGAATCGATGCTCGTGGCAGACGAGGGGCCGACCTGGCTCGACTTCGTGCAGCGGTACGTGGACATGAAGTGGCCGCATGCGGCGGGTAAGTCTCGCGACAGCCTCACTGATGCACTGGCCACGGTGACGGCGGCCCTGGTGGACGACGACCCGGACGGGCCTGACATCGGGACGCTTCGCACCGCGTTGCGTCAGTATCTGCTGCCGCCAGCTGCGCGCACGGTTGAGCGACCGTTGGATATCGACATGGCCGCCGAGTGGCTGGCTCGAATGTCATTGCCGCTCAGTGCATTGGCCAAGCCGCGCAATCTGCGTCGCGCGCTCGACGCGTTGACCATCAAGTTGGACGGCACGGCGGCGGCCGCGACGACGATCCGCCGCAAGCGAGCGGTGTTCAACAACGCCCTTCAATACGCCGTCGAAATCGAGGAACTGCCCGCGAATAACCTCAGTCGTGTCGGCTGGCGCGCACCGAAGGTTTCCGAGGTTGTCGACCGTCGGGTCGTGATCAACCCGGTTCAGGCGCGCGAGCTCCTGACGGCCGTGACCTACGTCGGTCCGCTCGATCGTGGCCGCCATCTGCGTGGCTTCTTCGCCTGCCTCTACTACGCCGGCCTTCGTCCGGCCGAGGCGCTCGGGCTCCGCGAGCAGGACTGCCAGCTGCCCATGTCCGGCTGGGGCGAACTGGTCTTGGCCAAGTCGCGGCCGCACACCAACCGGCGCTGGACCGACAGTGGAACGACGCACGAGGAACGGGGACTCAAGCACCGAGCGGACGTCGCGATTCGCCCGGTGCCCATCCCGCCGGAACTGGTGGCGATCCTGCGCGAGCACCTGGCCGAGTTCGGCACCGCGCCGGATGGCCGGCTGTTTCAAACCCGGCGCGGCGGCGTCCTCGGCTCGTCCTACTCCGACGCGTGGGCGTCGGCCCGCACCTTGGCGCTGACACCGGTCCAGGTGCTCACGCCGCTCGCTGATCGGCCCTACGCCTTGCGGCACGCGGCGGTGTCGCTGTGGCTCAACGCCGGCGTCCCGGTCACGGAGGTAGCCGAACGAGCCGGGCACGGCGTCGATGTTCTGCTGCGGGTCTACGCGAAGTGCATCGATGGTGGTCAAGATGCCTCGAACCGGCGTATCGAGGCGGCGCTGGCGGGGTGGTGCCGCGTGAGCCATCCCGCGCTCATCCCGCAGATACCGAATTTGGGCGTCATCTGGCTGCATCGGAGCGTCCGATGCGTCCGTCTCTGCTCGTCC
>CAVPYQ010000011.1:0-290415 GCA_963709985.1 uncultured Actinomycetota bacterium
GAGCCGCAGCCTGGCCGCGACGTCGCGCTCGCCTCGCTGCTCGAGGTGCTTCTGCTGTTCCTGTTGCGAAGCTGGTACGCAGATCGGGGCTCGCGGTCGCTGCACGGACGTTGGGGTGCTGCCCTCAGCGATCCCGTGGTCGCAGCCGGGCTCGACGCGATTCATGGGCAACCGGCCCAGCCCTGGACCGTCGCTACGTTGGCCACTCATTCGGGCATGTCCAGGGCCTCCTTCGCGAGCAGGTTCACCGATCTTGTAGGCCACCCGCCGCTCGGCTATCTGACCTGGTGGCGGATGACACTGGCGGCCAAGTACCTCCGCGATGAGAACGTTGCCTTGGCGGTCATCGCGCGCCGAGTGGGCTACACATCCGAGTTCGCCTTCAGCCGTGCGTTCAAACGGGACTTCGGCCTTTCCCCCGGCGGATACCGACGGCACAGGCAGCTTCGCCCGTGCGGTAAAGGCCAGCCAGGTGAATGCACTGTCGTTGATCACCCCGGGTCGTATCCCCTTCAGGATGTCGGCGCTCTTAACCCGTTGGTGCCAACATGTCGGGTACCGGACGATGGGTGAGACGGGGACGTGGTGCGTCACAGAACGAGCTTCATCCGCGGGGCCGAGGTCATCGTGAAGCCGAGCCTCTCGTAGATGCGCTGTCCCTCTGGGGTGGCGCTCAGGTCAACACGGTCGGCATCGATGGACCTGGCCCAGTCGATCACGTCGAGGACGAGTGTTGTCCGTAACCATGGCCACGGTGGTCGGGCAGGGTTAGCACGTTCGCGAGTCGCACGGTGCGCCCCTTGGTGCACTGGGGGTTCGGGACGCCGAGTTCAAGGGTGCCGATTGCCGTGGCGACGATCTCGCTGTCGATCTCGATCACCGGGAACCGAGCATTGCTCCCGTCGTCAACGAAGCGGGTGAACCACTCGCGTGCATGGTTGGTCCACGGTTCCTCTGTTGCTGCCTTGTCGTTGTCGAACAGGAGCGCCCAGAGGTGTAGCAATTCGGGGCTGTCGTGTGCGGTTGCGGCTCGTAGGTGCCAGATGTTCGTCGTCGTCACGCCCGTCATGCTGGCACGGACGACACCCATCACGCGGCCTCCTTTCGGGTGCACGCATCTGGCCGCCGAGCGGATCCCTGCGCTGGCTGTCGACTGAAGACCGCGCCGATGCAGCTCGCGGGCACGACACTGGATGCGTGGCGAACTGGGTCGACGAGGAGGTTGCGACGCGATGGGCTGCGTTCCCTGTCGACGGTGCGCCCCGCCCGATCGTGCTACTCGACAACCGTGTCCAACTCGACGGTGATGGGTTCGCGGACAACGAGTCAAAGCTGGCGTGGTTGGGCGGCGCGATCGAAGCGCACTCGCCGACACCGAAGGCAGTATTGGCGCTCCTGCCGACCCGGAGGCCGGCCAACACCGAGACCGTCCTGGGGATCACGGGAGTCATCCGGACCGTCGCGCCCTTCTGGTGCGATCGAGGTCCGCGCTCGTTGCCGGCTTACCGGCTGCAGATGACTGGCCTGGAAGGGTCCTGCGTCGTTCTGGCACCCGACGTGGAGTGCTGGTGGCCCGTGAGCGAAGCGGATTATCGCCGTGGGTCGGGCGGTGCCGCGACGATCGATCAGGACGACGTCACGATCCACGTTCCGGCGTTCGGTGGCGTCTTGACGGAGTTCCACCGAGCCGAGTTCCAGGAGCACGCCACCTATGTCATAGGACGAACTATCACCTCGGAGCGCCGGGTGCCGCCGGGTACGGCGGTCGTTGCGCTGGGCGTCACCCGCGATGTGACGGGGCGGCTGACCGCGCCGCTGCGCGGCCGAGTGCTCCTGAGCACGAGCGGGCAGCCGCTGGCGGTAACCCCGACCGGGGTTGAGCCCTGACCAGCGCACATACTGAATACCACCGTGCGGCGAGCACGCGGCTGTGCAGGCTTCGGGTCGACTCGTCGCAGCGAGCCGGTGTCGGCACACTCGTCGCTGGGGAGCTTGCAGCGCCAAGTGCAGTCCTAGCCGTACGCGTAGGTCCCGATGATGGCCGCGAGTGCCGGGATAACGCGACGTGCTACGCCACGTCCCCCGGGTATGGCTCGAGCGCGTCGGATTGCAGATCGGGTCCGCCGTCGAAGCGGCAGCGCAGCGCCAGGTCGGCTACCGGTTCCACGTGCCGCGTGCGCCGCCGCACGCCGGACGAGACTCCTTGCTTCATCACAGCTTGAACAGGCTCGCCGCATCCGATGCAGGTCGTTGGTCGTTGCGGCTTGGCCATAGGCAACAGCAAACCATGGCAAGCCCAGCGCTTGATGCTCATTGGTGGCGCGCCGTGAAGTGCGGCCAGACAAATGCGCGGTCATGCCGGCGTTAGTACATGGAATTGCGGAGATCCGGTCTGACTGCTGGGGCCTACCCTGCTGACGTGAGCGAACCATCCGGCGTCGTTGTGGAGTTCGTGCGCGACGCCGTTGTCCTTGAGGTTCGCACCTACGACGACATCGACGAGATCCCTGATGTAGTCGCGATCGCTGGCCGCGCGTTCTCTACGGTCGGTTCAGACCCTGACGGTCGGCAGGCTTGGCATCGCAGGTACGCATACCGCGAGGATGGCCAGGTCATGTACACGCTCAACGTCATCGACGTCTAGCGATTGACCGCCGCCGCGCCGCTCTGCGTCCACGGCGCGAGCCGACCCCGTTCCGGCGGGCCTACGCTGCGCCGGTGCCGACTACATCGACCGACCTCTACGTCGCCGCGTTCGTCGCGCGCTGCAACGCTATGCGGCGCCCGGGATGCCAGAGGGTGCACGAGCCCGGAGTGCATGGTCTGCTCGCCTCGCCCGACGATCCGCTTACCCGGCTGCTGGTGATCGACGACCAGGCGTACGACGTGCTCGCCGGCCTTCTGCCGGATGCCCAGGCGGGCACGATCAGCGTTTTCGCGGCGGCCGCGCGGTGCACCGAACTCGTCAGGAGCCATCCGGCGTGGAAGGCGAAGGCGGTGACGGCGATGATCTGCCGCGACCTGCGGAATGTGCCCGAGGTTGCGCTGCTGAGCGGACTGACGTTGCGACCGGTGCGGCGGCTCGCCGACGACCCGCCCGACGGCGTGCCGCTCGAGGACGCGGTCGCTGCCGCGATGCTGGCGGATCCGTCAATCGACGACCCGCCAGACGTGCTCGCCGACTACCTAAGCTCGTTGCCTCCCGCGATGCGGCTCTTCGCTGCACTCGACGGCGACGGCGCGGTCCGCGCGACATCCGGCTCCGGCGCGTTCGGAGCGGAGGCGAGGGTGTTCTTCGTCAACACTGATCCCGACTGGCGCCGCCGCGGCATAGGGCAGGCCATGACAGCCGCGGCGCTGCGCTCCGCCCAGCACGCCGGAGCGCGGCGGGCCTGCCTCGACGCGAACGACGCCGCCCTGCCGATCTACCAGAAGCTGGGGTTCGAGCCCGTCGACCGGGCGACGCAATTCTTCCGGGCCGCCTGACGATTCAGTCCACACGGAAGTCCAGAGGTCCCAGGTGTGCCGGGACGCTAGGTTTTCGTAGTGCGTGGGTCCGGGGTTCCATCCCCCGAGGCGGTGACGTTGCTGGGGTGCGTAGATGCCACGGCTCACGAATGGGAAGAAGACGGCCACGTACTCGGCGAGGGCAACGGAGAGCTGACAGGGTGGCTCTGGAGGCTCCCGGCCGCGCCATGGGCGTCGAAGCACGGGCCGTTGACCGACAAGGTTCCGCCGACGCCGACGTCAGGGTGCTGGTCCCCGAACATGCCCAGCCGGCCGGACAGGGTGACGTTCCCCTCTCGCTTACTGAGCCAGTAGTGCGCGGACGGCACGAATGGCATCGTGACGGTCCGGTCGTCCGACCGCGGCCGCAGTGTCCAGCCGGCGCTGCGCACCAGGCCCACGACCCGGTTCCGGAAAGGGTCGAAATCGGTGTCGCGGCCAACCGCGAACGGGAACAGGCGCAGCGTGATGCTGTAGGACAGCGTCGTCTTCCCCGTCCCGCATGAGACGTAAGCCCCGTCGAGGACGGCGACCGACCGGGGGCTCGCGTTGTAGAGCGCCTGATACAACTCGCGCGCGGCGGGCACAACCTGCGCGCGCGACCTGGCGGCCGCTGCCCGGCCGTCCGGCGTGCTGTGCCCGCACCCGGCGAGCACGGCGGCAAGTGCAATCGCAGCAGTCACGATGGTGCCGCTGGCTGTCAGGCGCACGGTCAGCAGCCTCCGGTGCGACTCGGGACACGCAAAAGAAGCGGATCATGTCGGCGGTCGCCGGATCTGCGAACACCGGGCATTTATCGTACGCAATGACACGATTTCGCCGATCCGCGTCGGGCCGAATCCAAGAAGGTTGTGCCGATAGGACTCGCGGGCGGGCCAGCAGAGGCCGACACGGGAAGGTGTCGATAGGCGCGAGAATCACCTTATGAAATAAGGCCAATCCCAAGATCACCAGCATGCATGAGGTCACGAGCCGGACGCTGACAATCCAGAGGTCGAGGACGCGATCGCGGGGTCAGTTACCTCGTGATCCGAAGGCGCGGCGCTGACGTGGTCTGCGGCGCCGAACCCGATCACGCGTGCTGAACTGGAAGATCGCCCCGACTGTGGTCGGACAAGTTGCGCCGATCCGTGATCGCATCCCGAATCAGCAGGTCGAGCAACTCGGCGTAGGTCAGTCCGGCGGCGGCGAACATTCTGGGCACCTGCGAGGCCTGGGTGAAGCCGGGCGTTGTATTGACTTCGTTGAGCACCGGCTGGTGCCCGGACCAGAAGAAGTCGATCCGGGCCACCCCGGCGCAGCCGAGAGCGTCATACATGCCGATGGCTGCCTGCTCCAGGCTTTCGCGTTGCATATCGGTCAATCGCGCCGGCACACGGAAATCGGCGGTACCGCCGTACTTGGTCGCGAAGTCGAAGATCCCCTCTGCGACGATCTCCAAGGCTGGTGCGACGAGTCGCGTCCCATCGGAGCGGCCGAGTACCGCGATGTCGATCTCACGGCCTTCGATCACGTCTTCGATCAGCACGCGATCGTCGTGGTCGAACGCCGCCGCGAGGGCAGCGGGCAAGTCGTCGGCGGCGCTGACGATACTGACTCCCTGACTCGACCCGGAGGCGACTGGTTTCACGACCACGGCGTGGCTGAAGGAGTACGCGGCGGCAGTCGCACCAGTCAGAAGACATCCCGGCGCGGTGGCAATACCGATCGCCTCGGCGACCAGCTTGGTGGCCCACTTGTCCATAGCCAGCGCGCCGGCGCCCACGCCTGATCCGACGTACGGGACGCCGGCCAGGTCGCACAGCGCGGCCAGCGCTCCGTCCTCGCCGCGCGCGCCGTGCACCATCGGAGCGACGACATCGGCGGTCTCGATGACGCGTACGGCACCGTCGAGGCCGATCGCATGCCGGTCTTGATCGCGCCACATCCCGTCCGGGTCGATTGTCAACGCGACCACGTCGTGGCCGCAGCTGCGCAGCGCCGCCGTCACCCCATCGGCTGAGGCAAGTGATACCTCGTGCTCGGCGTTTTGGCCGCCGCCGATCACCACGACGCGCGTCATCAGATGTCTTCGATTCTGACGCGGCCGGTTGTCGACGGTCTGCGATGCGCGCGGGTTCCCACGGCGACGACGATCTCGTGTTCGATCGTCTGGCCCCAGCGGGCCCAGTCGGCGACCGTCGGCTCGCCGTGATCGCCAGGGCCGAATACCGTTGCCGTCTCGCCCGGCAGGACGGGCTCGTCGCCGAGATCGATGACCAGCGAATCCATCGACACACGCCCGACCACGCGACAGCGACGGCCGCAGACGAAGACCTCGGCGCGTCCCGAGACCAGTCGTGGCAGTCCGTCCGCGTAACCGAGCGGCACCAGCCCGAGGGTGGTCGGGCGTGGCGCGAACCAAGTGTGGCCGTAGCCGACTCCGGTGCCCGGGCAGACCCGGCGTACCTGGGCCAGCGGCGCCGTCAGCGTCATGGCCGGCCGCAGCCGGGTGGTGCCGGACGGGTCGATTCCGACCAGGCCGGCGCCGACGCGGCTCATCGTATGGTGGGCAAGGGGGTCGACCAGCGTCGCCGCCGTTGCCGCCAGGTGTCGGTGTAGCGGCCGCAGTCCGGCGGCGAGCGCGATCTGCACACCCCAGTTGAACCGCGCGCGGCCCAAGGCGTTGCTCGGATGCGGCGGATCATCCGCGCACGGCAGGTGGCCCATGACACCGACCGTCCGCAGCACGCCCTGGCGTTCCAGCCGATGGGCGGCACGGCACAGATCGGGCCAGTCGTCCGCCGCCGCGCCGTCACGGGCCAAGCCGACATCAAGGTGGAGATGGATGCGCGCGCCGGCCGCCTGACGAGCGATCGCCTCAAGATGCGCGTGGTCCGGCACGGCCAGCTCGACCTCGTGGTTCACCGCCGCGGAGAACTGAGCACCCGCGTCGTCGAGCCAACTCAAGATTGGCGCCACCAGGCCGGCCTGGCGCAGCGGCAGCGCCTCGGCCAGGCAGGTCACGCCCAGCCGCGTCGCGCCGTTGGCCAAGGCGACCCTGGCCACCTTGACACTGCCGTGGCCGAAGCCGTCGGCCTTCACCACCGCCATCAATTCACCGCGGGCACGGTCGGCCAAGAGCCGAGTGTTCGCCGCAACCGCGGCCCAATCGATCGTGACCGTGCCCGCCGACGGCGCATCCAGGGTGAGCGTTCCGACTCGCGTTTCCGTCACGATCGATACGCTGACGCGCCGCCGTTATGGCGGCCGTTCGGTACGTGCTTATGTTGCGCTTATGGTGATCACGCGACCATGGACACCGACGTCTCACCCGGAGCGGTGAACCTTGCGTGTCCTTCTCGCTGATGACGAGCGGTGGTGCGCCGATACGGTCGCCGCGGACTTGCGCGAGCTCGCCATGGCGGTCGATATCTGTTACGACGGCGAGGCAGCGATGGAGCGACTCAACGGTTACGACGTGGCCGGGCTCGACCGGGACCTACCCGAGGCCACCGGCGACGCGGTGCGCGTCGCGGTAATGACGCTGCGCCGCAAACTCGGGGACCCGCCGATCGGGTACACCGTGCCCCGGGTCGGCCACCGGTTCGGGGAGTGAGCGTGCTGCTCACGCCGCGCCGTCGCGCGTTCCTTGCCGTCGTGCTCAGCTGCCCCCTCGGCTACGCGTACGTCTTCGTCGCCGTCCACCTCGCCACCAATCTGGAGCATGAGAGTCGAAGACGAGCCGATCAGGTGCAGCCACGGCACGCTGCACCCGCTCGACGTGTTCAACGGATGCGGATTCCGCACGTCGCTCCACGCCGGCTACGCCTGGCTCGAGCTGCTCGTAATGACGGTCGTGGTCGCAGCAGTCGCATACGGCCTCGCGCGATGGATCACCTGGCCGATGCGGCAGATCGCCGACACCATCAGCCGCTTCGGGCCGACCAGCCTCGGCCTCCGTCTGCGCCCGGCCGGTCCGCGCGACGAGACGCGCAGGCTCGCCGAAGAGATAGACGCTGTGCTCGACCGGCTCGCCGAAGGCTACGAAGCGCAACGCCGGTTCGCAGTCCAACGCTTCGCACGAGCTGCGCACGCCGCTGGCCACCCAACGAGCACTCATCGAGGTGAGCCTCTCTTCGGCGCTCAGCCAAGAGCAACTCGAATTGCTGTCCCGCCAGCTGCTGGCGACCAACGAGCGCAACGAACGGCTCGTCGACGGGCTGTTGACACTCGCCGAGACCGACGGCGGGCTGATGACCAACGCACCGCTGCGGCTGGACCAGATCGTGGGCGAGACCGTCGAGTCCCTTCGCAATGCCGCAAAGGAACGCGAGGTCGAGATCGAAACCGTGCTCGATCCGGTGACGGTGATCGGCGAGCGGCCGCTGCTCGAACGACTCGCAAACAACCTGCTATTCAACGCGATCAAGTACAACTACCCGGGTGGGTCGTCACCGCCACGGTCACGCGAGACGGGGCGTTCACGGTGGTGAACACCGGGCCCGAGTCGTCGCGCCCGAGCAGATGGCGGGACTGTTCGAACCGTTCCGCCGGGGCAGCGGCGAACGGCTCGACCACGGCGGCGGAGTCGGTCTCGGCCTCACCATCGCACGCTCGATCGTGACCGCACACCGCGCCGCGATCGAAGCACGCCCGAATCCCGACAGGCGGGTTGACGATCACCGTGCGGCTGTCTCCCGTCTGATTCAGGCGCGCCGGCAACAGCCCTGCGAGGGTCTTCTAAGCGGGCCATAAGCACGACACGAACGCCGACGGTATCGGCCGGTTGCGAGCGTCGTGATCATGAACCATCGATTCGGCACGACAACGTACTACCGGCACCGATCACCGGGTGTCCGGCGATGGCGGCGGGCGCTGGCCGTGGTGGCACTGCTCACCGCCGCGGCGGCGACTGTCGGCTTCGCGGTGCGCCGCAACCTCGAACACCGCGTGTACGGACCGCCCGGGCCGGGCCAGACGTCGTACCAAATCGCCGGGCAGCACGTCGTGTCGAGCAAGGGCCAGCGGCCCGTGCCCATCGCGAGCGTGGCCAAGGTGATGACCGCCTACCTGGTCCTGCACGACCGGCCGCTGCACGGCGGGGACGGCTCGCTCAGCCTGACCGTCACCGACGCCGACGTGGCCGACACAAACCGCCGGGCCGGACGGAACGAGTCGATCGTGCACGTGATGGCCGGCGAGACGCTGACCGAGCGGCAGGCGCTGGTGGCCCTGCTGCTGCCCTCGGCGAACAATGTCGCGGCCATGCTGGCTCGCGCGGCCGACGGCTCCGAGGCGGCGTTCGTCGCGCGGATGAACGACATGGCCCACGCCCTGGGCATGCGGCACACGACCTACACCGACCCGAGCGGGTTCGACGAGGGCACCCGGTCGACGGCCGCCGACCAACTGCTCCTCGCCCGGCAGGCCATGCGACTTCCCGACTTCGCTGCCCTGGTGGCCCTGCCCAGCGACGAACTGCCAGTGGCCGGCACTGTGCACAACACCGACGCGCTGCTCGGCCAGGACGGCTTCGTCGGCATCAAGACCGGGTCCGATGATGCGGCCGGGGGTTGCTTCATGTTCCGCGCGCACCGCAGCGGCGGTGACATCACCGGTGTGGTGCTGGGCCGGCCGGGGCACGACCTCGTCGCCGCCGGGCTGCAGGCCGCCCGCGAGCTGGTCGAGTCGCTCGCCTAGTGACGGTATGGCGTTGTCATGGCGCGGCTCCTACCGGCGGCGCCTTGCCCAGCCGTCGTGCTCAGCTGGTACGTGAAGGTCGATGGCCGACACCGGCGGTGCGGATAGGCCGGTTGATCAAGATTCCCAGGCAGCTGTTACTGGAGTACCTGGGCGTCGGCGGTTAGGAATCCGTCGACGTCTCGGCAACCCCCGCCGTTCGCTGAGCGGCCGCCCTCGCGAACAGCGGCTGCTGACTGCCCGCCGCGCAAGGACGAGGCGTCCGCCGGATTTCGCCGGCGGACGCCCCGCCAGGCCCGTAACCGTTTGGCCGATCGACCTCTTGTGTGGATCTACAGGAGCCCGGGGATGCCGACTCCGGCCTTGATCGGATACCACACGTCCAGGTAGTGCGTGCCCACCACGGAGCATGCCCGGATCTGGAAGTCGTCGATGACGGTGGCGACCGTGTTGTTCGGCGGGAACACCCTGATCCCCGCGGTGACGGGCTTGCACCGGGCGTAGTCGTAGACGCCGACGTTCACGATCCGCAGCACGGTGTGCGCGGTGGCACCGGGCGCAGGGTCACGGTGGTCACTGCCGCGGTGCGCTGCCACGATGCCGGGCTACCCACCATGTGCCCGTCCTTCCATCCGGACAGCCCGGGGAAGCCGCGAACCGTACAGGTGGTGGAGCCGATGTTGGTGAACTCCATCTGGTAGTACTTGCTGCCCGCGGCGCCGTCACCGGGAATGCCGAGCCACACCCGCAGGTGCGAGGTCGTGCACTTCGGTGCGGTCGTCGCCTGCGGCAGCCCCGCGGCCGCCGAGGACGCCGTCAGGGCCAGCGCCGCGATCAGCGCCGGTGCCGCAAGCAATGCCAGCATCCTGGTCTTGTGCGTTAGTAAACCTCTCCACATCTCGATCCCCTCCTCTCACGACTCCCGGCTCGCCATGAGCCGGAAGACCATCCGCTCGTGGCCGTAGCGCTCAGTGCGCCAGATCGACCACGACGTGCCGGTAGTGCTGCTCGCTGGTCACCAGTACCCGGAACGGGCGCCGTTCGGTGACACCGAGCGCGAATGTGGACTGGCCCTCGAATGTGCCGGCGAACTTCACCGCCGTCACCGCTGCCAAGCCCGCGATCGCGGCGGGCTGAACCATGTCCGCGCCGACGGTTGGCGGCGTGCGCCCCGGTTGATGCCCCTGCGAGTCGGCCCCGAGGATCGGTGCCCTGATGACGACCTGGAGCGCCGCGCCCCCGTCGACCGGCACCGGCTCGCCGCTCGGATCGGCCGCGACCGCCGGGACGTACCGGACGAGGTAGCCGACCTCGTCGTCGCCGTTGAGATCGAACACGACGCGGTCGTAGCAGTCGTGCCGCCCGACCCGGACCAGATAGACCGGAGCGGGGCTCATGGTCGTGCTGCCCTCTCGGGCGCCGGTGCCCCACCCGCGCTCGGCCTCGCACACGTTTGTGCCGGGCGGGCTGGTCTGATCAGCCGGAGGCGAAGGCGCGGATGTACTGGTGTCGCCGCCGGTCGGCGTGGCCGATCCGGTCGGTCGGCCGTGGTCGGTGGCGCACCCGGCCAACCCCAAGCCCACGACGAGCAGGGCGATGGTCAGTGGGGCGCGTGTTCGGCCCGTTGTGGTGGCATGACGTGAGCGGATCTGCGATGGCCTCATCGGTCCCACCTCCCGGCAACAGGAACTACAACTCCACACTCGCCCGACCAGACGGCAGCGGAAACCCACCCAAGGTGTGGAGTTCGCCCACCCACGGGCGGCACAGGGGCCACTCCGCCCCTTAGGCCGCCATCGGCATGTCCTGACTCGCGGCTCTTCGACATGTCCCGGACCTCAGCGCCACCGCTGGCCCACCTTCCCGGGCCGGGGAGCGCCCGGTCGCCAGAATGTTGCGAGTTCCGAAGTGGGGCCGGTGCCGTCAGGACGTGACAGCGAGGACGATCTTGCCGTGAGTCGCGCCGGATTCGAGCTGCCGATGAATCTCAGCGGCATCGTCCAGTGCCGCGATCACCGGTCGTGGCGGGCAGAGCCGGCCGGTGGCCACGCCGTCGAGGGCGTGCGACAGGTAGTGGCCGATGGTGTCGGGGGATCGGTTGGCCACGTCGCCGATGTTGTACCCGGCGATCGTCTTGTTCTTCTTCCATAGATCCCATACGTCGCCTGACCATTGGCCGTGCCGGCCGAGGTCGCCGTAGACGACGACCCGGCCGAATGGGGCCAGCACACCCAGGCTTGCCTCGCGGATCGGTCCGCCGACCGGATCGAGGACAAGGTCGACACCCCTACCGTCCGTCGCGTCGAGGACCGCCTCGGCGAAACCGTCCCGCTCGAACAGGGCGTCGTAGCCGAGTTCGGACGCGCGCTTCTGCTTGTCTGATGAACCAACTGTGCCGAACACTTTGCTTGCGCCCAGCGTCTGCGCAACCTGCGATGCGGCCGAGCCGACCCCGCCGGCAGCAGCATGGATCAGAACGCTGTCGCCTGGCCGCAACCGTCCGGCGTCGACGAGCACGCCGTAGGCAGTGGGGAACACGCACGGCAGCCCAGCCGCGACTTCGAGCGGGACCGACCCGACAGGTCGAACGAACGCCGCCTCGGCCAGCGCGTATTCGGCGTAGCCGCCCATGCTCGGCAGGTACGCCGCGACCGCCTCGCCATGGTCGAGACCGCTAACACCTTCGCCGAGAGCCACGATCGTGCCGGACACCTCCAGGCCGGGGATGTCGAAGCCTTCGGGTGGGCCGAACTCTCCGCGCCGGTGCTGCACCTCGGCGAAGTTCAGCCCCGCAAACTGGACCCGGATCAGCACCTGTCCGCGACCGGGCACCGGCTCGGGTACGTCGATCATCTCGAAGACCTCAGGACCGCCGTTGTCCTTGAAGCCGAGCGCTCGCACCCAATTCCTCTTTCGCCGTCGGAGAAACATCACCGCAATCGACATCGTGTCGACGGCCCGCGTTCCGGTCAACGCAATTCTTCAGCGATCAACCATGCACAGGTCTCATCCGCACCGCTCAACCGCGGCGCCAGGTCACATGGTCCGTTACGCGCTGAGACAGATAGAAAGCCGTGCCTGAGGCTATTGCGACGGCTGGTGCAAGTCATCATAATAACCTGACCAATCTGAGGAGCAGCGATGACATCTGCAGTGCGAAGGCGGCGTCTCTGGTCAGGGATCGCGGCGGTGAGCGTTCTGGTTGTGGTTGCGCTGGCCGGATGTAGCAGCAAGAGCAAGTCGAACGACTCCTCTTCAACGGTCAGCCTCTGGACCTGGCGCACCGACGACAAGGTTGCGATGCAACAGATCTTCCAGGGCTTTGAGGCGAAGAACCCTGGAATCAAGGTCGACATCAACTTCATCCCCGACGCGGACTACCAGAATCGCCTGGGCGTCGCGCTGCGCGGAGGTAAAGGGCCGGACATCGCACAACTGAAGGCCTACGGCGAGTTGCAGCCGCTGGTGAACGCCGGCTACCTGAAGAAGATCGACGATCTCGTTCCCGCGTTGAAGGAACTCAGCCCGGCCGCGCTCGAGGGCGCGCGGGCGAAGAAGGACGGCAAGTTCTACGGTGTCCCGTACTCGGTCGTCAACATGGGCGTCTACTACAACACCGACCTGTTCAAGAAGGCCGGGCTGAGCGTGCCGAAGACGTACGCCGACTTCCTGCACGCGTGCACCGTCCTCAAACAGGCGGGCGTCACGCCGATCGCCGCCGGCGGCGCGAACGGCACCGGTTGGGCGATGGAGATCAACACCGGCGTCATGGGTCCGGACATGTTCGGTCCCGGCTTCTACGACGAGATGATGAGCGGCAAGGCCAAGTTCACCGACCAGCGCTGGGTCGCGGTGCTGCAACGCGTGAAGGATCTTTCGCCTTACTACGAAAGCGGATTCGCCGGCACCGACTACACGACCGCCGTGCAACAGTTCGTCGGCGGAAAGGCCGCCATGTTCTTCGGCGGTTCGTACGAGAACGGCAGCTTCAAGGCGCAGAACCCGAACCTGAAGTTCTCGATCTTCCCGTTCCCACCCGATCAGGCCGGTCAGCCCGCGTACACGTCGAGCTTCTCCGACGGTTCGTACGGCCTGGTGTCGACGACGAAGCATCAGGCCGCGGCCGTGAAGGTGCTGAACTTCATCGCCTCCAAGGACTTCGCGCAGGTGTTCGCGGACAAGCTCGGCTGGCCCCCGGCGCGGGACGGCATCCCGGTGAAGGACCCGGTCCTGTCCGAGATGGAGGCCATGCAGAAGGACAGTGCCCCGTACCTGACACTGGTGGGTTTCCGGTGGAACACGCCAACCGCGTCGTCGATTCTGCAGGCCGAGATCGTCGACATGGTGGGCGGCAAGAAGTCGCCGGCGGACGTCGCGAGCGACATGGACAAGGGTGTCAGCACCTGGTTCAAGCCCAGCAATTGAGGACATGCTCCCGCCGCGACCCGCCACGCCGCCTCGCTCTCGCTGCGTTGCGGTACTCGCTGCGATGCTCATGGCGGGCCGCGGCTCATGACCGACCTGCGTACCGATACGCCGACCCTTGCGGCCGGCGGCCGGGCGGAACAAGTCAGAGGGAACCCGTCGCGCTCGGAAGCGGCGCCGTCTGGGTTTGCACGCCCGCGCGATCCCGTTCGTGCTGCCCGCCGCCCTGATCTACGGCACGTTCGTCGTCTACCCGTTGATCTCGTCGCTGATCGGCGGGTTCTTCAGCTGGATCGGCGTGCAACGAGAAGGATTCGTCGGCCTCGGCAACTACCGTCGGCTGCTGTCGTCGACATATCGCGGCCCGCTCACCAGCGCCTTCTGGCACAACTGCTTCTGGTTCCTCGGCGTCATGGTGTTCGAGACCCTGGTCGGACTGCTCATCGCCTGGGTGATCTTCCTGCGCGGGCGGCGCTACCGGTTCTTCCGATCGGTGTTCTTCTTTCCCGCGCTACTCAGCCCGGTGCTCGTCGGCGTGCTGTGGCGCCTGATGCTCACCCCGAACGGGCCGGCCCAGTCGATCCTGCACGGCCTCGGGCTGAGCAACGGAACCCTTACCTGGCTGGGCGATCCGGGCAAGGCGCTGTGGGTGCTGATCGCCGTCGACTCGTGGAACTGGGTGGGCCTGCCGATCCTCGTGTTCACGGCCGGGCTGCACTCCATCCCGAGCGAGGTGTTCGAGGCGGCCTCGCTCGACGGCGCACGCTCGGGACGGATGCTGCGCAGTGTCGCGCTTCCGATGCTGATCCCGGCGGTGGCCTCGCTGACGCTGCTCACCGTCATCAACTCGTTCAACCAGTTCGACACGGTGTACGTGATGGAGGGCGTCAGCGGCGACCCGTCGCACTCGACGGATGTCCTTGTCACGCAGTTCTATCGGTACGCGTTCGGCGCGGTCGGCAGCAGTGGCATCACCGACATCGGGCTGGCCCTCGCGCTCGGTGGGTTGCTCTTCGTCTTTCTGACCGTCTGCTCGGTCGTGCTTCTGCGTTACTTCGAGCGAAGGGCGGCGGCGCTGTGACGGCCTGGTCGCCGGCGCGGACGGCGAAGCGGCTGCCCGGCTGGGTTCTGCTGGTCGGCTGGGCGCTTCTCGTCCTGTTGCCGATGTACATCCTCGTCGTGTCGTGTTTCAAGACGACCGCGCAGATCTACGCCAGCCCGCTCTCGCTGCCGCACGACTGGACGCTCACGAACTTCCGCCACGCGTGGCGCGAGGCGCACCTCGACCTCTACCTGCTGAACAGTCTGCTCGTCACGTCGGCCGCAGTCGTCGCGGTGATCGTCGTCTGCCTGCTCTGCGCGTACCCACTGAGCCGATACCGGCTGTGGTGGACGAATGTCCTGCTGGCGGTGTTCCTCGCCGGCATCATCGTGCCGGTCCGCGTCGGATCGTCGGAGATGTTCAACCTGCTCAAGACGCTCCACCTGCTCGACAGCCGGATCGGGCTGGCGATCTTCTTCACCGCGATCCGGATCCCGTTCGCGATGCTGATCTTCGTCAACTTCATGCGCGCCATTCCGCGCGAACTCGAGGAGGCCGCCCGCCTCGACGGCGCAAAGGAGTGGCAGGTGCTGTTCCGGGTCATCGTCCCGCAGATGCGACCGGCCATCGGCGTCGTCACGGTGTTCACCGGCATCGCGGTGTGGAACGACTTCTACTTCCCGCTGATCTTCACGTTCGACGAGAACAAGAAGACGCTGCCCCTCGGCATCTCCGGATTCGTCGGCCAGTACAACACCGACTGGGGCATGATGTTCTCCGGTCTCGCCATGTCGATCCTGCCGCTGCTGTTCCTGTACGCCGTCGCGTCCCGGCAGATCCAGCAGGCCATGGGCGCCGGGGCGCTGCGATGACGGGCATCCGCTCGCTGCTCGTGGTGGGTGCGCACGCCTTCGACGCCGAGGTGATCGCGGGACCCCTTGCCGCGACGGTGGTCCGCTCCGGCGGCCGTTCGACGTTCGTGCATCTGAGCCTGGGCGAGCAAGGACATCCGTCTCTCGCCCCGGCCGAGTACGCGATGCAGAAGCGCGACGAGGCCGAGGCGGCCGCCGCGGCGCTCGGGTGCGACATGGTCAGCCTCGACCTGCCGGACGGGTTCGTGCCGGTCACCGACGAGATCGCGCTCCGCCTCTGTGACATCGTCCGCGAGGTGCGGCCTGACGTGGTCGTCACGCACTGGTCGGGCAGTTGGCACAAGGACCATCGGGCCGCCCACACCCTGACCGCGAACGCGGTGTTCTATGCGGCGCTACCGACGCTCGCGCGCGAGGCGCCGGCGCACGCGAGCAGCGCGCTGCTCTTCGGTGAGAACTGGGAGGACGCCGACGGGTTCCACCCCGCGCGGATGCTCGACGTCAGCACGGGCATGGAGGCGTGGCGGTCGGCGGTCCAGTGCTACGAACTCGCCCGCGGGCTGAGCAGTTTCCCCTACTACGACTACTACTCGTCCCTGTACCGGATGCGCGGCTGCCTCGCTGGCTGTACGCACGCGCAGGGATTCGCGGTTCAGTCCGGTGACACGCTCGCCGGCATAGGGCAGTTCGTCGACGATCCGGCGCAGCGATGAGCCACGCACCATTCGTCGGTGTCGACATCGGCGGGACGAACCTGCGGGTCGCCCTCGGCCGTCCGGGCGACCGATCTTCTCGGCGCTGCGAGCAGAGCGAAGTGCCGCGCTCCTACCGCGAGATGGTCGACGCGATCGCCGACATGGTTGGACGGTTGTGCGATCAGGCGGGGACGCGAGCGCGGCCCGTCGGGTGCGTCGGCGTCGGAGTGCCGGGCACCGTGCGCGACGGCGTCGCGACGTTCGTGCCGGCGTTGCGGTTTCTCGACGGCCAGCCGCTCGGCCGTGACCTGACGAAGCGCCTGGGCGTACCGGTCGTGCTCGGCAATGACGCGGAGTGTGCGCTGCTGGCCGAGGCGCGAATGGGTGCGGCGGTCGGACGCCGGCACGTCGCCCTCGTCGTCGTGGGTACCGGCATCGGGGGCGCGATGCTGGTCGACGGTCGCCCGTACCGGGGACGCGTGGGCGCCGCGGGCGCGTTCGGGTGGCTGCCGGTCGCGGGTGATCCCGATGCCCGGCACGGCGCGTGGGAGCGGGCCGCGAGCGGCCAGGCGTTGGCCAAACTGGCTGCTGCGCAAGGGCTTTCGCCCGACGACCTGATGTCGAGTGCGGCCCGCGGCGAGGAGCGCAGCACGCGGGCCGTCGACACGTATGCGCGCGAGCTCGGCCGCGGACTGGCCGCGATCGCCAGCGTGTGGGACCCGGAACTGATCGTGCTGGGTGGCGTGGTGAGCCCGTACCTCGCGCAGCTCAGCCCGGGCATCGACCGCGCGTTCGCCGACTGGGCTTCGCCCGCCGGGCGACAGGTGCCGCGAGTCGCCGCAACCCTCGGACGAAGGGCCGGTGTACTGGGCGCGTTGTGCATGGCCGACGGATGGGCGGGAGGGCCACGATGACGCGAGCCACAGGCGGCAACGGCAGGGTGAACGCCGAGCGGTCGCTGCCGATGTACATGCAGGTCGAGGAGCAGCTGCATCGGCGCATCGCGGACGGCGAGTGGAAGGCGGGCGAGAAGATCCCGTCCGAGAAGGAACTCTGCGCGGCGTACGGCGTCAGTCACATCACGATGAAGCACGCCCTGCAACGGCTGGTCGACCGGGGCGTCCTCGTCCGGCAGCAGGGCAGCGGAACCTATGTGCGCAAAACCGACCTGACCGCGGGCTCGCGGTCGGTGCGGTCGTTCACCGCCGAGGTGCAGGACCTCGGCATGGTCCCGAGCAGCCGGTTGCTGTCGATCAAGGAGATCGGCGCGCCACTCGACGTCGCCGCCGCGCTGGATCTCGAGGTCGGCGACCCGGTGGTGCGCGTGCGCCGGGTACGGCTCGGCGACGGCGAACCCATCGGCGTACAAACAGCATTCCTGCTTGGCAAGCGCTTTCCCGGACTGGCCCGCCTCGACCTGCACGGCACGTCGCTGTACGGGCTGCTGGAGACGAACTACGGCGTCGTCCCGGACGAGGCGCGCGAGACCTTCACCGTCGGGCGGGTGACGGCCGAGGACGCCGGCCTGCTGAAGGTGAAGGCGGGCACGCCCGCGTTCTACGTCGAGCGCACGACCTTCCACGCATGGTTGGCCTTCGAGTACGTCGCCAGCGTCATGCGTGGGGACCGTTACCGGATCACACTCGCCATCAGGAACAATTGAGAGGAACACAATGCCGACTTCTCCGCGATACACGCGCGCGATCATCGAATTGCTGACTCGCCTGGCCGAGTCGCAGGACGGTGTGCTTGACCAGGTCGCGACGGTCTGCGCGGACTCGCTGTCGACGGGCAACCTGATTCACCTTTACGGATCAGGGCATTCGGTCATTCCGACGATGGATGCCTACCCGCGTTACGGCAGCTTCGTCGGCCTCAACCCGCTGACCGACCCGCGTGTCATGTGGCACAACGTGCTTGGGCCGGGCGGAGTTCGCGAATTGCTCTGGCTGGAACGCGTCGAGAACTACGTCGACAAGTTCCTCGATCACGAGCCCCTCGTCGAGGGTGACACGATCATCTGCTACAGCCACGGCGGCACCAACTCGGCGGCGATCGAGACCGCGATGTATGCGAACGAGCGCGGTCTGACCACGGTCGCGGTGACATCCGGCTCCAGCGCCGAGCGCCCGCCGAAGCACTCGTCCGGCAAGAAGCTCGCGGACGTTTGCGACTTCTTCATCGACACCGGCGTCCCGGTCGAGGATGCCGTGATTCCGATCGACGGATGGGATCGGCCGGCCGGCGGCGCGTCGACGGTCGTGGCGATGGTGATCAGCCACGAGGTCATCACCCGCACCGCAGCCATCTGCGCGTCCCGCGGGCTGGTGCTGCCGACGTTCGTGTCGCCAACGGTTCCGGGCGCCACGCTGTCGTCGAACGACGAGGTGTTCGAGGCGCATGAGCAGTACCTGCATGAAGCGCGCTCGCGTCATGTCCAAGCTCGGGCGAAGGCCAAGGCAACCGCCTGAGTCCGATGGTCCACCGGTCCGCGCGAAGGGAACGAACGTCGACGAGGCCGGCTGCGACTTCCGGCGCGCCGGAAGTCGCAGCTGTCTGAGCGTCAGCTGACGGGATGGCTACCCGCGCTTGGGTGACGCCGCCGGCGTCTGGCGCTGGGCGAGCTGCAGCTGCGCGGTGGCCCGGTCGAGAGAGCCGACGAGATAGCCCAGGTAGGCCTTGGCGTGGCTGATATTGCCGGACGTCAGCGCATCAGTGAGCGCCGGCAGGAACTCGACCGCGTAGCCGGTGGTCGTTCCCGGCGCATAGATCTGATGCTGGTACCACGGACGTCCGGGCACGCCGGCGCTGGTGAGCAGCGCGCGCTCCTGCTGCATGAGCGCGGCCGTCACGGTGGCGTAGTCGGGGCCGGTGCCCTGGTCGCCGGCGAGCAACTGCTCGGTGTGCTGGTCCAGCGTGCTGGCTGCCTGCTGCCATGCGGCATCGGCCTGCTGCGCGCCGGTCAGGTCGAGTACCTCCCGGCCGTACACCTGGTTCTCGATGGCGGGCAGTCCGGCCAGGTAGTCAGCGACGGCATCGGCGTAGTTGGCGTAGTGCAGCTCGGGGACGTTCGCGTCGGCCAGCCGTAGCGCCGTGAGCCCGATGGCGCGGGTGACACCGACATGACCCTCGTAGGTGGGGTCGATGAAGTGGTCTTCCATGTACGGGTTGTCGCAGACGCAGTGGTAATCCCCGCTGCCGGTGCCACCGCCGATGTCCGCCGCTGGCACGCCGTAGCGCTGCAGGTAGGCGGTGTAGTCCGAGCCGGAGCCGAGCCGGCCGAGTTGCGGCGTCTGGCCGCCCGAGTTCGCCGACCAGGCCGCGTACAGGCTGGTGTAGCCGGGCCAGGGCACGTCCTGGGTGACCTCGCGGATGACGTCGTCCAGTGACGGCACCGCGGACGCGCCGAAGGACTGCCCGCCGGCGATGTCCATGTTGAGGTAGGCGACCGTGTTGTCGAGCGCCTGGGCCTGCTGCTCGGCGTACTCGGTCGAGCCGTACAGGCCGTACTCCTCGCCGTCCCACAGTGCGAGGGTGACGGTGCGCTGCGGCCGCCAGCCCTGCTTGAGCAGCGTGCCGAGGCCGCGCGCGATCTGCAGGACGTTCACCGAGCCGGAGCCGTTGTCGTCCGAGCCGTAGGTCCAGGCGTCGCGGTGCGCGCCGAGCAGGATGCGCTGCTGCGTCTGACTGGTGCCGGGGATCGTGACGAGCACGTCCCAGATCGGCTTGGTCTGGTAGGCGATGTTGAGGTCGAGGTGGACGCGTACGTCGCCGCCGCCGACGTGGTAGGTGAACGGCAGGCCGCCCTGCCAGCTCGCGGGCGCCACCGGACCGCCGATGTTCGCCAGCATCGGCGTGGCCGACTTGTAGCTGATCGGCGTGCTCGGGATGCCCGGCAGGTCGGCGGCCTGGCTGGGCGGGATGCGCGCTGCGTTCTTCGTCGCGGCGTAGCCCGGGGTTAGCGGATCACCGGGATAGGTCCACAGGTACTGCACCGAGCCGCGCTGGATGCCGTCGGGGGCCCGCCACGGTCCGGCCGGGAAGACCGGGCCGCGCGTCGAGCCGTCCTGCTGCGGGTCGGAGTAGATGATGCTGCCGAGCGCGCCGTGGACCTGCGCCTGGTCGACCTTGACGCCACGGAAATTCTGGCCGTAGCGCGACAGCGCGATCTTGCCCTTGACGCTCACGCCCATCTTGGCCAGCTCTGCGTAGTCGGCGGGGGAGCCGTAGTTGACGTAGACGATCGGGGCGGTGATGTTTCCGGACGGCGACAGCGCGTTGTAGCCCACGACGACGTCGGCGAAATCCTTCTCGCCCGGTCCGGGCTGCTCCTTGTTGGCCGCGTGGAAGTGGTACGGCGCGACCATGTCGACGCTGACCTTCCGCGGCACGGACAGGTACGTGAAGTACGTCTTCACTTGTGGCTGCAGGCCGAAGCTGCGCAGCAGGCCGACGGTGTACTGCACCCGCCGCCAGTCGCCTGATGTCGCCACCAGGCCGGGATAGGTGGTCAGGCCGTGCGTGTACTGCTTGGCCAAGTCCGGGGTGATCAGGTCGCTGAATGCCTGCTCGTATTGCTGCTCCCACCCTGAGCGCTGCGGGGTGAACCCCGCGATACGCGCCACGTCCGGCGACGGCGTGTGCGCGGACGCGATCGGCGCCAGGCCCGTGACGGCTACTGCGGCGACCGTGCCAGCGGCGAGCACGATCCGACGAGTTGTCAATCGAGGCTTCATCCCAGGCCTCCACTTCACGGCGTTTGAGAGTTAAAATCTACTCCGCCCGCTATCGGCCGTCATCACCCGATTTTCGAAGAGCAGAGGATTGTCCAAATGGAGGGGACAGCATCTGCCCTCGCCAAACGCGGACGCTCAACGTGTTCGCTCAGTTCGCTCGACTCGGTGCCGATAGGGCAGACGGGTTGCCGCTCAGCCATCGTCGGTGGCGGCCTGACGATCTGAGAGGGCTGGCAATGACTTCTATCCCGCCGCCGCAGGGGCCGTCGTACCCGCCGTATCGGCCGAACACTGCGACACCTCGAGCACCGGCAGCGCACGCACCGTCCCCGCCGTACGACACGTTCAGGGTGAGCAGGTCTCTCGGGGAGGTGCTGGGCTGATGCGAGACGTACGGATAGCTGTCGCCGCAGGAGCGGCTGGGCTCGCCCTCGGCGCGGTTGTAGCCGGCGCGTCGACCGGCGGCGGTGCGCTGGCTACGACTGCGCCGAACGGCATCGATGCCGGTACGCGGACCTGCACGACGGACAGTGCCGGCTTCTGCGCGAACCAGCGCCACGGTCTCGGCTCGATGCCCGTCTCGGTGGTCGTCACGGCAAAGGCGGCCATTGGCGGATCAGGGGTCGTCGAGAATCTTGACGCGGACAGTTTCACCGCGACAACGTTCCGGATACGCGCGTTCAAGCCGAACGGCTCGGCACTTGCCGGCACTCGGATCACGTACTCCTACGCGGCGTTCTCGGGACCCGCACCGGCACCGCCCACTGCGCCGCCCACTGCGCCCACCTCTCCGGCGAGCCCGTCGGCCAGCGTCAGTCCGACGGTCACCTCACAGGCCGGATTCCCCGATGCGTCAACCACCGGTGTGCCCGCCGGAACGACGCTGAGGCCGCACACCGGCAACCTCACCGTCAGCACGGCGGGCACGGTGATCGACGGCTGGTCGCTGACGAACGGCTGTATCACCGTCAACACCACCGGCGTCATTATCAAGAATTCGCGGCTCTCCTCGGCCTGCTCCTACGTCGTGTACACCCACACCGGGTCGCTCACCATCCAGGACTCCGAGATCGACTGTGCGAACACCTCCGGCACTGCCATCGGCGACACGAACGTGACTGCGGTCCGCGTCGACGTATCCGGCTGCGAGAACGGCTTCGACCTCGACCGTGACTCCACCGTCCAGGATTCCTACATTCACGGTCTGTTCCAGAGCGTGGAGTCGCACACGGACGGCATCCAAACCTGCTGCTCGGTCGGGCTGACGGTGCGGCACAACCGGATCGACGCCTATCCGAACGCGACGTCCGCGATGATCAATGCCAAGACGGCGACGAGCCCGCACGACGTCCTGATCGAGAACAACCTGCTCGCCGGGGGCGCATTCACGCTGTACTGCCCAGCCAGCGCGACCGGGCAGAACTTCCAGGTGATCGACAACCGGTTCTCGACGCGGTTCTATTCGAAGGTCGGTGTGTACGGGCCATGGACGGACTGCGAGAGTGAGACGCTCCGCGGGAACACCTTCTACGAGACCGGGCAACCCGTTCCCCCTCAGTAGAAGGGGCATCCACCCCGGCACTGCGCCAGCACGCGACTCCTGTGTCAGCCCGCGTCGGGTGGTGGCGCAGGAGCGGTCGTGGCGACGAAGTCCGCCACCACGTCCGCGAAATCGTCGGCGTGCCGGTAGTGCGGCTGGTGGGTCGAGCCGGGGAACAACTCGAGCCGGCTATGGGGCAATCGACGGTGGGTCGCGTAGGCGTGGCTGACCGGAATCACGTGATCGTCGCGCGACCACACGATCAACGTCGGCACGTCGCGGGCGAAGTAGTCGACGAGCGGCTCGCGCTGCCCGGACGGCTCGATCACCGAGTGCAACGTGGCGAAGAACGCGGCGCGGCCGTCCGGGCTGGACAATCCGCGCCCGGCCCGCCGCAGGTTCGTCACCGTAGCCGGAGGCAGGCGCAACGCCCGGTGCAGGTGCGGAGTGCGGTACACGACCGCGGTTCGGCGGTTGACGAACAAGCGCAGCAGCGTGCGTGCCCCCGGTAGCGTCGCGGCGCGCAGCACCGGGTGAACGTGCCTGCCTAGTCCGCCGCTTGCGACAAGAACGAGCCGCTCAAGATGGGACGGGTAGTTGTAGGCGACGTGCATCGCCGCGGCGCCGCCGAGTGAGTGGCCGACGAATGTGGCGCGTGGCACGCCGATCTCGTCAAGCAGCTCGACCAGACTGCGGGCGAACCCGTCCAGTGAGTAGCCGTAGGCCGGCTTGTCGGACCGCCCGTGGCCGAGCAGGTCAGGGGCGATCACCCGCAGTCCGCGCTCGGCCAGTGCGGAAATTGCTGGATCCCAGGTCCCACTGTCAGACGCCAGACCGTGCACGAGCACGAGTGCCGGGGCATCGGCCGGTCCGGCGTCGACGAATGACACGACATGCCCGGACTGGCACACGGTGCGTCGCCGCATCTGGACATCGGCCATGACGTGACGGTACGACGTGCGATTTCGCAACTACTCGCCTGGACGGGGATGCTGACGGCGTCGGCGGCGCCGGGAAGTGCCGGTCAGGGTGGGTGGGGGCGTCCAGTGCGGTCACGCGGCCCATCGACACCGACGTTGGCGCGACGCGGTTCTGCGGATTTTGGGCCGGCCGATGAGTTAGCCGCATTTGACGCGTCTTTGGGTTGTCGGATGCCGATAAGACCGCTGGGAGTGGGCATGGGACTGAGCAATGACAGGCTGGAGCACTTTGCCGCCGTCGCGGCCTCGCACGTGGGCGATGACAAGGTGCCGGGACTGGTCGCGCTGGTGGCACACGGCGACGAGGTGCACGTCGAGGCGATCGGGACACTCGCGATCGGCGGGAGGCCGGTCGAACGGACCTCCCTGTTCCGGATCGCATCGACGACGAAGCCGATAACGGCGGCCGCGACGCTGGCTCTGGTTCGCGAGGGCGCTGCTCGAACTGGATGAGCCGGTCGACCGGCTGCTGCCGGAGCTCGCGAACCGCCGGGTGCTGCGCCGGATGGACGGCCCGCTCGATGACACGCTTCCCGCCGCGGGTCCGGTGACGGTGCGGGGGTTGCTGACGTTCACCTTCGGGTTCGGGATGGCCGTGGAGATGTTCATGGCGCCCGAGCCGTGGCCGGTCGTCGCGGCGGCGGCGGAGGCCGGGCTCGCCACGATCGGCCCGCCGCAGCCGGAGGCCTTCGTCGACCCCGACACCTGGATCGCCAGATTCGGCGAACTGCCCTTGCTGGCGCAGCCCGGTGAGCGGTGGCTGTACAACACCGGCTCGCACGTGCTGAGCGTGCTGTGCGCCCGAGCCGCCGGGCATGTCGTACGACGAGGTCCTGCGCACCCGGATCTTCGAGCCGCTCGGCATGCGCGACACCGGCTTCTACACCGAGGACGTCGAGCGGTTGGCGACGGCGTACCAGCCGACTGCGGACGGGCTCGTGGTCTGGGACCCGCCGGACGGGCAGTGGAGCCGGCCGCCGGCATTCCACGACGGCGCCGCCGGGCTGGTGTCGACGGTGGACGACCTGCTGGCGTTCGCGCGGATGCTGCTGCGCGGCGGCGATCCGGTGCTGACCGCGGACCAGGTGCGCGAGATGAGCCGCGACCACCTGACCGCCGAGCAGCGCGAGTTCGGTACGGCGTTCCTCGGCGGGCGCGGCTGGGGCCTCGGGACGTCGGTGGTGCTGAACGGGCCGTGGGCCGGCGCGATCGGCTGGGACGGTGGGCTCGGCACGTCGTTCCTCGTGCACCCGGAGCGCGACCTCGCCGTGATCGTGCTGACCCAGCGGCTGTTCGATACCGCGCAGGCGCCCGCCGTGCACACCGACCTGCAAGCCGCCGCACTCGCCGCGGCCGAGTAACAATTGCTTCGGCCCGGTGGAGGCTTCACGGTTGGCGGGCGGCGGCCAGGGCAGCGGCGTCCTTGGCCAGACGCGGCCAGCCGAAGCGTTCGCACCAGGCGGGGAATTCCTCGGTGGGGCCGGCCCATTCCCAGTCGTCGACCGTGCCGACGGCGGCGTCGGTGCGCACCGTGGCCAACAGCTTGAACATCTCGGCATCTGCCCGCTGCGACACGAGCGTCGCCGCCAACTTGGCCGCGCCACGCACCGTGACGTCCCAGTCCTCGGCGTCGGCCGGGATGTCCTCCAGGTGCCGATAGCGGGCGAGCAGCGTCGCGGCGGACTTCGCGCCGAACCCGGGCAAGCCCGGGAACCCGTCGGCGCTGTCGCCGACGAGGGCCAGCCAGTCGGGGATCGACTCGGCCGCGACGCCGAACTTCGCGATCACTCCGTCGGCGTCGATCAGCTTGTCCTGACGGCGGTCCAACTGGACGACCTTGCCGCCGACGCATTGCCCGAGGTCCTTGTCGGGCGTGCAGATGATCGCCTGCTCGACCCGCGGATCGGCGCGCGGCGACCACGGCGGCGCTGGCCAGGCCGTCGTCGGCCTCGACGTCGACCATCGGCCAGACCGCGACGCCGAGGGCCCGCAGCGCGTCCTCCAGCCAGTCGAACTGCGCCAGCAGCAGCGGGTCCATGCCGGCGCTCGACTTGTACGTCGGCCACATGTCGTTGCGGAACGACTCGATGACGTGGTCGGTCGCGACGCCGACGTGTGTCGCGCCGTCCTGCAGCATCGTGAACACCGACTGGACGACGCCGCGAGTCGCGCCGATCTCGATGCCGTCGCTGTCGAGATGTCCCGGCCGCGGCGCGTAGTACTGCCGGAAGATCTCGTAGGTCCCGTCGACGAGATGAACTATCACGACCCGAGCCTGGCACAGCAGATGAACGGGGCGTTGGCGTGGGTGATCCTGTGGGTCGGCGAGATCGAGTGTGGTGGGATCGGGTCATGGCGCGTTACGTCGCGCTGCTGCGTGCGGTCAACGTCGGCGGGCGCAGGGTGGTGGCGATGGCCACCGCCCGCGCCGTGCTGGAAAAGCTCGGCTACGGCGACGTCGGCAGCTACGTCAACAGTGGGAACCTGATCTTCAACGCTGACGGCAAGGCCAGCGCCCACGAGCACCGCATCCGTGAGGCGCTCGAGGACGAGTTCGGCTTCGAGCTGACGACCTTCGTGCGTACCGCGTCCCAAATCCGGGCGCTCGTCGACGCCGAGCCGTTCGGGCGGATCGCGGCGAGCCATACCCACTTCGTTCTTTTTCCGCTGAATGAGATGACGGCGAAGGAGAAGCGGGCGGTGCGTGCGATGTCCAACTCCCACGATGAGTTGATCATCCGCGGCCGCGACGTCCATTGGCTGATTCGGTCGAGATCGCCCGAGACGACGCTCGGACCCAAGCAGTGGAGCGACGCGCTGCCCGGCAACCCGACCACGGCGCGCAACATCAAGATGTTGACCCGGCTGGTCGAACGTCTCTGACGGTCGAGGAGGCTCAAGATGTTTGGCTGGGCCGGAGCGGGGTACTAACAGATGGTGGCCAAGTACAGGCTGAATCGCGCTGGGGTTGAGCACGCGCGCAAGTTGATCCGTTCGCGCCAGTACGTCCTGGACAGCGACTGGGGCGAGGCCCAGCCTCGCGCCGACGCGCAGAACGCCTATCTCGAGCGGCACTCGTGGGACGAGTACGCCGCGTGGCATCTCGGCCTCACCGAGGGTGTCAGTGACGAGACCAAGGCGCGTTACGCGTTTGTCTATGGGGACCTGCGCCGGCTACATCGCACCGGGCTCATCGCGTGTGTCTACCGCGCGTCCGAATGGCGCCACAAGGAGATCGAACTCGCCGCCCACGACCTGTTGCAGGAGCTCGACGCGAGCACGACCCGCAAGGACTGAGGCCCCCCCGGTCGCTCAGGGCCGGCAGCGTGGCCGAGCAGCCGTTCGCCCTGGCCCCCACGAGCTGTTCCGGATCGAACAAGGCTTCGGAAAGCCTTTGCTCGGCGGCTGCTTTCCGTGTGGGGAGCGGATTCACCCGCACCTGCCGATCGCGCCCGATTGACTCGGACATTGCCGGTGTCCGGTCCGCGCGCTGACCTTTGGTCGGTACCGTCGGGGCGATGAGACGCCCGATCGTCGCGGCGCTGCTGGCCGGGGCGGCGCTCACCGCCTGCACGAGCGGCAAGTCGGCGCAGCCTGGTCCCGCGACGTCCCCGCCGCCGTCGTCGTCCATAATGGCCGGGCCGCCGGTCGTTCTGGCCTCCGGCCTGGAGGTCCCGTGGGGCGTCGCGTTCCTGCCGGACGGCTCGGCACTGGTGAGCGAACGGATCTCGCACCGGATCGTCCGCATCGATGCGCAGGGGCGGGTCAGCCCGGTGGGCGAGGTGCCGGGGGTGGCCGACGACGCCGGTGAGGGTGGCCTGCTCGGCGTCGCGCTATCACCCGACAACCGCGAGCTCTACGCGTACCTGACCTCCGACACCGATAACCGCATCGTGCGGATGAGCTACCGCGACGGCACCCTCGGGGCACCGAGTGTTGTGTTCGCGGGCATCCCGAAGGGCCCGATCCACGACGGCGGCCGCATCGCGTTCGGCCCGGACGGGCTGCTCTACGCCACGGCCGGCGACGCCGGGCAGCGCGACCGGGCACCCGACCACGACTACCTGGGCGGCAAGGTCCTGCGCATGACGCCTGACGGCGCGCCCGCGCCGGGCAACCCGTTCCCCGGATCGGTCGTCTACACGCTTGGGCATCGCAACCCGCAGGGTCTCGCGTGGGGGCCGGACGGCAGCCTCTACGAGGCCGAGTTCGGCCAGAACACACTCGACGAGATCAACCTGCTGCGCCCCGGCGCGAACTACGGCTGGCCGACGGTCGAGGGCACTTCGGGCCCGCAGAGCTCGGAGTTCACCCCGCCGCTGCTGACCTGGAGCACCGACGAGGCGTCGCCGTCGGGGCTCGCTTACGCGGGCGACTCGCTGTGGCTCGGCACGCTGCAGGGCCAGCGCGTCTACCGGATCATCGTCGTCGGCCCGGGACGGGTCGCGACACCGACGTCCATCCTGGACGGCCGGTTCGGGCGGCTGCGCACGGTCAGCCGCGCGCCCGACGGCTCGCTGTGGGTGACGACCAGCAACCGGGACGGGCGCGGCGAGCCGGTCGCCGACGACGACCGGATCATCCGGGTGCCGCTGTCGGGCTGACCCGGCCTGGTGGCGTGGGTCGCCACGTGACGCGCGCGGGCGGCGACACCGAGCGCCACGACCGGAAGTCGGCGGGTATCCGACACAAGCGCATGAGCACCTGGCTCAAGACTGCGCCGGGCCGCCGCCCGCGCTGTAGCCCCTCGGTGAGACGGGCGACAGGTCGGGCGTCGCCGCGTTGATTGAAAGAATCACCTTGTGAAATAGGGCTAATCCAGAGATGTGAAACTAGTGGCCAACTGCGGATTTGGGCGCTGTCACCGCGGGAAACGGATCGTCGTCGGCGGTGCACGTGACGCCCGGGCCGGGCAGCGTGCCGTCGATGAGGTAGTTGCGCTTCACCTGCTCTCCGCAGGCACTCGGTACGTACATGCCGGTGTGCCCGGTGGCTCCCTTGATCACGAAGAGATGGCCGCGCGCGAGTTCAGCCGTGGCGTCACGCGCGCCGGCGAGTGGCGTCGCGGGATCGAATTCGTTGTTGACGACGAGGATCGGCGCCGACGTCCAGCGGTTCCACGGTCCGGTGTAGCGATCACGGTCGTGGCCGGGCCAGATGCACACGGCATGTAGTCGAAGACGCTGACCGGGCCGAAGTAGGGAACCCGTTGGTCCTCGGTCACGCTGAGCCGGCTGTAGATCGCCGGGTCGGTGGGCACGGTGCTGTCGGCGCAGTTCGTGGCGTAATAGGCCTCGGACAGGTTGTCGTACTTTTGCTGGACAGCGGCCGCCTTGGCGGTGACGGCGTTTCCCGTTGCGGCGTCGTACAGATCCTGCAGCAGACTGGCCAGCCCGGCGTAGTACCGGATGTGGTACAGGTTCGAGGTGATCGTGCCAATGATGCCGGCGTAGGTCCACTGCTGCCCGTCGGCGGTGATCGGGTGCTGCCGCGCGAGCGCGGCCAGTTGTGCGAACTTCGCGGACGCGTTGCCTGCGAAGGCGCATCGGGGCGTCCCGGCGGCGTCGCAACGCGAGAGGAATTGCCCGAACGTATCGGCGATTCCGGCCGCGACGTTCTGCCGGGTGTCGATGGGCAGTTCGTCACCGTCGTCGCCGTGGCCGGTCGCGTTGCCGATGAAGTCGAGCGTGCCGTCGAGCACCATGGCCCGGACCTTGTTCGGGAACAGGTTCGCGTACGTCGCTCCGACATTCGTGCCGTAGGACAGCCCGAGATAGCTCAGCCGGGCATCGCCGACCGCCTGCCGCATCAGGTCGAGGTCGCCGGCCGTATCAGCCGTTGACATGTGGTCGAGCAGGCTTGCGTTGCGCTGGCCGCACCGGGTGCTGAGATCAGCCGCGTCCGCAAAGAACTTCTGCTCCTGCTCGGCCCCGACCGGGAACGGCGGCTGGCTGTTGAAGAACGCTTGTTGGTCGGTCTCGTTGTCGAAGCAGAGCACCGCGGGATCACTGTGGTAGACGCCGCGGGTGTCCCACGAAACCAGATCGAACCGCTCCTTGATCTGCGGGGAGAACAGCCAGTCCGAATCGGCACGTTCGCGCAACCGATCCACCCCAGACGCTCCTGGCCCACCGAAGTTGACGAAGAGCGTGCCAATGCGATGGGCCTGATCGGTGGCGGGCAGCTTGATCATCGCCAGCGAGATCTGTTGCCCGGCCGGGTGGTGGTAGTCCAGCGGCGCGGCGAGGCTCCCGCACTGGAATCCGTCGCCGCAGTCGCTCCATTCGAGCGATGGCCGGGCGGCGGCGCCAACCGGACCCGTGCGGCTGACGATGGCCGCCGTGGCTGCGATCGCCACAGCGGCTGCGGCCAGTGCGACGGTGCGCCTGATCAACACAATCAACCCTCCCAGACATTTCGGCATGTATCTGGCATATAGGGTAATCGCCCGACACAGCGTCATATCTGGCGCCGTCGACCTCCACGACGTGCCGATTCGTGCGGCTCAGTCCTGGCCGACGCCCTGGCTTCAAGAGCCGTCACTGCGAGAACCCTGACCTCGGGCGCGGCCGCGGGTCGACCACTTCCGGGGGGGTCGGATCCGGTGCCACCATGAGCAGCATGGAGACCCGGACCGGGGTTCCGGCTGACCGGGTCGCGGCGATGCAGGCGCGGGAGTCAGGGCGGTTCGCGGCCGCCCATACCCGCTCCGCCGCCCTGCTCGAGCAGGCGCGGGCGAGCATGCCTCGCGGGGTCCCCATGTCGTGGATGGAGAGCCTGTACGAGTACCCGCCCGTGTTCGCCGGGACCGGGTCCGGTTCGAGGTTTCGCGACATGGACGGACACGAGTACGTCGACATGTACCTGGGAGACATGAGCGGGTTCTGCGGTCACGCGCCCGCGCCGGTGGTGGAGGCCGTCAGCCGTCGTATGGCAGCGGGCAACCACTTCCTCCTGCCCGGCGAGGACGCGATCGCCGTGGCCGAGCACCTGGCCGCCCGCTATCGCCTGCCCCAGTGGCAGTTCACGCTGTCCGCGACGCAGGCCAACACCGAGGTGATCCGGATCGCCCGTCAGCTCACGGGGCGCGAGGTCGTGCTGATGTTCGACGGCAAGTACCACGGTCAGGGCGACGCCACCCTGGTCGTCCTCGAGGGCGACCGCCTGGTTCCCGAGCAGCAGGGCCTGCCCGTTTCGGTGACCGGCCAGGCCAGGTTGGTGCAGTTCAACGACGTCGCGGGACTCGAGGCCGCGCTGGCCCCGCGCGACGTCGCCCTGGTGCTCACCGAGCCGGTCATGACGAACGTCGGGATCCTCACGCCCGCCCCCGGCTTCCACGCCACCCTGCGCGAGCTGACCCGCGCGGCTGGGACGCTGCTGGCCCTGGACGAGACGCACTCGCTGGTCGGCGCCTACGGCGGAATGGCCGGCGAGCTCGGCCTGGAGACGGATTTCCTGACCCTGGGAAAGTCGGTCGCGGCCGGGGTTCCGCTGGGCGCCTACGGGATGACCGACGAGGTCGCCGCCCGGTCTCTGCCCGTTGGCGGTCACCAGCTGGCATCCGGGGATGCTTTTGCCGAGATCGCGACCGGCGGCACCCTGTTCGCGAACGCGCTGTCGATGGCCGCGGGGCGGGCGGCGCTCACCGAGGTGTTGACGCCGCAGGCGTTCGTCCGGGCCCGCGCGCTGGGCACGCGAATGGTCGACGGCATGCGGGCGGCCGTTGTCGCGTCGGGCTTGCCGTGGAACATCGCGCAAATGGGCACCCATGCCTACTACGGGTTCGCCCCGGTCCCGGCCCGCGACGGTGCCGAGGCCCGCGCTTACGACGACCCCGAACTGCGCGCGCTGATGCGGTTGTGGCTGGTCAACCGGGGGGTGTGGGAGTCCGGGTGGTGGCTCGGCCCGACCGTCTCGGTGGCGCACGACGACGCAGACGTCGATGAGTATGTCGCCCGGTTCGAGGAGCTGCTCGACGAGCTGACCCGACCGGGCGGATAGGAACGCGCCCAGTCGGGTCGGCCGTCGTGACGGCGCGCGGGAGGACCTGCTCGCTACGGGCCTCGCTGGCGATTCGCGCCGTGGCGCTTACTGCGTGGTCGTGAGGCGGGGCAAGGCTTCGCGGGCGGTGAAACGCAGTTGGGGGAGCGGTTCGTCGGTGCTCCAGGCGTTGAACGCCTTGAGGTAGAGGGCGAGGTGTTCGCGGGTGTCGCGGCGGCGCATGGGTTGGCCGGTCTGGCGGCGGGCCATGTTGAACATGACGCGCCGAAATTGCAGTCGGGGATCGCCCTTGCCCAGCCCCGCGCCGTCGACGATGCCCTCGTACCAAGGGCTCAGGTCGGTGCGCCGGTTGGCCTGTTCGACCAGATAGGACGCGGCACCGGCGGCGCTCTTGATCATCCCGGTGGCGGTGGCGATCTGCTCGCCGAGGCCGAGGAAGTCGCGCAGCTTGGGGTGCTCCTCCAGGGTCTGCACGATCTGGTGATTGCTGACCGCGGCCGCGCCGCCCGTCCAGGTCAGGTCCGGGCGGTTGTTGTAGAGCCACACGGTGCGCACCATCGCGGCGAGCATCGTGCTGTTCTTCTCGCCCTCGATGGCGAGCACGTCCGCGGCGGTGCGGCGTTTGCCGATGTCGAGCACGTCGAAGGTGCCCTCGGCGACCTCGGTGAACACCGTGAGTTCGACCGGGCGATCGGCTTCGATGATCGCGGCCAGGCGGTGCTGGCCGTCGACGAGCACGCCGTTGACGTCGAAGGCGATCCCTTGGTGGGTGACCAACCACTCGCCGCGGCGCATCGCTTCAGCGAACGAGCGAACCACCGGACGAGACAACGGACGGTTGGTGGTGTTCGCCTCCAGCCACTGAGCCGCCCGGGCCGGCGTGATCGTCTGCACCCTGCTCCGCATGAAGTTCGCTCCCTTATGCCTAGTGCTGGCTAGTGCTAGCTAGTGCTGCATCCTGCTGCATGGTGCTGCATCGTGCTTGCCTAGGTGGCTGGTGTTTTTCGCCGCGTGGCGGTCGGCTGTGTTGTTGATCTGTCCGGGAGGATGTTCCTATGAGACAGGGATTTCGCTGTCCGGTTGAGCGATGACGCTGGGCCGGACGCCGCGACAGGCGGACTTGTTCGGGTCGACTGTCGGGTTCTGTGAGCCGCGGGTGGCGGCGGGCTCGATTTACGGGTTGCTGCATCGGGAGTGTCATCGGCTGTTTCCCGATGAGATGTTCGCGGATTTGTTCACCGATGTGGGCCGCCGTTCGGTGCCGCCGATGATCGTGGCGGTGGTGATGGTGCTGCAGCGGATCGAGGGCTGCTCGGATCGTGAGGCGGTCGACCGGTTCTGCTTCGACGCGCGGTGGAAGTACGCGGCGGGCGGTCTGGATTTCGACTATCCGGGGTTCGTGCACACGGTGCTGGTGGACATGCGAGCGCGGCTGGCCGGATCGTCGGCCCCGAACCGGGTCTTCGACGCGGTGCTGGACGTTGCCAAGGCTGCGGGCCTGGTGGGCCGGCGGCGGGTGCTGGACTCGACACCGTTGTATGACGCGGTCGCCACGATGGACACCGTCACCCTGATCCGCTCGGCGATCCGGGGGCTGCTCAAGGTCGCTGAGGGCGAGCTCGAATCGCGGCTGCGGGCGGTGCTGGTCCGCGAGGACGACTATGCCTGCGCGGGCAAGCCGTCCTGTGACTACGACGATCCGCACGCACGGGCCGCGCTGGTTGACGCGCTGGCCACAGACGGCATGGCGCTGCTGCGGGTGCTGCACGGGCGTGAACTGGCCCAGGCGCTGACCCCGGCCGCCGCGCTGTTGGCGACCGTGCTCGGCCAGGACCTCGATGAAGACACCAACGGGGTGTTCCGCATCGCCCGTCGCGTCGCGCCCGACCGGGTGATCTCCACCGTGGATCCGCAGGCCCGGCACGGGCACAAGACCGCCGCACGGGGGTTCGACGGCTACAAGGGACATGTGGGCATCGACCCCGACTCGGAGATCATCACCGCCACCACGGTCACCGCGGGCAACGCCGGGGACGCCGACGCCGCGCAGGACCTGATCACCGACCTGCTCGACACCGACACCGAGCACCCCGACGCCGAGCACGGGCCGGGCGATGAGGGCGACAGTGGCGGTGAGCCCGCCGCGACGGTCTATGGCGACAACGCCTACGGCACCGGGCAATTGCAGGAGCGGCTGGAGCGGGCCGGGATCGAGTCCAAGTGCAAGACCCAGCAGCCGGTCGCTGCGGGCGGGCGCTTCGCCAAGGACCGCTTCGACATCAACCTGCGCCACGACACGGTGCGCTGTCCCGCCGGGCACACCGCACCGATCCGGCGCAACAAGCAGACCGGCACCGCCAGCTTCTGGCCGTACTGCACGCACTGCCCGCTGCGCCAGCAGTGCACCACCACGCCCGACGGACGCACCATCACCGTCGGCGCCTATGAACAGCAACTCGCTGCTGCCCGGGCCCGACAACGCGACCCGGACTGGATCACCGACTACCGGGCCACCCGACCCAAGGTCGAACGCAAGATCGCCCACCTGATGCACCGCCGCCACGGCGGGCGCCGCGCCCGCGTCCGCGGCACCACCAAGATCGCCGCCGACTTCGCCCTCCTCGCCGCCGCCGTCAACCTCGCCCGCCTGGCCGTGCTCGCCCTGGCCAACACACCCAGCCAAGGATGGGCCACCGCGACAGGATGAGCCGGACAGGACCCTGAAAGCCTTACCCGCCAACCCCAACGGCCCACCACAACGCCATCGGCGCACGGCAAGTAGGCAGATACCGTTCAGCACCCAGATACGCAATGCGCGCCCATTCTCGGCAAACGCCGCCGGGCTCATCACCATCCCAACATCAGCGGCCCGCCCACGGACTGCCATTCGACACCAGGTTCCTAGTGGTCGGCCATGGATAGTCGATACAGGCGACGACCATGATTCCACCCATCCAAAACCGGCCGCACGCCTGCTGATGCCCGGGCCGGTCGGACACTCCCTTAAGCGATCGATGGCGCCGCCCCGTCGGCTACTGCCCTGCCGCGTCATCTGTGCTTCATCGGAAATTCATGGATGAAACGCACTTAGTGAAAGATCGTCTCGAAATGCTCACGGGTACCGACACGAGAAGGACGCTCATGCCCGAATTCAGTCGCCGCCGTTTCCTGGGCGCCGCCGCCGCGGCGACCGCCGGCGGCGCAACCGCCGCCCTGTTGCCCGACAGCGTGCAGAAAGCCCTCGCTACGCCGCTCAACCGACCCGGGCGGCTCGGCGACATCAAGCACGTCGTCGTACTGATGCAGGAGAATCGCTCGTTCGACCACTACTTCGGGACCCTGTCCGGAGTGGCCGGCTTCGACGATCCGGACGCGATCACGTTGTCGACCGGCCGATCGGTGTTCTACCAGCCGGACGCGGTGAATCCGGACGGGTATCTGCTGCCGTTCCACCTCGACACACACAGCACCAAGGCCCAGCAGATCCCGACCACGTCGCACGAGTACGACGTGCAGCACCAAGCCTGGAACGGCGGCAAGCTGGACAACTGGCTGCCCGCCCACCGAGCGGCCGACAAGGCCAACGGCCCATACGTGATGGGCTACTACACCCGCGAGGACATCCCGTTCCAGTTCGCGCTGGCCGATGCGTTCACCGTCTGCGATCGGTACCACTCCTCGGTGCTGGGCCCGACCTGGTCGAACCGGCTGTACTGGCAGACCGGGACGATCGACCCGAGCGGTGCGAACGGCGGGCCGGTCACCTACAACGGCCACCCCGACGGGCAGCCCTACCGGTGGACGACCTACGCCGAACGGCTCGAGGCGGCCGGAGTGAGCTGGAAGGACTACCACTACGGCAGCGGCCTGGTCGCGCACGGCATGCTCCCGCAGTTCAAGAACTTCCAGGACGCCACGCCGGGAACACCCCTGTACGACAAGGGTGTTGCGGACTGCTCCGGTCGGGCAGTTCGAGTACGACGCACTGCACGACCGGTTGCCGACCGTGTCGTGGCTGCACCCCGCGCCCGGCGCCTCCGAGCACCCGGCCGAACCGGGCGCGTCACCGGCGCAGGGCGCCGCCTTCGTGGCCGGCATCATCTCCTCGATCGCCGCCAACCCCGATGTGTGGGCCAAGACGGTCGTCGTCGTCAGCTACGACGAGAACGACGGCCTGTTCGACCATGTGGTGCCGCCGACCCCGCCGGCCGGCACGCCCGACGAGTACGTCGACGACGTGCCGATCGGTGCGGGGTTCCGAGTGCCGTGCATCGTCATCTCGCCGTGGAGCGCCGGCGGCTACGTGTGCAGCGAGAGGTTCGACCACACCTCGGTACTGCGCTTCCTGGAGAAGATCACCGGCGTGCTGGAGCCCAACATCAGTGCCTGGCGGCGCCGGACCTTCGGCGACCTCACCCGCACGCTGCGCTTCAACCGCCACACGCCCGCGCCGGTAATGCCCGACACCGGCGGCAACTTGAACCTCGCCACATACGAGGTGGCCAAACTGCCGCCGCCCGACGTTCCCGGGCGCGCAGCAGGTGCGGCCGCATCAGGAACGCGGCCGCCGCCCACACGTCTGATTGCGCCGCGTCCTTTGCGGCTCTTACGCGACGGCGGACTCGGCCGCTGCGACCAGCGCTGCATTCTGGCGCTCCGGGGAGGCGGCCCGCATCCGCGTCACCGGTCGACTGCGGCGAGCACCGTGGCCTCCCAGCGCTCGAGCTCAGGCAGGCCGACGAGCGCGTTGAGTTCGTCGAGGCTGGTCATCCGATCCAGCCACGGGCGGGAGTCGCCGGTACGCCGCAACTCGCTGAAGAACCCGCCGATCGCCCGCGCGGCGATGCGCAGTGCGGAGGTCGGGAAGAGCACCATCGAGTAGCCGAGTTGGCCGAACTCCTCGGCGGACAGGTGCGGTGTGAGGCCGGACTCGCTCATGTTGGCGACCAGACCGTGCCCGCCGAGTTCGGCGGCGATCGTCTCGAGTTCGTCGCGGCTCGCCGGAGCATCGACGAAGAGCAGATCCGCGCCGACGTCCGCGCAGCGCCGCATCCGGTCCAGGGCGTCGGGCATTCCGTTCGGCGCGAGGGCGTCGGTCCGGGCGATGATCATGGTGTCCGGGTCACGCCGGGCCCGAACCGCGGCCGCGATCTTGCGGGCGTGCTCATCGGCCGGCACCACCGTCTTCCCCGCGAGGTGCCCGCAGCGCTTGGGCCAGGTCTGGTCCTCGATCTGGACGGCCCGCGCGCCATTGGCCTCCAGCCGGCGAACGGTCTGCGCGACGTTGGCAACGTCCCCGTAGCCGGTGTCCGCATCGCAGATGACCGGCAGCGGCACGGCTTCGGTGATAGCCGACAGCGCCCGGGACACGTCGGCCAACGCGATGAGTCCCACATCGGGTTGCCCGTGCTGCCACGCGGCGTTGGCATAGCCGCTGAGGTACAGCGACTCGAATCCGGCGGCCGCCGCGCTGTGCGCCTCGAGCGGCGTCCCGACGCCGGGAACGACGAGCGGTGCGCCGGCCTGAGCGTCGATGAGGGCGCGAAGCGACGCCGTCACACGGGACTCGGCGGGGATGCGGTTGTGCGGGTCGTAGTCATGCACGTCCTCACGAGGTCGGTGCGGTTGTGGGAAATGGCCCGGCCCGGCCGAGCAGGGCGGGGACCGTGATGTCGAGTCGTCCACCGATGACGGCCGCGGCCTCGGTGATCGCCCACGGGTCCACGCCAGGGTCGAACCCGCTGCGCTGCAGCAGGTAGATCAGGTCCTCGGTCGCGATGTTGCCCGTGGCGTTCGGAGCGAAGGGGCAGCCGCCGATCCCGCCGACGCTCGAATCGAGTGCGGCCACGCCGGCCTCGATCGCGGCGACCGCGTTGGCGTAGCCGGTGTTGCGCGTGTTGTGGAGATGGACGCGCAGCGGCAGGTCGCACCCGCCGCGCACGGCCGACACCAGCCGGCGCACGTCGGCCGGCACGCCGACACCGATCGTGTCGGCGAGCGCGATCTCCTGCGCGCCGAGGGCGGTCGCCTGTTCGGCGATCGAGGCCACCTGCGCGGTCGGCACCTCGCCCTCGAACGGGCAGCCGAACGCGGCCCCGATCGTCGCCGAGACGAACACACCGCGGGAACGCGCGCGCTCCGCGACCCGGCCGAAGACCGCGATCATCTCCGCGATGCCCAGGCTCTGGTTGCGCCGCGAGAACGTCTCGGACGCGACGATCACGACGTTGACCTCGTCGACGCCGGAATCCAGCGCCCGATCGAGTCCGCGTTCGTTGAGTACCAAGCCGATGTAGCTCACGCCCGGCAGTCGGGGAACGGCGGCCATCACCGCCTCGGCATCGGCCATCTGCGGGACGAGCCGGGGACTGACGAAGCTGACCGCCTCGATCCGGTGCACGCCGGCGCCGACGATCCGGTTGATGAGGTCGACCTTGGCCTCGACGCTCAGCACTCGCTGCTCGTTCTGCAGTCCGTCTCGCGGACCGACCTCGACGATGACCGGGGCCTCCGGCGCACTGAGCGAGCGCATGGCGACTGTGTACACCAGAATCAGTAATGGATGCAATTAGTCAGCGAGTCTTGCGAAGCCCCTTGCGGAACGGGGACTCGGCTCGTAGCTTGCATACATTCACGGGCGGCCTCAACCGAAAATGGATGCAAAATGGCGAGCGTTGACCGGGCGGTCGAGGAGCTGCGGGACCGCATTCTGGCGGGCGAGTTCGCCGGTGGCGTGCGCCTCGGCGAGGTCGAGATCGCCGGCGAACTCGGCATGAGCCGCACGCCGGTACGGCAGGCGCTGTTGCGGCTGGCGGCTGAGGGCCTGGTCGAGATCGCTCCCAACCGAGGCGCTCGGGTGATCGCCCGATCCGATGCCGAACTCGAGTACGTCTTCGAGATGCGCGCCCGGCTCGAAGGGCTGGCCGCCCGCCAGGCCGCTACGCGTGCGACGCCGGAGCAGCTCGACCTGCTCGACACCCTCGCGCACCAGCTGGCCGAATACGCCGCCGAGCGCGACACCCCGATGGTGACGAAGCTGAACGCCCGCTTTCACGGCACGCTGCTCGAGATCGGCGAAAGCGTGACGCTGGGTGCGTCGGTGTCCGGGCTGATGCACGCGTCGGTCATGGCCCGAACGCAGAGCTCCTTCGACGAGGCCGCATTCCAGCGCAGCGTCAATCACCACATCGAGATCGTCGCCGCGTTGCGGGCTTGCGACGGCGACTGGGCCGAGAGCGTGATGCGCAGCCACCTGCTGTCCGCGCGGGCGTCGCTGCTCGGCCCGCGGCGGCGCCCACCGGCCGAAGGTACGCAATGAGCCATCCCCCCGCCTCGGTCCTCCGCTGCGCTCCTCGCTCGCTAGCGCTCGCTGCGATGCTCACAGAGGCCCTCGGCTCATGACGCTGCCGCTGCCGCTCGCCGATGTTCGGGTCGTCGAACTCGGCCAGCTTCTCGCCGGGCCGTTCTGCGGTCAGCTGCTCGGCGACTTCGGCGCCGAGGTGATCAAGGTCGAGGACCCGGCGGGCGGCGACCCGATGCGGCAGTGGGGCCGGGAGAAGCCGCACGGGCAGTCGCTGTGGTGGCCGGTCGTCGCCCGCAACAAGAAGTCGGTCACCTGCAACCTGCGAGTGCCCGAGGGCCAGGACGTGGTGCGCCGGCTGGTCGCCGAGAGCGACGTCCTGCTGGAGAACTTCCGGCCCGGGACGCTGGAACGCTGGGGCCTCGGCCGCGACGAGCTGTGGGAGATCAACCCGCGGCTGATCATCACCCGGGTCACCGGATTCGGCCAGGACGGGCCCGTACGCCCCGCGGGCCGGCTTCGGCTCGATCGGCGAGGCGATGGGCGGCATCCGTTACGTGACCGGCGATCCCGACCGGCCGCCGGCTCGCGGCCGGCGATCTCGATCGGCGACTCGCTGGCCGCGATGTTCGCGACGCTCGGCACGCTCGTCGCGCTGCACGCCCGGCACAGCACCGGCCGCGGGCAGGTCGTCGACTCGGCCATCTACGAGGCGGTGCTGGCGATGATGGAGTCGCTGGTGCCCGAGTGGGAGGTCGCCGGCTACCAGCGGGAGCGGACCGGCGCGATCCTGCCCAACGTCGCGCCGTCCAACGTCTACCCGACCAAGGACGGCGAGATGATCCTCATCGCCGCCAACCAGGACACGCGTCTTCCGGCGGCTGGCCACCGCGATGGGCCGGCCCGAACTGGCCGACGACGAGCGGTACGCGACGCACGGTGCGCGCGGGGCCAACAGCGGCGAACTCGACGACCTGATCGCGCAGTGGACGGTCACGCTGCGGCGCTGACGAACTGCTCGACACGCTCAATGCGAACGGCGTCCCGTGCGGGCGGATCTTCCGGGCGCAGGACATGATCGCCGACCCGCACTTCGCCGCACGCGAGGCGATCGTTCGGATCGCGCACCCGAGTTCGGCGAACTGCCGATGCAGAACGTCTTTCCGAAGCTGTCCGCGACGCCCGGGTCCGTGCGGCGCGCCGGGCCGGAACTGGGCGAGCACAACGACGCGGTGTACCGGGGCCTGCTCGGCCTGTCCGACGCGGAGATCACCGATTGGCGGACGCCGGTGTCGTCTAACCAGCCCGCCGCACCGAGGAGGTCAACATGGGTTACCGGCTCGGGGTCGATGTCGGCGGGACGTTCACCGACGTACTGCTGATCGACGACGACGTCCGGTGACACCTGGCGCGCCAAGACGGCGTCGACGCCCGAGGACCAGTCGGTCGGCGTGCTGCGCGGCATCGAGCAGGTGTGCGCGGCTGCCGGGGTCGGCGCCGGCGAGATCGGCGAGGTGCTGCACGGCACCACCATCGCCACCAACGCCATCCTGGAGGGCAAGGGCGCCCGGGTCGGGCTGGTCACCACCGCGGGCTTCCGGCAGGTGCTGCAGATCGCGCGGTCGTTCGTGCCGGGCGGCCTGGCCGGCTGGATCATCTGGCCCAAGCCCGAGCCGCTGGCCGCGCTGGAGAACACCGTCGAGGCGATCGAGCGGGTCGGACACGCACGGTGCCGTCGTCACCGAGCTGGACGAGGACGACATCCGGGCCAAGCTGCGCGCAGCTGCGCTCGCAGGGCATCGAGGCGCTGTGCGTCAGCCTGATCAACTCCTTCGCCAATGCCGATCACGAGAGTCGGATCGCCGCGATCGCCGCGCAGGAGATGCCCGGCGTGCCGGTCTCGCTGTCCTCGATGGTGCTGCCGGAGATCCGGGAGTACGAGCGCACGATCACCACGGTCGCCAACGGGTACGTGCAGCCGCAGGTGTCGCGCTACTGTGACCTCGACTCGACGCGCAACTGCGCGACAACGGCGTGACCGGCGACCTGTCGATCCTGCGCAGCGACGGCGGGCTGGCCGCCGAGGTCGCCGACCGAGGCGCCGGTGGCCATGCTGCTGTCCGGCCCGGCCGGCGGGGTCACCGGCGCGGCCTGGGGCGCCGCGGCAGAGCCGGGTTCGAGGACCTGCTCACCTTCGACATGGGCGGCACCATCACCGACGTCGCGCTGGTGCAGGACGTCAGGCCGCGGATCGGCCGGGAGACGACGGTGGGCGAGCTGAACGGTCCGGGCGACCTCCGTGGACGTCCGGACGGTCGGCGCCGGCGGCGGATCGATCGCGCACGTGCCCCAGCTGACCCAGGCGCTGCGCGTCGGACCGCAGTCGGCCGGGGCGGTGCCGGGCCCGGCCGCGTACGGCAAGGGCGGCACGCAGCCGACCGTCACCGACGCCAACGTCGTCCTCGGCTACCTGCCGCCCGACCTGGCCGGCGGGGAGATCACGCTGGACGTGGAGGCGGCCCGGGCGGCCGTGCAGTCCATCGCCGACGCCATCGGCCTGGCCGACGTGGAGCTCCGCCGCGGCCGGCATCGTCGACATCGTCAACGAGAACATGTTCGGCGCGCTGCGGCTGGTCTCGGTGCAGCAGGGGTTCGACCCGCGCGACTTCGCGCTGGTCGCGTTCGGCGGGGCCGGCCCGCTGCACGCGAACGCGCTGGGCCGGCTGCTCGGCTCGTGGCCGGTGATCATGCCGCCGTCGCCCGGCGTGCTGTGCGCCTACGGCGACGCGACGACCGGCCTGCGCGACGAGGCCGCCCGCACCTTCATCCGGCGGTCTCGGCCGGGCTGCCGACGCGGCGATGCTGGAGGTGGTCGACTCGCCGGCGACAGCGTGCACGCACGCTGGCCCGGCAGGGCGTGCGCGGCGAGGAGCAGACCGTCGGCTACCAGGTCGACATCCGCTACCACGGCCAGGGCTTCGAGGTCCCGGTCGACCTCGACATGGCCGAGTTCGACGGCGACGGCGGCTGGCCCGACCGCTGGCGAAGCCTTCGACACCGAGCACGAGCGGCTGTTCACCTTCGCTGCTCGACGCCGAGCACGAGCTGGTCAACGTCCGCGCGACGGTCGACCGGCCCGCGGCCGATGATCGCCGCGGCCGAACTGCCGGAGGGCGACAGCGACCCGGCGGCCGCGCTGCAGGCCACACCCGGATCTACGTCGACGGGGCTGGGCCGAGGCCGGCTCTACGACCGCCTCAAGTGCGGGCCGCGCGACGTGGTGACCGGGCCGGCCGATGGTCACCGAGATGGACTCGACCACGCTGGTGCTGCCCGGCCACGCCGCGCACCGTGCACCCTGTCGGCTGCCTGCTCATCCGTCCCGCCCGCGCAGGAGCGTGAACCATGGCCACGCTCGTCGAGACCGCGACCGACCCCGCTGCAGCGGTGGACGTCGACCCGGTCACCGCTCGACCTCATCGAGAACGGCCTGCGCAACGCCCGCTACGAGATGGACGAGGTGCTGTTCCGCACCGCGCTGTCGCCCGGGCATCCGCGAGCAGCACGACGAGTTCCCGCTCATCGCCGACCCGGCCGGCAAGATGGTCGTCGGCCAGTTCGGGCTGTCCGGTCCCGGACTTCCTCGACCGGCTTCGACGGGCACGATCGAGGAGGGCGACGTCCTGCTGACCTCCGACCCGTACGCCTGCGGCGCGGCGATCAGCCACGCCAACGACTGGCTGGTCGTGATGCCGATCTTCCACGACGGCCGGATCGTCGGCTGGGCCTCGATGTTCGGCCACATGTCCGACGTCGGCGGCAAGACGCCGTCGTCGATGCCGACCGACGCCACGCACGATCTACGAGGAGGGCGTGGTCATCCCGCCGTTCAAGCTCTACGAGAAGGGCGTCGCTCGACGAGGAGCGCTGCGGATCATCCTCAACCAGGTGCGCGAGCCGGACTGGAACCGCGCCGACCTCAACGGCATCGTCGCCGCCTGCCGCACCGCGGCCCGGCGGGTGCAGGAGATGTGCGACCGGTTCGGACCGGACACCTACCCGCCGCGCTCGACGCGCTGCTGCACCGCAACTACGACGCGATGAAGGCGCTGCTGGACGATGGTCTTCGACCGACGGCGAGACGCTCTCGTTCACCGACTACATCTGCGACGACGGCGTCGGCTTCGGGCCGTACAAGCTGACGCTGCTCGCTGACCCGGCACGGCGAGAAGGTGACGCTCGACTTCACCGGCAGCGCCCCGCAGGCCGCCGGGCCCGATCAACTACTACATCAACGAGAACCTCGTGCGGATGTTCTTCGGGATCTACATGATCACCGTGGCCGACCCGCAGATCCTCTGGAACGACGGCTTCTACCCGCTGGTCGACGTCAGGATCCCGGACGGCTCGTTCTGGAAGCCGAAGTACCCGGCCGCGCTCAACGCGCGCAACCACGGCATCGGGCGGGTGTTCGACCTGTTCGGCGGGCTGCTCGGGCAGACCAACCCGAGCCTGCTCAACGCGGCCGGGTTCTCCTCCTCGCCGCACTTCATGTACTCGGGGTACTACAGCGAGGGCGACCGCAAGGGGGAGTGGTTCCAGCTCTACTCGATCGGCTTCGGCGGCATCCCGGGCCGGCCGATCGGCGACGGGCCGGACGGCCACTCGCTGTGGCCAGCTTCGTCAACATCCCGTGCGAGTACCTCGAGGCGTACTACCCGCTGCGGATCGAGAAGTGGGAGACCGTCGCCGACACCGGCGGCGCGGGCCTGCACCGCGGCGGCAACGGGGTCGACGTCGCGTACCGGTTCCTCGAGCCGGGCACGATCGCCATCCACGACGACCGCTGGCTGACCTACCCCTGGGGCGTGAACGGCGGCGAGCCCGGTGCCCGCGGCCGCAAGTGGATCGAGCGCGCCGACGGCACCACCGAGGTGCTGCCGAGCAAGGTGCACGACGTCCCGGTGCGCCGCGGCGACGTGCTGCACTTCGTCACCTGGGGTGGCGGCGGCTGGGGCGACCCGCTCGAACGGATCCGCCGATCTGGTCGCGCTCGAGGTTCGCCGCGGCCTGGTGACCGCCGACGGCGCCCGGCGGTACGGCGTGGTGTGCGACAGCGACGGAACCGTCGACGCGGCCGCGACCGACACCCTGCGCGCGGAGCTGCGCGCCGGCCGGCCGGCCGAGCTGCCCGTCTTCGACATGGGACCGCCGATGGAGCAGATCCTCGAGCGGGCGCTGGCGGAAACCGGCCTGCCGGCGCCGAAGCCCCCGGTGCCGCCGCTATGAGCGCGCGATGAGCGATCCGATCTGGACGCTGACTATGCGCAGGCGGGCTTCGGTGGGGCGCTCGTGCCGGGACCGCGCCCGGCGCTGCTGCTGATCGACTTCGTGCGCGCGTACTTCGAGCCGGGCGCCGAGCTGTACATGGGCACTGACGCCTGCCTCGCCCGTGCTGCCGACGTGCTGGCGGCGGCCCGGGCCGCGGCAATCCCGGTCGTCCACACCCGGGTGTCATACAGCGCGGACGGCGCGGACGGCGGCGTGTTCTTCCGCAAAGTGGCTGCCCTGCGGCACTTCGTCGGAGGCGGCCGGCTCGGCGAGATCATGCCGGAGGTCGCGCCGCGCGACGACGAGGTCGTTGTCGTGAAGCAGTACGCCAGCGCGTTCTTCGGGACGTCCCTCGTGGCGACGCTGAACTTCGCCCGCGTCGACACGCTGATCATCACCGGCGTCTCGACGAGTGGCTGCGTGCGAGCGACCGCGGTGGATGCCGTCCAGAACGGCTACATCCCGCTGGTCGTCCGCGACGCCGTCGGCGATCGAGACGAACGACCGCACGAGGCGAATCTGTTCGACCTGCAGGCGAAGTACGCCGAGGTCGTGCCGTCGGCGACCGTCTTGAAATACCTCGCTGATCTCGGCCCGACGGGTGCCGGCTCATGACGATCACCGACCGGGCCGAGACGGCTGCACCCGAGCGCTCCCGCCGCTCCATCGGCGCGGCGTCCGGCCTGCTGGTCGAACGCTACGGCGTGATCGTCGCCTGGCTCGCGGTGATCGTGTTCTTCTGCATCGTCCGGCCCAAGACGTTCGCCGACACCGCCACGCTCAAGCTGATCCTCAGCACGCAGACCGTCATCCTCGTCGCCTCGCTGGCGTTGCTGCTCACCCTGGCCGTCGGCGAACTCGACCTGTCGATCGGCAGCGTCGTCGGTTTCGGCGGCTCGTTGATGGCTGTGCTGAACGGCATGCACGGACTGCCCGTCGCGACATCGCTGCTGTTCACGATCCTGATCTGCATGGCGTTCGGTGCGATCAACGCCGTACTCGTCGTATGGGTCGGTGTTCCGTCGATCATCGTCACGCTGGGCAGCGGCACCCTGCTGGCCGGCATCACGCTCGCGATTTCCAAATCAGCAGTAGTCACCGGCATTTCGCCGTCGGTCATCACCTTCATGACGAAGCCGCGACTACTGGGCATCCCCCTTCCGTTCTACCTCGCAGTCGTTCTCACGGTGATCCTGTGGTTCGTGCTGCAGCACACCCCGCTCGGCCGGCGGATGATCTTCATCTCCGAGAACCGGGATGTCGCGCGCCTCGCGGGCGTCCGGGTCGCGCCGATCCGGGCCGGTGCTCTTGTCGCCACCGCGACGCTCGGCGGCGTTGCCGGCATCGTGCTGGCCGGCACGAACGGTGCGGCGAACCCGCAGTCCGGCGCGTACTACCTGCTGCCCGCGTTCGCCGCGGTGTTCCTCGGCTCGACCACGATCATCCCGGGCCGGTTCAACGCCTTCGGCACGTTCGTCGCCGTGTACTTCCTCGTCACGGGCATCACCGGCCTGCAATACATGGGCTACGCGGGCTGGCCCGAGCAGGTCTTCTACGGCGCATCGCTCGTCCTCGCAGTCACGCTCAGCCAACTCGTCACTCGCAGACGACTGTCCAAGGCGATCTGAGCCTCGGGTCGCCAGTCCGATCCCTCGCCCGATCCACGGGGCCCCTCTACGTCAGTCCGGAGGCATCATGTCCATTGCTCGTCTCGCATCGCGGCGCCGGCCGCGCGTTCGGAGCGTCGCCGTCAGCGCCCTCGGCGTCGCCGCGCTCACCCTGTCCGCCTGTAGCAGCAGTGGTGGCGGTGGCGGCAGTACGCCCGGCGACAGCGCCGGGCCCTCGGGCGGGGCTCCCGTCTCGTCGGCCGCCAACAGCGCCGACGGCGTGGCCGAGGCGAAGAAGATCGTCGAGCAGTACCGGCAACCGCCCACCTGGCAGGGCCCGAACGATTCGGTGAACATCTCGAAGCTGTCGGGCAAGCACGTCGTCTACATCAGCGTCTCCAACAGCATCCCGGTCCTGAAGTACTGGTCGGACGCGGTCAAGTCGATCGCCAAGTCGGTCGCCGGCGTCAACGTCGACATCGTCGACGCCAAGGGCTCGGTCGACGAGGCGAACAAGGGCTTCGCCCAGGCCATTGCCCAGCATGCCGATGCCGTCGTGCTGCTCGCGTTCTCGACGAAGCTGTTCGCGGGCCAGATCGCGCAGGCGAACGCCGCAGGCATCAAGGTCATCACCGCGCAGAGCGGCATCCCGGGCAAGGTCGACGGTGGCCAGGCCGCCGAGGTCAGCTTCGACTACGAGCAGGTCGGCCGGCTGATCGGCGACTGGATGGTCGCCGACTCGAACGGGACCGGCAAGGGCCTGATCGTCACCTCCGACGACGTCCCCGCATCCGAGCCGCAGGCGCAGGCCACCCTCTCCGAAGTGAAACGGCTGTGCCCGAACTGCAACATGCAGACCAAGGACGTGCAGATCCCGCAGTGGGAAGCCTCGATCCCGACGTTGTTCCGCACGACGATCAACTCCGACCCGACCCGGCAGTACCTCCTGCCGCTCTATGACGGGCAGGCGCTGGGCGGTCTCGGCGCGATCCGGACCGCGGGCGCCGGCAGCAAGGTCAAGGTCGGCGCGTTCAATGCGACGCCGGGCATCGTCCAGGAGTTGAAGGACCCGACCAGCGGCCTGAAACTCGACGTCGGCGGCCAGAACGAATGGTGGGCCTACGCCTGCACCGACACCATCTTCCGGGTGCTGAGCGGCACCAAGCCGATCGAGAACTACCACGTCGGGCTGCGCATCTTCGACACGTCGAACGTCAGCCTGATCACGGGTTCCAACGAGTTCGCGTGGTACGGCGACGCGGCCGACTACAAGGCCAAGTTCACCGCGCTCTGGACGAAGTAGTCGCCGTGGGTGAGTCGTCGACGAGTCCCGAGAGCGCGCGGACGCTGTCGGTCAGTGGTGCGAGCAAGACGTTCAACGGCACCCGGGTGCTGAACGACGTCTCGTTCTCGGTCCGCCGTGGGGAGATCTGCGCGCTGATCGGTCAGAACGGCTCGGGCAAGTCGACGCTCATCAAGATCCTGTCCGGCTTCCACTCCGCCGACCCGGGGCTCGGCGTCCGGATGGGTGAGCACGAGATCCACCATGAGCTCGGCGCGGGCTCGTCGCGTACCGGGCTCGCGTTCATCCACCAGGATCTCGCGCTCGTCGGATCCATGACGATCCTGGAGAACCTGCGGATCACCAAGTTCCGCACCGGGTTCGGCGGGCGGATCCGGTGGCGGCACGAGCGGGCCGCCGTGCGCCGGGCGCTGGCCCCCGTGGGGCTCGATCTCTCACCGGACCTGCGCCTGGGCGACCTGCCGGTCACCGAACAGGCGCTGGTCGCGATCGCCCGGGGGCTCGCCGACAGTCACGGCGGTCACCCCGAGGGCGGCCGGGTCCTCGTACTCGACGAGCCGACGGCCTACCTGCCCCGGCCCGGCGTCGTACGGCTCTTCGAGGTGCTGCGCGGGTTGGCGGCCGAGGGCACCAGCATCCTGTTCGTCTCGCACCGGCTCGACGAGATCCTCGAGAACTGCGACCGGGTTCTCGTGCTGCGCAACGGTGCACTGGTCGGCGACGAGCCGGTCGCCGGGCAGACCAGCCGGTCCCTGGTCGAGCTCATGATCGGCCGCAGCGCCGAGCGGCTGTATCCGTACCGGCCGGGCCGGCCTGACGCCGCGACGTCGATCGAGGTCACCGGCCTCGCCGGGAAGTTCGCGACGGACATCTCGTTCACCGCCCGGGCCGGCGAGGTCGTCGGCTTCGTCGGCCTGCCCGGCGGCGGCTACGACGAGATCCCGTACCTGCTCGCCGGCGCGCTACCGGCCCGGGCCGGGCAGTTGGCGGTGGGCGGACGCACCGGCACCGCCACCGGCCTCGATCCGCGAAGCGCGCTCAAGCTCGGCGTGGCCATGCTGCCGGCTGAGCGCAAGCGCCTCGGCGGCGCGCTCAACCTGACGGCCCGCGAGAACATGACGTTGCCGACGCTTTCCGAGTTCACCGGCCGAGGTGGCGTGCTGCAGAGCCGGGCCGAGAAGCGCAGCGTCGCCGGGCAGTTGGCCCGCTACGACATCCGTCCGCAGCGCGGTGATCTCACCCTCGCGTTGATGAGTGGAGGCAACCAGCAGAAGGTGATGCTGGCGAAGTGGCTCATGGCCGGCCCGACCGTTCTCGCGACCCACGAGCCCACCCAGGGAGTGGACGTAGGGGCCAAGCATGACGTGTTCGCCCACCTCGCGGCGCTGGCCGACGGCGGCGCGACGGTGCTCATCAGCAGTGTGGAGTACGAGGACCTCGCGCACCTGTGCGACCAGGTTCACGTCGTCCGGGACGGCCGGATCGTGCGGTCATTCACGGGAGCGGAGTTGTCGGCCCACGACGTGGCCGAGGCGGTGTACGCATGACCCATTCGCCCGGCCGGACGCTGGCCGAGAAGCTCTGGGACGACCATCTCGTCCGGGCCGGCGGAACCGAGCCCGACCTGCTCTACATCGACTTGCATCTCCTGCACGAGGTCTCCAGCCCGCAGGCCTTCGACGGATTGCGCCTGTCCGGACGCACGGTCCGCCGGCCCGATCTGACCTTGGCCACCGAGGACCACAACGTCCCGACCGACACGCTGACCGTTACCGAGCCGATGAGCCTGGGCGCGCTGCGGGCACTGCGCGCGAACTGCGCCGAATTCGGGATCCCGCTGCACCGGCTCGGTGCCGACCGCCAGGGGATCGTTCACGTCATCGCCCCCGAGCGCGGACTGACCCAGCCCGGCATGACGATCGTGTGCGGCGACAGCCACACGAGCACGCACGGGGCGTTCGGCGCGCTGGCATTCGGTATCGGCACCAGCGAGGTCGAACACGTGCTCGCGACGCAGACGCTGCCGCAGTACCGGCCGAAGACCATGGCGGTCACGATCACCGGCCGCCTGGCCGACGACGTCGACCGCGAAGGACCTTGTGCTCGCCCTGATCGCCCAGGTGGGCACGGCGGGCGGTCGCGGGCATGTCGTCGAGTACCGCGGTGACGCCGTCCGGGCGCTGTCGATGGAGCAGCGGATGACGCTGTGCAACATGTCGATCGAACTCGGGGCCCGCGCGGGGCTGGTTGCGCCCGATGACGTGACGCTCGAGTACCTGCGCGGCCGGCCGGACGCCCCGACCGGCTCCAACTGGGACGCCGCGGCCGAGTACTGGGCGACGTTGGCGACCGATCCGGACGCGGTCTTCGACACCGAGGTGCGCCTCGACGCGGATTCGGTGCGGCCGTTCGTCACGTGGGGAACCAATCCGGCGCAGGGCGTCCCGATCGACGCGGCCGTGCCCGACCCGGATGCGCTGCCGGCCGGCGACGAGCGCGAAGCGGCCCGTCGCGCTGTGGACTACATGGACCTGCGTCCCGGCCAGCGGATGCGCGACATCACCTTGGACGCGGTCTTTGTCGGGTCGTGCACGAACAGCCGTATCGAGGATCTGCGCGCGGCCGCTGCGGTTCTGCGGGGGCGTCGCGTCGCGGACGGACTGCGCATGCTCGTGGTGCCCGGCTCCATGGCGGTCAAGCGGGCCGCCGAGGCCGAGGGTCTGGACGAGGTCTTCCGCGCCGCCGGCGCCGAGTGGCGCTCGGCCGGATGCTCGATGTGCCTCGGCATGAATCCGGATTCGCTGGCGCCGGGGCAGCGCAGCGCGTCAACGTCGAACCGCAACTTCGAGGGCCGCCAGGGCCGGGGCGCGCGCACCCACCTCGTGTCACCGCCGGTGGCGGCGGCCTCGGCAGTGGCCGGTCGGCTGGCGGCCCCGGGCGATCTGGTTGCCGGCTGACGAGAAACCTGAACCGCTACGGCGACCGCGTCGAGCGCGACTGTTCTGCCGTAGCCAATGAGTCGGCGGTGGACCCGTCAACGCGCGGGACGCCGGCGGCCGCGTAGGCATCCTTCTCGTCGAGGGTCTCGTGTTCGAGCAGCGCTCCGGCGAGGGAGTCGAGCTTGCCTCGGTTCTCGCGCAGCAGCGCGACGACTTGCCGGTGCGATTCGTCGACGATGTTGCGGACCTCGTCGTCGACAAGTCGCTGGGTGTCCGGTGAGACCTCGGCAGCACCTGGCAGGAGAGGTCCGGCGCCGTCGCGGGGGAGTACGGCGACCGGCCCGATCGTCGCGCTCATGCCCCAGCGTCCGACCATCTGCCGGGCGATCTCGGTGAGCTGCTGGATGTCGGACTCGGCACCGGTGCTGATCTCGCCGAGGACGACCTCCTCCGCGGCGCGACCGCCGAGGGCAACCTTGATCTTGGCGTGGATCTCGGGTTCGCGGTAGGTGAAGCGGTCACTGTCGGGCGCGGCGAACGTGACGCCGAGGGCCAGTCCGCGGGGAATGATCGAGACCTTGCGCACCGGATCGGCACCGTCGGTGAGCATGCCGACGATTGCGTGGCCGGCTTCGTGGTAGGCGGTCCGGCGTCGTTCCTGCGGGCTCATCATGACCTGCCGCTCGGCGCCGAGCACGATGCGTTCGAGCGCGTCGGCGAAGTCGGATTGGGTGACGGCATCGTGGTTGCGCCGAGCCGCGAGCAGCGCGGCCTCGTTGACGAGATTGGCCAGATCGGCCCCGACCATGCCGGGCGTCGTAGCGGCGATCGCGCCGAGATCGACGTCGGGCCCCAGCGGCACTTTGCGGGTGTGCACCTTGAGGATCGCCTCGCGACCGGAACGATCCGGCGGCTGCACGGCAATCCGCCGGTCGAAGCGCCCGGGGCGGAGCAGGGCCTGGTCGAGAACGTCGGGACGGTTGGTCGCACCAATCACGATCACGTTGGTGGAGGAGTCGAACCCGTCCATCTCGGTCAGGATCTGGTTCAGCGTCTGCTCACGTTCGTCGTTGCCGCCGCTGAAACCGCCCACCCCGGAGGTGCGTGAGCGACCGATCGCGTCGAGTTCGTCGATGAAGACGATCGCCGCAGGGGACTCCTTCGCCTGCTTGAACAGGTCGCGCACGCGGGAGGCGCCGACGCCGACGATCGCCTCGACGAACTCCGAGGCAGCCATCGAGAAGAACGGGACGTCCGCTTCGCCCGCCACTGCCCGGGCGAGCAGCGTCTTGCCGGTGCCCGGCGGACCGGAGAGCAACACGCCGTGCGGGATCCGCCCGCCGAGCTTCTGGTACCGGGCGGGATGACGCAGGAAGTCGACGACCTCGGTCAGTTCCGCCTTCGCCTCGTCGATGCCCGCGACGTCGGCGAACGTCACGCGGTCGCCGGACGGCTGGTACCGCCGAGCGCTGGATCGGCCGAACGCGCCGAGGAGATTCTGAACATTGCCCGCGCGGCGCATCAACCAGAACAGCAACAGGAGAAACAGGATCGTCGGGCCGAAACCGAGCAGCAGGTTCTGCCACCACGGGGCGCCGGTGTCCAGCGGTTGCGCGTTTACGGTCACTTTCTTCTGCTGGAGCAGTTGCGACAGCGCGTTGTTGTCCGCGAACGTTGGAATCTCAGTTCGGAACAGAGTCGTCGGCTTCGAGCCGGCGTATGACTCCTTCTGGGTGAACGTGCCCTGGATCGCCGTGCCCTTCGACGTGATGTCCTTGACGTGTCCCGCGCTCACCTGCTGCAGGAAGAACGGGCTGTACGGGACGCGAACGCGCGATGCCGGCTGGGTCGCCCGCGAGCCGGCGTACATGTTGACCACAAGAAGGGCCAGCACGAACAGAATCCAGCCCCAGCCGATCCGAAAGCGCGGCCGCTTCGGTGGTGGCGGCGCTCCCGGCGTCGGCGGCCCGTCTCCGCCCGTGCCCCGGACGGCTCGCGCGATTCGATTGGAGGGATTGGGCGCGTCCATCCGGCCGGCTCCTTACTCGGGTGTGTGCGCCCACCATCACGCGAGTCGCCGTCCAGCACAAGAAGGCGTTCTCGGTGCGATGTGACCCTCGTCCGTGCCGCGGGTGTCCACTGTGGACGGTCATTCCGTGAAGCTTGTCCCACTATGCAGGGGCTGGCGGTTACGGCTTGCGGGCGAGCACGTACAGCCGCTGGGTGGTCTCGCCGCGTGAGGTGAACGGGCCGCGTTGGTACCACTCGACGTCGAGCAGGCCGGCTCGCTCCACGGCGGCGACGATTTCGGCGGGATCGTGCAGGACGAAGTCGAGGTCGATGTCATGGCCGAACCATTCGCGGACGCTGCGTACCTCCGCGCCGGCGTGCAGGGCGAGCACGAGCCAGCCGTTGGTGCGGAGTGGTCGCGCGAGCGAGGCGATCGCGCCCGGCAGTTCGGACGCGGCGAGGTGGACGAGTGAGTACCACGCGAGGACGGCGCCCCACCCGTCGTGGGTGGTGGGCCGGATCAGCTGACGCAGGTCGCCGACCTGGTAGGTGACGCCGGGGTAGCGGCGGCGGGCCTCGTCCACCATCTCCGGCGAGATGTCGAGGCCGGTTGCGTCCGCGCCCGCTTCGGCGAGGAACGCAGCGACGTGACCGGGGCCGGTGCCGACCTCGATCACCGGCGCACCGTCGGACAGTTCGGCCACCCGGCGCAACAACCACGATTCGAACGGCAGGCCGGTGAGCTCATTGAAGAGTTCCTCGGCGTAGGAAGCGGCCACGGCGGCGTACGCCGCGCGGACCTTGTCATCGCGCGCCTCGGGCCCGGCGTCGAGCACCGACTCGCGGTCGACGGGGATCGGGACGCCCGCAACCGCCGCGGGCGCTTCGACCGGGCCGAGCAGATGGATCCACCGGCTGTCCTGCTGACCCGGTTGGCGCGGCAATTCGCGCACCATCGGCGTTTCACCACTGGCCATGCGCGCCAGGCACGCCTCCACATCGGCGCGGTCGGCGAAGTGGTGCAACCGCTCGGTGCGGGTCTTGAGCGCTCCGGCCGGCTGCGGCCCGCGCAGCAACAGCACGGTGAGCAGGGCCCGCTCGTCCGGCTCGAGCCCGCGCCGCTGAGCGAACGTCTGGACGTACTTCACGACGCGGCTGCCCGCACCCTGCCAGACGAGCGCAACCAGATCCTTCTCCTTGAGCGCACGCAGCGTCTGATGCACGAGGTCTTCGTCGTAGTCGACGACCGGCTCTCGGCTGCTGGCCTGATTGCAGGCGGTGCGCACCGAGTTGATGCTCATCGGGTACGACGCCGGGACGGTGACTTCTTTCTCCAGCAGGCTGCCGAGCACGCGTTGTTCGGCGGCATCGAGCACCGGCAGGTCAGGCACGATGCCGAGGTTAGCGTGTCGCGATTCGTTGAGTGGTGCGCTGTCCGCTGAGTGGTGCGTTGTACCGCACCACTCAAGGCGCAACGCACCACTCAACGAAGGATGCTCACCCGAGGGCGGCTGCTTCCGATCCGTACGGGAAGTCCGGGCCGACGCCGATCTGGTCGTATTGCATCTGCGTCTTGTCGAAGCCGTCGTTCCAGCTGTCGTTCTCGAACGTGTTGCAGTGCGTGTCGCCGTGGAACGGCGTGCGGTACTCGGTGTTCGAGATCTCGATGTTCGAGAAGTCGAAGCCGCAGCCACCGGAATCCATGTGGATGCCGCTCGGCACCGAGTCAGGCATCGACGGGTCGGCGTTCACGTCGGTGATCGTGATCTGCGACATGTGGCTCTCGATCACGTGCGGCTCGAAGTTCTGCACGCCGTAGGCATCGATCGCGCCCATGTCGCCGCTGTCCTCGCCGGCGTGGGCGATAGCCACGTACTGCAGTGTGTTCTGGCCGACGTAGTCGTCGGCGTCCGCGACTGTCGTAATCGCCTTGAACGCAACGGCGTAGCGAGCACTGTGCTGAATCACGCTGTGCGACAAGGTGTTGTGGCCGCTGTCGACCACGTCGTACCCGGACGCGTCGCCGGGCACGAGTTCGCCGACGTAGTCGACGAAGTTGTCGGTCAGCGTGTTGTCGTGTGACAGATTGCCCTCGCCGGGGTAGCCGCCCTCGATCTTCACCCCGTCCGCGCCGACATGGTCGATGAGACTGTCCGAGATCGTGTCGTGGTCATTGGCGAAGAGCAGGTAGACGGCGTGGAATCCGGTATTGGATATGTGCAGCCCGCGCAGGGTCACCGACTGGGTGTTCGTCATGGTGATCGTGCCGAATCGGTTGCGCGGCAGCTCGATCTGCCGGTCGTAGTCCGGGTACTTGTGTATGTCGCCCGAGTCGCCGATGGCGTTCCAGCCGTAGCGGTACCACTGCATGAAGTCGGAGTACTCGAGCGCGAAGCCGTCGAAGGTCAGGTCATGCGCCCGATCGGCAGCAGACGTTCCCGCGACGCTGAGGATCGTCTGCACGGTCGGCGCCCAGATCGTGGAGGTCGCGCTGTGCGGCCAGTAGTACAGCCAGCCGGTCTGCGAGTCGAGGTAGTACTCGCCGGGTTGGTCCAGGAAGCTCAGCGAGTTCTGCAGGAAGTAACGCGATCCCACCTGCGAGAACAGCGAATACCGCGTCGGGTAGCGCAGTGTCGCGAAGCCCTTGTTCCAGGTCACGCCGGCCACCGGGTCGGTGTCGGTGAACCAACTCCAGTGCCCGCCCGACCAGATGACGACCTGGGCGTCATGCAGGTCCCAGTCCTGGTGCCAGTCCCCGGGATTGAACGCGAGCCAGGTCTGGGAGTTGGTCAGCGCGTCATCGGTGCTCTCCGCCGTCTGCAGGTAAGGGCCGAGCGTCGGTCCCGCCCCGACGTTCGGGTAACGCGCCGTCGTCGCCCGCTGATCACCTTCGAACAGCGTGTAGAACGGATGGCCGGTGCCGACCATCGTCCGGACGATGCTGCCCTGATACGGCTGCCACCCGCTGATCTGCCGCGCACCGAGCAGGCGGGCCTTGCCGGGCCCGTCGTAACTGCGGTAGATCACCTGGTGGCCGTTCGCGCCGGAGTCGCGCTGATCGAAGTTGATCGTGCTGTCGACCTCGTAGTCACCGGCCCGAACGTTCACGTCGATGTCGCAGTGCATCCGCTTCGCGTCGTTCAGGCCTCGTTCGCGGATGACGTCCCGCGCGTGCCCGATCGTCTTCCACGGATGGGCCTGGGTGCCGGAAGCGGCGTCGTTGCCGGTGGTCGACACGAACAGCTCGGTCGGCGTACACGACTGCGGCGAGTCGGCGCCGGCGTGCACCGTCAGCGCCGGGATGCCGAACGCCAGCAGCGCCGCGGTGGCGACTGAGACGCCGGCAATTCTTCGTCGGGACGGATGGAACATGAGCCCTCCTGGGGGTCGGGACGGTTGGTGAAGTGGGTCAGTTGCCGACGGACACGTCGCGCAGACGCAGTCGGTCGACGTACTGGACAAGGGGAGGTTGGTCAGGTGGCCCGAACGAGCAGTGCTCGAGCGTCACGCCGGCGATCGGGGCGTCGGGGACGCCCTCGAGGTCGTACGGCCGAGTGCTGGTGCCGACCTGCCACCGGGCCGCATGCAGTCGGGACACCGACGGGTAGAGATCGCCGCCGCCGGTGCCCGTGTAGTGGAAGTTCGCGCTGAACGGGATGTACGTGCGGCCGGTGCAGTCGACGTCGGTTACCCGCACGTCGTCGACGTACCCACCACGCGTGGCGGTTGACTTCACCCATAGCACGTAGGCGATATCGGCGTCCTCGGCCGAGGGGTCGACGGGCAGGTGCAGCCGCCGCCCGCGGACCTGCGAGACGCCGCCACTCATCTCGCTGCCGATGGCGATCGCGCCGCCACCGCTGATGAATGTGCAGTCCTCGACGCGGATCCGGCGTGACGGGCCGGTTCACCCGCCGGCCGTCCGCGTCACGCCCGGACTTGATCGCGATGCAGTCGTCGTGCGTCGCGAAACGCACCCGGCGAATCGTCACGTCCTCACACGAGTCGGGATCGCACCCGTCGCCGTTGGGGCCGAGGCTGTCGATCTGCACGTCCTGCACGAGCACGTCGCGGCAGAACACCGGGTGGACGTTCCACATCGGCGAGTTGCGCAAGGTCACGCCAGAGATGACGACGCCCGTGCAGCTGTGCGGGCTGATGAAACTCGGACGCAGGTAGTGCCCGTCACCGAAGACCCGTTGGCTGACCGGCACGCCGTTGTCGCCCATCTGCGAGAGCAGCGCCCAGTCGGCGCGCTGGTTGGGCAATCCGGTGTGCCAGCCGTACTGGCCGGAACCGATCCAGTACCACCAATGCTCGTTGTCGCCCTGGGCGTCGAGCACGCCTGCGCCGGTGACGCCGATGTTTCGCTCACCGTGCGCGTAGATCAGGGGCGAGTAGTTGTACACCTCGATCCCCTGCCAGCGGGTGAGCACCACGGGCAGGTAGTCGGACGGGTCGGTACTGAAGGCCAGTGTTGCCCCGGCGCTGACGTGCAGGTCGACGCCGCTGCGCAACCTGATCGCACCGGTCCGCCAGCGCCCCGGCGGAACCACCACATGCCCGCCGCCGGCGCGATGGCAGGCGGTGATCGCCGCGGCGATGGCCGACGTGCAATCGCTGTCCTGGCTTGCGCCGAACTCCGTGATCGGGAACTGGGCATCGCGAAACCGCGTGGGCACAGCGTCGGCAACCGGCGGCCGCAGCATCGCGACGCCGGCGCCGACCGCACCAAGCCGCAGCACGTCGCGGCGCGACAGTCTGTGGGTCATGCCGTCGGCCCGATGCGATAGGCCCGTCCGGCTCTCGTGGCGAAGCTCAGCACGCCGTCGGTCAGATCTGCCTTCGGCGCCGTGCCTTTGTCGACGGTCACGGTGACCGGCGCGGGCAGCGTGCTGCGCAGGCGAACCTTCGAGTCGAGGTCGGATGCCACCCGGATCTCGGTGGGGACGCCCGCTCGCCACGTGGCGCCGACGGTGAACGCGCCCCGGGCGCGCAGCCCGTCGAACGACCCGGCGGCCGCCCATCCCGTCGGCAGCGCCGGCAGGATGTCGACCGTCCCGAGATGCGACTGCAGCAGCATCTCGGCGATGCCCGCCGTGGCACCGAAGTTGCCGTCGATCTGGAACGGCCAGTCGTTGAGGAAGTTGTTGAACGTGTTCTTCCAGAGCAGGTGATCGATCTGCTCGCGGGCGGCATCGCCTTCGCGCAGGCGGGCGAACAGATTGATCTTGTGCGCGCGGTTCCACCCGATGTCGCTGACCGCGGTGTGCGCGGTCCGGGTATCGACGGTGACCTTCGCCGCGGCGAAGTAGTCGGGTGTGCTGTCCGGGGTGATCTGGCTGCCCGGGAACAGCCCGTAGAGATGGGACAAGTGCCGATGCCCGTCGTTGGGATCGTCGAGGTCCTGCTGCCACTCCTGAAGTTGGCCCCAACTCCCGATGCGCAGACCCGGATCGAGCATGTCCTGAACGGCGCGCAGGCTCGTGCGGAACACGCGGTCGACCCCGAGGACCGTGCTCGCCGCAATCGTGTTGGTGAGCAGGTCCCAGACGATCATCTGCGAGTAGGAGCAGCCCGCGGTGAATGCACCGTGCTCGGGCGAGAAGCTGGGCGTCACCTTGAGCAGGCGATCGGACGGATCCTGCACCAGGTAGTCGACCCAGAACTGCGAATGCTCTTTGAGAATCGGGTAGGCGCGGTCGCGCAGGTAGGCGGTGTCGCCGGTGAACAGGTAGTGCTCCCAGATCTGGTGCAGCACCCACCCGGTCGACTCCGGCGACCACTCGGACGGATTCGGGGCCACGCCGGTGTAGCCGAACACGTTGAGATGGTTCATGGCCGCGAACCCGCGCGCACCGCACAGCTGCGCAGCCGTGACCCGGCCGGGCGCGCGCCACGCGTCCACGAAGTCGACCAGTGGCGCGACCGTCTCCGACAGGTTCGTCACGTCAGCGGGCCAGTAGTTCATCTCCAGGTTGATGTTGGTCGTGTAGTCCGATTGCCAGTCGGGCGCGGTCGACTCGTTCCACACTCCCTGCAGGTTCGCGGGCAGCGAGCCGGGACGCGAACTGGCGATGAGCAGGTACCGCCCGAGGTAGAAGCGCAGCATCTCGATCAGCGGGTCGGCCGGTGTATTCGGCTGCGTCGACCGGGCGGTCTTGAACGCGGTGAGCAGCGCATCCGTCGGTGTCGTCGACGGCTTCTGGCCGATGTCGATGTACACCCGGTTGAACAGCGCGCCGTGGTCGACAACGTGGTTGGCCAGCAACGTCGAGTAGGGCGTGGCCACAGCTGCGTCGACGGCGTCGGTCACCGCCTGGTGCGGGTCGTCGCCGCGGTAGGTCGGGTAGCTGTTCGCATAGTTGGTGCCCAGCGAGGCAATCAGCGTCACGCTGTCGGCGGCGGTGACCGTCACCGAGCCGTCGGCGTTGTCGGTGACCGTGCCGTTGACGGCGACGACCTGCAATTGCCCTTCGTAGACAAGGCCGTTGTCGGTGAGCGCACCGCGCACGGTGATGCGCCCGCCGTTCGCCGTGGCGGTGATCGACCGGTTGGTGGGCAGATTGATCGCGACGGTGAAGGATTGAAAGCCCGACTTCTGCGCCGCGAACCGCGAGACCAGAACCTGATCCGGGTAGCTCGCGAAGTACTCGCGCGTGTAGTCGATCGAGGGCAGCCGGTTCCCGTGGCTGTCGAATCGCTGCACGCTGTACTGCACGTCCGCGACACCGCTGGCCAGGTTCAGCTTGCGGACGTAGTCGACGACCAGAGCCGGATCCGGTGGGCTGGCGAAGGTGAGCGTGATGTCGCCGAACGTCTGATAGGCGCCGTAGCCCCACTTGTCCTGGCCCAGCAGGCCCATGATCGCGCCGGTGTCGGCCTGACCCTCGGCGGCCACGAGGTCGCGTGCCGCCGCCAGTGCGTTGGGTCGCGCCGGATCCCAGTTGCCGGACGTGTAGGAGTGGCCGCCCTCGGCCGAGCCGGGACCTCCCGTCCACAACGTGTGCTCGTTGATCTGGATGCGTTCCGTCGTCATGCCGCCGAACACCATGGCGCCGAGTCGGCCGTTGCCGACGGGGAAGGCCTGGTCCTGCCAGTCGGTTGCCGGCGTGTTGAACCAGAGCAGAAACGCGGGGTCGGACGGCGGGCCGACGGACCAGTCCGGCTTGGGCGTAACCGCCCGCGCAGCAGCAGGTTTGCCGAGTGCGGACGCGGCCGCCGCGTACGCGACACCGGCGGTGGCCGCGCCCAGTACCGCCCGCCGCGACACCCCACGCGATTCGAGCGGGGCAGGTTCCGGGATGCTCATGACGTCTCCTTCAGCGCATGCCGCACTGGCCCCGCATTGCGGCAAGGCAATGCGGCGGCAAGCAGTCGGCGTTGTGGCCGCCGCCGCCCGTAAGAGCGCACGGCGAGGAATCCCCGTGAAGACATGGAGCCGGACGGAACGCCAGTGCGGCGCGACAGGTCGCGGGCTGCGGTCCGCCTTTCGCAGTCAGGTTGACCTCGTCGTCAACCGCTGCGCGAGAGAGTCGAGAGGCGCTCTACCGGGACATCGCGTGCACCTCCTTCGGCTCGGTGAAGCGCCGGCTCAGTGTTGCCCGTTGCGCCACTGCTCGTACTCGGCAGCGGCGTCGTCGTCCAATGGGTAGTACTTCGACAGGGCACCGCCCTGCGCGATGCGCATGCGGCTGAACACTTCCCAGTCCTCGTGCGTCTGCGCTTTCTCGACCAACTCGTCGGCGCACGCGCGCGGCACGATGACCGCGCCGTCGTCGTCGGCCACCACGATGTCGCCGGGCAGGGCGAGCACTCCACCCACCGCGACCGGCACGTCGTACGCCCACGGGAAGAGTTCGGATTGCGACGCGTAGTGCGGGGTGGCACCGCGCGTCCAGATCGGCAGGTCGAGATCACGCAGCTTCGGCGTATCGCGGATCATGCCGTCGACGACGATTCCCGCGCCACCGCGAGCCGCGAAGTAGCGCACGAGCATCTCGCCCAGGCATCCGGTGTGCGTGGCGCCGCGGGCGTCGACCACGAGAACATCGCCGGGCTGCGCACTGTCGAGTACGGCCCACAACGCCGTGTGCCGCTCGACGTACTCCTGCGACATGCCGGACGCGATGTCCTCCCGCTGCGGCATGAACTGCAGGGTGAGCGCCGATCCGACCACCCTCCCGCCGGTCCGGAACGGCCGCGGCCCGGAGATGAACGTGCGGCGGATGCCCATGTGATGCAACTTCGCGCACGCCGTGGCCGCGCTGATGTCAGCGAACGATGCGACGACGTCGGCGGGTACCCGCTCGTAGGGTTCTCCGCGTACCGGAAGGTTCCACGGGCGCGAGTCACGGTCGAGTGCCTGGAAGCTCATGCAGTTCCTGTCGATTCGATGTCCCACGGGGCGGTGTACGAAGGAGGGTGCGCGTTGCGTTCGAGAGCCAAGGTCATCGATATGCGCGACGCGGCCGGCAGATCTACCTGTAGCCAGGGCGATCCGACCGCTTGCTCGCGCACGTCCGGCCGCGGCGGGTCGAATGTGTAGTCGGTCTCGGCGCCGCCCCACGGCCCGGCGAGCGCACTGACCTGGACGGAGCTGATCACATCCTGGGCGAACGCGCCGGCCTGCACGACAACCCGCCGTGCGTGCACCGCGTCGTGATTGATCAGGTGCAGCCGGGTGTTCGTCGACTCCACGCCGGAGACGAGGGCGCTCACCGACGGTGGCAGGCCCGGGCGCCGCGCGTCCGCGTCGAAGTAGCGCACCCGCGCCTGCTGCAGGCCACCGTTGTAGAGAACCTGCGGCGCCCCCCAGGTCAGTTGCACGAGCGCCTCGGTGACGACCGGATTCAGCCGTTGCCACCGATGGATCTGCGCCTCGCGCACCGTCGGGTCGGCGACGCTGTCGATCAGGTGCAGCCGTCGCCGAGCCTGCGCGAGCGCAACGGCGAGGATCTGTTCGGGATAGGCGTCGTTGTCACCGGCCAGGTAGGCCAGCCACGGCTCCTCATGCCCGGCTTCCTCCTTGTCGCGGAACGACCGCACTCGCGTCCAGTCGTAGCCGGCGCGCTCACGCAGTCCGTCGAGCCGGGCTCGGTCCTCGCGCGACCCCGTCTCGTGCCAGAGCGCCGTGGGCAGCGCGGTCTGCATCGGGTTGAAGTCGAACCACCCGCGATCACTGAATCGGTACGGGACGAGGAACGTCTCGGCGTCGACGTCCGGGCCGAGGTGAGCGGCCCACCGTTCGCGCAGGCTCGTGTCGGAGCTGCTCGTCCGACCGGTTTTGCCTTGTGCGATAAGGGTGTCGAGTAGGGCCCGCGGCAAGTCGAGCGGCGCGTCGTCGCCGGTGACGAGGGCCGCGGCCAGCGTGCCGGCCAGCACGGCCGTTCCGACGCTGTAGCAGCCGTGCGGCCACGACCAGCCGTAGTGCCCGCCGTACCAGCGCCCGTCGAGCAGGCTGCCGACCTTGCCGTCCGGGCCGACGTTGTCCGGCACCAGGCCGCCGTTCGCGGTCGCCCGTGCTCGCCAGGCGTCGACGTAGCGGCGGCACCATTCGACGTAGCGAGGCTCCGGATGCACGAGATGCGCATTGGCGACCAGGGCGAGCGCCGCCAGATTGACCGCGACGTCGCCCCGGCCGAGCCGTTCATGCATGAGCGGGCCCAGACGCGGATCGTCGGCAACCGGGGGGAGTGGCTCGGTCGGGTCATGCATCCAGTCCAGCGGGTACCCGTACTGGTCGGCCAGTTCCTCGCGCCACGGGTACGGCCCGCCGTCGTTGACACCGAAGCGGGCACCAAGGGCGCCGTTGTGCGGCGCGCGGATCATCGCGAGGTCAGGGTCGTAGTTGCCGTACCGGGGATCGACGTACAACTCGGCGAATCGCCTTGCCCTTTCGGCGAATCGACCCGGGTCGCTCATGCACAGCTGGTAGAAGAACAGCAGGCCCTCGCCGATGTGGAACCAGTCGTAACCCTTGTCGAACTCGTCGTGCAACATGCCGAGTTCCGTGAGCTGCGCGGTTACCGCCTCCCAGTGGCGCACCGATGACGGCAGCAGATCGTCGGCGCCGCCGAGCAGGTAGAGCTGGGGCCAATTGCCGAATGCCTCATAGAAGTCGTCGACGCCGTCGCGCGATGCCATCGCGCCGGCGAAACGCAGCCGCCCGTCGTCCGCGCAGAACGTCTCCTCGAAGCGGCGCCAGGCGGCGTCAAGCACGGCGAACAGTTCGCGCTGCAGCAACGCCCAGGCGGGCGGCTCGAGCAGCGGCTCGGTAGCGGTGACGGTGACGGTCACTTGGTGACCCCTTCCATCAGCCCGCCGACGATGAATCGCTGGGCCACCAGGAAGAGGATCAGAACCGGACGCGACGGTCAGCAGAATGTTCGGGTAGACCACCGTGTAGTTGGTGAGGTACTGCCCGACCGCGGTGTAGATGCCGGTCGTCACGGTGTATTGGGTCGAGGTCGGCCCGAGGATGATCGACGGGTTGATGAAGTCGTTCCACGTCCACAGCGCCGTCAAGACCGAAGCGGTGGCGACCGCAGGCTTCATCAGCGGGAAGATCACCCGCCAGAACGTGCCCATGGTCGAGCAACCATCGATCTTCGCCGCCTCGTCGAGGCTGGTGGGGATCGATCGGAGGTAGCCGCTGAACAGGAAGATCGCGAACGGGAAGCTGTTGGCGAGGTCGACGAGCACCAGGCCCGGCAATGAGCCGTAGAGCCCGAGGTTGCGCAGCACGTAGACGACCGGGATCAGCAGAATGCCCGGCGGGATGAAGATCGCCGAGAGGAATCCGACCTGCAGCAGCCGGTAGCGCATCGACGAACTGCGGGCAATCAGATACGAGACGGGCGCGCCGAACCCGATCATGCCGGCAACGACGAGAACGACGAGCAGGGCCGTGACGCCATAGGCGGAAACGACGTTGTAGTCGGGACTGCTGATCGCCGCCTTCAGATAGCTGACGGTGAGCCGGTGCGCGCCGAACGGCGAGGAGACAATGTCCTTCTGCGCCTTGAACGAGTTGACGATGAGCAGGTACAAGGGGATGAGCATCAGCACCGCGAACGGCGCAAGCACGAGGTGCCGGCGGATCCGCCGACGTGAGCGGCGACGCGACCGGCGGCCGGCAAGTGCGATCGTCATTGCAGACCCTGCTCACTGCGCCGCCGGTAGGCGATGATCACCAGGCTCAGCGCGGCGGTGATCGCGGCGAGCACGATGCCCTCCGCGGCGGCGAAGCCGGGACGGCTGTTGGTGAACGCGTCCTCGAAGATGCGCATGACGGTCGTCTTCGTCCGACCGGCCGGGCCGCCGTTCGTCAACGCGATCACCAGCTCGTACAGCTTGAGGTAGCCGGTCAGACCCAGGACGACGTTGATGGTGATGGTCGGCGCGAGCATCGGCACGGTGATGTGGCGCAGCACCTGCCAGCTGCTCGCGCCGTCGACCGCGGCGGCAGCGCCGAGATCGCGGGGCACGGCCTGCAGTCCGGCCAGGTAGAGCACCATCGCGAAGCCGACCTGCTGCCAGACCGTCACGATGATGACTGCCGCGATGGCCGAGTTGGGCGAACCGAACATGTCCAGCGGCTGCATGTGGAACGTGCTCGTCAGCACCGCGTTGAGTGCTCCCTGGTAGTCGAGCAACGCGTGCCAGAGAAAGCCGATCGCAATTGCCGTGAGCACAACGGGGTAGAAGAACAATGCCCGATACAGCTTGGAGAAACGCCCTGGGCGGTTCAGCAGCAGAGCCAGGCCCAAGCCGAGCACGTTCTGCAGCAGTACGCCGAAGAAGGCGACAACCAGGGTGAACTCGAGCGCCGAGCGGAAGTCGCTCGAATGCAGGACCTGGCCGTAGTTGCGCAGACCGAGAAAGCCCGGCGCGTTCACGCCGTCCCAGTTCGTCATGCTCAGGTAGATCCCGATGACGAGCGGCGTCACCGAGAACGCGGCGAAGATCAGGACCGCCGGCCAGACCATCGCCAGCCGGCCGAGGTGCTCGGCCAGACCGCGCCGGGTCCTGCGCTTGCCGCGACCAGGCTCGTCCGGGCGAATCGCCCGGTCGGGCACCGTGGCCGCGGCCTGCGGCAGAGTGGTGGTCAACTCGAGCTCTTGTTGGTCTTCCACCAGTCGTCCAACTTGGCGCCGAAGCCGTCGGGCGAATGGCCGAGTTGCAGATCACCGACCAGGGTGTCGAGCTCGTCCTGGATCCCGGCGGCGCCGTTCCCGCTGTTGATCGCACCGTTGCAACAGGGGATCGTCGTGCCGGCCTTGACCGATTGATCGATCAACGCCTGGATCTGCTGCTCGATCGGTGACATCTGACGGGTGACCGGGGGAGTGGCCGTCGAGTAGTCGCCGTCAGCGGTGATGAAGTTGCGAACCGCCGTCGGATCGGTGCTGAGGTACTTCACGAAGTCCAGCGCGGCGGGGTAGTTCTTGACCTTGTTGGAGACGTAGTACGTGTTGATCGGGTCCGCCTCGAGCGGAGCGGGGCTGCCGTCCATCGTCGGGATTTGGAACACCCCGACGTCGAACTTCGGATTGGCCTTGTTCAGCGCGGGCGTGTACCAGCCGGCCAGTGGGTACATCGCCGACTTGCCCTGCGCGAAATTCAGCTCGGACGTGTCGTACTTCGTGCTCAGCGCGCCCTTGTTGAAGTAGCCCTTGTGCACCCAGTCGGAGTACGTGTTGGCCATGTCCTGGAACGCACTGCCGGCGAAGTCTGCCTTGCCCGCGGACTTGTCCAAGTACCATTTCGGATTCTTGGTGAACAGCGTCGGGTAGGCGAAGCTGGTGAACTGGAATCCGAGCACGAAGTCACCGCTCGTCTCCATCGGCACGAAGCCCGCCGCCTTCAGCTTGGCCATGTCCGCGGTCATCTCGCTCATGCTCTTCGGCGGAGCGGCGATGCCGGCCTTCGCGAAGTCGGCCTTGTTGTAGAACACGAGGCCGTAGGCGGTCGTCGCGGACGAGACGCCGTAGAGCTTGCCCTGGTATTCCTGCTGTTCGTACCCGGGGGATCGCACCCAGGCCTGCGAGGTGTCGAATGGATGCAGCAGGGTGTGGTACTTGGCGATGTCACCGGGCGGAACCTCGATGACATCGGGCACCTGCCCGGACCCGACGAGCGTCGCGAAGTACTTGGTGACGTCCTGGCCCTTGGAGTCGACGATATTGATCTTCACGTCCGGGTGGCTCTTCGTGTAACCGTCGACCTGCTGGTGCCAGAAGCTCTTCGTGAGCGTCGGCGTCACGTTCACGTAGAACGAGAGCGTCTTGCCAGATCCCGATCCGGACGACGAGCCGCAGGCGCTGACCAGCAGGCCCGCGGCCACGACGATCGCCGCGGCAGCCCTTCTGCGAAGGGCAAAAATGCGCTTCGCGCCGGCACGGACATGGACGCTGGGCAGATCAGCGTGGGCCATGCGACACTCCTTTAGCGAAAATCGATTGTCGATGCGCGACTGTAGGTAGACTCCCGCGGGAGTGTCAATACGCAATCCGGGATGGCCGGTATCGGCCGCCGCGGATCGAACGAGGAAGGGGGGGTCGGGGTGAGCGACGTCGTTCCACTGCGAACAGGCCTGCTGTCCGACCAGGTGTATGAGCGGTTGCGGCAGGCAATCATCGACGGTGAGCTGGCGCCGAACACGCGGCTCGTCGAGTCAGAACTCGCCCGCCGATACGGCATCAGCCAGGCTCCGGTCCGCGACGCCATTCGCCAGCTCGGGCATGAAGGCCTGGTCAGCTACGTCGCTCGACGCGGCAGTTACGTCGCCGAGATCTCGCCCGACGACGCCGCACGGGCCCGCGAGATTCGCGTCGTACTCGAAGGCATCGCGGCGCGTGACCTCGCCGCGAACTGGACGACCGAGGCGGCCGACGCGTTGCACGAGGAAGTCGACCGGATGCGTGCGGCCGCGAAGTCCCGAAGCCAGGCCAAGCTCCGCCAAGCCGACATGGCCTTCCACCGGCGGCTCTGCTCGCTGAGTGGCGACACGCTCGTGCAGCGGTTGTGGGGGGTGCTCGAGCCGAGCCTGAACATCCTGCAGGTCGTGGGCGACCCGTTCTACAAGGGTGATCTGAAGGAACTCGCCGAGTGGCACGCGGGCCTGATCACGGTGCTCGCCTCCGGCGACACCGAGCACGCCGAGGCCGTCGTGCGCGAGCACGCCGCAGGCCGGTCGCACGGCGTCATCTCCTGAGGCGGCCGGCCGTGCAGGCAGCCGATCGGCTCGGCCTTCTCCGCCGGCCGCTCGGCCTGAGTCGCATGGGGCTCGGCACCGCGGCGATCGCGGACCTGTACCGACAGGTCCCCGAACGGGCCGCGGTGCAGACGGTGCATGCCGCGCTCGACGCGGGGATCACCTATTTCGACACGGCACCGCACTATGCCCTCGGCGTGGCCGAGCAGCGGCTCGGGCGCGCGCTCGCCGGCGTCGATCGATCGAGCTACGTCGTCTCGACCAAGGTCGGCCGGCTGCTCGTGCCCGGGCCACCGCAGTCGGGGTGGCTCCCGGCCCGGCAACGCCAATGGGATTTCAGTGCTGCGGGCGTACGCCGCTCGCTGCACGAGAGTCTGCAACGGCTGCAGTTGGACCGCGTCGACATCGCCTACATCCACGACCCGGACGCTCACCTGGACCAGGCCATGGGCGAGGCACTACCCGCATTGACGGAGCTTCGCGCGCAGGGCGCGGTGCGCGCCATCGGCGTCGGCATGGCCGATCCGGCCGCGCTGGCCCGCTTCGTCGCCACCGGCGAGCTCGACGTGATCCTGGTGGCCGGGCGGTACACGCTGCTCGACCAGTCGGCGCTCGCTTCGCTGTTGCCGCTGTGCACGCAGCATTCGGTCGGCGTGGTGATCGGCGGGGTTTACAACAGCGGGCTGCTCGCCGACCCTCGGCCGGGCGCACGGTTCGACTACCGGGCCGCGCCGCCCGACGCCCTGGCTCGGGCCCAGGCCTTGCAGGCAATCTGTCGCGGGCACGGCGTCTCGCTGAAGGCGGCGGCGCTGCAGTTCCCGTTCGGGCATCCGGCCGTGCGCTGCGTGCTGAGCGGATCGGCCGGCGTGGACGAGTTGCGCGAGAACATCGCCGAGTTGGAACACCCGGTGCCACCGGCGGTGTGGGCCGACATGCTGCGCGCAGGCTTGCTACCGCCCGGCACGCCGGTGCCCGACGGCTCGCTGATGCTGGGCCGCTCGCCAGTGCCAGCTGACGGCCACGCTTCCCCGCCGGGATCACCAATGTTTGGCGCAGAATCTGGTCAGCTCGGCGGGTAAGCAGGAAAGTCGGCCGGGCGCGCGCGACGCACGGCCGAGCGCAGCACCAGCGGGCGACAAGCGTCGCCGAGGTATTGACCCGCGGCGGGCAACCTCGCTACTTTCGCTCACTAATCGACGATTTCTAATCGATTAACGTTGGCTACTCGGATGAGCGACCACGGCCACCGCAGCCCGCCCGTCGCAACCAAGCCCGCGGCCAGTGGCCGCAGCACTTCAGGAGGTCCCCCATGCGCCGCCGCAAGCTGATGTCATTCGCCGGGGCGATGGCACTACTGGTCGCAACTGCCGCGGCGACGCTGCCGGCAAACGCAGCACCGAGCGGTGCCTGCGGGCCGACACAGCTGTTCGTCGCCCCCGGCGGTGACGACTCATCGAAGGGGTCGCAGAGCGCACCCTGGCGCACGGTCGAGCACGCTCGCGACTACATCGCGAGCCACCGGCTCAACCAGCACATGCGTTGCGACATCGACGTGAACCTGCGCGCCGGCGACTACCCCGTCGATCAGACGATCAGCTTCACCGGCGCCGATTCCGGTGGCGATGGCCACCAGGTCGTCTACCGCAGCTATGACGGTCCGGGCAAGGCGCGCCTGCTGGGCGCGAAGAAGGTCACCGGCTGGCAGCCGTACCAGGGCAACATCTACCGCGCGCAGATCGGCACGTCCCAGCCGATCCACACGCTGTTCGAGGGCGACCAGCGGGCCACGACGGCCCGCTACCCGAATCGCGGCACCGACGAGACCTGGGCGCCCTATCTGCGCGCCACACTCGTGCCCGACCGCCGCAACAGCCAGACCTGGCTCACCTTCGATCCGGGCCAGTGGAATCCGAACTGGGATCTGCACGACGCGCAGGTCGTCATCTGGTCGGGCGGCAGTTGGAGCTGGTTCACCGATACCGACCCGATCCTGAACATGTCGTGGAACAAGAACCTCGCGACGCTGCGGTACCCGACCCGGTACTCGATCCAGACCAACGATCCCGGCTCGCGCTATTTCATCCAGAACTCGCTGGACTTCCTCGACCAGGCCGGCGAGTACTACTACGACTCGGCCAGCGGCTGGCTCTACTACTGGCCACGAACGGAAGCACCGACGACGTCTGGGCACCGACGGTCAAGACGATCATCTCGGTGACCGGCGACGCCGGAGCGCCCGCTCATGACATCGCCTTCGACGGCCTGGCGCTCGAGTACTCCGACTTCATGGACTGGTACCGCTTCGCGTGGAACTCGGCCGGTGACTCGGGCCAGGTGCACAAGTACCAGGACTACGACCGGCAGATCGAACTGCCGCGCAACCGGTTCGGCACGATCACGCTGACCAACACCACGAATGTCGACCTGCGCGCATTGCACGTGACGAACACGGGCTGGGAAGGCGTTTACCTCACCGGCGTCGCCCAGCACGACGACGTGTCCGACAGCTACTTCGAGCACATCGGCGGCGACGCGGTGAAGGTCGAGGGGCCGTACCCCGGCGAGGGCGACATCGCGAACCACAACACGTTCACCGACAACTACTTCAACTACTACGGCGAACTGGTTCCCGGCGACGCGTCCGCGGTCGAGTTGCTCGACAGCGGCAGTAACGAGGTCAGCCACAGCGTCATCGAGCACAGCGCCCGCTACGCGGTGAGCATGCGCGCGGTCACGACCGCCGCGGACGCCGACGACTACGCGCAGGGAAATCACCTGTCCTACCTGAAGGTCGCGCACATGGGCGAGGACAGCGGCGACACCGGCGCGCTCTACGCGTACGGCGTGCAGAACTTCGACCCGCACGTCATGAACAGCTCGATCGACCAGGTGACGATCGACGACGTCAACGCCGACCCGTCCATGGTCGACAGCCCGCCGCGTGGCGTGCACATGGACTTCGGCGGATGCGGCTTCGATTTCTCCAACATCCAGGTGACCAACGTGCAGGGCGACCAGTACCACGGGCCGTCGGCCGAGGAGTGCAACACGTTCGCCAACGACAGCTGGGTGGATGGTTTCGACCCGTCGAAGATGCAGTACGACCAGATCGGCGTGACCAGCCGATTCCCTTACCCGATAGGGGAGTGACGAGCATGAGGCGACTTCTCATCGCGCTGTGCGCCGGTGTCGCCCTGGCCCCGGCGTCCGCTGCCGGTGCCGGTGCCGCGACGCCAGCCACGACGGCCTGGGCGCACGGCCGGTTCAACGTGGACGTCTCCGGGGTAGTCAGCCGCTCGGACGTCGTGCTCGGCCGGCCGAACACCGATGCCAAGCAGGCGATGCCGCTCGGCAACGGCACTCTCGGCGTGGCGGCCTGGGCCGCCGACGGGTTCACCGCGCAACTCAACCGCGCCGACACGATGCCCGACCGCCTTTCCCCTGGGCAGGTGGTCATTCCGGGTCTCTCGTCGCTGACTGGTGCGAGCGACTACCACGGTCGCCTCGATCTCTATGACGGGACTCTGGTCGAGTCGGGCGGCGGCCTGACCGCGACCGCATACGTGAGCGCTGACAGCGATCAACTCGTCGTCGACGTCACCGGTGCCGACCCGACGGTGCCGCAGACCGCGCAGGTCAAGCTGTGGGAGCCGCGAACGCCGACCGCGCAGGCAAATGGTGCCACCGCCACGCTGGCCCAGACCTGGGTGGACTCCGGCCGTCCGGGCTCGAGTGGCGAAACGTTCGGCTCACTCGCCGCGATCACGGCAGGTGGCCGGAGTGTGCGAGCGGACGTCGTCGACCCGCGCACGGTGCAGGTGAGCTTCCGGCCGCATCAGGACGGATCGTTCCGGGTCGTCGTCGCGGCGCCGCACTGGGCCGGCGGTGATGCGATGGCCACGGCGCAGCGACTGCTCGCGAGCCCGCCGGACCGTTCGGCCCATCTCGCCTGGTGGCAGGCCTACTGGCACCGCATCGGCCTGATGCGCCTCTCGTCCTCGGACGGCAGCGCGCAGTACTTCGAGAATCTGCGCCTGATCAATCTCTATGCCGATGCCGCCGAACGGGGCGATGTGCGGCCGGGTTCGCAGGCCGGCGTTGCCGATCTGTTCGATTCCACGCAGGACAAGCACACCTGGGATCCCGCTGCGTACTGGGGATGGAACCTGCGCATGCTCGTTACCGCGAACCTGGGCGCAGGCGCGTTCGGCAACAACGGTGGCTATTTCTCCTTGTACCGCAACGACTTACCGACGATCGAAGCGTGGACCGCCAGCCAGTTCCCCGGCGCGAGTGGAGCCTGCGTCCCGGAGACGATGCGGTTCAACGGCATCGGCTACCAGTCACACAACGACGGCGCCGGGTGGGGCGTACGGCCGTTCCTCGACTGCAGCGGGCAGGGCCCGGCCAACTACAACGCCCGGACGCTGACCACCGGCGGCGAGGTGTCGCTGTTCGCCTGGGAGCAGTACCTGCAGACCGACGACCTCGCCTTCCTGCGGCAGAACTACCCGGTCATGCGTGCGTGGGCGCAGTTCATGCTCGGCTACGCCAAGATCGGCAGCGACGGCAACCTGCACACCAGCCCGTCCAATGCGCATGAGACCCAGTGGGACGTGACGGACCCGACCACTGACATCGCCGCGATGCGCGCGGCATTCCCGGCGATCGCGCAGGCGGCCCGGTTGCTGCACCGCGACGGCGACCTCGCCGGTCAACTCGACGCCGCGGTCGCGAAGCTGATGCCCTTCCCGCGCACCGATGCGGCCACGCAGACCCAGCAACTGCCGCCGGAAGCGGATGCCACGAACCAGGACGTCCTGGGGATGTCGTGGAATCAGTCGGCCGACACGCACAACGTCGAGAACCTCGGCCTGGAGCCGGTGTGGCCGTTCGGCCTGATCGGTGACCAGGGTGCGTTGAGCGATCTGGCCAAGCGGACGTTCGCCGACCGGCCCTACGTCGAGGACAACGACTGGAGCTTCGACCCGATCGATGCCGCTCGCCTCGGCCTGGCCGACGACATGGCGAAGACGTTGACCGATCTCACCGAGCAGTTCCAGGACCGGCCCTCCGGCCTGGCGTCATTCGGCGTGACGGTTCGCCAGCCCGAGCCCTACATCGAGCAGGGCGGTGTCGTCGCGACGGCGTTGCAGGACGCGATGGTGCAGGACTACGACGGGACCCTGCGAATTGCTCCGGCTTGGCCGGCGACCTGGGACGGGGACGCCACCGTGTACGTCCAGCACCGCGACAAGGTCGACGTCCAGGTGCACGGCGGCGCCTTGGTGACAGCGCCGTCGAGGCGGGGTCCGATGCGCCGATCACGGTGCGCAGTCCCTGGCCGGGCGAGCAGGTCCGTGTGGTGACCGGCGATGACCGACACGCCGTTGTCGTAGCGCCCACCTCGACCGCGACGTTCACGATTCCGGCGAGAGCAGGAGCGTCGTACCTGATCGAACGTGTCGGCGCGCCCGAGCCTGCGTACGCACCGGTGACCGGTACGGCTGCGACGGCCAGCAAGCAACTCGGCCCGGTCTCGATCGGCCTGCCAACGCCATGAGTTCAGCGTCATCGCAGCGCGTGCTTGCCCCGGACGACGCGGTTCACGAGTGTGCCGATATCGCTGATGTCGATGCGGATCTCGTCGCCCTCGTGCAGCGTGAACGGCAGATCAGGCACCACGCTCGTTCCCGTCGACAGGATCACCCCGTTCGGGAAGTCGTTCTCGCGGAACAGGTAGCCGGCCAGCTCGTCAACGCGCCGGCGCAGCGTGGCGGTGCTGGCGCTGCCGCTCCAGGCAACGTCGCCGTCGCGGCGGATGGTCAGCTCGATGGTGAGCGCGTAAGGATCGGTGACCTCCCACGCCGGCCGGATGCCGGGACCGATGGCGCAGCCGCCCTGGTAGATCTTCGCCTGCGGCAGGTACAGCGGATTCTCGCCCTCGATGGAGCGCGAGCTCATGTCGTTGCAGATCGTGTAACCGACGACCTCGGCATCGCGGTTGAAGACGACGGCAAGCTCCGGCTCGGGAACGTTGATCTTCGAGTCGGCGCGCACGCTGACCAGTCCGCCCGGTCCGATCGCCCGCCACGCCACGGACTTGAAGAACAACTCCGGACGCTCCGCCGAGTACACGCGGTCGTAGACATCGGCGGAGTTCTGGCTCTCCAACACGCGCGCCTCGCGCGAGCGTTCGTAGGTGACACCCGCCGCCCAGATCTCGCAGCCACCGTCGACCGGTGCGAGCAGGCGCACCTGGTCGAGCGGCAGCGCCGGGCCAGCCGCAGATCCGCACGCATCCCGAATCTCCTTATACGGCAGGACAAACAGCGCGGCGAGCGTGTCGACGCCGGTGAGCGCGGTGACGACCTCCTTGTCCAGAATCCCGAGTTGTGGGGCGGATTCGGTGGTGAACCTGACCAGATGCATGGCAGAGAGGGTAAGGCGACGAGCGCCCGTCCGTCGAGGCTTCATCAGATGAATCTCGAACTTCATCTGATGAACTGCTACCGTCGGTGCACCGCCGCATCGGAGGACACCATGACTGCCGCCTATCCCGATCAGGCCCGCCACGCGCAGGTCGTGCACGGCCTCGGCTCGCAGATCGTGCGCGGCGAGCTGTCACCCGGTGCCGCTGTCCCGACGGAAGACGAGCTGGTCGGCCAGTTCGACGTCGGCCGGTCTGCGCTTCGCGAAGGCGTGAAAGTCCTTGCTGGAAAGGGATTGCTGGAGAGCCGAACGAGTGCCGGCACTCGGGTCCGGCCACGCGAGTCGTGGAACCTGCTCGATCCGGACGTGCTGCGCTGGCGGTACTCCCCGGCCGCGTCGCCCGACGACATAAGGGTGCTGGCCGACCTGCGAGTTGCACTTGAACCAGGCGCCGCCCGCCTGGCGGCCGAGTCGGCCAGCCCGGCACAGCGTCGGGCCGTCGCCGTGGCGATGGCCGACCTTTGGGCGACGGTTGACGATCCCGACGCGTTCATCGAGGCCGACCTGGCCTTTCACCGCGCCGTATTCGTCGCCGCGAACAACGACTTGCTGCTGTACGTCCACGACGTGGTCAGTGTCGCGCTCCAGGCAATACGGCCGCTGCACACCCGCTCGGTCGGCCACAACACGCACACGCTGCCGAACCACGAGCAGGTCGCGGTGGCCATCGGGCAAGGCCATCACCGCAAGGCCGAGCAGGCAATGCGCGATGTCGTCGAGACCGCGCGCACCGACGTCCAGCGCGAGGTCGAGTCGGGCCGGAGGCGCCGGCGATGACCGGCGCGCAGGTGCGGCTCGACGTCGACGGACACGTCGCGACGATCACGCTCGACCGCCCGGACAAGCTCAACGCGCTGACGCCCGCGATGACTGCTCAACTGGCCGAGCACGTCGCCACGATCAATTCCGCTGACATTCGCGTCGCCATACTCACCGGTACGGGACGGGCGTTCTGCGCCGGCAGCGACATAGCCGGTCTGGACGACTACGGCACGCCCTGGGAGTTCGGCAACCGCCACGACTACGGCGACATCCTGCGTACCCTGCGCAAGCCCGCCATCGCCGCGGTAAACGGGTACGCGTTCGGCGGCGGTCTGGAACTCTGCCTGGCCTGCGACATTCGACTCGCCGCCGAGAGCGCCAGCTTCGCGGCCCCGGAGATAAAGCTGGGCTGGATCGGCGGCAGCGGGCAATCGGCGTTGCTGGCGCACAGCATCGGGCCGAGCAACGCCGCCGTCATGCTGTTTACCGGCGAACCGATCGACGCGCAGACGGCATTGCGCTGGGGGCTCGTCAGCGAGGTCGTCGCGGGCGAGGCGCTGGTCAAGCGCGCGCGTGCGCTGGCCGACACGATCGCGAGTCGCGGGCCGATCGCCGCCCAGACCGCGAAGCTGAACATCCGCGCCGCGTACGAAATGCCGCTCGGCAATGCCATCGCCTATGAGCGGCATCTGCAGACGATCTGTTTCGCGACCAGCGATGCCGCCGAAGGACGCGCCGCGTTCGCCGAACGACGCGCGCCGGCCTTCCGGGGGCAGTAGTGGGCGTGCTTACCGGTTATCGCGTCGTCGACCTGTCCATAGCCATGGCCGGCCCGCTCGCCGCGATGCGTTTCGGCGACCTCGGCGCCGACGTCGTCAAGGTCGAGCCGGTCAGCGGCGAGTGGCAACGCCACGCACCTGCGGGCGGGGCCACCGGCAACCAGGTCAACGCGTCATTCCTCGCGCTGAACCGCAACAAGCGAAGCCTGGCCGTCGACCTCAAGACGCCGGACGGGCATGAACTCGTGCTCGCGCTGGCCCGATCGAGTGACGTGTTCCTGCAGAACTATCGCCCCGGAGTCGCCGAGCGGCTCGGTGTCGACTACGAGTCGGTCCGCGCGGTGCGTCCCGACATCGTCTATGTCTCGATGTCGGGCTACGGCGAGAGCGGGCCTTACGCGAACCGTCCCGGTCAGGACCTGTTGCTGCAGGCGATGAGCGGCGCGATGTACAGCGTGGGCCGCGAGTCCGACCCGCCATCACCCGCTGGCACGTACGTCATCGACGCGATCACCGCGTACAGCGCCTTCGAGGGAGCACTCGCCGCGCTGCTGCACCGCGAGCGCACCGGCGAGGGCCAACGGGTCAGCGTCAACATGCTCGACGCGGCGATCGCCGTACAGGCACAGGAGTTGACGGTCTTCACGGTCGGCCGGGTGGCGCAACAGCGCGGAGCCGAACCGCACGCGCATACCTATATCCGCGCGCCGTACGGGGCGTTCGCCACGGCGGACGGCTACCTCGCGCTCGCGATGCCGAGCCTGAAGGTTCTCGGCGAGGTTCTCGGCAACGACGAGCTCTCGGCGATGGACGACCATGTCGACGGTTTCGCCCGGCGGGACGAGATCACCGCGATCGTGCGCGCGGCGATGACGCTTCGAAGCACGAAGGACTGGTTGACCGTCCTGCACGACAACGGCATCTGGGCCGGACCGGTCTACACATACGCCGACGTACTGTCCGACCCGCAGGTACAGCACAACGGCTCGTTCGTCAGCTACGACCATCCGACGGAGGGACCGGTGACGACCCCGGGATTCCCCTACCAGCTCAGCGCTTCGCCGCCGTCCGTCGAGCGGGGCGCGCCACTGGTCGGCGAGCACACCGGTGCGGTACTCACCGAGCTCGGCTACGGCAGCACGTCCATCGATGACCTGTTCGAGCGGGGCATCGTCGCCGGGATGCGGCCGTGAGCCTGCGCGGTCTGACCTGGGACCACCCCCGGGGCTACGCCGTGCTCGATGCACTCGGCGGCATGACGTGGCACCGCCAATCGCTCGAGGACTTCGAGTCAAGGCCGATCGCCGAACTGGCCGACCACTACGACCTGCTGGTAATCGACCATCCCGGTTTGGGTGACGCGATCGCGGCAGAAAGCCTGCAACCACTGGACGATCTCTTCGACGCGGCCGAGCTGACCGGCTACCGCAACGCCACTGTCGGCTCGTCGTTCGACAGCTACACCGTGGACGACCGGCAGTGGGCGCTTCCCATTGACGCCGCGGCTCAGGTCGCCGTCGCTACCAGGGCCATGGCCGCACGACCCCGCACCTGGGACGAGGCATTGCGGGCGGTGGCCACGCACTCCACCACCCTCTGCCTCGGTGGGCCGCATGCCCTCCTGATGTACAACGCAATCCGCGTCGCGCTCGGCGATCCGCATGTCGCGCTCGACGTGATGGCAGGCCTCCTCGCGCATGCCGACCGGGAGATCTCGCAACGTAATCCGATCGCCGTCCTGGACGCGATGAGTTCGCCCGACGGTCCCGTGTACTGCCCACTCGTCTTCGGCTATGTCACGTACCGGCAACTCAATGCCTTTGACGCGCCCACTGGTCCGGGCGGCATCGGCAGCGTCCTGGGCGGTACGGGGGTTGCGGTCACCCGGTCGTGCAGCGACCTGGACGCTGCGCGGGCACAGCTGCGGCGGCTGATCTCCCCGGCCGTGCAGATCGACAGATATGCCGAGTGGGGCGGGCAAAGCTCGCTTCGTGCCGCCTGGCCGACCGATGCGTTCTACCGCGACACGAACGCCACCGTCGAGCAAGCGTGGGTCCGGCCACGCGATCCCGGCTATATCGAGTTCCAATCCCGAGCGTCAGCCGAGATCCGCGAGGGCCTGCTCGACGGGACGCCGCCTCGCCACATTCTGCAGCGCCTGGAAAGGAGCAACGCATGAGTACCGCGGTCGTCACCGGAGCCGGCGGTTCGCTCGGACGGGCCATCGCCCGTCGCCTCGCCGCCGACGGTCACGCGGTCGTCGCGTGCGACGTCGACACCGCCGCCGTCGAGGCCACCGCGAAGGAGGTGAACGGTACGGCGCACACCGTGGATCTGCGCGATCCGGCCGACATCGCAAGGCTGTTCCAGGAGGCCGGCCCGGTCGCCATCCTCGTCAACAACGCCGCGATCTACCCGACGACCCCGTTCCTCGACATCAGCGTTGACGAGTACGACGACGTGCACGCCGTCAACCAGCGCGGGTACTGGCTGTGCGCGCAGGCGGCCGCGCGCCAGATGGCCGGCATCGGTGTCGGCACGATCGTCAACATCGCGTCGATCACGATGCACGGCGGCTGGCCGAAGCTGGCCTCCTACGTTGCGACGAAAGGGGCCGCCGCAGCGATGACCCGTGCTCTGGCCCGCGAACTCGGTCCCCTCGAGATCCGCGTCAATGCCGTCTCACCCGGGCGCATTCCCCACCGCCGCCGAGGAGATCTACGACGATCCCGCCGCGTACAGCCAGCACGTCCTCGACCAGCAGTCACTCAAGCGCCGGGGTACTCCGGACGAACTGGCCGCGGTCGTGTCGTTCCTGACCGGTGCCGACTCGTCGTTCGTTACCGGCCAGACGATCGAGGTCAACGGTGGATGGGTGATGGCATGAACCGTCTGGAACTGGCCCGCCGGGCCGGGGACATCGCCGCGGCGGGCGGTGTGCGCGCGGTCGTGCTGGACGACGGGCTCGAACGCGGCATCCGCGTGCTGGAGTTCCGCACCGGCGGCGGGCTGCGCTTCGACGTCCTCGTCGATCGGGCGATGGACATCGGCCTCGCGGAGTTCGACGACCACAGCGTCGGCTGGCGCTCAGCGACCGGATTCCGTCATCCCGGCCTGCACGAGCACAACGACGAGGACGGGCTGTCGTGGCTGCGCAGCATGTCCGGCCTCGTCGTTACCGCCGGGCTCGACCATTCCCTGTTCGGCGGCGAGGTCGACGCCGCGCAGTACCACTACCCGCCGCGGGCCACCGTCCGGCACGGATTGCACGGCCGGGTCGGCAACATTCCGGCCCGGCTCACCGGGTACGGCGAGTCTTGGGACGGCGACCGGTGCACGCTCTGGGCCGAGGGCGAGGTACGCCAAGCGGCGATCTTCGGCGAGCATCTCGTGCTGCGCAGGCGCATCGAGGCCGATCTCGGGGGTACCGAGATCCGGCTGTCCGACACGGTGGTCAACGCCGGCTTCGACCGCACGCCGCACATGTTCCTGTACCACATCAACGTCGGCTGGCCGCTGCTCGACGAGGGCAGCACGTTCGAGGCAGCCGTCGCGGAGACGTTGTGGCAGACCGACAGCGTCGCGGCCCAAGGCGTTTCGCATCTCTGCTTTCCCGGCCCGCAGCCGGGCTTCGTCGAGCAGGTCTACGAGCACCGGCTCGTCCCGGACGCGGACGGGCGCACTCGTGTGCGCATCGTCAACGAGAAGCTCGCCCGGGCATTCGAACTCGACTACGACCCGACGGCGTTCCCGGCGTTCTTCGAGTGGCTCAACCTGCGTGAGGGCTCCTACGCCGTCGGCCTCGAACCCTCGACGCACCACGTCGCAGGCGACGCCGCAGCGCGCGAGGACGGGTCGATGATCTGGCTCGAACACGCTGAGGAGCGCGTCTACACAACAACGTTCCGCTTCGTGCGGACCTGAGCGACGCCTGGTCAATCCGCCGCTCGAACCGCGTCGACCAGGCGGGCGATGCCGTACTGCCACGCTGCGTCCACGTCGCCGCCGAGGCGGAAGGCTCCGGCCAGTTCCATGGCGATGAAGCCTTGAGCCCACGCCACGACAGTCCGGGCAGCGGGCAGTGCATGGTCGGGTCCGGCCAGGGCGGCGGTGACCCGAAGGAGGGCGGCGCTCGAGCGCTGCGCCCGAGCCGTGGCGCCGGGCGCCGCCTGCGATGCGAACAGCAGCCCATACGCCCGGGGGTGGGCGTGCGCATATTCCCGGTACGCCTGGGCAAGCGACCGCACGTCCTGCGTCGGGTCGCCTGAGGTTGCCGCGGCGTCGAGCAGCACGGTCAGTTCATCCGCGACATCGTCGAGGATGAGTTCAAGCAGGTGATCGCGATTGCGGACCCGCTTGTAGAGCGACGGTGCCTGCACGCCAACGGCCTTGGCGACGTCGCGCATGGTGAGTGCGTCCGGCCCCCGCCGCTCGAGGAGCCGCCGTCCCGCCGCGACGATCGCGGCGGTGGATGTCTGCGCGTGGGCGGGCATTGCGTGGTCCTCTCGGCGAAGCCTCTTGCGATCAAGGCTGAAGGCTAACTAGCATAGCCTTCAGCTCAACATGTATCGAGAGGAATGTCATGGAGATCGCCAGCGGCCTGCACCGGATCGGGTCCGACATCGTCAACAGTTACCTCGTCGTGGACGGCGGCGGCGTCACGATCATCGATGCCGGACTGCCGAGATACTGGAAGTTGCTCGACGCCGAACTGGCCTCGATGGGCAAGACCCTCGACGACGTCCGGGCGCTCGTCCTGACCCATGGCGACACCGACCACATCGGCTTCGCCGCCCGGCTACACCGCGAGAAGGGGATCGCCGCCTACATCCACGAGGCCGACGTCGACCGCGCGCGGCTCAAGGTGAAGAAGCCGAACTCCGGGTGGGGGCCGATCAAGGTCGGCCCGCTCGCCGGCTTCCTCTGGTACTCGGCGCGTAACGGCGGGCTGCGGATCCCCCCGGCCGCCGACCTGCAGACCTTTGCCGACGGCGATGTGCTCGACGTGCCGGGCGCGCCGCGGATCATCCACACGCCCGGGCACACGCCCGGCAGCGTGAGCGTGCACGTGCCGGCGGTCGACGCACTGTTCCTCGGCGACACGATGACCACCCGCAACGTTCTGACCGGAGTCACCGGCCCCAAGCCGGCGCCGTTCACCCTCGAACCCAACCAGGCTCTTCATTCGCTCGACCGGATCGAAGCCGTCGACGCGACCTGGGTGCTGCCCGGCCACGGACCAGCCTGGGAGGGCGGCGTTCCGGAGGCCGTGAAGTTGATCCGAGAGGCCGCAGAAGAGACCAACAAGTAGCGCAGATGATCACCTGCGGGTTCTGGACTACCGACCGCCGACCGTGAGCCGACGATGATGCTCGACTGCGCCTATGGCCGCGTCTGGGCATCAAGATCACTTCCCTGTTGTTCGTAGTCGGCTCGGCGCGTTGGGGCGTTGGGCTGTTTGGGTCGTGATCACCTGCGGATTTTGTACCGCAGATGGCACTATCCGCAGGTGATCAACTATTAGCGGGGCCCCGTCAAACCCGGCACATCCCGGTGAGGAGCCGCGCCGTGTCGAGCCCGGGCGACCACCTGGCGCGGCGGTGCCCACGACCGGATGTCGCGCAAGAACCCTCCGATGAGTGGCAGTGGGGCGTGCTCGCCGCGACGCTCCCGATGACGGAAGAACGCCTATTGATGAGCAGTCCGTAGGCCGAGATCACCGGGATTTCGGTGCGGGTGAGGAAGATGGTCTCGTGCCGACCGCCCTGCTCGAGACGAAGCTCTATGTCCCGAGGTCGCCGCGCGGTCTGGTACCGCGTCCGCGACTGAGCGAGCGGCTCGGTCAGGCGTCAGCGTCGAAGCTCACGCTCGTTTCCGCACCGGCTGGTTTCGGCAAGACGACGCTGCTGTCCGGATGGCTCGACGCGGCGCCGGGCGCGTCGGGCGATGGGCGGTTGGCCGCGTGGCTGTCGCTCGACCCGGGTGACAACGAGCCCGCCGTGTTCTGGACCTACGTGGTTGCCGCACTGCGGACGGTGGCGCCCCGGGTTGGCGAGAGCGCGCTGGCTCTCTTGCAGGCGCCGCAGCCGCCGCCGGCCGACGTGCTGTTAACCGGGTTGCTGAACGATCTGGCCGCCATCGAGAGCGACGTCGTGTTGGTACTTGACGACTACCACGTCCTCGATGCGCGTGATGTGCATGACGGGATGGCGTTCCTGCTTGATCATCTGCCGCCTCGGTTGCACGTGGTGATCGCAACCCGGGCCGATCCCTCGCTGCCGCTGGCCCGGTTGCGAGCGCGCGGCGAGCTGGTCGAGATCCGCGCGGCCGATCTGCGTTTCACGCCAGAGGAGGCCGCGGCGTATCTCAACGAGATGATGGGCCTGCAACTGACGGCGCGAGACGTTGCGGCACTGGACGCACGCACCGAGGGCTGGATCGCCGCGCTGCAACTGGCGGCGCTCTCGATGCAGGGACGAGACGACGTCGCCGGCTTCATTGCCGGCTTCGCGGGCGATGACCGCTATGTCGTGGACTACCTGGTCGAGGAGGTGCTTCACCGGCAGCCGGATCGTGTCCAGACCTTCCTGCTGCAGACCTCTGTTCTGGACCGGCTGAGCGGTCCACTGTGCGATGCCGTCACCGGACAGGGTGGCGGCAAGGCCATGCTGGAGACGCTCGATCGAGCGAACCTCTTCCTGGTCGCGCTCGACGACCGCCGCCAGTGGTATCGCTATCACCGTCTGTTCGCCGACGTGCTGCATGCGCGTCTGCTGGACGAGCAGCCCGACCGGGTGCCCGAGCTCCACCGGTGCGCGAGCGTCTGGCATGAGCGCAACGGCGATCGCTCCCTCGCCATCCGGCACGCGCTGGCCGCCGAGGACTACGACCGAGCAGCGGATCTCGTCGAGGTGGCGATCCCGGAGATGCGCAGGAGCCGGCAGGAGGCCACCTTGCGGGGCTGGCTCGAAGCACTTCCCGGCAACCTCATCAGCACCCGGCCCGTGCTCGGCATCGGCCTGGTCGGCGCGCTAATGGCCAGTAACGACTTTGCCGGCGTCGAGGACCTGCTACAAGACGTCGAGCGCCGCCTGGGCACGACGCCGCACATCCGAAACGGGGCTGCGGCTGCGCCGGGCGAGGCAGAGGTCGTCGACATCGAGGAGTTCCACCGCCTACCGGGGGCGATCGATCTCTACCGTGCTGCATTGGCTCTCGGCCGGGGCGATGGCCCGCGCACGGTGATGCACGCGCGCCGCGCGATCGAGCTTGCACCCGACGACGATCACCTCGTTCGGGCCGCCGCAGCCGCTTTGGTCGGGCTCACGTCGTGGGCGGGCGGTGACCTCGATGCCGCGCACCAGTCCTATGCCGAATGCATGGCCGGACTACAGCGAGCCGGGCACATCTCCGACGTCCTTGGTTGCTCGATCGCGCTGGCGGATATCCGGATTACCCAAGGCCGACTTGGTGCCGCACTGCGCACCTACGAGCAGGCACTGGATCTCGTGCCGGCGAAAGACTCGTCGGCCCTTCGGGGAATGGCCGACATGCACGTGGGGATCAGCCAGATCTACGTCGAGCGTGACGACCTGTCGGCTGCCATGGAGCACCTGACCCTCAGCCGCGAACTGGGCGAGCACATGGGGTTGCCCCAGAACCCGTACCGCTGGCGCGCCGGGCTCGCTCGGATACGGGAGGCGGAAGGCAATCTGGACGACGCGCTCGATCTGCTCGGCGAGGCGGAGCGCCTGTTCGTAAGTGACTTCTCCCCGCACGTGCGGCCGGTCCCGGCCATGAAGGCACGAGTGTTGGCCAAGCGGGGCCGGCTGGGCGAAGCCCTCGGGTGGGCGACTCAGTACGACGTGACCGTCGACGATGAGCTCACGTACCTGCACGAGTTCGAGCACATCACCCTGGCGCGAGTGCTCCTGGCCGAGCACGCAGATCGCCCGCGGCAGCAGGCCATCGAACTCCTGGAGCGACTCCTTTCACGCGGCCGAGGAAGGGAACCGGACCGGCAACGTCATCGAGATCCTGGTGCTGCAGGCGCTCGCGCAGCAGATGCGCGGCGACATCTCGGCGGCGCTGGTGCCACTCGAACGCGCCCTCCGGTTGGCCGAGCCGGAGGGATACGTCCGCATCTTCACTCGACGAGGGACCAGCCATGGCGGTGCTGCTGGAAGCGGCGCTCCGGCACAAGATCTCCCCGAACTACGCCGGCCGACTGCTGGCTGCTCTCGCTCCGGCTGCGCCGATATCGGCCGTAGAACACGGGTTGATCGACCCACTCAGCGAGCGCGAACTCGACGTCCTGCGGCTGCTCGCAACCGATCTGGGTGGGCCCGAGATCGCCCGCGAACTGGTCGTCTCGCTGAACACGGTCCGGACCCATACCAAGAACATCTACAACAAACTCGGCGTGAACAACCGTCGGGCGGCGGTCAGCCGGGCCGAGGACCTGCATTTGTTGACGCGCAGACGCTGAGCGTCACCGGCGAGGCGATCGCCGAATCACCACATCAATCACCAGGTGTGGGGATGCCCGCTCACCACATCGGTTCCTACCTTGCGATCAGCACTTCGAAAGATGCCGCCGCCGGGAAGGAGCAGCCATGAACGCGACGTCAACCGGCCACGGTCACACCGCCGGACGGTACGAGATTCGCCTGCAGGGGCACCTCGACCCGCGTTGGGCCGCCTGGTTCGACGGACTGACCCTCACGCACGACGACGCCACCACCGTCATCCAGGGCGAGGTGGTCGACCAGGCCGCGCTGTTCGGCCTGCTCCAGAAAGCGCGCGACCTGGGCCTGCCCCTTCTGGCGGTCAACGCGCTCGAGACCCGCTAGCCAATCCTCACGACAGGAGATCACCATGACCACGACCGTGCTGACCACAGCCACGAAGCCCGCTTCAGTTGCGCCGGTGGACTCAACGGGAAGGACCGCGCGCATCGCCGGCGCACTCTTCCTGATCACCTTCATCACGTCGATCCCGGCACTGCTCTTGTACGGACCGGTGCTCCACCATGCCAACTACATCCTCGGCGCTGGCGCTGACACCCGCGTGCACTGGGGAGCGTTCCTGGAAGTGCTTCTTGCCATCGCCAACATCGGCACCGCCGTGACGTTGTTCCCCGTCCTCAAGCGGCAGAGCGAAAGCGTCGCGCTCGGTTACGTGGCCACCCGCATCGTGGAATCCACCGTCATCGTGATCGGCCTCATCAGCCTTCTTTCCGTCGTCACGATGCGACAGGATCTGGCCGGCGCCGCCGGCGCTCACGCCGACTCGCTCACCGATGTCGGCCGCGCACTGGTCGCGGTCCACGACTGGACCTTCCTGCTCGGGCCCGCCTTCTGCGCCGGCTTCGGCAACGGACTGCTGCTGGGTTACCTGATGTACCGGTCCGGCCTGATCCCTCGTCGCCTGGCGATGCTCGGCCTGATCGGTGGCCCCATGGCCTTCGCCTCGGCGACCGCGGTGCTGTTCGGCGCGTACGAGCAGACCTCCGGCCTGTCGTTCCTCGTGACGCTTCCGGAGATGGTTTGGGAGTTCTCCCTCGGCATCTGGCTGGTCACCAAGGGCTTCAAGCGTTCCGCGATCACGACGCGCGTCGACGCCTGAGGATCGACCACGACGGCCGGGCCCACCACGGGCCCGGCCGTTGTGCTGTGCGAGAGACTGGCGCAGGAGGTGTCCTGATTGACAGCCTGGATCTGCGTGACCTGCGGCGTGCAGTACGCCGAGAGCGACCGCCCGCCTGCGGCCTGCCCGATCTGCGAAGACGAGCGGCAATACGTCGGTTGGGACGGCCAACGGTGGACCACCCTGGCTGAGCTCGCCCGCGATCATGCCGTGACCCTGCGGGAGGAGGAGCCGGGCCTCACGGGCATCGGTGTCGATCCGCCGATTGCGATCGGCCAGCGCGCCCTGCTGGTGCAGACCCCGCACGGCAACGTGTTGTGGGACTGCATCCCCCTGCTCGACGATCGGGCCCGTCAGCAGATTCATGACCTCGGCGGCATCGCGGCGATCTGCATCTCGCATCCGCACTTCTACGCGGCAAATGTCGAGTTCGCCGACGAGTTCGACGCTCGGATCCTCCTGCCCCGCGCGGACGAGAGCTGGATTCAGCGTCGCTCGCCCCGCATCGAACTTTTCGAGGACGAGGCCGAGCCGGTGCCGGGCATCACCGTCGCGCGCATCGGCGGGCACTTCGACGGTGCGGCCGTGCTGCACTGGCCCGGCGGATCGGGCGGGCGCGGCGCGCTCCTCACCGGCGACACGATCACGGTCGTGCAGGACCGCGAGTGGGTCAGCTTCATGTGGAGCTACCCGAACCTGATCCCGCTCGACGAGGCGTCCGTGCGAGATATTGCCGCCCGCGTCGAACGATTCTCATTCGACCGCATATACGGCGGCTGGTGGGGGCGGGTTGTCGTCCACGACGGCCCGGCCGCGATCCGCCGTTCGGCCGAGCGCTACATCGCGCGCCTGTCGGGCCGAGCGTCGCATCCTGAGCCACGTCGGCTAGGCCTGGATCAGCGCTTGGTACTGCTCGACGCTCATCAGCGACTCGGCCTCGGCCGGGTCCGAGAGCTTTACCTTGACCAGCCAGCCTTGCCCGTAGGGATCCTCGTTGATCGTCGCGGGCGCATCGGTGAGCGCTTCGTTGACCGCGACGACCTGGCCGGACAGCGGCGCGTACACGTCCGAGACCGACTTGACTGATTCGATCTCGGCGTAGGGCTGGTCCTTCGTCACCTGGGCGCCGACCTTCGGCGGCTCGAAGAACACGACCTCCTGAAGGCTGTCCTGCGCGTACCACGTGATCCCGAACTCGGCGCTGTCGCCACTGACGCGCGCCCAGGCGTGCTCGGCGTGGTAGCGCAGGTCAGACGGATAGCTGGCATCTGCCATATCAGGGTCCTTCCCAGGGACCGGGACGCCTCGTTGGCAACCCGGACGGGTGAGCAAGTGCGTGAGGCTCATCCAAGATGCAAGCCGCGCCCGGTCAAGGCAAGCACTGTTTCCCCGAAGGACTCCGAAAGTGTCGGATGGGGCTGGATGAAGCGAGCGATCTGGTCGGGCCGGGCCTCGATGTTCACCGCCAGGTATCCCTGGCCGAGTTGTTCGGTGACCCACGGGCCCACCAGGTGGACCCCGAGAATTCGGCCGGTACTGCCGTCCGCCTCGCGCGCGGCCACGATCTTCACCAACCCCTCGATGTCGCCGATGATGCGTGCCCGGCTGTTGCCACCCATCGGGTACTTCTGCACGACGACGTCGATGCCGCGTTGGCGCGCTTCGGCCTCGGTCAGCCCGGTGTAGGCCACCTCCGGGTGGGAGTAGATGCACCAAGGGACGCGGGAGTAGTCGACCGGCACGGCCGGCTCGCCGAGAATGTGCCGGATCGCGAGAATCCCCTCGGCGAAGCCGACGTGGGCCAGTTGCGGTGTGTCGACGACATCCCCGACGGCCCAGACACCGTCGGCGGTGGTACGCATGTGGTCGTCGACGACGACGAAGCCACGGCGGTCGACACTCACCCCGGTGCCGGCAGCGAGTAGGCCGTCGCTCAACGGTCGGCGTCCCACCGCCACGACCACCGCGTCGACGGTTACCGATTGGTCCTCGCCGTAAGAGACCGCAGTCATCGCACCGTCCGGGCGGTGCCCGTTCACCGTCACGCCGGTGTGCACGGCAATGCCGCGCTTTCGAAACGATCGAGCCAACCACGCGACGATGTCGCGGTCGCAGGCCGGCAGGAGCGTGTCCGCGACCTCGAAGATGCTGACCTGAACTCCGAGGTCAGCGAACATCGACGCGAACTCGCAGCCGATCACGCCACCGCCGATCACCGCCACCGAGGCCGGCAGGGTGTCGAGGGCGAGCACGTCGTCGGAGTTGAGCACCGCGCTCGCGTCGAAGTCGAAGCCGGGGATGCTGCGCGCGGCCGATCCGGTCGCAAGGATGATGTGACGCCCGGAGATCTGCTGCGGGCCATCAGCACCGTCCACCTGTACGCGGTGGTCGGGAAGCAGCGTCCCGGTGCCGGTGTAGACGGTGATGCCTCGGTGCTTCATCAGGCCGGCCAGGCCCTTGTGCAGTTGCTCGACGACCGCCTGCTTGCGGGCCTGGCTGACGGCGAAATCGACGGACGGCTGCGCGGCGTGAACCCCGAAGTCCTCGGCGTTCGCCACGGTGCGCAGGACGGACGCGGTCTCGAGGAACTCCTTGGCCGGGATGCATCCGCGATGCAGGCACGTGCCGCCGACCTTGTCCCGCTCGACGACCGCGATCCGCAGTCCGGCCAGCGCACCGTGCAAGGCGGCGGCATACCCACCCGGGCCACCGCCGATCACCACAACATCGAATTCGGTGTTCGGCGCCGTAGCCGTCATCGGACCCACTCCATTCGCTCGTGTTTCAAACCGGAGACGTGACCGGCGACCGGCCGGCAACCCGTGCAGTGGGCTGTTCCATGACGTTCACGGTCGCGCTTCGGGCGGCTCGTCGCGCCCGTGGACATCCCTGGCCCGTGCACTGGTGCTGAGGCGTCGTATTCGGAACGTGCCTGGTAGTCAAGTGATACCTCACCGTTAGCGTCGGGCATCCGACCAGGCTCGCCACCCTCGTGCGCGCGGACGGGCGTCCCATGATCGGCAGGGCTCCCAGCACCGTGCGCAGGGACGTTCGGCTCTGGCTGCGTTGTGGGCGCTCGCCGCATCGTAATAAGTGCGTAACCGGGGGACCCCAGTCGTGAGCCGCGAGCCTCCGCGAGTGCCGCAGGCTGCTGCGGGGAAAGGACTATCGATCGGCGGATGACCCGATGAGCATCAGAGGGTCGGCAGCCGTTGGCTCTGCGCCGAGCGTAGGTAACGGGAAGTGAGCACTATGAGCACCACCGAACGAACCGAGGTAGTCCGTACTCTGTCGCGCGAGTACCCGGACATATCTGTTGTGCAGATAGCCGGGTACCTCGATGACGCGATGCGCACGATCATTCGCAATTGCGGTAAGAGCGACCTCGTCGCCGCGGAGAATCTGACTCGCCTGCGCTTCGACGTGCACCTGCGCGCCGGGCGGGCGTGACCGCAACCGATTCCTGATCGGCTCGGCCGCGAAGTCAACGACGAGCCGGCCGCATCACGATCATCGGCCGATCAGCGAACGGACGAAGGCTCGCACGCCATCGCGGGCCGTGCCGGATTTCGCACTGACGTGGCCCAATCCCATTAGCGCCGCGTCGCCTTCCTCGGCTGGTTCAAGCAAGATCGCGCCATCGCGCGAGCCGCTGACGATGGTCGCCTCCGCGGTGGCCACGGCGGCGACGATGGGGTCCGGGTCGTCGGCGGCGTCGGGGTCGTGGTGGCGCGCGACCGGCTCGATGAGCGTCAGCGGCAGGCCCCACATCTGCAGCAGGTAGGCGCCGAGGTCCGCGTGCGTGGCTTCGAGGATCTCGCGTTCGATGACTGCGATCGGCTCGCCTCGGGCTTCGTGCTCGGCGTTGATCCGCCGAAAGAGCGCGGGCGCCGACGCGGCAAGGGCGAGGCGGCCGACGTCGTGCAGCATGCCGGCGGTGAACGCGTCGAGTCTCCGGTCGGCCGGCACCAGTTCGCGGGCGACTGCGGCAACGGCGAGGCTGTGGTCGTTGATCGTCTCGATGGCGTTGCCGAGATCGGGTGGCGTGCGGCCGAGGCCATTCGCGAGGTTGCTGGCGAGCACGATTCCCCGGACCGGTGTGAGGCCGAGGAAGGTGATCGCGTCGTGCACCGTGGTGATCCGCCGGGCGAGCCCGAAGAAGGCCGAGTTGACCAGTTGCAGCATCTTCGCCGAGGTCCCGGCGTCCTGCTCGATGACCTCAGCGACGGACGCGGCGCAGGCGTCGGGTTCGGCGAGTGCCGCGTTGATCGCGACGAACGAGCGGGGCGCCTTCGGCAGCGTGTCGATACCGCCGAGCAGTCGGCGCAATTCCGGTCGGGACAGCCGCTCGGCCAGGTTGCACGCTTTGCGCACTGTCGAGGTCAAGGTGACCGGGTCCAACGGCTTGCCCAGGCACTGGTGCGCGACCGTCGAGTTACGCACGGAGGCGGACTGGGTCGGGTGCTCCGACAGCAGAATGCGCACGATATGTGGCCAGCGCGCTCGGATCTGGTCGAGCAGGGCGGCCCCGTCCATACCGGGCAGCATCAGCATGTCCGTGACCACGACATCGACCGGTTCGACCGTGAGCAGGTCGAGCGCGGCCTCGGCGCTGGACAGGAAGGACATCCGGCAGTGACTCGTTCCCGGCCGGCAACATCTGGCGCAGGCTGTTGAGCAGGGCGGGCTCGTCGTCGACGAAGACGACGTGGCGGCCGGCCGAGCGGCATCGCGACAGTCACGGCGTCTCCCTCCTGAGCGCCGGCCTGCGGGCAGGTACCAATTCGGCGCGCTACAACTCGCATCGGCAGCGGCGCGCTGATCTTTAAGTCCGGAGGGTTACGGCGTGCCCGGCTGCGAAACGGTGGTCCGGCGTCGCAACTTGGCTAAAGCCCGCCATTTCGGATCTGTGCCACCGCAAAGCATGGACGCCGGACCGTGCCGTCAGGAAACCGTCAGGTCGTCCGGGTGACGGTCGATGCCGCGCTCGCGTCACGCAGCCGGGCACCTACCTCGCTAGCCTGCGAGTGGGCGAGCGGACGCCCTATCCGGTCGCGCCGATCACGGTGCGTCTGGTGGTGAAGCCGCGGAGCTGACGACCGGGACACGGAGGAGAAGCGATGCCCTACGGCTATATCGGATCGATGAAGGCCAAGCCCGGAAACCGCGACCACATCGTCTCGCTGCTCGTGAGCGGGGCTGACGGCCTGCGCGCGGCGGGCTGCAGCTCCTACATCGTCAGCACGTCAGCGTCCGATGCCGACACCATCTGGGTCTTCGAGGTCTGGGAGAGCAAGCAGCACCACGACGCATCACTGCAACTGCCCGAGGTCAGAGAGGCGATCGGCAACGCCATGCCGATGCTGACCGGCGAGTTCACCAGCGAGGAACTCGCCGTCGTCGGCGGCCTAGGTATGGCCTAGGTATCTAGCGGCGAATAGCGCGCCGCTACTCCTGCGGCAGCGGCGCGAACAGGTCGACCGGCGTTCCGTCGGGATCGTGCACGACGGCGTAGCGCATACCCCAGAACGCATCCCAGGGCGGCAGGTGCCCGTCGTAGCCCGCGCCGGTGAGGTCGGTCCACGCCTTGTCGACCTCGGCGGGGCTGTCGCACGCGAAGGCCAGTGCGACTCGGTGGCCGCCACCCTCCGGTCGCGACCAGCCGGGATCGAAGGACCGGATCGTGTCCTCGGTGTCGAAGGCGAGGCGCATCCCGCCCGTCAGTTCGACGTCGACGTGCGGCTGCGTGTCGGCGTCGGCCGGAATGTCCAGGCCCAGGTGGCGATAGAAGGCGAGGGTCGCGGCCATGTCGGTCACGACCAGTTCGACAAGTGCAGGGCGAAGATTCATACCGTTGACGTTAGGCATCCCGGCGGCGGGTGTCTTGAATGTTTCGGACATGCCGTTCTACTGGGTGGGGCGACACCTGACACCTGACACATCGCCACGGATCTGGCCGGGGCCTGCGGCGTGCGGCACGACTGCGGTCGTACCGCGGGCGATGGGAATCGCCCCCCACTCGCCGGAGAGTTCCCCGCGCCCGCCGGTGATCACCAGCACGCTGAACCCGGAGGTCAACATGCCGGCGGCGAGGCGTTCAGCGCGGAAGAACGGGTCGGATTCGGCCGGCAGCAGCGAACCCGCTGCCGACCCGCGCAACTGCGCGAGCCGTGTCGGTGGGCAGGCCCGCCGGTCGACGCAGGCCAGCGCCTCGTCGAAGGCCAGGCCGAGCGTCGCGTCCTGCGCGGTCAGCGGGAAGCCGTCCCATTCGAGCAGCACGGAGAAGTCGGTCGGCTCCTGCAACTCGACGAGCAGGACGTTCTCGCCGATGGCGTGCGGCATCCCGGCCGGGCACAGGATCGCGTCACCGGCCTGGATGGGCACCCGGTTGGTGACGTCGAGCAGGGCCGCGACGTCCTGCGCCGACACCCACCGCGCCAGTTCCTCGGCGGCCACGTCACGCCTGAACCCGATATGGACGAACGCGTCCGGGGCGGCGTCCAGCACGACCCACGCCTCGGTCTTGCCGTACGGGCTGGCCAGGTGGGATCGCGCGAAGTCACGTGACGGGTGGACGTGCACCGGCAGGCGCTGCCCGGTGTCGAGGAGCTTGACGAGCAACGCCGGGTTGGCGCCGAATCGCTCGACATGGGCCGGGCCGAGCCACCCCTGCGGGTCGGCGGCGATCGCGTCCGCGAGCAGTGACCCGTCGTCGAGCGTGGTCAGCCCGGCCGGCGCCTGACCGAATCGCGATGTGGTCGAGGCAATCCAGTCCTCGGGCCGTGGCTCGATGTCGAGCCCGCGGAAGGCACCGAGTCGCCCCGAGCCACGGTAGAACGTCGCGGGCTGATTCGGGCCGAGCAGTAGCGGTTGCACACCGACACCTTCCACCATCGCGGCGCAGGCCGCGCGGCGGCGTGCCCGGTCCGAAGCCGTGGTGGGCTGCCCGCGCGCCAACTCGGTTTTGGCCGACAGTTGGGCTATTTGCCGACTGGCGGCCAAAACCGAGCCAGGGGAAGACTTGGCGGCATGACTGCCGCTGACCAGCTGCCCGCCGCCTTCCGGCGGATGATCGAGGCGACGAACGCGGGCGACAGTGCCGCCTTCGTCGACTGCTTCGCGCCGGACGCCGTCATCGACGACTGGGGGCGCGAGTTCACCGGCCACGAGGCGATCGCCGGCTGGGACGCGCGCGAGAACATCGGCGTGCACTCCCAGATCGGAGTGGAGCAGGTGACACGCGACGGCTCGGTCTTCACCGCCACGATCTCGGTCACCGGCGACGGCTACAACGGCGGCGGAACGTTTGCCGCAGATGTTCGCGACGGCCTGATCGAGCGGCTCACCATCCGCGGCTGAGGCGCAGTTCAGCCGGCCTCGGCGGCGACCGGCTCGAAACCGGCGAGCAGTTGTTCGAGTGCCTGCTGGTCCGGGCCGACGAACGGGTCGGCATCCGGCGCGGCGGAGAGCATGTCGAACAGCGCCGCCGAGTGGTCGAGCGCCGGCGGCAGGTGGGTGCTCAGGATCGCCTGCGGATCGAACGCCCGCAGCGGCTCGATCGTCGCGCCGAACTTCGCGGCGTCGACGTGCTGAATCCATGGGCTGTCGACGGCCGCCCACAGCAGCTGTGCCGCGCGCAGCGCATCGGCCGGTACGTCGCGCACGTCGTCGCTGCCGGCGAGTTCGGCAGCTGGGCAGCGGCGCGCCGAAGCAGTCGGAGCTGAAGCAGGTTCGGGAGCGATGGTCGTAGAACCCGACTGTGGCCGGGTTGTCGAACAGCGGCGGCCGGAAGCCCGTCAGGAGCCGATCGCCGACGTCGAGGGACTGGCCGGGGTTGAGCAGGTACACCCGGTCGATCGGCACCGGGCGCTCGGTCGACATGATGCCCATGCCGGTGAACGTGGTGACCAGTCGGGCCTGCGGCGCCGCGTCGAGCAGGTCGAACAGGCCGCCGGTGTGGTCGCGGTCGGGATGGGTCAACCAGATCCAGCGGACGTCTGCCGGGTCGATCACTGAGCCGAGCGCATCGACGAAGTCGCGATCGGGCAGGCTGAGCCCGGTGTCGACGACCACGGGCTCGGCCGAATGCAGGACAAAGGCATTGATCGGCAGGAAGCCGAGACCCGGCACTTCCATCTGATCGCTCAGCACGGTGACGTCCGTGCCAATTCGGTGCGTGTGCATGTGTTGGTTCCCCCTTTTGGGATATGGGTGTTCTTCAGAAGGGCACGGCGACTGCGAGCAGGCCGTCGCCGCCGGTGTCGTCCGGAAACTGTGCGGCAGAACTCGACCGCGTCGAGTTCGAGGTTCGGGCCGCCGGCTCCGGAGGACCAGTGGCCGCCGGCCGGCCCGGTGAGGTGCAGCGTGTAGGGCAGCCGATGGCGTTCGGCCCATTCGGCGACGATGTCGCCCACGATCACGCCGTCGTGATCGGCTGTTAGTTGCATCGGCCGCCCGGTCGCGCGAGTGATGTCGACGCGGTGCATCCAGACGTCGCGGGTGAGGATGACGTCGACAAGGTAGCCGAGCGTCCACCACTCGAGCGTGTCGCCGACCGGCTGTGCGATGGGCATGCGGCGCCGCCGGACGAAGCCAGGTGTACGTCGCCGGCCGCGCGCGGCGCGCGGGCCGACTGTGGCGAACTGCGCGACGATCGCTGCCGGTGCGAGCGCTTCGTGCTCCTGCACCTGCAGCGCGGTCAGGGCGTCGATGAACACGCCGCCCTGTCGTCGGGCGATCCGAAGCTGCCGGCTTCCCTCACGGATCGAGGCATTCCCCTCCGCCATGCCCAGCACATGGCCGGCCATCGCCCGCACATCCCAGCCGGGGCAATCGGTCGGCTTGGACCAGTCCGTATCGGCCAGTTCAGAAAGTAACGCGCTGAACCGGTCGTACTCGACGGATGCGAGGCGCATTGCCACAGGGCGGTAGAGCGCCGGCCGGCGCATGGTGGCCTTCTTGGCCGCGTCCTGAGTCGTCGGTGTCATCGCTGCCTTCTTGTGCGCCCGGGTAGGCCGATGTGATCGGCCCACATGTCGATTGCGGGTTCCACCAGGCGTGACCATCGGTCGCCTCCCGGGTCGTTGGCCTGTTGCTGGTCGATCAACCCGCTGAGCAACGCAGTGTTCAGATCGATTGCCGTTTCGTCGCTTACGCCGAAGCTCGCCAGGTGCTCGCGTAGCCGCCTCGAGCACGCGGACCGCGGGCGCGTACGCCTCGGCGCTCGGCTCGAAGCCGGGGATCGTGCGCTGATTCATCAACTGGTGACGGGGTAGATCGCTCACCGCGAAGTCGAAGAACGCCCGCGCTATCTTCTTGGCCGCGGCACGGGGCGAGCGCGGCAGATTTCGGGCGGCCTCGTTCATAACCGCCTCGCATTCGGTCCAGGCCTGCCCGAACATCGCGTCATAGATGGCGTTCTTCGAGTCGAAATGCGAATAGAGCGACGGCGCGCGCATGCCGACCTGCGCGGCCACATCGCGCAAGGTCACCGCGGCCAGCCCGCGCTCACGAGCAATGGCCCAGGCTGCGTCGAGAATCTCTCGCCGTGTCGCCTCACGACGTTCGGCCTGCCGATCGCGGGTAGGTGTTCCTAACATAGTTAGGCAGAGTGCATGCTCGGCGGACGCGTTGTCAAGCACCAGGGAGAAAGATGCGACGCAGTAAGGGGAAAGTGCGAATTGTCCGGACCGCTGTTTCGGTGGAGCCTGTGGACGCGGGACGGAACGGCTCAGTCGAGCGACTCGACGAAGTGCCTGATCTCGTCGGCAATGATCTGCGGAGTGCGTCGCGGCAGGTTGTGTCCGCCCTCAGCCACGAGCACGAGGCGGGCATGTGGCAGTCGATCGCGCAGCGCGTACGCGGTGGCTACCGGAATCATCTTGTCGCCCGGGTCGGCAATCACCTGCGTCGGTGCGTTGACGTCCGGCAGTCGATCCGAGAGCCGGTCGAGGCCGTGCACCAGTTCACGCTGCTCGGTGAGGAATGTCCGCCACATGGCACCGTGCTCGTGGCGGGCGCTTCCCCAGACCTCCCAGCTCAGATGCTCATGCGGCTCCAACGCCCGATTGCGGTTGCGCTCTATCCGGGCCAGCCGCCTTCGCGCGAACCACGGGGTCAGCCACCACGCGGCCACCGCGCAGATCGGCCCGATGACCGGAGCAGCCAGCAGGGCGTCCCAGCCGTCGAGGCACCCGGGGCCGACGCTTGCGATCAGCACCAGGCCGCTGACTCTGCTCGGGGCAAGTGCCGCGGCGGTAATGGCCACGCCACCGCCGTAGGAGTGGCCGACCAGTACCGCCCGGCCGACGTGCGCGCGGTCCAGTTCTGCGATCAGCCAGGCGGCGCTGTCGTCGAAGCCGAGCGGCTGGCGTGGATTGTTCCGGTAGCCGGGCCGGTCCAGCGACATGCTGTGCAGGTCGGCCGGCAGGAGTCGCACGACGGCGTCCCAATCCGATCCGGCGCCGGGTTGGCCGTGCAGGAACACGACCGTCGAGTCGCCGCGCGGGCGCTCGGGGCCGGTGCGGCCGGGGGGATCGGTCATGGGCCTCCGTGGCGCTGGGCCGGACGGCGGCAGGCGAACCGGCCGCGATCTTGTCCCTTCAGTGTGCTCATCCCCGCACGAATGGCACCAATGAGCAACGCGGAGGCCTCGAAGACGCGTTGCGCGTACGCCGATGCGGAGCCGCGTGCTGGCGAATGCCGTACGGTGAGCCGGATTCGCTGCTGTCGACATGGCCGAACTGCGCACCTCGTTCACTGCTCGCCCACCGGGGCGTGATCCGACCCGGTCGACTCGGTAGGACTGGCGCGTCTAGTCGATGCCGATCCTGGGTATGCAGATACTGACGGCGGTTGGCGATCCAGCGGATGCGGTTCCGACCGGGCGGCCCGCTGTCAGTTGAAGGAGGGGAAGGCGCATGGGAACCGAGCACAAACCCCGCGACCAGGACGGGGTCGAGGTGCGGCTGCCGGCCGAGCGGCGATTCGTCGCCGCGCTGCGATCGTTGAGCTCATCGCTCGCCGCCCAGTGCGACCTGACCGTGGACGAGATCGAGGACCTGCAGATCGCGGTCGACGAGGCGTGTGCCTTGCTGCTGCCCCACGCGTTGCAACCGGGCGCGTCGCTAACTGCGCGTTTCGGACTCGGAGCAGGCTGCCTGGACGTCGTCGCCAGCGTGCCGGCAGCGCCGCATGCCGATCCGGACCGCACCGGATTTTCCTGGACCGTCCTGTCCGCGCTAGCCGATCGCCTGGAGGTGACCTCGGCCGAGGGCGTCCTGGCGATAGCCATCACCAAACAGCGCGAAACGTCCGACCAGTGAGTTCCGAGGACATTGGCCGGGACAAACGACGTGAGGAGGCGATGGCGCTCCTTGCGGAGCTGGATGCCTTGCCCGCCAGAAGCAAGCGCCGCGGGCCAATTCGCGACCGGCTCGCCGAGATGCACCTGCCGCTCGTGGAGTACCTGGCGCGCCGTTTCACCGGACGCGGCGTGCCGCTGGACGATCTCGTCCAGGTCGGCTCGATCGGCCTGTTGAAGGCGATCGACCGCTTCGAACCGTCGCGCGGGCTCGAGTTCTCCACTTACGCCACACCGACGATCCTCGGTGAGATCAAGCGTCACTTTCGTGATGCCGGGTGGCTGGTGCACGTACCGCGCCGCGCGCAGGAGTTGCAGGCGGCGCTCGCCCGCGCTCGTTCCGAACTGAGCCAGCAGCTTCATCGAGCCCCCACTGTGGCCGAACTCGCCAAGCATGCCGACGTCGGCGAGGACCAGGTCATCGAGGCGATCGACGTGGCTCGTAGCTACAGCGGCGTTCCGCTCGACGCGATCGTCGAGCCCGACGGGGGAGTCGGCGGCGCGCTGGTCGCACACCATGACGTCGCCCTCGACCGGGTCGAGTTGCGCGAGGTGCTGCGGCCCGCACTCGAGGCGCTGCCCGAGCGTGACCGCGAGATTCTGCTGCTGCGTTTCGGTGAGAGCAAGACCCAGAACGAGATCGCCGACATCATCGGCGTGTCGCAGATGCAGGTGTCGCGCCTGATCGCGCGCAGCCTCGCTCAGCTTCGCGAGTCGTTGGACGCGGACGGCAGCGGCGACGTCGCCCTCTGAGAAGCCCGGAAGGCCAGTACCCGTCGCGGCCCTTCCACCGGCGAAAACACCTCTGGTAGGCCGTAGTTCGTGATGGTAGAAAGGGCTGTCTTTTTGCAGAGCGTATGCGGCAGCGGTACCCCGGCACGGGCTTGTAGCGCGATGCCGACACCGTTGATCGCGCGTCCTGGAGGCTGGCTCGGTGGTGGGTTCGTCGCGTCAAACTGATATTGCCCAATCCTTTGCCGTGGTGGCGCGCGATCTGAGCGCCCAGGCCGGCGTGGTGGCAACAACTGACCGGGTCGCGGAGATGGCGGCCAAGTTGATCGGCTGCGGCTGGGCGGCGGTCGGTCGCCTCGGCCCTCGCGACGCGCTCGTCTTCGACTCGCCCGGCTACGATTCGGTGCTCCCCGCGGTCGAGTCGATCACGTCGGCGATCGGGCGAAGGGATTGCCGTTGAATCGATGCGCCGACGCGGCACCGTCCTCGTCCACGACCTCCGCGCGGAGCGCCGCTGGCCGCAGTTCACCGAACGGATCCTGTCCGAGACGCCGATCCGGTCGGCCCTGGCGTTGTTCCTACGGCTCGACGATGTCGACCTCGGCGTGCTCGCGCTCTATGCCCGTGAGCCGGACTTCTTCACCGCGGAGCGGACCGAGGTCGCGGGCATATTCGCCGATCACGCGGCGATCGCGGTATCGCACGCACTCGATCACGACAAGGTCACCAATCTCGAAGAGGCGCTGAAGAGCAATCGGGAGATCGGTGTCGCCCTCGGCGTGCTGATGACCCGGTACGCGCTGGCGCAGCAGCAGGCATTCGACCTGCTGCGCACCGTGTCCCAACGAACTCACCGCAAGTTGCGCGACATCGCGAGCGACGTGGCCTTCACCGGGGAGTTGCCCGAGATCCCGAGCCGGGCAGCGGTGGCCGACCAGTCCGGGCTGGACGTCGCAGGCACTGTGGACGCCGAGGAAGCCGCTTCCTGAGGAGAGTCGCCGGGCCTGCTGATCAAGCGCCGGCGAACGCCTCGATGGCTGCCTCGTTGAAGGCCGGAAGGTCGTCGGGCTTGCGGCTGGTGATCAGCGTCCAACCGTTGTCCGGGCAGGCGGACACCTCGGCGTCGAGCCAGTAGCCGCCGGCGTTGCGGATGTCGGTGCGCAGGCTCGGCCAGCTGGTCAGCGTCTTGCCGCGAAGCACGTCGGCCTCGACGAGCGTCCACGGGCCGTGACAGATCGCGGCGACCGGCTTGGCCGTGGCGACGAAGCCCTGTATGAACGCGACCGCATCGGCGACAAGTCGCAGCCGATCCGGATTTGCTACGCCGCCCGGCAGGACCAGGGCATCGAAGTCGTCGCTGGACGAGTCGCCGACGGCCTGATCCGGGTCGAACGTGTCGCCCAGCGTCACCCCGCCCTTGGTCGCCTGCACCTTCTCCTTCTCCGCCGCGACCAGCACCGCTTCTGCGCCGGCATCGGTGATCGCCTGCCACGGACCGGTCAGTTCGCTCTGCTCGACTCCGAAGTTGGCGACCAGGAACGCGATGCGCTTACCCGTGAGTCGGCTGGCCATGCACGCCCTCCTCGCGGTGTCGCGGACGCATGAAGCGGGCCAGCCGTCCTGAACCGTCATTGCCCGTCGCAGGGACGGTGGCGCCGTCGTCGCCACCGCGCGGATAGGAGCCCGCGGGGTCGGCGGTCGCAGGGCGCTGTGCCATCGTCGCGACCGGTTCGTGGTGGGCGCCCACCGGCCGGTCGACAACGTCCTCGCTCGCCGGGTGCTCGGATGCGTAGCTGTCGGCGAGCCGCTCGTGATCACGAACCAGAGCGCGATGCTCTCGGCGCAGACGACGGTAGCGCGCACCACCGCCACGAATCATGGCCAGCGCGATGATGGCGACCACCGCGATGACCAGTCCTGCGACGACTAGCCAGTAGGCGTGCACGTTCCAGGAATTGCCGAGTGCGTGCACGTTCAGCATCGCGTCGCTGTTCTGGGCGATCAGGATGACCGCGGCGGCAACAGCAGCCGCGAACACCACAAGGCCAAGGACGATCATGATCAGCCTCCGACGTCTCACCAGATGGGTGCCCGGGGGTCGGACTAGCTGCGCTCGCTGCCGTGCACCAAGTCAGTGCCGTGCACCGAGTCAATGCCGTACACCGAGTCACAGCCGTACACCGAGTCACAGCCGAGGGCGGCTACCTTTTTAACCGCCTTCGCCTGATCGGTACCCAACAGCGGTGAGAATCAAACAGCTATCGATCGAAGCCCTGTGCCTGGCCGGCCGACACGCGAGTCGGGTTCGGCGATGAAGAGAACGCCGTCCAGTCCGGTGATGCGAAGCAACCGGGCGCCGAGGCTACCCAGGCCCGTCAATGTGAGTGTGCCGTTACTGGCCAGGAACTCCTTGTGCGCGTCGAGCAGCATGCTCAGCGCCGTCGAGTCGAGAAACGTCACGGCGGCCAGGTCGATGGTTACGTACCTGAGCCCGCAGCGAAGCTGTTCGTCGAGGGTTGCCGCCAGTGCGTCAGCCGATGCCAGATCGATCTCGCCGGTCACGACGACGGCGGAGCTTTGCGCGTCCGCGCCGGAGTGGACGGTGATGTCGCAGTGCGGTTGTGCCCCTGGATTGCTGGGCGAGTGGACGATTGCCGGGGCCATGGGGAGCTCCCTTAAGGATGCTTCACGGGCAGCGCATCCGGCCCGGAATCCTTGAATTGGCCAGCTGATGCACGTACCCGGAACGGCGGTTCGGCTGTCTGTCCAACCGTCGACAGCATAACCCGGATCCGGCGCGAGTGGCGGTGTCAGGCACTTGCCACGCGAGTACCCGCGCAACGCCGACCGCGGACCGTACACTGCCCGCCGGCCGATGCGTGCCACGTCTCGCAGTCGCGTTCCATCGCAACGATTCGATATTTGTGTCGGTCACGCGTCGACGGGGTAAGAGTGAATCCGTGGCCGACGAAGGTGAAGATAAGGGCAGTAAGCTCACCGTCGGTCTTGCCCTGGCAGCCAACGCGGGCGTTGGCGTTCTCAAGTTGTTCGCCGGATTGTTGACCGGATCATCGGCGTTACTTGCCGAGGCGGCCCACTCAGCGGCTGACACGTCGACCGAACTGCTGTTGCTCACTTCCCTGCGCCGGTCGTCGCGCCCGGCCGACGAGGTTCACCCGTTCGGCTACGGCAAGGAGCGCTACTTCTGGTCGCTGCTCGCCGCGTTCGCGATCTTCGTTTCGGGCGCTGCGTTTTCGGTGTACGAGGGGCTGCACACCCTGCTCACCGGAGCGGAGTCCGCGAACCGCTTGTGGATCAACTACCCGGTGCTCGCGCTCGCGTTCGTCCTCGAGGGCACGTCGCTGCGCCAGGCTCTACACCAGACGCGGGGTGAGGCGCAGGAGCGAGACAGACCGGTACGTGCTGTGGTTCGCGATCCGCATGACCCGACCGTGCGCAGCGTCGTCCTAGAGGATTCGGCGGCGCTGACCGGCATTCTGATCGCGGCGGCCGGTGTTGCATTGCACGAAATCACGGGTTCGGCGATGTGGGACGGTGCGGCCTCGATCGCGATTGGCGTTCTTCTTGCCGTGGCCGCCGTGCTGCTTGCCCGGACCTGCCGGGACCTGCTCATCGGCAAGCAGGCCGACGCCCGGCTGATGCGCCGGATCGAGGAGCTCATCGAGCAACAGGACGAGGTCGACGACGTCGTAGACCTCTTGACGATGCTCACCGGCGTCGACCACATCCTGCTCTGTACCCGTGTTGATTTCGTCGACGGCTTCTCGGCGGCTGACCTCGAGCAGGCCTGCATGCGCATCGATCGCCTGCTACACAAGGAGTTTCCGGCTTTGGACGAGATCTTCATCCAACCCGCGCCGAAGTCAGACCCGCATGTTCAAGAACGTGTACGCGCCCGCTACGGCCATCAACTCGCCGGACAGTAGGGCGCGGTCCGCATCGGGCAGCGCTTCCAATGTCCGCGGCGGGAAGGAGAATTGAAGTGCCCGATGCGAAGCGTCGACCGCGATACGTTCGCGCGAGTGGCAGCGGATCGCGCGACTCGCAAGATCTGTTCGGCGACTTCGACGGAAGGGCGTGGCTGAACACCGCGCATCAGGGACCGCTACCGCTCGCCGCGGCCGAGGTGGCCCATGATGCCGTCGACCGTAAGTGCGCGCCGTACCGCATGGCTCCGGACGATTTCTTCGACGTACCGTCCCGGCTACGTACGGCACTCGCGAACCTGATCGGTGCCGACCCCATCGAGATCGCGCTCGGAACCAGCACGTCGTTCGGGCTCAATCTGCTCGCTCAGGGACTGCGGCTGCAACGTGGTGATGAGGTCCTGCTCGTCGAGAACGACTTTCCGGCAACGGTGTTTCCGTGGCTACCGCTTCGGCGCCACGGCGTCTCCACGCGGTTTCTGCCCGCACCGGACGGCGTGCCGAACCCAGAGGAGTTGCGCGCGGCGCTCACCGATCGGACGCGGGTGTTCTGCTCGAGTTGGGTGTTCTCCTACACCGGCTATGCGGCCGACGTCGCATCTCTTGGCCGGGTCTGCCACGAGCACGGGATCCGATTCGTCCTCAACGGCTCGCAGGCAGTCGGCGCCCGGCCCACCGATGTCCGCGACCTGGGCGTCGACGCGATCGTGAGCTGTGGCTACAAGTGGTTGTGCGGCCCGTATGCGACCGGATTCTGCTGGCTGCGCCGCGACCTGCTCGAGCACCTGGCCCACGAGCAGGCCTACGAGCAGGGGTACTGGCTTGCGAACAGCCGAAGTCATGACCTCAGCCGCCCGCCCAGCTACGAGCTACGGGACGACCTGGGTGCGGCGGCCTACGACGTGTTCTGTACGGCGAACCTGTTCACGTTCCCGGCCTGGATCCGCGCGATCGAGTTGATGCTCGACCGTGGCATCGACGTGATCGCCGCGCACGACCAGCGACTGGTGCAGCGCTTCATCGACGGCGTGCCCGATGGCTGGCAGCTGATGAGTCCCGCCGGGGGAGCGTCGCGGTCAACGCTCGCAATGGTGGCACCGTCGGACGATGCGGATGGCGGGGCCGTCGACAAGGCCGTCGAGAAGGCCTTCGAGCGCCTGACCGAGGCCGGCGTCGACGTTGCCCAGCGGGCCGGGCAGATTCGCATCTCGCCGCATTGGCACAACAGCGACGACGACATCGACCGCGCGCTGCTCGCCCTGCGCTGAGTTCGGCCCCTGCTCAGGCGCGGCGCAGCGAGTCGAACTCGGTGGCCGGCCCGTCGTGCGCGAGCTCGACCCGGTTACGCCCGCCGCGCTTGGCCCGGTACAGCCCGGCGTCGGCCGCCCGCAGCAACTGGTCGATCTCGCTGCCGTGCTGGGGGTAGCAGGCCACACCGATCGAGGCGGACAGTGGCGCGTCGGCGTCGGTGGCGTTGGTCGCGATCAGCGCGGACGTACGCAGTTCGGCGATGCGCTGCCGTACCCGCTCGGCGATTTCCATCGCTCCGGCGGCGGCCACGCCGGGCAGGATCGCGACGAACTCCTCGCCGCCGAAGCGGCCGATCGTGTCGTAATCGCGTAGTTCGCGAGTCAGGCACTTGCCGATCTCGCGGAGCACGGTGTCGCCGGCCAGGTGACCGTGTATGTCGTTGACCGCCTTGAAGTGGTCGAGGTCGATGATCAGGACGGCGGCCGACTGGCGCTCCCGTTCGGCACGCGACAGTTCACGCCCGGCGAGTTGTTCCCAGGCGACGGCGTTGAGCAGGCCGGTCTTGGAGTCGGTCGACGCGGCTTCCTCGAGTTGCTTGACCAGGGCGCTGCGCTGCAGCGTGAACATCGGCGGCAGCACGAGCAGCGTGAGCCACGGCTGGTGCAGCACGGCCAGAGCCGTCAGCCCGCCGAGGCACAACGTCGCGATCTCCAGTGCGTTGTCGGCCCACGTGCCGAGCAGCACCGACAGGCGCTCGGGCCGGCTCGCGAAGTACATCGCGGCGCCGACGATCGCAGTGTTGATTACCGCGTAGACAGCCAGGCCGATGATGACGATGAGCGCCGAACCGAGCGTCGACGAGGGCCCGTCGGTGAGTGGGGCGACCTTCGCGATCAGTGCGCCCGCGCCCAGGCAGGCGAGCGCCATCGACGATGCGGTGAACAGTTGCCGGTAGGCGCGCGCGCCTTCGCGGCGCTGGTGGCGAATCCACATGTGCGCGCGAACGAGAAACACGAGCGCGACGGCGTACGCGGCTGGCAGTACGATCGCGCCGGCAACGAGCCAGACGGACGTCATGTCGGTGTAAACGCCATCGGTTATTCGAACGCGAAGGCGGTCGACGGTCCGTGACGTCTCCTCGAATATCACGGCGAGGGTGAGCAGAATTAGTAAGCGGACAGCCGCGCGCCCGTGCGGGGAGCTATTTGCCAATACAGCTCCACCCACAATGAATGTGAGCAGATCGGTGGTCAGGACCAGGACTATTACCGACCGTGGCGACTGCCATAAGGCCCATTTACGCCAGTTGCGTCCGCCGCGCAGCGTCGACCGACTACGCGGTGCGACATTGGGCGACATGCTGAGGCTCCTAGCAATCCAGGGACCGAATTTAACAGTAGTCGACACCCCACGGTCCGTCACGCCTGGGGAATAGTGTCGAAATGAGAAAGTCGAGGCGGTGATCTCGATGAGGTTTGGCAGTTCGTGACCGCGATAGCCGGTTCTGCAGGTTTATCGTTTGATTTGGCTATAAGAGGTCAACCTATCAAGATCAGCACGCCGTTGTGTTGTTTCGGCGACGCTCGCCTTGTCGGCGATGGCAGGCGGAGAGGTCAAGGAGGTGTTGACGATGACATTCGGTAAATCGTGGCTCTGATACGCAATTAGGCGTGATTGCTGCCGTCTGGCAGCACGGGCAACAGCGGGCGGTGTCGCATCTTGTGCTGTGCGGCTACGAAGCGTGCTGCGGTCGCCGATGACACGACGGAGGAGGTGCGTTGACGATGTACGGCAAGTCTTGGCTCTAGACCTGACCCGACGGTGCTCACCCACGCCGGGTGGGTGAGCAGGGGTGTCGTGTGCGTTGGGCCGGCCACGGTCCGCCGGAGTCGCGCCAGTGGGCCCGCCTCCGTACCGCGGTCGCGCGCGGGCGCAGCGGAGACGGCGACCGAGCAATCAGCGGTCCGCGCCGATGGCGGACGCGGAATCCGTCGCGCGATAGCCCGCCTCGACCGGCCGAGCGCGTTCCCAGGCGAAGCCGAAGACCAACGCGAGTCCGGCGCCGATGAGACCGGCCAGCCCGATCGCGCGCGGCGCTCCGATGTGGTCGGCGATGACGCCGAACACCGCGATGCCCAGGCCTTGCACGGCGATCAGGCCGGACTGCGCCAGGCCGAACGCGTGACCTCGGTGGTGGTCGGGGACGATTCGCATGAAGGTCGTCGAGGCAACGACCTGAAACGCACTGAACACACCGACGCTCGCCAGCAGGGCGAACGATGCGACGACATTGGGTTTAAACGCACAGACGATCAGCGGGAGGCTGGCCAGCAGGGCGAGCGGCGCGATCAGGCGCGGACGCAGCCACTCCGGCACGAGGCGGACGAGCAGGCTGGCACCGACCGCACTTCCGGCCGGGTCGGCCGCCATGAGCAGGCCGACCACTCCGCTGCCGCCGCCGATCGCCGCTACGTAGGACGGTGCCAGTCCCTCGGGCACGACGTAGAACGCGGCCAGCCAGGCGAGTAGGACCAGAGAGCGCAGCCGGGCGTCGGAGAAGACGATGCGCGCCCCGTCGAGCATGGAGCGCCAGTACGCCCGCGGCGGCCCGGACTGCTCCCGCTCGGGCACCGGCCGGCGTTTGACGAAGCGGGCGATAAGCGCTGCGGACATCGCAAAGGTCAGCGCGTCAATGCCGAGGCCCCAGTGCGGGCCGATCGCGGCGACGATGACTCCGCCGCACGCGAAGCCGGCGAGTTGGGCGAGCTGCCCGGTCGTTACCCGCAGGCCGATCCCGACCACGTAGAGGTCGCCGGTCAGGATCGCCGGCATGATGGCCGACTCGGCGGCGGAGAACGGCGAGGTCGACAAGACGGCGAGCACGATCAGCACGCAGATGATCACGAGCGGGGTTCCGGGGATGGCGGCCAGCCCGAACAGCACCGCGCGGATCAGATCGCAGCAGATCATCACCTCGCGACGGGGCAGGTGATCGGCAATGCCGGCCAATACCGCACCGCCGACGATGGCCGGCACGTAGGTCAGCGCGTAGACCAGGGCGGTGAGGGCGGCGGATCCGGTACGCGAGAACACCATGATCGCGAGCGACACACGGGCAAGCTGGTCGCCGGCAACCGACTGCGCGTCGGCCAGCCAGATAGCCCGGAATTCGGCGATACGGAGTACATCGCCAAAGGTGGCACGTTTCGTGCGTCCTTGGTCAGTACCGCGCATACCGTGCCTCTCTTGCCCCCGGCCAAACCATAACGTGCGACAGCAACCGGGCGTGAATGCTCCCGCGCATCCAGTAGTGATTGCATCGGCAACATCTCTGCACAGGGCTGCCCGAAAGTGCATAGTGATGCTTCGTGCCTGACCAAGCTGGCAACGACGCCGATGCGTTGACCGGCCTCGCCACGCTGGCGACCTTGCGCGGACTCGATGCGCAGCCCGAACCCTGGTCGCAGGCGCCGCGCATGACCGTGTTCGTCATCGACGTCGATCGCTTCCGGACGGTCAACGACCTGCTCGGCTACGACCTCGGCGATGCGATGCTTCGTGCCATCGGGCAGCGGCTGGCCGGCTGGGCGTCCCCTGGTGGTATGGCGGCGCGAATCAGCGCGGACGAGTTCGCCGTCGTGTGCCCCGGTCATGGCGGCGACACTGCGGCCGGTGCGCGTGAGCTGGCCGATCTCGTGGCGGCGCCGGTCGAACTCGGCGGCCTGGCCGTGAGCCGCTCGGCCAGTGTCGGCTACGCATCCGGCTCGATCGGCGTCGACACGGTCGTGGCGCTCTACCGGCGAGCCGACGAGGCCAAGCGCAGCGTCAAGGCCGCAGGCGGCGACGCCCAACGCGCCTTCGAGCCGGCGATGAGCGACGAGGCGTTCACCGCCGCGGCAATCGAACTGCACCTGCAGGCGGCGGTCGCCACCGACAGCCTGGGTCTCGCCTACCAACCAGAGTTCGACCTGCGCACCGGTTCGCTGATCGCCGTCGAGGCGCTCGTGCGGTGGCAGCACCCGACGCTCGGCCCGCTCCTGCCCGACCAGTTCATCGACGTCGCCGAGAACGCGAACATGATGCGCGAGTTGGGGGAGTGGGTACTGCGCGAGGCCTGCCGCCAGCGCGCCGCGTGGAACGTGCCGCTCGCCGGTCGATCCCTTGTGCTGCGGGTGAATCTGTCGCCTGCGCAACTCGTCGGCGACCACCTCGTCGACCTGGTACGTGCCGTGCTCGACGAGACCGGGTTGGCGGGCAATCAGCTGTGCCTCGAGATCACCGAGCGCGCTGTCGCCCCGGAGCCCGCGCACGTCGCCACGGTGCTCGCGACCTTGCGTTCGACCGGCGTCACGACGGCCATTGACGACTTCGGCACCGGGCACAACTCGCTGACCTATCTCAAGTCGATGCCCGTCGACACTCTCAAGATCGACCGTAGCTTCGTCGCCGGCCTTGGCACCGACGCCGGCGACACCGTGATCGTCGAGGCGCTGGTCCGCCTCGCCGAACGGCTCAAACTCGACGTGATCGCCGAGGGCGTCGAGACCGAACTCGCGGCAGCCGAGCTGATCCGGATCGGTTGCTACCGCGCGCAGGGCCACCTGCTCAGCGAGCCATTGCCCGCCGAGCGACTCGATGCGCTGATCCGCGCCGGCGCGTTGGAGTCCGACGCGTTGCGTGCGCTTGGTGTGCCGACCCGGCCTTAGTGTGCGAACGTCGGCACGATCAGGGCCCGCGCCAGGGTGTGAAAGACCAGGTTGAACGACACGACCGCGGCGCTGGCCTCAGAGTCGACGCCGAGTGTGTCGACATCGACGGCGTGCACGACGAAGTAGTAGCGGTGCGGTATGTCGCCGGCCGGCGGGTAGGCGCCGCCGTAGTCCTTCGTGCTCCAGTCGTTGCGCACGTGGAAGGCGGTGCCCGGCAGCGCCGCGTCCTCCGCGCCGGCACCGGTGGGCAGCGACGTCGTGGACGACGGGACGTCGACGAGCACCCAGTGCCAGAAGCCCGACGGTGTCGGAGCGTCCGGATCGAAGCAGGTCACGACGAAGCTCTTCGTCTCCTGGGGGAAGCCGGACCAGGCCAGCTGCGGCGACTGGTTGGCTGCGTCGGGCTCTGCACCGGTGTACACGTGCGCATTGGCGAGTTGCTCGCCGTCGCGCACGTCGCTACTGGTGACGCTGAACGTGCCGACGGCTGGTAGCAACGAGTACGGGTCAGGCGCTACGGGACGTTCGAGGCTCATGCCGCTCACAGTAGAGCAGCCGAAATGCGAAGCGGACCGGGCTGGTCCGGCCCAGACTGCCCCCGGGCTCGCCCCGGGCTGCCCCGTCCGGTCCCGGCGTGAGCGCACGCGTACGGTCCTGGGCATGGAGGCGCAGCAGTCAGCAGATCATCGGCCCTTGATCGTCGGTATCGGCGGGTCGTCGCGCGCGACGTCGCTGACCGATGAACTGCTGCGGGTCGCACTGGCTGAGGCGAACGCGCTCGGTGCTCGGGCGGCCGCGTTCACCGGATCGTTCCTGTCCCAACTGCCGATCTATGCCGCCGACGACTCGATGTTCGGCGACGATGCCGCCGAGCTGACCCGTACCGTCGCCGCGGCCGACGGCCTGATCGTCGCGTCGCCGGGCTACCACGGCGCGATGTCCGGGCTGGTGAAGAACGGTCTGGATCATCTCGAGTACCTGCGCGAGGACAAGCGGCCCTACCTGGAGGGGCGCGCCGTCGGAGTGATCGTCACGGCCGCCGGCTGGCAGGCGTGCGGGACCACGCTCGTGTCGATGCGCTCGACAATTCACGCGCTGCGCGGCTGGCCCACTCCGTTCGGTCTGACCGTGAACTCGGCCGAGCCGGTGTTCGCCGAGGGCGGTGCGCTGCTTGATCACATCGCGGGCGCGCTGCGCCTGGTTGCGCGGCAGGTCGTCGACTTCGCGTCCGGATCAGCGCACCGGCGCGCGTAGTTCGAGCTTCGCGCGCTCGACCGCGATGCAGCGGTCCTCGACATAGCTGATGCCGGCCGCCGCCGCGATCTTGCGCGCGGTGGCCGAGACGATGTCGAGTTGCAGCCACAACGCCTTCGCGCCCGCGGCGACTGCCTGCCGCGCCACGTCGGCGGCGTCGGAGGAGGGCCGGAACACGTCGACGAGGCCGAGGGGTTCAGGTACGTCGGCCAGCCTTGGGTACGCCTTCTCACCGAACAGTTCGTCGGCGTAGGGGTTCACCGGGATGATCCGCCAACCGCAGCGCTGCATCTGCAACGGGATCTGGTGGGCCGCCTTCATGGGATCGCGGCTGGCGCCCACGACCGTGATCGTGCTGTGGGTGCGCAGCATCTGCGCGACGACAGCGTCAACGTCACTCATGCGTGTTCTCCTGCTCGGGTACCCGCCGGCCGATTGGGCAACGTTCACCGGGCCGGCTTGTGTTCCGGGCGCAGCCGGTCGGGCAGACGGATCACGGCGGCGCCGAGCACGATGGTGAGCAGCACGTAGCACGCGGTCAGCGGCCCGAGTCTCGCCTCCGCACCCGCTCCCACCGCAAGAGCCGCGACGACGACGGAGAACTCCCCGTGCGGGATCAGCGTGACGGCCGCCCGCCAGCGCCCGCGGCGCTTCACGCCTTCGCGCCGGGCGGCGACGTAGCCGACCGTCATCTTCGTCGCGGCCGTTACGACGACCAGGACGACAGCGAGCGGCAGCGCCGAAACCAGCGAGCCGGGCCGGGTCGACAGGCCGAAGAACACGAAGAAGACGGCGGCGAACACGTCACGCAACGGCGAGAGCACCTCGACGGCATCGCGGGCAACCGTGCCCGACACCGCGATGCCGACGAGGAATGCACCGACCGCGGCAGACGCCTTGAGTTCTTCGGCCAGGCCGGCGACGAGGAGGGTCAGGCCGAGCACGCCCAACAGCAGGGACTCGCTGTCGGTCGTCCCGACGAGGGCCGTGACGTGGCGGCCGTACCGGGTGGCCACGACCATGACGACGGAGACGGCACCGACGGCCACGGCGACCGCGAAGATGACCTTGCGCGTTCCGCCGCCTGCGAGCAGGGCCGTGAGCAGCGGGAGGTACAGCGCCATGGCCAGGTCCTCGATGACGAGGACGCCGAGGATGGCCGGCGTTTCGCGATTTCCGAGGCGTCCCATGTCGCCGAGCATCTTGGCGATCACGCCCGAGGACGAGACCCAGGTGATGCCGGCGAGCGCCACGGCCGCGATGGCGCCCCATCCGGCGAGCAGCGCAACGGCAGCACCGGGCACCGCATTGAGCAACCCGTCGAGCACGCCGATCGGGGCCTGTGCGCGCAGGCTGGCCCGCAGTTCGCTCCCGGAGTACTCCAGCCCGAGCATGACCAGCAGCAAGATCACGCCGATATCGGCGGCGGTCTGCACGAAGTCGTGACTCGCCGACAGCGACAGCACGCCGCCCTGGCCGAAGAACAACCCCGCGATCAGGTAGAGCGGGATGACCGGGATCGTGAGCCTGCTGGCAATCCGGCCGATCACGCCGAGGGAAAAGAGGATCGCGCCGAGTTCGACGAGCAGTACCGCAGCGTGGGTCTCGGTGCCGCTCGACGCGATCGGCATGTCGCTATCCGGTCCCGTCGGCCGTGCCGGCGGTGCCGTCCAAGATGTGCGCCACCTGGTCGATGGCTGCCTGCGTGCCGACCGTCACGACCAGATCGCCCGCTTGCAGCGTGAAGTCCGGCGTCGGCGACGGGAGCGCCGCGCCGTGGCGAAGCACCGCGACGATCGAGGCACCGGTACGCGTTCGGGCCTGCGTGTCGCCGAGCGGCCGGGCGGCAAACGGCGAGTCGGCGGGCACCGGAAGTTGCTCGACGATCAGCCCCTCGGCCTGGCGCTGGAGCACGGCGAGCCGGAACGTCAGCTGCGGCGCACCGAGGATCTCCGCGACCGCGTTGGCCTCGTCGTCGGTGAGCGCGATCGTGTCGGCGGCGCCGTCGCCGTCCTCGTCGTAGAGGACGAGCTCACGCAGCCCGGTGCGCCTGGTGACGATGCCGAGGCGGTGCCCGTCGCGCAGGCCGACCTCTTGGCACACGCCGATACCCGGCAGCACCCGGCTGGTGATGTCGACATTCACTTGCGCAACACTACGTGGATGAACGCTCCCGGCTCGCTCGAATGGCGCTCCGTCCACGTCGATCTGGTCGCCGCACCCGTCGCCAAGGCGCTTGATTCGTGGCCGTCGACCGAGGACGTCGCCGTCGCCCCGATCGACCCGACGCTGGCTGACACCGCGGCGTTCTGCGAGCGATATGGCGTGTCACTCGACGATTCCGCGAACTGCGTCGTGATCGCCGGTCGGCGCGCAGACGTCACGTCGTATGCGGCGTGCGTCGTGCTTGCCACGATGCGGGCGGACGTGAACGGCGTGGTGCGCCGCCGGCTCGGCGCGCGCAAGGCGTCGTTCGCGCCGATGGATGACGCGGTTCGGCTCACGGCCATGGAGTACGGCGGCATCACCCCGATCGGGCTGCCGGCCGAGTGGCCGATCCTGATCGACAGCGCCGTGCTCGGCCGCGACGTCGTGGTGATCGGAAGCGGCATCCGCGCCTCGAAGATCGCGCTGCCGCCGGCGTCGCTCGCCGGGTTGCCCTCCGCCGAGGTGGTCGAGGGACTCGCGTCCTGATTCACCTGGTCCGCGCGCGATCGGGCTGGCGCAGCGGGCGGGGCAGGAACATCGCCCCCGATCCGGCCGCTGCGGCCTGATCGCCCGGGTTGGAGATCGCGCACCTGCGCAGCGACAGGCAGCCGCAGCCGATGCAGGACTCGAGCCCGTCGCGCAGCTTGCTCAATGCCGCGATCTGCTCGTCGAGGCGATGGCGCCAGCCTCGCGAAAGCCTCGACCAGTCTTCCTTGGTCGGCGTGCGAGCCTCCGGCAACGTGGCGAGCGCGCTCGCGATCTCGTCCAGCGTGAGCCCGACGTTCTGCGCTGCCCGGATGAATGCCAGGCGCCGCAGGACATTGCGCTGATAGCGACGTTGACCGCCCGACGTCCGCGTCGCGTGTAGCAGGCCCTCCCGTTCGTAGAAGCGAAGAGCAGACGGGGCGAAGCCGCTGCGGTGGGCCACCTCGCCGACTGTGAGCAGGTCAGTCGTGAGCATCGATCGGTGTTCTCCTTGACTTGAAGTTGACTTCAACTATCAGGATGGCGAGACCACTTCAAATTCGCAAGGAGCGATCACATGCCTGTCGCATTGATAACCGGAGCGTCACGCGGCCTGGGACGCGCACTCGCGCGGGCGCTCGCCGAACGGGGCTGGTCCCTCGTCCTCGACGCCCGCGGCGCCGATGCGCTCGCCGCTGTCGCCCTGGAGTTGCCGGACGCCGTGACGGTCGTGGGTGACGTCACCGACGCCCGCCACCGCGAGGAGTTGGCTGCCGCCGTGGCACAGAGCGGGTCGTCTCGACCTGCTGTGCAACAACGCGAGCCATCTCGGGCCGAGCCCGCAACCGTCACTCGCCGACTACCCGCTCGACGATTTGCGCCGCGTATACGAGGTGAACGTGCTCGCACCGATCGCGCTGACCCAGCACGTGCTGCCGTTGCTCGGCGAACACGCCGCGATCGTCAACGTCAGCTCGGACGCCGCTGTCGAGGCGTATGAGGGTTGGGGCGGATACGGCTCGGCCAAGGCGGCTCTCGACCAGGTGAGCGCGATCCTCGCCGCCGAGCACCCGGGCCTGTCGGTGTACGCGTTCGACCCGGGCGACATGCGTACCGAGATGCATCAGCAGGCCTTTCCGGGCGAGGACATCTCCGACCGGCCCGAACCGGAGTCAGTCGTGCCCGCTCTGCTGCGACTGCTGGACGAACGACCGCGGAGCGGCCGGTACCGGGCCAGCGAACTCAGCGCGCTGGAGGCCGAGGCCGGGGCCGTCCGATGATCGAGACGTTCGAGCTACCCGACGAGTTGGCCGCGGCCGAGCCGCCGGAGCGGCGGGGCATCGCCCGCGAGCAGGTGCGCATGCTCGTCGCCGCATCGTCCGGGATCGAGCACGGCCGGTTCGCCGACCTGCCCGGGTTCCTGCGGCCCGGCGACCTGGTCGTGGTGAACACGTCGGCGACTCTTGCGGCCGCCGTCGACGGGCAGCGAGCCGACGGTCGCACCGTGACCGTGCATTTCTCGACCTCCCTGAGCGACGGGACGTGGCTGGTGGAGCTGCGGCCGCCGGTGAACGCCACCGGGCCGGTGCGCGACGCCACAGCCGGCGAAACCGTCACGCTGCCGGTCGGGGTTGTCGTCACGCTGCTCGCTCCGCACGCCGGATCGTCGACGCCGCGCCTGTGGCGGGCCCGCGTCGATGTCGAGGGCGGGGTCGAGGCATATCTCGCGCTGTGCGGCCGCCCGATCACGTACTCCTACGTGCACGGGCAGTGGCCGATCTCGGCGTACCAGACGGTGTTCGCCCGCGACCCGGGCAGCGCCGAGATGCCGAGTGCCGGCCGGCCGTTCACGACCGAGATCGTCACCTCGCTGGTCACCGCCGGAGTTTCGATCGCGCCGATCACCTTGCACACCGGGGTGTCGTCGCTGGAGGAGGGCGAACCGCCACTGCCCGAGCGATTCCGCGTGCCACCCGCGACGGCCCGCCAGGTCAATCTCGCCAAGGCGTCGGGCGGCCGGATCGTCGCCGTCGGCACGACCGTGACCCGCGCGCTGGAGTCGGTCGCGCACGTGGACGGCTGGGTCGGCGACGGGTCGGGCTGGACCGATCTGGTGCTCGGGCCGGACCGACCGGCCCGCGTGGTCGACGGGCTGATCACCGGCTGGCACGCGCCGGGCGCGTCGCACCTGCTGCTGCTCGAAGCGGTGGCCGGATCCGAACTGGTCGGCGCCGCGTACCGTTCGGCCGTGCTCGACGGGTACCTGTGGCACGAGTTCGGCGACAGTTGCCTGCTGCTGCCCGATCGCGAGGCTGCGTGACGCCGCCGTCGTTCTGGCGGATGCCGACCCAGCCGGACGTGCTGTTCGGCCGCGGGGTCCAGACGCAGTACGCCGCCGAGCCGCGCGGCGAGTACTTCATCGGGCTGATCAGCCGGGGCGGATTCCGGGCCGAACGCGGTCGTGATCGGGTGACGCTGCACCCCGGCGACCTGTGCGTCTGGGATCCGTCCGCGCCGCATTCGGGCCAGGCCGTGGAGGCCCGCGCGTGGCTATGCCGGATGCTCGTCGTCGAGGCCGGAGCGTTCGAGCGGGTGGCCGGGCGCTTGCCCGCGTTTCCCGATCCGGTCGTGCGGGATCGCCGGCTAGCGGGTGCGTTCGCCCGCCTGCACCAGGCGTCCGCCGAACGCGATGACGCCCTGGCGCGTGACACCGAACTGCTCGATGTCCTGCGGGCGATCGCCGGCCGGTCCGCCGATGCGCCGCCGGAGCAGCGGAGCGCGGCCGCCGATCGTGCGGTGCGGATAGCCCGCGAGTACCTGCACGACAACGTGGCCCGCACCGTGAGCCTGGCCGAGTTGGCCGGAGTCGCCGCTACCTCGCCGCACGTGCTCGTGCGGTCGTTCCGGCGGACGCTCGGCGTGCCGCCGCACAGCTACCAGATCGGCCTGCGATTGGCGTTGGCCCGCCGAATGCTCGAACGCGGCCTGAGTGCCGGTGCGGCCGCAAGCGGCTCGGGGTTTCACGATCAGAGCCACCTGCACCGGCACTTCGTCCGCAACTTCGGGTTGACGCCCGGCGCGTACGCGTCGGCCACCGTCTCAGTCAAGGACGTACAAGACCGGGGCCAGTACGCCGCCATAGAGTCGACGCATCTCGACCCTGATGAGGAGAATTCCGTTGCGATATAGGCTGTTTGGGCCCACTGGCCTGCGAGTTTCGGATGCGTGGCTTGGCACGATGACGTTCGGGCGCGAGTGGCAATGGGGCGCGCCCGCCGAGGAATGCCGCAAGATGTTCGACGCCTACGCCGAGGCCGGCGGCAACGTCGTCGACACCGCCGACAAGTACACCGACGGGCAGAGCGAGACCATCCTCGGCGAACTGCTGGCTGGGCAACGCGATCGTTGGGTGGTGTCGACGAAGTACACGGTCACCCGCGACGGCCGCGATCCGAACGCGTCGGGCAACCACCGCAAGAACCTGACAACGGCACTGGAGGCGAGCCTTCGACGCCTCGACACCGATTACGTCGACTTGTACTGGGTGCACATCTGGGACCGCGCGACGCCGCTGGAGGAGACGATGCGCGCGCTGGACGATGCGGTGCGCTCGGGCAAGGTGCTCTACGTCGGGGTGTCCGACATGCCGGCCTGGACGGTGGCGCGCGCCAACACGATCGCCGAGCTGCGCGGTTGGACGCCGTTCGCCGGCATCCAGGTGCGTTACAACCTGGCTCAACGTGACATCGAACGTGAGCTGTTGCCGATGGCCGATGCCCTCGGGCTCAGCGTCGCCGCGTGGTCGCCGCTGGCGGCGGGCCTGCTGTCGGGAAAGTTCAACCGGGGCGAGGCGGCGAAGGACGCCCGGCTGGCCGGCCGCGAGATCAGCGAGCGCGAACTGGAGATCGCCGGGCTCGTGCAGGACGTTGCCGCCGAGCTTGGCGCGACGCCGTCACAGGTCGCCGTCGCGTGGACGCGCTCGCACCGCAAGCACATCCATCCGCTGCTCGGCGCGCGGACGCTCGAGCAGTTGACCGACAACCTGGCCGCGATGGACCTCGTCCTGCCGGAGTCAGCGCTCGCGCGGCTCGACGAGGCGAGCGCGATCGAGGTCGGCTTCCCGTACGACTTCCTCGACGGCAGCACCGGCTTTGTCTTCGGCGACGTGGGTGAGCGCATCGACTTCCCAACGCCCTGAGCCATCCGCGAGATCGGGCAACTTCCTCCGGCGTCGCACCGGAGAAGTTGCCCGATCGAAAGATGCGTCAGCGCGGGCCGACGGCGGCGAGCAGGGCGTCGTGCAGCAAGCCGTTGCTCGCGGCGGCATTGCCCTGCATCACGCCGTCGACCCCGTTGAGGCCGGAGAAGCGTCCACCCGCCTCGACGACGATCGCAGCGACTGCCGCCATGTCCCACAGGGCAAGCTCGGGCTCGGCGGCGATGTCGACGGCTCCCTCGGCGAGCAGCATGTAGGACCAGAAGTCGCCGTACGCCCGGCTGCGCCAGACCTGCTCGGTCAGCGCGACGAACCGGTCGCGGGCGCCGAGCGCCGACCATCCGCCGATCGAGGCGTAGGACAGGCTCGCGTCGGACAGGGCGCCCACCCGGGAGACCGCCAGCCGCCGCGGCTCGCCGCCGAGGGCGCTGGCCCAGGCGCCCGACCCGGGCGCGGACCACCACCGGCGCCCGAGCAAGGGCGCGGAGACGACGCCGACCACCGGCACGTCGCCGTCGAGCAGCGCGATCAGCGTCGCCCAGACCGGCACGCCGCGGACGAAGTTGTTGGTGCCGTCGATCGGGTCGATGACCCACCGGCGCGGCCGCGTCGCCGGTACGCCCGAACTCCTCGCCCCACACCGCATCGGACGGGCGAGCGTGCCCGATGCGATCACGCAGCGATTCCTCGACCGCCCGGTCGGCGTCGCTGACCGGTGTCAGATCGGGTTTGGTCTCCACAATCAGGTCGACCGCACCGAAGCGGGCAAGCGTGATCGAGTCGGCGGCATTTGCGAGTGAGATGGCCAATGCGAGGTCGTCGGCGTAACGGCCGGAGTTTGTCACGAACGGGCAGGTTACCGATGCATCTCTGCCCGCGATGCCGAGCCGTCCCGCATACTCGACGGTCAGCGCCCCGGGGGGAGGCAGTCGTTGCTCGAGTTACGTCTATTCGGTGGCTTCGCGGTCCACATCGACGACCGCGAAGTCAGCGACAGCGCGTGGCGGCGGCGCAAAGCCCGCACCGTCGTGAAGCTTCTCGCCCTGGCGCCCAAGCACACGCTGCACCGCGACGAGGTCATCGAGGCGATGTGGCCCGGCACCAATTTCGCCCAGGGCGGCAACAATCTGCACCAGGTCCTGTTCGCGGCGCGGCGGGCACTCGGCGGCGACGACGCATACCTGCAACTTCGCGACGAGTTTCTGATGCTCGGTCCGGACGTCGTCGTCGACGTCGACGAATTCGAGTCCGCGGCCGCCCGTGCCGACCACACCGGAGCACTCGACGACCTGCGCGCCGCGGTCGACGCGTACGGCGGTGAATTGCTGCCGGCCGACAGGTACGAGCCGTGGTGTGAACCCGTCCGCGACGAGTTGCGCCGCCGCTACCACCGCCTGGTCGCCGAACTCGTGGTCGCCCACCTGAAGGCCGGCGACCACGGGATGGCGCTGGATCTGCTGCGCCCGCTGCACGAGGCCGATCCGGTGGACGAGGACATCGCGCGCCTGCTCATCCGCGCGCAGCTCGCGGCCGGGCGCCGCCTGGTCGCCGTCTCGACATATCACCGGCTCGTCGAGACGTTGCGCGACGAACTGGGCGTGGCGCCGGAGGAGGCGACCCTCGAGCTCGGGCGGCAACTGAACTCGCAGGCCGAGTCCGGAACGACGAGCGTCACGCCGCACAACCTGCCCCTTCGGCTGTCGAGCTTCGTCGGGCGCGGTCGCGAGTTGCGCGAGGCCGGCGCGACCCTGAAACACAGCCGGCTGCTCACCCTTACCGGGACGGGTGGTTGCGGCAAGAGCCGGCTGGGGGTCGAACTGGCCGAACTGCAGCTCGAGACCTACCCCGGCGGTGTGTACCTGGTCGAGCTCGCCCCGCTGTCGGACTCCGAGGCGGTGGCCCGCTCGGTGGCCGCGACGCTCGGCGTCCAGCAGCCGCCGGGCATCGACCCGACGCAGGCCGTCGCCCAGCACATATCCGGACGCGGCCAGCCGGTGCTGCTCGTCATCGACAACTGCGAGCACCTGCTCGACGCGGCAGCGTCGCTGAGCCACCAACTGCTGACCACCGCGCCGAACCTGACGGTGGTCGCGACGAGCCGCCAGCCTTTGCTCCTGCCCGGCGAGGTCGTCTGGCGCGTGCCCTCACTGTCGCTGCCCGACTCCCGCGGCCAGGTGACGCTGTCGGCCCTGCGCACCGTCGAGGCGGTGCGCCTGTTCGTCGAGCGGGCCGCGACGGCCGCGCCGCCGTTCGAGCTGACCGAGCGCAATGCCGGCGACGTCGCCACGCTGTGCCGCCGGCTCGACGGGTTGCCGCTCGCCCTGGAACTAGCCGCCGCGCGGCTGCGTTCGATGCCGATCGGCGAGATCGTGGCCCGCCTCGACGACCGGTTCGGGCTGCTGGTCGGCGGCAGCCGGGTCGCGCTGACCCGGCAGCAGACGCTGCGCGCGACCGTCGACTGGAGCTACGAACTGCTGACCGAGCCGGAGCGGGTCCTGCTGCGCCGCTTGGCGGTGTTCGCCGGCGGGTTCTCCATCGGGGCCGCCGAGGCGGTGTGTGCCGATGAGCCGCTGACCACCGCAGACGTCGCCGATCTGCTGGCCGCTCTCGTCGAGCGCTCGCTGATCGTCCCCGACGACAGCGACAGCTCGGCGCGATATCACCTGCTCGAGACGATCCGCGAGTACGCCGCCGAACGACTGCGCGCTGCCGGTGAACGGACGCGGTCCGGCGCCGGCACGCGTCCTGGGTGCTCGCCCTCGCCGAGGATGCGGCGCCGGAGCTGACCCACACCGGCCGCTCGGGCGCGCTGCGGCGGATCGGCTGCCGAGCACGGCAACGTCCGCGCGGCGTTCTCGTCGCTGATGCGCACCGACCCGCCGACGGCCCTGCTGCTGGGCGCTCTGCTGTGGCGGTACTGGCTGCGCTCTGGTCGGCTCGCCGAGGGCCTGCAGGCGCTCAACGCCGCCCTCGACGCCGTCCCGGACCACACGCGCGGTCGCGGGCCAGGGCCCTGCTCGGCGTCTGCGGTTTGAGCAATCGGGGCGGGCGGATCAGCGAGTGGAACGTGCAGGCCGTCGAGCGGGTGCGCATCTTCGAGGAACTCGGCGACCACCACGGCCTGAGCAACGCCTACTACTACGTCGGCGTCCAGGCCTGGCTGACCCAGGAGCTCCCCGCGCTCGCTCGTCGCGTTCCGGGCAGCCCGCGACATCGCGATCGAACACGGGCTTGCGGCCGACGAGGCCTCGGCGAGATACGGCATCGCCAGCGTCGCCGCGATGCAGTGCCGGTACGACGAGGCCGAGGCGACGCTGGCCGACGTCCTCGACAAGGTGGAGCGTCTCGTCGACACCACCGAGCCGGTGGCGGTGCTCAACGTCGCTCCGCTCGTCGGCCGGCCGCCGGGCAGCGCCGACCATCGGCGGGTCGTGTTCGAGGAGACGGCCGCCCCGTTCACCGAGCCGTGCGGCATCCTGGCCGTCGGATACGTGACGGCCAACCTGGGCAGCATCGCCCGCGAGAACGGCGACTACGAACTGGCGCGCGACCGCTTCGAGCGCGCGTTGCGGATCTTCGAGGATGCCGACGACGACGGCGGTACCGCGATCGCATTGGCCCGGCTGGGCAATCTGGCCGGCATGACGCAGGAGATGCCACGTGCGCTACGCCCTGCTCGAAGCCGCGCTGCGCACGTTTCGCCGGATGCGTGACGCGCGAGGCATCGGGCAGACCATCGCCAATCTGGGCTACTGGACCGCGATCAGCGGCGACATGCGGCGCGGTCTGGACATGGTCGAGCGGGCCGAGGCGATGTTCCGCGAGAACGGCGACATGCCCGGGCTCTATACGCGCGCTGTCGCATCTGGGCGCCTTGTCGCTCATCGACGGTGATCTAGCCAACCGCCCGGCGCGCGTTGACCGAGGAGGTGGCGGATCCAGCGAATGCTCGGCGCCCGCACCCAACTCGGGTGGTCATTGGTAAGTCTCGCCGAGGCGGTGCGCCGGGCCGGCGAGGACCCGTCGGCGCTGATCGCCGAGGCCCGGGAGCATTTCGCTTACACGTCGCGGCCGGACGGTCTGGCTCACTGCGAGCGGCTGGGTAAGGCGCTGTAAGTCGCCTGTAAGAGCGGCCGACTACATCTGTGTCTTCGCCCGGACGAGCCGGGCGGGCAACTGCTGGGGGAGACACAAATGACGATTACGGCGCTGGGCGAGGCCACCATGAGCGAATTGCGCGAGACGCTGCGTGGCACCGCGGTACTGCCGGGCGATCCCGACTACGACGACGCGCGGGCGATCTGGAACGGCATGCACGATCGCCGCCCCGCACTGATCGTGCGTTGTGCCGGAACCGCGGATGTGATCAACGCCGTCCGGTTCGCGCGCAGCCAGGGGCTGACCATCGCCGTCCGCGGTGGCGCCCACTCGATCGCCGGGTTCTCGACGGTCGACGACGGCATCGTGATCGACCTGTCGCCGATGCAGGCGGTGCTGGTCGACCCGGTGGCGAAGACGGCACGCGCGCAGGGCGGCACGACGTGGCACAACTTCGACCACGAGACGCAGGCGTTCGGCCTGGCCGTCACGGGAGGTCTCGTGTCGAGCACGGGCATCGGCGGCTTCACGTTGGGCGGCGGGATCGGCCACCTGGCCCGCACGCACGGGCTCACCTGCGACAACCTGATCGGCGCAGACCTCGTCACCGCAGACGGCAACCTCGTCCACGCCAGCGCCGACGAGAACGCCGACCTGTTCTGGGCACTGCGCGGCGGCGGCGGCAACTTCGGCATCGTCACGTCGTTCGAGTACCAACTGCACTCGCACGGCCCGATCGTCTACGGCGGCCCGATCTTCTACCCGGGCGACCGGATCGCGGATCTGCTCGCGCTCTACAAGGAGTGGAGCGCCGACCTTCCGCCTGAGGTCAACTCGCTGATCGACCTGACCGTCGCGCCGCCGCTGCCGTTCCTGCCCGAGGAGGTGCACGGCAAGCCGGTCGCCATCGTCGCGGGCTGCTACGCCGGCGCGGTCGAGGACGGCGAGCGCTTCTACAAGGCACTCAAGGACTTCGGCCCGCCGATCGCCGATCTGCTCGGCCCGATGCCGTACGTGATGTTGCAGAGCCTGCTCGACCCGCTGTTCGGGCCGGGCGAGTCGAACTTCTTCAAGTCCGGCTACCTGACCCACATGGGCGAAGACGTGACCAGTGCCGTACTTCCGTTCCTGGACCGGCGTCCGCGCGGGATGATGGCGGAGTTCCACATTCACCACATGGGCGGCGCCATCGACGACGTCGCCGCCGACGGCACGGCGTACGCGGGACGCGGCGCGCCCTACGTCTGGAACATCGTCACGCGCTGGGAGAGCGGCTCCGGCGCCGCCGACGAGAACATCACCTGGGCGCGGGAGCTGGCCGCGGCGGTCGAGCCGTTCTCAACGGGCCAGAGCTACGTGAACTTCATCGGCGACACCGGCAGTGACCGTGTCCGGGCCGCGTACCCACCAGCCACGTACGCCAAATTGGTCGAGGTCAAGGACAAGTACGACCCGGACAATGTGTTTCACCTGAACCAGAACATCACGCCATCCGGGAAGTGACATGACGGACCCACTGCTTGCCTTCGTCGCCGATCGCGTAAGCGAATACCAGCGCGACGTGGGCGAGCGGCGGGTCAACGCCCGGGTCGGTGTGGATGAGCTGACTGCGCTGGTCGGGGGGTCGCTGCCGGCGCATCCCACCGACCCGGGCGAGGCTGTGGCCGCGCTGGCCGACGCCCTCGACGCCGGATCCGTCGCGACCACCGGGCCGCGCTACTTCGGGTTCGTCGTCGGCGGCGCGCTGCCGGCAACGGTTGCCGCCGACTGGCTGGCCGTCGGCACCGATCAGAACGCCGGCGCCTACCTGATGAGCCCGGCTGCCGCGGTCGTCGAGGACGTCGCGGCGGGCTGGCTGCGCGACATCCTCGGCCTGCCGGGCGATGTCTCGGTCGGGTTCACCACCGGGGCCATGATGGCGAACTTCACCGGCCTCGCGGCCGCTCGCCACCACGTGCTCGCCAAGGCCGGCTGGGACGTCGAGGCCAACGGCCTGCAGGGCGCGCCCAAGGTGCACGTCGTTGTCGGCGCCGAACGGCACGCCACGATCAACGCCGCGTTGCGCTTCCTCGGCCTCGGGCAGGGCAGCCCGCACGTCGTCCCCTCTGACGCGCAGGGCCGAATGCGCGCCGATCTGCTCGACGATGTGCTCGCCGCCTGCGACGGGCCGACGATCGTGTGCGCCCAGGCGGGCAACGTCAACACCGGCGCGATCGACCCGCTCGCCGAGATCTGCGCGCTGGCCCATGCGCGCGACGCCTGGGTACACGTCGACGGCGCGTTCGGCCTTTGGGCGGCGGCCAGTCCGGCGCTGCGGCCACTCGTCGCCGGCGTCGACCGCGCCGACTCGTGGGCCTCGGACGCGCACAAGTGGCTCAACGTCCCCTACGACTCGGGTCTGGTCTTCGTGGCGCATCCGGACTCGCACGGCGCGGCGATGCGCAAGACCGCGAGCTACCTGCCGGTCGAGGTCGACGGCGAGCGCGACGGCGATGCGTTCGTCCCGGAGAGTTCGCGCCGGGCCCGCGGCCTCGCGGTGTGGGCCGCCCTGCGGACACTGGGCCGAAGCGGCGTCGCCGACCTCGTCGATCGCTGCTGCGCGCTGGCCCGGCGCTTCGCCGAGCAACTGGCGGCCGCGCCCGGCGTCGAGGTGCTCAACGACGTCGTGCTCAACCAGGTGCTGGTCCGCTTCGGCGGATCCGACGAGCTGACCCGACGGGTCATCGCCGCGGCCCAGGCCGAGGGCACGAGCTGGTTCGGAAGCACCGTCTGGCACGGCCTGGCGGCAGCGCGGATATCGGTGTCGGGATGGCCAACCACCGAGGCAGACGTCGATCGGTCGGTGGCCGCGATCCTGTCGGTACTGGATCGGATACCGTCCGAGGGGTGACCGACGAGGCCCGCATGCGCGCCGCCCAGCAATTCGGTACTGCCGACCCGGCGGTGGCCAAGGTCCTTCGGGTTTTCATCGTCGACGGGCGGCTGCGCTCGATCCCGCGCGCCGGACGCAAGCGGCGCATCGTCCTGGAGTACCTGGCCGCCGCGTTCGAGCCCGGCGTGCGCTATCCGGAGGTGCAGGTCAACGCCGTGCTGCGCGCCTGGCATGACGACGTCGCGGCGTTGCGCCGATACATGGTCGAAGAGGGCCTGCTCAGCCGCGACGCGGGCGAGTACTGGCGTACCGGCGGTTGGGTCGACGTCCTGTGAGTGAGCATCGCAGCGAGCGCCAGCGAGCGAGGAGCGGAGCGAATGACGGCCCTGTGAGTGAGCATCGCAGCGAGCGCCAGCGAGCGAGGAGCGGAGCGAATGACGGCCCTGTGAGTGAGCATCGCAGCGAGCGCCAGCGAGCGAGGAGCGGAGCGAATGACGGCCCTGTGAGTGAGGCCGAGATCGTGACGGGCGCGCGCGTGGCCCGGGTCGCGGCGCGGGGTCAGGTGCCGCCGTTCTACGCCATGCGCGTGTTCGAAGCTGCCCTTGCCCGGCGCGAGGCGGGTCTGCCGACGTACATGCTCAACGCCGGGCAGCCGGGCACCCCGGCCCCGACGACGGTTCTCGCCGCGGCTCACGGAGCGTTGCACACCGACCGCATCGGTTACACCTCATCTCGAGGCCTACCCGAACTTCGTGACGCGATCGCCGGCCACTACCAGCGCACGTACTCGCTCGATGTCGAGCGGGCCGACGTGGTGGCCACAACCGGTTCGTCGGGCGGCTTCCTGCTCGCGTTCCTCGCCGCGTTCGATCCGGGCGACGTGGTCGTGCTGGCGCGGCCCGGCTACCCCGCCTACCGCAACATGCTCACCGCCCTGGGCTGCCGGGTCGTCGAATTGCCCTGTGGCCCGGCGACCCGTTTCCAGCCGAGCGTCGATGCACTGGATGCCCTCGACGTGCGCCCCGCCGGTCTCGTCCTGGCCAGTCCGGCCAATCCCACCGGCACGATGGTCACGCCCGCCGAACTCGCCGACATCGCCCGGTGGTGCGACGCGAACGGCGTGCGGCTGATCAGCGACGAGATCTATCACGGCGTCACGTTCGCGGGCGAGGCGTCCTGCGCGTGGCGGACCAGCCGCCGGGCAATCGTCGTCAACTCGTTCTCGAAGTACTTCTCCATGACCGGCTGGCGTCTGGGCTGGGTCCTTGCGCCGGAGGATCTCATCGACTCGATCGACCGGCTGGCCAGCAACTTCGCGCTCTGCCCACCGACGCTCGCCCAGCTCGCCGCGAGCGCGGCCTTCGACGCCTACGCCGAACTCGACGCCAACGTCGCGCGGTACCGCGTCAATCGCGACCTGATGCTCGACCGGTTGCCCGCGATCGGCCTGGACCGCCTCGCGCCCGCCGACGGCGCGTTCTACATCTACGCCGACGTGTCGAGGTGGACGTCGGACTCGTTGTCGTTCGGTGAGCGCCTGCTGGCGCAGACCGGTGTTGCGGTGGCGCCGGGCATCGACTTCGACACCCTCGACGGTGGCAAGTTCATCCGCATGTCGTTCGCGGGCGACACGGCCGAGATCGCCGAGGCGGTCGCCCTACTCGGTGACTGGCTCCAGCAGCAGGGCTGACCGGTCACGCCTGCCGGTAGGGCGGCAGTTCGAAGTGCTGGCGGATCATCATCTGCACCCGTGACACCGACTCGGTGGCGTCGATGGTGGCGACGAATTCCTTGCGCTGGAACAGTTCGATGAGCGGCTTGGTCTGCTCGTGATATTCGCCGAGGCGGATCGCGAGGGCCTCGGGGTTGTCGTCGGGGCGAGTCGCGAGCTGGCCGCCGCAGACGTCGCAGACATCGGGAATCTTGGGCCGGTAGGCGATCAGGTTGTAGTCGAGACCGCATTGCGAGCACAGCCGCCGGGCGAGGACTCGGCGATGCACCTCCTCGTCGGGCAGGTGCAGGTTGATCACGCCGTCGATGTCGTAGCTCTCCAGAAAGAACTCGGCCTGTCGCGCGCTGCGCGGGAAGCCGTCGATGACGAAGCCGTAGTTCCAGTCGTGATCGTGCAGTCGCTGCCGGACGACGCCCTCGGCAACCTCGTCGCCGACGAGTCGGCCACTCGCGACGATCCGGCGTACCTGGGCGCCGAGCTTGGTGTGGTGCTGGACGTTCCAGCGAAAGACGTCGCCCACGCTGATGTGCTCGAGGTCGAGGTCTTCGCACATGAGCTTGGCCTGCGTGCCCTTGCCGCTGCCCTGGATACCCATGATCACGAACTTGCGCACGGCAGCTCCTCGAACCGGACCGGTGGCGGGCACCGCCACGGTGATCGTCTCACGCGCCGGACACTCAGCGGGGCGGTCCGTCCGATGTGCCCTGTTCAACCGCTTCCAAGATCTCGACCGGGTCCCCGACGCTGACCACGTCCCCGGGCGCGGGGGAGTCCGGAATGAGGTTCATGGCGAACCACGTCTCGCCGTCCCATCGGCGGATCCGGGCCAGGGTGGCAATGGGCTCCTTGGTCTTGGCCGCCGTCTCGGGATCGATCATCGTCATGACGCAGCGCGCGCATCCCTTGACCGCGCGGAACGTGACCTTGCCGATCCGCAGGCGGCGCCAGCCGTCCTCGGACCAGGCCGGCGCGCCGGAGACGACGACGTTCGGGCGGAAGCGGGTCATCGGCAGGGGTCCGTCCGTGGCGTGGCGTCCTTCGGCGATGGCGGCGTTGAGGGCGTCGAGTGACTGCGTCGAGGCCAGCAGCATCGGGTAGCCGTCGGCGAAGCTCACCCGGTCGCCTGCCTGACTGAATGCGGGATTCGGGTGGCGCCGGGTCGGGTCGTCGAGGTACACCAGTCGCACCGGCACGCCGAGCGCCGCGCTGAACCACTCGTGCGCCTCGGTTGCTGCCGGCGCCGCATCGACGTCGCTACTCCAGATCTTGACCGGCATCAGGTCGCTGCCGTCGGGAACCTTGACGGTGAGGCCGGGCCGGCCGGGCGTCGTCAGGCGCAACGCGCCGCCGTCGAGACCCACGCGGACGAGCTGGAGGCGTGGATGTTCGCGGGCGGTCAGGACCTCCCCCTCTGCGTCGACGATCATCCAGCGCCGGTCGCCGGCCAGGCCCCATGGCTCGACCTCGGCGTGCTGCAGCTCCTCGCGTCGGCAGGACTTGACCGGGTAGCGGTACAGGCCGGTGAGGGTGATCGCCATATTCCACAGGCTAATGCGTGCTCACTCGTGCACCGAACGACTAATCACCAGCCGGCGAAAGGCTTCGAGCCGTTCCTGCGTCGAATTGCCGGCCGCCACCCACGAGTCGAGCTTGCATCCGGCTGCCGCGGAGAGGTGCTCGCAGCCCGGCGGGCACTGCACGGCGCCGTCCTCCAGATCGGGGAACGCCCACAACAGGTCGTCCGGCGTGACGTGCGCGAGCCCGAACGACCGCACGCCGGGAGTGTCGATGACCCAGCCGTCGTCGTCGGGCAGGCGCAGTGCAATGACCGAACTCGACGTGTGCTGTCCCTTGCCCATCGCGCTGACCACGCCGGTCGCGCGGTTGGACCCGGGCACGAGCGCGTTGATCAGCGTCGACTTGCCCACGCCCGAGTGCCCGACGAACACCGACATGTGGCCGACGAGGCGTTCTCGCAGTTCGCGCGGATCGCTGCCTCGGCCGGTGATGACGATGGCGATATCGAGTTGCCGGTAGCGGTCGAGCGTGTCGTCCGGCGATGCGAGATCCGACTTGGTCAGGCACAGCACCGGCTCGAGCCCGGCGGTAAGAGCGGCGACGAGGCAGCGGTCGATCAGCCCGTACCGCGGCGGCGGGATCGTCCAGCGACGCGACGATCACCAGCTGGTCGGCGTTGGCCACGATCACCCGCTCGTACGGATCTGTGTCATCGGCCGTACGCCGCAGTACGGTTTCGCGCTCCTGCAGTCGCACGATGCGGGCCAGCGAGTCGGGGCGCCCGGAGATATCGCCGACGACGCTCACCCGATCGCCGACGATGATCGATTTGCGCCCCAGTTCGCGGGCGCGCATCGCCGTCGCCTCGACGCCGTCGACGAGCACTGCGTACCGCCCACGATCGACGGCGAACACCATGCCGTCGGCGGCATCGCCGTGTTCGGGACGCTGCTTGGAGCGCGGGCGGGTGCCGCGACCGGGCCGCACGCGCACGTCGTCCTCATCGAGCCTGCCGACGTCTCGCGCCATGGGCGACCTGCCTACAGGCCGAGCATCCGCGACCACATGCCGGCGAAGTCCGGCAGGGTCTTGCTGGTCGTGGCGATGTCGTCCACCTGCACACCGTCGACGGCGAGGCCGATGATCGCGCCCGCGGTGGCCATCCGGTGATCGGCGTAGGCCTGCCACAGCCCGCCGTGCAGCGGCCGGGGGGTGATGTGCAGGCCGTCCTCGGACTGGACGACGTCACCGCCGAGCCGATTGATCTCGGTGCTCAGTGCGGCGATGCGGTCGGTCTCGTGGCCGCGGGTGTGCGCGAGCCCGGTCAGCCGCGAGGGGCCGTCGGCCAGGGCGGCCAGCGCGGCGATCGCAGTGGCCAGTTCGGTGACGTCGCGCAGGTCGGCATCGATCGGGGCGATCGCGCCGGTGCCGCGGACGACCAGCCCGGCCTCGCCGAGGGACACGTCGCCGCCCATGCGGACCAGCAGGTCGCGCAGTTCGTCGCCGGCCTGCGTCGTCGAGGCCGGCCAGCCGGGCACCGTGATCTCGCCCCCGGTGACCAGTGCCGCCGCGAGGAACGGCGCTGCGTTGGACAGGTCCGGCTCGATCACCGCGTCGTGCGCGCGGATCGGTCCGGGCGCCACCCGCCATGACGTCGGCGTGGGCGTCGCCACCTCGACGCCGGCCTGGCGAAGCGTGTGGATCGTCATCTCGATGTGCGGCAAGGAAACCGCATCGCGCTGACCGGCGTGGACGACCTCGATGCCCTTGTCGTAGCGGGCACCTGCGAGCAGCAGGCCCGAGACGAATTGCGACGAGATGGACGCATCGATCTCGACCGTGCCGCCGGGCAACGAGCCGGTGCCGCGCACCGTGAAGGGCAACCGAGCCCGCCCGGCGTCGTCGACGACTGCCCCGGCCTGGCGCAGCGCCTCGATGAGTGTCCACATAGGACGGTCGCGGGCGCGCTCGTCGCCGTCGATGGTCACTGCGCCGTCGGCAAGCGGCGCCAGCGGCGGTATGAAGCGCATGACCGTGCCGGCGAGCCCCGCATCGACGACGCCGCCGTGCAGCGGGCCCGGGGTCACCAGCCAGTCGTCGCCGTCGTCGGCTATGGCCACGCCGAGCGCACGCAGCGCATCGGCCATCAGGTCGGTGTCGCGGGCCCGAAGCGGCCCTTCGATACGCGACGGGCCGTCGGACAGGGCGGCCAGCACCAACGCGCGATTCGTCAGTGACTTCGAACCGGGCAGTTCGACTTGGGCGTGGACGGGCTGCTCGGCGCGCGGCGCGGACCAGAATCCAGGAGCGGATGTCACGGCAACAGTTTGCCCGATCACCCACCGGTGTCGCAGATCAACGCGCGCTGCTCACCCGGTTGCCAGGGCCCGGCGGATGAGAGCCGCGAACCGGTCCGGGCATTCGAGGGGGGTGAAATGCCCTGCTCCGTCGACCTGTTCGAGGCTGATGTCGGTGAAGAACTCGTCGATCCGGTCGGACCATTCGCGCGGGAACAGTGGATCGTGTTCCGGCCAGAGGACGGTCGTCGGAGTGGTGACGCGGTCCTGCGGATCGGGCGGCTTCTCGGCCAGCGAGACGGCGATCGCCCCGGCGCCGGCCCGGTACCAGGCGATCGACGCACTGAACGCGCCGGGCGCTGAGTAACCGGCGACGAGGTGATCGAACGCCGCCTCGTCCAGGACGAAGTCCGGCCCGGACCAGTGGTCCCAGAAGTGGCGCAGGTAGGAGCGCACCGCGTCGGCGTGCCCGTCGATCAGGTCGTCGGCCAGCGCCAGTCGGTGGAAAGACTGGTACCAGAACTCGCGCTGCGGCCCGGCGCTCAGCACACGCTCGCCGATTCCCGGTAACGGCGGCGAGATCACGAGGGCGCCGACCAGGTCCGGGCGCTGCCGGGCCAGGGCCTGGGCGATGCGGCTGCCGATGTCGTAGCCCGCGACCACCGGCCGCTGCAGGCCGAGTTCTTCGATCAGCCCGGCGACGCTGCGGGCCTGGGCCACCGCGTTGAATCCCTCGGCCGGATCGACGACGTGCTTGTCCGATGCGCCGAAACCGCGCAGATCGGGAACCACGACGTCAACGTCATCGGCGAGCAGCGCAGCGACGTACCGGAAATCCGTGTGATCGCCGGGCCAACCGTGCAGAAGTACCGCGGACCGGGCGCCGCTTCCAGCCCGTTCATAGGCCAACCGGAATCCGTCGACCGCAGAGCTCGTCAGCACGCCGACGACGGTAGCCGCGCGCAGTCCCACGCGGGAGAGCGCCGCCCGTCAGCGGGGCGACGCGCCGGCCGGGTTGTCGTCGGCGCCGAGGTAGGTGCCGTGCCCGACGGCAACCTCGTCGCCCTCGAACGTCAACACCTCCGCGACCAGGCCACCCCGCTGATTGCGGTAGTTGATCACCAGCGTGTTCACCCCGACGTAGTAGGCGAGAACCTCGAAATGCAGATCCGGGATCCGACGCAGTCCCTCCGCCCAATAGGCGCGCAATTCCTCCTTGCCGCGAATGACGCCGGTGCTGCCGTCGAGCAGTTGGGCGGCGACCGGCGATGTGAACACGACGTCGTCGCGGTAGTGCGCAAGCAGCGCGTCGAGGTCGTGGGAGTTCCAGTCGCGCACCCACTGGTCGACAAACCGTTGCGCCACAAGCTGATTCATCGCGTCATCGTGTCATCGTCTGCGGCGCTGGAGAATCCGTTTAGCGCTCCCACTGCGGCACACTGGAAGCATGTGTGGCCGCTACGTCAACGTTGCATCGACCGCAGACCTGACCGATGAGTTCGACATCGAAGAGACGGTCGACGACGACGTCCCCCCGTCCTGGAACATCGCCCCGACCGATCCGGTGCGCGTGGTCGTCAAACGCCGAAGCCACGGCGATGCTGACGATGCCCAGCCGGTCCGGCAGCTTCGCACCCTCAGATGGGGCCTGGTGCCGAACTGGTCGAAGACGCGCACCGGCGGCGCCAAGATGATCAACGCGCGCATCGAGACCGTCACCACCAAGCCCGCGTTCAAGGCCGCCGCCGCCCGGCGACGCTGCTTGCTGCCGTCGCTGGGCTACTACGAGTGGCAGAAGACCGATCACGGCAAGGTGCCGTACTTCCTGCACGACCCGGACGGTCAGTTGCTCGCCATGGCGGGGCTCTATGAGCTGTGGCGCGACCCGGCGCTACCCGACGACGATCCAAATCGCTGGCTGTGGACCTGCACGATCATCACCCAGCAGGCCACCGACCTGCTGGGTGAGATTCACGATCGCAATCCGGTCATCGTCCCCGCCGCGCTGCACGAGCAGTGGCTGGACTGCTCCAGCGACGACGTCGCGACAGCGCAGCGTCTGCTCGACCAGATGCCCGAGGCCCACCTCGACCCTTACGTCGTCTCCGGCGCGGTCGGCAACGTCCGCAACAACGGACCCGAGCTCATCGAGCCCGCGCCCGCCACCGCTGCCGCAGAACAGCAAACCCTGCTCTGACGGCATCCGTGGCGACGGCTACCGCGCCCCCTACGGCCCAAGGAATCGACGCACAGAGTCGGCGAAGCGCACCGGATCGTCGAGCCAGGGGTAGTGCCCGGCGCGCGGTTGCACGACGGTTCGGGCGTCAGGGAAGAGCGTGGCGTACTCCGCGGCGCGCTTGGGAGGCAGCCCCACGTCGTATTCGCCCGCGAGAATCAGGACTGGCACCTGAAGGTGGGCCAGAGCGGATCGAACGGCGATCGAGTCGATGGCGCCGGCGGCGTAATACTGCTCGGCGGCCTCGGTGTTCTGCTCGGCGGCCGGCCGCGCGTGTTGACGCTGCGCGTCGGCATCCCATCGGCCGTAGCTGAATGGCGCGATGCCCTGCCAATCGGCGTCGGTGGCATCGCCGGCCCAGATGCGCTCGAACGCTGCGTAGGCGCGGGCGAACCACGGCTCGTCCCGGCGCAGGTTGGCGATCTGGCGACGATCTGCGTCCGTGACCTCGATCCCGACCGGGCGTGGGCTTGGCGCGATCAGGACCAGCCGGTTGATGTGTTCGGGGTACCGCGCTGCATACAGAAGCGCGAGGGTTGCACCGGCGGAATGGCCGGCCAGGTCGAGCCGGTCGAGGCCGAGGTGCCGGCGCAGCGCCTCGACGTCCTCGACCTGTCGGTCGCAGCGATAGCTCGTCGGCTCGACCGGCACGCCCGATTCCCCGGTGCCGCGCAGGTCGAGCAGGACGGCCGGATGGCGCCCGATCAGGCCGCCCAGATCCCCGAGATAGGCCGAGGCCTGCATCGGGCCGCCGGGCAGGCAGATCAGCGGCCGTCCCTCGCCGCTGCGGTGATAGGCCAGCCGGGTGCCATCCGTGCTCTCGAACGTCTCGACAGAGTTGCGCACCGGGCGTCCGAGGAAGCCGACCAGTCGCTCGATGGCCGCGGCCTGACCCGAGACGATCTGGGCCGGTCCAAAGCGACCTGGGCGGGCCTGCTCGGTCAGCTGAACCCGAACGAAAGCCAGCGACTGTTCGGCCAGATCATCGGGAAGTTGAGCGGGTTGCCCGGTGGCCTGCGCAAGGTCCCAGCCATGGGCGAGCAGGTCGTAGAGCCGAATCTGCAGTCGCTCGGCGCCGGTCACCACGCCGAGCGGACCGCGATAGCTGCGTTCGAGGACTCCGGTCTGGCTGAACGCCGTCTGCAGCGTTGCCGCCGATTCGCGGTAGGCGCGCACGAGGTTGTCGTCGGGGATGTCATCGGCGCGGCGCGGCGCAGGCTCATCAGCGAGCAGCGCAGCGAAGACCCGGTTCAACCCGATCAGATGATTGACCAGTTGGCGCACCGTCCAGTTCGTGCACGGCGTGGGCGCCGACCACTGCTCCGGTCGGACGTTGCTGATCAGCTCACCAACCGCCCCGAAGGCGCGGCCGAGTTGATCGACCGGGGACTCGCCCTCGGTCAGTCGGTGGGGATCGGAGCGGTCGAAGGAAGTGCTCTTGATACGTACGGCCACGGGGCCACCTTTCGAGGCGGCGCCACCTGTGGCTGCGTTCGGTCAGCCGGCTCCAGGAGGCGCGGAAACGGTCATCGACACGGTGTCGCACCTCCTCTCGCTCAACGGGCAGACTGCCACATCTGCGGCGAGGTGTCATTCCCGATTCGGTCGGTTTCTCCCGTAGCGCAAGGGCCACCAACCGGTCCGGATCTAGGATCGCCCCGTGCTGGAATCACCGCTGGGGCAGAGCTGATGGCGCGCGTCGAGATCGAGACGCCGACCGGCACGGCCTGGGCGGATCTCGAACAACCCGAAGGGGACCCGGTCGCGCTGACCTTCATCGGTCACGGCGCCGGCGGGGGAGTCGAGGCACCGGATGTTCTGGCAGCACGCAACGCCGCCCTGGCCGCGGGGCACATCGTCGCTCGGATAACGCAGCCCTACCGGGTACTCGGGCGGCGCTCACCGGCGCCGGCCGCCCGCCTGGACGAGGCCTGGCTGGCCGTCACTACCGCATTGGTGAAGGAGATCGGCGCGCTGCCCACCGTCCACTGTGGACGGTCAAGTGGCGCGCGGGTGGCTTGCCGAACTGCAACCGAGGCCGGTGCCGCCGCGGTGATCGCGCTGGCCTTCCCGGTTCACCCGCCGGGTAAGCCCGAGCGCAGCCGCCTCGACGAACTCGACCTGCCGACGGTTCCGGTGCTGGTCGTCCAGGGCGACCATGACCCCTTCGGCATGCCACCGGAGCGTCCAGGCCGGCGCGTGGTCGTCATCGCGGGCGCGGATCACTCCCTGCGCAAGGACCGTCCCGCAATCGCCGCGGCAGTCGGCGAATTCCTAGCCGAGCACTTCCCGCAAGGGCGGTAGGCCGGCGTCCTTGGCCGAGACCTGCGCCCGGTCGTTCACATCGACCGAGATCGGCCAGATGATGCCGAGATCCGGATCGAGGGGGTTGACCGCCACGCCGGACATTCCCGGCACCCACTCGGCGTCGAAGCAGTAGAGGTACTGGCTGATTCCGGGGCTCACCGACTGGAATCCGTTGCACACCCCGGCCGGCACCAGCACCTGGGTGCCCTTGGTCAATGGCACCGTCACGACCTTGCCGCGGCTGGGCGAATCAGGACGCACGTCGACATACGCGCCGAACGCCTCGCCGTGCACGATCGCGACGAGCTTGGTCATGGCCTCGCCGTGCAGTCCGCGGATCGCACCCTGGCTCGTCTCCGTGGCGTTCACCTGCAGCCACGGGCCCGCCGTGCTTCCCGAATCGGCGAACGCGCTGTGCCGGAACAGCTCGCGGATGGTGCCCCGGTCGTCGGTGACCTGCTTCATCCGGACGACCAGCAGCCCGTCGATATCCGTGGTCTGCGTGTGAAACGGCGTGATGTGCGGCGTCGTCATGGGATCGGATGCTCTCATGCGGCGATGGGGGCGAGCACCGCCGAGGTCAGCTCGACCAGATCCGCGGGCGCGAGTTCGACCTGCAGGCCGCGCTTACCGGCCGAGACGAACACGGTCGGGTACCCGGTCGCGGACACGTCGACCACCACATCGAGGCGGCTCTTCTGCGCGATCGGCGAGATGCCTCCCAGGACGTAGCCGGTCGCCCGCTGGGCGGCGGCCGGCTCGGCCATAGTGGCCCGCTTGCCGCCCACCGCGGCGGCCAGCGCCTTGAGGTCGAGGCGCCCGGCCACCGGCACCACGGCGCAGACGAGCCTCTGGTCGACCGATGCGATCAGCGTCTTGAACAGCCGGGCCGGCGCAACTCCGAGTTCGACCGCGGCCTCCTCGCCGAACCCGTCGGCGCGCGGGTCGTGCCGGTACGGATGGAGCGTGTGCGCCACCTTCTGGCGGGTCAGCAGCGCGGTCGCAGGGGTTCCGGTCGCCACAGGTCAGATGCTAGGAGCGCGGGCAAGCGAGTCTGCCCGATGTGCACCGGATCGTGCGCCCGTCGGCCTACACCGGGAATCTGGGCCGTTGCAAGCCTGTTCAGTTCGGGAAGGGCAGGGAAGGATGATGAATGTGATTGGGGCACGCGAGCGCGTCACGTCGATGCGCAAGTGGCCGGAATGGCAGGGCGAGGGCTCTGTCGACCCGAGCGTGGCGATCCGCGGTCTCCCGCGGTTGGCGAGCGCCGTATCCTCCGTACAGCAGATCGGCGAAAATACGGCCAGAGGGGATAGCGTGGCGCACGAGGAGACGGTTGAAGAGCGGCGGGCGCGCTTTGAGCGCGATGCCCTACCGTTCGTCGATCAGCTCTACGCCGCCGCGATGCGGATGACCCGCAACCCCGCTGATGCCGAGGACCTGGTCCAGGAGACCTTCGTCAAGGCATTCGCCGCCTTCCACCAGTTCACCGAAGGCACAAACCTCAAGGCGTGGCTGTACCGGATCCTGACCAACACGTTCATCAACAATTACCGGAAAAAGCAGCGTCAGCCGCAGGAAGCCAACAGCGAGAACGTCGAGGATTGGCAGCTTGCGCGGGCCGAGTCGCACACGTCCAACGGACTGCGCTCGGCCGAGATGGAGGCCCTTGACCATCTGCCGGATTCGGATGTGAAGCAGGCCCTGCAGGCCCTTCCCGAGGACTTCCGGCTCGCTGTCTACCTTGCCGATGTCGAAGGCTTCGCCTACAAGGAGATCGCCGAAATCATGGGTACGCCGATCGGGACAGTGATGTCTCGCCTGCACCGCGGACGGCGGCAGTTGCAGCGACTGCTGGGTGACTACGCGCGCGAGCGTGGGCTGATACCGGCGGCCGTCGGAGGTGAGTCGTCATGAGTGGCCTCGGGTTCGGACCGGGCGGCATCGACTGCGACGACGTCCTCAAGGACGTGTTTCTCTACCTCGACGACGAATCCGACCCCGCGGTGCGGCACCGGATCCGTCAGCACCTCGACGACTGCGCGCCGTGTCTGCGGCAGTTCGGCGTCGAGCAGGACGTGAAGTCACTGGTTGCCCGCTGCTGCGGCGGCGACATCGCGCCCGAGAGCCTGCGCACCCGCATCCGGGTTCGCCTCGCCGAGGTCACCGTCGAGGCCGCGCACAGCGAGTACCGGCCGGCCTAGCCGAGCCCAGACTGCGTTAGACAAGTCAAGGCGCCCGAGCCGTTGCGGCTCGGGCGCCTCTGACTGTCAGAGGGTCAGGCCCGTGAGCTGACGTCTTCTCGCACCGGCTCGACCTCGACCGCCGCGGGGGCCACTTCGTCGGCGTAGTAGTCGGCTGGCTCAGTGCCGTCCGCTCCGGCAGGTGCCTTCACGGCCCGCAGCACCACGGTCAGCACGACGGCGATCACGATGTTGATCGCGAGCGCCGAGATGGCGATGTAGAACTGCGTGTGCGTGAACGGGAAATTGGCCAGCGAGCTGCCGAAGTGACGAGTGCCATGTAGCTCGGTGACCGGCTTGCCGTTCACCAGCTTGACCTTCGTGTTCGGCACCTTCTGCTGATAAGCGGTGACCGTGCCCCACACCATCGCGACCGCCCAGGCCACCAGCAATGCCCACCGGTGGAACCACCGGGTGTAGAGCCCGGCCACAATCGCCAGGAAGGTCTGCAGGATCCATACGCCGCCGAGCAGTTGCATGTTGATCGCGTTCTGCCGGTCCATGAACAGCACGAATGCAAGTGCGCCGAACTTCACCACCAGGGAGGCGATCTTCGACACCGCAGCCTCATGGTGCGGCTCGGCATTCGGCCGGATGAACTCGCGGTAGATGTTGCGCGTGAACAGGTTCGCCGCCGCGATGGACATGATCGCCGCCGGGACGAGCGCGCCGATGGCAATCGCTGCGAAGGCAACACCCGCGAACCAATCGGGGAACACCTGCGCGAAGAAGTGCGGCACGGCAAGTTGCGCATTGGCAAAGCCGTCCGAGCCGAACACCGACGTCTTGTTCGCGATCGCCGCGAATCCGAGCAGTGCCAGCAGGGCGAGCATCAGCGAGTAGGTCGGCAGGATGGCCGCGTTTCGTCGGATGACGTTTCTGCTCTTGCTCGAGAGCGTCGCCGTCATCGCGTGCGGGTACATGAACAGCGCCATCGCCGAGCCGAATGCGAGCGTGGCGTACGCCCAATAGCTGTTCTTGTCCGGGATGAAGATGCCGGTCTTCTTCCCGGCGGGCGTGACGGTGTTCATCTTGGTCTCGGCGGCGTGGAACATCGTGCCGAAGCCGATCTTGGTTCCTACGTAGATGATCGCGGCGATGATCACGATGTAGACGAGCGTGTCCTTGACGAACGCGATCAGCGCGGGCGCGCGGAGTCCGGATGAATACGTGTAGGCGGCGAGCACTGCGAACGCGATGATCAGCGGCAGGTCACGCAGGAACGCGTTGCTCGAGCCGCCGAGACCGACCGTGTCGATCACCGCTTGGATGCCGACGAGTTGCAGGGCGATGTAGGGCATCGTCGCGAGAATGCCGGTGAGCGCGACCGCTAGCGAAAGGCCGCGGCTGCCGTAGCGTCCCCGCACGAAGTCGGCCGGAGTCACGTACCCGCGCCGGTGGGCCACCGACCACATCCGCGGCATGAAGACGAAGATCAGCGGATAGACGAGGATCGTGTACGGCACGGCGAACCAGCCACTTACCGCGCCGGTGGCGTACATCGCGGCGGGTACGGCCACGAACGTGTACGCCGTGTAGAGGTCACCGCCGAGCAGGAACCAGGTGGTGATCGTGCCGAAGCCGCGGCCGCCGAGCCCCCACTCGTCGAGGCTCGCCATCGAGTCCGGGCGCCGCCATCTCGCGGCGACGAACCCGCCGACCGTCACGACCAGGAAGAAGAACACCAGCACGCTGAGCGCTACGCCGTTGACGCCCTGGCCGGACGCTTGCGGGCTCATCGGGAACCTCCGTCACGCCGGGCCCGGTTGATCAGCAGGTAGGCGGTGTACACCATCGCTGCCTCGATGAACATCCAGAGCAGCTGATACCAGTAGAAGAACGGGAATCCCCACAGCGTCGGCCGAGCCTTCGCGTAAGTCGGTACGAGGAGCAACCCGACGACGGGGACGATCAGTAGGACTGCGGTGACGACCCTTACCCCTGTTGGGAGTGGTCGCGGGCGGGGATTCGACAACTGGGCCTCCGGGGGCTGCGTGTGGCACAACGCACAGTTGCATCGGGCGGATCGACCATAACCCCAGGAACCGCCTTGATGGGAGATACAGCGTGGCACCGCCGATTTCGCCTAACGCTGGGCAAGCGGGCGCACTCGCAGTGTTACGGACTTGGCGGGCCATTCCGCGTCCGGCGCGCTCGCCCGCTGCCTCCAGGGCCGCCTCGCCCTCGCTCTAGGCTGAGGATCGATGTCTGCGCTGTCTGATCTGCTCGCCGCGAGTACAAGGCTCGACGACGCCCAGGTCAGCCATGTCCAGCGACTGGTGGGCGAATGGCAGCTGCTGGCCGACCTGTCCTTCTCCGACCTGCTCCTGTGGGTTCCCGCACCCGATGGGTCGTTTCTCTGCGTCGCACAATGTCGGCCGACCACCGGGCCGACGGCGTACCTGCACGACCAGGTCGGCACGGTCATCCGGGGCGGGCGGTCCACGCCGATGCGCGTGGCCCTCACCGAGGGCCGCATCTATCGCGAGGCCGATCCGGACTGGGACGGCGACCTGCCGATCCGGCGCGAGGCGATCCCGGTGCGGCTGAACGGATCGGCGGTCGCCGTGCTCGGCCGCGACAGCAACCTGGCCAGCGTGCGCAGCCCGAGCCAGCTCGAGCTCGTCTACCTGCAAAGCGCCGCGGATCTCGCGGCAATGGTCGCCGACGGCAGCTTTCCGGCTGCGCAGTCAAATGCCGAGGAAGGCGCCGGCCCCCGGGTCGGTGACGGCCTGCTTCGGGTCGAGCGCGACGGCACGGTCCTGTACGCCAGCCCGAATGCACTGTCGGCGTTCCGGCGGCTCGGCGTCACCGGCAACGTGCTCGGCGAGCCGATCGGCACGCTGACCAGCACGATCGTCGACGACCCGTTCGACGCGAGCGACCTTGCGCAGAGCGTCGACTCGGCGATCGCGGGCGGCAATCCCACCGTGTTGGAGGTCGACGGCGGGGGAGCGACGGTGGCGTTTCGCGCGCTCCCACTGCATCCGCGCGGGGAAGTGCTCGGCGCGCTGATCCTGATGCACGACGTGACCGAGGTGCGGCGCCGTGATCGGCAGATCATGAGCAAGGACGCGACGATCCGCGAGATCCACCATCGGGTCAAGAACAATCTGCAGACCGTCGCCGCGCTGCTGCGCCTTCAGGCCCGCCGCGTGGCGGTACCCGAGGCTCGGTCGGCGCTCGAGGAGTCGATGCGCCGAATCAGCTCGATCGCCCTGGTGCACGACACACTGTCGGTGTCCGTGGACGAAGAGGTGCCCTTCGACGAAATCGTCGACCGCCTGCTCGACATGCTCGGCGACGTGACCGGCTCGGCCGGCAAGCTCAGGCTTCGGCGCAGCGGGACCTTCGGCGTGGTTCCGGCCGAGATCGCGACTGCGCTCGTGCTCGTGCTTACCGAACTCGTGCAGAACGCCGTCGAGCACGCGTTCCCGGACTGGAACTTCGACGATCAGCGTGGCTGCGTCGAGGTTGCGGCCCGGCGTGCGCGAGGGCGGCTGACCGTGACGGTGGCCGACAACGGTGTGGGGTTGCCTGCAGGCTTCACGCCGGACAAGAGCGACCGGCTGGGCTTGCAGATCGTCCGCACACTCGTCTCGGCCGAACTCGGCGGTGCGCTCGAGTTGCGTTCCCGCAATGACGGGACAAGCGGAGCGCAAGCACAAGTCACGGTGTCGCTGGTACGACCACCTATGGGGCGCACTCAGTGACCGCGAACGGCAGGCGAGTCAACCCAACCGGGGTCAGGCCATCCTTGCCCGGGCGCGCGCCTTGCGTCGCTTGAGAGCCCTGCGTTCGTCCTCGGACAGACCTCCCCAAACGCCTGCGTCCTGGCCACTTTCCAAGGCCCAGGCGAGGCATTCTCCGATGACCGGGCAACGCCGGCATACGGTCTTGGCCTGCTCGATTTGCAGTAGCGCGGGCCCGGTGTTCCCAATCGGGAAGAACAGCTCCGGGTCCTCGTCACGGCATATCGCGCGGTGACGCCAATCCATTGGTCGATCTCTCCTCTGGCTCGTACCCACGGCAGGGCACCGTCGCCCTGCCGTGCTTGTGAAGCATTTCACGAGCTGGCTCGCAGTTCAAGGAATCTGTTTCTCTTCATACCCGGCGATGTCACGTCAGGGCGCATTTTGTGCACGCCGACGCACGCAGCCACACCTGGTTGTTCCCAGGCCGTCGTCCAGCCTTACTCAATACGCGCCAACCGGCAAGCGAAGACTCGCCACAACTTTCAAGATCCACACAAAATTTATGCCAAACACGGACAAATTGGGACTAGATCACCACGTTCAGTGCCTGCGGGACGGACCAGAACTGCATCGACTCGCGTGGCTCGAGCAGATCGCCGTCGACCTGGACGGGGATCGGCTGGTCAGCGCGCAGCACGAAGGCGGGCAGATCGTGCTCGAGCGCGGCGCCCCAGCTACCCGCGCGCGGATTCTTGCGCGCCATCTGCGCCAAGCCGTACAGGACGCTGACCGCGCCCATCCGCCGGCGCGCGTAGAGGTCGAGTCCGGTGTCGAACGAGGCCTGCGGAGTCGGGCGCAGCGGCCGGTCGCCGATGAACGTCCACGGATCGCAATTGGCCACGATCGCGTAGAACAGGCCGTCAATGACGGTGCCATCGGGCAGTTCGGCTTGAAGCGTCGGGTGACGGCGGTCAGAGGCCAGGTACTCGCGCAGGCCCACCCTGGCGTAGAGCGCGTGCGTCGAGCGCTTGCCGCGGCTGCGCCGCTTCTCGACGGCGGCCACGATGGCGGCGTCGAAACCGACTCCTGCAGCGAACGTGAACCAACGGTTCTCCAGGCGGCCGAGGCTGATGGGTCGCCGCCGGCTGTGTCGCAACGCGTCGAGCAGCACGCCGGTCGCCTCGATGGGGTCATTGGGCAGGCCCAGGGCGCGGGCGAAGACGTTCGTCGAACCCGCCGGCACGACACCGAGCGCGGGGATCTGGCCGTGTAGGCCGTCGGTCAGCAGGCCATTGGCCACCTCGTTGACCGTCCCGTCGCCACCGAGGGCAACGACCACGTCGACCTGGTCGCGCATCGCCCGGCAGGCCAGCGCCGCCGCATGGCCGCGGTTCGCGGTCTCCTCGATCTGCAGTTCGGCCGAATTGCCCAAGGCGTGGGCGAGGACATCGCGCTGGCGCTCGGACGTGGCGGTCGCTCTCGGGTTGACGACGACCAGCACACGCACGCCGGGCAGCGTACCTGCGGATAGGCTGGTCTCGATGACCGTGCATCCCGGCAACGACACGATTCCAGGCCAATTGCGCGCCGCAGCGGCGATCGTTGGCGTGCAGGGACTCGCCCTTGTCGTGGTCGCCGCCGTTCTGGTCGGCAAGACGATTGCCTCCCATCCGGACAGCGTCTCGCGGGCGCTGCTGGGTGCGGCGATGTCTCTGCTCGCCGCCCTGGCGCTGTTCGTGTGCGCCCGCGGCCTGCTGGCTCTGCGCCCCGCCGCGCGCACGCCGGTGGTGGTGCTCGAACTGCTCGCGTTGCCGGTGAGCTACAGCCTCGGTTTCCAGGCGGGCTTGATGGTCTACGGAGCGCCGATCATGGTGGGCGCGCTCGCCGTGCTCTACCTGCTGTTCACGCCGGCGTCGCGCGCGGTGCTCGACCGCGAACTCGACCGTGACCGCGACGAGGGCTAGGTAAGTTCGTCGCGCAGTTTCGTGAGGCTGCGCGCGACCATTCGCGAAATCTGCATCTGCGAGACGCCGAGGATCCCGGCTATCTCGGTCTGCGACTTTCCGGCGACGAATCGCAGCAACAGGACTTCGCGTTCCTGCTCGGAGAGCGTCGCGATGGCCGGGCGCAACAGCGCGCGCTGCTCGACCCGATCCAGACGCTCGTCGATTTCGACCAGTGACGGGTTGTCAGCGGACCCGGTGTCCGGCCTGGTCAACGCGTTCAGAGACACGCCGGCATAGGCGCGAGCGACGTTGAGCGCCTCGACGACTTCCTCCTCGCTCACCTGGGCCCGTCCGGCGAGTTCGGCGACGGTCGGCGCGCGATGCAGTTCCTGGCTCAGGTCCGCCCGGGCGGCGGCCAGAGGCGCCTGCAGTTCCTGTGCGCGCCGGGGGACGTGCAGGAGCCAGCCGGCGTCGCGGAAATGCCGCTTGATCTCGCCGAGGATCGTCGGCGTGGCAAACGTCGAGAACTCCACGCCGCGGTCGGGCTCGAAGCGGTCGATCGCCTTCAACAACCCGATCGCACCGACCTGGACGAGATCCGGGAACGGCTCGCTGCGCCCGGTGAATCTGCGCGCGAGGTACTCGACGAGCGGCAGGTGTGCCTCGGCGACCTTGTCGCGAAGGCGGCGTCGCTCCGGGCTGTTCTTCGGCAGAGCGTGCATATCGATGAGCATCTGCACGGCATGCAGCCGCACGGCGGCAACGCCGTCGTCGATTGGCTCGCCAGAGGTCACTGGGCCAGGGTCGCGCGGCGCTTGGAGATGCCGATAGCGAGCGCGCGGTCGCTGGTCGATACCTGGACGTCGTCGGCCAGAGCGCGCAGCACCGACCAGGCGAAGCCGTCACGATCGGGCTGTGCGTCGGGCCCCGCCGGAACGCTGGCCAGGAAGTCCAGGCTGCCTGGCAGCAACGTGAATCGGGCCGTGAGTGAGCTGCCGGATTCGGCATGCGGCAGCAGGAGCGCGCACGCCTCGTCGACGGCAATGCGCAGATCCTCGATCTCGTCGAGGGTTAGGTCGCAGCGCGCCGCCAAGCCTGCAGTGATCGTGCGCAGGATCGAGACGAATGCGCCGCTTGCCGGCACGCGAAGCTCGACCTCGCCGTGCGTAGCCTCTGGTTCATCAGCCATGCTGCGTTTCCCCCTGCTCTACAGCGGGATTGGGGAGATTCCAGCGGTCGATCACCGCTTGACCGTGTTGCCCGCCGAGCACGGACGGCGCGGCCGTGCCCAGCGCAAAACGTCCGCCGTCGAGTGCGCCGAGGCCGATCCAGCGTGCCGCGATGACCCGGCTGATGTGCCCGTGCGCGATCAGGACCACCGGCCCCTGCCGCAGATATGGAACGACGCGGCGCAGTGCGTGGTCGGCTCGAGCGGCCACCTCGGCTGCGGTCTCGCCGCCGGGCACCGGGTGCGTCCACAGCGACCACCCGGGTACCCGCTCGCGAATCTCGGCTGTGGTCAGGCCCTCGTAATCGCCGTAGTCCCATTCGGCGAGGTCGTTGTCGATCGCGTCGACCTTGATGCCGGCGAGTTCTGCCGTACGCATGGCGCGCTGCCTCGGACTGCACAGCACGTGAGCTGGCTGCAGGTCACCCACCATTTCGCGCAGTGCAAGGGCCTGCTGCTCGCCGTGGGGTGTCAGCGCCAGGTCCGTGCGACCGGTGTGCCGGCCGGTCTTGCTCCACTCGGTCTCGCCGTGGCGGATGAGCCACAGTGCGGTGTCATCCGGTATCGGTCCGGGCAGTAGGAAGGCCGGCTCCGCATCGGAGCCGGCCTCGATGTCGATCTTGTGGTTCACGCTGCTTTCTTGGTTTCCCAGAAGATCGTGTCGATCTCGGCGATGAGGTCGAGCAGTTTCTGGCCCTCGGCGGGATCGACCGCGCCCTTGCCGCCGGCTGCCCCGGCGGCCTTGGTCGCCCGGTTGAACAGGTCGTGCAGGTCCGGGTACTTCTCGAAGTGCGGCGGCTTGAAGTAGTCGGTCCACAGCACCCACAGGTGATGCTTGACCAGTTCGGCGCGCTGCTCCTTGATCAGCAACGCCCGGGTCCGAAATACCGGGTCGTCATTGCCCTGGTACTTCTCCATGATCGCCTTCACCGACTCGGCCTCGATCCGGGCCTGCGCCGGGTCGTACACACCACACGGCAAGTCACAATGCGCGTACGCCGTGACGGTGGGTCGGAACAATGGCATCGCTATGACCTCCTGCTGGAACGCCGGATTGCCCTACTCGCTGGACCTTACTCCCGGGCGAACGGGCGACGCGGCAGCATAGGAACCATGCCGCTTCCCTGGCAGAAGGTCCGTGTGGCCGGACCGTCGATGGTGCCCACGCTTTACGACGGCGACGTCGTCCTTGTGCAGCACGGTGCTCGCGTGCGCGAGGGAGACGTGGTGCTCGCGCGCTTCCGCAGCATGCCCGATCGGTACGTCGTCAAGCGCGCCGAGCGTCGCGACGGTGACGGCTGGATGCTGAGCAGTGACAACGACGCCGCCGCGGGTGACAGTCGGGTGCACGGCGCGGCGGACGTTCTGGCGCGGGTCGTGCTGCGCTGGCCGGGCAAGCGGAGTCGGTTGCCGCGGCGCGTGCGGTAGGCGTGGGCAGGGTCACCTGTCCGGTCGAAGGTCAACCGTGCCAGACTCGCGTATTCGGGCGAACCCCGGTTAGTCGTGTGCGGCGCCATATCCCTGGCCCGACAAATAGGTTGGGTAACCATCAATCGACGCTGATTGTGGGGCGAACGCAGTGCAATTCGATCCGTCTGCGCCCGTGTTCCGGGTTCATGAGGGCGGCAAGCTTTCCGTGCACAGCAAGTTGCCGTTGACCGACCGCGAGTCACTGTCGCTCGCGTACACGCCCGGGGTAGCCGAGGTGTGCAGCGCGATTGCGGCCGATCCGTCTTTGGCCGGCGAGTACACCTGGCGGTCGCGACTGGTCGCCATCGTCAGCGACGGCACCGCGGTGCTCGGTCTCGGCAACATCGGGCCGGCGGCCGCATTGCCGGTCATGGAGGGAAAGGCCGCGCTGTTCTGCGAGTTCGCCGGTCTCAACGCGGTACCCATCGTCCTGGACACCACCGATGCCGACGAGATCGTGCGCGTCGTCGAGCAGATCGCGCCGTCGTTCGGCGGTATCAACCTCGAAGACATTTCCGCGCCCCGCTGCTTCGACATTGAAGACCGGCTGCGTGATCGCCTGTCGATACCCGTATTCCACGACGATCAACATGGCACCGCGGTAGTCGTCCTCGCCGCGCTGCGCAATGCCGCGACGATCACCGGTCGCGAATTGGGTGATCTCCGTGTCGTCGTCTCGGGTGCAGGTGCGGCTGGGGTCGCCTGCACGAAGATGCTGCTGGCGGCGGGCATCGGCGACATCGCAGTGGCCGACTCGCGTGGCATCGTCCACAGTGGACGGTCAGATCTGACGGCGGTGAAGGCAAAGTTGGCCGCGATGACGAACCGCTCCGGTCTCGCAGGCACCCTCGACGAAGCGCTCGTGGACGCCGACGTCTTTCTCGGCGTGAGCGCGGGTGCCCTCGGCGAGGCGTCAGTCGCGCGGATGGCCCCGAACGCGATCATCTTCGCCCTGGCCAACCCGACACCCGAGGTGGCACCTGAGGTGGCCGCTCGGCACGGCGCTGTCGTCGCGACCGGGCGCAGCGACTATCCCAATCAGATCAACAACGTTCTGGCATTCCCGGGGATCTTCGCGGGTGCGTTCGATGCCGGCGCCCGCGCGATCACGGAGAACATGAAGCTCGCCGCGGCCGAGGCGCTCGGAGCGGTCGTCGCTGATGAACTGGCGCCGGACAAGATCGTCCCCACGCCGTTCGACAAGCGCGTCGTGCCCGCGGTGGCGGCGGCGGTTGCCGAGCAGGCCTACCTGGACGGGGTAGCCCAACGCGCCGAGATCGGCGTGCTCACCTAGACGACGCGTGCGACGGCGCGACCGCGGGCCGGCGTCTCAGGCGACGACGAGTTGGCGAGACGATGCGCTCGTCGAACGGTCGAGCCCGTCCCAGGCCAGAGCGAGGCGCCGGACCGCATCGGTGAGCTGATCACCCGGCAGCGCAAAGGGAATCCGTAGGAATCGCTCGAGCGTGCCGTTGAGCCCGAAGCGTGAACCGGGAACGAGCTGAACGCCGAGCCGCCCGGCGACGAGCGTCAGCGGCGTGCACAGCGGAGCGTCGAGTTCGGCCCACACCGACAACCCGCCGTCGGGAACGGGCACTCGCCACTGCGGTAGGTATTCGCCCAGGGCGGCGACGAGCTTGTCGCGCTGCTCGCGAAGCTGGACGCGCCGGCCCGCTGCGATGTCGTCGAGGCGGCCCATGAGGGCGACGCCGACGAGTTGATCGAGCACGGAGCCCGCGAGGTCGGTGGCGGCGCGCTGGACGGCCAGCCGGCGCACCAGGTCGGCCGACGCCCGGATCCAGCCGAGCCGCAGGCCACCCCAGACCGGCTTGGAGAGCGAGCCGAGGGTGATCACTGAGGAGTCGAGCGCGGCCGTGGGTGGCCGCGGACCGCGCAGGCCGAGGTCGACGAACGTCTCGTCGATGACGACGGTGGTGCCGATCCGCCGGGCGACGCGCAGCACCTCCCGGCGCTCGCGCTCACCGATCAGCGCACCGGTCGGATTCTGGAAGTCAGGCACGAGAAATGCCATACGTGGCAGGGTTTGCCGCAACGTCGCCTGCATTTCACTGACCGGCCAGCCGTGCTCGGCCGAGATCGCCACCGGAACCACCCGGGTGCCGTTGGCGCGCAACGCGTCGAGGGCGCCCGGATAGGTCGGCAACTCGGTCAGGACGCGATCACCTGGCCCGACGAGCACTCGAAGCAGCATGTCGAAGCCGTGCAATGCGCCGTTCGTGACGAGGATCTGGTCGGGGCTGGTGGCCACACCGCGTGCGGTGAACCGTGCGGCGATGGCGTCGCGCAGTTCGGGCAGGCCGAGCGGGTTGTAGCCGTTGCTGGCTGCGGCGGCGGGCAGATGTTCGGCCGCCTCGGCCAGGGCGTCGGGTAAGACTCCGGGCGGTGCGGCCAGCGACGCGCAGGTCAGGTCGATCTCGTCGGCCGGGGCGATCGGGGCGGGCGCCCAGCGGGTCGGCGAGATCCGCCGGGCGGTGGCCGGCACCGTGACGAAACTGCCGGCACCCGTTCGGCTGATCACGAAGCCGTCGGCCCGCAGGGAGTCGTAGGCCGCGGTGATCGTCGCCCGGCTCAATGCGAGGTGATCGGCGAGTTCGCGCTCGGACGGCAGGCGGGTCTCGGGCGCGACCCGGCCGTCGAGCACGAGCGCGGTAATGCTCTCGGCGAGGGCGAGATACACCGGGCCGGGCACCTGATGCAGGTCGGGCAGGAGCTGGGCGAGGGCTCGTCCACTGATTCGAAAGATTGGCTGCACCAGGCCATTCTGCGCGTTGAGTGGTCTGGTGCAAAGCGATTTCCCGCTGGTTGCACTGATGGGCTACTGATTGGCTACTGAATTGGCTCGGTGTTGTCTCGGTATTGGCTTGGTTGTGCATCCGCGGATGCCACGCGTGGCGGCGGGTTGGCGGCAGGTTGGCGCCCGAGCTCGAACCCGGGCCGAGCTACCCGGCAGGTGCTGCGACGAAACCTGAGCCGCCGCTGAACGCCGGCGCGGGGCGGAAATGACCAAGGTCGACGAGGTTGTTGGCCCCATAGGTACTGGTTCGAACACCGCGTTACACCGCGTTAGACAGAGGGGGATCTGCTCATGATCGCGACTACCGGAGTCGGTGTGGTGATGCTTGTCGTGGCACTCGTTGCCCTTGCCGCTATGGCAATAGCCGTCGGCGGCGACGACCACCGGCGCTCGTCGTCCAGCCCGAACTGATCAGGTCTGGTCGGCGGCGTCTGACTGGACTGCCGCCGCGTGCGCCCCGCCGCGTACGTCGACCTCGCGCATCAGTCGCTCGCCGTCGACCAGGATCGAGGCGAGCAGGCGCGCCGCTTCGTCCTGCGCCACGGGTGTCTCCCGTAGGGCCGCCGCGGCGCGATCTCGAGCGGAAATGGCCTGGTCGTACGCGCGAACAGACGCCTCTCGATCATCGGACGATTCGGGGTGCTCCTGCAGGCGGCCGAACGCGGCCACCTGCTGCTCGGCGCCGTGTAGCAGATCGCTGAGCGCATCGACGACGGGTGCGTTTGCCGGATCGCGCAGCGCGTCGCCGAGTTCGAGTAGGGATCGGACGATGCCGCGCGTCTGCGTCGTCGTGTGCTCGAAGGCCCGCCGTGCTTCGGCGATCCGCTCGAGGCGCTCGTACTCCGCGCGGGCGCGATGATTGAACTGCAGGCTCTCCTCGCCCCTGCTCACGACTTCATCGGCTGCCCGCAATGCGCCGCCGATCTCCCGGCCGCGGGTGAGCCAGCGCTCGACGGTGCCACGGTCCGGGCGAGCGCGAATGCCCGCGGCGATGTTGCCGAGCAGCGTCGCCAGGTCGTCGCCGATGCGCCGCAACGCCTGCGACGCCTCCTGCACGTATGTCGGCGGCGCGATGAGCGCGTTGGTCAATACCCCGATGATGGCGCCGATCGCGGTGTCGATCACGCGTTGATACCCGTAGGTGCTACCCAGCGACAGCGCGAGCAACCCGCTGATCGCCACCTGCGACGAGAACGGCCCGAGACGCAGCAACTCGCCGACGATGAGCCCCGCCAGCACGAGCAGCCCGATGCTCCACCAGTGCAGTCCGACGAAACGTCCGAGCAGCAAGGACGCGGCCAGGCCGACGATGACCGCGACGGTCAGCTGGATGCTGCGCGAGAACGTGGTGCGCACCGTCACCTGCACGACGAGGATCGCGGCGAGCGAGGCGAGCACCGGTCGGGGGCTGTGGATCAGGACGCAGACCTCCCAGGCCAGCGTCGCCGCCACTGTGGACTTCACCAGGCGCCGAAGGGTCGCGCCCTCGATGGTCAGCGCGCCCCGAACTCCGAGCGTGCGCAGGCGAGCGATGCGCTGCTCGACCCGCGCGCGGAGCACCGGCTAATCGTCCTCGTCGTCCGAGCGGGCGAGCCAGGTCGCCAGCCGGTCGACGGCGATCTCGAATTCGGGATTCGCGTCGACGAACGTCTGCAGCCGGTCGGCGAGCCACGCCAGGCTCACCTGCTCCTCGCCCCGGCGCTCGGCGAGTTCCTCGATACCGCGGTCGGTGAAATACATCGATCAGCTCTCCTGATCGGCCTCATAACGCACGCCTAGTTGCGCGCGCACGCCGTCGAGCACCTCGAGCATCGCCACGGTTTCGTCCAATGGCACCAGGGGGCTCTCCAGAACGCCCGCCCGAAGGCAGCGCCCGACCTCGGTGACCTCCGGGCGGAAGCCGTTGCCCTCGACGGTCTGGCGCAGCACCTGCTCGCCGTCGCCGTCGTGCACGGTGATGAACGGGGCGCGGTGTACTCGCTCGCCGATCAGGACCCAGCCGGCCGTTCCGGCGACGACGCCGGTGAGCGGATTCGGGCCGAGGGCGGTGGCCGATACCTGCGCGTACGGGCCGTCGCGGTAGAGCCATTGCATCGCCACGGTCACGTCCGAGCCGGTGGGCGACAGGGATCCGGTGGTCTGCACGCTGTCGGGCCGGCCGAGGAACAGCCAGGCGAACGTTGCCGGATAGACGCCGAGGTCGAGCAGCGCGCCTCCTCCCGCGCCAAGGTCATAGAGGCGATGCGACGGGTCGTATTCGAAGCGCCGCGAGAGATCGGCGTGCACGCTGACCACCTCGCCGATCCGGCCGGATGCCACGATCTGCATCGCCTCGCGGATCAGCGGATTGAGCTTCATCCACATGCCCTCCATGCAGAACAGGCGGTTGCGGCGTGCCGTATCGACGACGTCGCGGGCCTGCCGGGCGTTGAGGGTGAACGACTTCTCGACCAGTACCGGCTTACCGGCGTTGAGCGCCAGCAGGGCCTGCTCGTGGTGCTGGGCGTGCGTGGTCGCGATGTAGACGACGTCGACATCGTCGTCGGCGACGAGTTCGCGGTAGGAGCCGTAGGAGCGGGGAATCCCGAAGCGCTGCGCGAATGCGGCCGCCCGCGCGCCGTCGCGGGCACCGACGGCGACGATCTCGTTGCCCGGCGTCGATGCGATGTCAGCGCCGACGGTTGCCGCGATGCCACCGGCACCGAGGATTCCCCAACGGATGACGCGTCCGGGTTCTGGCGATATCGACATGGCCGTCAACATAGCCACCCGGCGCGGCGGGCAGTGCGCTGCCCGCCGGGCCGGTCTCTGACAGCCGGCTCAGGTCAGTAGCTGAACGCGGTGCCGACGATCTCGCGCTGCTGCGCCTCGTGCACGCTGACCGATCCGACGGCCGGCGAGGCTGATGCCCGGCGTGAGGCCCGCAGCAGGGCGCGTCCCTCGAGGTGCTCGGGGAGGTTCAGCGCCATGAACGGCCACGGACCCTGGTTGGCCGGCTCCTCCTGCACCCACACGAGCTGGGCGTTGGGGTAGCGGCCGAGTTCGGCACGGATCTCGGCGGCCGGCAGCGGATAGAGCTGCTCGACGCACACGATCGCCACATCGCCGCGCTGCTGCTCGGTGCGGGCGGCCATGAGGTCGTAGTAGATCTTGCCGCTGCACAGCAGGACCCGCCGAACGCCGGCCGGGTCGACGGTGTCGCCGATGACCGGGCGGAACGTCCCGGTCGTGAAGTCGTCGAGGTCGCTGACCGCGGCCTTGAGGCGTAGCAGCGACTTCGGCGTGAACGCGATGAGCGGCCGGCGCACCGGGGACAGACCCTGGCGCCGCAGCAGGTGGAAGTAGTTGGCGGGCGAGGAGCAGATGGCCACCGTCATGTTGTTCTCTGCCGCGAGCTGGAGGAACCGTTCCGGGTGGCCCGAGGAGTGGTCGGGACCCTGGCCCTCGTAACCGTGCGGCAGCAGCAGGGAAATCGCCGAGCGCTGGTTCCACTTCGCTTCGCCCGACGCGATGAACTCGTCGACGATGGTCTGCGCGCCGTTGCCGAAGTCGCCGAACTGCGCCTCCCAGCACACGAGCGCGTCCTCGCGGGCGACCGAATAGCCGTACTCGAAGCCCATTGCGGCGAACTCCGAGAGCAACGAGTCGTAGGCCCAGAACGGCGCCTGCTCGGGCGAGAGGTACTTCAGCGGCGTGTACTCCGCACCGGTCTTGCGGTCGATGAGCACGGCGTGGCGCTGGGTGAACGTGCCGCGCCGGGAGTCCTGCCCGGCCAGGCGCACTGCCCGGCCCTCCATCACGAGCGAGCCGAACGCGAACAGTTCGGCCGTGGCCCAGTCGACGTTGCCGTTGCTCGCCATCGCCACGCGCCGATCGATCTGCGGCTTGAGACGCGGGTGAATGGTGAACTCTTCGGGCGGGTTCGCGTAGGCGTCGGCGATCCGCTTGATGACCTCGGTGCTGACCGCGGTGGTGACCGCCTGCGACGGGGAGATCTGCTCGATGTCCGGCACGGGCGCGGGGCGACCGGTGGCGTCACGGGTCTCGACGAACACCTTCTCCAACTGCGCCTGGAAGTCCTTCAGCGCCGCCTCGGCATCCTCGATGGTGATGTCGCCGCGACCGACGAGCGCCTCGGTGTACAGCTTTCGCACGCTGCGCTTGCTGTCGATGATGTCGTACATCAGCGGCTGGGTGTAGGACGGGTTGTCGGCCTCGTTGTGGCCGCGCCGCCGGTAGCACACCATGTCGATGACGACGTCCTTCTTGAACTCACGCCGGTAGTCGACGGCGAGCCTCGCGACCCGGACGCACGCCTCGGGGTCGTCGCCGTTCACGTGGAAGATGGGCGCGGCGATCATCCGGGCGATGTCGGTGCAGTACAGGCTCGACCGTGACGCCGACGGCGACGTGGTGAAGCCGACCTGGTTGTTGACGACGACGTGCACCGTGCCGCCGGTGCGGTAGCCGCGAAGTTGCGAGAGGTTGAGCGTCTCGGCCACGACGCCCTGACCGGCGAACGCGGCATCGCCGTGCATCAGGACGGGCAGCACGGTGAAGCCGGCCTCGCCCTTGTTGAGCACGTCCTGCTTGGCTCGCACGATGCCTTCGAGCACCGGGTCGACGGCCTCGAGGTGCGAAGGGTTGGCGGTCAGCGACACCGCGATGTTGTTGCCGCTCGGCGCGCGGAATGTGCCGTCGGCGCCGAGGTGGTACTTGACGTCTCCCGAGCCCTGCGCGGTGCTCGGGTCCATGTTGCCCTCGAACTCGTTGAAGATCTTGGCGTAGGGCTTGCCGATGATGTTCGCGAGGACGTTGAGCCGGCCACGGTGCGGCATGCCGACGACGGCCTCGTCCAGGCCCTGGTCGGCCGCCTGCGCGAGCACGGCGTCAAGCAGCGCGATGACCGTCTCGGCGCCTTCGAGACTGAACCGCTTCTGGCCGACGTACTTGGTCTGCAGGAACGTCTCGAAGGCCTCGGCGACGTTGAGCCGCCCAAGAATGTGCAGTTGCTCCTCGCGGCTCGGGGCGTCGCTCTTGACCTCGATGCGGGTCTGGATCCACCGGCGCTGCTCAGGGTCGGTGATGTGCATGTACTCGACGCCGACGCGGCGGCAGTACGCGTCGCGCAGCACGCCGAGGATCTCGCGCAGCCTCATCAGCTTCTCGCCGGCGAAGCCGCCCACCGGGAACTCGCGGTCGAGGTCCCAGAGCGTCAGGCCGTGGCGGGTGATGTCGAGGTCGGGGTGGCTGCGGACGGTGTACTCGAGCGGGTCGGTGTCGGCCATCAGGTGGCCGTTGGAGCGGTAGGCGTTGATCAGTTCGATGACGCGCGCGTTCTTGTCGATCTGGCCCTCGTGGGCGAACTCGCGGTCGACCAGCCAGCGCACCGGCTCGTAGGGGATGCGCAGGGCCGTGAAGATGTCGTCGTAGAACTCGTCGGAGAGCAGGAGTTGATGGATCCGCCGCAGGAACTCGCCGGACTGTGCACCCTGGATGATGCGGTGGTCGTAGGTGGAGGTCAGCGTCATGATCTTGCTGATCGCCCGGTTGGACAGGGCTTCGTCGCTCATGCCGCTGAACTCGGCCGGGTACTCCATGGCGCCGACGCCGATGATCGTTCCCTGGCCCGCCATCAGGCGCGGAACCGAGTGGTTGGTGCCGATGGTGCCCGGATTGGTCAGGCTGATCGTCGTGCCCGCGAAGTCGTCGGCGGTGAGCTTGCCGGTGCGTGCGCGGCGAATGATGTCCTCGTACGCGCTCCAGAAGGAGGCGAAGTCCATCTTCTCGGCGGCCTTGATGGCGGCCACGACGAGGGAGCGCGATCCGTCCTTGCCCGGCAGGTCGATCGCGAGCCCGAAGTTGACGTGCTCGGGCGTGACCAGCGCGGGTTTGCCGTCGATCTCGGCGAAGTGGTTGTTCATCTCGGGGTAGTCGGCGAGCGCCTTGATCACCGCGTACCCGATGACGTGGGTGAAGCTGATCTTGCCGCCGCGTGAGCGCCGCAAGTGGTTGTTGATCACGACCCGGTTGTCGGCAAGCAGCTTGGCCGGGACGGCGCGCACGCTGGTGGCGGTCGGCACCGCGAGCGAACTCTGCATGTTCTGCACGACTCGGGCGGCTGCACCGCGCAGCTGAATGATCTCCTCGCCGGCGCGGCTGGGTGGCCTGAGCCGGGGTCTGGGCCGGGGCCTGCGCCTGTGCTGCTGCGGCCGGTTTGGCGGCGGGCTGCTGTGGCGGTGCCGCGGTAGTGCTCGGCGGCGCCGTTGTCGTGGCGGACTCGGGCCGCTGCGCAGTGGGTCCATTTGGAGGCGCGGCGCCGTTCGGGGACCGGTAGTCGGCGAAGAAGTCGTGCCAGGCGACGTCGACGCTCTTCGGATCGGCCAGATAGCGCTCGTACATCTCCTCGACGAGCCACTCGTTGGCGCCGAAGTCGGCGCCAATCACGGGATGGGGTTCGGTTGTCGACTGTTCCGTCGTCGCCACGTTTTTCGGCCGCCTTGAGGTCTGTTGTGTCTTGATGTCGAGAGACTGCTGTCGAATTTGGTCCAGTCTCTCAGGTTACGCCGGGGCACTCTGCCCGTCATGCGCGCGCGACGGGACACACAAAGCGGTGGCTACCAGGGCACTGGCGGCGCGGCCGGTGTGAACAGAGTGGCGCACTTGGTCAGTCCCCGTGCCCGGAGCAGCGTCGTGTCGACACCTGACGTTCCAGCCAAAGCGGCAGATCCGAACGCAAGCGCGGCACTCGCGTCGTCGTGGCGGCGCACCGCGTCACGCAGCCGGCTCAGGTCGTCATCGCCTGTTCGTAGCGACGCGCGCGCTGGGCGCAGCCACGAGTCGCGCAGGTCCCGCCCGGCCGGCCCGCCGGGAAGTGACGAGTCGGTCAATGTGCTCACCGCGTGCTCGAGCGCCGTGTACCGGTCCAGGGCGTAGGCGAGTGCCGCGCGCGGGTCGCTCGGCTTCTTCAACGCGCTGACCGTCTTGGTGGCCGTCGCGCAGGTGTCGTTGCTGCGTGCCACGAAGCCGGACGGCCGGCCGACCGAGCATCCGGCTGAGGCGGCCAAGAGGACGGCGGCGGTGCCGACCGCGACGAGCCTCAAGGCCTCACGTGATGTCACGGTTCATGGTGATGCCGGCGCCGAGAATCGCCATGCCGAGGCCCCAGGCGACGAGCACCGCGATGCCGGCGGCCGGCGATATCAGGTGCACGTGGTTGAGCACGCGATCTTCGGTGTCGTGCGGATCGACGATGATCGAGTCGACCGCTCCGGTCGGCAGGTACGGGTAGACGTACTTGATGCCCGGGATGATCACGAAGAGCCGGGCCAGCACCAGGATGAAGATGACGCCGACCGAGACGGCGACGATCTGGTTGCGCAGGAGCGCGCCGGCACCGAGGCCGACGAGAGCGAACAGCGCGAGCACCGCGAAGGCTGATCAGCAGCGGCCCTTCTGGTCGCTCAGCGACACGTGGACGTTGCGGCCGGACAGCCACGGCAGCGCCATCGCGAGCTGGATCACCAGGCAGATGAAGGCGTACAACGCAGCCGACCAGCGCGTAGGTGATCAGCTTCGCCGTGATGAGCGCCCACCGCGACGGCGTCGCCAGCACGGTCGGCGTGATCGTCTGGTAGCGGTACTCGGTGGTGACGGCGAGTGCGCCCAGGACGAAGATCGGCACGTAGGTGAACGAGCTGGTGGCCGAGATCATGACGTCACGGACATGGGTGGCGAGCACCACGTCGCTGCTGTTCGCCGGCGATGTTGCGCCACGACGACCGAGCGCGGTCAGCCCGATGCAGAGCAGCAGCATCCACAACCAGACCTGCGTCGTGAGCAGCTTGCGGAACTCCGCGCGGATCAGGCCGACCACGGCGCACCTCCCTGGGGGCCGGCGGGACCGGCGGGACCGGCGGGGCCGGGGGGCGGCCGAAATGCCCGGGCGGGGGCGCGAACGGTCCGGCGGGCGGTGGCGCCAGGTTCTGGCCGGCGTACGCGCCTTCGGTCAAGGAGAAGAACAGCTGCTCGAGGTCGAACTTCTCGGTGCTGAGCTCGTGCAACTCGACGCCCGCGGTGAATGCCAGGTGGCCGACGTGCTCCATCTCGATGCCGCGCACGCGTAGCGTCGTCGCATCGGGGCGGTCGGGCTGGTTACCCGCGGCGGCCAGCGCCTCGATGAGCGGCTCCGGGCGCGGGGAGCGCACCACGACGGTGTCGGTGCCGGCGGTCAGCTCGGCGATCGACCCCTGGCGCACGAGCTGGCCCCGGTTGAGGATGACGACCCGGTCGGCGAATTCCTGCACCTCGTTGAGCAGGTGGCTCGACACGAGCACGGTGCGTCCTTCGCCCGCGAGGTGGCGGAAGAAGCCGCGCAGCCAGCGGATGCCTTCCGGGTCGAGGCCGTTGGCCGGCTCGTCCAGCAGCAGGATGTGCGGGTCGCCGAGCAGGGTCGCGGCGAGGCCGAGCCGTTGCCGCATACCCATCGAGTAGCCACGGACCTTGCGCCGCGCCGCGTCGCGGAGCCCGACGAGGTCGAGCACTTCGTCGGCTCGGCGATCGGGCAGTCGCGCGGCCGCGCACAGGATGCGCAGGTGATTTCGTCCGGTACGGGCGGGGTGGAAGCTCGCGGCTTCCAGTGCGGCGCCGACGACGGTCATCGGGTTGTGGATGTGCCGGTAGGGCACGCCGCCGATCGTCGAGTTGCCGGCAGTGGGGTGCACGAGGCCGAGGATCATGCGCAGCGTCGTCGTTTTGCCGGCGCCGTTCGGGCCGAGAAATCCTGTGACCGAGCCCGGTTCGACCGAGAAGCTGAGCCGGTCGACCGCGCGCACCGTGCGAAACACCTTGGTCAGTTCGTTGACGACGATGCGTCCCCGCTGATCGGGCGGCGGTGCGCCGGGTGCTGGCGGCGGCGCGTAGGTCTGGGTCACGGGCGCTATCCAAACACGGACGCATCGGTCGATGCGGGAGGACCCACCTGCGCTCAGCGATCAGCTAGCCGCCGCACGAACTTGATCCCGGCCCAGGTCGAGTCGATCGCCGCGACCTTGACGTCGACGAGCCCGGCCTCGAGTCCGTGCTCCCGGACGACGTTGTCGGACAGGTCGGTGGCCACGCCGCTCGCCTTCTTGGGCCAGCAGATCCACAGTGCGCCGGCCACGGTGAGCGAATCGGCCAATGGGGCGAACCGGGCGTGCAGCGTCTTCACGTCCGGGCAGAACGCGAGGATCACGTCGTACGCGTCGCGCCCGACTCGTCGATGCACGACCGCACCGGGCGGTAGCGGATCGAGGGAGAGGCCGGCCGGCGACGATACGAGCAGTACTCGCGACTGGTCGCGGATGCCCAGTTTGCGGGGGAGCGGCGTGCCCGAGTATCCGGCGGTCATGGCTACCTCTCGGCGATCGTGCAACCCATTCCGGTGTGGTGCCGGAAAGCGTTGCACGATCGGGGGCATTGACCCGTCATTGCTCCATGATCAGGCAGGTGCTCGATGCCGTGGCGACGACCTTGCCGGCCGCGTCACGCACGTCGCCCTCGGCGAACGCGATTCGCCGGCCGGGCTTGGTGACCCAGCCGCGCGCACTCAGTTCGCCGGTGTGACCGTGCACGGGGCGCAGGTAGTTCACCTTGATCTCGACGCTCGTGTAGCCGGTGCCGGCGGGCAAGGTCGACTGCACGGCGCATCCGGTGACGGAGTCGAGCAGCGTGCAGACCAGTCCGCCGTGCACGAGGCCGATCGGGTTGTACGCCGATTCGTCGGGCGTGCACATGAAGCCGACCTGGCCGGGCTCGACGCTGACGATCCGGAAGTCGAAGTGGGCCGCGATCGGGGGCGGGGGCAGCTGGCCGGTGCGGATGGCGTTGAGATGGTCGATCCCGCTCATGGCTGCGCCTTGTTTCGCAGCGAGCAGAGGGTCGTACCAGGTGATTGTCTTGCGCCGGGGATCGCCCCAGTTCTCCGGCTCGTCGCCGGACTCCGTGTGCAGGTCGGTCATGAGGCCACCACGCTTGATCGGTGGCCGGGGTGTTCGGTCAGAGGCCACCACGCTTGATCGGTGGCCGGGGTGCTGGGTCGTGAGGCCACCACGCTTGATCGGTGGCCGGGGTGCTGGGTCATGAGGCCACCACGCTTGATCGGTGGCCGGGGTGCTCGGTCATGCGGGAACGGTAGCAGGCTGGATTCAATATTCGAACCCAGATGTCATACTCGTTCGATGGACGGTCCCCGCGTGTGCTCGGTCGCTCGCACCCTCGAGGTGATCGGCGAGCGATGGTCGTTGCTCGTGCTGCGCGAGGTGTTTCTCGGGGTACGCCGCTTCGACTCGATTCGAGCGGCCACCGGCGCGCCTCGGGCGGTGCTCGCCGATCGGCTGAACTCGCTGGTCGAGGCCGGCATCTTGGTGCGCTGCGACTACCGCGACGACGGCTCACGTACGCGGCACGAGTACCGGCTCACGGAAGCGGGCCGCGATCTGCAACCGGTGCTGACCGCGCTGATGCAGTGGGGTGACAAATACCGGCCGGTTCGCGGCGGGCCGCCACTGGTCGTCGAGCACGCCGACTGCGGGGCGCGCGTGCGGGCTCGCCTGGTCTGCGACGACGGCCATTCCCTCGATGACCGTGGGCGCGATCTGCTGGCCCGCACTCGCGCGTCGGCCGGCTGATCGGCCGACGCGCGGCAGGCGACCGCCGCGTCGGTCGGACGGCCTGGCAGGCACGATGGGCGAATGCCTGAGATCGTTCCGCGCGGCAGCGAGGTCGTGTTCGAGAATCCGTGGTTGCGCCTGCGCGTCGACGAGATCACCTATCCCGACGGTTCGCACGGCACGTACTCGGTGCTGGAGAAGTCCGACTTCGTCGTCGTGCTGCCGTGGGAACGCGGCGGGTTCTGGCTGGTCGAGCAGTATCGCTATCCGGTCGGGCAGCGCTGCTGGGAATTCCCGCAGGGCGCCTGGCCAAGTAGCGCCAGTGGCGCCGGTGGCAGCCAGGCTGACCTCGCCGCCCACGAGTTGCGCGAGGAGACCGGGCACACCGCGGCGAGTTGGCGCCACCTCGGCCGGCTGTTCGCGGCGTACGGCTACAGCAACCAGGCCTTCGACGTCTACCTGGCCACCGGGCTCACGGCCGGCGATCCGCACCGCGAACACAGCGAGCAGGACATGATCCATCGCTGGTTCAGCGAGCGCGATGTGCGCTCGATGCTCGCACGCGGCGAACTACCGGACGCGCACAGCGCCGCCGCTCTGGCATTGCTCGATGCGCGCGGCGGCGTCGCGCTGGACGGGGCGAGCTAGCCGCGCTGCAGGAGCGCGTTGAGCTCGCCGTAGCTGAGGCCGCCCGAGAGCGAGTCGTAGCTGCCGGCCGTGAACAGCTCCTCGGCGCTGCGGCGCACGACTGCATACGCGGCCGCGGCGATGGAGGAGCCCGCACTGGCCCGGGCCACGCCGAGCTCGCCGAGCTCGCCGGTGGTGGGCGAGCCGGGGCCGACCAGCACGTTCAGCGGCGCGGAGATTCCCTCGGCCAGGGCGGCGATTGTGGCCGGATCGGCCACGCCGGGCACGAAGACCCCGCTGGCTCCTGCGGCCAGGTAGGTGGCGGCACGGTCGAGTGTCTCGCCGAGTCGCTTGTCCGGATCGCCGACCGAACGCAGGTAGGTGTCGGTGCGCGCGTTGATGTAGAGGGGGACACGCGCCTCGTCGGCGGCGGCGCGGGCGGCGGCGATTCGCTCGGCCTGGTCGGCGGCATCACGCAGCGGGGCGCGCCCGTCGTAGCGCGCGTCCTCGAGGTTGATGCCGACGGCACCTGCGGCGAGGAAGCCGCGGACCGTGTCGCCGACGCCCTCGGCGTGTATCGCGTACCCGCTCTCGATGTCGGCCGTGACCGGCAGGTTCACCGCCGCGACGATGTGCCCGACCAGTTCGATCGCGCGGTCTCGATCGAGTTCGTCGCCGTCCGGGCAGCCCAGGCTCCAGGCCACGCCGGCGCTGGTGGTCGCGATCGCGCTGGCTCCGGCGGCCTCGACGATGCGCGCGCTCGCGACGTCCCACGAATTGGCCAGCACGAGTACCGGGTCGTTCGTATGCAGCGAGTGGAACAACAAGGCTCTGTCGCGTTGCGAGTTCGTCATGACGACATCTCACCAGCCCACGCCGACAAGCGTCTCGCGGGATCCGGTCGGCACCGTCGCCGGGGCATTCCGACAGATCGACATCGGCCGGCGAGAGCACACCTGAATGCCCCTGTACAGAGGCTGATCACCTTGTGCCAGCAGGCAAAGGTCTCGCCGTAACGGTGCAAGGTCGGAATCGGGACCTCCGGCCGTAGCGGTGAGTACAAGGACCCCCGATATCGGGGGACGTTGCGCGTCGCAGAGCGGGACATTGATCTCTGACTTGAAGATCGTTACTCGATCAGGCTGGCCGTAGTGCACACAGAGCGTGCCCGACCAGAGGACCTTTAGTGACCAGATTGCCTTTGCGTACAAGCGTTGCTCCCGACCAGGATCTCAAGCTCGACGACATATACCGGACGTCATCGACCAGGCGGCATCTCACCCCGCGAGTCATCAGTGCAGCCATCGCACGTGGCGACCTTGCTCGTCAGCGCATTGATCGCCACGATGCCCGCCGCCCACGCCACGACACCGGGCGGATACGTCCTGTCCAGTTCGCGCATCGTCGGTGAGGCTCCGGGTGGCTTCAAGGTCTACCTGTCGCCGTACGCTCCCCACCGCGGCAGCATCTCCCCGCTGATCACGGCCACGACGAGGGATCTTCGCTCGTTCGGTCTTCCGGTGACCTATCACGGATACGGCCACCCGGCGCACGTTCGCGGCATCATCACGGTCAGCGAGGGCGCCAGCGGATGTAGCGGCGGCTCCTCGGTCCTGGCGAACACCTACTGGTACTACGGCTCCCTGCGCGGCGGCGGCCTCTACATGTACCGCGCGGACATCGTCATCTGCCCGTCCCGGTTCGGGAACCTGCCGACCTGGCAGAAGGCCGCGATCGTCCGGCATGAGTTCGGGCACGCGATGGGTCTCGGGCACATGAACACGACCTACCGCGGCTTCGTCCAGATCATGAGCTCGTACACCCACACCGGCGTCAGCATGTACCGCTCGGGCGACGCAGCTGGTCTACGGCGACTTGCCGCCGGGGCAGCGCGCGTACGCAGCGCTCATCTAGCTGCGCGACGAGTTCCGCAACGTGCGCGCCCGCCGGTAGGTCAGACCGGCGGGCGCGCATCTGTTCGGCGCGCCGACCGGTCAGCGGCGCGGTGTCGTCCAGTACCGGTTCTCGCCGTCGGGCGTGCCGAGCCCGGTCGGGCCGTCGAACCCGGCGACGGCGTTGCACAGGTACGTGCCGCTGCAGTTGTTGCCGTTGCTTCCGCCGACGACGTCGTGCAGCGCGGCCCGGTTGCGGTAAAGCCCTTCGGCGTAACGGGGATCGGCCGGATGGTCGGCCATCGCGTAGATGCTCGCAACGATCGGTGTGGCGAGGCTGGTGCCGCCCACCTGGAGCCAGCCGCCCCATCCGAACGTGTCGTACACGGCGAGGCCGGTGGCGGGGTCGGCCACGGCCGAGACGTCGGCGTCGGTGCGCATGTCGCACAGCTTGTCCTGCTGCCAGTGGGGCTTGCGGATGTAGGCCGAGCAGCCACTGGTGGCTCCCGCCCACGCCGACTCGGTCCAGCCGCGAGGGCTGCTGTCGGCGGTGAGGCTGGTGCCGCCTACGGCGATCACGTACTGGGACGCCGCCGGATAGCTGATGCCGCCGATCAGGATCGCCCCGTTGCCGTACCCGTAGTCGCCGGTGGCGAACAGAGTCGGCGTACGCAGCGCGCGGAAGTAGCCCTCGAGCGTCTGCTCGCCGGAGTACTCGCCCAGGCTGCCGTAGCTGTTGGAGATCGCGTCGGCATGCAGCGCCGAGGCGGCCAGCACGCCGGGCAGCAGATCGGCGATGGACGAACTGTCGGCCTCGACGAGCAGGATGCGGCAGTCCGGGCAGGCCGCCGAGACGGCGTCGAGGTCGAGGGAGATCTCCAGTCCCCAGCCCGGATCCGGGTCGGGCAGCGGGGTCACGGCGCCGTGCTGATTGACCTTGCGGAAGCAGCCGTTCGCGGTGGTGCACGGGGCCAGCCCGTACTGCGCGCGGTACGTGGCGAGGTCGGCTTCGGCGTTCGGGTTGTCGTAGGCGTCGACGATGGCCACGGTGCGGTGCCGGCCGTCGTTGCCGGCGAGCCCGTACGCGGACCGGATGTCGGCCGGGGCGAGGCCGTGCGGCTGGTCGGCTGACACACCGGCCGCGGCGTTGACCACCGCCATGCACTGCATGAACGGAGCGGCGGCCGCACCGGCGCAGGCGCGCACTGCCGGTGCTCCGGGCTGGGGCGGCGTCGGCGGCATGGGCGGCGACATCGCAAGCGGGTAGGCGCGGGTGATCGTCTGGTCGATGCCGTCGCCGGCGGCATCAGCCGCCGTGATGTGCAGGGAGGCGAATCCGGTCGTGGCATCCAGCGCCGGCTGGGTGTAGGAGAGCCGGTACCGGCCGTCGCTCAGGGACGTTGCGCTGACCGGGGTCCAGGTCGTCCCGTCGTCGTAGGACACATGCGCGGTGAACGACGTGACTGGGGAGGCCGCCGCGCCGATCTGGTGGAACAGCGTCACGTCGACGGTTGCCGGGCCACCGGCCGGGACGACGTCGTCGACGCCTGCTCCGGTGGCGTACCGGGCGAACAGCAGCGGCTCGAAGCTGCACCCGCCTGCTGGTGCGCCGTCCGGGGTAGCACCGCGGCCGCCACCGCCCTTGCCGGCGCAGATCCAGCCGGGCGGCAACGGATCGGGTGCCCGCTCGGCGGAACGGAACGTCCACTCGGTGTGCGTGTTCGTGGTCGAGGGCCACCAGGTCTGCTGGCGAGCCGTGTCGTACACGAGCCGGTAGGACGCCGGATTCGGGCTCAACGGGAACGAGGTGAAGCCGGCGGCGGCCTGGCCGACCTGGGTTCCGTCCTGGTACAGCGAGAGATTCTCGGTCGCCGTCGGGTCGGGCAGCATGTCGTGACCCGACGAGTCCTGGAATCCCCATAGCTGAAGATCGAGCGTGTCGCCCGACCGGCAGGCGGGACACGATTGGGCAGCGGACGTTTCCTGCTCGACGCCTGGCGCCGTCGGCTGGGCCGTCCAGTCGGCGCTCGTGTGTTCGCCGGCGGTGTAGGTGCGCAGGATGTCGTTCGTGAAGCCGAAGAAGTCGACCGGCTCGGTGACGACCTGTTGCAGCCAGGACATGCCCGGCACCGGCAGCACGTACTCCGTTCGGGTCAACGGGGCGGCGAAACCGTTCGCGGCCTGCACCTGCACCGCCTGCCACGGCATGAATCCCTCGCGAGCTTCGAGTTCGCTGCGCCCGGGTACCGGGCTGTGGTAGCGCGCGTCGATCGTCGCCAGCTGATCCGCGGTCACCGCCGGGCTGAGGTCGCTCGGAATCGCGCCGACATAAGGGAATTCCATGTCGTAGAGGTAGTGATTGACGGTGCCGTCCGGATCGCCGAGACGCAGCGCGGGGTAGAAGTAGAGCTGGCCGGTCTGCACCGGGGCCGTCGGCGTCGCGTAGAGCCCAGCGGCGCCGAACTCGACGAACGAGGTCGTGAAGCTGACTCCGGTCGCCGGATTGCGTTGCAGGTTCAGCTGGGCGACGACCTGGCCGGCCGGCCGCGGCACCGTCGCCGAGACGCGGTGCCCCTTGCGTGCGTCGAGCACGACGACCGTGTCGCGCGACACCCGGACCTCGGGGGCCGTGGCCAGGGTGAAGTCCACCTTGCCGTTCGGGTAGCCGGTGGAGATGTAGGCGGCGACGCTGTACGCCCCGGCCGGCACACTGAACGCGAGCTGACCGGAGTAAAAGCCTTGCCCGGCAAGGAAGTTGTCGACGTTGTCGGCGTTCATGACCGTGGCGAGATCACTGGCGTCACGATGGCCGAGCCGGTCGAACGCCTTCACCGTCAGGGTGTACAGCTTCCCGGGTGGCTGCTGCTCCGGCTGGGCCAGCGGCTTGGAGCCGGATGCCCGCAGGCTGCGGATTCCGTCGAACAGGTGGCCGGTGGCCGCTCCGGCGCGCTTGGCCGAGGACCACTGCCGGGCGATCGCGCGGCCGAGTGCGGCGGGGTCGCGGACGGCGAGGGTCGACGAGCCGGTGGCGGCCGTGCCCGGTAGCGCATGCGCGCCCGAGCCGTCGTAGGTCGCAGCGAGTTGCATCGAGCCGGATGCCGGCACCGCGTTCACGTCGAACAGGCCGATGTCGAGCGGCTGACCGATGAAGCCCGCGGCATCCTGCGGGATCACGTACAGATGCGGCCCGCTCGACAGCACCTGGAACGACGTCGTCGTGCCACCGTTGCGCGGAGCAACCGTGATCGACGGGCGCCCGCTCGCTGACGGCGCGACGGCGACGCGATCGCCGGTGATCAGGGTGACGGTTCGCACCGCCGTGGCCGCCGGAGTCGGAGGGGGCGGGTCCGCGGCGGCTGGGGGCAACGTTGTTGCCGGCGCGGCGGCGATCGCGAGAATCGCTATGGACAGCGCGGACACGACCCGTTTTTTCATGCGATCCTCCGAGATACCACTCAGGGTGGTACCGGACCGTACGCGAACGTTCCGAAACGGGTCAAGCGAATCTCTGGCGCGTCAGGACGCCTTGGTGCGTGGCGTCTTGATGCCGAGCCGCCGGCACGCCTGCGCGAAGGTGATGCCGCTCGCCCACACCGACTCGAAGCCGATCTTCAGCGTGTGCGCGAGGTGCGGATGTTCGATGACCACTGTCGTCAGGTCGTCGCCTCGGGCGATCGGGTCGGGCATCGTGAACAGGACGGTCCGCTCGTCGATGATGCCGAGCTTCATCGGCAGTTCCTCGACGAAGCGCGCCTGCTCACCAGCCGCCAGGAACTCGCGCATGCCGGCGAGTTGGGCCGCGTCTTCGAGCAATGAGATCTCGTAGACGCTTCGCAGTACGCGGCGCCGCGCGAGTTCGAGACCGACCACGTTGTCCTCGATGCGAATCGTCGCCGGTGCCTTGGAGAACACGAGCATCTCGCGCTCGACGGACTGCTGGAGATCGTTGAACCGGGTCGCCACGGCGTCGGGCGATCTGATCACCTCGATGTAGTCCATCGGGTCCGTGTGCCGTTGGCCCTCCTGGAACGCCGAGCGCAGGTCGTCGATGACGCCGCGTGCGTCGTCCTCCAGTGCGGCCAGCCGACCGCGATGGGTCATGATCAACTGTTCGATCGCGCGATCCGGCGGGATCGCCACGAACTTGACCGTGCGCCCGGGCCGGTCCGCGGCGAGCCCTTTGATGACCAGGCTCTGCAGCACGTCGTAGATCCGCGGACGCGGTACGCCGGCCAGCCGGGCGACCTCGGCGGCGGTCGACGCGTCGCGGCGCACCAGCGCGACGTACGCCCGCGCCTCGTACTGGGTCAGGCCGAGCCGCACCAGCCGGTCAACCGAGATCGGGTCCTCCACCCGGGCGAAGCTAAGGAAGTCCGCACAGCCCTGTCAAACGGCGAGGTCAAACGGCGAGGCGGGCATAACGGGTCAACCCGTGGGTGATCCGCGCGATCTGCGCGCGATCTGCGCTCATAGGTATTACGGATCGCCGGATCGACCCCTGATACTGCAAGACGTCCCTGTACCGCCAGGGACGCATAACGGGGCGGGTGCGGTGGGGTGCCCGGGGGGAGGTTCGGTGACGGACTCCGTGGTGCGAGTCGAACTCGTCGGGCCGTTCCGGGTGACCCGCGATGACGGCTCGATGGCCGGAGTGGATCTGGGCAGCCGTAAGGCCCGGCTGCTGCTCAAGCTGCTGGCTGTCGAACGGCCCAACCTCGTTGCGATCGACCGGATCGTCGACACGCTGTGGGAATCGCAGCCGCCCCAGCGTCCGGCCGAGAACGTTGCGACTCTCATCAGCCGCCTGCGCAAAGCCCTCGGAGCGAACTCGATCGGCGGCGGCCGGGAGGGATACCGGCTGGCCGGCGACAGTGAAGTGCTGGTCGATCTGGACGAGGCGGCCCGATACCTGGACGAGGCCGAACGCAGGCTCGCGGCCGGCGAACCCGCCCTGGCTCTGGCCGCCGCCCGGCGCGGGCACGACATCGCGGTCGCGGGCCAGGCGCTCGAGGACGAACCGGATGCCGCCTGGGCTGAGCCGGCGCGGGTCGCGCTGACCATGCTCGTAGCGAGGGCGCGACTGGCGCTCGCGGACGCGGCGCTCGCGACGGGTGACCACCGCCTGGCGCGATCGGCCGCCGAGGCGGCGGCCGATGCGGATCCCTACGACGAGGCGGCGTGCCGTGCGCTCATGCAGGCGTACCGCGCCGCCGGCGAGGCCGGGCGGGCCCTCACGGCGTACGCGAGACTGCGCGAGCGCCTTGCCGCTGAACTCGGCGCCGACCCCGCGCCCGAAACGGAGGCGATCCACCTCGCGCTGCTGCGCAACGACGATGCTCCCGCGCCGGTTCGGCCCGCCCCGCTCGACGTTGCCGCCGAGTCGCTCGGGCTGGTTGGCCGGGCGCAGGAGCTGCAGCGGCTGCGCCATGCCTGGAACGAGGCGGCCAACGGGCACCCCCAACTCGTCGTGGTGGTCGGCGAGGCGGGCATCGGCAAGACCCGCCTGTGCGAGGAGTTGGTGCGGATCGCGGCGACGACGGGCGGGACGGTGCTCAGCGCGCGGTGCTACGAAACCGAGCAGTCGCTGTTCCTGCAGCCGATCGTCGAGGCGATCGCTGGCACAGTGCGCGGCCTGCCGCCCACCGTGCTGCGCGACCTCGCCGGCGAGCGTGCGCCCTACCTCGCGGGCCTGGTGCCGGAGGTCGCCGCGGTGCTCGGCGACGATCGTCGCGTCCAGCGGGGTAACGCCGAACTCGAACGGCGCCTGGCGTTCGAGGCGGTGACGGCGTTCCTGCGGGCACTCGCCGAGCGCGGTCCGGTGCTGGTGAGCCTGGACGATCTGCAGCACGCCGGCCGCGCGTCCGTCGAACTCGTGCACTTCCTCGTGCGGCAGGCGAGAAACAGCCGGCTGCTGGTCGTCGCGACGGTGCGCGCCGAGGAAGGCGCCCAGGTGCTCGACCAACTGGGCGGCATCGCCGAGCGGATCGAACTCGGGCCGCTGCCTGCCGCGGCGGTGGCGCGCCTCGCCTCGGCCGCCGGACAAGCCGATTTCGCCGAGCGGATCCTGCGACAGACGCGTGGGCATGCGCTGTTCGTCGTCGAGACGCTGCGCGCGCTGGCGTCCGGCAATACCGGCGTGCCGACCTCGCTCGAAGCCGCGGTGCTCGCCCGGGTCCGGCGGGCGGGCCGGCCGGTGGATGAGTTGCTGCGCGCCGCGGCAGTGCTCGGGGTGGCCTTCGAGCCGAACGTCGTGGCCGACCTGCTGGCCCAGCCGCTTCCCGCCGTGATGGCCCGCTGCGAGGACGCCCTGGCGGCCCGGCTGCTCGTCGTCTCGGGCCGCGACTACGAGTTCGCGAACGACCTGGTCCGCGAAGTGCTCTACGCGACCACGCCGGCGCCGACGCGTCTGGCCTACCACCGCCGGGCGGTCGATTTGCTGACCCGGCGTCCCGAGGCGATGGCCATGCACGCGGCGGCCGCCGAGGACTGGCCACGTGCCGCGCGCGCCTGGCTGCTGGCCGGCGAGGAGGCCCTGGGCCGGGCGGCCGCCGACGATGCCGCCGAGCTCGTCACCCGCGGCCTCGATGCCGCCGAGCGCGTCGGCGATCTGGAGATTCGCGGCCGGGCACTGGTCATCCGCGGCCGCGCCAATGAGGCGCGAGCGGATTACGAGGAGGCGATGGCCGACCTGCAGGGCGCCGTGGCCACCGCCTACGCGATCGGCGACCAGCGCCTGGAGATGGTGGCCCTGCGCGCGCTCGGCGGCGATGCGCCGATTGCCCTCGGCCGCCCGAGCGCACATGCCACGACGCACATTCACCGTGGGCTGCGCATTGCGACGTCGATCGGCGACCGCGCGATGGAGGCGGATCTACTCGCCCGGCTCGCCATCATCGCCACCAACTCGCTGACGTTCGACGTGGCGGTCGACTACAGCCGCCGGGCCGTTCTGGCCGGGCGCGCGTCCGGTGACGACAAGGCGCTGGCAGCGGCCCTCGACGGTCGCAAGACCTCGCTGGCCTACGTCGGTGAGGTCGGCGAACTCGTCCCGGTGCTCGCCGAACTCGAGCCGTTGCTGCGCCGGTCCGGTGACCTGTTTCGCCTGCACTGGGCGGTGTTCGAGTCCGGCCTGCCGGCTGTCGCATCGGGCGATTGGGCCACGGCGAGGCTGCGCTTCGAGGAGGCGCTCGCGATCAACCGCCGAAGCGGCTTCCCGGTGTTCGCGTCGTGGCACGTGGCCCACCTTGGCTGGCTCGCCCGGCTGCAGGGCAACTACGACGACGCCCGGGCGCTCGGCCGGCGGGCGATCGAGATGGACGAGCAGATGCCACACGCCTGGTGCGGCGCGAGCTGTGCCGCACTGCTCGGCACCACGGTCCTGGAAACGGGCGAGACGGCCGAAGCGATCGCGTTGTTCGAGCGTGGGCGCCGATTCGCGGAGCAGGACGGCGCTGAGTCCTACCGGCTGCGCTGTCTCGCGGCGCTCGCCGAGGCCACGGGATCAGCCGACGTTCTGGCCGAGGCCGACGCGATGCTCGCCCGTGTGCGGGTCCCGCCGGGATCGGCCTGGATGACCGGCGACGGCGCCTACCTGGGGGTGGCGCGCGCCTGGTTGGCCCGGGGCGAACCCGAGCGGGCGCGTTCGGTGGTGGCGCCCATGATCGCCGCGGCGAAGCGGGTGCCCTGGGTGGGGCCGCTGGCCGAGGGCCTGCTCGTCGACGGTCTCGCGGCCGCTGCGCTCGGGCGTTCCGACGAGGGCGGCCGACTGCTCGTGCGTGCGGCCGAACTCGCCCAGCGTTACAACCTGCCGCACGTCACGCACGGCGCGGCGCTTGCGTTGCGCTGAGCGTTCGGGTCAGAGCAGTTCGGCAATCCGCAGAGCCGCGCGGTGGGCGCCGTCGGTCTCGACCGGCGCGTAGTCGACTGGGCGGCCGATCTGCGTGGCGATCGCGGCGGCGAGCGGTTCCGGGGCGGTGTCCGCATAGTCGAGGTGGCAGCCGGCGCGGTAGCGGTCCAGGCGATGGCGAACGTGCAGGTTCTGCTCGAAGTGGTGGCGCAGCGGGACGTACAGGAACGGCCGGCGATTCGCGGTCAGCTCCATCGTTGTCGTCAGCCCGCCCTGCACCACGGCGAGATCGCACACTGCGAGGTGGCGGTAGAGGTCGTGCACGTACCCGTGGACTTCGAGACCGGGGTAGGCGGGTAACGACGCCGGGTCGATGCGTGGCCCGGCCACGACCACCATTCGCAGCGCCGGCACGAGCCGCTTCGCCTCCGGGTAGGCGGCGATGACGCAACGCAGCAGATGCCCGCCCACGCCGGATCCCCCTACCGTCACGACACAAACCTGCTCGTCGTCGCGGTATCCCACCTCGGCGCGCACAGCGGCTGTGTCGGCAACCGACGTCGGATCGAATCCCGTTACGTAGCCGACGAAATCGAAGTGCTCACCGGTCCACTCGCGGATGCCCGGTAGCTGCGGGCCCAACTCGTCGGGCACCACGTCGGCCGGATTGCCGACGAACAGCGCCCGATCGCGCAGCCGCGGGAATCGTTCGATCTGCTCGACCATCTCCGCGTTGTAGTCCGCGGTGAGTTCCGCCTCGCGGGCACCGCCGTCGGGCATCGGCAGCCAGCCGACGAAGTCGGTCAACCAGACGTAGGGGGCGCTTCAATTCCGGGTTCTCGTGCAGGAAGTAGTCGAGTTCCCACGCCTCGTCACCGATCCAGGCGTCGTACGGCTGTTCTTCGACGAGATCGGAGAACACCATGAAGTTGTTGACCAGGATCTCGTCCATCCGGCGAATCGCCTGGAACGCATGAAGATCGTGCTCGGCCGACTCCGCTTCGATGTGCGCCGACTCGTTCGCGAGATACGTCGACGCGGGATGGATGAACTCGCCACGGCGTTCGAGCAGTTCGGTGAGCGGCGCTTGCGCGAGCCATTCGACCTCGACGTCCGGGCGCTCGCGGCGCAGTTCGTCGGCGATCGCCACGTCGCGCCGGGAATGGCCGAGCCCGATGGGCGAGGACAGGTAGAGGACGCGCCGGCGCCGGTTGATCGGCCGCGTCCAGCGGCGACGTGGGCGGGCAGGTGCGAATTGCATGACAAAGTCACGGATCGCCTGATTGACGACGACTGGCTCACGCGCTTGCGGCAGATGTCCCGCGCCGGCAAGGGAAAGGTGCTGGCCGCCGGTGATCTCAGCGAGGCGTTGACTGCTCTCGTTCGGCTGGCAGCGGTCGCCGTCGCCGTGGATTGTCAGTACCGGGCAACGCACGCGACGGAGCACGGCCTCCGTGTCCTGCTGGCAAGTCGAGGAAATCGCGCCGGCGTCGTGCACGATCATCGTCTCGGGCGCGATTTCCATGGCCCACGAAACGGCGTCTTCGTACTGCTTGCTCGAGTGGGTTCGCTGAGCAGTTCGCCGAAGAAGAACTCCGCGTAGCCCTGCCAGTCCTGCATCCAGTAGCTGCGGTTCGCCTTGTCCCAGCCGTCATAGACGTCGAGTTCGGCGTCGAAGCCGGCCGCCTGCGCGCGTGGGGCGAGCGGGGGCGTGAGGTGTGGCGCCCAGGTGCCGATGCTGACGACGCCGAGAACCCGATCCGGATGCATCGCCGCGGTGAGCACGGCGCGCCAACCGCTCTTGCACAGCCCGACCAGCACGGCCCGCTCGATGTTGAGGGCGTCCATGACGGCGATCGTGTCGGCGACGAACTCGGTATCGGCATATGCGGACGGATCGTTCGGGCGATCGGAGCGGCCGTTGCCGCGTGGGTCGATCATGACGACCCGCGACCGGCGCGCCAGGTAGGGCACCTGGGCCTTCCATGCCCGCGAGTGCACGATGGCGCCGATAGGTACGAATACGACGGCGGGATCGCCCGTGCCGAAGACCTCGTAGCCGACCTTGACGCCGTCGCGCTCGACGAGACCCTCGATGTCCGGATATGCCGCACGCATCGGGTACCCCCTGTCGCCGGTGATCCGACTATCCCGCCGCTCGTTGCAGCCCGATTGCAATGCAGATGCAACGGCGGCAGGCAGCGTGCATCGCGCCGGAACGTCCGGCAGGCAGGCAGTAGGGGGAACGATGGCTATCGATGAAGGCAAGCTGAACGAGTTCCTGGGCAAGTTCGTCGGCGACCTCGGCGCAACCGTCGCGGCCGGCAACGTGGTTGTCGGGCACCGGCTGGGTCTGTACGGGGCGCTGGCCGGGGGTCCGGCGACGGCCGACGAACTCGCAGCGCGTACCGAGACCGATCCGCGCTACGTCGCCGAGTGGCTGCGCGGGCAGGCGGCGGGTGGCTACGTCGAGTACGACGCGGCCACCGACACGTACTCGATGACCGAGGAGCAGGTGTTCGCGCTGGCCAATCCGGACGGCGGCGTCTACATGCCAGGGGCATTCGTGCTCGCCCTCGGTGCGTTGCAGGCGGAGTCCGAGATCACCGAACGGTTCCGCTCCGGGGCCGGCTTCGGGTGGCACGAGCACGCCGAGAACGTGTTCGTCGGGTGCGAGCAGTTCTTCCGGCCCGGGTACGTCGCGAATCTCGTGCCGTCGTGGATTCCGGCGCTCGACGGTGTCGAGGCGAAGCTGCGTTCCGGCGCGAAGGTCGCCGACGTCGGCTGCGGCCTCGGCGCGTCGACCGTGTTGCTCGCCAAGGAGTTTCCGAACTCGACGATCACCGGCTCGGACTACCACGGGCACTCGATCGAACTGGCGCGCAAGCGGGCCGCCGAGGCCGGGGTCGCCGACCGCGCTTCGTTCGAGGTGGCCTCGGCCGCGGCCTTCGCCGGAACCGGCTACGACCTCGTCACGACGTTCGACTGCCTGCACGACATGGGCGATCCGCTCGCTGCGGCCAAGCACGTGCGCAGCGCGCTCGGGCCGGACGGGACGTGGCTCATCGTCGAGCCGGCCGCCGGCGACACGGTGGCCGACAACATGAATCCGGTCGGGCGCATCTACTACAACTTCTCCACGCTGCTCTGCGTGCCGAGCGCCATGTCGCAGACGGGCGGCTACGCGCTCGGGGCCCAGGCGGGCGAGGCCGCCATCCGGCGCGTGGTGACCGATGCAGGATTCACCCGGTTCCGCCGGGCGACGGAGACGCCGTTCAACATCGTCTACGAGGCGCGGCCGTAACGCTCGTGGGTCCTCGATCGTGCAACTTCCTCCGGTCTGACGCCGGAGGAAGTTGCACGATCGGTCTAATCGCCGAGGTTGCCGTACACGTGGTTCACGGTGAGCGTGACGACACGCCGCCGGTCGCGGATCATCGCGGCCCGGAAGTCGTCCCAGTCGGGGTGTTCACCGGCCACGGAGCGGTACAGGTCGACGAGTTCGCGCACGGCGGCGTCGTCCGGATCGGTCGCGACCGGGGTCAGCTCCGCCCGGCCCTCGACGACCGTCCACTTGCGGAAGTTGGCGCTCGTGACGTGCAGGCTGGCGCGCGGATCGCGGAGCAGATTGCGCGTCTTGGCCCGATCGTCGGTTACCGATACGCGGACGGCGTTGCGCTCGGCGTCCCAGCCGTAGCTGACGTTCGAGAGCTGAGGCGTCCCGTCGCGCTTGAGCGTCACGAACACTCCCCAACGGTTGTCGGCGACGAGGTCGAGCAGGGCGCGCTGTTCGGCGGTGGGTTCGAAGGACATGCCGCCCTAACGCCGGCCGGGCGCCGGCATCATCCCGCCGCCCGGCCAGGCTCGATGGCTCATGCGCTGAGGCGGCGGCTTCCTCCGGCGTGAGGCGCAGCACGGCCGTGGCCGCCGAGGGCAGCGCCGCGGTGCGCTTCGGAGTCGCCGCGGGCAGGACCGGATCGGCCGGCCGTTCGGTGTGCCATGCCGTGACGGCCTGGTAGGCGGCGGCGACCTCCAGCAGGCGGTCCTCCTCGTACGGCCGCCCGCCGATGATCGTGCCGCTTGGCACCTTCGGGTCGGCGCCGATCGCGGTGAACCCGATCGGCACTGCCAATTCGGGCAGCCCGAGGATGTCGAAGGGCACCGGCCCGGTCTGCAAGAGGACGTCGCAGTCGCCCATCACGTCGTCGAGCACCTCGCGCAACAGGTGGTTCTTCGCCCGCTGGCCGGTGATCCACTCGTCGCCGGACAGGAACAGTCCTTGCAGCCAACTGAGCAGCGAGACACCGAACAGCTTCGGGTCCTCTTTCAGGAACGGCAGAAACGGCTCGGCGCGCTCGCTGAGGCGCACGTTGTTGAACGTGCCGGTCAGCAGGTTCCAGTCGTCCGGATAGGCGACGTGGACGACCGTGGCACCGGGGATGCCGGCCAGCGTGTCGAGGAACGCCGTACGCAGTGCGGCGACTGCGGTGCTCACGCCGGTCAGGAAATCCGGTGGCACGCCGATCTTCGTCGAGCCGGCGCAGCACGACCGATCCGTGCCGTCGCACCGGCAGCGCGGAGGTGATCAGGTCGGGGACATCCGGTAGGCCAAGCGTGCGCGGGTCGTTCGGATCAGGGCCCGCCATGATCGTCAGCATGATCGCCGCGTCGAGCGCGTCGCGGGCGAGTGGGCCGGAGTGATCGCGCGTGTACGAAAGGGGAATCACCCCGTAGATCGAGGTACGTCCCATCGTGGGCTTGAGCCCGGTCAGGTTCTGCTGGTTGGACGGGTTGACGATGCTGCCGCCGGTCTGCGTGCCGATCGACGATGTCGCCATCCGCCCGGCGACCGAACAGGCCGGCCCGGTCGAGGAACCACCGGGGTCGATGGACGGGTCGCTCGGCGTCCAGGCATTCACCGTCGTGACCGTTCCGTTCGGCGTCGTGGCTCGCGTCGTTGCGAGCGGGCCCATCTGGCCCTTGCCGAGGACGATGCCGCCCGCTCCCTTCAGCCGCGCCACCGATGTCGCGTCATAGGGCGGCACGAAGGACTGGTAGATGAACGAGTTGGCCGTCGTGGTGACGCCTGCGGTGTAGTAGTTGTCCTTGATGCACAAGGGGATTCCGCTGAGCACGCCGGCCGGATGCTTGTCGGCGGCGACGGCCGCGGCGCGAGCGGCGTCCGCCGTCACGGCGTTGAAGGCCTGATAGACCGAGTCGAACTTGGTGATCCGGTCAAGGTGGGAATCGACAAGGTCGACGGCGGTGAGCTGGTGGTGGCGCATCAACGTGATGGCCTCGGCGATGGTGGTCTCGGTCGGATCCGCTTTCGCAGCAGCCCGTACGTCGACGTCCGGTACGCGAGGGATCCGGGTCGAGGGCGTCGCCGGCGCGGCTTCGGCATTCGTCCACGTAGGAAGCGCGGTGACTGCGACGGCGCCGGCCGCAACGGTGGCGGTGCGGCTCAGGAAGGCCCGACGGTTGATCTCCCGCTGCGTCATCAGCCGGTCACCTTGCCGGTCCAGGCCTCCGTGATGGACGGGTACTCCAGCGGCGGTGAGAGTTCCTGGCTGAGCATGGCGGCGTTGGCTCCCGATGCCGTCGGCCGCCAACTGTTGATCGCGCCGGGGTTGGACAGCAGGAACGAACGCAGTGACGCGAGCGCCTGCGCCTGCGTCGGCGCTCCGGTCACCGGATCGGGCGCGGTCGGCAGTAGCGTCAGGTCGATGCCCGACAGAATGAGCCGACTGGTGATGAGGGTGTTGAGCTGATCGGTCGTCAGCGTCGATGGATCGACTGCCATGCAGGTCCTCCGGGTGATGGGGCGCGATTCGCCCCATCAATGAATCTCGTGGCGGTTTCCTGCGCACGGCATTCCGGTCACATGCGCGTTTCGGGACTTGCGGTCAGGCGGTGTCGGCCTCGGCCGCCGCGCGCGGCCGACTGCCGGACTCGTGGTTGCGGTGCCCCTGCGGGCTGACACCGTAGACGCGTTTGAACGCCGTGCTGAACGTGAACGGACTGCTGTAGCCGACCCGGCGCGCGACCGAGCCGACGGTGGCATCGGGCTCGTGCAGGAGGTCGGCGGCCAGGGCCAGCCGCCAGCCGGTGAGGAACGACATGGGCGGCTCGCCGACGAGGTCGGTGAATCGCCGGGCCAATGCCGCGCGCGAGATTCCCACCTCTGCGGCGAGGCTGGCGACCGTCCAGGGATGGGCCGGATTGTTGTGCAGCAACCGCAAGGCCCGCCCGACCACCGGATCGGCGTGCGCGTGGTACCACGATGGGCTGCGCGCTTCGGGCCGGGCGAACCACGCGCGCAGCGCGGCGATGACGAGCAGGTCGAGCAGGCGGTCGAGAACAACCTCCTGGCCGAGATCGTCCTTCACGATCTCGTCGGCAAGCAGCGGGATCACCGGGCAGTCCCAGTCGTCCTCGCGCATGACGATCAGCGTTGGCAACGCAAGAAGGAGCCGCTTGCTGACCTCGCCGTCGGCCTGATACGTGCCGGTGAGCATCACCGTCGAACCGTCGAGATCGTTGCCCCAGGTCCGCACGCCGAGGTCCATCGACGCGTAGACACTCTCGCCCTCCGGCGTCTCGCAGATCTGACCGGGCTGGATCACCACTTGCGGTGCGGTTGTAGGCGTATCGGCGACTACGTATGGCTGTGGTCCGCGCATGATTGCGATGTCGCCCGCATGCACCGATTCCGGATCACGGTCGTCGTAGACGATCCAGGCTTCGCCTTTGACCATTGCCATAACGGTGAGTGGCGCTTCGTCCTGAATTCGCAATGACCACGGCGGGTTCATGATCGAGCGCAACAGGAAGGCGCCGCGGGCTCTCGGCCCGTCGAGGAAGCCGGCGAGTGAATCCACCTCGCCAGACTAGACGCGCACAGATGAGCCCGGCCGGGATTTTGTGCGCCCGCACAGGCGGCGCGACAACCTACCCCTCGTCGGTTGCCGCGCCGTCGCGCCGTCCTAGCTGGTGATGTGCTTGTTCGCGACGATCGCCGCGGTCAGCGCCTGCGCGGTGCCCGGCATGTGCTGCGCCGCAGTGGTGAGCAGCGCCTGGTAGTTCGGCGCCTTGGCGACGCTCGCGTCGATGGCGTCGAGCAGCGTCGTCACGTGCATGGTCAACTCGGAAGCGACCGCCGACGCCGGCAGGTTGGGGATCACCGAATTGAGCAACTGCCCGAACGACGTTGCATAACCGGCCAGATCGGCCTTGGCCTTGGCCGCCTTCGTGGTGTCGCCGGTTGCCTTGCCGAGCGTGTAGTTGACGAAAAATCCGATGTGCTGGCGCCACGAGGCGAGGAACGGCTTCTCGGCACTCGGGTAGACGCTGCCCACCGTCTTGGACAGGGCGACGGAATTCGCGTCCACTGCCGATACCGCTCCCTCGACGGCCGGGTCGTTCAGGTTGCCGCCTTTGGCTACAGCGGTGTCGAGCGCATTGCCCGCGAGCCACACGTGGTCGTCGAGTTGCGCAGTGAGCGTTGCGCGAGTCGCGGATGCTGTGCCGTCGACGTCGCCGGTCAAGTTCTTGGTCTTCGCGATGCCCCCGGCGAGAACGTCCGCGGTCATCATCATGTGGCCGGCCGCCTTGGTCAGCAATGCCTGGTAGTCGGACCGGCCGGCGACCGCCGCGTCGATCGCGTCGAGAAGCGTCTGCACGTGGGGCGTCAGTTCGTCGGCCACCGCCTGCGCGGGAAGGCTCGGCACGACCGAATTGATCAGCTGGCCGAATGAGATCCGGTAGCCGTCAAGATCCTTCTTGGCCTTGGCCGTCATGGCCGTGTTCTTGGTGGCCTGGCCCAGCGTGTAGTTGACGAAGAACCCGATGTGCTGGCGCCAGGAGGCCAGGAACGGTTGCTGCGCCGAGGGAAACACGCTGCCGACCGCTTTGGACAGAGCGACGGAATTCGCGTCAAGTGCGTCGACGGCGCCCTGCACCGCGGGGGCCTTGAGATTTCCGCCCATCTGCACGGCCGTGTCGAGCGCGTTGCCGGCGAGCCACACGTGGTCCTCGAGCAGCGCAGTCAGGGTCGAGCGCAATTCCGCCGCGGGCGTCGCATCCGGTGCGCTCGCGCCGCCGTTGACCGCCGCTGAGGACTCGGGCATCGACATCGACATCGACGACGAGGCGCCCGCCGGTGGAGCCGCCGGCTCGGCGGACTTCGTGCTCGACGAGCAGCCCGCGGCCAGGAGAGCCGCGGCCGCCGTGGCAACGCCGATGGTCAGCACTGATCTTCTCATGCGGAACTTCCTTTTCTGATAGGGATTTCTTGACATCAAGAGACAACGACGGTGGCGTTCATGCCCTGGTGGATGTCGCAGTAGTAGGAGTACGTGCCGACTTTGCGGAACGTGAACGAGAACGTCGAACCCTTCTTGGGGAGCTTGGCGTCGAACAGCGAGTCCGGCTTCTGCCCACTGCGCAGACCGGTCTTCGGGTCGATGCCGGTGACGCTTCCCGAGGTCACCGTGTGCGTGATCGGCTCGTCGTTGCGCCAGGTAACGGTCTGGCCGACCTTGATCGTCAAGGTGGGCGGCATGAACATCAGCGACCTGAGTTCCACCACCGGCCCGGTTGGCGCAGTCGAGGTGTTGCCCGCTTGGCCGGTTGATCCACAGGCGGTCAGACCGACAACGGCGGAGACGATGACGATCAAGGTTCGCTTCATGCCCGTGAGTTCGGGCCGCACGCCGGAAAGGTTCCGTCCAGACGAATGCGTGTCGTCATGGAACCGTTTGCTGGTTGAGGTACGAATGTGCGGTCGTGGAACCTGCTCTCGCCGACATCGGCGAACGGCTCGTGCAAGGCGAGCCCGAGGCACTCGAGGACTGCTATCGCAGACTCGGGCCGTTGGTGGTCGCGTACCTCGGGCGTTATGTGCCGCAACCAGACGTCGAGGACGTGCTCCAGCGGGTCTTCTATGAACTGTGGCGGGTGCACGACCGATACGACCCGCGGCAGAGTCTGCGCGGCTGGGTGCTGAGCATCGCTCGTAAACGGGCGATCGATCACCTGCGCAAGCGCCGCGACACCGTGGTCTCGCTCGACTCGGTACGCGAGATCAGCGGCGACGACGGGCGGGAGATCGCCGATCGCATGGCCTGGGCGGACGAGGTTCGCATGGCTCTGAAGCAACTACCGGAAGGGCAACGCGAGGCCATCGAAATGGCGTACTACGAGGGCTACACCCAGAGCGAGATCGCCGTCGCGCTCGACATCCCACTCGGAACGGTGAAGACGCGAACCGCACGCGGCCTGCAGCGGCTTTCCGCGCTCATCGAAAGAACAGCCGGGAGCGACGATGAGTGATCACGTCTTCGACGAACTCCCGTCGTTGCTGCGCGGCGAGGCCGATCGCGCGACGCTCGATTCCGCCGCCGCCCACCTGCGGCAGTGCGAGGACTGCCGCGAGGAACTCGTGTCGTCGCTGGTGGCCCACGCATCGCTGTCCTCGGCGGCCCGATTCGCGCCCGACGCCGGAGCCGAGGTGCCCGAAAGCCCTGCGGCCGACCGGCCATTGCCCGATCTCAGCGAGCTGTTCGATCGGGTACACGCCGAGGCGGCCACCAGGCCGGGCCGGGTCCGCAGCCGCAGGACCTGGGCCGTCGCCGCCGCCGTCGCGATCGGAGTGGCCGCCGGGGGAGGCGCAGTCGTGCTCGCCCAGCACGTGACCCGCAGCAGTCCCTCGGCGCGCACGATCGCATTGGCGCCCTATGACCGAGGTGCAACTCCGGCAGAGGCGACCCTCGTCGGCGGGCAGGAGATGAAGCTGAATGCAGCTTCATTGCCGGCACCCGGCGCGGGCAAGCTCTACGAGGTGTGGCTGACCAATGGCGCGCGGACGAGCATGCACCCGCTCGGCTGGATCGGCGCGGACGGCAAAGGTGACTTCACCGTCCCGGCGAATCTGATGTCCAGCTACACCAATGTCGAGGTCAGCGTCCAGGCGATCAACGCGCCCTACGAGTACTCGGGAACCAGCGTGCTGCGCGGCACGTACGGCTGAATCCGCTACGCCCGGCGTCAGAGGATGCCGTGCGTGCGAACGTCTTCGAGCCGGTTGAGCAGATTGTCGAGGGACTCCTCGAACTCCGCGGCGGCCTCGTTCTGGGCGAGTTTCGGCCGCAGTTGTTGGAGATTGGGGTAGTCGTCGAGCCGTAGCGGATGAGGATCGGCATCGGCCGCCGGCACCGGCCCGACGTCAGCGCCGATCGCGGCCACCTCCAGGAGCAGGTGGCCGAGCAGGAAACTGGTAAACGCACGGTAGGTGTAGACGGCGGTGTCGTCGTCGAACCCGTGCGTACGCAGGCTGGCGAGGAACGACTCGACCCACCGCAGCGAGCGCAGCGGCGGGCGGATCCACGGCGCCTCCGGTGGGCGGGTGGCCACCAGCGGGAACACCTGCGGATGGATGAGCGCGCTGTGCCGGACCCCGTTGGCGACCCGCACCAGGTAGTCCTGCCAGCTGTCGGTCTCCATGATGTGCGTGTCCGGATCGTCGAACAGGTCCTCGACGACCGCCTCGATCACACCGTCGAGCAGGTTCTCCCGGCTCTGCACGTGCGCGTACAGCGACATCGCCTCGACGTCGAGTCGACGGCCGAGTCGCCGCATCGACAGCGCATGAATGCCTTCCTCGTCGATGAGTTCGATGGCTGCCCGAACGACGCGGTTGCGGTCCAGGGGGCTGCGCCGCTCCGATGGTGCCGCGCGTGCACTGGAGCGCTCGTGCGAGGGCGAGTCGTCGCGGCCGGATGCCATGTCAGCTCACCCGCGCCGTTGCCCTTGTAACACCCGCGCCGGCGATGCGCGTCGGGGCGCGGCCGGTAAGACCGAGTTGCGCGTTTGCCACGCATTTACCGCTCGACGGAATGTCGTGCTTGATACGCGAAGGGGTTTCTGCCCCCACGAGCATGCGCGCTTTGTCCAGCGATGACCGCGTAGCGTGACCGAACCTTACGTTGTAATGCGATTCCTTACGGCGTAAGTTTGCCGCCGTGTTGAACGCCGATCCGAAGTGGGCAAACCACCTTGAACCAACGGGATTCTTCCAGCCACGACGAGGGTTTGGGTAGTTCGCGACACGGCGCGCCGGACATCGCACGCACCTCCCGGGCGCTGTTCTGCGACGTGAGTGCCGAGCATCCGGCGGCGACCCTTCGCCTGTCCGGCGACCTCGCGGCCAACACCGTCGCCGAACTCGGCGCGGAACTCGTGGCCTTGATCCGCACCAGACACCACCAGTTGGTCATCGATTTGCACGGCCTGTCGCACGTCTCGCCGGTGTGCGTCGGAGTGCTCAACCGCACGGTCACCGAACTCGACGCGCTCGGCGGAGAACTGACCCTTACCGGCGTCAGCGACACCGATGCCGGTGCGCTGCGTCTCGCCGGGCTGAACGACACGATCCGGCTCGTCGTGGCGCCTCACCCTAGCCCGCTTCGATCCGGCGACACCACCAACTCGAAGGTGTCGCCATCAATGGATAGTCAGCGCCCGGACCCCGGGCTGCGCTTCGAAGGAGAACGCACATGAGTGGCAAGCACAGCGCCGACCGCAAGGCTCGCGACGCCGACGCGGCGGATGAGATGGCCGCCGCGGATGAACGCGAGCCCCGGGCGGGGGACAAGAGCAAGACCGACCTCGAGCAGGCGATCGAGAACATCCGGGACGCGACCGAGCGCTGAGCAGTACCGGCAGCGCCACTACTTCCAGCACGCTGCCGCCCCGAGAACCGAGCAACCAGAGACCGAGCCGCCGCCGTCGGCGGCTCGGTCTCGTCGACCGAGGAGGCCGTCGTGATCGCTGTCGGCTTGATCCTGCTCGCCGCGGCCGCCGCGGCAACAAGCATCCTGATTGTCCAGAACACCCATAGCGTCGTGGAAGTTCATGTGCTCGGCCGGGTGTGGACCGGGCACCTGTACTGGGTCATGGTCGCCGGCGTCGTGATCACTGCCGTCGGGGCGCTCGGTCTGGCGGCGATCGGCAAGGCCGGCCTCCGCATGCGCAATGCGCGTCGCGAACGCAACCTGTTCGCCGCGGAGAACGAGCGGATCGCCGACGCCCGCGACCGGGCGTACCGGTCGATCAGGCGCCGTCGCGCCGCCCGCGATCTGGCCGGCGGGACGACCGGTCAGGCGGGAGAGTCCGGCCAAGCACCTGGCTGAGCCGCCGAGCCGGGCTCAGGGTCGGATCAGGGACATATCGGGGTTGATCACCGATGTGCGGGGGCCACCGCGCGCCCAGTATTGCGGCATGAGGACCTGGGTGGTGCGGCGATGATCGAGGCGCGCGGGCTGACAAAGCGATTCGGGCGGACCCTTGCGGTCGACGACCTGTCCTTTGACGTTCTGCCGGGACGGGTCACGGGGTTCCTCGGCCCGAACGGCGCCGGCAAGTCGACGACCATGCGGATGATCCTCGGCCTCGACCGTCCGACCAGTGGCACGGTGCGCGTGCTGGGCCGGCGCTACGGCGCAGATTCGCCGTCCGCTGCACGAGGTCGGCGCCGTGCTCGAGACACGTGCCGTGCATGGTGGGCGAAGCGCGTACAACCACCTGCTCTGCCTGGCCCAGAGCAACGGCATCGGCCGTCACCGGGTGGACGAGGTGCTCGCGCTGGTGGGGCTCGAGGGCGTACAGGGCCGTCGGGCCAAGGGATTCTCACTCGGCATGAGTCAGCGTCTCGGGCTGGCCGCGGCGCTGCTCGGCGACCCGCAGGTGGTCCTGTGCGACGAGCCGGTGAACGGGCTCGACCCCGAGGGCATCCGGTGGATCCGCACCGTGCTTCGCGGGCTGGCCGCCGAGGGGCGCACGGTCTTCGTGTCCAGCCACCTGATGAGCGAGATGGCGCTGACCGCCGACCACGTCATCGTCGTGGGTCGCGGTCGGTTGATCGCCGATGCGAGCGTGGCCGACATCGTCGCGCAGAGCGCGCGCAGCCACGTGCTCGTGCGCACCCCGGACCCGGCCCGGTTGGACGCGTTGCTGCATAGCGCCGGCGCGACGGTCCGCCCGGGTGAAGACGGCGGCATCGAGGTGAGCGGCCTGGACTGCGCCGAAGTCGGTGAACTGGCGGCGCGGCACGGCGTCACCCTGCACGAATTGTCGCCGCAACAGGCCTCGCTCGAGGCGGCGTTCCTCGAGCTCACCCAGGACAGTGTCGAGTTCCGCGTCGAGGAGAAAGCGTCATGACGACCGTCGTTGTCCAGCAGGCCGAGCCGGCCTACGAACCGGCCACCACGATCGGATTCGGCAACGTGCTGCGTTCGGAGTGGACGAAGTTGCGCTCGGTGCGCTCGACCTACTGGACGTTGCTGATGGCCGTGCTGACGACGGTCGCACTCGGCGCGGTGATCTGCGCGCGGTGGGCCTACGTCGCTCGGCACGACGGACCCGGCAACCTCGACGGCTTCGACCCCACGTTGACCAGCCTGAACGGCATCTACCTGGCCCAGATCGCCGTCGGCGCGCTCGGCGTCCTGGTGATCACGTCCGAGTACGGCACGGGCATGATCCGCGCGACGTTCTCGGCCGTGCCGCAACGGCGCTCCATGCTTGCCGCAAAGGGCATCGTGTTCGGCGGGGCGATGCTGCTGCTCGGCGAGGTGATGAGCTTCGCCGCATTCGGCATCGGGCAGGCGCTGCTGTCCGGCGCGCACGCGGGAGCCTCGTTGGGTCAGCCGGGCGTGCTGCGTGCGGTGATCGGCGCGGGCCTCTACCTCAGCGCGGCCGGGCTGCTCGGCTTAGGCCTCGGCACGATGATCCGCCACACGGCCGGTGCGCTTTCAGCGTTCTTCGGCCTGCTGTTCGGCGCCAGTGTCATCGCCGATCTGCTGCCGACGAGTTGGCGCAACGCCGTCATCGACTACATGCCGGCCAACGCGGGCAGCCAGATCTTCACGATCGTCCGCAGCCACGACTCGTTGAGCCCGTGGGCCGGGCTCGGCGTGTTCTGCCTCTACGTCGTCGTCGCACTCGGCGTCGGGATGACGCTCGTCTCGATACGCGACGCGTGAACCGGCCCGCTTGCCGTTATGCGGTCGGGCGGCCCGCCTCGGCGCCGGGGTGCAGTCGCTGTTGCGCCTGCTGAACGGCAAGGCGTGCCTCAGCGGCTAGCCGCGCGACGAGTTCGCCGGCCGGCAGGGCCTCGCCCAACTGGTAGGTCTGCCCGGCCCAGAGGTTCACCCGGTCCGGTTCGCCAGCGACCCGGCCCGCCTGGCGCAGCGGTGCGGTCAGGTGGTTCACCTCCGGGTAGGCCGCTGGCGCCTCGGCCGTGTGGTCGTCGAGGAAGCGATTGCGGATGCCGCGCGCGAGCCGGCCGCTGAAGGCCCGCGTCGTGGCGGTCGGCGCGTCACTGGCAAGCGCGCGGCGGTGTACCTCGGCGGTACCGGCTTCCGGGCAGCGCAGGAACGCTGTGCCCAGTTGTGCGGCGCTCGCCCCGGCGGCGATCACCGCGCCGACGGCGGCGCCGGTGCTGATGCCCCCGGTCGCGACCAGCGGTGTGTCGGTTCGCGCGCGGATGAGTTGCAGTAGCGACAACAGGCCGATGCCGGTGCTGCCGTCGGCGTCGTCGCGGAAGCTGGCGCGGTGCCCGCCGGCCTCACTGCCCTGGACGACCAGCGCATCCGCGCCGGCATCCGTGGCCTGGCTTGCTTCGGCCGGATGCGTGACGGTGACCCATACTTCGCTTCCCGCGTCGTGCAGTCGCTCGACGAGATCGGGTTGCGGGCAGCCGAACGTGAAGGAGACGACCGCAGGCGGCTCGGCGGTCAGCACGTCCAGCTTCGCCGCCCAGTCGTCGTCCTCGAAGCGGGGCGTTCCGAGTGCGACACCGGCCGCGCGCGCTTCGTCGGCGAGGCGCGCGGCGTAGGCAGCCACGATCTGCGGTGCGGCAGGCGTTCCGGGCACGAAGACGTTCACTCCGATCGGGGCGTCGGTCATTGCCCAGGTCGCGGTCACCTGCCGGGCCAGTTCGCCCGCGTCGAGGTAGCCGGCGGCGAGGAACCCGAATCCGCCCGCGTTGCTGACCGCCGCGGCGAGCTGTGGCGTCGACGGGCCGCCGGCCAGCGGTGCCAGCACGATTGGTACATGCAGGCGATCGAGGATCATGAGAGGCCCCGTTCGGACTCGGTCGTTGCCACCGCGATGCTCGCATGCCCCGGGTTCCGCTGACCTGGCGGTTGCCACCGTCGCCACGCCTCAGCAAAAGCGCGAAGCAGTCGATAGGTGCGGTTGAGGATCTTGGAGGCGAGCGTGTCTGGCGTACATCCGTCTTTTCGCACGATCTCGCTGTATACCGGCGTCTGGTACGCATCTGTCGTCGTCGGCTGGGCCATGTTCGCCGTCGCTGTTGTCGTGGTCGCCACCTCCTCGCTGGCGAGCGCCGGAGCGCCGCTGGCAATGACCGCTGTTCTGCTCGTGCTGCTCGATCTGCTTCCGCTGGTTCAGGGCCGAGGCCATGACGCACAGGGCGTCGTTGCGTCGACGGCGTTCGTGTGTGCGATGTTGCTCATGTGGGGCGTCTGGCCGGCCGTTCTGGTCGTGAGCGTCGCGGCATTCGCATCGGACATGCGGGTGAGGAAGCCGGCCTGGAAGGTCTTCTTCAACGTCGGCCAGTACAACGTCTCGGTCGGCGCCGGCTACCTGGTGATGGTGCTTACCGGCCACACGCCGACGCTCGATCGCCCGCTCGGCGCTTTCGACGGGGAGGACCTGCTCTGGGTAGCGGGCGTCTGGATCGTCTACTTCGTCGTCAACCTGGCCCTCGTGGCTGCCGTCCTGGCCTGGTCCGACTCCTTCCGAGGCGTCTTCTTCGGCGACTTCTGGCGCTACGTGGTCATGACCTTCTCGGTGTTGGCCTTGTCTCCACTGATCGTCGTTGTCGCGCAGAGCGACTGGCTGTTGCTTCCGCTGCTGGTCGTCCCGCTGCTGCTGGTGTACCGGCTTGGGCAGCTGTCGCTGGAAAGCGAGCACCAGGCCGCCCACGACGCCCTAACGGGCCTACCCAACCGCACCCATCTGCGCGCCGATCTCGATGCGGAGTTGGCCCGGGCGAAGCGAGACGGCCGGCCGTTCGGGTTGCTGGTCATAGACCTGAACCACTTCAAGGAGATCAACGACACCCTCGGCCATCACGTCGGCGACCAGTTGCTCGTCCAGTTCGCCGAGCGGTTGTCGAACGCTGTCCGCAAGTCCGATCACGTCGCCCGTCTCGGCGGGGACGAGTTCGCGGTGATCGTGCCGGAGGCCGACGAGGCCGAAGCACGCGCGGTGGCTGCGCGGATCCAGGCCTCGCTGGCCGATCCGATCGCGCTCGAGGGCATGCTGATCGACGTCGAGGCCGCGATCGGCATCGCCATGCAGCCCGAGCACGGCCGGCACGCCGACGATCTGTTGCGATTGGCCGACGTGGCGATGTACGTGGCGAAGGAAACACACGCCGTCGTGGCCACATATTCGGCGCAGCGCGACCACAACTCCACCGACCGGCTCAGCCTGCTCGGTGAGCTACGCCAGGCGCTCGACGATCACGCGATAGAACTCCACTACCAACCCAAGGTCGCGATGGCCGACCGCTCGCTGCTCGGCTTCGAGGCACTGATCCGCTGGGAACACCCCGTTCGCGGGTATGTGCCACCGGATGAGTTCATCCCGCTGGCCGAACGCTCGGGCATCATGCACCTGATCACCGAGCGGGTGCTCACCCTCGCCCTGCAGCAGATGGCCAAATGGCGTGAGCAGGGCCTACACGTCCCGGTGGCCGTCAACGTCTCACCGTTCGATCTGGTCGGTGGGCGGCTGATCGGCCTCGTGTCGGACGGCCTGCGCAGGTATCGCGTGCCGCCTGGCATGCTCGAGTTGGAGATCACTGAACGGATCCTCGGGCAGGAGAGCGACGAACTCGACGACGTGCTTCTCGGCTTGAACGACATGGGCGTGACGTTGAGCGTCGACGACTTCGGAACCGACTACTCCTCGCTGCTCCGACTGCAGTCCCTGCCGGTCGGCGAGCTCAAGATCGACCGGGCCTTCGTGTCGCGACTCTCGAGCGACGACACCACCGTCGGCATCGTGCGCGCCGTCATCGACCTGTCGCATGCGCTCGGCGTGCCGGCCATCGCCGAGGGCGTCGAGACAGCCGAAGAGTGGCAGATGCTGCGCTCACTCGGCTGCGACGGCGCGCAGGGATGGCACATTGCTTTCCCGATGGCGGCCGAGCAGGCAACCGCGTGGCTGCTTGCTCACGCAAGCTCGGCCGCCGGCGACGCTCCGCTCAATGTCGCTTAGCCGGCCGATCGGGCAGCGGATGGCGTCCTGACAACGCCGCCGGTAGCTCGATCGCGGTTCGGACCGTGGGACAGCCGCCGGCCGTTCAGACGGCGATGTCGTTCAGACGGAAATGCCGTTCAGACGGCGATGTCGTTCAGACGGCGATGTCGCCCAGTGCGATGACCCGGGCCGTCGCGGTGGCCGTGGCAACCACCGCTCCGCCCTCGGCGGTCAACGACGCCTCGAGTTGGGCGATGTCGCCTGCACGGTGCACCACCCTCCCTCGGCCGATGAGCCGGCCCGGGCGAACGGGCCGCAGGAATCGCACGTTGAGGTCGAGTGTGGACTGGAACTGGTCGGGCTCGAGGGTGGCGAGCAACGTCGGGCCGACCGTGTCGTAGAGCATCGCGGCGAGGAACGCCCCGAGCACATTGCCCATCGGGTTGGTGAACTCCTCGCCCGCCGCGAATGCGAACTCGGCCGTGCCCTGCTCGACATTCGCGTCGATGAACTCGAGGCCGAGCGTGGCGGCGGCGGGTGGCATCGGAGCCCGGCCGGTGGCGGCGTCCCAGAACGGCCCGGTCCGGCCGTGTGCTTGCGTCATCGGTTCTCTCCTTCGCGCCGAAGCTGTGCGCCCCGAACGATAGGAAGAACCAGCAGCCACGTCTTGAACGGAATTCACCTCGGAGTGGCCCGCGGCCCGGAGCTCGCTCGTAGGGCCTGCGGCGAACTCGCCGAATTCGCCGACGGAACCGGCCGGATCGGCGTCAGCGGACGGCGGCCGGCGTGGGCTCCAGCGGTTCGTCTCGTTCCGGGTGCGGGTAGGACGGTTCGACGCGCAGCACGCGCGCGAAGCGGGCCGGCAGGTACCAGTTCCACGGGCCGAACAGGGAGACCAGCGACGGCACGAGCACCGAGCGCACGATGGTGGCGTCGAGCAGGATGCCGAAGCCGAGCCCGGTGGCGAGCGTCTTGAGGTCGGTGCCCGGCCCGGACGCGAGCGCCGCGAAGGCCAGGAACAGGATCAGCGCCGCGCTGGTGACGAGCCGTCCGGTGCGCCCGATGCCCTCGATGACGGCGGCATTCGTCGAGCGCGCTCCGTCGTACTCCTCGCGGATGCGCGACAGGATGAACACCTCGTAGTCCATCGACAGGCCGAACAGGAACGCGAACACCATCAGCGGTATCCAGAACGTGATCGCGCCGGTTGCTGCGATGCCGAACACGGCCTCCGAGCCGACTCCGTGCTGCCAGAACAGCACCATCAGCCCGAGCGTCGCGCCCAGCGACACAAGGTTGAGCAGCACCGCCTTCAACGGCAGCAGCAGCGACCGGAATGCGCGTGCCAGCAGGATGTAAGTGAGCACGGCGATGATGAGCAGCATCGGCGGGAAGTTGCCGTAGACCGCGTGCAGGAAATCGATCTGCGCGGCGCCGATGCCGGTGATGCCGACGACGCCCGGCAGTCCGGCGGCGGCGGCCTTGACCCGTTTGACGACCCCGACGCTGGTGGAGTTCACCGTCTCCTGATCGGGGATGAGCAGCACGACGCTCTGACCGTTGCGGTTGCTGGCCGGACCGGACGGCGCGTACGCGTGGTCGATGCCGTCGATCTTGCCCAGTTCGGTGGCGGCGTTCTTGGCCTGGTCGCTGGCGACGAGCACCTCGATCGGGGTCAGGTTGCCGGTGGACATGCCGCCGCGTTCGAGCGTCTGCAGCGTTTCGTAGGCCGGTCCGCTGTGCGCGAGAGAGTCCGACGACGCCAGGCCGATCTTGACGCCGAGGAAGACACCGATCAGGGCAAACGAGCGCGGCCAGCGCGGAGATCGCGGCGATCCACCGCCGGCGCACGATCAACGCCGCCCAGCGGCTCCACGCCCGGCTCGCGCGGTTCTCATGGCGGATCTTCGGCCAGTCGATGCGTGGCCCGATGCCGCCGAGGATCGCCGGCGTCAGAGTCAGCGTGGTCAGCACGCTGGTCAGCGGGATGAGCGCGCCGCCGATGCCCATGCTGCGCATGAACGGCACGGGTAGCACGATCAGCGCGAGCAGGCCGATCGCCACGGTCACTCCGCTGAACACGATCGCGCTGCCTGCGGTCTGCATCGCGACGACCACCGCCTCGTGGTTTTCGCGGCCGTGGTCACGTTCCTCGCGCCATCGGTTGACGAACAGCAGCGAGTAGTCGATGGCCACGCCGAGACCGATCAGCGCGACGAGGAACTGGACGATGAACGACACGTCCATCAGATACGTCAGGGGCAACAACAGCACGAACGTCGCCAGGATCGAGACTGCGGCAACGACCAGGGGCAGGAACGCGAGGAACGACGCGAACACGAAGGCCAGCACGGCCAGCGCGCCGACCGCGCCGAGCAACGTCTCGCCGAGCACTCCCGGGCCGCTGTTGTTGTCGCTACCCGCGGCCAGGACGTCCTCGCCGGTGACGCCGACCGCTGCGCCGGTGGGCTTGGCCGTGTCGAGTGCATCGCGGATCGGGGTGGTCAGCAGTTTCTGGCTCGGCGACGGGTTGAAGCGGTAGAAGACGAGGGCGAACGCGGTGCGATCGTCCTTTGTGCGAAAGGCCTTGTCGCCGGTGTCGGACTCGTCGATCACGCGCACGTTCGGCACGGACGTGGCGATCGCGTCGAATCCTTTGGCGACCGCCGCCTCGTTCCCGGTGATCGTCTGCCCCGCCGGAAGGGTGACCGACGCGAGGTAGGGCGAGGTGTTGCCGCCGTTGCCGAACGCCTCGTTGATCTTGTGCGCCGTCTGCGAACCGGGCTGACCAGGCAGCGAGAAGTCAACCGTCAACCGGTTCGTGGTCTTGCCGGCCAGGGCGATACCGGCCACCAGAATCACGCCGCACAGCGCCACGACGGCCCGGCGATGCCGAAGGATGAACTCTGCCCACCGCTGCATGACGCCCCCAGATCACCTCGATTTCGAGGGAGTGTAGGGACGACCGGTGACAGCCGGGGCAACATTCCGGCTCTGGCGCCGGGTTCGCCGGATATGAACGGGAATCGTTCTCAGCACATTCTCGGACGCAGGGCGACAGCGCGCCGGCGCACGTGGCACTACCAGGCGCTGCCGCCGAGCCGGTTGACGGCTTCGTCGAGGCTCAGCCCCAACTGCGCCAGGATCGGCGCGTCGCGATCCAGATCCACGACGTCGGGGAGTGTTCGCTGGGCCTCGTCGAGACGATCGTTCATGCCGAGGCGGCGCATCAGCGCCAGGACCTGTTCCTTGGTCGGGTGGTGGTGAGGATCCACGATGCACGCTCCGATGTCTTCGATCCGCTGGACGGGGCGGCTTCGATGATGCCTCGTCACCCGGATGTCCGCTCAGCCGGTCGCGCGGGTGTAGCGATCGGCGACCCGGCTGACGGCGGCGGCCAGTTCGGGAGAATCGACCACCTCGAAGTCGGCGTCGAGAACACCGAGCCAGAACGCGATGTCCTCGACGGAGCGTCCACCGAGTTGCATGAGGCAGCGATCCGGTGCGAGAGCCTCGATGCTTCCTTCGCTCCAGGCGCCCATCTTGGCCGCAACGTCGTCGGCGGACGCGTGCACGATCACCCGTCCACGCACCTTCATCTGCACCTGCCGGGTCTTCGTGGCCACGTAGGCGGCGATGTCCTCGGCGGGCAGCGGGCGCAGGGCGAAGCGATGTCCGACCGAGCGCGGATCGCTGATGCGGTCGACGCGGAACGTGCGCCAGTCGTCGCGTTCGAGGTCGAAGGCGACGAGGTACCACCGCCGTCCCCAGTTCACCAATCGGTACGGCTCGACCCGGCGTTCGGTTGCCGATCCAGAATGGTCGGCGTAGCCGAAGCGCATGATCTCGCGGTCGTGCGCGGTTGCCGCGATGAGGGCGAGCAGGCGTCCGTCGACCTGCGGCCCGCGGCGACTGCCTGAGACGCGCACGGTGTGCGACTGCAACGCATCGACGCGCCGGCCGAGGCGATGGGGCAGCACCTGCTGCAGCTTGGTCAGGGCGCGCAGCGCCGTTTCCTCCAGTCCCTCGATCGTGCCGCCGGTGGCGGTGCGCAGGCTCACCGCGATGGCGACGGCCTCGTCGTCGTCGAGCAGCAGTGGCGGCATCGCCGTACCGGCCGAGAGCTTGTAGCCGCCGACGGCACCGCGAGTCGCCCGTACCGGATAGCCGAGTTGGCGCAGCCGTTCGACGTCGTTGCGCACCGTTCGGGTCGTGACGCCCAGGCGCCGTGCGAGTTCGGGCCCGGGCCACTCGCGGGTGGACTGCAGCAGCGACAGCAGTTTCAACAGGCGTCCAGACGTCTCCGACATGCGGTTGAGATTACTTGGTAATGAGGAACGAAACGTTCCTGATGGGCTCCTACGGTTCGACGTGAAGAACCCACCCGATGAAGGAGCACACATGACGACCGTCCTCGACCGCCCGTCGAGTCTCGATCTGACCGCGCCCCCCGCAGCGCCCCCCGAGCGGCGGCCGCATATGTGGAGTGGTTTCGCCGTCGTTCTCTCCGCGATGATCATGAACATCCTGGATTCGACGATCGTCAATGTCGCGGCGCCGTCGATCCAACGCGACCTGTCGTTGTCGACGTCGCAACTGGAGTGGATCGCGGCTGCTTACACGCTGGCCATCGCGGTCGGCCTGCTGACCGGTGGGCGCCTCGGCGACATGTTCGGCCGCAAGCGCATGCTGATGATCGGGCTGAGCGGCTTCGTGGCGGCATCGGCGGCGTGCGCGTTCGCGTGGTCGCCCGAGTCGCTGATCGCCGCGCGTGTCGTGCAGGGGTTGTCGGCGGCTGTCCTTACCCCGCAGGCGTTCGGGCTGATCCGCGACATCTTCCCGCCGGCGCAGATGGGCAAGGCGTTCGCGGCGTTCGGCCCGGTGATCGGGCTCTCGACGGTCGCCGGCCCGGTCGTCGCCGGATTGCTCGTCAAGGCCGACATCTTCGGCTCCGACTGGCGAGCGCTGTTCCTCATCAACCTGCCGGTCGGGATCTTCGCGCTGGTCGTGGGCGCTCGTGTACTGCCCGCCGGTTCGGTTCGCCGGGCCGGGTTGCGGCTGGACGGTCTGGGCACCGTACTGATGGGTCTGGTGAGCTTCCTCGTCGTCTTCCCGCTCGTTGACGGGCGCGCGCTGGGCTGGCCCGCGTGGATCTTCGGCCTGCTGGCCGCGGCCGTTCCGGTGCTCGCCCTGTTCGTGGCCCAGCAGCGCCGTCGCGTCAGCGCCGGCCGTACCCCGTTGCTCGAGTTCAGCGTGCTGCGCAAGCGGTCCTATGTCTCAGGCGTCGTGTTCACGCTGATGTTCTTCGGCTGCGTCGTGGGTTTCTCGTTGACGGTCGGGCTGTTCCTGCAGATCGGGCTGGGCTTCACCGCGATGAAGGCGAGCCTCTACCTCGCCGCGATGGCGGTCGGCGCGTTCCTCGGCTCGGGTGTCGGTGCGTGGGCGGCGACCGCGATCGGCCGGCCGATCCTGCACGTCGGCCTGACGATCATGGCGATCGGCACGACCGTGCTGTACCTGTCGCTGCACTCGATCCACGGCGGCGTCGGCGTGTTCGACCTGGCGCCGGGCCTGGCCGTATTCGGCTTCGGCATGGGCATGATCTTCGTGCCGCTGTTCAGCATCATCATGGGCGAGATCGACGATCACGAGGTCGGCTCGGCATCGGGACTGCTCGAATCCCTTCAGCAACTGGGTTCCTCGCTCGGCGTCGCCGTCCTGGCCACGCTGTTCTTCGGCAAGATCAGGCTGGAGGACGGCGGCCCGCACGCGGCGATGACCGCCGGGCGGCACCTCGTCGCCGCGCAGGACACGCTGTTGATGACGCTCGCGCTGATCGCGGTCGCTTTCGCGGTCGGGTGGCTACTGCCGCGCAAGGCCCGCCCGATGAACTGACCACATTGCCCGACGAGGGCCCCGCCGGGGAGTCATTTCCCCGGCGGGGCCTTGCTGTCACTGCGCAAATCGGTTGCCTTCGCCGGTGGCGCTCTGGTGCACTTCTGGCAGACAGCCGACGAGCAAGGAGAGGGAAATGCGCGAAGCGTTCATGTCCGCCTCGAAGAAACCTGGCAGCTATGCAGAGGACATGACGCTTTGTGAGAACCCTGAACCTGGGAATTCTGGCGCACGTAGACGCCGGTAAGACCAGCCTGACCGAGCGGTTGCTCTATGCCGCCGGGGTCATCGACGAGATAGGCCGGGTCGATGACGGCAACACCCAGACCGATTCCCTTGCCCTCGAACGGCAACGTGGCATCACGATCAAGTCAGCCGTGGTGTCCTTCGTCGTCGACGACGTCACGGTGAACCTGATCGACACGCCCGGCCACCCGGATTTCATCGCCGAGGTGGAACGGGTGTTGAGCGTGCTCGACGGCGCGGTCCTGGTCATCTCCGCGGTGGAGGGCGTGCAGGCGCAAACTCGCGTATTGATGCGGACGCTGCAGCGCCTGGGCATTCCGACCCTCATCTTCGTGAACAAGATCGACCGCCGTGGTGCGCAGTACGAGCGGGTCTTGCACGGCATTGCCGAGCGACTGTCACCGGCAATCGTCGCGATGGGATCGGTTGCCGACCAAGGCACGCGTGGCGCTTCGATCACCACACACGGTGCGGACTTTTCCTCGACGCTGCTTGGCGTTCTGGCCGATCACGACGACGCGCTTCTTGCGGCGTACGTCGACGATCAGCCGATCTCGTTCGGCCGACTGCACAGCGAGCTCGCCGCGCAGACCGGGCGGGCGCTGGTGCACCCGGTCTACTTCGGTTCGGCGATCACCGGTGCGGGAGTTCCGTCCCTGCTCGCCGGCATCACGCAGTTGCTGCCGGCCACCGAGGGCGGCATCGACGATCCGGTGTCGGGCACCGTGTTCAAGGTCGAGCGCGGTTCGGCCGGGGAGAAGGTCGCCTACGTTCGCATGTTCTCCGGAATGTTGCGGGTGCGCGATCGAGTGCAACTTCGCCCGGGCGTCGAGGAAAAGATCACCGCGATCAGCGTCTTCGACCGCGGCCGGGCTGCTCGCCGGTCCTCAGTTGCCGCGGGAGAGATCGCGAAAGTTTGGGGCCTGGGCGATGTGCAGATCGCCGACGCGCTCGGCCTAGCGCGCACCCCTGCGACACAGGGCCATTTCGCCCCACCGACGCTGGAGACCGTGGTGCTCCCGTGCCGGCGTGGGCAGAAAGGCGCGTTGCACAGTGCGCTCGCCCAACTCGCCGAGCAGGACCCGTTGATCAACCTGCGGCAGGACGAGATCCGGCAGGAGATTTCCGTTTCGTTGTATGGGGAAGTGCAGAAGGAAGTCATCCAGTCGACGTTGGCAGGCGACTTCGGCCTCGACGTCACGTTCCGCGAGACGACGACGATCTGCATCGAACGGCCGTCCGGCACGGGTGCGTCCGTCGAGGTGATCGCCCGGGCGCCGAATCCGTTTCTGGCAACTGTCGGCCTGCGCATCGAACCGGCCGCGGTCGGCACCGGCGTGCAGTTCCGGCTCGGCGTCGAACTCGGGTCGATGCCGCCCGCGTTCTTCAAGGCGGTCGAGGAGACCGTGCAAGAGACCTTGCACCAAGGGCTCTACGGCTGGCAGGTGACGGACTGCATGGTCACCATGACGCATTCGGGTTACTGGGCCCGGCAGAGTCACGCCCACGGCAGCTTCGACGCCAGCATGTCGAGCACTGCCGGGGACTTCCGCAACCTCACACCACTCGTCCTGATGAGCGCCCTGAAGCAGGCCGGCACGACGGTGTACGAGCCGATCCATCGCTTCGAACTGGAGATTCCGGCCGACACGCTCGGCTCGGTGCTGCCCGTGCTGGCCCGGCTTGACGCCGTTCCGCAGACGCCCGCCGTGCATTCGTCGTCGTACCTGCTGCACGGCGACATCCCGGCGGCTCGGGTGAACGAGTTGCAGCAGCGGCTACCCGGCCTGACCCGCGGCGAGGGTGTGCTGGAGGGCTCATTCGACCACTATCAACCCGTGCGCGGGGCGAGCCCGACCCGGCGCCGATCGGACCACAATCCCCTTGATCGTAAGGAGTATCTGCTCCACGTCACCCGTCAGGTGTGACGCCGGCGCCGGCGTGCAGGTCACTCAGTGCGCGGCGCGCCCCGAAACGTCGGATCCTGTTTGACTCCTGCGTCCGCCCAGTTGAGATGGCTGAATCCGAGGTCGGCTCGCGCGGCATCAAGGAACTGCCGTCGTAGCGCCCAATACCGGTCCTGCCACTGGCGCCAGCCTTCAACCGATCGGTCGCCACCGAGAGGCACCGCGTCCCGGCGCATGTGGGTCCACAGATCTGCGGCTCTCGCCACAACAGGATCGCCTGCCACTAGACGGATGTTCTCCAGCGTCGCCTGTGTCTGACTCGCAGGAACATCGCGCAGCTCGCGTTGGAGCTCGTCGACCGTTGAGTGGCCCTGACGATGTCTGCTCGACGCCCGGCGGACGCCGCTGAATATGTCGTGCAGACAGGTAAGCCAGTCCACGTAGACCTGTCTGCGCATTGTCGCGAGCCGCTCGTCCGCCTCCCGTCGGTAGCTGACCGACTGAGTGAAGTAGGAGCCAAGGACGCCGAGCAACGTCCCGGCAAGAGTTCCGACTACGGCGACGATCGCGTTCATGTCATCACCCAAGCACCCGATACGTCGACCTGAGCCGAGGCACGCTGCGCCGGCCTTGAGTTCAAGTCGACTTGAAGTTCTAGCGTTGGCTGGATGCGCACCTACGACCGCCAAGGCAAATCGATGACGAAGCTCGATCTCGGACCGATCGGCATCTCACTGAACGTCACGGCCGACGGACGGCATCTCGACGAGGCGGCCGAGCTGGAACGGCTGGGCTATTCGACGATCTGGCTGCCGGGCGGCCAGATCGACAGCCTCGACCGGATCGCGGAGATCGTTCACGCCACGACGACGATCAAGGTCGCGCCGGGGATCATCCCGCCTGACGTCTACGGGCCGGACGCGGTTGCGGCGCTCTACGCCGACCTGCAGGCAAGCGCGCCCGGCCGCTTCGTCGTCGGCCTCGGCGGACCGCAGCAGGCCCGCTCGTTGCCGGCGTTGCACGAGTTCGTAGACGCGCTCGACGCCGCGGACCCGCCGGTGCCGGCCGATCGACGCATCCTGGCCGCGCTCGGACCTCGCAAGCTCGAGATCGCCCGCGACCGGTTCGCCGGTGCGATAACCCTGCTGGTGACGCCTGCGTATACCGCTGAGGCGCGGCGCATCCTGGGCGATCACCGCACTCTGATCGCCGATCAGTTTGTCGTCCTCGACGGCAATGCGACGAGCGCCCGCGAGACCGCCCGGACGCACCTGCGGTTCCTGTCGGGCGTGCGCGGATACGTCGCCAACTTCGCGCGGATGGGCTTCACCGAGGACGAGGTCTCCGACTTGAGCGACCGGCTCGTCGACGAACTCGTGGCCTGGGGCGACGAGGACGCGATTGCCGCGCGAGTCAGCGAGCAGCGGGCCGCCGGGGCGGATCACGTCGTGCTCGGCGTGGTGAGCGAAGGCGATCAGCCCGGTCCGGTCGAGGTGGGCCGGCGGATGGCCGATCGGCTGGTCAGCGCCGTCCATTGACCTCAACCGTCGGACGCCCAGGGCTTCTTGTGACGGGCGCCAGTAGGTGTCACAGCCGGGTTTGCCGCCGCGTCTGTATTGGGTACGGCTAATTCTCAATCAGTGGAGTGAATTCGATGAGAGTCTTTGTGGCAGGTGCGACGGGAGCGATTGGAAAGCAGTTGGTGCCGCGTCTGGTTGCCGCGGGGCATGAGGTTCATGGCATGACCCGAAGCACGGCGAAGAAGGCGATGCTCGACGAGCTGGGCGCGGTGCCGGTGGTCGCGGACGCGCTCGATCCCGATCAGGTCGCCGAAGCCGTGGCCACGGCGAAGCCCGATGTGATCGTGCACGAGCTGACCGCGATCGGGGCGTTGGACATGCGTCACTTCGATCGCGATTTCGCGGCGACCAACCGACTGCGGACCGAAGGGACCGACCACCTGCTCTCGGCCGGGCAGGCGGTGGGAGTGCGGCGCTTCGTCGCGCAGAGCGCGGTGTACGGGTTCTACGCACGCACCGGGAGCGCGGTCAAGAGCGAGAATGACCCGCTCGATCCGTCACCCCCGCGCGAGACGCGCGCGGCCATGGCCGCGATCCGCCACCTCGAGCAGGCGACGCTGGACGCGCGGTGGACCGAGGGGATCGTGCTGCGCTACGGCGCGTTCTACGGGCCGGACACGTCACTGGCACCCGGCGAGCCGCAGTTCGAGCTGATCCGCAAGCGCAAGTTCCCGCTGGTCGGCGACGGCGGCGGCGTGTGGTCGTTCATCCACATCGCCGACGCCGCTGAGGCGACGGTGGCCGCGGTCGAGAACGGCAGCCGCGGCATCTACAACATCGTGGACGACGATCCGGCACCGGTTGCGGAGTGGCTGCCGGCGCTGGCGGAGGAGCTCGGCGCCAAGAAGCCGATGCGCGTGCCGCGGTTCGTCGGGCGGCTGTTCGCCGGCGAGGTCGGGGCGGTCTTCATGACCGAGATCCGCGGCGCGTCGAACGCGAAGGCCAAGCGCGAGCTGGCGTGGCGGCCGACGCATCCGACCTGGCGCAAGGGGTTCGCGGCGGCATGACCGATCGCGAGCGGTTGCTCGGCGAGCTGCGGCCCGTGGCGTTCGCGATCGCCTACCGGATGCTCGGCAGTGTCTCCGAGGCCGAGGACGTGGTGCAGGAAGCGCTGTTGCGCGTGCATCAGGCCCTCGATGCCGGCGAGAAGATCGCTTCGCCGCGGGCGTTCGTGGCCACGGTGACCACGCGGCTGGCGATCAGCGAGCTGCGCTCCGCTCGCGTCCGTCGCGAGCGCTACGTCGGCGAGTGGCTGCCCGAGCCGATCATCACCGACGGCCGCGACGATCCGGCCCGGCACGCCGAGACAGCCGACTCGCTGTCGCTGGCGATGCTGGTCCTGCTGGAGAACCTCTCGCCGGAGCAGCGCGCCGTGCTGCTGCTGCACGACGTGTTCGACTACGGGTATCCGGAGATCGCGGCGATCGTCGGCAAGAACGAGGACAACGTGCGCCAGCTGGCCACCCGCGCCAGGCGCCACGTCGCGCAGCGCCGGCCCCGCTTCCAGACGACGCGCGAGCAGCGTGACGAGCTGGCCCAACGGTTCTTCGCGGCCGTCGAGCAAGGCGATCTCGCTGGCCTCGAGGCGCTGCTCGCTCACGACGTGCAGCTGACCGGCGACGGCGGGGGCAAGGTTCCGGCGCTCGCGCGGTCGCTGCGCGGACGCGACCGGGTCGCGCGCACGGTGATCAGCTGGATGGCCCGGGTCAAGCGGGCTCCGGGCGTGTCGTTGCGCCCCGTCGAGGTCAACGGCGCCCCCGGAGCGCTCTATCTCGACGCCCAGCAGCGGCTGATCGGGGTGATGGCGCTCGACATGGCCGACGGTCAGATCGCCGGCATCGACTCGGTCGTCAACCCGGAGAAGCTGACGCACCTCGGGGCAATCGCCGACCTCAGATCTCTGCTGAGGTCGGCGACCGGCCGATCCGATCCGTCCTAGCCGCCCGAACGTTCCTGTCGACTCGAGGAGGAGCGATATGGCCGCAGACAACAAGGCGCTGATCACCCGCTTCCACGACGCCATGAACGCCGGCGACGCGGAGCTCAGGTCGAAGGCGATCGACGAGTTCGTCGAGCCCGACGTGCTGATCCGCACACCATTGCCGGTTGATGCGACGGGGGCCGAAGCGCTCAAGGAGGTCTTCAGGAGACTCCATCGAGCCTTCCCCGACCTTCATATAGCGATGGAGGATTTGATCGCCGAGGGCGACAAGGTCGTCGCCCGAAACACGGTTACCGGCACCCATCAGGGCGAGTACATGGGGCTGCCGCCGACCGGCAAATCCATCACGTACCGGGAGATCTTCATCTTCCGCGTCGTCAACGGCCGAATCGCTGAGACCTGGGGAGTCGTCGACGTGTTGTCGCAGCTCAAACAGCTCGGCGCTGCTTGCTGACCACGGTTCCCGGCGGCTCGTCGATGCCGACCTCGCAAGCTCAGAACTGCCCGACGACGTCGATGACCACCACTTGCGCAGGTATTGCCGGCTGCGCCGCCTGAGTGGCACTGGCCGGTGTCGCGGCGGTCGGCGGAAGGACGACGACCACCCGGCTGCCGACGTTCTGGCCGGTGAGCTTGCCGGCGAGATTCAGGACGTTCTTTGCCGGTGCAGTCTGCGGGCCCTGCCCCCACGTGGCCTGAGCGCCCTTACCGGTTGCGAGATCAGCCTGCACGAATTGCAGCACCAGCGTCTTGGCCGGGTCGATCTTGGGTCCGGTGCCGGTGACCAGCAGGGTTGAGCTCGGCTGCGCCGGCACCTTGACTCCGGCCGTACTGGTGATCTCCGGCTTCGTCCCGGGTGCGCCGGCCACCTTGGGCACGCCGCTCGTGGGGATGTTGGCGGCGACCGTTCCCGGAGCCGAGGCATTCGGCTTGTACGCAGCGACCAGATCGATGACGAAGACCAGCGTGTCGGTGCCGGTGATGCCGGCGCTCGGCTGGCCGCTCGCGCCGTAGCCGTCAGCCGGCGGCACGGTGACGAGCAGGCGCGAGCCGAGTTTCTTGCCGACAAGCGCCTTGTCCCACCCGGGAATCACCTTGCCGGCGCCGATGACGAACGAGGCCGGAGCGCCGCGCGCGAAGGAACTGTCGAACGGGTCGGTCTTGCCGTCCTTGGGCACCCAGGTCCGCCCGACGTAATTCGCGATGAGCGTGTCGTTCTTGGCCACGGCCGCGCCGGTGCCAGCAGTGAGGATCTGCTGTGTAAGAGCCGCCGGTGCCGGCTTGTTCGGAACGTTGAGGGTCGGCGCAGCGCCGAACGCCCCCGACACCGTGATGCCTACGTCGGTGGTGGTCGAACTTGCCGCCGCGCTTGACGACGAGGCGCCAGACGACGGGCTGGGCTTGGACTTTGAGCCGCAGGCCGTGAGCGCCGTGAGTGCCAGTGCCGGCACTACGAACAGCACGGCAAGGCGGCGCGAACCGATATGCACAAATACCTCGTTCGGGCAGAATTTCAAGGGGGCAAGACACCGAGGGTAGCCCCCGTACCACGGAGTGGCCTGTCAGCGGGCCACGCGCTGATGCGGATCCCGTTGTAATAGCGGCATTTCTGGCATCCGCGGTGGCGGCTCACGATGCCCAGCCGAGTGGCTAGACCTTGCCGCGGCCTTACCGCGAGCGGGTCGAAGTTCGATGGCATTTTGGTGTTGCCTCGGCGGACACTGTCGGGATGCTGCTGTTGGAGAGGGAATCGTCGCTGGCGTCGCTCGCCGAATACGCGCGCGAGGCCCGCCGGGGTGAGGGACGGCTCGTCCTGGTTGCGGGGGAGGCGGGCGCCGGCAAGTCGGCGCTGGTCGAGCAGCTTCAGGCTGATGTGCCCGATGCCGGCTGGTACTGGGGAATCTGCGACGGCCTGTTCACCCCACGTCCCCTCGGACCGCTCTTCGACATTGCCGGCCAACTCGACGAAACCCTGCTCGACCTGTGCAACGCCCGAGCCACGCGCGAGGAGTTGTTCCGCGCACTGCTGAACCAACTCAACGAGTCGCCGACCCTCAATGTCGTCGTCATAGAGGACGTCCACTGGGCCGACGAGGCGACGCTCGATCTGCTGCGGTTCCTCGGCCGCCGGATACGCGACTGCGCGGTGCTCTTGCTCGTCACGTATCGCGACGACGCGCTGGCCGCAGGCGATCCGCTTCGCGTCGCGCTCGGCGAACTTGCCACGCAACGCTCGACAAGACGCGTCGGCCTGCCGTCGCTGTCGGTGGACGCCGTCCGGATCCTGGCGGGTGGAAGTGGCCTGGAGGCCGACGAGCTGTACCGGATGACCGGGGGAAACCCGTTCTACGTCACCGAGGTTGTGCGCGCTGGAGTCGGCGAGGTCCCGCCTTCGGCGCGGGACGCGGTGCTGGCGCGCGTGGCCCGGCTCGGCAGCGAATCACGCGATGTGCTCGACGCCGCGGCACTGCTCGGTACGCGCGTCGAGCCGCGGCTGGTCGAGTCGGTCACCTCGTGCGCGCCGTCGGCCGTCGACGACGTTCTGGCGTCCGGGCTGCTCGTGGGCGACGGCACGCAGCTCCGGTTCCGGCACGAGATCGCCCGGCTCGCGGTGGAACAGGCGATTGCCGCGCATCGACGTGGCGTCATCCATGCACGCATCCTCGACGCGCTGCGCGCCGGCGGCTGTGACGACGATGCCCGCATGGCGTTTCACGCCGAGGGAGCGGCTGATGGCGCGGCGGTACTCCGGCATGCTCCCCGCGCGGCGGTGCGGGCGGCTGAACTGGCTTCGCATCGCGAGGCGGCGGCGCAGTACGAGCGAGCGCTGCGCTTCGCGACCGGCGCGGATCCCGCGACGGACGCTGGACTCTACGAAGGGCTGGCCTACGAGCTGTCGCTGATCGACCGGTGGCAGGACGCCGCCGACGCCCGAGCGCACGCGTTGGCGTTGTGGCGCGAGGCGGGCGACCGGCTGCGCGAAGGCGACACGATGCGCCGGCTCTCGCGAACCATGTGGCGCCTGTGCCGCGGGCATGAGGCGGTGGCCGCCGCCGAATCCGCACGCGACACGCTCGAACCACTCGGGCCGAGCGTCGAATTGGCCTGGGCGTATGCCAATCTCGCGACTCAGCGGATGCTCGACGGCGACCACGCGGGCGCGATCGAGTTGGCGCAGCAGGCGCAGGCGATTGCCGAGCCACTGGGCGTCCTCGAGGTACAAAGCGACGCCCTCAACACCGAAGGATGCGCCGCGATGGCCGCGGGTCGGCCCTGGACGAGGCAGCTGCGCCGGGCTCTGGAGATCGCGATCGCGGGAGGCATGGAGGAGCAGGTCGGCCGGGCGTACGCGAACCTCTACAGCAGCCATTGCGCCGAACGGCGATTCGCCGAGGCCGAGCACTACCTCAAGGAGGGCCTCGCCTTCTGCGACGACCACGACATCAGCACGTTCTCCACGTGCCTGCGCGGCGAGCAGACCAACACGCTGGCGATGCTGGGAAGGTGGGACGAGTCCGCCGCGATGAGCGCGGATCTGCTGCGGCACGTCGGCAGTTCGCCGATCAACCGGATCAATCCGCTCACGAGTCTCGGCACGATCCGGGCCCGCAAGGGCGAGCCCGGCGCGTGGGAATACCTCGACGAGGCGATCGCGGCTGCCGATGGTTCCGGCGAGCCGCGATGGGTGGTGCGCGTGCGGTTGGCCCGCGCCGAGGCGAGCTGGCTGGACGGTCAGGCGAGGGCAGCCGGGCGCGAGGTCGAACTGGCCGACGACGCGTCGGCCGACTGCGATGCCTGGCAACGCGGCGCGATCGGAGTCTGGCTGCAGCGCACCAATTCGACCCGTGCCGCCCGCGGCGAGGTTGCCGAGCCGTACCGGCGCCACCTCGCGGGCGACTGGCAGCAGGCCGCGCAGATGTGGACGGACCTGGGCTGCCCGTTCGATGCCGCCATGGCACTGCTCGACAGCTCTGACGAGGCGGCGTTACGGCGGGCCTTGCGCATCTTCGACGACCTCGGCGCATCGGCACCCGCCCAGATCGCCCGCAAGCAGATGCGACTGCTCGGCATCCAGTCGATCCCGACCGGGGCCCGAAGCGCGACCAGGACACACCCCCTCGGCCTGACCCGGCGCGAACGCGAGGTGCTCGACCTGATCTGCCGAGGGCAGTCCAACGCCGAGATCGCCGCCGGGCTCTACATCTCCGCCCGGACCGTCGGCCACCACGTGTCGGCGATACTCGCGAAGTTGGACGCCCCGACTCGCAGCGTCGCCGCGTCGCAGGCGGCCCGGCTCGGTCTGGTCAACGCGGTCAACGCGGTCAACGCGGTCAACGCAGCGGAGAGCTAGCGGCGAGCCTGCGCCCGACAAGCGCCGCCGAGACGGTCATCCACGGCGCGAACCCGGTTCGGCGGGTTGCGCTCGCGCAAGCCGCGCACGCGCAAGAAGCCACGCACGCGCAAGCCGCGCACGCGCAAGCCACGCGTTGCGGCCGCCGCGCTGGCGCCGCCATGCCAAGACCTGTTGGCCCGACGACCCGTGATCACCTGCAGGTTCTGCACCGCCGACGGTGCAGAACCTGCAGGTGATCACCAGGCAAACTGCCCCGCCCGACAAGTCGGCGACCATGATCACCAGCGCGGCGAGGTGATCTTGATGCTCAGGCACGGTCATGGGCGAAGACGAGCATGATCGTCGGCTGGCCGACGACTGATGCCCCCCGCGGAGCCAATTAGGCCTCGACGAGGATCACCAGTGTTTCGGGCAGGACGCCGTCGTAGGCCATCGCCTCGGCTGCCCCTTCGGACTGCATTGCGCCCATGAGAACGTCCATGTCGGCGACATCCATGAGGACAGAGACGTGCTTGCGGTTCTGCGGGTCGACGAACGTCCGGATATTCGTGACACCGAGCGGGCCGAAGAACTCCGCACGCTTGGGTGAGGACAACCAATGATCAGTGTCTTTCACGTCGTGGTGCCCAATTACGGTCGGCATGGTGACCCCCTGGCGATTTAGGCTGACTCGGGCCGCGGCGTGCAGGCCCAATGGGCCGGACCCTATACCTGCCTACCCTTCAGACAACAGCGACCGACTTGCTTCGATACAACGCGATTGCAATTGCCAGACAATGCATTCTTTGGTGAATAGGCAGCATTTGCTGCTCGACTCCCAATACCTCGATGAATTCACGACATTGTGTGACTACAGCAGCATTCGACGGGCGGCTCGACGACCGGCCGCAGGACCCCCGGGCATCGCGCTCGACCACCCACGCCAACTCGATGACGTGCGGTCTGCGCGAGCGTCCAAGAGTCCTGCGGCAGTCGAACCGGCCGGGACCGGGGCGCCCGTGACCGGGGGCGCCCGTGACCGGGGGCGCCCGCTAGCTCAGGCGGTACGCCCTGGTCAGCGTCTCGGTCAGGGTGTTGCCCGAGGCGTCGGTTGCCGTGGCGCGCAGGGTCGCGAAACCGCCGGCCTTCCCGCGACCGGCCGGGATCACGAGCGACCAGGCCGGCGAGCCGCCGCGAACCGTGGCAGCCTGCCAGGTCTTCCCGTCGTCGTAGGAAACCTGAACACCGACGCTGCGCACAGACAACTGCGCAGAACCCTGCTGGTGCGTGACGTCGACGGTTCCGGCAAGCGGCCGCCCGGCGTCAGCGGCGTTGAACTGGTCCAATGGCAAGTGGATGCCAATGTCAAGCATGTCGAGCGCCGTGCGCGTCGCCGGATCGGTGCGTGCTGATCCGAACGTCCACTCCGCATGCACGTGCCCGGACAGCGGCCAGGGCTGGGCCGTGCGGGTGGCGTCGAGCACGAGTTGGTACCGACCCGGGTCGGCGGGCAGCGTGAATCCGGCGACGCCGGGCACATCGCTGCTGTCGATCGGAATGCCGTTGCGCAACAGGGTGGTCGTGCCCGAATCGTCGGCCGGCATGGTCGCCGAGTCGACGAGGCCGGCGTCCGAACCGTTGAACGCGGGGATGTTGGCGTAGAGCTTGTCACCCTGCCGGTACGCCCACGGCTGCGGAAGACCGTCCTGCGCACTCTTCGGCACAACCGGCAGTCGCGGCCCGAAGGGGGCCGTGGCCACCTCGCGGCCGGTGCGCTGCCCAGCGTGATAGTTGATGGGCAGGCTGATCTCGTCGGCAACTTCGGGCTGCTCGGAACCGTCCGGCGGGAACGCGTATCCGGTCAACGACGACCAGGTGACGCCGGGCGAGTAGTACTCGGCGTGACGTTGACCCGAGAGGGCTTGTCGATATTCATGGAAATCTCAGCTGGCATTCACCAGGCGACGGTCGCTCCGTCGTGCGTGACGAAGGTGCCGGTCGGCCCGTCGTCCGGCAGCAGCGCGAGCCGGACCGCGACCGATGCGCCGGCTGAAGGGGCGAGCGTGCCCTGATGGTCGTTCATGTCGGTGGCGACGAAGCCGGGGTCAGCGGCGTTGACGAGGATTGCGGCCGCTCGTAGTTCGTTGGCGTAGAGCAGGGTGAGCGCGTTGACCGCCGCCTTCGACGCCGAGTAGGCCAGCAGTCGTCGCTGCGCTGCGCGGCTCGTCGGATCGGTCATGTGGGTCAGGGAGGCAATGCCGGAAGACAGATTCACGATGCGGCCGCTGGGCGAGCGGCGAAGCATTGGCAGCACCGCATTGGTGATCGCGACCAGGCCCACGACGTTCGTGTCGAACGTGGCGCGCAGTTGATCAGCGGTGACGCTCTGCGGTGCGCGGACGCCGTCCGGGCCGAGATCGGTGTTGATCGCGGCGTTGTTGACCAGCACGTCGAGGCGACCGCTGTGCTTCTCGATGTGCAGCGCGGCCGCCGCGACCGAATCGGCATCGGTGACGTCAAGTTGCACGGCGCGCGCGTCTCCAGCGATCTGCGCCGCGATCTGCTCGCCGCGCAAAAGGTCACGCGCACCGAGGTAGACCGTCTGCCCGGCGGCGGCGAGTTGCCGCGCGATCTCGACTCCGATCCCGCGGGTTGCACCCGTCACGAGCGCCGTTCTGGTCGTGTCGTTCATTTCCGGATTCATGCATTCCATCCAAGCGCGACGACGACGATCTATGAAGGACCGATCAAGCATCGATTTGTACTCTGCGGGTATGAGTTCGTTGCTGGAGACGCGCGAGTTGCGCTACTTCCTCGCGGTCGCCGAGGAACTGCATTTCGGCCGGGCGGCGGAGCGTCTGGGGATGGCCCAGCCGCCGCTGTCGCGCGCGATTCGCCAACTCGAGCAACGCCTCGGAGTGCCGCTGCTGAACCGGTCGACGCGGCACGTCAGCCTTACGGCGGCGGGCGCGGTGCTGGCCGAGGAAGGTCCGGCGGCGCTCACCTTGATCGAGGCGATGGCCCGCCGGGCCCGGCGCGCCGGCGTTGCGCGTCCGCGGCTCGTGCTGGCGCTCAAGGCCGACAGCGACGCCGGACTCTTGCCCGACGCGCTGGCCGAGTACGAATCCGGCGGAGCGCGGCCCTTGCCCGAACTGCTGCTCGGCGGGTGGGGCGACCAGGCCCGCTCGCTGCGCGACGGGCGCGCCGACGTCGCCTTGCTCCATGCGCCCTTCGATGCGCGCGGCCTCGATGTCTCGCCGCTGCTCAGCGAGCCGAGGGTGCTCGCACTCGCCGCCGGCCACCGGCTCGCGCGACGTCGACGGCTGGCCCTCGCCGACCTGGCCGGCGAGCCGTTTCCGCGCTGGGAGGGGGAGGGCGGCGAGGAGATCGCACCGCTCTGGTGCGGACGCGATCCCGAGGCCGGCCGAGGGCCGCGACCGGGACTGACACCGCCCGAGCGCGCGTCCGGACCGCCGGCCGCGGACCTGTCGCAGTTGCTGCGCCTCGTCGAGTTGGGACGGGCCGTCGCCTTCGTCCCGGCCTCGGTGGCCGCCCGCTACCCCCGCAGCGAACTGGCGTACCGGCCGGTGTCCGACCTGACACCGCTGACGCTCGTCGTTGCCTGGCCGCAACAGTCGCGCTCCCTCGACACCGCGGCCTTCGTGCGCGCTGCGAGCGTCGTCGCCGAGCGCCGTACCGAACCCGCGGACGGCCTGCGCTTCGCCGACGGCATGGCCTCCATGGCCTGATGGACGCGGTCAGCCCGCTGCCGTCAGTCCCACGAGGTCGGCGCTCACCTGCCAGAGCCGGGCCGCCACGGCCTCGTCATAGCTGTGCTTGCCGGATCGCGTGGCCTTGCCGTTGACGAAGTAGCGGCCGGTGACCCGTTCGAGATCGGGTGCGCACGCCAGGTGAATCGACGTCCGGGCGCCCCGCGTCGCCCCTTTCATGAATGGCCGCAGGAAGGGGACGAACGCGCGCTGGACGCCACCGGGGTCCTCGGTGCCGAACGAGGTACGCACCACGCCGGGATGCAGCGCATTGGCCGTGACGGCGGTGGTCCGCAGCCGCCGGGCCAGCTCGTAGGTGAACAGCACATTGGCCAGCTTGGACTGGTTGTAGGCGCGCGATCCGGAGTAGGACTGCTCGCCCTGGAGGGCGTCGAAATCGATTCGCCCCATCGACTGCACATTGGACGAGACGTTGACCACGCGGGCCGGCGCGCTCTGCGTCAACCGGTCGAGGAGCAGGTTGGTGAGCAGGAACGGCGCGAGATGGTTGACGGCGAAGGTGTGTTCAAGTCCGTCGGCGGTGACGTGCCGGGTGTTCCAGTAGCCGCCGACGTTGTTGATCAGCACATGGATCCGGGGGAGCCGCTCGAGCACCTCGGCGGCCAGCCGCCGCACCTCCTGCCAGAGACGAAAGATCGGCCACGAAGACATCCACCTCGCCGCGGCCGGCGTCGCGGATCTCGCGGGCCGCGTGCCTCTGTGCGCGCGCGATCGCGGCCGGTGATCGCGACGTGTGCGCCCATCGCGGCCAGGCCCAGGGCCGTCGCCTTGCCGATGCCCGCAGTGCTGCCGGTGACGAGCACGGTCCGGCCGGTCATCGGCGCTTGTTCCATGTCCGTGCTCCCTCGAGTCGCGTTCGTCCTCGATCATCCGGTCGGACGGGGGTACGCGCGCGCCCGAATCAGTCGGCGACCAGTTGTGCGACGGCGTCGGTGACCACTTTGCGCCGATGAGCCCGCGAGTGCCGGCCCACGAGCGCCTCGTACTCGGGCACTTGGGCCGTCCATAGCGACGACAGGTGCAGGACGAGGCCGAGCAGGTCGACCGCGGAGTACCGCTTCGGCAACCGGCCGGCCTTCTGGGCGGCGGCGATCTTCGCGGCCTTCTCCTTGTTGGCGGCGAGGACCAGTTCGAGGGGCTTCGCCGAGTCGCCGCGTTCGAGCCGGTACCAGGTGGCCAGCCGCTGCACGTAGGGCCGTCGCTCGTAGGAGTCGAACAACCGGCCCGCGTACTCGGGCAGGTCGGACGTGTCGATCGGTACCTCCTGCACGGTCTCGACGCACATGGCGTTGAACACTGCGTCGAACAGGCCGTCCTTGTTGGTGAAGTAGTGATAGATCTGGGCCTTGTTGCTCTTGGCCGCATCGGCGATGCGGTCGACCCGCGCGCCCGCGATTCCGTACGCCGCGAATTCCTCGGTGGCGGCGTCCAGCAGCCGCCGCCGGGTCGCTTCGGAATCGCCTGCCATGTGAGCAACCTTACCCAACTAACCGAATAGTTGACTCGCTGTCGACGTTAGGTGTGTCATCTAACTATCCAGTTAGTCAGTTAGCTTGAAGGAGACGGCAATGCCCAAGGTCTATCTCGTCACCGGCGCATCGCGTGGCCTCGGCCGGGAAATCGCCCGCGCCGTCCTGGAGAACGGCGACCGACTGGTGGCCGGTGCCCGCACACCCTCCGATCTCGACGACCTCGTGGCGGCCTACGGCGACCGCGTCCGGGTCGTGGCTCTCGACGTCACCGACGCGCGCGCGGCCGCAGCGGCTGTGCAGACCGCAGTGAACGAATTCGGCCGACTCGACGTCGTCGTGAACAACGCCGGCTACGCAAATCTCGCATCGATCGAGGACGTCACTCTCGACGACTTCCGGGCGCAGTTGGACACCAATCTGCTCGGCGTCGTCAACGTGACGAAGGCCGCGCTTCCCGTGCTGCGTGAGCAGGGCAGCGGCCACATCATCCAGGTCTCGTCGGTCGGCGGCCGGATGGCCACCGCCGGACTTTCCGCTTACCAGTCGGCGAAGTGGGCCGTCGGTGGCTTCTCGTCGGTGCTGGCCCAGGAGGTCGCGCCGCTCGGCATCAAGGTCTCGGTGCTCGAACCGGGCGGCATGCGCACGGATTGGGCCGGGTCCTCGATGTCGGTGCCGCCGATCAGCGCGCCGTATCAGGCGACGGTCGGCGCGATGGCCGCCATGCACAACGGCGCGGCGACCATGGCGGGTGATCCGGCGAAGGTCGCACAAGTCGTGCTGCAGATCGCCGAGATGGACGAGCCGCCGCTACGACTGCTGCTCGGCTCCGATGCGTACACATACGCGACGGCGGCCGGCCGCAGGCTGCTCGAACAGGACGAGCGCTGGCGCGACCTGAGCACCTCGACCGACCACGACGACGCGACCGCGGCCGACCTCGATCCGCTGGGCGAGGGCGCGGCGACGGCCGCGCGATAGGGGATGGTGGCCGGACCCTGCAGCGCGCTAGTTTCCACCCGTGGTGCTGTACCGCTTTCTCGACGGCATGGGCGACGTCATGGACGAGCGCGAGTTCGAGAACCACGCCGCCGCCCTGGCTTGGGCGCACGTCGAGGAGGAACTCGACGAGGAAGTTCAGCGAGTCGAGTTCCTCGGCCCGGAGGGAGATTGGCGCTGGGCCGGTGCGCTGGAGGGGCGCTGACGACTGCGCCGGCCAACGCCACATCGCGCAGAGATGTTGATGTTAGTCATCGGCCGGTAGCGGGAAGGCTCTCGCACAAGTCGACATCCGCCGTAGCAGTGCGAGATCACGTTCTGCTGCGACTGGATGTCTCGATCTTCAGGGAGCCGAGGGAGCCGCCATGGCCAGCGTGACCCATTCCGTCGACGTGGACGTGCCGATCAACGTCGCCTACAACCAGTGGACGCAGTTCGAATCGTTCCCGGAATTCATGGACGGGGTGACGTCGATCGAGCAGGCCGACAACACGCATATGCACTGGCGAACATCCATCGGCGGCATCCACCGCGAGTTCGACACCGAGATCGTCGAGCAGTTGCCCGACGACCGCATCGCGTGGCGCAGCACCGACGGCACGACGCACGCCGGCCTGGTCACCTTCGAAGCGCTGGACAACGCCCGTACCCGCATCGTCGTGATCATCGAGTGGCAGCCAGAAGGCATCGTCGAGAAGTTGGGCGCGGCCGTGGCGCTGGATGACCACCGCGTCAGCGCCGACCTGCAACGGTTCAAGGAATTCATCGAGAAGGTTCGCGAGCCGACGGGAGCCTGGCGCGGCACGATCGTCATCGACCCGGCCGAGCAAGGCGCCGGCCCGGCGGGCGCATCGCTCGGCGACGGCGACGCGTGAGCAACTTCGCGATTTGTTGACCGGTCAAAAGCGCTTGCCGGCCTGCCCGCGATGTTCCTGCGGGCAGGCCGGCGGCATCCTGCGACTCCGTAACTCGGTTTAGCGCGCACTGCGCTGGGGGTACCCCTGGGGTACGACACCAACGAGGTGTTCACCCACCCATACCGAGGTGATCGACGATGAGTGCGACGGTATCTGTCCGCAGAGCCGCCCATGGCGACGTCATGACGCTGCTTGCCCGCTGGGGCTTGGCGGCCCGTGCCACCAACTACCTGCTCATCGGAATCCTGGCCGTCGCGCTGGCGGTCGGCTCGCGACGCGGCGAGACCGACCAGCGCGGCGCCCTGCAGGAACTGACGCGGCACAGCGGTGGCACGCTGCTCGTCTGGGTCATCGGTATCGGCCTGGCCGGATATGCCTTGTGGCGGCTGAGCGAGGCGGCATTCGGCGTCGTGGGCGAGGGCCGGAAGGCCGGCCCGCGAGTGCAGTCGTTCGCACGGGCTGTCATTTATGCATTCTTCGCCATCAGTGCGTTCAAGGTCGCGAGCAATGCCGGCGCCGGCAGCCAGTCCGGCCAGCAGGAGTTGTGGACGGCCAAGACGATGCAGCACTCCGGTGGACGGTGGCTCGTGGGCATCGTCGGCGCCGTCATCGTCGTCTGCGGACTCGTGCTGATCTCCGAGGGCATTCGGCGCAAGTTCGAGAAATACCTGGACATGCGACGGATGAGCCGAAGCGTCCGCAAGACCGTCGAATTCCTCGGCGTCGTCGGCACAATCGCGCGCGGCATCGTGTTCGGTCTTGCCGGTGCCTTCGTCGTATCGGCTGCCGTCAACTACGACCCGAAGAAGGCCGGCGGCCTCGACCGGGCGTTGCGCGAACTGGCCGACACAGCAGCCGGCCCGTGGTTGCTCGGAGTGGTCGCCGTCGGACTGGTGATGTTCGGCATCTACGGCTACGCCGAGGCGAAGTGGCGGAGGACCTGACATGGCCACCGGTCAGACCGCCAGGTCGCACCGCACATTTCTGCCGGCTACGTCTCGCCGCCGCCCCGCGACGGAGGTGCGGAGTGCACTCGTCCGGCTCGTGGCGGCCGCCATCGTCATCTGGGGCGTCCTGTGCGGCGTCGGGTACCTGCTGACACATCCGTTGCACGACACGGCGTTCGAGCGCCGCGATGCGTGGGCCAACCGCTGGTTCGCCGACCACCGCACGCCGACGTGGAACACCGTGACGCACTGGCTCACCTACGGCGCGGAGACCATGACGGTGATCGCCGTCGGCGTCGTGTTCTTCGTCGGCCTGCGCATCGGCCTGGGCCGCTGGCGCGAGTCGTTGTTCCTTGCTGCCGCGCTGGCGGGCGAAGTCGCGATCTTCCTGGCGACGACAATGGTGATCGACCGCGACCGACCGCCGGTGCCGCATCTGGACGATGCGCCGCCGACGTCGAGCTTCCCGTCCGGCCATACCGCCGCAGCGATCACCTTGTACGGCGCGTTGGCGATCATCGCGCTGCGGGTCAGCACCCGGGCGTGGCTACGCGTGCTTGCCGTGATCGTCGCGGTCGCGATGCCCATCTGCGTCGCGTTCGCCCGGCTGTACCGGGGTATGCACTACCCGACCGACGTCCTGGGTGGTGCCGTGCTCGCGCTCGCGTGGCTGACGGTTACCTGGGCGGTCATCCTTCGCACGAGGCGGTCCGGGCCGTGAGGCTGGCCGTCGTATGCAATCCGTCCACAGTGGACGATCCGGAGGGGCTTCGGGCCGAACTGAAAAGGCGCGACGCGACGTCCGAGATCGACTGGCTGGAGACCACCGAGGACGATCCGGGTGCCGGTCAGACCCGGCAGGCCCTGGCGGCCGGCGCCGACCTGGTGCTGGTCTGCGGCGGCGACGGAACGGTGGCGGCGTGCGCCGGTGCGGTGGCGGGCACCGGCGTCCCGATCGGGCTCGTGCCGACGGGTACGGGCAATCTGCTCGTCCGAAACCTGGGGCTGCCGCTGGACGTGCCGGCGGCGCTGGATCACGCACTCGGGTCGAGCCGGCGCACGATCGATCTCCTCGAAGCAGACGGCCGGCGCTTCGCCGTGATGGCCGGCCTCGGCTTCGACGCCGCGATGATCCGCGAGACGGGTGAGCAGGCCAAGGCGCGCCACGGCTGGGCCGCCTACGTCCTCGGCGGCCTGCGGGCGTTGCGGAACACTCCGCGGGCCCGCTACGAAGTGCGGGTCGACGAGCGACCAGTCCGCCGCCTGCGTGCGATCGGCGTGCTCGTCGGCAACGTGGGTGAACTGCAGGGCGGGATCGCCGTCCTGCCTGACGCCGACCCGGCCGACGGCTTCCTCGACGTCATCGTGCTGGCGCCCCGTGGGTTTCTGGGACATCCTCGTGCTGGGCTGGCGAATCCTGCGCCGGCGGCCGGGCTACGGGCACCAGGCTCTGGTCCTGCGCGGGCGGCGCGTCGAGATCCGCGCTGATCGCAAGATTCCACTGGAGTTCGACGGTGACTTCGCCGGCGAGCAGGACGCATTGACCGTGACGGTGCTGCCTCGTGCGGTGACGGTATGCGGTGCTTCCTAGGGCCGCCGGCGCAAACGGTCGCGGATCGCCCGCCCGTCAGGGTCGTACACGAACCGGTACACGGGGACGGCCCACGGCCGGTGCCGGCGGGGCAGCCGTTCGGGCGAGTGGGGCCGCAGCCGCCCGGCCGGACGCGGTCCCGACCGGCCGGTGTCGTACCACCGTTGCAGGTCGTCCGCGCGGGCCTGCATAACGCCGTACGCCGCTTTCGGATCAACGATGTCGTCGACGGATTCGTCGAGGTCGAGATGTTCGCGCCACAGGCTCATTCGAAGGTTCCGGGCGAAGGCACGTGCGCCGTCACCGAGTCCGCCGGGATCGCGCGGCTCGCGCTCGTCCCTCGTCTCGTCGATCACGGCGCAGGACAGTTCGCTGTCGTGCGTCCACGATCGGCGGTTCAGGTTGTCCGAGCCGACCATCGCCCATACGTCGTCGACGATCACGACCTTGGCGTGCACATACACCGGCGTGCCCGAGGTGTTCTCGACGTCGTAGATCGCGAAGCGGTCACCGCCCGCCGCCCGGCACACCCTGATCGCCTGCTCGCGTCCGACCAGGCTCGGCCAGCGCGATGCGCCCTCCTTGTCCGGATAGCGCGGGACGATCGCGATCACGTGCAGGTCCGGATTGCGACGCAGCGCCGAGGCGAGCAGCTTCGCCACGAACGGCGCCCAGAGGTACTGGTCCTCGATGTAGATGAGCCGGCGGGCGCGGGCGAACGCCTTGCGGTAGGCGTAGGCGATGCTGCGTTCACCGAGCGGCGCGAACGGGTAGCGGCGCATCCGGGCCGGGTAGGTGCGCAGCACCTGCACCGCGTGCGGACCGGCCGGGGGCGGCTCGGGCGGGGGTTCGGGCAGGTCGCGTCCGACCAGCTTGCCGGCGTGATACGCCCGGTCGATCAGCATCCGCACCGGGCTCGAGAGATCCAGGACGGTGCTGCCGTACCACCGCTCCCGGAAGGTGTGCTCGAGGTCGGCGACGGCTGGGCCGCGTACGGCGGCCTGGACGTCGTGCCACGGCGGGTTCTCGCCGTATCCACTGGGGAATTCCATCGCCTGCGGGTCGCCGGGGTGCTGCGAGTCGTCGTTGCGGCTGCGGCCCAGGTCGATGCCGCCGAAGAAGGCGATGTCGTCCTGCGGGCGGTCGGCATACCGCACCACGACGAGTTTCTGGTGGTGCGAGCCCGCCCGGCGGGTACGCGAATCGAGCAGCACCTCGCCGCCGGCGTCGGACAGTTCGCGGGCCAGTTCGGCGTTCTTGCCCTCGCTCTGGTCGAGCCAGCCGGGTTGCGAGCGCCAGATCAGCCCGAAGACGAACACTCCTCGTTCGGCCAGTTCGCCGAGGACGTCGCCGACCGACGTTCCGGGCCCGGCAAGCAGTTCCTCGGTGTCGCCGCGGAAGTCGGTGAAATAGACCTGATCCTGCGCCCGGGTACGGCACAGCACATCATGCAGGCGGCGGAAGTACCTGGCTCCGTCGACCAGCGGTTCGACCAGATTCCCCGACGTCCAGCCACGGATATCGGAGGCCGGGTTGCGACGCTCGGCGTCGCTGAGGAACCAGGAGCCGATACTGGAATCCTCCACGTGCGGCACGGCGGCCAGTTTGGTCCGACAACGGCGGCACGTCCAGACCCCTCTGGGGAACGCGATGTCTGAGCAACGGACCGTGCGCGAAGAGCGACGGGCGCGCCTGCACTTCGGTACGCACGCGGTCCTGGCATTCGTGGCGGTCGCGCTCGTGGCCGTACCGTTCTCGATTCTGGTGCTGCTCGTCACGGCCAAGTCGGACCCGATGCTGCATCTCGATCACGACACCGCCGACTCGCTGAACTCCTTCGCAGTGGCGCATCCGGTGTTCACGTCGGCGATGAAGATCATCAGCCGGATCGGGTCGCCGGTCGGCTGGTGGATCGTGCTGACGCCGGTGTTCGTCTGGCTGCTCTACCGTCGGCTGCCGCGACTGGCGGCGTTCCTGGCCGTCACGGCCCTGGGCAGTTCGGGGCTGAACACCCTGATCAAGATGTCGGTCGACCGGACCCGCCCGCACTTGCCGCACACGGTGGCCACCGCGCACGGAACGTCGTTCCCGAGCGGGCATGCACAGGCGGCCACGGTCGGATGCGGGATTCTCGTGCTGATCTTCCTGCCGGTCGTTCGCAAGAGTCTGCGGCCTTGGCTCTACGCCGGCGCGGCGCTGATCATCGGGCTGATCGGGTTCTCCCGTATCGCACTGGGCGTTCACTACCTGTCCGACGTTCTGGGCGGCATCATCATCGGCGCCGCCTGGCTGCTCGCGATGACGGCCGCGTTCTCGGCGTGGCGCCGCGAGGAGCACAAGGCGCCCCTGGAACCCGGCGAGGGCCTCGAACCCGAGCAGTACCAGCGGCTTCGCCCCGGCGACGCCGAGTCCGCACCACCCGAGTGACCCCGGGGGCGAGTCCGCAGCAGTATGTGCGCAAAGCGCCGCAAGCTGTCGAGGGGCCACGACATGCGTCTTGATCTCGTGATCCGCAACGCGATCATCCACACGATGGATCCCGGGCGACCGCGTGCGGAGCGGATCGGGATCTGGCAGGGCCGCATTGTCGGGTTCGACGGCGAGATCGACGGGTTGGCGGCGGAACGGTTCATCGATGCGGCCGGATCCACGGTGCTGCCGGGATTCATCGACGCGCACACGCACCTTGCGTGGCAGGGCATCGGTATGGGCGCGGTCGACATCGCGCCGGCGACGAGCGTCGAGCAGGCATTGGCGATCATCGACGAGGCGGCCGGGCAGGCGGTTGGCGACTGGGTCGACGTCGCGGGCTATGACCAGCGCCGCCTGGGGCGACACCTGACCGCGAGCGATCTCGACCCGGTCTCGCACGGGCGCCGGCTCTACGTCACGCACGTGTCCGGGCACGCGTGTGTCGTCAACTCCGCGGTCCTGGCCGGCGTGCCGGGTGATGTGCTCGCCGCCGATTCGCCCGGCGTGATCCGTGGCGCCGACGGCCGCCCGACCGGACTGTTCACCGAGACGGCGCAGAACCTGGCCCGAGCGATGCGCCTTCCCTATTCGCTCGACGAACTCGAGGCGGCGATCACGCGCAGCGCGTCGCTGTGCGCCCGTCAGGGCATCACGTTCTGCGCCGAGGCGGGCATCGGCGGCGGACTCGTCCGCCACTCACCGATCGAGTTGGCCGCGTACCAGCGGATGGCCGAGCGGGATGCGCTGCCGGTTCGGGTGCAGGCGATGGTCACCGGCGATTCCCTGCGCCCGGTCGCGGCGGCGGAGGCCGATCCGACCCGGCTGGGCATCGATCTCGGGATCCGGACCGGGTTCGGCGGGGATCGGCTCGGCCTCGGGCCGATCAAGCTGTGGCTCGACGGTGGCATGAGCACGCGAACCGCCGCGCTGACCGAGCCGTACGGCAGCGGTGGTGTCGGCGAACTTGCCGAGAACATCGGCGATTACGAGCGGATCGTCGTCGAGGCGCATGCCGCGGGCTGGCAACTTGCGCTGCACGCCATTGGCGACCGCGCCATCGACGCCGCTCTGGACCTGATCGAGGAAGCCCAGCGCCGGTTCCCGCGTGCGGATTGCCGCCCGCGCATCGAGCACTGCGGGCTGGTCCGTCCCGATCAGCTGCCGCGCCTGGCATCAGCCGGCGTCATCCCCGTCGTCCAGCCCGAATTCCTCTACGACTTCGGTGACGACTACGCGTCGGTCATGGGCCCGAGCCGCGCGGACTGGCTCTATCGCGGGCAGAGCTTCCTCGACCACGGCCTGCGCATCGCGGCCAGTTCGGACCGGCCGGTCACCACCGGCGCGCCGATGACCGCGCTCGCCTTCATGACGACGCGGCGCTCGCGAAGCGGTCAGCCGATCGGCGCCGCAGAGGCGCTGACCGTCCACGATGCGTTGCGCGCGTACACGATCGACGCGGCGTTTGCCTGCCGCGTCGACGATCTGGTCGGCAGCCTGCGCACCGGCAAGCGGGCCGACCTTGTCGTCCTCGGCCGCGACCCGCTCACGACGCCGCCGGAGCAACTTGCGGATATCGCCGTCAAGGCCACGCTGCTCGACGGGCGGGCCGTGCATACCGACGGCGAGATCATCCCGGAGCTGCCCGGCTGATCCGTCCACTGTGGACGGCACGGTTGCGCGCGTATCAAGCCGGGGGATTGCTCCTCTACACCTGTACAGCGCGGCAACGCGCCGCCTGAGCGATCAGGGGCGTCACCCGTCGGCCAACTTCTGGGCCGGCGCGCCCCGGCGGCAGTAGCCCGCCTCGTGGCGATCAGCCCGGGCCGGGTTTGGGGGGAGTACCTGATGGACTACACGACATGCCCCGAGGAGGGTTGCGGAGTGCCGGCCGAGGTGGTCGATCGCCGAGTGCTCGAATCAACGGATGGACCCATAGAGCACATCTGCGTCAAGTGCCTGGTGGGCCACCGATTCTTCCTGCCGGTGGAGATGCTGCCATTGGCGGCATGACTCGGCCGGCCCCACCTACCCGGGGCCGGCCCAGTCATCTACCGAAACACTGTCCACTGTGGACTAGCCGTATTTATCGGCACATTCGGGTCAGTGCTTGAAGGCGTCCTTGACCTTCTCGCCGGCGTTCTTGAGATCGGATTCTGCCTGGCGCTGCTTACCTTCGGCCTCGATGCCGCGGTCGCCGGTCGCCTTGCCAAGAGCTTCCTTGGCCTTGCCCTCGAGGTCTTCGATCCGGTTGTTGGCCTTGTCCTTGTTGCTCATTGCGTCCCCCAAACAGACGTAGCAGGTGGGCTTGCTTCGTACTGTGTGGGTACCCGCGGGCGACTGGGCTGAAACCTCAGCCGGCTGGTCAGCGCCTGGCGCCGGCGACCGGAGGCACGGCCGTCCACTGTGGACAGTCAACCAAGATGGGCGGTCAGGAGTCGGTGGGCGCTCCGTCGACGGGAAGCCCGAATGTCGGCGCGAGGCCACCAATCGTCAGCACGCGCGCCGCACTGGGTGGCACGCCGACGAGGTCCAGGGCCACGCCATTGTCGTTGGCCTGATTGCGAAGCTCGACGAGCACGCCGACGCCGCTGGAGTCCAGGAAGGTCAGGCCGGCGAGGTCGAGGGTCAGCTTGGGTAGGCCCGGAGTCGCCAGTTGCTCGGTGCCCGCGTCGCGCAGGATGGATCGCGTCTCCAGATCGAGATCGCCGTGCAGGACCAGCACCGCCTGCCCGTCGTGCCATTGGGAATCCACACTCAGACCGGCCACGCCGATACTGTTTCACACCGCATGCCGTCCGTGCAGGTGTCTGCGCCAGAAACCAGAACAACCCGCCTTCGCAAGAGAAAACCGCACTGATCAGGCGTGTCTGGCCGCTCTGACGGCTAAGGCGGTGACATCGTCCGGACCGCCGCCGTCGTGGACGCGGTCGACGAGTTCGTTCAGCGCGCGGCGCAGCTCATGACCGTTGAGGACATATGCGTTGTCACGTGCCCGCTGCAGGCCGACGTCGATCGTTTCGCCGCGCCGTTCGATGAGCCCGTCGGTGAACAGCAGCAGGGTGTCGTCGGCGGCGAGGGCAAACGTGGTCGCGGTGTCTGCGTCCGGGCTGGTGCCAAGAGGCCGGCGCGGCGGGGTTTGGGCGAAATGCGCATCGCCGCTCGCTTGCACGACCAGAGGCGGGTAGTGACCGGCGTTGACCAGTTGCATCTCGCCGGCCGACGGGTCGATCACGGCGTAGACGAGAGTCACGAGGCGAGTGATCGAGAGCAGCGAGAACATGTGCTCGAGATGGGCGATCACGCGGTGCGGCGCCGGGTCGACGCTGATGAAGGCCCGCAACGACGCGCGCAGTTGTGCCATCGCGGCCGCCGCGGCCAGGCCGTGCCCCATGACGTCGCCGATGAAGACCGCCAGTCGGCCGTCGGGCAACGGGACGGCGTCGTAGAAGTCGCCGCCGACCTCGGCGTGGCCGCCCGGTTCGTAGTACGCCGCGATCGTCCAGTGCGGGATGGTGTCGAGGCGCTCGGGCAGCACGGCCCGTTGGAGTTGACGGGCGACGTCGCGCGTCTGGCTGTGCAGCAGGGCGTTCTCGATCGCCGTGCCGGCGCGCCGGGCGAGATCTTCGGCCATGGCCAGGTCCGCCGGGCCGTAGGGGCGTTGGGTCTCCGCCCGGACGAGAGTGATCGCCCCCAGCGTGCGCGAATGCGTGGCGAGCGGTACGACCAATGCGCTGTGCAGGTTGAGTTCACGGGCCAGCTGCAGGTGGTGCTCGTCGCGCGCGGCCGCCACGAGCATCTCGTCGGTGATCGACCTCGTACAACTCGCTGACGCCGGTGCGCACGACGTTCGGCGCGCCGGTCGGGGCGTTCGGATCGGGCGGGTAGAGCTTCTGCAATTCCCACGCCCAGGCGACCTTCGCCGGGTCGACATGCTGCACCGCAAGCGTCGTCAGGGCCTCGTCCTCCAGGATGTCGACAGAGCACCAGTCGGCCAGGTCCGGTACGACGAGTGCGGCGACCTTGGCCAGCGTCGATCGGTAGTCGAGGCTGCTACTGAGTTCGGCCGATGCATTGGCAAGAAAGTCCAGCTGCTGCGCGCGCTCGGCGGCCTGCGTCGAGGCCCGTATGCGGCGGATCGCCTGCCCGCACGCGTCGGCGAACGTCGTCAGGAAATCCAGCTCACCCGGCCCGGGCAACCAGTCGTCCTCGAACGTCATCCCGATGGCGCCGACCGGCGCCCGTCCTGCCCCGAGCGGTAGGCACAGGATCGAACGCCTGGTGGGGACCTGATCACGCAACGACGGATACCGCTGCTCGATCGACGCAACGTCGGACACCGACACCGGCCGGCCGAAGCGAACGGCTTCGCTCGCCGGGTTGTTCGCCATCGACCGGGAACGAGTGCCATCGCTCCCTGATGCCCGGTTGCAGCCCGTGGCCACCGATCATCACGAGCTGATCGCCTTCGCGCACCATCAGGGTGGTAACCGCCGCACGGATCGCTGCGGCGACGTGCGTGACGGCGGCCTCGACCACGGCGGCCATCGTCTCGGCCGCGCCGAGTTCGGCGGTGACCCGGGCGAGCTGCTGCAAGTGCACTGCGGTTTCGCCGACAGGTGCGGAGAAACCGGCGCGATCTGCATCGCGTCGGCGATCGCCGGGCCCCGTCACGCGCTTATCGTCGCAGCCTGGACGCGTGCCTGTCAGTCCCTTGCGGTGGTCCCTTGCTGTGGTCGCTTGTTTCGGTAATGTGCGAACAGCGGGCAAAGGCAGTTTCGCCGTGCGCTGCGCTGGCCGAACCGCGGATAACGCCCTTCCGGCGCAATCAATCCGAAAGGGCCAGGCGCTGGGGCAGTGATACGTCGATCGCGTTGATCCGGTGCGGACCGGCCGGTAGACATGCAGGCGGAGCACCCCCTTCGACTGGGCGGACTGAACCGAATGTGCCAAATCAGCGCGGCGAGATTTCCGGGCGACGCTGCTGCGCCGCAGCGCGCACGGGCATTCTGTTCTGCGCGCCTGGTCGAGATTCTCCCTGACAGCGCTGGTAGCATCCGTCCTGGTCGATGACTGCCTGCTGATCGTGAGCGAACTCGTGACCAACGCGATCAGGGCGGGGTGCACCGAAGTCGACGTGGTCCTCGAAGTTCACCGCCACCGTCTGCGGGTCGCCACCAGCGACGACGCGCCCGGCGAGCCGGAGCCCGTCGCGGCCGGCCCTCGGGACAGCCACGGCCGGGGCCTCGCCGTCGTCGAGCACCTCAGCCGGGCCTGGGGTGTGCAGAAGTCCTTGTCCGGCAAGCAGGTCTGGGCTGATCTGGCGATCCCCGCCGGGCTGACGCTCGCGATCGAGTGCACCGGCTGACCGACTGACCGACTGACCGGCTGACCGGCCAAGCTCAGCACTGCCGTGGCACGGAACAGGCCCGGTCCGCGACGAGCGCCTGAACGCCGAATCATCCGAAACCGAAAGGAGAATCTGCCGGTTCGACCGCTCCGGCTCCGACGTCAGGTGATCGAGGCCGGGACCTCGACCTCGGCAAGCGTTCCGGTCGGCTGCCGCGGCCGTACGTCGAGATGACCGCCGGCCGCCTCGAGGTGGACCCGCCGCGAGGCGACGCCGATGTGTCCCTCGCCGAGCCGTCGTTCGAGTTCCCCTTCACTGACGCCGCGTCCGTCGTCGGCGACGCTCAGGCGAGCAGTGCCGTCGTGCAGCGACAGTCCTATGTGGACGGTCCGGGCCTGGGCGTGCTTGACCACATTGGTCAGCAGTTCGCGGGCGGTGACGAACAGCAGCGGGTCGGCCGACGTGCGCTGATCCTCGCTCCATCCGTCGGCGGCAATGTCGACGTCGAAGCCGCCGCGGTCGCCTGCGGTGCGGGCGAGATCGCGCAATGCGTGCAGCAGCCCGGACTGTTCCAGCACGGCCGGATGCAATTGGGTCATCGTCGAGCGCAGCAGTTGCGACGACTCGCGCAGCGCATGGTCGACGCGCTCGAATGATTCGGGATCGGCGCTGTCGCGGGCATCTTCGAGGTCCTGCCGCGCGGCCAGCACGTACTGCAGCGCGCCGTCGTGCAGATTCTCGGCCAGGGCACGTCGTTCGCGTTCCTCGATGGTCGCCATCTGCGTGATCAGCGCGGTGCGATCGGAGACGAGCCGGCCGATCGTCAGCACCCGCGAGCGCTGAACCTGCGACAGCAGCACGCATCCGGCGCCGAGCCCGGCGAGTACCCCGGTGCGCAGCAGGATCGACGCCCACGGCTCGGTATTCGCCTGCTTGGTCGCAATGCTGGAGGCCAGGTAGACGGCGACGGTCGGCACCGCGACCGCAGCGCACACCCACGGGCGCAGTTGCGTCGCCGCGATCATCGGGATGAGGAAGAAGCCGTTGACGAGCAGGTCGGCCGTCCAGCTCTGCTCGGCCGAGTTGCCGGCGACGAGCGTCAACGCCGCCAGAACCGCGACGTCGGCGAACAGTGCCAACCAGATGAGCCGGACCGGACCCTCGCCCCCGCGCATCGCGACGCCGGCAATGGCCAGCGCCCACACCGCGTAGATCGCGACGATGACGTAGCACGACGTGCTGTCATGGGCCGGCGGGACGAACACGACGACCAGCGCGACGAAGACGACCAGCACGGCGCGCAGCCATAGTTGGACGCGCACGCCGCGATAGGCGTGTTCGAGCAGGATGCCGTACAGAGCAGGGTGTTCACCGAGTTCGTCTCGCACCCGCTGCCGGGACCGGTCGGGCGCGAACCGCCGAAGGCCCGTGGCCGCGCGGCTATTCGAGAAGTCCACGCCGCATCGCCTCGGCCACGGCCGCCGCCCGGTCAGACACGCCGAGCTTCTCGTACAGGCGCTGGGTGTGCGTCTTGACCGTGCTCGCGCCGATGAACAGTTCGCCGGCCACCTGCGGGATGGACAAGCCGCGGGCGAAGCCGCGCAGCACCTGCTGCTCGCGCTCGGACAACACCGGAGCGTCCGGCCGGGCGCGCAGCCGGATCTCGTCGGCGAGCCCGGCGGCGAGCTCGGGCGGCACCACGGTCGCGCCCTTCGCCACCCGGAGCACTGCATCGACTATCTCGGCCCGGCGCGTCTCTTTGGACAGATAGCCCTTGGCGCCCTCTTCCAAGGCCCGGAACACGACCGCGCTCTCGGTGACGGCGGACAGCAGCAGGACGCGGGTCGGCAGTGCGTCCCGGACGACCGCGTGCACCACGGCGATCCCGTCCATGTCGGGCATCTGGTAATCCACCACGGCGACATCCGGACGCTCGCGCTCGATAGCCGCAATTCCCTCGCGCCCGTTCTCCGCCTCGGCGACCACCTTGATCTGGCCGCTCTGGGTCAGCCCGCGGGCCACGCCGTCGCGGAAGAACGGATGGTCGTCGACGACAACGACAGTCACCAGCTTCCCCATCGACGACATGCGCGCCTCCACCGGACGACAGCGGCACGGCCACAACAGCCCGTGCGTGTCGACAGCATAAGGACGCGCAACGCGACGAGCGGCCCGCCGGGCTGGCGGACCGCTCGTCGAATGCGGGAATCATGCGCCCATCTGGTTGTTGCCGTGCGCGAGGAAGTTGGACAGTGCCGCCTGCGGTCGCCGCGTTCAGCTGGCCGGTCTGGGGCAGATGCGCGTCGCGCTGCAGGTAGTCGATCGCGTTGGACGTCTGGGTGTTCATGACGCCGTTGATCGGGCCGTTGTAGTAGTTGAGCTGGGCGAGCTCGCGCTGCAGCGACTCGACCGCAGCAGAGGAATGTCCCGACTGGCCATGGCTGGCCGGATGCGCTCGAGGACGGAACGACATGCGCGGCCGGCGCGCTGGCCGTTGAGCTGAACGCCATCACGATGACCGTGACGATGCCGGCGATCGCCACGCCGCACAGCGCCGCCGCGCCGAGGACGACGCCGGCCGAGTACTTCGAGCTGCTGCCATTGGTGTTCATGAGTTGCCTCCTTGGTTGCTGCGCCCGGGCTGTCCGGGCTGTTCGTGCTGACGAGATGACTCTCCCGCCGGCCGGGCGCGGCAGGTATCGCACCAGGCGGCTGATCGGGCGGGTGAGCGTCGTGTCCACCGATCGGGGGACAGGCCGTTCAGTCGGCGCATCGGCCGGTGAGCCGATCCCGGCGAGGCGCTCCAGATCGCAGGCTTATGTCAACGCGGCAAGCAGGCCGCACACCGACCCAGGAGGCATCGAGATGAACACCACCGCAATGACCAGCCCGATGAACAGCAACACCGCCACGATCGAACCCGGCCCCGACGTTCCCGGCCGCGACCCAGTCGCCGAGCCAGTACTGGCCGCCCGTTTCCACCAGCCGCACCGCCCGGCTCGACCAGACGCGCTACTGGGTCGGCGCGGCGCTGACCGCAGTCATCGCCGCCCTGATCGGCCTGGTCGGATTGACCGTCGCGCACGGCATCCTGCACGTGCCGGTGCTGTTCGCCTCCGGCTCGACGCTGGCGCCGGTGCATTACGCGGTCTACGGATTGGCCGCCGCTGCCATCGCATTGGTCGCATCCGGCCTCTATGACGCGATGGTGCAGGTTGCGCCGCGTCCCGCCGCCTACTACGGCTGGCTGGCCGGCATCGTGACCCTGCTGGCCGGACTGCTGCCGTTCACCACGGCGGCCGGGCTGCACTCGCAGTTCGCCCTGGGGCTGACCAACCTGGCCGTCGGCGTGGCGATCGCGGTACTCGTCCCACTGGCCGCCACGAACGCCCGCCGGTAGAGATCGGAAGTGGATTAGCAAGCGCAGAACCTGGGTCGGTTGCCAACAGGCCGCCGGCCCAGGTTTTGTGCGCGTCTGAGCGTTACGGGTTATCCCGGTGAGGTCGCCCAGCGGACCATGTCGGGCCGCGGCATCGCCATCGGCTTGTCGTAGGAGAAGATCTCGAATGTTGCGAGCAGGCCGTCCCGGATGAACAGCAGCAGCCCGCCGATCTCCTCGCCGTCGAGGTTGAACACCGAGCCCTCGACGGGCACCGGACTGTCGGCGTCCGAGCGGGGCAGGTCCGAACCTTGCGGGACGAGGTCGACTGTGCCGCAACCGCACTCGCACCCTTTTGCGGCCAGGACCGTGCGTGCCTGCACGCGCAGCGGTGCCACGCCGCGGAACTCGTGCGCAAGCAGATCATCGAGCAGCCGTGACTCCTCGCCGCTGACCGGGCGCGGGGGCTCAGATCGCACGGTAAGGACGCTACGTCATTTCCCGCCGGCTCTCGCCCTGAGATGATCGCGCGGGCCGGCAGAGCGTGCCCAAATGTCACGTCCTGCCCGCGGATACGAGACCACGAGACGGCTCGAGCGTCTGGCCCCAGCCCTCGTGCGATCCGGTCACTCGATGTCTTGATCGAGGGCCACCCTTCTGCCTCCCCGCCGATCTTGCTCGATCGATTCATGCGATGACATAAGGGGATTGCCGAACGATTGCAGGTGATTGGCATCGATCCCGCATTGCGACGAGTCAGCGTGTGGTGCGCGGCTGCAGCGCCAGCACGACGACCGCGCCGACCACCGCGATGATCGCCGACACCAGCACGGCGTGATTCCAGGCCGAGATCATCGCGCCGGCACTCCCGCTCGAACTCGTCGCAATGATGACGACAAGCGTTACCCCGATCGAGGACCCGAGGTAGCGCGAGGTGTTGTTCGCCCCGCTGCCGAGCGAGGCGCGGTCGGGGGGAACGCTCGCGATTGCCTGCCGGCCGAGGCCCGCGTTCAGCACACCGCTCGCAATGCCCGCAAACACCAGGCCGGGCAGCAGCCGCCAGGGCGAGCCGGGGGTGGCGTCGAGCATCGCCAACTCGCCGACGGCCACGCCGAGCAGGCCGATCACCAACTGCCGTGACCCGCCAAGGTGGGCCGGCAGTCGGCGGGCGAGCAACGCGGTGACAGCGCTCGTCCCGGACCACGCGAACAGCAGCACACCCGCGCCGAGCGAACTCATCCGCATCGTCGTGATGAGGAAGCTGCACGAAAAGGACATGACGCCGATCAGGCTCACTCCCGTCGTCAGTGCGGCGACCGTGGCCGCGGTGAACGGGCGGTGCCGGAACAGTCCGAGGTCGAGCATCGGGTGGCGGCGGCGGTGCTCGACGACGACGAACGCGATCGCGAACAGCACGGCCCCCGGAGCCACCCAGGCGACGAGTTCGGTGATGCCGTCACGGCCCTCGACGAGCCCGACGAGCGCGAGTACCAGGGCGCCGCCGAGCGTCAGCGCCCCGGCGACGTCGACCGGCCGTGACGACGGCGCCACCGACTCGACAAGGACGCGCCGCCCGGCAGCGGCGAGCAGGAGCACGCCGAGTCCGAGCAGCCAGTAGAAGACGCGCCACGCATCGGCGAGGTCGAGCAGGCCCGTCGCGATCGGGCCGATGGCGATGCCTGCGCCGACGCTCGCGCCCCAGGCGCCGCTCGCCTTGGCCCGTTGCGCAGGGCTGGTGAACACCCGCGCGACCAGGCCGAGGCTCGACGCGATCACGGCGGCTGCCCCGACGCCCTGGACCAGCCGGCCGACGATGAACACCCCGGTGTTTTCGGCAACTGCGCACAGAACCGAACCCGCAGCGAGCACCACACCGCCCCAGAGGAACGTGCGCTTGCGCCCGTAGTCGTCGGCGAGCGCGCCGAGGGTGAGCAGGGATGCCGCCAGCGCCACGCTGATCGAGCTGAGGATCCACGTCCTCCCCGTCGGGCCCGCGCCGAGCGCCGTGGCCACGGTCGGCAGATTCCCGAGCGGTCCCGTATAGGTGATCAAAGCGGCGAACGTGCCGAGGGACGCGACCAGAAGCGTCCGGCCGGGATGGGCGCCGGGTCACGGATCGACCTCGGCCGGCGATCGCCGGGACGGAAAGGAGGTCGCCGCTTGGTCTGTTCATGAGACTGAACTGTAGCGACTCCCCAGTCTGTTGAACAGACAAAATTGCGGATACCATCGGCGTGTGGCGTTGGGCACCGGATACGCGCAGCAGAACTGCCATCTCGCTCGGGCACTCGAAGTGGTCGGCGAGCGATGGACGATGCTCGTGCTGCGTGACTGCTTCTACGGCGTGCGGCGGTTCAGTGATCTGCTCATGCACCTCGACATCTCCCGGGCGGTGCTGACCGACCGGCTGAACAATCTCGTCGACGCCGGCCTGCTGGAGCGGCACTCCGCCGGAGGTCATCCGGAATACGTCCTCACCGAGGCCGGAATCGCCATGTGGCCAAGCCTGTTCGCCCTGTCCCGATGGGGGGAGCGCTACGCGTCGCACGGTCGCCAGCCCGTGCGCATCTTCACGCATGCCCTGTGCGAGACCGACGTCGACGACTTCGGCCGCTGCCCGCACTGCGGCCTGACGCCCGGTCCGGCCGATCTGGTGGTGAGCCCCGGGCCCGGTGCCGCCGAGCAGCGGCGATCGGACAGCGTCAGCATCGTGCTGCGCGAGCCGCGCCGGCTACTGACGCCGCTGGTCACCCATCCCTGAACGGGTGCCGACGATCGTGATCGTGGCGGCGTCCCAACCGGTGATCACCTGCGGATCGTCCACCGCGGACGGTCGATGACCCGCGGGTGATCCCGGCGATTTCGGGGCTGGGGCCGGACGTGGCCGGGTGGACCGGATATGCCACCCTCGCCGGCTGATCGCGCCGGGGCACCCCAGGCCACGGCCTGGTTGCTCGTGTCGGTCGACGCGTCATCCGGCGGGTAGGTTTTCCGAATGACACCGCAGCGGCCGGCGTCGGAGAAGCGAAACGGGTCGGTCGCGTTCGCCGCGGTGATCGGCGGCGCCGCCGGTGCGGCATTGCTGGCGCAGCGCGGCCGGCGGATGGCCGGCGTCGGTGCCGCCGCCGGGTCGGCGGGGCTGGCGATCTCGGAGGCAGTGGCCCGGGCGCGGCAGCAACCCGGCGAGATTCCCCCGCTGTGGCAACGGATTGCGATGAGCGGCGCGCTCGTCGCTCCGCTGGGGTGGGCGGCCGGGCGAACCGGCCGGACTCGGGTCGGTGCAGGTGGGCGCGGCGACCGGGACGCTTGCCGGCGTGCTCGGCGTCCGTCCGCAGAAGGTTTTGCTCGGGCCGGTGTTCGGCGCTGCGGTCGGCCGGGCGTTCGCGGCGCGCCGTCCTGCGGTGGCTGGCTTCGGTCGTGGCCGCAACGACGATGGTCGCCTACCGCGTGGTGTCGTCGCTGGTCTTCCGCGACGCCCAGGTGAGCCTGCTGGCCGAGCGGGTCCGGGCCGAGGACCTGCCCTTCGTCGTGCCGCGCGAAGCCCGTTCGAGGTATGTCGGGACCGGCTACGTCCGCGACCTCGCCGAGACCATCGGGGCACCTATGTCGCCGATGCTCCCGACGTCGGCATCGTCGCGTCGCTGGACGACCTGGCCGGTCCCGACTTCGACCCGGCGGCGGTCGACCCGCAGGTGCGCGAGTTCTACGAGCACACGACCCGCTTCCGACTCGACATCGAGCCCGAGTGGCGACTGTGGGTCCGGCCGGGCTACCTGCTCTACCGGACGCTGGTCGCGCGGCCACTCGGGCAGGCGAATGTGCCGATGAATCAACGCGAAACCCAGCGCGGGATCCGCAGCCGCATCGACACGATCACCCTGCCCGGCGAGGACGCGGTCGCCGTGCGCGGCTGGATCCGATCGTTCTCCGACACCGACGAGCCGATCTACGTCGGGATCTACACCACCTACCGCCACGACGGCCGCGGCTACGTCAGCGTCGGATTCCCTGTGCCGCAAGGCCAGTTTCACCGCGACCCTGGCTCCACGGGCGCGCGCCGGTGGGGGACTGGTGCTGACCAGTCGCAGCGACCTCGACCATCCCGGCCACTACCTGACCTACATCGACCCGGCCACGCGGGACCTCACCGCGCTGGAGGTGCACGGCTTCGCCGAGCAACTCGACGTCTTTGTCGAGAACGGCGAATTGCGCGCTGAGCACGCCTTCTGGGTATTCGGCCGGCCGTTCCTCGTGCTGCACTACCGCATGCATCGCAAACCCACCGCGCCGAGCGCTTGAAACGCCGCGGGCGCACGGTCGATGGACACGATGCTCGCCGCGTACCTACCGTCTGTTCATGACTGCGCCTTACCGGCTCGCGCCGGCTCCGACCGAGTCCACCGACGTCGAGACGTTCTGGGCGGACGTCGACCGCCACCTCGTCCGCTACTCGGGCGCGGGTCAGTTCACCCGGGAGATCATCGACCGCGCCGCGGGCAGCTTCGTCTACACCGAGGACGGCCGGAAGATCCTCGACTTCACGTCCGGCCAGATGAGCTCGATCCTCGGCCACTCGCATCCGGACATCGTGGCCACGGTGCAACGCCAGATCGCGACGCTCGACCACCTGTTCAGCGGAATGGTCAGCCGCCCGGTTGTCGACCTGGCCCGCCGCCTGGCCGAAACCCTGCCCGCGCCGCTGGAGAAGGTGCTGCTGCTGACGACCGGCGCCGAGTCGAACGAGGCGGCGATCCGGATGGCCAAGCTGGTCACCGGCAAGCACGAGATCGTCTCGTTCGCCCGGTCGTGGCACGGCATGACCCAGGCCGCCGCGAGCGCCACGTACAGCGCCGGGCGCAAGGGATACGGCCCGGCGGGCGCCGGGCAACTTCGCGATCCCGACGCCGAACAACTACCGCCCCGACTTCGTTTCGCCCGACGGCGGGCTCGACTGGCAGCGCCAGCTCGACTTCGGCTTCGATCTGATCGACGCGCAGTCGGTGGGCAGCCTCGCCGCGTGCATCGTCGAGCCGATCCTCAGCTCGGCCGGGATCATCGAGCCGCCGCCCGGATACCTCGCCGCGCTGCAGCAGAAGTGCCGCGAGCGCGGAATGCTCCTGATCCTCGACGAGGCGCAGACGGGGTTGTGCCGCACCGGCTCGTGGTACGCGTTCGAACGCGACGGCGTGGTCCCGGACATCCTTACCCTGTCGAAGACTCTCGGCGCCGGCCTGCCGCTCGCGGCCGTGATCACGAGTGCCGAGATCGAGCAGGCAGCGCACGAGCGCGGGTTCCTGTTCTTCACCACGCACGTCTCCGATCCGCTCGTGGCCGCCGTCGGCAACACCGTGCTCGACGTCGCGCACCGGGAGCGGCTCGACGAACGAGCGACCGAACTCGGCGCGCACCTCCGCCGCGGGCTCGACTCGATCGGCGCCCGCCACGACGTCGTCGGCGACATCCGCGGTCGCGGCCTGCTGGTCGGGCTCGAACTCGTGCTCGACCGGAACACGAAGGAGATCTCGTCCGATCTCAGCGCGCAGGTCACCGAGCGGTGCCTCGAACTCGGCCTGCACATGAACATCGTCCAGGTGCCCGGCATGGGCGGCACATTCCGCATTGCGCCGCCGTTGACGGCCACGACCGACGAACTCGATCTGGGGCTGGCCATTCTCGACCAGGCGATCGGCGAGGTGTCCGCCCGCTTTCCGCGCTGACGCGGCCGGCTCAGCCGCGGCCGATGAACGGCATGCGGGTGGCCATGACCGTCATCGTCGCGACATTCGCGTCCAACGGCAGGCTGGCCATGTAGAGCACCGCTCGCGCCACGTCGTGTGGATCCATCCGCGCCTCCGGGCGAACGCTGCCGTCGGCCTGGCGGACACCGTCCGCCATGCGTTCGGTCATCTCGGTCGCCGCGTTGCCGATGTCGATCTGGCCGCAGGCGATGTCGAACGGCCGGCCGTCGAGCGCGGTGGCTTTCGTCAATCCGGTGATCGCATGCTTGGTCGCCGTGTACGCGACCGACTGCGGCCGGGGCGAGTGCGCCGAGATCGAGCCGTTGTTGATGATCCGCCCGCCGCGTGGCTGCTGGTGGCGCATCATCCGGAACGCCTCGCGGCTGCACAGGAACGTACCCGTCAGGTTCACCTCGACCACGGCGTTCCACTCCGCGAGCGGGATCGCGTCGAGATCACGCGCCGGCGCGCCGGTTCCGGCATTGTTGAACAGCAGGTCGAGGCGGCCGTAGCGGTCGCCCACCTGATCGAACAGCCGCTGGACCGACGCCTCGTCCGTGACGTCAGCCGGCACCGGGTCGAGGATGCCGGGCAGGCGGGCTCCCTCGTCCGCTACCGAGACGAGCGCCTCGCGTCTGCGCCCGGCCAGGACCACCGTCCATCCGTCGCCGGCCAGCGCGTGGGCCGCCGCCGCGCCGATGCCGCTTCCCGCTCCGGTGACGATCGCGATCCGCGACGGTGCGTTCACTTGGGCCCCCTGCTGGTCGATTCCGCCGGGTGATTGTCGCGCCCGACATAACGGAGTTCGTGCGAGCCAAGTGTTCTGGCTCGCACGAACTCCCGGCCCCCCTCCGGGTCTCTACAGGCCGTCGACCTTCACGACGATGAACTCGGTGTCGTCGGCCAGGTCTGGGTTGCGGCCCTTGTTGGGGAAGTTGTTGTCGCAGCCGATGATCAGCCGATCGCCCAGGATCGGGTGGACCGTCTCGACCGACTCGCAGACCACGGCGAACGGATTGCCGAGACGGATGTCGCCGGGGTGGATCGCCGGCAGCGAGATGAGATTCGGGTCGGGGATCGCGGTCAGGTCGACCACGGTCTGCGCAACCAGGAAGCCGTTCGCGTCAACTCGGCGCAGGTCGATCAGATTCACCTTGCGGAACAGCGCTGTCGCGCCGAGTCCGCCGTCCCGCTCGATGAGCACGAAGCGGTGTTCGTCCACCGCGGCCAGGTCGGCGACCATGTAGCTCGGCTGACTGGTCCGGTATTGCCAGGTTCGGCCGGTCAGGGCCTTGCGCCCGATGCTGAACTCGTACACGTGGCGGCGGTTCTGATCCGGATCGGCGACGGTGGCGCCCTCGAGAGCGGCGTACAGGTACTTGCCGTCGGGCGTGATGGCCATTGCCTTCGAAGCCGCGGCTGTTCGGCTGGGTCGCCGGCGCGCCGTTGAGGAACGGGTTGTTCGGTGAGCGCACGCCCGGGATCTGGACGGGACGGTCGAGCAGTACGCCATGTGCGTCGAAATGCAGGATCCACGGCCCGAACTCGTCACCGACCCACAAATCGCCGTTGGGGGCGCGATCCAGGGATTCCGGATCGATGTCTCCGCCGGTCAGCAAACGGTCGGTGGTTGCTTCGTTGACGATCGGAAAGCCGATCCGGTTGTGCGGATCCCGGAAGGAGACGAAGTCGCCGACCTTGACCGAACCCGATCCACCCTTGTGCCGTCTTGAAGTCCGGGCGGATGTAGTAGGCGCGGATGAGGAAGTCCTTCGACGTTGCCTTCGCGCCGAACCCGTTGTCCGGCATGGCCAGGTATTCGCCCGGCACGCGGCCGTCCACCATCGACGAGAAGCCCTGCACCGGCTGCGACGGCAGCGGAAAGCTGATCCCGTTGACGACGCCCGGCGGCAGCAGCGTTCCCGATGGGGGACCGGGCGCGTAAGTCTGCACGGGCAACACGGCCCGACCCGTCAGCGTGACCTGCGGCGCGTGCTGCGCTCCGGCTGCCGCACCTGTCGTGAGCATGCTGGTCGCAACGGCCGCCGTTGCGGCCGCCGCGATCACGTGGCTGATCTTCATGAGGTCCTCCGTCGGTGGGGTGTTCGGTCGGCACGAAGGCTGCGCTGCCCGGCGTCCCGGCCGCAGCGGTCCGGCGTCCCAACACCGACCTGGGCCTGAATTGGGACGCTGACCCGTGCCGCCGGGACGCGATCGCGGGGGAAGATGTGCCCGTGGCACCCGCGATCGCAGATCGACGGACGCAGCTGGTGGTGATCAGCGCGGTCGTCGGCTCGGCTGCGGCGGCGCTCGCCGTGCTCGGACTACGCCTCGATGTCGGGCTCGAACCGCAGGGTCGCAACTGGTGGCTCACGGTCGAGGTTGTGCTGGGGCTGTGCTACGTGCCGATCGGCGCGGCGATCCTGGCCAGGGGCCGCTACGCGCTGGGCGTCGCGTTCGTCATCGTCGGCGCATCGCAACTGGCCGCGGCGATTGTGTCCGAATCGCACGCGCTGAACGGGCCGTCCGGTCCGGTGTCTGCGTTCGGCGGCGGGCGGGCCGTCGAGATCGTCGGCCTGGTCGTGCTCGCCGCGGTGGTCCCGTTGCTGTTGCCGTGGCCGCACGAGAACTCCGTCGAGGACCGGATGACCAGGTGGCTCGCGCTGGGCGTGCTGGCCGGCGCGGTCGGCACAATTGCCGCCGCGTTCAACGGAGTCGGCAACCTTCCCGGCGCGCACGTCGCGGCGACCACTCGTGCTGCTCTCGACCGTGCCCCTCGTCGCGGTGGGCGCCTTCGTCGCCGATATCCGCGACGACCCCGGCGCCGGCGCGGTCGTGTCGCACCGGTTTCTCGTGTGGGCGATCCTCGCCAGCGGGATCGTGCTGCTCTACACCGCGCTCGTCGCCGGATTCGGTTCCGTGCTCGGCGCCAATGGCCCGGCTTGGCTGCTCGTCGGTGTCACCGGCGGCCTGGCCGTCGCCCTCGAGCCCGCTCGGTCGCGTCTTCGCCATTTCGTCGACGACCTCGTGTTCGGCAAGCGTGGCGATCCGCTGGCGGTCGTCCGGCAACTGGTCGGCCAGCAGGTCGCGACGGGTACCGACGTCGACGAGCGCCTGCTCGGATCGCTCGCCGAGACCATTGCCGACGCGCTGCGCCTGGACCATGTGGCGATAGACCTGCTGTCCTCCGCCGGCTGGGCGCGGGTGGCCGAGCACGGCGAATCCGTCGACGGCGACGAGGATTTCACTCTCTCGACCGCCGACCAGGTGCTTGGCCGGCTCGTCGTCGGCTGGCGTGGATCGGCATTGGGTCGCCGCGACCGTGATGTTCTCGCCGACGTCGTCCCGCACGTGACTCTCGCGGTCGGCCTGGTGCGCCTCACCAGCGACCTGCGGCGATCCCGGCTCGCGGTTGTCACCGCCCAGGAGGAGGAGCGTCGTCGACTGCGCCGCGACCTGCACGACGGCGTCGGCCCGACGCTGACCGGCGTTTCGCTGGCGCTGCACACGGTGGTTCGGCGGATGCACCGCGCGGGCGCCGACTCCTACGATGTCTCGTTGCTCGCGCAGTTGGCCGACGAGGTGGACCGGACCGTCGACGACGTCAAGCGCATCGTGCGTGACCTTCGTCCGACCGCGCTGGACGACCAGGGACTGGCCGCCGCCCTCGCGGAGTTCGCCCGGACGTTCGACGGTGTGATCGCCATCGACCTCGACCTGCCGAAGGCGGAGCCGGAGCTACCCGCCGCCGTCGAGATCGCCGTTTATCGCATCGCCACCGAGGCATTGACCAATGTCGTGCGCCACGCAGGAGCCAGGTCGTGTTGCGTGTGCCTCGCCGTCGCCGACCGGGTCGAACTCGACGTGCGCGACGACGGCATCGGCATCGCATCTGCGCATCCGCCCGGCGTGGGCCTGGCCACGATGCGCGAACGGGCCGGGCAACTCGGCGGCACGCTGGCCATCACCGCGGTCGAACCGCACGGCACCCGGGTGCATGCGAGCCTGCCCGTGGCGGTGGGGTGATGCCGATTCGGGTGATCGTCGTGGACGACCACCCGATCTTCCGGTTGGGCCTGGCGACGTCGCTGCGCGAGATGGACGGCATCGACATCGTCGGCGAGGCATCGACGGCGAGCGAGGTCGCCGACCTGATCGCAGCGATCGAGCCGGACATCGTGCTGCTCGACCTGCATCTGCCCGACGGCTCCGGGCTGGAGGTCAATCGCTGGATCGCGCGAGAGCGCCCGAACGTGAAGGTCGTCGTCCTCACGATGTCGGAGGATCACCACGCCACGATCGCCGCAGTGCGTGACGGCGCGCGCGGCTACATCGTCAAGGGCGCCGATCCGAGCCGGGTGGAGCACGTGATCCGCTCGGTCATGGCAGGTGATGTCGTTCTCGATCCCCGCGTGGCGCGCGCCATCGCCGACCTTGCCCAACTGCGCGGCGAGGCGAAGGTGTCGCCTTTCCCGCAGTTGAGCCGGCGGGAACTCGAGATACTCGAACTGGTCGCTCGCGGTCTCGACAACCAGGCCATTGCGCGCGAACTCGTGCTGACCTCGAAGACAGTTCGCAATCATGTCTCCAACGTGCTGGCCAAGATCAACGCAGGTGATCGCTCGCAAGCCATAGTGCTCGCGCGGCGCAGCGGATTCGGGCAGGCCGGCTGACGCAGCGCGGCTGGACGGATGCTTCGCCGTCCAGCCGCGCCGGTCAGAAGGGTGCTGTTACTCGACGTGCCACCGTTGCTGGGCCGTCGCGTCGCAGTGATCCAGTTTCAGCCGGGTTGCGAACACCACGTTGTCGCCCGGATCGGTCAGGCACATGCCTGACGCCTGGCTGATGACTGCGCCGTCCGGCTGCACCTGCCAGTGCTGGGCCGCCGAATGTCCGCACCGGGCCAACGCGACGTCGGTTGCGCCCGAGGCGGTAAGGCAGTCGTTGCCGTTGCGCACCGTGCCGTCGGGAGCGACTGTCCACGCCTGTGCCGACGCAGCATCGCAGGACGAGCCCTGCAGATGGCCGGTCGTTCCGGCGCCGCTGTCGACGCAGACGCCGGTCATGGCGGAGACGATCGGCCCGCCTGGAATGTTCCAGCGCTGGCCATCACCGCCCGTGCACGGACCCAGGCCGACAGATCCCTCGACGTCAAGGCACTTTCCGGAGGCGGCGTTCCGCAGCCCACCGGCGGAGACGACCCGCCACTGCTGGGCATCGTCGCCACTGCACGCCGCCAACTGCACCGCGTCGCCACCGGTGAGGCACTTGCCGAGCGCCTGCACCGTTCCGTCGGCCTCGACCGTCCACGTCTGGGACGAGTGGTGGTTGCACGACGCGACGCCCACCGACGAACCGCCGGCGTCGAGGCACTTGCCGGCGAGCGTTATCGGCCCGGCCGTTCCCGACACCTGCGCCGGCGCCACGTACCAGACGAACGACTCGTCGCTCGACCGCCCGGCGTCGTCTCGTGCCGTGATCGTCGGGTGGAAGTACCCCGTCGTCGTGAACAGGCCAGAGATCACGCCGGTCGACGCGTCGATCGACAGGCCATCCGGCAGGCCGCTCGCCGAGTAGCTGACCGTGCGCCCGGGCACCGCATCGGTGGCGTCGGCCGGAACGGCGGCCGGGGCCCCCGCGTAGCTCGCCTGTGGTCCCGGGCCGTTGAAGCTGACCGACCCGGCGACGTCCAGCGACGAACGCCGCGAAGCTCGATGCTCCGCTCGTGTCCGTAGCGGTGACCTTCACCGACGCGTTGACCACCGTCGTCGGCGTCCCCGAGATCAGGCCGGTGCTCGCGTCGATCGCCAGTCCGTCGGGCAGGCCCGTCGCGGTGTAGGTGAGCGTCTGGTCGGACGCGGTGTCCGTGGCATGGATCTGCAACGAGAACGCGACGTCCTGGGTGGCGGCCTGATCACCCGGATTGCCGACGGTGACGATATTGCCGGTTGGGACGCCGAAGGCATCGATGCCGTTCGGCGTGCCCAGACCGGTCGGGCCGTCATAGCCCGTCCCGGCGGTGCACAGGTAAGCGGGATCGCAGGTGCCGTTGGAGCCGCTCGTCACGTCGTTCAGGTTGGGCGCGTGCGCGTACAGGTAGCTCGCCGGATACGTGCCCGCCGCAGGTGCTCCGACCAGGGCGTACGTGCCCGCGATGATCGGCGAGGACGCGCTGGTGCCGCCGACCTCCAGCCAGCCCTGCGCGTCATACGTGTCGTAGACGGCGACGCCGGTGTTCGGGTCGGCGACGGCGGACACGTCGGTGTTCGTGCGGTTGGCGCAGCCGGAGTCGGTCTGCCACGCCGGCTTGGGCTCGAATGCGGAGCACCCGGCCCCAGTACCCGTCCACACGCTCTCCGACCAGCCGCGCGGATCCGACGCCGGCCGCAGCGACGTGCCGCCCACCGACACCACGTGCGGCGACGAGGCCGGGAAGCCCGGGCCGTAGCTGTAGCCCCAGTCCCCCGACGCCGCCGTGACCGCGACTCCCGGATGGTCGTAATACGCGGCGTCGGCGGCAATCTCGTCCGGCCCCTCCTTGGAGAGATAGCTGTTCGAGACGAACGCCGCGCCCGAGCTGACCGCCGAGTTCACGCCGGTGCCGAGATCGTCGATGGACGTGGAGTCCGCCTCGACCAGCAGGATGTGGCAGTTCGGGCACACCGCGGACACCATGTCGATGTCCAGCGCTTCTTCGGTCGCCCAGCCGGACGTTCCGGATGCTGCGGGCAGCGGGCTGTCCTGCCCGTGCTCGTTGACCTTGTGGAAGCAGCCGTTCGCCGTCGTGCAGGGTGGCAGCCCCCAGTCCGAACGGTAGGTGGCCAGATCCGCTTCGGCGTTCGGGTAGTCGTAGGCGTCGACGATCGCGACCGTCTGACCCACGCCCTGCGTCGAGGACGGCAGCAGGTACGCGCCCTGCAGGCTGGCCGGACCGTAGCCCGCGTTCGTCGGCGGCGTGTGCGGGCCGAGTTGGGCCTGCGCCCGCACCGGGACATCGGTGCGGACCAGGGCCATGCACGCCGCCATTCCCGGCTTGGGGGCGGTGTCGCACGCATGGCGGAAGTCGGCGCCCGGGGCTGCGCCGGCTTGCGTCGCCGCTACGCCGAACAGCCCGAGGACGGCCACCGACGCCACTGTCGCGGCACGGCGGATGAAGGGGGTCGCGCGCATCGATCCTCCCGTGATCGCTGATGAATGTCCGGTCCGGTGCGCGTCAGCCATTGCCGCACCCGTAGCGAAGGATCCAGGGGTAGTCGGTGAACTGGTCCCAGGTCGACATCTGCTCCGACCCGGCGATCCAGATGTTGCTGGCACTGCTCGCCGATATCGCCTGCAACGCATCCGGCACGGCGCTCTGCGGGGTGGAGACGATCGTCCAGGCGTGTCCGTCCCAGTGCTCGAGCAGGTACAACCTCGCCTCGGTCTGGCCCGCTCTGATCCCGCCGTACGTCCCCACCGCCCAGGCATTGGACGGGGAGATCGAGGCGACGCCGAGCAGCGTCGTGTGGTTCGAGGCGACCGAGGCGCCGTCAAGGGTCGGCACGATCGTCCACGAGTGGCCGTCCCAGTGTTCGGAGAACGGGACGTCGGTCCCGAGGGCGGGGTCGGTCGTCGCGCCGACAGCCCACAGGTCGTCGGAGGACGAACCCGAGATCGAGATGAACGCCGCATCCGATGTGGTGGCGGGATCGAGCTTGCTGACCGACCACGACTTGCCGTCCCAGTGCATCATCACGGGTTCGCTCTCGGACCCGGTCAGGTTGTCGAAGTGGATGCCGGTCGCCCACACGTCCGTGGCCGAGAACGCATGCATGGACGGGATGAGGTTCGGCGTCGTATCGCCTTGCGGCGGGTCGACCACGGTCCAGGTGGAGCCGTTCCAGTGCTCGAAGGTCGAGGAACTGTCGGAGTTCACGCCGATCCAGACGTCGTTCGGCGATATCGCCGCCACGGCGTTCGCGGATGCGGGCGTGGCGACCTGGTTGCCGTACAGGGTCCGGGTGGTCGGCCACGGGTTCAGCGCCGGGCTGAGCGACCACTTCGACCCGTCCCAGTGCGAGACCAGGACAGTGGTCGTGATCCCGTCGTTCATGTCGTCACCGACGGCCCAGCCGTCGTTCGGACTGTCGAAGGACGTGGCCAGGAACTGTGCATTCGCCACGCCGGTCGGCGTGACCGGGCTCGGCGACGGGGTCCGCGACCACGTCTTTCCGTTCCAGTGCTCGACGTCGGTGACGAAGCCGTAGCTCGCGGCCGGCGCCGTGCCGCCCTCGTCCTGATAGGTGCCCGCGGTCCAGACGTTCGTCGGTGACAACGCTGCGACGTCGAACGCCTTGGCCCATGTCAGGGTCGGGGTCGACACCACGTCCGGGAGCGATTGCTGCTGCGGGGCGACCGACCAGCCGTTGACGCAGCTGCCACCGGTGTCCGAAGCCCCGGTGAGATCAGGGGTTCCGAGGCCGGTCGGCCCGTCGTAGCCGGGCACGGCCGTGCACAGATAGGACGGCGAGCAGGTGCCGTTGTGGGCAGACGTCACGTCGAAGACCTTGTTGCGGTGCTGGTAGAAGTACGAACTCCCACCGGTCGCGTTACCGATCAGCGCGTACACCGACGCGATGATCGGCGACGAGACACTCGTGCCGCCGAACCGCAGCCAGCCCGGGGTACCGAACGTGTCGTAGGCCGCCACCGGAGTGTCGGGGTCGGCTACCGCGGCGACGTCGGCGACGGTGCGGTGCTCGCATGCGTCGTGCTGCCACGCGGGTTTGGGGATCTGCGCGGAGCATCCCGAACCGGCAAGGGCCCACGCCGATTCCGACCAGCCCCGCGACCCGCTCGACGGCCAGAGGCTGGTGCCGCCGACCGCCGTCACGTTGGCCGACGCCGCGGGATAGTTCACCCCGTAGCCGGCGTCGCCGGTCGAGGCCGTGATCATCACGCCCGGCTGGTCGAAGAACGGCTCCAGGTTGGCCTCCCCGGCGAACTCCGGCGCGCCCCAGCTGTTCGAGATCTGCTTCGCGCCGAGCTTCCCCGCCGTGGCGACCGCGGCACCGAGGTTCATCGCCCCGTTGTCGTCCGCCTCGACGAGCAGGATGTGGCAGTGCGGGCAGGTTGCCGAGACCATGTCGAGGTCGAGGGAGATCTCCTCGGACCAGCCGGAATCCGCCGCCGGCAACGGCGCCGCCGCGCCGTCCTGGTTCACCTTGCGGAAGCAGCCGTTGTCGGACGTGCACGCCGGCAGGCCGTAGGTCGAGCGGTAGTGCGCCAGGTCGGACTCGGCGGTCGGGTCGTCGTAGGCGTCGGTGATGGCGACCGTCTGGTCACCGCCGTGCGACGCCGCCGCCTCGGCGAGCTGGTACGCGGACTGGATCTGCGCCGGGCCGTATCCCGGTGGCAGCGAGGTCGAAGCGGGGGCGGTCAGCGGGGTTCCGTTCGACGTCGTCCGCTCCAGCGCCATGCACCCGAACCGGCCCGACTTCGGTTTGGGCGTACTGCACGCCTGGCGGGTCGGCGCAGGCGTCGAGGCTGGGCTGGCCGATGCCGACGGCGCAGCGGGGATGGTTTGGACCGCGCCGGCCGCGACAATGACGGCAAGCGCCGAGACGATGGACGTTAAGCGTGATCGCACGTCTGCACCTTCCTTATCTGTGGGTCGCGGATGCCGGGGCGGTGAGCGCATAGGCCCGCAGGACCGTCTGCTCCAGGCTGTTGCCGGCGCTGTCGGTCAGCGTCACCTTGAACGACGCGTAACCACCCGTCGCCGACGGATCCGGCTGGTTGACCGACACGCGGAACTTGCCGCCGCCGAGCTTGCTGACGCTCGATGCGGGCGCCCAGGTGGTGCCGTCGTCGTAGGACACCTGCACGGCTGCGTCCGTGACGGGCGGCGCGTCGGACTCGTTCGCCTGGTGATAGCCGGTCAACGTGAACGTCTCGGAGCCGGGCGCGCTCACCTGACCGCTGAGGTTCGCACCGAAGTCGTAGTTCGCGAAGACCAGCGGCACGTAGGAGCAGGCCTGGTTGGAGTCCGGCGCGCACAGCTCGAACGACGGCACGCGGTCGGCCCGCGCCGGGCGCGAGGAGCTGAACTTCCAGACGCTGTGCACATCCGTCGCGAGCTGCGTCCAGGCAACGGGAATCGTGTGGTCCCAGTCGATGGAGTAGTCGGCCTTCCCGGGCAGCATCGGGAACATCTGCCCGGACCGACCGGCGAGCTGGGTGAGCGCGCCGTTGCGGTAGAACTTCAGCGAATCGGTCGCCTGGCCAGGGGTGTTGGTCAGCAGGCCGGCGCCGACGCCGAGCCAGTTCTCCGAATGCGTGGGGTCGTTGTCGCCGGAGGCAACGACGTTGAACGCCATGAGGTCGCCCTGCCGGCACGCCGGGCAGACATACGACCAGGTCGTCTTGTTCGCCCCGTCGTCCGCGCTCGTGCTCGTGTACGGGATCCCCATCGTCTGCCACTCCGGCGCGGGCACGGCCGGGGACGCGCCCCACGTCGCGTTGTCGGTCTCGCCCGGACGGAAGGTCCGGTACGGCCCCCAGGTCGCCGGCGGCGGGGTGGGGCTTGGGCCGATCATCGTGGTCGGCTGGGTCGACTGTTCCCACACGGTGTCCGTCGACCCGCCGAAGTAGTCGTCCCGCTTGGTGGGTACGGGGAAGTCGAGCAACGCGGGGAACAGGCCGAGCGTCAGGGTGGACCAGGTGTGGAACGGAGCCATGGTCGACACGGCGTTGCCGCCCGCGATGCTGGAGGCGTAGTTGTCGTGCACGGTCGCCAGGTCCTTGTCGGTCAGCGTGCGCGACAGGTTGCCGGGCACACCGTTCTGGCTCGCGAAGTCGAGGCTGTAGGAGTACGGGGCGTCGACGCCGGTGAGCCCCGAGTCGACGGGCACGAGATCCCACGCGTCGGCGAAATCGAGCTTGCCGACCTTCGGCGCCGGCCTCGGCCGGGCGTACATGTGCGTCGGCGGCAGGACGGTGCTGACGCCCTGGCCGTACATCCACATGGCGGCCTGCAGCCCGAAGTGGTCGGCCGACGTCCGGTTGAACGTCATCGTCTCGATCGCGGGCACGGCGGGCTTGGGCACCGAGACGGTGATCTCCTTCGCCTGCCGGCTGTCGAGGGTGACGTCGGCGTCGTGCGAGACGTCGACGTCCGCCGAGACGAAGGCCAGGTTCTCCGGGAAGTTCCCGATGCCGATGTCGTACATGAACGCCTCGACGGCGTACTGGCCGGCCGGCACGCTGACCGCGATCGTGCCGTCGGGGCCCACGGCCGAGACGCTGTAGTACTGCGCCAGGCTCTTGACGTTCTGGATCGCGACGACCCCGACGCTCGGCTTGCCGTCGTGGTCGATCGTGTTGACCCGCAGCGAGTACAGCTTCGTCCCGGCGGGCGCCGAACTCGACGACATCGGAACGGCCGGCGCCGGCTTCAGCGTCTCGAAACGGCCTTGCGCGGCCGGCAAAGCGCCCAGCGAGATCTTCTTGACCTGCGTCAGCACGCTCGCGTGGTTCTTGAGCGCCTGGCCGAGCGCGGGCGCATCGGACATGCTCACCGACCCGGTCGTGTTGCTACCGCTCGTCGGCGACGTGATGCCCGGAACGGTGGGGTGCGTCGAACTGCGCCACGACACGGAGACGGGCAAAGCCTTGAGGTTCGCGTAGCCCGCGCGCTGCAGGTAGGACACGTCGAAGAAGCGCGGGTCGAGCTGCCTGCCGACATAGGGCAGCGCCGCACCCGGTATCGAGTAGACGTCGCCGCCGACCTGGAACGTGTACGCGAGCGAGTTGTCGGTCGGCTTCGTCGACGCAGGTGTCACTACCGACCGGCCACCGGCGGCGGGCGTGAGCCGGACTTGATCTCCGGTCAGGAGGGTCACCGGCTTGCGTTTGGCCTGCTCGAGCGCGGCTGTTGTGGTTGCCGGCTGCAGCCCGCCGCCCAGCGCGCCGGCCGGCCGGATCGCGTGTGCGGGCGGCGTCGCCGCTCGGCCGGACGAGTGATGCGCCCCGGGCAGGAGTGCCACCACCAGGCCCGCGGCGAGTGCCGGCACCAACACCGCTAGCGCGTACCGTCGGCGGACCGCTCTTCGCAGCGCGAGCGCGATCATCTTGCTGAGCTGCCGTGCCATGTCTTTGCGCATAGAGCCTCTCCTTCGCCGCAGCCAGGACTGCGAGGCGTCCGCGGGTCGGGACGCGCGTTCGCCTCTGTGGTCGGCCCGGTCTAGACCGGGACGTAGCCGGATGGGGGTGGCCGGCGTTTCGCGTCGGACGGACTGCTCGCCGTTGGATCGCCCGGCACTGCCGGCTCGTCCGGCTGCGGGGACTCCTCGGATAGGGCGTTGCCTGCGCGGGTCGAGGTTTCCTCGCTGACGGGATCACCGGGCAGTTCGTCCACGACCGTCAGCGAACGCGAGTCGGCAAGGGTTGCACAGAGGGTGCCCACCCTTGATTAATTCGACGCTCAGCGCAGCTGGTCGGCCAACTCAGCGCGAGAGCTGATCCCGAGCTTCCTGCTCGCGGAGCTGAGGTGACCCTCGACGGTCTTCACCGACAGGTGCAGTGTCCGGGCGATCTCACGATTGTTCAGGCCCTGCGATGCCAACCGGGCAACCTCCGCTTCGCGGGGTGAGAGCTCGTTGCCGTACGAGCGGCGCCCGCGTCGATGCGCCGGGATCAGCCCATGGCGACGAAGCGTTTGCCGGACGAGGGCGGCGTCCCAGTCGGCGCCCAACTTCTCGAACGCGGCCAGTGCATCCTCCAAGAGCGCACGCGCCCGTTCGATGTCGAGGGACAGCAGGCAACGCCCGGCCCGTGCCCGGGCGTCAGCCGCAAGATACGGACGCGGCAGGGCCAGCCAGGACTGCTCGGCCTCGCCGAACAGCTGCACCGCTTTCTCGATCTGCGCCTGCGATTCGGCGAGCAGACCCCGGCAGGTGGTGACCGCCGCGGCCGCGGCTGGAGCGTCCTTGCCGCGCACCTGCGCGGCGAGACGGGTTAGCAGCCGCCGGGCCTCGTCCGGCCGGCCCGCAGCGAGCGATGCCTCGACACCGACGACGACCAGGTCGCCCGCACACAGCCAGATCTGGTTCTCATCGACGGCGCGAAGCGCCGGCTCGATCGCCTCGACGGCAGCGGCGGAATCGCGGCCGGCCAAGTGCACCTGGCCGACCGCGGCTGCGATCCAGGTCAGTACCCGGATGTCACCCTCGAGCTTCCCGCTCAGCGGGCCCAACAGCGCGAGCGCCGGTTGCGTGCGGCCCTGGGCCAGCAGTAGCAGTCCAAGGAACGCCTCGCAGATATGCAACGCCGTCGGCCAGTCCTCGACGGCGCGCACCGCGCTGCGCAGGCGCTGCTCGAGCCCGGTCCAGCGTCCGGCGAGCCAGTCGAGCTGCATATTGGTCATCTCGAAATTCGTCGAGTACGACGGAGAATGTTCGCTGGCCAGGCGAAGGGCGCGGCGGTTGAAGTCCTCGGCGACCTTGTAGTACCCGAGGTGCAGCAACGCATCGGCGACGTTGCCGTAACCGCGAATGGCCTGCTCGATCTCGCCCGGGGCATTGCCTGGATTCGGGATGGCCTCGATCGCCGGCCAGCACGCCGGGTCGCCGGCCCGCACCAGTAGCACCGCCCGGCTGGCGGCGATCTCCATCGTCATGGCCTGGTCGCTCGACCGCGCGGCAAGCTGTATTGCGTCGTCGAACCAGCGAAGCCGCTGCTCGATCGAGTTGGCGCCGGAGGGCGTGACGGCGAGCCAGGCCATGGCCTGCGCCGACATCGGCTTGTCGAGTTCGCCGAGCGCGCGCGCCACCTGTTCGTGCGCGGCTTGCGGGTCGCCCGTGTCATAGAGCAGGCGTCCGAGGAGAAACCGCAGCCGTCCACGCAGCCGAACGGGGATCGCCTCGTCGTCGAGCAACGGGGGCAGGATCGCGATCGAGTCCTCGTAGGCGCGGCAGCGTAATGCGTGCCGGGCCAGCTTGATCGCGAGCCAACCACGCGTCACCGGCGCGATGTCGCGGATGGACACCGCATCGCGGAGCAGCGCGTACGCGGCCGCGTGGTCGTTGAGCGAAATTGCCCGATCGGCCGCCGCCTCGGCGTACCGGACCCATTTCGTCGTCTCGCCGGCGGCTCGGTAGTGGCGGGCCAGTCGGGCGAGCGGCCGGTCCCGGCGCGACTCCAGGGCCCGGGCGGCGCGCAGGTGCAGCCGGCGCCGCATCGGGGCGGAGACGCCTTCTTCCACGGCCTGCTGGGCCAGGGCGTGCCGGAATCCGTAGCTGTCATCGCCGACCTCGAAGAGCAACGCCGAGGCGAGCGACTCGGCCAGGGCGTCGCCGCAGGCCGGTTCCGGCAGCCCGGTGACCCGCGAGAGAAGCTGCTCGTCGGCGGGCAACGACAAGTATTGCCGCGGCCTGTACCAGTGAGCGCGCCGACGGGCCGAGGCGGGAGAGCCGCTCGCTGATCGCGTCGCGAAGCCGGGGCGGGACCGTGAGCGCGTCGAGTTGTTGGCGCACCCAGACGCCCTCCTGACGCACGAGGTCGCGGCGCTGGCGCAGCAGCAGCAGGACCTCCTCGACGGCCAACGGCAACCCGGCGGTACGCGCATAGAGGTACTCGGCGAAGGCGGCCGAGATCTCGGCCGTGTCGAGGATCGTGCGGACGAGCTCGCGCACCTCGTCCTGGTTGAGTGGCCGCAGCGCAATGCGGGCCGTGCTGGACTGGGCCGGCAATTGCGAGTCCAGCCGGACCAGGGGTGATCCCGCGGCGAGGTCCTCGCGCCGGTACGTGCCGACTACAGCCAGCTCAGGTGGCGGCTGAAGTACGAGGATGCGCAGGAACTCGAGTGTCGCCTGGTCGGCCCAGTGCAGGTCCTCGATCAGCAGCATGGCCGGCCCCAACGCGGTGAGCAGTTCGAGCAGCCCGCGAAAGAGCCGGTGGCGTTCGGCGGCGGGATCACCGAGCGGCGGCGGCGCTTCCGGCAAGCGGTCGGCGAGCTCAGGCAGCAGCGGCCGAAGCGCCCCGGTCACCGCGGGCAGCCGGCCCGACAGGCGAGCGTTGCGCAATGCGTCGACCACCGGTCCGAGCGGGAACGGTTCACTCAGTTCGTGGCAGCGCCCAGGAAGGGTGGTTGCCCCAGTGAGTTCCCGCCGTCGGACGATTTCCTGGACGAGCCTGGTCTTGCCGACGCCGGGCTCGCCCTCGATCAGCACGAGCGACGGACTACGTGCCGTCACGTCGAGCAGTCGCGCCATCTCGTCGGCGCGTCCGACGAAGACCGGAGAGCTCGCCCGGCCCAATTGGTCGACGTCGGGCCGTGCATCCGGCGGACCCGGTGCCAGGCCGCCTGCGCTCATGGCCATGCGAGACCAGCGCGCCCCGGCGACTCGCCCGTCATGCCCGAACCCTCCCGCCGTTTCGCTTCATAGGCAATATGAATACGTTCACGCGATGGTGGTGCGCGGTCCGAACCGCTGACCGGCGCGTCCGGCCTGGCGAGTGGGCGCGACCGTCGGCGACGGTGTGGCGCGCCCGGCGGGCCGGGCCGTGCTGCACAATTCGATGCCGTGGCGTCGGTGCCGAGGTTCAACGCGAGCGACGAGCTCAAGCCGCTCGACTATCCGGGCGCCGTGGCGTCGACGCCCGGCCTGCTCGTTCACGGATGCTTCGTGCCGCTACGAACGGTGTCCGGGCGGCGGTTCAACCAGGCGAGGACTGCTGACTCTGCTGATGGCGCTGCCGAGCGGTGGCACGCACTCAACCACGCGCTGCTGCTGGCGAACGTCGCGCCGATGGACGCTCGTGTCCTCGTGGTGGCAGTCGGATCCAACGCGTCTCCAGCCGTGCTGCATCGGAAGTTCTCAACCGCGGCGGTCAGCACGGCCGTGCCGCTGAGTCCGTGCGTCGTGACGGGCATTGCCATTGGACACTCGGCGCACGTCAGCACCAGAGGCTTTATTGCTGCCGCCCCGTACGCCCAACCGAATGCGGCCACCGCCATGACCGTCTCGTGGCTGGACCGCGACCAGCTCACAGCGCTCGACGAAACCGAACCGAACTACGAGCGCCTGCAGCTCGGCGCGGATCAGTATCCGCTCACGTTGCACAACAGCGAGCGACCGGAACGCTATTACATCTACCAGTCTCGCTGGGGAGTTCTCGTCGGCCCCGACGGCGAGCCGCTGCCGTTCATGACGCAGCGGGAGATCCAGGGCGTCATCGCCGGGGATCCTGCCGTCGCCAAGTTGATCGCGCCGGGCGATGCGGAGTCAACGGTCGGACTGCTGTCTCAGCAGCACGTTCGCGACGAGATCCGCGAGCACTGGCGAGCGGCCGGACAGTCACGTGCTTCTGAATTGACGGCGTCCCCTTCCGGGATCGACATCACCTACGGTCAAACGGCGAGTCTTCCTGCTCCGCCGGGCGACAGAGTGTTCGGATGCGCCGCGACGTCGGATGACTTCGACCGCCGCGGGCAGGCGTGTGTGGTGGTGCCGTCCGAGTTGGCCCATCGCCTCGATCTTGACGAGCACTGCTCAGTGGCGCCCGCCTTGGACCCGGACCGCCCCGCATGCCTCGCCCGGGTGGTGACAGCGCAGACCGCTCACGCCGATCAGGTACTTCTCGATCAGACGATCAGAAACGCCATCGGGGTCGAGAATCACGAGTTCGTGATCGTCAACAAGGCGACGACCAGCCGGCACCGGGTAGCCGACTCGCTGGTCGCGCGCCCCCGGTACCTGACGTGCCGGGTCCAGGCCGCAGACCTCGCGACGGTCGAACAGAATGCCTGCCTGCTCGAGCCGTTGGCGATGGCCTTGTTGGGACTTTCAGACGGTGATCGCGTCGTGATCGAAGGTGTCGTTCCCGGCGATGAGCACGTCACCGAGCTGTGTATGCGTGCGCAAACCGCTCCCGAGCAAGTGACAAGTCGTCGGGAAACGCTGTCGGGCGGCGGTCTCTGGTCGCGGTTCCCGGCTACCTCCGACGCGCTCGGCGTGTATCCCGACCTGACCTGGATCTTCCTCGATGCAGGCACCCGTAAGGCACTTGGACTCGGCACAGCGAAGTTGGGCACCGTTCGGGTCCGGGCCAGCCGCCCGTTCCAGGTAGTTCGCGAAATCCGCGAACTGCTTCTGCTGCTGGTACTTGCCGTCGTCGGACTGGCGACGATCGTGCACTCGGCGATCTTGCTCTCGGTGCTGTTCGGTTCCATCGCAGTCGTTGCCGCCGTGGTCGTACATAGTCGACTGCACCGTCGCCTGGGCGACTGAGCGCTCCGCGCGCAAACGCGTGTCGCTAGAGCGCGATGACCGCCATTGCCAGCAGCACCAATGTTGCGAGCGAGCCGGCAACGATGCCGAACGTGGCACGTCCCTTGCCGTGCAGTCGGGGGTCGCGCTTGATCTGGCGAAGGCCCAGAATCCCCGCGACGATGGAGAACGGCCCGAACACCAGAAGGATCGAGAACAGTCCGAGATAGCCTGCCGCGATTGCCCATGGCGCCCGCCCGACCGGAAGCAGCCAGCGAATCGCGGCATCGTCCCCGAGACGGCTGGGGCTCAGGTAGCGGTAGAACGGCGACAAGGTGTGCGCAGGAGCCGCCGCCACCATTCCTTCGCGCCAGAACAGGTCATCCGGATTGACGCGTCCTTCGCTGCCCACTGAACGAGTTGTTGCTCGCTGAACTCGCCAACCGGGCGACCGTTGGAAACCACGGTCCATATCGGTGCTGCCACGGCGTCCGCCTTCCAGGTCCGGGACGTCCACCGCCAACATCGACAGCGAGGGCCCGGACTTGATCTCAGCGGCAGATCGTCAGGCCGAACCGGGCAATTACGCCGCCGCGGCCCGGGAGATGCGCTCGACGAGTTCGTCGCGGGTCGGCCCGTCGGCCAGGCCGGGCCGCAATCCGCCCTGCAGGGCGTCGCGAGCACGCTGTTCGAGGGCGGCCAGCGCGGACGGCCCGGCGAGCATGCCCCGGTACGCGCCGACGATCGGCAGGACGGACGGGTCCACCTCCGCCAGCGAGCAGATCAGATCCGACGGCAGTGGCCTGCTGAAGTCGATGTCCTCGCCGCGCCACCTCGACAGCAGCCCGGCATCCCACGCGACATGGTCCTCGAACCACGGCTTCATGTTCTGCCCGCACCACCGGTCGAAGTGGCGCGCGACCGTGTCGAAGTCGCTGCCGTGCTCGTCGAGCAGGGCGAGGAGTTGCTGGGCCTGCATCATCGAGGTGGTAACCCCACGGCCCGCGGCGGGATTCGTCGTGAGGACGGTGTCGCCGACGAACAGCACTCCCTCGACGGCGACCTCGCCGTCCTCGGTCAACTGCCCGCGGTAGGTGTTGTAGAGCCCGCCGCCGACCATGGTGGACGAGTGCGGCCTGGCGCGGTTCGGGTCGACCCACGTCGCGATCGACGGGATCGCCTGCGCCGCTGCCTCGAACGCGGCGTCGTCGCGCAATGCCGGCGAGTTCCGTGTCGTCACTCGGGCCGCACGATGAGCGTCTGGAACGTGCCCGCGTCCTGCAGGAACACGATCACGAGGTAGCCCTGGTACATCCCGCCCCACCCGGGTGGCGCGTTGAGTGGTCCCGGTTCGGCGCCGGGCAGCAACTGGTACTGCCGTGACACGTAGGCGAAGCCACTGTCGCCGCCGACGGCCGGCGCACGCAGTCCGTCGGCGAACCGGCCGTTGCGCCCGGAGGCATCGATGACCAGGTCGGCCTCGACGGTGCGACCGTCGACGACAACCCCGCGGGCGCGGCCCCGCTCGGCCACGACGCTGCTCGCGTGTCCGGCCACGACGGACACGCCGGCTTCGGAGGTCGCCGCCGCCCGGAGCACCCGCTCGAAGACGAGACGGCGGACGCGGTAGCCGAGGAACTCGGGCAGGACCGGGCTGACCGGCGTCAGCAGCGCCCCGGCGGCGACGAGGTCCTCGTCGACCTCGGGCACCTCGGCCAGAAGCGCGTTGCGCACCTGCGGGCGGAAGAAGTGCGGATGGTGGAACTGCATGACACCTCTGCGCGCCCACCGTCCGTCCGGAGGACGGGCCGCTGTCACGGTCGATCACGGTCACCTGATGCCCGCGCCGGGCAAGTGACATCGCCAAATACAACCCGGTCGGCCCCGCGCCGACGATTGCCGTCTTCATCTACACTCATCCTTCATTGAAGTGACTGTCCGAACTTTGATTACACTGATGGTGAACTCAAATGGCCCAGCCTGTCAAGCGGAAATACTCGTCGGAGTTGCGGGCGACCCAGGCCCGCGAGACTCAACGGGCGATCGTCGACGCCGGCGCGAAGCTGTTCGTCGAGCAGGGATTCGGGCGCACCACCGTCGACGAGATCGCGGCCGCCGCGGGGGTCAGCCGCAAGACGGTGTTCGCATCGGTCGGCGGCAAGGCCGAGATCATCAAGCTGGCGATCGACTGGGCCGATCGGCGGCGACGACGAGCCGGTCGCCCTCGTGCAACGGCCGATCATCCAGCAGGCGATGGGGCAGACCGAGCCGGATCGGATCATCCGTACCTGGGCCTCGATCGCGTGTCAGATCTCGCGGCGGTTGTCCAGGCTGTCCTGGGCATTGATCTCCGCAGCCGGGACCGACCCGCAGGCCCAGGTGGTTCTGGAGGACAACCAAGCGCAACGCCTTGCGGGTGCGCGCCTGTTCGTGAATCACCTTGCCGCACAAGGGGGATTGCGCGCCGGCGTGAGCATCGACGAAGCGGTCGACACCGTCTGGGCGTACAACGACCCGATCCTGTTCTACCGCCTGGTTGAGCAACGCCGCTGGTCGGTGAAGCGCTACGAGGACTGGCTCTACCGCACGGTGCAGTGGCACCTGGGCGCCGGATCCACCCGCGCGGAAACCCCGCCGGCGGACGTGACGCCGGCCGGTCCGCCGGTGCGCATTGCAGTCGTTCGGCAATGGCAAACTCACCCCGTGTCGCTGAACATCGAGCGAGGGATGCTTGGCCGGCTTCCGTATGCCGCTGTCGGCGACGGTCCCGTGGTCGTGGTCCTGCCCGGCCTGTCCGCCCGGACCGGCGTCGAGAGTCAAGCATTGGTACGGAGTGCGTTTCATCCGGTGATGACGCTCGCCCGCTCACACCGGTTGGTCCTGCTCAATCGGCGCCCCGGGCTCGCCCGCGGAATGACGATGGGCGATATCGCGAGCGAACACGCGCAGTCCGTGCGTTCCGGTTTCGACGGCCCTGTAGCCGTGATGGGCACGTCGACCGGCGGCAGCATCGCCCAGCAGTTGGCGGCCAATCATCCAGACGTTGTCGATCGGTTGGTGCTGGTCAGTTCCGCGTGCCGGCTCGGTCCGACCGGCAGGCGCCTGCAGGCCGAGGCGGCCGCGCATATTCGCGCCGGGCAGTTGCGGCGCGCCGCCGCGGTCATTGCGGGAGGCGTCGTTCCGCCGTATCGCGGTAGCCACGCCGCAGCCGCGGCTGGCTGGCTGCTGGCGAAACGTCTCGTCCGGCGCCGCGCCGACTGGGACGACCTGGCGACCACATTGGAGGCCGAGGACGAATTCGATCTGGCAACCGGCCGAGAGCCGATCCAGGCGAGGACGCTCATCCTGGCCGGCCGCGAGGACCGGTTCTACACGCCGGAACTGTTCGAGGAGACCGCGCGGCTGATCCCGAACAGCGACCTGCGCCTGTTCCCAAAGTGCGGACACATCACCGTCATGCGAGATCGCGGATTTCGCGCCTCGCTCGCCCGCTTTCTCGCGTAGGTCTCGCCTGCCGTTCCTCGATCGAGGCGTCAGTGCGGCCAGGTGTAGGCCCGGCCCGCGATCCGGTCGATGAATTGCTCGACGAACGCGATCTCAGCATCCAGGATCGCGAGCCGGTACTCCTCCTCCACGAGAAACAGCGGCGGTACGCCCTCTTCGAGCGCGGCGTCGACAAGGGAACGGATCTCAGCCCGCTGATCGACCAGCCGCGCGATTCGCCCTCGCAGCAGCACGAGTACCTCAGCGGCGGGCAGTGACCCGATGAGCGAGAGTGCCGCCACCAGTTGCGGATACTCGTGTTGCGGCTGCTCGACCAGTTCGCGCAACCAGGTGTGCTGCTCTCGCCGGCCGAGGTCGGTGAGGCTGTACACCGTGCGTTCCGGCCGGCGACCCTCGCGGCTGGTCGCGACCTCGACGATGAACCCAGCCCTCGCTAGCTGCGAGACCACCGCGTAGAGCGAGCCGTGATTGAACTTGATGCTTCGCTCGTCGCCGTTGTGGCGCAGCATGCGGCCCAATTCGTAGGGATGCATGGGCTGGTGCGTCAGGTACGACAGCACCGCCAGTGCCAGCAGGTTGCCGACCTTGCGCTTGGCCGCCATGTCGTCCTACGCCATGAGGCCTCAGGCGCCGCGTGTCGGGTCGTCGACCGTCGGGTACTTGCCCTGCCTGCGCGCCTGCCGGAGATCCTTGAGGTACTCGCGCGAGAACATCGCCGACAGCATGGCTACGCCGCCGCGTTGCACCCGGATCTCGCCGTACTGCACCAGTCCGGTGAGCATCACCCGCCGGCCGCCGGATGCGTTCGGGGTGGCCGAGTCCTTCACCCGGCCGCGACCGATCCGCCGCAGGTTCCAGTCGTCGACCGTTGCGTCGTCGGCGACGAGCAGTTTCAGCACGGCATGGTCGAGGTCGACCTCGACGTCGATCTCGCCGGCCTCGATCAGCGGCGATCGGAGGTCCAGGACGGCCTGCCCCCGATGCGCACGTACCTGGAAGCGACGCGCGTTCGTCCAGTTCCCGAGGCGCTTGGTCACCGAGTTGTTCGCTGCGATCCGGACGGTTTCGGTTGCACTCATTGCAGTTCCTTTCGTCGATGGTTCAGGGCTGGGTGAAGAAGCGGCGCAGTTCGGCGGCGACGACATCGGGCTTTCCGCCGCGGTTACGGCTGCTCACATCGGCGGACGCGCCATGGTCGAGTCCGGGGAACACCACTCGACGCGCGTGCGGAAGGACTCGCTCCAGAGCGTCGAGACCCGGCTGGAACAGGCGCAGGCCCTTGCTGCCACCGAGCAGCAGGACATCGGCGCGCACTGAGCGGAAACGCTCTGCCGCACCAGTCATCTCGGCGATGAGCGCGCCCTCGTAGTGCAGGGTCGGCGCGAGCATGCGCATCGTGATCTCGCCGGCGACCGCCTTCTTGTCCTCGCTCTTCAAGGCCAGATTCGTGGCCGCGACGAGCAGCCGGGTCGGCATGATGTTGACGATCGGGGGCGCCAGCTGGAGTCCCTTCATGCTGGTCACCATTGCCGCGGCGACGTTGCCCTTGGCCATCTCTTTGTCAAAGCGCACGAGCCAGTCGTTGCGCTGTTTGCTCGTGAGGAGTGCCGGTTCATAGACGGCGATCTTGTGAACGGCCGGCAGCGTGCGCGCCGCCTCGAGGGCGACCAGGCCGCTTGCGCTGACGCCGAACACGTTGTGCGCACCTGTTTCGGTGAGCAGTGCGTCCAGGTCGTCGACCTCCTGTCGGACGCTGTAGTCGCTGGCGTATGGGCCGCTGAGACCGCGGCCTCGGCGGTCGGGCAGATACACGGTGAACGCGTCGGCCAGCGCCTGGGCGAGTTGCGTGTGGCTGCGGGCTGATTCCATCGAGCCGTGCAGCAGCACCAGGCCCGGTCCATGGCCTAGCCGGTAGTAGCCGATGCGGGTGCCGTCGCGGGAGATGACCTGACCGGTCCTCATCTCCGCCGCGCGCAGTTGGTTGTTGTCGATCATGGCGGTACTCCTGTGTGTCAATCACTGGGTCGAAGGCGCGCTGATAGTCGCAGTAGGACTAGTTGCATGTCAACTAGTATCTGAGTGGCTAGTATCGCGCCATGCCCACCGCGCTCAACAGTTCCCCGCTGGCCCTGACGGTCCTGGCTCTGCTGCAGTACAAACCGCTGCACCCGTACGGCATCCAGCGACTGATCAAGCAGTGGGGCAAGGACCAGGTCGTCAACGTCGGCCAGCGGGCGAGCCTCTACCGCACGATCGAGCGTCTGCTCGCTGCGGGTCTGGTCGAGGTCCGCGAGACCGAGCGCGGCCAGCTCTACCCCGAACGGACGGTGTACGAGATCACCGACGCCGGACGCGAGGTGGCCCACGAGTGGATCGACGAGATGCTCGCCGTCCCCAAACGGGAGTTCCCGCAGTTCCCGGCGGCCCTGTCACATCTGCTGATGCTGACCAAGCCGCAGATCCGCGACGCACTGCAACGGCGCCTCGACACGCTGAGCGACACGCTGGCCGAGCTCGACGCGAGCCTGGCCCGGGAGGCCGAGCACGGCATACCCCGGATCGCGATGCTGGAGTCCGAATACCTGCGCGCGGTCACGGCCGCCGAGGTGAAGTGGCTTGCCACCGTCCTCGACGATCTTCGCTCGAGACGTCTTTCCTGGTCGGCGAAAGACCTGGTGGCCATGAGCGAAGCCGAAGAACGCACCCTCGACGGCTGAGCCTCGGCCGGTCGGCTGACCCGGCCGTCGCGGACGTGTCTTGTTCGCGCCGTTGCCACGAAGATGCCACCGCGAAACGGCAATCCTCGCCTCGCCGGCTGGCAACATCGCCCGCGGACAGCTGCCGGTCGGGCTTGGAGGATCTGGATGCCACGAGGTTGGGTTCGCCCGCGCGCGCTGCTGTTGACGCTCGTGCTCGCCGTGGGCGGTGCGCCCGCGATCGCGACGGCCGCGCCGCCGACGCCGACGCCGACGTCGACCGGCCTCACGCTGCGCAGCACGGCGCAGATCGAGACGGTGCGCGGGGCGGCGCGCACGTTCGGCGTCCCCGACGGTGGTTTCGTCTCGGCATTCGCGTTCGGGGCAGTGGTACGCCACGGCGCCGACGGGCGGGTGCTGTGGTCGCGTGACAGCAGCAGCCTGTACCGCGACTGGAAGCTGCAGTGGCAGATCCCGTCCACCGTCCAGGCACCGCAGCAGGTCTGGGGATCCTCGCCGGGCAACCCGACCCTGCTCGCGGGACTGCGCGCCGGCCTGGTGAACAACGTGCACCCCGACGCCGTCGGCGACCTGAACGGCGACGGCGTGCCCGATGTCGCAGTGGCCGACATGGTGGGCAAGGACATCGCCAGCGCGTCCAACTGCCAGCTGTGCCTGTGGCTCTTCAACGTCCCCGGATCCACTTTGCACATCGGCACATTCGTCTCGGTGCTCGACGGGCGCACCGGCCGAACGCTCTACTCCGAACTGGATCCGGGCTACGTCACGCAGCTCGCTGCCGTGCGTGGACGCCTGATCGTCGGCGACGAGACCGGTGACCCGAATCCTCATAAGGCGGGCACCATCGGGCAATGGGGCTCGGTCACGACGCTGCACGCGCTCACCCTGACCCGCGCCGGCAACGGCTACACCGGCCACCGCAACTGGACGTACTCGACGCAGTCCAAGTGGGCCCGGTTGCTCGATCTGGTCGACGCCGGGCACGGTCAGGTGGCGCTGGCCTGGAGCGATACCCCGACCGGTCTCGGCGTGCCGGGCCCTCCGGACGGGCATCTGCTGTTGCTGGATGCGAACTCCGGCCAGGTGAGCTGGGCGCACCGCACCGCGGGGTATCCGGTGCTGCTGGCCGATGACGCCCACCGCGACGAACTGGTTGCCGTAACGGTCACCGATCCGACGGTGCGCACCGAGTACACGGTGAGCGCTTTGCGGCGGGCGAACGGTGCGACGGTTTCGTCGAGCACGCGCGCCAAGGCCGTGCCGCTCTCGCTCGATGTAGGAGACGGGGCGGGCTGGGCCGTGGGCTCGGTGGACGTCGACTTCTCCAATCCGGACGGGCCAGAGGCCGGCCGGGTGTCGATGCTGGATCCGGCGACCGGTCGCGAGCGGTGGTCGAAGACGCTGACCGGCGATGGGGCCGACGCGCCCGCATCGCCGGGCGGTGTGGTGATCGCCGGCGGCACCGTCTTCGCCGCGTCCTGGCTCACCGGCGAGATCCCGAGCATCACGATGCCGCGTACCCAGACCGACAGCATGACCGCGCTGTCGTCGGCCAACGGCGCGATCCGCTGGCAGCAGGCGGGCGACACCGGCGATCCGATGTCGCTGTCGCCGGCCCCGCACGGCGCCGCGCGGGTCATCACCGACAACGAGGTCGTGCGCACATACACCGGCTCCGGCGCCGCCGGGCGCGCGGTCGCCGAGCAGGGCGACATCCTGGCGACGACCACCGTCGGCACCGACCTGATCGCAGGCGACGAGAGCGGCGCGGTCTACTCCTACGCCGGGCGCGCGCTCACCGCCGGGTCGACGCAGTTGCGCTGGCAGGCTCTGCTGCCGGGGCCGGTACACGACGTGCAGGCAACGCAGGTCGACGGCCGGCCCGTCGTCGTCGCGGCGGCCACCAGCGCCGTCGGCGTCGTCGACGCGACCAATGGACAGGTGCGCACCGTGATCCCGCTGCCCGGGCAGTTCGTCTGGACGGCGACGGTCGGCCCGGCGGGTACGCAGCCGGCGGTGTTCGTCCCGGCTGGCCGGACGCTGGCCGCGTACTCGCTGCGCAACGGCGCCCGGCTCTGGCAATACACCGCGCCTGACGGGGTGACGTTCTCCAACGCGGCGATCGCCGATGGCGTAGTCGTTGCGCAGTATGCCGACACGCCCGAGCCCGGCGAGTCGGCGGCGCACCTGGCGGCGATCGGGCTGAGTGCCGCGAACGGAAAGCCGGTCTGGACGGTGCCGACCGACCCGGCCACGACGAGTCGGGCCGCGCTCTGGAACGCCGTCGTCGCCAGCCCCGACATCCCCGGGGCGTCCGGGCACGGCGTGGCGCTCGCCTGGGAGACGGCCGACGGCGACGGGCGCATCGACGTTCGCGACGCGCGCACCGGAGCGCTCGACTACGCCAACACCGACGGCGACCTGGCCCTGCACACGGGCTACGTCACCGACGCATCCCTCGGCCTCATCGCGGTGTCCGAAGCCGGGACCGAGCAGATCACGCCGCAAGGCCCGAAGCTGGACGAGCAGGCAACCGGCCGGAGCGCGGCGGTACTGCCTACTTCCGCCTCCGGACCGGTCTTGCTCATGGCCAACGGCGATCTGCAGGCGTACCCCGCCACATTCGACGATCCCGACCCGGCCCGGCTCGCCACTGACGAGACCGTCGACGCGGGGTCGCTGATGACGGCCGACCTCGGCGCGGGGGTGCAGGCCGTCGCGACCGGTGACGACCCGATCGCCTATCAGGCGATCACCGCCGCGGCCGGGGTGCGCGCACACGCCGATCTCGAGACGTTCCAGCACAAGATGGCGCTGGAGTCGGTTGGTACCGGCCAGCAGGCGACGCAACAGGTGCGCAGCCCCGCCCCCCTCGCCCCGGCGGCAACCGCGGCACGCGCGAAGTCCGCGCCGGTCGTCGAACCGTCCCGCAGTGGCGTCGCCAAGCCACAGGTGAAGGTGCTGGCGAGTTCGGCGGCCACCACGCCGTACGACCCGGCGACGATGCGGTCCTACCTCGGCCTGCACGGCGACGGCACCGGCCAGACGATCGCGATCGTCGACGCCTACCACGACCCGAACATCGTCGCCGACGCTGAGCACTTCAGCGAGCAGTTCGGCCTGCCGGGCGTCTGCGGCGCAGGCGGCGACGCGACGAACTGCTTCACCCTCGACCTCAGCGGCACGTCGCCGTCGTCGGACGAGGGCTGGTCGCTCGAAACCTCGCTCGACGTCGAGTGGGCGCACGCGGTCGCGCCGCGAGCGCGCATCCGACTGGTGCAGGCAACCGACGCCAGCTTCGCCGCGCTGTTCCACGCCGTCGACGTGGCGGCCGCCGCACACCGGCGGCGGTGAGCATGAGTTGGGGCGTCGGGTTCGAGTTCTCCGACGAGACGTATTACGACGGGCACTGCGCCGGAGCGCGTACGACGTGCGTGGCGTCCAGCGGCGACGACGGCTACCCCGGCGACTACCCGGCCTACAGCCCGTCCGTGCTGGCAATCGGCGGCACGACGCTGACCCTGAACGACGACGGCACGGTGGCCGACGAGCAGGCGTGGGCGGGCAGCGGGGGAGGCCGTAGCTGGGTCGAGCCCGCGTCGTCCGCGCAGCGTCGGGTCGTGCGCACCTCGGCGCGCGAGATCCCCGACGTCTCCTTCGACGCCGATCCGCAGACGGGGGTCGGCGTCTACGACAGCTTCGGCTACCAGGGGCAGAGCGGGTGGTTCCAGGTCGGCGGGACGAGCCTGGGCGCACCGGCCTGGTCGGCCTTGCTCGCCGACGCCGACCAGTTGCGGGCGGCGGCCGGTTCCGGCCCGCTCAACGGTGCCGCCGCGCAGCGGGCCGCGTACGGTCTGCCGCCCGGAGCGCTGGCCGACATCACGTCCGGACCGCCGATCGGCCTGTGCCCGACGGGGTGCAGCGCCGGCACCGGCTACGACGCCGTGACCGGGATGGGCAGCCCACGGTCGGGCATCGACGCGGCGCTCGCCGGGGTTACCAGGTGAAGCGGCTGATCGTCGCTGCGGTCCTTGCCGCGGTCGCGCTCTCGCCGGCCGGTCCGGCGTTCGCCGGTGACCGGCCGCTCGATTCGGCACCCGCTGCCGGGCTCGCGGTCTACACCTCGCCCGACCCGTCGCCCGTCGCGTCCACGGCGTACGTCTACAGCCCGACCGCCCTGGCCGCGCCGCCGACGCTGCGGATCACCGGCCCGCATGGACAGGTCGACGTCGTGCCCACCGTGTTCGAGAAGGACGCAGCGCCCGGAGCGTGGTGGACCGCCCCGCTTCCCGGTGGGACGCCGGGCATCCGCCAGGTCGTGGCGACGGCATCGACCACGGACGGCGCGACCGTGCGCGGCTCCTCGTCGTACGAGATCGTGCGCCCGACGCCGTCCACCGACGCGGGCTGGCATGCGGCCGGGCCGGGCGCCGTCGGCGGGCTCTTCGCGGTCGACCCGGCCGATCCGCGCAGCCTGTACGTCGCCTCGGGAACCGCGTCCGAGGTCTACGCCAGCCACGACACCGGCGCCAGTTGGCGACTCGAACGCACCTTGCCGGTCGGCGGCGGCTATCCCACAGCGCTGCTGGCCCTCGGCGGCCACCGCTCGCGGCTGGTGCTCTCCGTCAACGGCGGCAACGGCCAGTACGTCGACGACCCGACCTACACCGGCAAGGTGTTGGAGTCCGACGACGGTGCGCGGCACTGGCGCGACCTCGGTATGCCGGACAGCTTCGTCGTCACTGTCGTGGCATCGGCCGACGGCTCGACGCTCGTCGCGGTCACCAAGAGCGGGCTGCAGATCACGTCCGACGGCGGCGCGCACTGGCGGACGATCGCTCCGTCATGGGGCACGGCCTCGATCGGCGGCGCGACGCTTGTGGGTGACGACGTGTACGTCGCCACGTTCACCGGCCTGTACGTGCTGAGAAACGCCGCCACCGCGACGACGCCACCGGTGCTCGCGTTCGCCCCGCCCGGCGGCAAGTCGGCGTGGGTGGTCGCCGTCGCGGGCGATGCGAACGTCCTCTACGCCGACGCGTGGTCCGGCGGGATCTTCGCCTCCCACGACCACGGCGTCACGTGGACGCACGTCTACGACCCCTCCGGATTCATGCTGATGTTCCAGGACGTGGCCGGGACGCTTTACACGATCGCCGGAACCGTCCTGACCGTCAGCAGCGACGGCGGCGCGACCTGGCGCACGGAGTCGCTGCTCGTCCCCGGCGGCTACTACGACGGCGTTGTCAAGGCGGGTCATCGGATCTATCTGTCCACTGTGGACGCCGGCATCTACGCATCCGACGACAACGGCGCCAGCTACCACGCGATCAGCGGCGTGCCCGGCCTGGACGTGTACGGCGTCGCGGTGGCCGGCGGGCGGCTCATCGCCGGAACGCCGTCGGACACGTACGCCACGAGCGTGGCCAACGCGGCGCGGATCGTTCCGTTGCCGTGGGAGGCGCTGCGCCCGCAGACGGTGTCGGGCACGGCGATCCCGGACGTCGCGTCGACGCCGGACGGAGCGGTGGCCTACAAGGTGCGCAGTGGCCCGCGGATCGGCACGTTCACCCCCTACGCCAGCCACGACGGCGGCGTGACGTGGCAGCAACTCGGCAACTTCTACGGCACGGTCGGCACGTTGCTCGTCGACCCGGCCGACCCCGCTGACATCTACGTCACCGCTAAGAGCAGCTTTGCCGGCACCACCATGATCGTCAGCCACGACAGCGGACAGTCGTGGACGACGGTGCCCATCCCCGACACCGGCTTAGCGCTCGCGGGCGATCCGACCGATCCCGCCAAGATCTGGCTGGGCGGACCGAACGGTCTGTGGTCATCCGTGGACGGCGGGACGACGTTCGCCCATCTGGACGACGCCGCGGTCAGCGCCTTGACCGTGCTGGGCAATCACCGGGTCATCGCCGCAGGTGCCCAACTGCGCTACAGCGACGACGGCGGGCGCACCCTGCGCACCGCCCGGCAACCCGGCCTGGACGTCTCGTTCTCCGCCGTCGTCGGATCGCCCCGCGACCCCGGCACGGTCTTCGCGGCAACCACTGCGTTCCACGACGCCGGGTTGCTCAAGGGGGGGCATGGCGTGCTGGCCAGCACGGACGGCGGGCGCACCTGGGCGCCCTACGTCAGCGGCCTCGACGACCTTGACGTCAGCTCGCTCGCCGTTACGCCAGCGGGCGACCGACTGTTCGCGGGCACCGTTCGGGGCGGCGTGTTCACCATCGCACTGCCGCCCGGGCGCGCGCAGCACTAAGGCCGTCGGTCGTCGGCACGCGGGCCTTCGGTCGGGCGTGCGCCGGCCGGGTACGTCCGATGACCTGGCGCAGAGCAGTAAGTGCGCGCGAGACGTCTTCCTCGTTGGAATACAAGGCGAAACTGAGTCGGCAACTCGCCGGGGGAGTCAGGCCGAGGTCGCGGTGCGCGAGCGTGGCGCAATGGCAGCCGGCCCGGGATTCCACACCGAGGGCGTTCAACTCGTGCGCGATCCGCATCGGATCCGTGCCGGTCACGTTGAAGGCGAGCAGCGGGAGAGCGCGGCGTGCCGGGAGCCGGTCCGTACACGGTGAGCCCGCCGATGTCGTGCGCCGCACCCAGAGCGTGCTCGGTCATCGCGGCAGTGTGCTGGGCGACGAGGTTCATCGAGGACACGACCGCCTCGCGCGGGATCGGCTGCGAGGTTCCGAACCAGCGGCGCTCGCCCGCGACAAGGTCGAGCACGAGGCGCAACGCCTGCGCGGAGACGATCACGCCGAGGATGTTCGGGGTTCCGGCCGCGTACTTCCACGGCAGGACGTTGTAGTCCACGTGATCCGGCGCGACCCGTCCCTCGGCGATCATGTCGCCGCCGTAGAGGAACGGCAGGGCCTGCGTCGAGCAGGTGCTCCTTCGCATAGAGCACGCCGACGCCGAACGGGGCGAGCAGTTTGTGGAAGGAGAACGCCAGGTAGTCCACGTCGAGGGCCTGCACGTCCACGCTGGTGCTGGGCGCGAGTTGTGCGGCATCGACGAGCAGCAGCGATCCGACCTCACCCGAGGGCTGGACGTACCCGCTGCGGTCGGCGATGGCCCGGACCAGGGGCAGCGGCGGTTTGGTGCCGAGGAAGTTCGAGGCGCCGGTGACGCACACGAGCTTGGTGCGGGCGTCGACGAGCTCGGCGAGGTGGTCCAGGTCGAGTTCACCGGTGCGGTGATCGAAGCGGGCGACGCGGCACTCGACCCGGCGGCCGAACCGCGGCAGGATCTCGCGGCACAGGGCGTACCACGGCACGAAGTTGGAGTTGTGCTCCATCATCGTCGTGACCACGTTGTCGCCGTCGCGGAAGTCGCTCTGCAGCGAGTACATGACGGCGTTGATCGCCTCGGTGGCATTGCGGTAAGTCGACGATGCTCCGCCGGCTGGGCGCGCCCAGCCAGGTCGCGATCGTGTCGTAGGACTCCTCGAACATCTGGGTCATGCGCTGTGAGGCCGATGACTGACCGCGGTGCACGTTCTCGTACCACGGCGCCAGCGACCGGTACAGCTCGAGCAGCTCGCGCGGCGGCTGGGTGCTCGCCGCGTTGTTGGTCACGACGCGGCCGGTCGCCGGGAAAGCGAAGTGCCGCCGGATCGACTCGACGTTCAGCACCGGCGGCCCGGACCCGGACGGGCTCGCTGCATGTCGGCGCCACATGCGCATCTCCCTATCGATATCCGGGTCAGACGACTTCGACCTGCTGCCTGCCGTTCTTGCTCCGGCCGGTCGGGAACAGCTCGTCCTGATCGACGTCCGCGAGCAGTTGCGCGGTGATCGAAGCCTGTCCCTGGTCGAGGCAGTGCGGGATATCGCTCAGGGCAATGGACATTGGCGTGGCTCCAATCGGGTGATGGGTTGGGTCGTCAGGCTGGCTTGCGTCGCCAGGCACCGAACATCAGTGGCCAGACGAGGGAGCGGTCGGGTGAGCGCTCGACGTCTCGATGCAGCGCCGCAAGCGCTTGGGCGGCGCGCCGCTCGTCAGTGACATTCCGCGCGAGCGCAACGGGAAGGACGCTGCGGAAGACCTGCTCGAGTATCAGGTGCCCCGTCGCCAACGGCTCGATACGGCCGGCGACATCCGCCCCGTCCGGTGGGCCGGCGCCGGCCTCGGCGAACAGCCGGGGGAGGTGGATGCCGGCGCGGATCTCGCAACCCAATGCGTCGAAGGCGCCCTCATACACCCGCACGATCTCGTCGACACTGGCCAGCGATGGCACCACCTCCGCCGCGCGCAGGTCGTAGTCCTGCACGACGAGGTATCCGCCGGGCGCGACGGCGTCCCACAGCCGGCTCAGCACGGACACCCGCTGGGGCAGGTGAAACAGGAGCAGGCGCGCAAAGACCAGGTCATAGGGCGCCCCCGGAACCGGCGCGTCACCGGTCAGCTCGACGGCGCGAAAGGTGCACTGCCGATGACCGGACTCGTGCAGGGTCGTTTCGGCCAGAGCGCCCAGGACAGGGTCGGCATCGATGCCGGTCACTGCCCCCTCTGGGCCGACCCGCTCGGCCAGCAGCCGCATCGTCTCGCCGGGACCGCAGCCGGCGTCGAGGCACGTGGCCCCCGGTGCGAGGTCGATCTGGTCGAGCAAGCGCGCGGTCGCGGACTCCCAGGCCCGGGCCTGTGTCCGCAGCCGCTCATATTCGTGCGGGGCGCGTTCGAGCGCGTACTCGATCACCTGCGCGGTGCTGCTCATGGCTGGCCTCCTGCTTGCTCGCCGTGACGGCAAGCGTCGACCGGAGGCGCCCGGCTGTCGTTGGGCTAGCGCGCAGGACTCTTCACAAGGCGTGCAAATCTGCGGTACTCGGCGGGCGGTACGCCGTGTGCTGTCCGAAAGGCCCGGCTGAAGTCGCTCGCGCTCGAGTAGCCCCACCTCGCGGCGACGGCCGCGACGGGTCGGTCAGCCAGCGCCGGATCGGAAAGGTCGCGGCGGCAGCGCTCCAGTCGCTGCCTGCGGATCCAGCCCGCCACGGTCAGACCCTCGTCGTGGAAGAGCTGGTGCAGCGAGCGCAGGGAGATGTGGTGGGCGGCAGCGACGCCAGCCGGTGACAGCTGCGGATCGCCGAGGTGCTGCTGGATGAATGCCTGGACGGTCGTGAGCAGGGCGTGCCTGCGGGCCTCCGGCGTACCCCAGCCCTGCAGGTCCAGCTCATGAGCGAGCCGCGTCGCCAGAACCTCGAGCGCGGCCGTGGACAGGCGCGCGGCCTCGGCCGGGCTGTAGGTGTCGACGCCCCGGGCGAGTTGCAGAAGGAACTGCGAGGTCAGGTCGCCCAGCCCGGCGATCGCGGGCACGCGCACCGCGGTCAGCTCCCTGAGTTGCTTGCGGGACAACGGCAACATCGACGGCGGGAACATGAACGTCATCATCCGGATCAGCGGACTCCCGCTGACCCCGCAGGCCACCTCGTACGGACGCCGGGTGTCGTAGATCGCGAACTCGCCGGGCGACAAGCGAGCCTGGCGGCCGCCCTGCTCGACCACGCAGTCGCCGCCGCCACCGCACACCAGCACCATCTTCAGCATGTCGGGATCGGCCTGCGAGATCAGTTGCGGGGTGCGCCGCACGGTGATGGGCATGCCGTCGATCACGACCACCTGCATCGCTCCCAGGCCGCTGGCGCGGAACTGCCCCCAGAAGTCGGCCCCGTGCTCGGAGCGGCACTCCATCGGCACCCAGGTCGTGGACGTGATGTTCTGGACGAAATCGACGCGGTCGCCGGCCGGGACCTCGTCAGTTCGGATCAGCGTGCTCATCGCTCCCCCCAAAGCAGAAGGCGACGGCTAGAAGCGTACGTCCGGCAGTACCTTGCCGCCCAGAATCGCAGGCTGGGAGCACGGACCTGATCTGCTCGCTAAAGCTCGATCCAGTACCGCCGGGCGGGGCCGAACCTGGTGTCGCGGATGGCCTCGAATACGCCGCCGCAGCGCTCGATCGTCTTCACCGAGGCGGCATTGTCGACCGCGCAAACGGCCAGTACCCGATCCAGGCCGAGGACCCGAGCCTCATCGAGCATCCGGCCCAGCGCCCAGGTGGCCAGCCCGCGCCGGCGCGCTGACGGCCGGATGCCATAACCGAGGTGGCCGGCCCACCGCACGTAGTCATCGTCACCGTGTCGCATGGCGATGCCGCCCAGTACGCGGTCGCCTTCGACGATCCATCGATACGAGCAACGGTGCTTGCCGACCTCGATCGTCCTCGCCGGATCGGACTGGCCGGCCAACCGCGCGAGCCACGCTGCGAATCCGCCTGGCGAGTCCACCTCGTCGGAGGGACCCAGCCCGAAACCGTCCTCGTGTTGACCGGGGCCCCACTCCGCGTGCGCCTCGAGCCAGGCGGTGTGCAGGCGAGTGGTGGGCGCGATCAGTTCCGGCACGCGGCCACGCTAGCGTCGACGATTCGAGCTGCCCGGCGCGGGCCTACGGCGCCTAACTCCGCGGCCTCACTGCGCGGCATCGCCGCAGCGGAACTCGGCCGTTCGGGACTCGATGGAGACGACGCACGGCCGCTGCTCGCCTCGCCGCACATACAGTTGCGGACTCTCGCCGGTGTGGTCGGTGAGCTCGCTCAGCGCGGCCAATCGGCCCGTGTCGCTCGCTTGTGCGGCTACGTCTCGTCGGGCGAGGTTGTCACCGCGAAGCGAGCAAACAACTCGTTGATTCCGCTCGGCAGTTCGATCTCGAGCAAGCTGGCCCGCTGCCTTGCTTGGACCGTCTCCACGATCGACTCGGCCAGGTCGCCGAGCGCGCGGATGTTGACGATCGTCTGACTCCTGCGCAGCGACGCGACGGTCAAGTCGCCGTTCCACGGCGTTGCCGGTAGCTCGATCAGTGGAGACGTCGCGTTGGCGATTAGCCGGAAGCGGTGAGTGAGCCCCGTGGCGTGCGGGATGTTGCCCCAACTGCTGAGCCCGAAGTCGTGTACGAATGCACAGCGCAGGGCGTAGATCGCGAGAATCTCGTCATCGCCGAGTTTCGGCGCGAAGTACGTCAGCGCCTTGGCGACGTTCGACGGATGGGCGGCCTCGCGCGGACGGGTCGTCGGGCGGAAGCATTGCCCGACCTGATCGAGCATGACGAGATATCCCAGCGCGCCAAGCCAACTGCTGGCCCGCGACTCGTCCTCGACCATGCCCGTCGTCAGATTCCGTCCCGTCATCTGGCGGGCGTCGCGAACAACCGCGGAGAACGTCGAGAACCAGTCGGGCGCTGTGCGCGACGGCGCGTGTATCTCCAAGAAGTTCTCGATCCACTCGTCATGCGGTGGCGGCACGTTCCACATGCCGCAAGGTTCCGCACGAACATCCAGCGACAGATGAGAGACGACTGAGTATGGGCTGTGACAACGATGATCAGACACACGCGCAACGTACGCGACGTGGAGCATCTGTCAGTGGATCGCCAGCACCATTCTGGGCGCCGGGCCGAACTCAGTGCTGGCGACGCCGCAGTCGGTGAACCCGACGGCGCCGTAGAAGCCCATCGCATGAGGGTTGGCGGTCACCTCCAGTCGTTCGACGCCACGCGCTCGCAAGATGTCGGCGATGCCCTTCACCAGCGCAGTGGCGATTCCTCGCCTCATCCAGTCCGGGTCCACGAACAGGTCTTCCAGTTCGACGACGCCGTCGGCATCTGTCCAGGTGGCGAAGCCCACGACTGAGCCGTTCTCGTCTGCGACCTGAGTGCGCCCCTCGTTCAGCCCGTCCGGTCCGAGGATCAAGTGTTCTGGGTGAGCGAGCAGGGCGGCCCGGTCACCAGCATTGGCCAGCGACGCACGGCGAAAGACATCCCGTACGGCGGCAAGGTCTGCGGGCACGCCGGGACGAATCACGCCTGAAGTGTCCACCGCCCGACGTGCCGCGGCGCGCCTCAATTCCAGTCCGCGATCGATCGACGGTCAGGGCTGTTGGAGGCGAACTGTGGCGGTGAACTGGCCGGAGTTGTCGGTCACGACGACGTCGTTGATTCCCAGTAACAGTCGCCCGGTCGCCGGGGCGACGCCGTTGTAGTCGGCCCCGACGTAGAACGGTTTGCCCGAACCACCGACCAGGCCGATCACCGCGGCGTGCTGGACGCCGATGATGGAGCTGGCATCCGGGGCTTTGCGGGTAACTCCGTCCGGACCGCACTTCAGGCCGGAACCGTAACCGATCTGTCCGTCGACAGTGATGTTGATCCGCTCGCCTTTCGTGACGTTGAGGCCGGTGGTGGTCCAAGCGACCGCTGCCTCGACGGAAACGTCTTTCGGCTGACCCAGCGTCGCAGTGAGATTGGGCGAGGGCTGTCGTGTTGCCACCGGCGGCCGACGACGAGCCCGCGGGCGCCGTGTTGCCACCGGCGGGCGACGACGTGTGATTGGCGCCGGTCGGGTTGTGTTTGCTGCTCGGCCAGGCCAGCCACACCACGGCGCCGGCCACGATCAGGATCGCGATCGCAGCGGCGACGACGAGGTTGCGGCGCCGTCCCGAACGCCGCACCGGCACTGTCGGAATTTGGGCGGCCGGCTGGGTGGCCGCGACCGGTTCGGGCTGTCGGATCACGGTCTTCTGCCCGAGCGGTGAGCCGCTGACGACGTCCTTCCAGGCGTTGACGGCCCATTCGGCCCGGTCCCGCTCGATGCCGCGCTGGTTGAGTTCGGCGACCAGTCGTGGTTCGACCACTGACAGATCGTTGGTCGCCTTGTGGTCCATGAGGGTTTGGGGCACGCGGGCCTCGAGCGCCGCGACCAGCAGGAAGACCTCGGCCGGCTGTGCGCCGACGTCATTGAGCACGTTCCGGCACAAGTTCGGGTCGGCCATCAACTGCTGAAGGGAAAAGTGTTTCGCGGCTTCGACGAGCGGATTTGCCATGACCCCCCCGGGACGGACGGCTACGCGCACGCACTGTACATCGGCCGATATCGCCGTGGCCGGTCGTTGCCCGAATGCCCTCTTGTGAATTGATGAACGGCCCTTTCGGGCATTCGGCTGACCTCTCCGGCGCCGCTGTTGCTGTCGTATTCTCACTCGGCGAACCGGGCGCTTTGGGGGCGGGTCACAAAATGGCGGAAGAGGTTCAGACGGTGCGTACGCTCGGTGGGCCGATGGCCCGCCGACAATTGCACTTCGTGTGGATTCTCGACGTCAGCGGATCCATGCGCGCTGACGGAAAGATCCAGGCCTTGAATGTGGCCATCTCCGAAGCACTGCCGTCTCTGCGCGCCGCGGCGCAGAGCAACATGTCCGCTGACGTCATGGTGCGGGCGGTGACGTTCTCCACGGGCGCGCAGTGGCATTGTCCGGATCCCATCCCGGTCGGGGAGTTTCGCTGGCAGCCGGTCGAGCCCGGCGGCTTCACCGACATGGGGGCCGCGCTGTCGCTCGTGGCCGAGGGGCTGCGGGTGCCTCCCATGCCCGAACGCGGATTGTCGCCCGTCCTCGTCCTGGTGTCCGACGGCCAGCCGACGGACAACTTCGCCGACGGTCTGCGTCAATTGCTCGACACGACCTGGGGATCACGGGCGGTCCGGCTGGCGATCGCCATCGGCCGCGACGCCGACCAGCACGTGCTCCAGACGTTCATCGGCCGCGAGAGCGGGCAACGACCGGTCTTGGCGAACAATCCCGACGCGATCATCGCGGCGATCCGGTGGGCCTCGACGGCGGTGGCGCCGACGTTCCGCGAGACGCGCTCGTCGCTCGTGGTGCCAGGGGACGACGACCTGTTCTACGCGCCCGGCGACAGCCTGCCCTCGCCGTGACCAATCCGCCCGCCTCGGCCCTCCCCTCCGCTCCTCGCTGCGTGCTGACGTCTCCAGCGCCTGCCGGCGCCAACCCTGCGGTACTCGCTGCGAATGCTTATACCGGGCCCAAGAAGGGCGCAGCCTCGTGACGGACGCAGCCGCCGCGCCGCTCGAACGGTCAGTGCGGATCGACCGAGTCGAGATCTCCACGGCCTGCGAGACCGGCGCCGCGCATCAGCGGCGCAACCGTGGCTGCGACGACGCCGTCGGTTGGAGCGGCGCCGATGGCGGATCCGTTGTCGCCACCGTGGCAATCGCCGACGGGCACAGCGATCCCTATTGCGTACGCAGCCGGGTCGGGGCCGATTTCGTGGTGGCCGCGGCCACCACGATGCCCGCGGACGTCGTCGGGCCGGACGCGATCACCGACGCTTTCATTGCCGAGTGGCGTCGGCTCGTCGATCGGAATCTGGCCGACAATCCACTGACCGAGACTGAGCTTGATGCTGCGGGCGGTATCGCTGCGGCCGAGTTGTCCGTGGCCTGGGCGGCGAACCCTCGGATGGTGTACGGCACTACTGCGCTGCTGTGCCGGATCACGCACGAAGCCATCGCCATCGTGCGGGTCGGCGACGGAGACGTCATCGCCGTGGCGGCCGACGGCGGGGCCCGCCGGTTGGCTGTTCCGGAGCGACGGCCGAGCAACCTCACCGAATCGGTCAGCCAACCGGACGCGCACCGCGCCGCTCGATACGCCGAGATTTCGGCGGCCGCCGCTCCCGTCTTACTGCTGCTGGCGACTGACGGCTTCGACAATGCCTATCCCGCCGACGAGTCCATGCTGCGCGCCGCCGGTGAACTGGCCGCACTGCGTCGTGAAACCGGGCGGCCGATCGGTTCCGACGTCCTGCGCCGGTGGGCCCGCGAGGCTGCCGACATGAGCGGTGATGACGCCACTGTCGCGGCGATCTGGATCCAGACCGACCCTCTCGCCGACCGAACGAGCGCGGGATGATGGTGCGATGAACGACGGCATCGCAGCCACCGATGTGGTCCGGTTGGGGGCGTCGCGTCAGGTGTTGGAGGTCGGGCGGTTGCTCGGCGCCGGCACGCAGGGCCTGGTGTACGAGGTCGCGACCAGGGACGTCGGGCGCAACCTGGCGCTGAAGTGGTACCGGCCCGGTTCGGCCAGCACCAGTCAGTTCAACCGCATCAGCCGGCTACTGGCGCTGGGTGCGCCGGGGCGGGCGTTTCTCTGGCCGATCGACATCGCCCGTGCCGACGACCGGCCCAGCTTCGGATACGTCATGCCGGCCCGCGACGCCCGCTTCGAGTCACTCTCGACGCTGATGAGCGCGCAGGTGCAGGTTCCGCTCGAGGTCGTCTGTCGCGCGGCGGCCAACTTGTCGGACGCCTTCCTGGCCCTGCACGCGAGCGGGCTGTGCTACGCCGACATCAGCTTCGGAAACCTGTTCGTCGATCCGCGTTCCGGTGACATTCAGATCTGCGACAACGACAACGTCTGTGTGGACGGCGAGCCCAGCGACGTACTGGGCACGCCGTACTTCATGGCCCCGGAAATCGTCCGAGGCGAAGCCGTGCCGAGCATCGTCGCCGACCGCCACGCCCTCGCCGTCGTGTTGTTCTACCTGTTCTTGCGGCACCATCCGCTGTTCGGGGCCCGCGAGCACGCCCTGAGCGATCTGAGCCCGGATTCCCTGCGGGCGCTGCTGGGCAGCCATCCGCTGTTCATCTTCGACCCGGACGACCGGTCCAATCGGCCGGTTTCGAAGGCACAGGACAATCCGATCATCATTTGGCCGGCCCTGCCGGGCTACGTGCGCGAGCTGTTCACCACGGCATTCACGACCGGCCTGCGCGATCCCGAGGCCGGCCGGGTGACCGAGAGCCAGTGGCGATCGGCCATGCGCCGCCTGGGTGATCTGGTTCAGCGGTGCGAGGCGTGCGGGTCGCAGCAGTTCTATGACTCCGCCGATCCGCGCACCGAGTGCGCCCAGCCGGACTGCCGCGCGAGCCTTCCCCAGCCGGCCCTGCTCGTCACGCACACCACCGTGGTTCTCGAGGCCGGTAAGGCAATTCGCCGGAATCATTTCGCGCCGGTTCGCGCCGAAAAGACCGATACCGTGATCGGAAAAGTCATCCGGCATCCGGAAACCGGCATGACCGCATTACGCAATGCGTCGTCGCAGCGGTGGCTTCTGCATCGCGAAGACCGCCCCGATGCAAACGTCGAACCCGGCATGGCCGTGACGATTCGCAGCGGTATGAGCATTTCCATCGACGGCACCAAAGGGCAGCTTTATCCAGCAGGGCGCTAGGCCGGGGATTCTTCGGTTATTCTGCGGCCTCACAGCACGCCGAAAGCCGCCGGGGGAGAGCCCGCGTGTTCACCACCTCGTTCGCCCGGCTCCACTCTGCGCCGCCGTGGGGCCGACGTACTGCCGAACCGTCAGGGCGCCTTCGGGCTGCGCCGTGCCGCGCGCCGCGGCCCTCCGCCAAGCGACGCGAGACGCAGTCATGAGGACCGCCAGCGTGACCATCGTGCCCGGACTGGATCGAGCCGAGGCCGTGTCGAGGACGATCACCCCTGACCGCACGTGGATAGTCGGCCGCGCGCCGGATTCCGACATCGTCATCGACGACAGCCGAGTATCGCGCCGCCATCTGGTCGTCGAGACCGCAGGCTCCGCGTGGGTCATTCGAGACGTCAGCTCGAACGGGAGTTGGGCGGCGGGCGTCCGCATCGGACCGTCCGGGGTCGAGGTCCCCGACTCCGGTGAGGTACGGCTGCACCTGGGTGATTCCGCCGGGCCTGAACTCGTCGTCGCGGAGTGGCCGGACATCGGTCCGGTTGCCGTACCCGGTGGCCCCCCGCTCGCGGAACTGCCCACGGTTCCGGACAGGCCCCCGGCGATGCCGGGCCGGCGTCGGTTCGGCAGCCGCCGTACCCGCTGGCTGGTCGCCGTCCTGGTCGTGGTCGCGCTCCTGTTCGTGGTCGCCGATCGCGTGGCCGCCGCCGTCGCCTCGACCCAGGCCGTCAAACAAGTGGTGAAGCGCAGCGAGGGGCTCACCGGAAAGCCTGACGTGTCGTTCGGCGGATTCCCTTTCCTGACCCAGGTGCTGTCCGGCAAGTACACCGACATCAAGGTCGGTATCGACGGCCTCACGCCGCCGGGCGGTCCTCATATCCAGCACGTGTCGGCTCATCTCAAGGGTGCGCACATCCCGCTGTCGAAAGCCCTGCACAACAACGTGACACGCATTCCGGTCGACCACGTCGCGGCCTCCGTCACCCTCGGATACGCCGACCTCAACAGCTTTCTCAAGAACCAGCCGGGGCAGATCACCCTGTCGCCCGGGAGCGACGGTGCGGTGAACGTCTCCGCGCACGTGAACGAGGAGGGCATCCAGGCCGACGTGTCGGGTAGCGCGAAACTGCAGGCGGATGGTGGCGAGCTGACTGTGATTCCGAACGACCTGCACGTCTCGGGAGCCGGCGGCCTCGGCGATCTGCTCGACAGCCTCGGCGGGCTGGCCGGGTTGTTCCCGCCCATTCCGGTGCCGCTGCCGGATCTGCCGTTCAACCTGCGGATCGAATCGGTTCACAGTGACAGCAACGGAATCGACCTCGCGGCTACGGCCGACCACGTCGTTCTCGATGCGGGGCAGCAATGATCGTCAATGGAGGCTGGGCGTGAGTGTCGGCACTCTGTCGGTGCGAATCGGCGACGGGACGTCCGGTGGACCGGTCGAGACCACGGTCAAACCCCGGACGTCCTACCTGATCGGGCGCTCGGTCGAGGCCGACATGCCGATCGACGACGCCCGGGTGTCGCGGCGGCATCTGCTCATCGAACCCGAGGAACACGGCTGGCGCATCCGCGACGTGAGCTCGAACGGCAGTTGGCACAACGGCGCCCGCGTCGACGCGAACGGCTTGCTCGTGTACCAGAGCGGCACTGTTCGTATCTTTCTCGGCGACCCGCTCGGTCCCGAGGTTGCCATCACCTATCAGGCTCCCCTTGCGGTGGACCCGGTCCGGCCCACTGCGGCCCCGTCGCTCGGACAAGGCCTCGGGCAAGGCTTCGGACAAGGCACAGTGCTCCGCCGGCGCACCGAACTACCGCCCGGGGATCCTGGCGACGGCGGCGGTGTCACGCGTCTGGAGCACCGTCAGGAGGTAGCCCACCCGCTGGCCGCCGGACGGATCACGGTCGGTCGCGATCCGCGCAGCGACCTGCACCTGCCGGATCTGCTGGTCTCCCGCAACCACGCCGAACTGCACATCCAGAACAACGAAGCCGAGATCGTCGACCTCGGCTCGGCCAACGGCACATTCGTCAACGGCCAGCGAGTCACCCGGTCACCGGTCTTCGAAGGTGACGTCATCACGATCGGCCACTACCTGCTTCAGGTTGAGGGCAGCGAGCTCGTCGAGTTCGTCGACACCGGCGATATCAGCTTCGAGGCGCAGGGGCTGGCGGTCTTCGCCGGGCAGAAGCAGCTGATGCACGACGTCAGCTTCCGGCTGCCCGCACGGACGCTGCTGGCCGTGGTGGGCCCGTCCGGAGCGGGAAAGTCGACCCTGCTGAACGCGCTGACCGGCTTCCGCCCGGCTGACGCTGGAACCGTCCGGTACGCCGGACGCGACCTCTACAGCAGCTACGACGAGCTGCGCCGCCGGATCGGCTACGTACCGCAGGAAGACCTGCTGCACACGTCGCTCACCGTCCGCAAGGCATTGGAATTCGGCGCCGAACTGCGCTTCCCGCCAGATGTCACTGCAGCCGAACGCAGTGCCCGAGTCGATGAGGTGCTCGCCGAGCTCGGCCTGACCCAGCACGCGAACACCCAGGTGTCGCGGCTGTCGGGCGGTCAGCGTAAGCGGACGAGCGTCGCCCTGGAACTGCTGACCAAACCGTCGCTGCTCTACCTCGACGAACCCACCTCCGGCCTCGACCCCGGCCTGGACAAGTCGGTGATGCAGTCGCTTCGCACGCTGGCCGACGACGGCCGCACGGTCGTCGTGGTCACCCACAGCGTGGCCAACCTCGATGTCTGCGACCTGCTGCTGATGCTCGCACCGGGTGGGCACGTCGCGTACTTCGGCCCGCCGCGAAGCGCGCTGGCCTACTTCGGTGAGGCCGACTTCGCCGACGTGTTCCTGTCCCTGGAGGCGACACCGGGCGCCGAGTGGGGGAGCCGGTTCCGGTCCTCCAAGATGTTCCGGGCCGCAGCGGTAGGAGCGCCGCCGGCCAGCAAGATAGAGGAGCTGCCGAGCATCCGGCAGCAGCCGGTTACCAAGCAGCTGTCGACACTCGTGCGGCGCTACCTGTCCGTCGTCGCGTCCGACAAGTCCTACATCCGGCTCCTCATCGCGTTCCCGTTGTTGTTGGGACTCATCCCGCGGGTGGTGCCGGCGAAGAACGGCCTGCATGCGCTGCCGGATCAGCCCAACCAGGACGCACCGACGGTGTTGATGGTCCTGATCCTCTGTGCCTGCTTCATGGGCATGGCCAGTTCGGTCCGCGAGATCGTCAAGGAACGTTCGATCTACCGCCGGGAGCGTTCGATCGGCCTGTCGCTCACGGCCTACCTCGGCTCGAAGATCGTCGTGCTGACCCTCATCGTGTCGGTGCAAGCGCTGGTGTTCACGTTGCTCGGCGTCCTCGGTCGCACGCCGAGCAAGGGCGTGATACTCGGCTCGTCGCTGGCGGAAGTGGTCATCGCGGTCATCGTCACGGCCGTGGCATCCGTGATGCTCGGCCTGGTCGTGTCGACGCTCGTCGACAACGCCGACAAGACCATGCCGCTGCTGGTGCTCATCACCATGGCGCAGCTCGTGCTCTCCGGGGGACTTGTCGTGCTGGTCGGTAAGCCCGGCCTGAACCAGGTGAGCTGGTTCGCGCCGGCGCGTTGGGGCTACGCCGCCGTCGGCTCATCGATCGACCTCAACCGCGTCCTCATGGCCGGCAACCCGAACGTCAAATCGCAGCCGAAGGATCCGCTGTGGAACCACACCGCGGCGACCTATCTGTTCGACCTCGGAATGGCAGTGCTGATCGGCGTCGGATGCGTGGTGTTGTGCGCCGTGCTCCTGAAGCGTCGGGATCCCAAGCCGAATCGCGGCCGAACCTGATCCATCCGATCCGCGTCGTGATCTCACTTGCGATCGTGAGTCAGCGTTCGCTACGCGAGAGCAGCCCGGCCATGACGTCAACGAGCCGGCCGGCCGCGTCTTTGGCGGGTGCGCCGGGCTTCCAGGCGATGACCGCGTCGGGGCGGATCAGTACGGCCCCGGTCCAGTCGGGCGGCTCGCGGGATCCGGGTCGACGGCAAACACCGCCACCGTCACGCCGAGGGTCTTCTCGACATCCGCAGCCGCGCGACGCCAGGCGTCGTGCGCCTCGTCGGCCAGCAGGGCGAAGCCGGGGTCCGCCGCGTCCAGCGTCGAGCCTCCGTCCAGCGGGACGTGCGGGACGCGGGCGCCGACGGTCCAGGTACGTGCCTTGGGATCGTCGAGTTGCTGCTCGGGCTCTTGCTCCGCCGAGACCGCGGACGAGCGGTAGATCGCGCCGAGTTCGATGGCCGGATCATCGAGCGGCGGCATCAAGTCGTCCTTCGGCAACGTGGTGTCCACCCGCAGCACGTAGCGGGTGTAGGCCTGCTCCACGGTGAGCGCCGCGATCGGCCGCCGCTCCGCGTCGTATGTGTCGAGCAGCCCTGATCCGGCGAGTCCGTTGCTGACGAAGGCGAGCTTCCACGCGAGGTTGTGGGCGTCGGCCACGCCGGTGTTACCGCCGAACCCGCCGGTCGGGGGCATGACGTGGGCGGAGTCCCCGGCCAGGAACACCCGGCCGCGCCGGAACGAGTCGGCCGTCGCGGCCATCGCACTCCAGCGCTGGACGCTCTCCACCTCTACCGGCAGGTCCGGCTCGCAGCCGAGCGCGGTACGCACCAGGTCGACGCATCGCTCGACCGGGATGTCCGCACCTACATGGGTGTCGCGCGTGCCGTCGGGCTCGAGCGTCGAGAAGACCGCGAGGAACCCCGAGTCGCCAGTGATCGAGAATCGGAAGAAGCCCGTCAGCCGCGGGTGGTTGACGTACACGACGCTCAGGTTGCGGTCGCCCATAAGGGGTTTGACGTCGGCCTTGAAGTAGATCGTGACGCAGTCGGCGAAGGTCCCGCGACCGCTCATGGGAATGCCGAGCTGGTCGCGGACGGTGCTGTGCGCGCCGTCGGCGGCGACTACGTAGTCGGAGCTGACGACCTCCTCGGGACCGCCACCATGTGGGCGGATCACCGAGACGACGCGGTCGTCGCGCTGCTCGAACGAGACCAGATCCGTGCCGAACCGGTGCTCCGCGTCGCTTGCGACAGCGCACTTGCGAAGGATCGGCTCCAGCCCCACCTGCGTGAGGAACAGCCGGTCGGTGGGGCTCAGGCCCTCGACGCCCTCGTTGTACGAGCGATAGAAGTACGCCAGTTCCTTGCCGCCCAGGCTCTCCACGGCCACGATCGCGCCGCCCTGCTGGAACTCGCGCTCGGCCGCTTCCTCCACCTCCTGCTGCAGGCCGGCGGCACGGAAAACCTCCATCGTCCGCTGATGGAACGACGCAGCGCGCGGATGGATCGCCGTGCCCGCGTGGCTTTCCACGAGCAAATGCGTGACTCCGCGCTGCGCAAGCAGGGCGGACGTCGTCAAGCCGACGAGGCTGCCGCCGACGATGAGCACCGGGACGTGACGGTCTGGCATGACGCCTCCTGATGCTTGTGCGGGATGACCCTCCGCGGCGGGCGCAGGTGATGAACGAGGGTAGCGAGAGCGTTTCGGCTGCGGGGCTTCGTCGCCTCGGCGGTGCGTGCCCCGGCGCGTACCGCAACCCCCAGCGGTTACCTCGTAGCGCTCACGAAGCGCGGCGGCTGACACGCCGCCTGCTAGCCGCGGCTGGGGCCGGCGGCGGCTGACGCGCCGAGGGCGAGGTAGATCGAACCGGTCACGTAGCGCTGCCGGCGGGCGAGCGCCGGATGTCGGTGCAGCCAGCCGCCCACGGTTCCAGCGGCCGTCGCGACGCACAGGTCGACGACGAGCGCCAGCACGACGAACTCCGCGCCCAGGACCAGCACCTGCGTGACGGTGGATCCCTTGTGCGGGTCGACGAACTGCGGGAACAAGGCCAGGAAGAAGATCGCAATCTTGGGATTCGTGACGCCGACGAGCAACGCCTGCCGGTAAGCGCGCGTCGACGAGAGCCGCAGCCGAGCGGGGCCCGCCTCGGGTGCCGTGCGACCGGCGAGAGTGCGCACGCCCAGCGCGAGCAGATACACCGCGCCGGCATAGCGCACCACCGAGAACGCCAGCGCCGACGAGGCCAGCAGTGCGCTGAGCCCGGCCGCCGTCGCGGCCACGTAGACGGCGGTGCCCGTTTCCAATCCGAGCGCGGAGAAGACGGCGGGTCGTCGCCCGGCACCGATACCGCGCGCGAGCAGGAGCAGCATGCCCGGCCCGGGAAGCAGGATCAGCGCCACCGCAGTCGCCGTGAAGGCAAGCAACGTGTCAGTCGCCGGCATGTGCTTCTCCTGGGCCAGTCGTCCGTGGGCTCATTGCGCAGAGCTCGCTGGAACACCCGGCTGCAGCACGGCCGCCACCGCGCGAGCGAAGCCGTCGACGTTGTCGATCATGATGTTGTGACCGCTGTCGGGGATGGCGACGAGTTGCACGCCAGCGGCGTACAACTCCGCGGCGCCGTCGGGCGGCCCGTCGTCCGCCGGGTACAGGAACGTGCGTGGGACCGGCAGGTTCAGCAGGGTCTCGCGCAGTGCCGGTCGGGTCTCCCGTGCCAGGCTCACGGCACTGCGGTACACCGCCGTGGGTGCCGCCAGCCGCATCGTGGACCGCCAGTGCGGGCCGATACGGTCGAGCGTCTCGTCCCAACCGTGGGTGAGGAAGGCCGTCTCGGTGTAGCCGGCGATGGCCGAACTGGCGGAACCCGGCACCGACGGGTCGAGGTTGGCGTCGACCAGGACGAGCCGCTCGACGAGACGCGGGTGCCGCTCGGCGAGCACGATCGCCACCGCCCCGCCCATGCTGTGGCCGACGACATCGGCCGCGTCGACGCCGGCCTGGGTCAGTGCGGCGGCCAGCGCGTCCGCGTGTCCGCCGAGGCTGTAGTCGAATCCGTCCGGCCGGTCGCTGACACCGAAGCCGAGCAGGTCCACGAGCAGGCTGCGGTGGCCGGCGAGCGCGGGATGGTTCGCCGCGGGCGTGTAGTACGGCGCCGACGACGAGCCGAGGCCGTGCAGGTACACCCGGGTCGGCGCGGCTCCGGCCAGTTCGACCCAGCGCATCGTGGTCCCGTCCGGATCAAGCTGAGCGCTGCGCACAGTCAGCCTCCCTCCGCTGCGCGGGCCAGCACCTCGTCGGAAGCCCGCTCATGCCGCGGCCTCCGTGATCGCCGGGAGGTGGCGGCGAAGGAACTGGGCGGCCCGGTGGAGCGCTCGTTCGGCGTCGTCGAGCATTCCGGCGAAGGCCTGGAAGACGTGCGGGACGCCCGGCCAGATCTCCAGCGTGGTGTCGACCCCGCCGGCGCCGGCGCGGGCGGCGAGCCGAACGGCGTCGTCGAGCAGGATCTCGTTGGCGCCGACCTGCACGAGCAGCGGTGGCAGGCCGGTGAGGTCGGCGAATACCGGACTGGCGAGCGGTGCGCCTGCCGCTGCACCGGGCAGATACCAGTCGGCGTCGTGGCGGAGTCGGTCCTTGGTGAACAGGGGATCGACCCCGGCTCGGGTGTCGAGGCTGGCCCCGCTGAGCGTCAGGTCGACCCACGGCGAGAAGACGGCTGCCGATGCCGGGAGCGGCAGGCCGACGGCTCGGGCCGCCAGCAGAGTGGCGAGGGCGAGCCCGCCGCCGGCCGAGTCCCCGGCCACTCCGATGTCCTCGGGCGCAACGCCCTGATCGAGCAGGTCGCGGTAGGCGGCGAGGCCATCGTCGACTGCGGCGGGAAAGGGGTGCTCCGGCGCCAGTCGGTAGTCCGGGACGAACGTGCGGGCGCCGAGATTCCGGGCGAGCCGGGCGGCGATCACTGCTCCGGTGCGCGGGGTGCCGGCCACGTATCGCCCGCCGTAGAAGTACAGCAGGACCAGACCGTCGACGATGCCGCTCGGCACAAGTTCTAGGGCCGGCCGCCGGCCGAGCGGCACCTGCGTGGCGGTGACGTCCGCGGGCAACGGCTTCGTCTGTGCGTCGGCGAAGCGCGCCCGCCGCTGCTCGACCGGAGCCTGATCGTTGTTCGGCGCCGCGCGAAGCAGAGCGTCGACGGCGGAGCGTTGCTGGTTCATCGGATACCTCCGGCAAAGTGGACGGTTGGCGCGCCAGGTATATTCCAAGGAATGCATCGCCGATGCAAACTAGATTCTTCGGAATCTAATTTCCGTGGCTCGTAGCGAGGCTCGCGTGACTGACCTGGGGCACCTGTTCGAGGATCTCGTTCGGGTGGAGACCCGGCTCTACAACGCCGTCGACGCCCGGCTTCGGGCGGCGCACGGCGTGTCGCGCGGGGAGTACGGGCTCATGCGGATCATCGGCGGCCGCAAGACGTGCCGGGTCAACGACATCGTGCACGAGGTCAACATCACGGTCGGCGCCGCCAGCAAGGCGGTTGACCGTTTGGTGGCTGCCGGATGGTGCCGGCGCACCAGCAACCCGGCCGACGGCCGCTCATCACTACTGGCGCTCACGCCGTCCGGATCACGGATCTGCGCGAAGGCAACGCCCACCTTCGAAGCGGCGCTGTCCGAATGGATCGACGGTGTCGTGCCGGAGCGCTCGCTCGACCACCTCGGGCGGACGCTAAGCACCCTTCGGCTGCGGTTGGAGGCCGACGACGCGGGTGGCTTCCGATGATCGGGACGCGCGTTCGCGAAGCAGCTCGGTAGCGCGCCGCACCGCGGGGTTGTCGCGAACTGCCTCGCGCACCCGCAGCATCAGCCGCCGCACGGGCACCGGATCGACCACTGGCACGGCACGCAGACCAGCCGGCAGCGTCACGGCGCCGAGTCGCGGGAGCACGGTGATACCGACGCCGGCGGCGACGAATGCGATGGCTGAGGGGTAGTCCTGCGTCTCGACGTGGAAGGTGGGGGTGAACCCCACCTTGGCGCAGGCGTCCAGGACGACCTGCCGGCATGGACCGCGCATGACGTCGTTGTCGATCCAGTCTTCGCCCCGCAGTTCACGCAGCGACACCGCCGCGGCGCCCGCGAGTGGATGCGATTCGTGCATGACGGCGACGTAGGGCTCGTCGAGCAACGTGTGCACGTCGTAGCCGACCAGCGGCGAGGACGGCGCACCGTCGACGAAAAGCTCGACGTCGACGACGAACGGCTCGCTGCCGGCGAGCTCGATGAGCCGCAGGTCCAACCGCAGGCCGGGGAACTCACGGGACAGCACCGCCACAGCCGGCGACACCCAGCTTGCCCCGGCCGAGGCGAAGTAGCCCAGCGTCAGCCGGCCGACCCGGCCCGCGCGCAGGTCGCCCGCGACGGACTCCAGCGCGGCCAGCTGTTCCAGGACATGCTGCGATTCCTCGGCGAAGGCCCGGCCTATCGCCGTGGGCCGGATCCCGCGGCCGACCTTCTCCACCAGGCGGAGGCCCGTCTCCTTTTGCAGGGCGGCGACGTGCTGGCTGACAGCAGACGGCGTGTAGCCGAGGCTCGACGCCGCCCCAACGACCGACCCGGCCGTGACCACCGCGCGGAAGACCCGCAGTCGATGAGCGTCCAGCACACGGTGGACCATACAGCGTTACTGAACGATCAGGCATGAATAGTTGATTGTGCTGTCGTATCACGCCCTCGACCATGGCTCCATGGCAACCAACGCGACGGCGACCGTGCCGCCGAAACGACGATCTTCGTCGTGGACCGTGCCGGCCGCGACGATCGCCGTGGTGGTGATGTGGGCGTCGGCGTTCGTCGCCATCCGAACTGTCGGGCGATCCTTCTCTCCCGGTGCGCTGGCTCTCGGGCGACTGACCGTGGGCTCCTTGGCGCTGGTCGTGCTCGCGCTGCGGGCTCGCCGGCCCATGCCGCGCGGGCGGACGCTCGGCCTGGTCGTCGCCTACGGCGTGTCCTGGTTCGCGGGCTACACGGTCGTGCTCAACGCGGCCGAGCGGCACCTCGACGCCGGGACGGCCGCGCTGCTGGTCAACTTCGCGCCCATCCTCGTCGCCGTGCTCGCCGGACTGTTCCTCGGCGAGGGATTCCCGCGGCCGCTCACCGTCGGCATCGCCGTCGCGTTCACCGGGGTGGCCGTCATCGCGGTCGGGAGTTCGAGTGGGCACAGCGACGGGCTCGGCATCGTCCTTGGACTCGTGAGCGCGCTGCTGTACGCGTCGGCCGTGTTGCTGCAGAAGATCGCGCTTCGCTCGACGGACGCCGTCAGCGCCACCTGGGTCGGTTGCGTCGCCGGCACGATCGCGCTGCTGCCGTTCGCGCCGCAGATGCTCACCGAGGCCTCGCGCGCCCCGGCCGGTGCGGTCGCCGGGGTTGTCTACCTCGGGCTGTTCCCCACGGCCGTGGCCTTCACGCTATGGGCCTATGCGCTGACCCGGACCGACGCCGGCCGCATGGCCTCCACCACCCTGACCGTGCCCGCGGTCACGGTAGTGCTGTCGTGGGTGCTGCTCGCCGAGGTACCGACTGTGCTCGCTCTGCTCGGCGGGGCAATGTGCCTGACCGGTGTCGCGATCAGTCGCCGACCCAGCCCAGCACGGTGAGCGCCCCGCCGTACGGCCGCTCACTTTCCGCGACGTCCAGGAAGCGGCCTCGCGCACCACGACGAGATGTCCTTGCCTGTCGCCTCGGCGTGGGCATTCGCACAGAATGGCGATCCGATCGCCGACTCGCAGCACGGACAACCACACGTAGTCGGCGATATCGGAGCCGCCGCTGATGTGAAATGGCGCGCCCGAGTACGCGAGAATAATCAGTGCCCGCATGCGATTTTCGTGCCAGATGCGACTCCCTGCCGCAGTAGCATCTTCGTCACTGAAATCAAAAGGATTTGAAGCTAATGGTGCGCATTGGCTCTTCGGCGCCAATTTCGCACCGCGACATTCGTCAAATCGGACGCGGGCAGTGCGAAATGGCACGCCGCAACTCACGAATACCTCGGCATCCCGGCAGGAATCAACCCTGCGCTCGCACCTGTCGTGACCATCGCCACTCCCTAGGGCAACATCGTGATTGCGGCGTGGTCTGATTCTGGGACTCATCCGAGACGGCAAGGCCCACGGGCGGCGCAGCACGCCGAATCGGACGCCGTCCCCGCGCCGCCACAACAGGGATCTGAGCGTGTACGGTCGCCGCGAGACTCAGGTAGCAACGGATGGAACTGTGTTCCAGCCGTTGGACGCGCACACCGGGGGAAGGGCGCATGGATATTCAGAGGACTGGTCGGATTTTCGGCTGGTTGTTCATCGGCACATTCGTAACGAGCATCCCAGCTCGGCTTCTCTTCATCCACGGAGTGGGCGCAAGCTGGACCGACATGCGCTTTGTCGCCGGGGATACCTCCACCGCGAGCCTGAAGTTGGGCGCGGTCCTCGAGTTCGGCCTGATCGTCACGCAAATCGGAACCGCAGTCGTCATCTATCCGCTGGTCAGGCGGCAGAGCGAAACGGTCTCGCTCGGATATGTCGCTGCTCGCATCATGGAGTCCGTCTTCGCCGCGATCGGCCTCATAAGCATTATCTCGGTCGTGTCCGTGGCTGATGCATTGGGCGGAGCGAGTGGCACCGAAGCCACGGCCCTCGTCACGCAAGGCAACTCCCTGGTGCACACCTACGAGTGGGCGTTCGAATGGGGTCCCGGACTCGTTGCCGGCATCGGGAACGGCTTGATGCTGGGCTACTTGATGTACAGATCGGCGCTTGTCCCGCCTCGCATGGCGCTGTTGGGTCTAATCGGTGGTCCCTTGCTGATTCTCTCCTTCGTGATGACGCTGATCGGCGTCTACAAGAACGGAGAGGGACCCTCTGGCCTCCTGACACTCCCGGAGGCCGCGTGGGAGCTGTCGCTCGGCATCTACTGCGCGTGGAAGGGCTTCCGGTCGTCGAGCCCGCTCGCCAGGCCAGAGATGGCGATGGCGGAGCGAGGCGGGCCATAACGCCGCTCGCGGAGCAGTACCAGGCCGACCCGCTGCGCGACGCCTGACCCAGGTCGGGCGCGCTCCTCGACGACCTCGTCAAGGGCCGTCATCCACAACAGAAGGATTCAAGTCACGATCCGGCGCCAAGCGAAATCTGCTCCGCTAATCGGGTAAACCGACCCCGCATGGCAATCGACGTCTTGCCAACATCCCGGATTCGTTGGGCGCCCCCGGCAGGATTCGAACCTGCGCTGCACGAACCATTGCACGCATTGCCGTGGCCACCGGCCTCTTCGGCGCGGGGCATCTTCGGTCTGAGGGTTGGTTCAGGCCGCGGGTGCGGTGATGGTGACGATGAGTTCGGTGCCGAGCGCGGCGGCGATGCGCTCGAGCACCGGGATGGTCGGCACGGCCCCGCCGGCCTCGAGACGATATAGGGCGGGCTGGGTCATGCCGGCCCGGGCGGCGACCTCGGTCTGGGACAGGCCCAGCGCGAGGCGGCGTCCCGGACCGCCTGGCCGATCAGGATCGCGCGGCGGGCCTCCTCGTATCCCTCGCGGAATTCCGCGCTGCCGCGGCGCCGGCGCACGATCTGCTCGTAGGAGTCGTGGTCGGTGCTCATGTCAACCTCCCTCGCGTTCGTCGGTGTCGTGCGCTGCCATGCTCGCCTTCGCGCATCTTTTGCGCCTGAACGGCGCGTTGCACTTCGGTTGTCTCGGCGTTGCGGGTCTTGTGGAGGACGGTGAGCAAGACCAGTCGGCGACGCGGTGCCAGCCAGTAGGTGACGCGGGTTTGCTGTGGAAGCGCAACTCAGGACTTTGCCGTCGAGGTGGCAGGTGTATGGCTCGCCGAGTGTTTCGGCGCGCTCGGCGAGTATGCCGACCAGGAAGTCGACCCGGCCGAAGTCGCGATCGGAGAGGCTGTCCAGCCACACCCGGCTCGACCTCGAGACGGTCCGGCCATGCATCCGACGGTATATGCATCTCACGCCATAGGCAGCGGGTGTCCACGGCGTTGCTGCCCGCGCCCGCGCGCACCGATCGCCGAGTACGTGCGGCCGGCGAGGACGCGATCAACCGGAATGCGCCGATGTTCTGGGCGGATCGCTTGCCGTCTTTACCGCCATGAGGTTGTCTCGTACAGATCGGCTTGTGGGCAGGGTGGTACACGACGGAGCTTGGCGCTCGTCGGCCGAATTTGCCCGCAGGTCTTCGCCCTCGCTCGCCGGGGCCGTCTCGTTGGGCGAGGCCGGGTTCGCGCCGCGTCGTGACCGCTCAGATCAACGTGGCGAGCACGCCGGTTCGGGCTTGCTGGTAGGGGCAGCCGAGCGCCTCGAACGTCGCCGCGAGGTTCGCGACGGCGTCGCGGTCACCGGCGGCGAACGCCGCGGCGCGCTCGATCATGGCGGACGCGATCGGGTTGGCACGTGCGGCGTGCCGGGCTCGCCGGGTACGCGCCTGGGCGTCCTCATGTCGGTCGAGTACGGCTGCCTCCGCCCAGACGGCTGCGTACCACGGCCGGTAGATGATCTGGCCCGCGTGCCACCAGTTTGCGGGATCGTCCAGATCCACAGCGAGACGGTCCGCCGCTACGCGGAACTCGCCGTGGTGTAGGGCCACGATGGCATCGAGGTAGGCGCCCAGTGCAGACATGGTGATGGTGGGGTGCTCGCCGTTGAGGCTGTCGACAATGTGCAGCCAGTGGGCGCGCTCTCGTCGTGTCCGAGGATTCCGTGCACCATCGCCACGGCGCCGGCGGAGCTGGCCAGGTTGGGCACGGCCGGTTCGCCTGAGACGTTGCCAGCTGTTGTGGAACGTGTCGCGTCGCGGAGCACGGCGTCGAAGTGGCCGGCGAAGGCGTCGACCTTGACGCGCCGGGCCAGGCCGAGCAGGCCTTCCTCGCGGTTGAACGGCAGGCGCGCCAGCCGGTCGGCGTAGGCGGACGCGCCGGGCAGGTCACCGGCCGCGAGCAGGACCTCGCTCCCGTACTGGGCGTGGTCGCTGTGCGCGAAGCCGTTCAGCGCCACCATCGGGAGGGAGGCGATCGCCGCATCGCGGCGACGCACGGTCTCGACCGCTGCGGGGATGTCGTCGAGTCTGAGGTGCACAGCGGTGAGCAGGTCCAACGCGGCGTCCTCAAGTGCCGGGTCGTCTGCCTCTCGAGCGAGCTCGATGGCCCGTTCGGACCGTTCGACGGACAGGCCGCGGTACTCCGCGAACGCGGTCGCGACGGCGATTGCCGCGCCGGCCCTGGCCGATCCGTCCGAGATCGCCGTGGCCTCGGCGAGCAGGCCGGCTGCCTCCTCATGGGTGCGGTTCTGCGCCATGATTCCCGGGGCCCGGGTGATGAACAGCGACATCCAGGCAAGGTCACCGGCCGCACCGCCGAGGTCTCCGACTGACCGGGCCAGGTCGGCCGCCTCGCGGAGCAGGCGCAGCATCTCGGTACCGAGGTAGCCGGTGCCGGCAGCGCCGGCAGCCAGCCGCAGCTGCTGCACGCGGTCGGCCGGGGACGGGCTGAGTTCCGCGGCCTGCTCGTAGCGACGCTGGGCCTCCGTCAGCCGCCCCCGCAGCCACAGCTGCCCGGCGAGCTGGGCCGCGAGTTGTGCAGCCGGTCCGCGGCGGTCGGGATCCGCGGCGCAGCGCCGCAAAGCGGTCCGCGCGTCGTCGACAACCCGGTCGAAGCGGAAGCACCACGCGTCGTCGGGCTCAGCTGCCGCGAGCGCGCGAAGTCTCAGCTCGGCACCACTGGTCGTGTCGCCCGGACCGCCTCCAGTTCGCCGGCGGCGTAGCGAGCTGCTCGCTGGCGTATTGGCGGATCGTCTCCAGCCGTCGGTAGCGGGTCGGTGCCCCCCGGTCGACGAGGAGCAGGCTGTGGTCGGCGAGCCGGGACAGCCCGTCGGCGACGGCCGCGCGATCACGGTCGGGGCGGAGACGGCGTGGGCGGCGGCGGCGTCGAACCAGGACGCGAAGACCGCGACACCACGCAGCAGCGCCTGGTCAGCGGGGGCGAGTAGGTCGTAGCTCCAGGCGATGGTGTCGCGCAGTGAACGGTGCCGGTCGGCCGGGTTGGGCGCCGACGGTGAAGAATCGCAGCCGATCGTGCAGACCGGCTTCGAGCCCGTCCAGGCCCAGCGTCGCGTAGCGGGACGCGGCCAGCTCGATCGCCAGCGCTATCCCGTCCAGAGCCCGGCACAGCGCGGCCGCGCGGGCTGGTCCGGCAGGGTTGTCTCGCCGGCGCCGCCTCGACCGCGCGGGCCCCGAACAGGGCGACCGCATCACCACCGGCGTCGTCGGTCACGGAAAGCCCCGGGACCGGGTAGACCCGCTCGTACGGAAGCATCAGCCGCGATCCGGCTGGTCGCCAGCACGGTGAGTCCGGGCAGCCGTCGACCATCAGGTCGACGCACTCGCGGACCCCGTCCAGCAGGTGCTCGCAGTTGTCCAACAGGAGCAGCCCGTCGCGTCGGGCCAGCGAGGCGACCAATGCCGCCACCGGCGAGAGCGCCAACTGCTCAGGCACGCCCATCACTTCCGCCACCGTCGCGATCACGGCGGCGGGATCGGCAACGCGGAACAGGTCGACGAACCACCCCCGTCGCGCCGCCCCTCGGCGACTCGCCGGCGACGCTGATCGCCAGCCGGGTCTTGCCGATCCCGCCCGGACCGATCGCGGTGACAAGTGCGCTGGCCCGCCAGGGCCCGCGCCAGGCCGCCCGATCGACGGCCGGCCCAGGAACGGCGTCGCCGGGACCGGCAAGCCGCGCCGGCGGACCCGACGACCTCCAGCGGCGGCATGCCGGGCCAGGCTGCGGCGGTCCGGCAGTTGAGCTTGCGCATCAGCGCAGACACGTGACTTTCCACCGTGCGTACCGAGATGAACAGCGCCTCGGCGATCTGCGCGTTCGTCAGGTGCTGGCCGACCAGCGCAAGGACCTCCGCCTCGCGTGCCGTCACCCCGGTGCCGAGCGTCGTCACGCCCTCAGTGTGCCGCGCGAGGGTGCCATCCGTACCCGGCGTCGGTAGTGGAAATCCGTAGTGCTTGCGGATGTTCGACCACGCCATGTTGCGGCAGTTTCGTCGGCACGCAAGGGCTTTGGAAAGGAGCTCCGACATGACCAGCACGATGAACCGCAACGGTGTCGACGTTCCGACCCTCTTCGCCACCCTCGACGCCGTCAAGGCGCAGACCGGACCTCGGCGAAATTCCAGTTCCGGGCCCGCAACACGTGGGTGAGCGGAACCCACAACCGGTCCACGATCCAGGGCTTCTTCGGCGCCGGAAGGAGAGACGCACAAGCACGACACCGTGACCTACGACGCCGACCACCCGGAGGTGCTGGTCGGCCAGACAACGGGCCGACAGCGGTGGAGTTCCTGCTGCACGCGCATCGCGGCGTGCCTGACCTCCGGCATCGGCAACATCGCCGCCGCCCGCGGGGTCGACGCTGACCGAGGTGCAGGTCGACGGTCGAGGGCGACATCGACCTGCTGGGCATCCTCGGGCTGTCCGACGTCGGTCCGCAACGGCTACCAGCAGATCAAGGTGACCTTCGAGATCGAGGGCGACGCCGACGAGGAGAAGCTGCGCGGGCTCGTCGAGCAGTCCCGCAACGGTCGGCCGTCTACGACGTGCTGACCAACGACGCCGGTCGTCGTCGAGGTGACCCACGCGGCCTGACATCCGAACCGCAGATCGGCCGAGCCTCGACGAGACGCCATAGCGCAGTGACACGGTCGTGATCGGCGCCGGTCAGGCCGGCCTGGCGGTGAGCCGGCTGCTCACCGCCGCGGCGACGACCACGTGGTCCTGGAACGCGGCCGGACCGCCGAGCGGTGGCGCACCAGCGATGGGATTCCCTGCGCCTGCTGACCCCGAACTGGATGAGCCGGTTCCCCGGCTGGTGCTACCGCGGTGCGATCCCGACGGGTACCTCAGCGCCGGTGCGTTCGCGCAGTTCCTGGACCGATACGCCGCCTCGTTCAACGCTCCCGTCATCGCGTCCACGAACGTGGAGGACGTGTCCGTCGCGCCGAGCGGTCCGGGCGTCGATACCAAGTCGTCACGGATCGGGGCACCTGGCACACCCGGCACGTTCGTCATCGCGGCCGGCCCGCACGGCACGGCGTACCGGCCGGCCGCAGTGCACACACGCGGAATAGTAGAAGAGGCTCGGCTAAATCAGGGTAAAGCTCTGCTGGCGCACCTCAACAGATCGATTAATCTTATGATCAAGCCCACGCCTATTTGTATGGCTTCTTGGTCGGTCCGCTTCAAGCGATCACGACAAGAAGTGGCGATTGCAAGGCTTATGCCATCGCTAAGTATGCGGCGGTCCGAGTGGCTGGAATCTCCCCAGACCACGTTAGGCTCGTGGTCGTGCACAAGTCGACGGCACAGTTGGGACCATATGGTCGCCGCGGTCTATCAAGACGACGAGTGGCTCATTCTCGATAACCTGACCAATGTGCTGCTGCGGGATTTAGAAAAAACAGATTACGAGCCGACGATGATTTTGGACTACAAAGGTATTCGTCGCTATTCTTCGGCGTTCTGGCTCGATTGAGAGACGAACGTCCTGCCGGTCATCCATCGCCGACGAGGCCGGCATAGCGCGCTCGGAGATGCCATATCCGTTATCGCCCTGCCTCCACGTAGTCGAGCGGGTGCGCATCGCCGAGCGCTGCGTTGAACGGATCTGCATCCTTTTGCTCAGCGATGCCGAGGGCCGACCTGGTTACGCCGATCAAGTGTAGCGCGCCAGCGATGGCCGCGACGCCAAGGAAGGCGACCAAGCTCAGTAGAGCCAAGCCGGCGAACGGAAGCACAAGCAAAAGCAACACAAGCAGGTTCACGGCAAATTCTCCCACTCTGCCGCCCCCACTCAAATCCTACCCCATCAGGCAGTTAAAAAAAACGTTGTCCAAAAACTTTTCCGCTCGAAAAAATGGCCTGCCCGCGGGTGATAATCAGCGACGCGTCGATCAACATGCCGCTGATTTAGGTGTTCTGTGCCAGGGCGCAGGTCTGTCTTCGCCGGCAGGTTGGCGAGATAGAATTTCTTCTTCCGGACATCCTGTGTTCGCCGGATGAGCCAGGCCTCCTCCCCGGGCAGATGTTGCTGGCGCTTGTCCCTGATTTGCTGTGGTGTCCGTCTGCTATGCGCACACGGATGGCGGCAAAACGAGCCTTAAGCTTTCCTTTCGTACCGGTGCGCCAACTGATGCGGGGGCGGCCGCGCCTCCCGCTCCGGCGGGGCTTTATGCCCTGGGCGCTGCAGCAGCTCGCACACCCGGATTCGACTCTGCGCACAGGCCGACTAATATACCCGCATGTTGCGTGCTGTCGCGGCGCCGGCTTGAAATCGAGAACCTTTTTCTTCGGCATCAGCTCAATATTGCCCTGAGGCGTGCACCGCACCGTCTGCGGCTCCGTGCGAATGACCGGGCGTTATTGGTATGGATGACTTGGCTCTGGCCAAGCTTGCTCGGTTTGTCCCGCGTCGTTCAGCCTGACACGATCCTGCGGTGGCATCGAGCAGGGTTTCGGGCCTATTGGCGCTGGAAATCTCGTGGTCGGCCAGGGAGGCCCAGAGTTAGCTGTGAGCTGCGCGAACTCATCCAACGGATGAGCAAGGAGAACCCATTGTGGGGCGCCCCGCGCATCCTTGCCTCATAGCTACGCGCGGATATGATTTTGGGAAGAACAGGGAGCGGAGGCGGCCGTGTTTGACCATTTCCCCAAGGAACGAGGCGCCAAGCGGAAGATGCTGCTTGACGCGATCGAAGGGATCGCCACCGCACTGCGCGAATCCGGCCCACGCAGCGAAGAACAGGGCACGCTGGCGCCGGAGGCCGTCAAAGCCTTACGCGACACGGGCATGTTCCGGCTCAAACTCTGCGCCGAGATGGGGGGAGCCGAGGCCGATCCTGTCACCGAGATGCTGGTGCTTGAGAATCTCGCCTATCACGACTTCACCAGCGGCTGGTGCACCATGGTCGGCGCCACTGCGATCGCGTCGCTTGGCACGTTTCTGCCACCGACCGGTGTCGCGCAGGTGTTCAAGAACGGGACGATCCCGACCGCCTCGATCTCCTTTTTCCCGGCGGGCCGCGCCGTGCGCAAAGGCGAGGGCTATCGGGTCAACGGCCGCTGGCGCTTCAACAGCGGCATTCGCCACGCTGAATGGGTACTCGGCGGGACCGTCGTCGAAGGGACCGAAGCCGAGAATGGCGGGAAACCTATCGTGATGTTCTCCGCCTTTCCGGCCGCCGATGTTACGCTGCACGACAACTGGGGCGGCGTGGTCGGGCTTAGGGGCACCGGCTCGTGCGACTTCTCGGTCGAGAACTATGAGCTGCCCCCGGATTTGACCTTCGTCTGGGATCTGCTTGCACCGAAGCCGCTGCGCGGTGGTGTCTCGTATTTGCTGCCGCCGTTCAGCTACGTCGCCAAGGAGCATGGCAGCGTCGCAATCGGCGCCGCGCGTCGCGCACTCGACGAGCTGATCACCATCGCTACGACCACACGTGGCACGTTTCGCGCCTCGAAGTTGGACGAACGCCAAGTCGTACATCGTTTCATCGCCGAGGCCGACCTGAAGATACGGGCCGCGCGGGCGCTGATGCACGAGCGTTACGAGGCGCTCTACGACAAGGTGACCGTCGGCCGCCTGCCCGACGGCGCTGACATAGCCGATGTTCGGGCGATCTGCGTCTATGCCACCGATGTCGCCATTTCCGTCGCCACGATGGCCTACCACTTCGCGGGCAACACCGGCCTGCACCATCCGAACGTCATCGGTCGGCTACTGCGCGATCTCAACACCGCCGGTATCCATCAGGTGATGAGCGACACCGCTTACGAGAACCACGGCAAGTTCCGCCTCGGCTTGCCGGCTGATCCGCTGGCTTGAAGGGCTGAGCTGCAGCGTTCGCGACACGTCGAGCTGCACAATCGAACGAGCTCGATCATCAACAAGCGCGCCGATCACCCAGGAGCGCTTAGACGTCAACTAGGGAGGGTTTGCCATGACTGACAGGACGACTGACGTCCGCAATATCGCGTCCGCCGGCTTTTCCCGCCGCACCTTGATGAAGACTGGGATCGGCGCCATCGCCGCGCCCGCCGTGCTGCGCGTCATTCCGGCCAATGCCCAGAGCAAGATCATCAAGATTGGTTACGTCAATCCGCGCACCGGGCCGCTCGCGGGCTTCGGCGAAGCCGACAATTTCATCATCGACCAAGTCAAAGGCGCAATGGGGGACGGCCTGAAGATCGGCGGCAAGACCTACCCGGTGCAGATCATAGCCAAGGACAGCCAGTCGACCGGCACACGCGCCGCGGGGGTCGCCTCCGAGCTGATCCTCGGGGACAAGGTCGACATATTGCTGGCCTCATCAGCGCCCGACACCACCAACCCGGTGGCCGATCAAGCCGAGGTCAATGAGGTTCCTTGCATCACCACCGTCTGCCCGTGGCAGCCCTATTTCTTCGGCCGGAGCGGCGATCCCAATAAGGGCTTCACCTGGACCTATCACTTCTTCTGGGGGCTGGAGGACGCCATCGCGGTGTTCCTGGCGCTATGGGATGGCGCGCCAACCAACAAGGCGGTGGCTGGGCTGTTCCCGAACGACGCAGACGGCAATGCCTGGGGCGATCCGAGGCTCGGCCTTCCACCGGCCTTGTCTACGGCCGGCTACAAGCTAGTCGATCCTGGTCGGTATCAGCTCTTCAACAACGACTTTAGTTCGCAAATTTTGGCCTACAAGGCCGCCGGCTGCGAGATCGTCACCGGCAACATGATCCCGCCGGACTTCGCCACGTTTTGGTCTCAGGCGGCGCAACAAGGCTTCAGGCCGAAAATCGTCACCATCGGCAAGGCATTGTTGTTCCCCTCGGTGCTGGAGTTGCTCGGTCCCCGCGGCGATGGACTCAGCACTGAAATATGGTGGACACCGCACCATCCCTTCAAGTCCGGCCTCACCGGACAGAGTGCGAAGCAGCTCGCCGATGCCTACACGGCCGCCACCAAGCGGCCCTGGACCCAGCCGATCGGCTTCGTGCATGCCTTGTTCGAGGTCGCGGTTGATGTTCTTAAGCGGTCAAAGGCAATCGACCCCAAGTCGATTCTCGATGCGATCACTACGACAGATTACAAGTCGATCGTGGGTCCCGTGCATTGGAGCGGACAACCAGTGAAGAACGTCTCCAAGACACCGCTTGTTTCCGGTCAGTGGCAACGGGTCAACGACCAATACGATCTAGTGATCTGCCAAAACAAGACGGCCCCGGAAATCCCGGTGGGTGGAAAACTCAAGCTCCTGTCGTAGGTCAGAGGCGCAAGCTTCCGGCATTCGCCGCCGCGGGATGACATTTCGTCATCCCGCTCGACGCCTTCTCTAGTCGTTCCCGAAGATCAAATCCGCACATCGTGATGTGCAATCCGGATAGGCTCGACTCGGTGACTATAGCACCCAGAAATCGCTGAACGGCGCCATTGTCCCTACCGCAAACCCATAATGGCTGACCGCGACCGCTGTATCGGCTGATACTCGCTCCGATGAGCGATCTTTGCAGGTTGATCTGGCGCGCCCTGATTGGACTGCGTCAATCTGGCCCTTGAGCAGCCGGACCTGTCGCCGCGTGAGCTCGCCGTCAACTTCACCGACACGAAGGGCAGCTTTGTGTCCGAAGCCACCGTTTATCGGCTCTTGAAGGACCATGGCCTGATCACGAGCCCGGCCTTCATCCTGATGAAGGCGGCCGATCGCTTCGCCAATCCGACGACCGCCCCAAACCAGCTTTGGCAGACCGACTTCACCTACTCAAGGTCATCGGCTGGGGCTGGTTCTATCTGTCCACCGTGCTCGAAGACTTCTCGCGCTACATCCTGGCCTGGAAGCTGTGCACCACCATGTCGGCAACCGACGTGTCCGATACGTTGCAAGTGGCGCTGCAGGTTGAACCAGGTCAAGGTTCTGCATCGGCCACGGGTTGAGCGATAACGGTCCATCCTACGTGTCGAGCGAGCTTGGCGAGTGGCTCGAGGACAACGGCATCAGACATATCCGCGGCCGGCCTTACCACCCGATGACGCAGGGCAAGATCGAGCGATATCACCGCTCGATAAAAAACCGGATCCTGCTGGAGAACAGACCTTCTTGACCGGATTGTCAGCGGTCGGATTGGCGAGGCCGGAATAACTCTGCACGTCCTTGTTAGGATCGTAATCGAGCGGCTTGCCGGTCTTGGGGTCAATACCCTTGGTCCAGTTGATGTTGTCGATATAGGGCTTGACCATGACGATCTGCCCGTTGTGGCGCTCCATTGTGTAGACGAAGCCATTGCGGGCGGAATGGGTGATGAGCCGGCGGCGCTCGCCATTGACCTCGCGCTCGAACAGGATGTGGGTGCCCGCCTCGTCGAAGTCCCACATGTCGTTGGGCGTGTACTGGAAGTGCCAGTTCATCGTGCCGGTGTCCGGATCCCACGAGGTCAAGCTGTTGGTGAACAGGTTGTCGCCGGGCCGGGCGCTTGCATCCATCATCGGCACCGGATTGCCGATACCCCACAGAGTCTGATTGGTCGCGGGATCGTAGCTTCCGGTCACCCATACGGCGCCGCCGCCGGTCTGCCAGGCATTGTTCTTGTCCTTCCAGGTCTCGCTGCCCGGCTCGCCCGGCGCCGGGATCGTGTATTTGAGCCAAAGCTGCGTTCCAGTTGCGGCATCAAGCGCAGCGATCCAGTCGCGAATGCCGCGGTCGCCGCCCGACGCGCCGACGATGATCTTGTCCTTGATCGGCAAAACCGCGCCGGTGATCTGCAATTGCGCCAAGTCTTGGGAGAGGTTCGTCTCCCACACGATTTTGCCGGTGTTCTTATCGGTGGCGATGATGCGCGCTGGCGCGTTGGCAGGCGTGATGACCAGATTGCCCCAGAAGGCGGCGCCCCGATTGGCCGACTGCCGCTCCTGCTTAAAGGTTCAATGCCCCCATTGAGGCGAGCTGCACCGCATTTCCGTCCGCGACGCCTACCACCCTACGGAACATTGGGTGTTCGGGGCAATGAAGACGCGGCGCACCGCCTTACCTACGGAAATGTTTGCGCGCCAGCAGTGCTGCAGCAATTGTTCTGCGAGCTGTCCCTCGCGCACAGTTCAAACATGGACGTCGCCATAAGCAAGTTCGCCTTCACTTTTGTAGCGGCGAAGAGTTGCGTATAGCACCCATCCATAAAGAGACGCTACAATAATGATCACGGTCCAGCCCGGCAATGGACCGATTTCGGCACTGCGAAAACAGTCGGGTAAAGGCACACATGAAATTGGCCCGCTATCCGGCGTCAGGTGGGGTGTCGTAATCTTGAGCAACCAAGCAAGCAGAAGAATCAAGAACATCCAGCAGTAATTGCGGCGCAAGCGTCGCGAGATCGCCTGGCCCCGGCTGATTAGGAACAGGGGGTTTCTCAAGTCATCGCTCAATGTGCGCATCCAGTTTTTTTCCAATTCTCTTGTGGGCGAAAAAACCTCGGCATAATAATTTCGTTCGAGCCGACGTACCCGAGCGCGGTAAACATCGAAGAACCGGTAGCGGCGCGACTCGATCACGAGCAAGAGTAAAACCAGCACCATCGCAAACAGGATGACACCATGATGGGCGGTTGGCGTAGAGAGCGAGATCGACAGCATTGCGCCGACGACCGTAATCGCCCAGTTAGAAGTGCGATCGATGCGATCGCGCCAGCCTGCCATACGGGCAATCTCCGCGCGATAATAGTGCGCAATTAGGGTGATGAACTCCGTTGAAGTGGTTGGAAATCCCGGCCAGGTCGGTTTGGACAACTGCTCTGGCGCTGTGCCCGGGTCGTATCCGATCGTCATCAGACGGCCTCCGTCTTTAGGCGCGGTCATTCAGGCAACCTGAAGGTGCCCTTCAAGCCTGATGAGAGCAATTGGAGAATGCAGAGATTGCGCGCGGGATGACAGTCGTGGGTGGCAGCCTCGTTCGCGGTGCGGTCGAGCGGCGGAACGACGACGCTGGCTTCGGGCCCTTTTCGTATGGCCCTGCCCTGGCCGGTGAAATGCATCGCGCAGAGGCCGTTCGGATGTGCGATATCCGGGCGGCGCGCTCCGAGCCCTCTTGTGGTCGGCCTGAAGATAGAACTGCAGGAGGGCATTCTTAGGGCGAAAGAATTCGTGGAGGCGTTTCCGAGTGTTCCGGAGCATCCGAGAACGCCTGCACGGCCGCTTGACGCAAACGCGCGGGGTCGCGTTCGCCTCGGCGCGCGAGTTCGATTATCTTCTTCGCGATGAGCGAGGTGACGGGGTCGCTTCGATCGACGAGCTGGAGCGCGCGCAACGTGTCTTCGAACACGTCGCAGAGCATGGTGACTTCTTCCGGATTGAATGCGTTGCTGTCCAGCAGTTGCCGGATGGGCATGGTCGGAACTCCTGCGCATTTGTGGGCGGGAGCCGGTCGGCCTTCCCCATCATCGCCACGCGGCCGATGATGTAAGGGATATTAACATCCGCCGTTGCTGCCGCAACAAAAAAATGGCCAACGGCCTTAGCCGATCGCCAGGCCGTGCACGCGACTGCGCCGCTTACGCCCCGCGAACGCGCGGCCCAACAAACTTAAACCTCTCGTCCGCCGAGATAGCGCCAGGCGACGGTGAACTCCCCGGGGCCACCTTCAACACTCGGATGTAGGCGTCCTGTCCCGGCTTGATAAATTCGGTGGTAGTATCATTTCTCGCGCCGCACGCCCTTGAATTTGCCCTTCTCCTTCTGATCCATGAACTGGCCAGACTCCTTGCTGCGCTTCGTCCAGTGCTTCTCACCCATCACCAGTCCCGGAACGACCGGTGCGCCTGAGCAATTATCTAAGGTGCGTCCGGCCAAAGGATAGTCTTCTGTGTGGAGTCAGCGGACGTGGGAGGCTCCGGGTCACGACGACAGCCGGGGCCCTTCCACCCGAGGTGTGAACATCTCCGCGCACGTACGCGCGCGCGAGTCTAAAGTCTTACGGGTGATGGTCAAAGCCTAGTCCTGAGTTGGATGCGGGATGCTCATGGTTTCCCCATCAATCGTCCAGACGATGACAAAATTCTCCATCTTGTCCTCCGATGGCCGTCTCGAGCAACGGCCTCGTCTCACGCTGCCCTCAGCGTCCATTTGCGCATTTTCTCTCCATGCGGTCACGCGCGTCGGCCGGGCGAGATCGATCGAGGGGGCGCCCGCGCGGGGAAGAGGAGGTGTAGTTGCCTTTGGCAACTGAAGTTTTATATCGAGTTCAACTGCCTTGACCATGAGCTCTTCGGCATCAATTGGCCGTCCTGCGGCGGCGTTCTATTGGACCGATACAAACTCCTCAGCTATGCTCCTCAACAGTGCACCGTTTCTCCAAAGATATATTTTTGAGCAGGGACAAGCACCGAATGGCAACGCGAATAATCAAACTGCGCGAAGCAGAGGAACCTGCTCCAGAGATGGTGCAGGAAGTGCTCTCGCAGAGCAAGCGACCCGAGGTCGGCCGATTCTTGCTCCAAGTGGATAGGCAAACGAAGCAGTCATACGCGACCGCTGAAGCTGCCGAAAAGGCTGGAATGGTGATTAAGAAAGGCCACCCGATAGTCCGGGTATCCGTGTATGACAGCGTTGAAACAGCAAACAAAATCATTGAGCTGCCCG
>CAVPYQ010000012.1:0-25224 GCA_963709985.1 uncultured Actinomycetota bacterium
GTGCGCGTGCTGCCGCACAGCGACTTGCTGGCGACTGCTTCGGAACTGGGTGTGGTGGCCACGGCATAACCGCCGCTCGGCGCTGGGCGCGGGCATGGCCGCTCGCGCCGGATTGGTGCTGGTCTGTGGAGCAGCCGTCTGCCGTTTCGTAGCAGCACCCCCATCTCGCGGCTAGTGTTCCGCCGTCGGGGCAGTTCAGCAGTGGGGGTGGGTCCGTGGGACGAATCGCTCGGTCGTTTGCGATGTTCAAGGCGTCCTTGCGAGTGTTGAACACTCGCAAGGAGCTGGTGATATTTCCGGTCCTGTCCGGTATCGCCACGCTGATCCTCGCGGCGGGGTTTCTCGTACCTGGGCTGCTGGCGTCGCGCCACTCGCTCGACAACGGAGATCAGCTTCAGCCGGTGAGCTACGTCGTGTTCTTCATCGGCTATCTCGTTCTGGCCTATGTGGCGATCTTCTTCCAGGCCGCGCTGATCTCCCAGGCGGACATCGCCCTGCAGGGCGGTGACCCCTCGGTTGCCGGCGGCATTCGGGTGGCGCGGGCGCATGCGGTGGCCATCCTGCCTTGGGCGCTGCTGTCGGCCACCGTGTCGCTGGCGTTGCGTGCCCTGGAAGATCGTGCCGGTGCGCTCGGACGCTTTGCCGTCGGCCTCGTGGGAATCGCGTGGTCGCTGGTCACGTACCTCGTCGTGCCGATACTCGTGCTCGAGAACGTCACGGTAGGAGCGGCGATTCGCGGCTCGTCCGCCCTGTTCAAGCGCACCTGGGGCGAGAACGTGTTGGGCAACGCCGGGGTGGGACTGGTGAGTTTCCTGGCGAGCATCCCCGCCATCGCGCTGTTCGCTCTCGGTGCGTCGGCGGGCGGCGCGGTCGGCATCGCCCTGATGCTGATTGGTGGTCTGGGATTGCTCGTCGTCGCCGTGGTGACCAGTGCGTTGTCGGGCATCTACCAGACGGCGCTGTACCGGTACGCCGCGAGCGGTGTCGTGGCGCCTGCTTTCGCCGACGCGAATCTTGGCCAGGCGTTCCCCCCGCGGCGCGGCGGTTTCGGTTTCAACGCTCGCTGACGGTTCCGACCTACGCCGCTCGAAGGATGGTCGGTGATCGCGGGCTCTGCTTTCCTCTCCCGCGCTGCGAACAGTCCGAGCGCAGTAGTCCCTGTGTTGTGGTCCGCCACGCGAATCGCCCGAAGAGCGCTCAGGCTCGGCGGATCCGCAGTAGCAGCGACGTGCGTGGTCCGACGTCCAGCACGGAGCCCGCGGCAACGTCCGCATCGGGCAACGGCCGGCCACCCTCGTGCGTGGTGTCGATGACCACCTCGTAGGACGAGGCCCAGGGCGACGCGGGCAGCGTGAACGACACCGGCTCGTCGCCAGAATGCAGTATCAGCAAGTAGGAATCGTCGACGATCGTTTCACCACGAGGTCCGCGATGGCGTAGGTCGCGGCCGTCGAGGTACATGCCGATCGTGCGCAAGCCGCTGTCGAACCAGTCGGGCTCGGCCAGTTCCCGGCCGGACGGATGGAACCACGCGAGATCCTTGCAGCCGTCGCCGCCGGCCACCGCGCGTCCCTCGAAAAACGCCCGCTGCCGTAGCACCGGCGACGAGCGACGCAGCGCGATCAGCCGCTGCGACAAGGACAACAGGTCGTCGGACGCGGCCGACGACGCCCAATCGAGCCACGACGTCTCGTTGTCCTGGACGTAGGGATTGTTGTTGCCGCCTTGGGTTCGCCACCGCTCGTCCCCGGCGACGAGCATGGGCGCCCCGGTCGAGAGCAGGAGCGTCACGAGCAGGTTGCGGGCCTGCCGCAGACGCAGCGCGAGTATCGCCGGATCGGAGGTCTCGCCCTCGACGCCGCAGTTGTAGGAGCGGTTGTCGTCGGTGCCGTCGCGGTTTCCCTCGCCGTTGGGCCCGTTCTGCTTCTGCTCGTAGGTGACCAGGTCGCGCATGGTGAAGCCGTCGTGCGCGGTGACGAAGTTGATGGACGCATACGGCAGGCGGCCGTCGTCCGCATAGAGATCCGACGAGCCGGTGAGTCGGTAGGCGAGGTCGCGCACGCCGCCCGACCCGTGTCCCCAGAACGACCGGACGGTGTCGCGGAACTTGCCGTTCCACTCTGTCCACAGTGGAGGGAAGTCGCCGACCTGGTATCCGCCGGCACCGACATCCCACGGCTCGGCGATCAGTTTCACCTGTGAGATAACGGGATCCTGGTGGATCGTGTCGAAGAACGACGACAGCTTGTCGACATCGTGCAGGGAGCGCGCCAGGGCGGAGGCGAGGTCGAATCGGAATCCGTCGACGTGCATCTCGGTGACCCAGTACCGCAACGAGTCGGTGATCAACTGCAACGGGAACGGCAGGCGCGGATCGAAGGTGTTACCGCATCCGGTGTAGTCGACATAGCGCGACGGGTCGTTGTCGGCCAGCCGGTAGTAGGCGGTGTTGTCGATGCCGCGGAACGACAGCACCGGGCCGTCGGGCTCGCCTTCGCAGGTGTGGTTGTAGACGACGTCGAGGATCACCTCGATGCCGGCCGCATGCAGCGCGCGCACCATCGCCTTGAACTCGCGCACAACCTCGCCCTGGCCGGTCGGTGTTGACCCATAGGCCGCGTGCGGGGCGAAGAAGCCGAGGGAGTTGTAGCCCCAGAAGTTGCGCAGGCCACGCCGCTGCACGGCCGGCTCGGTGACGAACTGGTGGATCGGCAGCAACTCCACGGCGGTAACGCCGAGCGAGCGCAGGTACTCGATCGCGGCCGGATGCGCCAGGCCCGAATACGTGCCGCGCAGCGGTTCGGGGATTTCGGGATGCCGGCGGGTGAATCCCCGCACGTGCAGTTCGTAGATCACGGTGTCGTCCCAGGGCACCTTCGGGGGCTGATCCCCGTGCCAGGAGAACCCGCCGTCGACGATGGCCGAGCGGGGCACGTAGGGCGCGGAGTCCTCGGCGCCGCCGTACACCGCGGGATGGTCGGTGAAGTCGCCGACAATCGCCCGCGCGTACGGGTCGACCAGCAGCTTGGCCGGATTGTGGAACTGGCCACGCCGCGGATCGAACGGCCCGTCGACGCGGAAACCGTAGAGCTGGCCGGGCCCGACGTCGGGTAGGTAGCCGTGCCACACGCGGAATGTCTGATCGGCGAGCGGGATGCGACGCTCGCGGCCGTCATCGTCGAACAGGCACACCCACACGGCAGCGGCGGTCGAGGACCACAGCGAGAACGCGGTGCCCTGGCCGTCCCAGGTCGCGCCGAGTGGGAACGGCCGCCCCGGCCACGCGGGGGCCACGATGTCGTCAGGAGTTGCACCACTCATGGTGTCGGGACTGTAACTGGTTGCCGTGCGCTGGCGTCTAATCCGCGTGCTGTTGGATAGGGCGCGTGGCCGAGATCAATGCCGATGCTGTGCTGCAGTTCGCCGGGGTCTCCGTGCGACGCGGCCAGAAGGTGCTGCTCGACTCCATCGACTGGACCGTCGAACTCGATGAGCGCTGGGTCATCATCGGTCCGAACGGGGCGGGCAAGACGACCCTGCTGCAACTTGCCGGTGCTCTGGTCCACCCCACCGAGGGCGAGGCCTACGTGCTGGGCGAACAACTCGGCAAGGTCGATGTGTTCGAACTGCGCCCACGGATCGGGTTCACCAGCGCCGCCCTGGCGCAGCGGATTCCCGGCAACGAGACGGTCGTAGACATCGTGATCAGCGCGGGTTACGCCGTCGTCGGGCGGTGGCGTGAGGCGTACGGGCGCCTGGACGTGCGGCGGGCGACGAAGCTGCTCGAACGCTTCGGCGTAGGCGACCTGGCCGATCGGACATATCGCACATTGAGTGAAGGCGAGCGCAAGCGGGTCCAAATCGCCCGCGCCATGATGACCGATCCCGAGTTGCTGCTGCTCGACGAGCCCGCCGCTGGAATGGACCTCGGCGGCCGCGAGGACCTCGTGCGGCGCCTGCAGCGTCTGGCCGCTGATCCGGACGCCCCGACGACGGTGCTGGTGACCCACCACGTCGAGGAGATCCCGGAGGGGATCACCCACGCCATGCTGCTGCGCGACGGCCGGGTCGTCGTCTCGGGCCTGATCCACGACGTGGTCGACTCGGAGACGCTGTCCGAGACATTCGCCACGCCGATCGGGGTGTGGCGCCGCCGGGGCCGGTTCTTCGCCCGCTCCGACGACTGAGCGGGCAACGTCACACCCGCGTCACACCACTAGGCTGCTCTGCGTTCTGGTCGACCGAGGCGAAAGGGCAGGTTCGTGGGCGATCTCGTAGGCATCGAACTCGGCGACGGAAGTGCGGGCTCACCCGCCGGCGTCGCGACCGTCCGGCTCAACCGCCCGCCGATGAACGCCCTGAACAGCCAGATGCAGGAGGAACTGCGCGACGCCGCCCGCCAACTCGCGGCCGACGACTCGGTACGCGCCGTGGTGCTCTACGGCGGCGAGAAGGTCTTCGCCGCGGGCGCCGACGTCAAGGAGTTCGCGGCCATGGACCACGCCGCGATGATGCGCGACTCGCAGCGGTTGTCGTCGTCTCTGGACGAACTGGCCCGGCTGCCCAAGCCGGTCATCGCCGCGGTCACCGGCTACGCGCTGGGCGGCGGCTGCGAGTTGGCGCTGACCGCCGACTTCCGGGTCAGCGCCGAGAACGCGAAGTGGGGTCAGCCCGAGATCCTGCTCGGCATCATCCCGGGCGCAGGTGGTACCCAGCGCCTGCCACGGCTGATCGGCCCGACCCGCGCGAAGGACCTGATCTACTCCGGCCGGTTCGTCGACGCCGGTGAGGCGCTGGGCATCGGCCTGGTCGACGTCGTCGTCCCGGCCGAGGACGTCTACTCGACCGCTCTGGGCATGGCGGCGGCGTACGTCAAGGGACCGGCGCTGGCGCTACGGGCGGCCAAGGCGGCCATCGACAACGGCCTGGACATGGACCTGGCCAACGGGCTGCGCCTCGAGTCGCACCTGTTCGCGTCGCTGTTCGCGACGGCCGATCGCGGGGTCGGCATGCAGTCGTTCATCGAGAGCGGTCCTGGCAAGGCCGAGTTCACCGGGAGCTGACGTGACCGCCGTAGCGCCGAATCCGCACGCCACGGCCGAGCAGGTCGAGGCGGCCTGGCACGACCCCAAGCTGGCCAACGTCCTGTATCACGACTGGGAGGCCGCGAGCTACGACGACAAGTGGTCGATCTCGTTCGACGAGCGGTGTATCGACTACGCCCGCGACCGCTTCACCAACATCGCCGGGCGCGACGGCTGGCCCTACGGCAAGACACTCGAACTCGGCTGCGGCACCGGATTCTTCCTGCTGAACCTCAAGCTCGCCGGCGTGATCGACGAGGGGCATGTCACCGACCTCAGCCCGGGCATGGTCGAAGTGGCGCAGCGCAACGCCACTGCGCTGGGCTTCGAGGTCGGGGGACGGGTGGCCGACGCCGAGCGAATCCCTTATGAAGACGGCACATTCGACCTCGTGGTGGGGCACGCTGTGCTGCACCACATCCCTGACGTCGAGCAGTCGCTGCGCGAGGTGCTGCGCGTACTGAAGCCGGGCGGGCGGTTCGTCTTCGCGGGCGAGCCGACGCGGTGGGGCGACTTCATCGCCCGGCGCCTGTCGCGGGCGACGTGGTGGATGACGACCCGGGCCACCCGCCTGCCGGCGTTAGCGGGCTGGCAGCGACCCCGCGAGGAACTCGACGAGTCATCGCGTGCCGCCGCCCTGGAGTCGATCGTCGACCTGCACACTTTCGTGCCGGCCGAATTGCATCGCACGGCCCTGCGTGCAGGTGCCGTCGACGTCGAGACGAAGTGCGAGGAGCTCACCGCCGCCTGGCTCGGCTGGCCGTTGCGCACGTTCGAATGCGCCGTGCCGCGCGACAAGCTCGGCTGGCGATGGGCCAACTTCGCCATGCACAGCTGGCAGCGACTGTCCACTGTGGACAGAGCCTTGTCCCGGGTCGTGCCGAAGGATCTGTACTACAACGTCGAGATCACCGGATGCCGACCGTCGTGAACGTGCAGACCGTTCTGATCGACCTCGACGGCACGCTGTCGAACTCCGCGCCGGGCATCCTGGCCTCGCTGCGGCAGGCGTTCGCCGACGTCGGCGTTCCTCCGCTGGACGCGGCGACGGAGCGGAGTCTGCTCGGGCCGCCGTTCTACGAGTCGCTCCCGCCGCTCGTCGGCACCGATCGCGTTGCGGCGATCATCGACGCGTACCGAAGGCACTACGACACCGCGATGTTCGACACAACCGTCTACGACGGCATGATCGACGTCCTGGCCGACCTGCGCGCGCAGGACGTCACACTCGGCGTCGCCACCAGCAAGCCCGAGTACTACGCGGTGCCGATCGTCGAACATCTCGGTATCGCCGAGTACTTCGCGACCGTCGCGGGCGACGCCCTCGACGGTTCGCGCGACTCGAAGGCCAAGGTGATCGCCGAGGCGCTGCGCCGGCTCGGCTCACCCGAACCGGGCGACGTGCTGATGCTCGGCGACCGGTCGCACGACGTCGAGGGAGCCCGCGCGCACAGCATCGATTGTCTCGGCGCAGGCTGGGGATACGGCGTGCCGGGCGAATTGGCCGATGCGGTCGAGGTTTTCGCGACGCCGCTCGATCTGCTCGCGTCGCACAAGCGACTGTTCGGCGAACGCGGTGCCGCGTCGGCGTGAGCCGGCCAGCGCGCGGTTCCTCACGATCGCGTCGCTGCGCTGGATCCTCCGCCACCGCGCATACACACCCTGGTACCTCGTTCGGTACTGGCGCTTCCTGCGCTTCAAGCTCGCCAACCCGCACGTCATCACCAAGGGATTCGTGTTCCTGGACCGTGGTGCGGAGTTGTACGCCCGGCGCGGACTCGGCCGGCTGATCCTCGGACGCTGGTTGCATCTCGGTGCGGGCACGGCAATTCGCTGCCACGAAGGCACGTTGCGAATCGGCGACAAGTGCACGTTCGCCCGCCGGGACACGGTCAACTGTTACCTCGACGTTGAGATCGGCGACGCCGCACTTGTCGCCGACGACGTCTACATCTCCGACTTCGACCATCGCTACGCGGACCTGACCGTCCCGATCAAGGACCAGGGCATCGCCAAGGCCCGGGTACGGATCGGCAGCGACGTGTGGCTCGGCACCAAGGTCACCGTCGTGCGGGGCGTCGTGATCGGCGACGGCGCCGTGGTCGGAGCCAACGCGGTGGTCAGCCGCGACATCCCGGCCTACGGCGTGGCGGTGGGCGCACCGGCTCGGGTGATCCGCGACCGTCGCCGGATTACCGGCTGATTGCCGCGCCGGACTCCCGGGCGGGCCCGCCGGCGGCGCGCTCGTAGATGGCGGCTGTGCGCTCGGCGACGGCCGGCCAGGCGTAGTCGCGGCGTACCGAGCGTTGCAAGCGAGCGGCCATCCGCCGGGCGGCGGTCCGATCGCCGAGCAGACCGGCGACGGCGGCAGCGAGCGCCTGCGGGTCGCCGGGCGTGAATCGGGCGCCGGTGACTCCCGGATCGACCAGCTCGCCGAGACCGCCCGTGTCGGCGACGGCGAGCGGGGCGCCGGCGGCCGCGGCCTCCAGGGCGACCAGGCCGAACGGCTCGTAGAGCGACGGGACGACGACGGCGTCGGCGGCGCCCAGCAGGGCAGCCAGTTCGTCCGGCGCGAGGAAGCCCGCCCATTGGACGGCGTTGCCGAACCGGCGGGCCTCGGCGCGCAGTTCGTCCTCGAGGGGACCGGCACCGGCCACCACCAGTCGCGCGCCGGGGAACTCGCGGCGCAGCCGGGGGAGCGCCGCCAGGACGGTGTGCAGGCCCTTTTCGTGCACCAGCCGTCCGGCGAACACGAGCAACGGTCCGTCGTCGGCGAATCTCGCCCGGGCGGCCAGCCTCGCCCGGGCGGGCGCCCGCCAGGCGTCGGCGTCCAGGCCGTTCGGCACGACGTCCACCCTCGATGCGTCCACGCCGAAGAGCCGGGTCACCTCGTCGTGCATGACCGGCGAGCAGGTGATCACGCGGCTGGCCTCGTGCACCAGCCACCGTTCGACCGAATGGACGCTGCGATTGAGCGAGGCGGGCAGCCAGCCCTGGTGGCGCCCGGCCTCGGTGGCGTGGACGGTTGCCACGATCGGGCGGCCGGTCACCTGCGCGAGGGTGACCGCGCTCTGGGTGACCAGCCAGTCGTGCGCGTGGATCACGTCCGGGCTCCACCGGCGCACGACCGGCAACGCGGCGCGGATCAGCGCGTGCTCGAACGCGAGCGTCCACGCCAGCAGGCTCTCGGCGGTGAAGTTGATGTCGATCGGGTCGGCTGCGGCCCGGCGAACGCGCACGCCGTCGTGGACGCCGTCGGGCAGATCGGTGCCTCCGCGGCTCACCACGCAGACCTCGTGACCCGCGGCGGCAAGCTCGCGAGACAGCGCGCCGACATGCCGACCCAGACCGCCGACGACAAGCGGCGGGTACTCCCATGACAGCATCAAGATGCGCACGCGGCGAGATGCTGCCACCAGGCGGTACGGCTCGCGCGTCCGGACGAGACCGATGTGACAGGAGGCGAGGCGGTGCGGGAATTCGTTCGACGCCTCGGCGTCCTGATTTCGCGGCACAAATCGCCTATCGCGGTCGCCCTCGTCATTGCCACCGTGCTGTTCGCGGGCCTTTACCGGGTGGCCAACGGGGTGGAGAAGCATTCCTACAACGCGGGCGCCGTGCCCCCGACGACGGTCGACCTGACCGAGGGGCATACCTACGAGATCTCTCTGCCCGGCGGTCGCGACGCGCTGGAGAAGCGCGGCGTCTCCGTCACGCAGGCGCTGGCGCAGTGCGCGTGGACGCAGCGATCTGGATCGCCGAGCGAGCAGGTACTCGACGTGACTGTGCTGTCGGCCGATGTGCGCCCGACGCACGCGATCGCCACCTTCGTCGCGCCGGTCAGCGGCCGAGGTGCACATCGACTGCGCCGGATGGGGCGCGGTCTATGTCGACGACGCCGACAATGCCGGCTGGGACTACGCCGGTCTGTTCCTGGTGCTCACGACGATCTGCCTCACCCTGGCGGTCGCCCTCGGGCTCTCCGCCCTGTACGCGCGGTCAGAGGCGGCGCGTCGCGATCGCGACGAGATCGAGGCAGCTACCGAGTCGCTCGCGGGTCACCGCGAAGTCGGCGGTACGGACGGCGGCCACGTCCCGGGCTAGCGCGGCGTCCCATTCATCCGGCGGGGCCGCGAGTTGCGCGTCGACGAACGATCCGCCGTAAGCCGCGTCCAGGGCGCGAAGCCGGGCGCCCGCGTGCAGTCCGAGCATCTCCTCGACGTCCGCGCCGCTACTGCGCAGCAGATCGGCCAACTCGTCGGCGACGAACTCATGGGTGTGGAACGGGTTCACCGGGGTGTCGCGGCCGGGCGAGAACGTCAGCCGATTCGGTGTGGTGATCAGCAGTCGGCCGCCGGGGCGGGTTGCACGCACGCATTCGGCGACGAATTGCGGGTGATCCCATACGTGTTCGATCACCTGCAGGGACGCCACTACGTCGAATCTGGCTGATCGCACGGGCAATGCGGCGAGGTTGGCCCGCACGAACGCAACATTGTCGTAGCGCGCCGCGGCATGTGCGACGGTTGCCGCGTCATAGTCGACCGCGACGACGCGACGGGCCACGCCCGCGAACAGCGCCGCGCCGTACCCCTCGCCGCAACCGATCTCGAGCACGTCGTGGCCGTTCGCGTATCGCAGCAGGTACTCGTAGGCGGCCTCGTGACGCCGGAACCAGTAGTTCTCCGAGGCGATGCCGGGGACGGTCCGCTCGCCAGTCAGCGGTAGTGGCCCGGTAACGCCGGGGCTTGATGCGTCTATCGGCTCGTCCTGTCTCTCGCACGGCGCCGGTTGTGACGATGACCTTGGCAGATGGAGCCGGCAATCGAGAACTGCAGTGTCACTCCGGCGGATTGTCGCGGGGGCGGGCTCGCGAGGGTGCGTGGCCGTTGTATGACGATGGCACCTATCAGCCAGCCTGCGGCCTTCTCACCGTATGCGATGACTCGCTAACTTTCCGCTGGCGGATCACGGGTCCGCGCTCCTGCCCCTCTTGGCTGTGCCGGCTACCGAGCCTGCCTCGGTGTCGGCGTATCCGTCATGCCGCTCCTGGAGGAAACAGATGCTGGTGCCCGCTCAAGGGTCGCTGGCCCGGACCAGCGCCCACCGCCCTCGGGTTCGGATATGGGCCGCCGCCGTGTGCGCCGTGCTGATGGCAATGCCCGCCGTGGCCGGCGCGAAGCCTCCCGCGCCGACGCCGACGCCGACGCCGAGCGCCGCGCACCCGACCCAGCACGCCTGCCCGACCGCGAGCAAGGCCGGCTATGCGGCCTGCTTCGCCGTGCGGCGCACCGACGTGACGCCCCATGCGGCGCCGCTCGCCAGCCCGCTCGGTTACGGTCCGGCCGACGTGCAGGGCGCCTATGACCTGCCGTCGGGCAGCGGGCAGACCGTCGCGATCGTCGACGCCTACGACGACCCGAACGCCGAGAGCGACCTGGCCGTCTACCGCGCCCAGTACGGCCTGGCCGCCTGCACCGCGGACAACGGCTGCTTCCGCAAGGTCAGCCAGCGCGGCGACAGCAACTACCCGATCCCGCGCGGGGACTGGTCGCAGGAGATCTCGCTGGATCTCGACATGGTCTCGGCGGCCTGCCCGTCCTGCCACATCCTGCTCGTCGAGGCCGACGACAACTCGATCGACAACCTCGGCGTCTCGGTCGACGAGGCGAGCGAACTCGGCGCGAAGTTCGTCTCGAACAGCTATGGGGCACGGGAGGATCCCGCCGAGATGTCCTGGGACGCGCAGTACTTCCAGCATCCCGGTGTGGCGATCACCGCCAGCACCGGTGACGGAGGCTACGGGGTGGCCTACCCGGCCTCGTCGCCGTTCGTCACCGCGGTCGGCGGCACGTCGCTGGTGCGCGACTCCAGCCCTCGCGGATGGAGCGAAACGGCCTGGGCGGGAGCCGGCAGCGGCTGCTCGCAGTACGAGACCAAGCCGGCCTGGCAAGCCGACTCTGGCTGCGCGCGCAAGACCGAAGCCGACGTCGCGGCCGTCGCCGATCCGAACACCGGAGTGGCCGTCTACGACAGCTACCAGACCGGCGGCTGGGCCGTCTTCGGCGGTACGAGCGCCGCCGCTCCGATCATCGCCGCGACCTACGCGCTGGCCGGCCCTCCGGCGGCCGGCAGCAACCCGTCGGCCTACCCCTACGACGACACGGCGGCGCTCAACGACGTCACCGTGGGCAGCAACGGCTCGTGCAGCCCGGCGTACCTGTGCACGGCCGGGCCGGGCTACGACGGCCCGACTGGACTCGGCACTCCGGCCGGGACCGAGGCGTTCGCGATGGCGGCGCACGGCACGGTCGCCGGCACGGTGACCGACGCAGCCTCCGGCGTGCCCGTGTCCGGGGTGCACATCGACATCGATCGTCACTCCGCGGCGACCGACGGCACCGGGCACTACAGCGTCGCGGTGCCGGTCGGCCGCTTCGACCTCACCGCGACGAAGTTCGGGTACGCGACGAAGACGGTGCCGGGCGTGACCGTCAGCGAGAACCAGACGGCGGCGGTCGACATCGCGCTGACCGCCGTGCCGACGGCCACGATCAGCGGCACGATCACCGACGGCTCGGACCATCACTGGCCGCTCGCAGCGAAGGTGTCGGTGCCCGGCACTCCCGCCGTGGCCTACAGCGATCCAGGCAACCGGCCACTACAACCTCACCGTGTTGCAGGGCACCACGAACCAGGTCGAGGTGAGCGCCGCCTACGCCGGATACCGCGCCGTCGACGAGCAGATCACCGTCGGCGGCACAGCGGTCCAGCACGACTTCGCGGTGCCGGTCGACGCCACGACGTGTAGCGCGCCCGGATACCGCTTCGACTACGCAGGCGATACGCAAGGCTTCGACGGCCCGTCGACCCCGGACGGCTGGACGGTCGACGGCGGCGCCCCGGGCTGGAGGTTCACCGACCCGACCCGCTCCAACACAACCGGTGGCAGCGGCGGGTTCGCGATCGCCGACTCGCGCGACGACGGCGACGAGGACACGTCGCTGGTCAGCCCGGTCGTCGACCTGAGCGGCGACAGCAGCCCGATCGTCCAATTCCATACGGACCTGCAGGGCGCGTTCGACTCCACGGCGGGCGTCGACGTGAGCACCGACGGCGGTACGAGTTGGCAGAACGTCTGGGAGAACGACGGCTATCCGGGCTGGCCCGGTCCGCAGCAGGTCATCGTCGCGTTGCCGCAGGCGGCGGGCCACCCGCAGGTGCAGGTGCGGTTCCATTACACCGGCGGCTATGCGATGTGGCTGCTCGACGACGTCTTCGTCGGCAACCGCAGTTGCGACGCGATCCCCGGCGGGCTGCTCGTCGGCCGGGTCACCGACCAGAACACCGGCGACGGCGTGGACGGCGCGACGGTCAGCGCGGGCGCGGCGTCGGTCGACCACCGCACCGGCGCCGGGCGACCCGACGGAGGGCGGCGTCTACACGCTGTTCGCCGCGCCCGGAACGCAGCAGGTCGGTGCGGCCATGACGCGCTACACCGGCCAGCATCGCGCCATCGACATCGCCGCGGACCGGGCCACCCGCGCCGACTTCGTACTGCCTGCGGGTCGGCTGGCGGTCAGCCCCGCCGCGATCTCGGCCAGCGCTCGAATGGGCACGACGGCGACGGCGACGTTCCGGGTGACCAACACCGGTACCGCACCAGCAACCGCGCAGTTCGCCGAGGAGCCGGGATCGTTCAGCCTGCAGAACCGCTCGGTGGCACCGCGCCGTCTCGTCGCCGGCCACTTCAGCCTGGCCTCGCACGTTCGGGCCGCAGCGCGGGCCGGCGTCGCCGCTGCAACGCCCTACGACCCGCCGTGGACGCCCATCGCCGACTACCCGACGCCGATCATGGACGAGGCCACCGTCACCGACCCGAACAGCGGCAAGGTCTATTCGTTCGGCGGATTCGACGGCACCGGCGACATCGCGCGGGCCTACGTCTACGACCCGGACGCGCACGTATGGAACCCGATCGCAGCGATGCGGTACGCGCGCGAGCGGGCCGCGGCGGCCTGGATCAACGGCAAGATCTACGTGGTCGGCGGCTGGGACGGCACCGGCGCGACCGTCGCGCACCTGGAGGTCTACGACCCGGCGTCCGACACCTGGTCACTCGGCGCGGACGCCCCGACGGCGCTGGCGGCGTCGGGCGTGGCGGTCCACGACGCGCGGCTCTACCTGATCGGCGGCTGCGACCCGGTCAACTGCGGCCACACCGAGGTTCAGGTGTACGACCCGGCGGCGAACTCCTGGACCGCCGCCGCTCCGTACGCCGAGCCGACCTCCTGGCTGGCCTGCGGGACGCTCTACGGCCACATCGACTGCGCGGGCGGGCAGACGGCGACCGGTGAGAGCACCGACGCGTTCGGCTACGACCCGAACACCGATCGGTGGACGCGCATCGCATCGCTGCCGATCGACTTGGCCGCCATGGGCTACGCGGTCGCCGACAACCGGCTGCTCGTAACCGGCGGCGTGACCCAGGACGAGACACACTTGACCAACCAAGGCTTCGGCTACGACCCGGACAACGACACCTGGGACGCACTGCCCAACGCGAACCAGGCGGTCTACCGCGGCTCGAGCACCTGCGGGCTGTACCGGGTCGGCGGCTCGACCGATGGCTCGGCGCCCATCGCCGGCGGCGAGCAGTTACCGGGATACGGCGACTGCACAGGAAACTTCGACGTCGGCTGGCTGTCCGAGAGCACCGGCTCGACCACGCTGGCGCCCGGGGCGAGCGCGACGGTGACCCTGACGTTCGACGCCGGCGATGCCTCGATCTCCCAGCCCGGCACGTATGACGCCGAGTTGGCGATCAGCACCGATACGCCCTACGCGCAGCCGCCCGTGGACGTCTCGCTGGCCGCATCCCCGCCCACGACGTGGGGCAAGATCGCCGGCACCGTGCGCGGCCGGGCGTGTGACGGCACGACCGCGCCGTTGCCCGGTGCCACCGTCGAGATCGACGGATGGGCGGCCGACTACGTGCTGACCACCGACGCCGTTGGCCGGTACGGGCTCTGGCTCGACAAGCGGAACAACCCGTTGACGCTGATCGTGGCCGCCTCCGGCTGGCAGCCGTGGACCACCACGGCGCGCATCAGCGCCGGCCAGGTCAAGACGGACGACTTCACCCTCGAACCTCTGCGGAGCTGTGGATGACCAGACTGCTCGCCCTCGGCTGCGCGATCGCCGTCGTAGCCGGAGGCCTCACCGTCGCCGCCGCGCCCGCTGCGGACGGCGCACCGGCGCCGAGCCCGCACGTTCGCGAACTGTGCCCGAAGCCCGCACATCCCGGTACGGCAAGCTGTTCGGCGGCCGTTCGCACCGACGTCACCAGCCACCTGGGCGTCACACCGAAGGACGCGCCCGCGGGATACGGCCCGGCCGATCTGCGCGCCGCGTACCAGCTGCCCGAGTCCACCAGCAGCCCGACCATTGCTGTCATCGCGGCGTTCGACGACCCGCAGGCCGAGGCCGACCTCGCCGTGTACCGCCAGCAGTACGGCCTGCCGGAATGCTCCGCGGCGAACGGCTGCTTCGCCCGGGTCGATCAGCGCGGGGGCACCACCTACCCCGAGTCGAACGACTACTGGGCCGCCGTGATCTCGATGGACCTGGATCTGGCCGGCGCGGTCTGCCCGTCGTGCCACCTGCTGCTCGTCGAGTCCGACAGCACGCAGACACAAGACCTGGGCGCCGGTCTGAATACCGCGGTCGGCCTGGGCGCCACCAGTGTCGTCGACGCCGCGATCGGGTTCGAGGAGCCGGACGAGTCCACGTTCGACCAGGCGTACTTCAATCACCCGGGCGTCGCGATCACGGCGCCGTCGGGCGATTACGGCTACAGCAACGGCACCGGCGTTCCGTACCCCGGCGTATCGCCTTACGTCACCGCCGTTGGCGGCACCAGCCTCACCCGCGATCCCGGATCGCAGCGGGGCTGGGACGAGACCGCGTGGTCGCAGGCGGGCAGCGGCTGCTCGGCCTACGAGCCGAAGCCCGCATTCCAGCACGACGCCGGATGTTCCGGCACGACCGCGGCGGACGTCTCGGCGGTGGCCGACCCGCAGACCGGTGTTGCCGTCTACAACAGCTACGAAGCCGGCGGCTGGTCGGTCATGGGCGGCACGAGCGGCGCCGCGGCCATCGTCGCCGGCATCTATGCCCTTGCCGGTCCGGTTACCGGCCAGCCCAAGGCGTACCCGTACGCCGCGACGGCCGCGCTCACCGACGTCACGCGGGCAGCACCGGATTCTGCGACGGCTCGTACCTGTGCACCGCTGGGCCGGGCTACGACGCGCCAACGGGACTCGGCACGCCGCGCGGCGTCCTCGCCTTCGAGTCACCCGACCGGCACGGCGACGTGACCGGCACGGTCACGGACGCAGCAACCGGCAAGGCGCTGGCCGGTGCGTCGGTCGCCGCCGACGGGACGACCGTCAGCACCGACGCGCAGGGGCACTACGACCTGCCGCTCGCCGTAGGAAGCCACGACGTGACAGCAACGGCGTTCGGGCACGACCCGTCGACCGCGTCGGCGGTATCGGTGCGTGCGCAGGCAAGCACGACGCAGGATTTCGCGTTGAGCGCCACGCCCTCGGTGTCACTCACCGGCACGGTGACCGACGCGTCCGGTCACGGCTGGCCGGTATACGCGAAGATCAGCGTTCGGGGCATGCCCGGTGGCACGTTCTTCAGCGACCCGGACACCGGGCACTACGACATCAGCGTGCCGCGCGGGCGCGACGAGACCCTCGACGTCGACCCGGTGTACGCCGGCTACCAGCCGATGACCCGCACCGTCCAGATCGGCGACGCGCGACACGACGGCCGACCTCGGCGTCGCGGTCGACCCGGCAACGTGCACCGCCCCGGGCTACGCGTACCACTACGACGGGCTGTACGAACCGTTCGACGCCACCAGCGCGCCCAGCGGATGGACGGTTCGCGACGACAACGGCTCGGGCCACGTCTGGCGCTTCGACGACGCCGGCCATCGGGGCAATCACACCGGCGGCACGGGCACTTTCGCCAGCATCGACGGCGAATTCGAGGGCATCCAGGACGCCAAGGACACCGAACTGGTTTCCCCGCCGGCCGACCTGTCCGGCATCTCGTCGCCCACCGTCGGTTTCAGCACCGACTTCAACGACCTCGGCTCGAGCGCGACCGCGGACGTCGACGTATCGCTCGACGGCGGCACGACCTGGCAGAACATCTGGCGGCAGACGTCGAGTCTGAACGGCCCGCGCGTCGTCGTGCTCGGGCTGCCCCAGGCCGCGGGCCATTCCGACGTGCGTGTCCGCTTCCACTACACCGGTGTCTGGGACTACTGGTGGCAGGTCGACGACGTCTTCCTCGGCACGCGTGCGTGCACTGCCACGCCGGGCGGGCTCGTGGTCGGCCGGGTGACCGACCAGAACACCGGCGACGCACTGGTCGGTGCCACCGTGACCGGCGCCCGAAGCGCGACGACCGTCACCACGCCGGACGACCCCGGACTCGGGGACGGCCTGTACTGGATGTTCTCGCCGGCCGGCTCGCAATCACTCGTCGCCGCATCGGGGCGCTTCTACCAACAGGGCACCGCCACGGTCCCGGTCGGCGCCGACGACGCGACCAGCGCACGACTTCGCGCTCGCCGCCGGCCGGCTCGCGGTGAGAGCGACCGACGTGCAAAGCACGCAGGTACTCGGTGCCACCGCGACGAAGAAGGTCACGATCACCAACACGGGCAGTGCCCCGGCGACGGTAGCCTCGGCGAGGCGGCCGGCGGCTTCCAGCTTCTGGCCGCGAGGCGAGGCGGCGCCGCCGCAGCGCGTGACGGGCAGCTACAGCCCGCTGCGCACCGGGACCGCCGGCGGTGCCTCGCCCGCTGCCGCGCCGGACGCCGTGCCCTGGCAGCCGGTGACGAGCTACCCGACGCCGATCATGGACAACTCGGCCGCGTACGGCGACGGCACGGTCTACTCCGTCGGCGGCATCACCAGTCCCGGGCAGGTCGTGGCCGACGCGTACGCCTACGCTCCCGCGACCCAGGCGTGGACGGCGATCGCGCCGATGCCGCATGCCCGCCAGAAGCCGGCCGTTGCATTCGTCCACGGACATCTCTATGCCATCGGCGGATGGGACGAGACGGGTGCGACGATCCCGCAGACCGACGTGTACGACCCGGCGACCAATACCTGGAGCGCCGGACGGGCCGTCCCCGCCGCCTACGCCGGCGCCGGAGTGGGCGTGGCCGGCGACAAGATCTACGTGGTCGGCGGCTGCACCACCGACTGCGGCACCACCGACGCATTCGCCTACGACCCGTCCAGCGACACCTGGGCCACCGTCGCGCCGTACCCCAAGCCGGTGGCCTGGGAGTCCTGCGGTGGCATCGGCGCGACGTTGTACTGCACGGGCGGCATCTACTCGTCGACCAGTTACACCTCGACGTACGCGTACGACCCGGCGACGAACCACTGGTCGCAGGTGGCCGATCTGCCCATCGACCTCTGGGGTTCGGGCTACGCCGCGGTCGGCGACCAATTCGTCGTGTCGGGCGGCATCACGCAGTACAGCCATGTCCTGACCAACCAGAGCTTCGGCTACGACCCGAAGACCGACACGTGGACGACCCTGCCGGACTCGATCTATCCCACCTATCGGGGCGGCAGCGCCTGCGGCTTCTACAAGATCGGCGGCACCGCCGGGTACTTCAGCCCGGTGCCCAACACCGAACTGCTGCCGGGAATGGACGAGTGCGGCGGGGCCACCGACGTGCCGTGGGTGGCCGAGAGCCCGAGCCACTTCACCCTGGCGCCCGGGGCATCGGCAACCGTGTCGGTGACATTCGACGCGGCCGCGGCTGACGTGACGCAGCCGGGCACGGTCAGCGGCGGCCTGGCGGTCGGCGAGGACACGCCTTACGACGTACGGGACATCGCCCTGACGATGAACGTCACGCCGCCCAAGAGGTGGGGCAAGATCAGCGGCCTGGTCACCGGGGTGAACTGTGACGGCTCGGTCGCGCCGTTGGCCGGGGCCGTGGTCCAGGTCGACTCGTGGGCCGGGAACGTCAGTCTCGTCACCGACGACTCCGGTCATTACGGCTACTGGCTCGACAGCCGCAGCAACCCGCTCACGCTCATCGCCACCGCCGACTCCTGGCGGCCGCAGACCCGCACCGTGCACCTGAAGGCCGGCCAGACCACGACGTCCGACTTCGCCCTGCAGACCACGCGCACCTGCCACTGACGCTCCCGGCGCGCCTTTGTGGCGTACTCGCCAGTTCGGTACCAGACGCCTGAAGATGCCGGAAGTTGCCAACTGTCCACTGTGGACGGTCTGTCCGGTCGACGCCGGCGCGTGCCGAGAAAAGCCTTACGCCACCGAGTGATCTTGAGCGCCAATCCACAGCGAAGGCTCATTCGCCGGGGCCGTGTCGGGGGGTTCGGCTCAGGTACACCTGATGGAGTGATACCCAGTACCAAGCAGGAGGAGTTCCTGCGCGCCGTGCACCTCCGGTTTGCCACGCCGGCAGGTCGCTACATCATCGAGCACGGCGAGTGGTTCCGCGCGGGTCCACGCCCCACGGACGGGCGCGTGCTGTCGCCGAAGGCCTGCTACCGAAACGCGGTGCTGGTCGCGTCGCGGCGCGGGCTGGACTACGTCGAGGGCTTCGCGGCTCTGGCCGGGGAGCCGTTGCTCGTCGTACAGCACGCCTGGGCTGTGACGTCCGACGGCGTGGTGGTCGACCCGACGTGGGACCCGCCCGGACGTCTGTACTTCGGCGTCAGGTTCAGCGTCTCGGAGGTCGCAGGGCCTGATGCTGGAAGCCTGGCGCTGGTCGCTGTTTCGCGACGGCACGGTGCCGGAAGCGTTGGCCCGTCCGGGCCGATGACGTGCCGCTCGGCCGCGGGCCGAGCCGGCCGTCGGCGCAACGAGCTTCGCCGCGGACCGGGTCAACCGGTCGAAATAAGCGGCATCACGGCGTGGTCGACGATCTCGGCGGCGTCCTTCTCGGTGACGCGCTGATTGTTCAGGATCATGCGATAGGTGAGCATCGCCGGCAGGATCTCGGCGTACAGGCCGCAGGCCGCGTCCGGGCGGACCTCGCCGCGATCGACGCCGCGCCGCAGCAGTTCGACGAACGCCGCGTGCTTGGGCCGGTGGACCTTCTGCTCGACCGCTGCCGCGAGGTCGGGGTCGCGCGTGGCCTCGCACGCCACGGCACGGATGACCTCGCCCGCTTCGTCGGACACCTGACAGATACGGGTGGCCAATCTCACCAACAGGTCGCGCGTCGTGGCGGCGGTGTCGGCGACCAGATCGTCCACGATGTCGTCGGGGCCGCCGAAGCGCGCCATGAAGGCGTCGAGTACGAGGTCCTGCTTTGTCTCCCAGCGGCGATAGATGCTGGCCTTGCCGGTCTTGGCCCGAACAGCCACGGCCTCGATCGTGAACGCGGCATAGCCGACCTCGGTCAGTTCGGCGAAGACGGCGTCATGGATCGCGTCCTCGAGTGCCACGCCGCGCCTGCGCTGGCGCGTCGTCGGTGCGCTCGTCACTGCGGTCATTTTGTCGCCGCGCTCCCTTCTGAGTAACCCCTGAGCCGTCGCAATAAAAAACGTTTGCGTTCCCTATTCGGAACCTTTACCGTCGCTGCGTAGGAGACGTTCGCGTTCTCTACAAGCTTACGGAACCATCCGAGACCTGGAGTCATCTGTGACCGAAACGCTACAAGGCAAGGTCGCCGCAGCGGAGGTGCGCACATCCGCGCGCCGCACCGTCCATCCGGCGATATTGCTCTTCCTCATCGCGGGCGCCCAACTGATGGTGGTGCTCGACGCGACGATCGTAAACATCGCCCTGCCGTCGATGGGGCGCTACTTCGACAAGAGTCAGACCGACATGACGTGGGCGATCAACGCCTACACCCTCGCGTTCGGCGGCTTGCTGCTGCTCGGCGGACGAGCCGCCGACATCCTGGGCCGCCGGCAGATGTTCATCGTCGGGCTCGGCCTGTTCTCGTTCGGCAGCCTGCTCGGTGGCCTGTCGAGCACCTTCGAACTGCTGCTCGTCGGCCGCGTCATTCAAGGCATCGGCGGCGCGATCGCCGCGCCGACCGCCCTGTCGCTCATCACCACGCTGTTCAAGGAAGGGCCCGAGCGCAACCGAGCCTTCGCCGTCTACGCCGGTGTGTCCGGTGGCGGCGCGGCCATCGGGTTGCTACTCGGCGGCGTGCTGACCGAGTACCTCGACTGGCGGTGGGTGCTGTTCGTCAACGTCCCGATCGGCATCGCGCTGATGGTCGGCGGGTACATGTACATCCACACGTCCGAGCGCCTGTCCGGCAAGTTCGACATCCTCGGTTCGGCGCTGTCCGTGGTCGGCATGGTGGCCCTCGTCTACGGCTTCATCAACGCGGCCAACCACAGCTGGAGCCAGAGCACCACCATCGCGTCGCTCACCGTCGGCATCGTGCTGCTGGTCTCGTTCGTCCTGTACGAGTCCCGCTCGTCGATCGCCATGATGCCCATGCGGATCTTCGCCAACCGTTCCCGGGCCGGGGCCTACCTGATCATGCTGATCCTCGGCGCGGCCATGTTCGGCATGTTCTACTTCATGACGTTCTTCATCCAGGGCGTCATGGGCTTCAGCTCGCTGAAGACGGGCGTGTCCTACCTGCCGTTCAGCGCAGTGATCATCGTGGGCTCGGGCATCGTCAGCCAGGTGCTGCCGCGGGTCGGGCCCAAGCCGCTGCTCACGATCGGTTCGGCGCTCATCACGACCGGACTGTTCTGGTTCGCCCAGGTCGACACGGCCACCAAGTACTGGTCGGGCGTGTTCCCGCCGATGATCGTGATGGCCACCGGCATGTCGATGGTGTTCGTGACCCTGACCGTCGTCGCGGTCACCAAGGTCACCAACACCGACACGGGTCTCGCGTCCGCGTTGCTCAACGTCGGCCAGCAGGTCGGCGGCTCGATCGGCCTCGCTGTGCTCGCCACGGCCTTCGCCAGCGCGTCGAAGAGTGAGGGCAAGTCGCAGATCGGCCAGCTGGCCGGCGCGTCGCAGCAGCATCTGCAGGAACTTCTCGCGAGTTCGCAGAGCGGCAAGCCCGCATCGCCGGCCGCGTATGCCGACAACGCCGCGCTCGACGCCTTCCACGCCGTGCAGGCGCATGGTGCGAGTCAGGGCTTCATGGTGGCCGCGATCTTCGGCATCGTCGCTGTGCTGGCGGCGCTCGTGCTGATCAACGTCAAGAAGCGCGACGTGGGTCAGGTGTCCGAGGAGATCGTCCTCGCCTGACCGCCGGCTGCCGAGCTGCCTGTCTGCCCAGGCCCGCCGATTTCCGGTGGGCCTGGGCAGGCCCGGTCAGAACTCCAGCACGAGCCGAGCCGGCACTTGGCTGGCCAGGATGTCGTCGAAGGACTCGTTGATCTGCTCGATGGAGCGGGTTTCGAGGGTGACCGACGTACGACCGGCGGCGTGCAGGGCGAAGACCTCCGCGAGATCCTGCCGGGTGCCGACGATGGACCCGATGACCGACCTCGCGCCCAGAACCGCGTCGAAGATCGGAACGTCGATCGTGGCGTTGTCGGCGGGCAGGCCGACCATGACCAGGCGTCCGCCGTAGGACAGCGACTGGAACGCCTGGGCGAACACCGTCGGGTTCGTGGCCAGCACGATGGCGACGTCAGCACCGCCGACCTGCTTGACGGCCTCGACCGGGTCGGTCTTGGCGGCGTTGACGAGGTGGTCGGCGCCGAGGTGCTCGGCCAGCTTGAGCTTGGTGTCCTCGATGTCGACGGCGGTCACGAGGCCACCGACGATGCGGGCGTACTGCACGGCGAGGTGCCCGAGGCCGCCGATGCCGTACACCGCGACCCGCTCGGAGGGCGTGATGTTGGCGACCTTGATCGCCTTGTAGGTCGTCACGCCCGCGCAGGTCAGCGGTGCTGCGTCAAGTGCTGACACACCGGCGGGCACGCGGACCACGCCGTGCGCGTAGGCGGCCACGTACTCGGCATAGGCACCGTTGACCGAGTAGCCGCTGTTCTGCTGCTTGGGGCAGAGCGTTTCCCGGCCTGAGATGCAGTAGCGGCAGTTGCCGCAGGAGGTTGCAAGCCACGGGACCGCGACGCGTTGCCCTTGCCACTGTGCGGCGTCGACGCCCTCTCCGACTCTCTCCACGATGCCGATGCCCTCATGGCCGGGGATGAACGGCGGGGTCGGCTTGATCGGCCATTCACCGCGTGCCGCGTGAATGTCGGTGTGGCAGATGCCGGAGGTTTCGAGCCTCACCAGCAGCTGACCCGCAGCGAGCTCCGGGATCGGAACGTCTGTGACGTGCAGGCGTTCGGTGAAGCTGGTGACTACAGCGGCTTTCATGGCTGGTCTCCTGTTCAGAAGAAGTCGAGCGTGTATAGGCGGTGACTGATCGGCAGGTTGCTCGTGCGGATTGATCCGCGAGCCGGGCGGTGGTCCGCAGGCGCCTGTCTGAAGATCATCACGTTGCGATCGTAGGAACGGGAACGTTGCACCTAAGTTGCAGGCAAGGTGCTCAGGCGGGAATGTCGACGCCCTTGGCGACCACGAGGGCGAACAGATCGGCGATGCCGGCGAGGCTGGCCGACTGCATCGCCTCGGCGGGTACCGGCTTGCCGCGCGTCCCTGGTAGCCGGCGGGTCGCCGTCGCGTTTGCCACGATGGTGGGCTGGTAGCCGAGGTCGAAGGCGTCACGCGCCGTCGCGTTGACTGCCACGTGCGTCATGAACCCGGCGAGGACGAGATTGCGGCAGTGCACGCGGCGCAGCCACTCGTCCAGTGCGGTTTCGCAAAACGCGCTCGGGTGGTGCTTGACGATGACCGGCTCACCCGGAGCCGGTGCCACCTCGGCACTGATCTGGCCGATATCGGCGCTGACGTCGTACAGCGTTCCCTCGCCCGCATCGTGCATGACGTGGAATACCGGGATATCTGCTGCGCGCGCACGGCGAAGCAGTCGCGCCGCCTCGGCCACGGCCATCTCGACGCCGTGCAGTTTGAGCACGCCGTGCCGGTAGGTGTTCTGACAGTCGAGCAGGACGAGCGCCGAGTCGCGCCACCGCGACGGTCGTGCTTCCAATCCGTAAAGGCTGCGCAGGATTGTGTGCTGACTCATGATCGGCCTCCCCCGGCCTGGTACCGCAGCATGACCGTAAGCAGGGCAACGTTGCCGTGACGTTGCACACCGCGCCGGCGACTGCGTTCAGCCGAGAAGGGCGCAGGCACGTGCGGCGGCAGCAGCCCGCTGCGGAGATCCCGCGGGCAGGTGCTGCACCAGGACGTCCCAGGCGTAGGCGTCATCCGCGCCCCAGGGCGCATCCACCCAGCGGCGCAGCAGCGTCGGATCGCCGCTGGCGAGCACGGCTGCCCGCAGTTGCTGCTCGAGAACGGTCCGGGCCTCGACGATCGCCGGTGCCTCCGACGACGGCAGCAGCCGGCCCCGGTAGGCGGCCAGTGCTCGTGCTACCTGACCGGCGCCCAGCAGTTCGCCGACGACGCGGAAGTCCCCACGCACCGGACGGCGCATCCGATACGGGCGGGAGTCGAGCAGGTCCGGGCCGAGGATCGTCCGCAATCGGGACAGCTCCGCGCGCAACGTCACCGGATGCGTCTGGTCTCCGTAGAGGTCAACGCCGAGTCGCTGGCCGCTGACGCCGGTGTCGGCAAGTGCGAGGGCCACGATGATCTCGCTGTGCCGCTTGCTGAGTCGCTCGGTCCGGCCGTCCACGTACAACTCGGCGGTGTCGGTGCCCAATGCGCGCAGCCGCACGGGGGCACCGGCCGGCCGACTCTCCGGCGCGACGTCATCGGCGCAAGACACCAAGAGGTAGCCATTCGCGTCGAGACGTTCGACCACGACCGGCATGCCGTTGGGCAACCGGGCGGTGCCGGGCGTCAGGTCGGCCAGTCGGCGCGCGCTGATTCCGGGTGCCGTGTGCAGAACGCGGCCACGTGGCGCGACAAGGGCAAGCGGCTGGCCCGAGCTTTCCAGTCGCTGCAGGTATCTCTCGCGGGCATTCCCGTGCGCGACGGCAAGCTGCCGGGCGAGTTCTACCTCGGCGGCTCTGGCCGCGGCATTGACGAGGGTCAGCGCCTGCCGCGTCGCGACGCGGTCGTCGCCGCTGATGTCGACGACGCCGAGCACAGTGCCGTCGTACGGATCGTGCACCGGCACTGCCGAGCACGACCAGGGCTGTGCCGCTGCTTTGAAATGCTCCGGACCGGATATCTGCACGGCCTGCCCGAGGGTCAGTGCGGTGCCCGGCGCGTTCGTGCCGGCTTGCCCCTCGCCCCAGGCGGCGCCAGGTACGAAGTTCATCCGCTCCGCTCGGCAGAGCGCCGTGCGATCGCCCTCGACCCACAGCAGAACCCCGTCGGCATCACTGATCGCCCAGATGTGCCCGTCCTCAGTGGCCGATTCACCGAGCAGTTCACGCAAGAGCGGCAACAGGGCGGCCGTCGGGTGTGCCTCGCGGTAGGCGTCCAACTCGTCAGTCATCAGGCGCACGGGTGGCAGCACGTCGTCAGCGGGATCGACGCTCGCCCCGGCGCAGCGGCGCCAAGAGCCCAGTACCAGCGATCGCACGACGGGGGCCACGGTGCCCGACGTCACGAACTGCTCGTGGGCGCGACGCAACTGCCGCTCGTCGGGAGCGGCGCCGTTGGGCGTCCCCGCTGAGAGTTCTGCCTGTCGGTCCACTCGCACCCCGCCTGCGTCGTTAGCAGCTACCACCATTCCGGCGTATGAGCACAGGTGATCCCAGGGGCCTTAGTCCCATAGCGGTCGGCGAATGTCCCGGAGCCGGTGCGTCGGTGGCTTCGCGGCTCATTTCGCCGGCCTGACGTTCGCGGTCGGCTGATCAGCCGCAGGTGCCGTCCGCGTTGTAGAAGCCGGGTCCGGCCAGTCCGGGACCGGTGAGCTGCGGCCGGTTCGCTCCGCCACCAGAGGCGTAGACGGTGTCGAACCACTGGGTGAAGAACTGTTCCAGGCGGGCGCTGCACGCCGCGCTGTGATTCGGCATCCAGTGGTGGAACCCCGCCTCCAGTTGCGCCTCGGTGATGCTGCCCCCGCCGTACAGACGCTGGATTT
>CAVPYQ010000013.1:0-56679 GCA_963709985.1 uncultured Actinomycetota bacterium
GCTTCATCGCGTTGGTGAAGTTGGCCTTGCCGAGGATCTGGCGCAGGGCGATGTAGGCGGTACCGGGCCGGGTGTAGGTGAAGTTGCCGGAGAACAGCCGCGCCGGCGTCGGGTCGGACGGCGCCTGCGTCCACAGCCGGTTGTTCGCGTAGTTCTGGTTGAACTGGGCCACCAGGCTCGCGTCGAATGCGGCGTCGCCGGCGGGCGTGCCCATGCCGCCGGCCGCGTTCGCCGCGTTGCGGGCGTCGAACAGGTACTCGCCGAGCGTGGCCATGCCCTCCTTGAAGAAGGTCAGGTTGTAGTTGGCCTCGCTGACGTTGTCGCCCCACCACTGGTGCATGTTCTCGTGGTTGAACGTGTCCAGGTCGATCTTGCCGCCCTGGAAGGTGATCATCGTCTGCATCTCTTCTTCGAATCCCGCCTCGGGGATTCCGACCAGGACGCCGTCCGACGTGAACGGGAAGCGGCCGTTGAACTGGCTCTGGAAATCGGTGATGTCCTGCTGCTGGTCCATGATCGCGAGGTTGGCCTGCTTCTGCGCGGCGTCGATGGAACTGCTCTGCGCCTCGTAGTAGCGGATGCCGTCGTCGGCCAAGCGCGTGGTCAGGTCGTAGTCGCCGACGCTGTTCTCGACCAGGTAGCTGGCGATGGGCGCGGGGGAGTGCCAGCGCCAGGTCGTCGAGCCGCCGGGGAAGTTCGCGTCCGGCTTGTTGTGCACCGACCAGAGCAGCACGCCGTTCGCGACAGCGGTCTTGCCGGCGTTGACGGTGTCGAAGAAGTCGTAGGTCGGCTTCGCGCTCGGATGGTCGTTGAGCGGCATCCAGTCCTCGGTGCCGACCGGCTCGGTGGTGACGAAGCCGCCGTCGCCGGGCGGTGAGTCGTTTCGGAACCAGCCTTCAGTCGTGCCGTCGCCGTCGGTGTGAACACCGGGACGGCCGGTGTAGTACACCGTCACCACGAACGGCGCATTGGCCGGGATGCGGTGCGCCGGGGTTATCACCAGCTTGTTCGCCGGGCACGGGTCGCCGTTCTGGGCGTTCACGCCGCCGGTCACCTCCGGCGTGCAGGCCGGTGGTAGCGGGTTGTTGTGTGGTCCGCCGACCGGGTTGACCTGCGATGCCTGATGGGCAAGTGGGTTGGGGTCGTTCTGCCCGTTCGGGTCGCCCGGATAGGTCGGCTGGACGAACTTGAACGTCGCGGGCCGGCCGTCGACGAAGACGGACCGCACCGTCATGTCCGGGCCGTCAACCGGGTCGACGGAGGTGCGTTCGAAGTCGAGGCTGAAGTCGGTCAGGCACTGCGTCGCCCAGTCGGTGAGCACGACGTGGTTGCCCGCCAGGAACTGGTTCGTCGGCGCGTCATAGACGAGGTGGACGTCGGTGTGCAGGCTGGTGTAGCCGCCGTTGCCCGTCTCGGGGTAGACGTGGTCGCCGAAGTGCGACAGCGAATGCGCGCCCGACGTGCAGCCCGGCGGCCCGGCCGGTGTGGACGGCAATCCGCGCGGCCCCACGGCCTGCGCCGGCGCCACGGCTAGTGCGAGCACGCCCGCCGCCGATACCACCGTGATCCGAACCCGACGACCGATCATGATCGACCTCCTTGGGCGGCTTCCCCGTTGACGCCTGAGGGCGCGGTCGGCCCGGGAGGAACGCTTCTGGCGGCAAAGCGGCCACGCATCGGGACGCGCGGTGCGCTCTGCGTTCGACCGCTCGTCGCGCGGTACCCCGTGACAGACCGTGCCGTTTTGCCGAGAGCGCGGCGGACGCTACCACCGCGCGTATGGGTGCACAATGAACGTTGCGCGACATGATGCGCGGTGCGGGCAGAAGCGGGTCGTTGGTCCCGGCGATGTCCGGCCACCCGCCCCTGATTGGCACCCGCCGTCGCGGGCACACTGGTAGCAAGCCTCCCCTGGATGCGCAGCCTGGTTTGCCACAAGCGAACCTCGCGAGAAACGGACGCAACTGCCACTGACCTGGCAGGCATCGGCAGTACAGCTCGGGCGATGGCGAGGGTTCGATTCCCTCGCGGGGCGCAAACAGATCTCTTGATGCCGTATCGGCGCAGAAACCGGAATGTCTCGACGTTGGCTCGACGTCGAGCCGCTGACGATCACGCAGGGTGGCGTCAGAGCCGGATCCGGCCGAGACCCCGCGACACCAGGCTGCCCAGCCATACCGTGCCGTTCACCTCGCGGACCCCGGTGACCATGTGGAACCAGGGATGGCTCGTCTGCAGGTCGTGCACGAGCACGCCGCTCGTGTTGTACGCCTGGATCCATACGGTCTTGCGCTCGCGCGGTTGCATGCGCTCGGGCAGGCGCCACGCGATTCGGCGCAGGACCGGCGGCGCGGGCAGCAGGGCGTCGAGGATCCGGTCGCGTGGACTCGGCAACGCCACCCAGATCAGGCCGTCGCTGCCGGTGCTGATGTTGTCCGGGAATCCGGGCAGGTTGTCGACGAGGACGTCGCGCTCGCCCTCGCGGTCACCCGTCAGCCACAGCCGGGTCAGGCGGTAGGAGCCGGTCTCGGCGACGACCACGTAGGACTGATCCGGCGCCATCGCGACGCCGTTGGCGAACTGCAGGCCGTCGACGAGAAGGTCGACCGAGCCGTCGGGCGTGCGGCGCAGCAACCGGCCGGTGCCCGTGTGCGCCAGCAACTCGGCCCGGTAGTGGTCGAGCCCGTGCCGGGTGGAACTGTCGGTGAAGTAGACGGTGCCCGCGGCGTCGATGGCGCTGTTGTTGCAGAACAGCATGGAAGCGCCGTCGATGCGATCGAGCAAGACCTGCACCCGGCCGGTGGACGGGTCGACCTCGAGCAGTCCGCGACGCGCATCGCAGACGAGCAGACCCCCGGCCGGATCGATCTCGACGCCGAGTGGCCGCCCGCCGGTGTCGGCGATCGTGTCGGCCTTGGCTCCGTCCGGCGAGACCCGCAGGATGCGCCCGTCAACCAGGCCGACGATCGCGTTGCCGTCGCCGTCGACCGCCACGTCCTCGGGACCCTTGCCGGGCAGGTCGAATACGTCGAGTTGTACCGGGACGGGTCCCTGCCGTTGCCGGGCGCGTGGCAGCGCCTTCGCCGGACGCCAGACGGTCGGTTCGATCGGGGGTTTGCGCACTGCCGGCTCCGTCAGACCGGAGGCTCGGGCGTGTACTGGATCTCGTGCTTGACCCGGCGGGCCGCGTCCGGACTGTCCAGTCTGGCCACGAGATGCAGGGCCATGTCGATGCCGGCCGATACGCCGGCCGCGGTGATGACGTCACCGTCGTCGACGTACCGATCGTCGCGCCGGATCTCGATCGTCTCGTCGAGAGCGGCCAGTTCCGGGTAGTTGTCCCAATGGGTCGTCGCCGGCCGATCCCGCAGCAGCCCCGCCGCCGCATACACGAGAGCGCCGGTGCACACGCTGGTCATCAGCGTTCCCGCTGCAGCCATCGCCCGCAGCCGATCGTGCAGTGGCTCGTCGGCGGCGAGCAGGCTGCGTGTGCCGCGTCCGCCCGGCATGACGAGAACGTCGATCTGCCCGGCGTCTGCCCAGGTGCGCTCGGGTAGGACCCGCATACCTTTCGCGGCGGTTATCGGGTCGAGCGACGCGGCGACGGTGAATACCTCGGCTGCCGACTGCCACCTCGCGCGCCCAGTAGGCGAGAACCTCCCAGGGCCCGGCGAAGTCGAGCTCCTCTGCGCCGTCGAACAGCGCAATCCGCAATTCGCACCCGCTGACCGTAGCGGCTGCAAAGAGTGAGATGCTTCGCGACACGAGAGCACCGCCACATTGCTACTCGCCAGTAGCATGGGCAGGGTATTTCCAGAACGTTGCGCTATCAGCCCGGCAAGAACTCTCAGCGCGACCTTCGAACAGGGACATTCCCGATCCGAGAGGTCAGACTTAGGCATGAATATCGTGGTGCTGGTCAAGCAGGTACCTGACACGGCGGCCGAGCGCAAGCTGAGCTCGGCCGACAACACGCTCGATCGAGACGCCGCCGACGCGGTCATGAACGAGATCGACGAGTACGCGATCGAGCAGGGTCTGCTGTTCAAGGAGGAGCACGGCGGTGAGGTGACGATCCTGACCGTCGGCCCGGAACGTGCCACCGAGACGATCCGCAAGGCACTCTCGATGGGCGCCGACAAGGCCGTGCACGTGAGCGATCCGGCGCTGCACGGTTCGTGCGCCATCCAGACCGCGAAAGTCATCGCAAAGGCGCTCGGCACCGTCGAGTGGGACGTGGTCGTCGCGGGGTGCGAGGCCACCGATACGCGGCTGTCCATGGTGCCCGCGCTGCTCGCCGAGGCGCTGGACGTTCCGCAGCTCTCCCAGGCGCGCAAGGTCACCCTGGACGGATCGACGGCCACCATCGAGCGGATGAGCCCCACGGGTTACGACGTCGTTCAGGCGTCGATGCCGGCGGTGATCAGCGTCGTGGAGAAGATCAACGAGCCGCGTTACCCGTCGTTCAAGGGCATCATGGCGGCGAAGAGCAAGCCGATCCAGACGCTCACCACGGCCGATCTGGGCATCGGGGCCGACGAGGTCGGATTGGCCAACGCCACGTCGCAGGTGCTGTCCTTCGAGGTCGCACCGCCGCGGCAGGCCGGGCAGGTCGTCAAGGACGAGGGCAGCGGCGGCGTCCAGATCGCCGACTTCCTCGCGTCCAAGAAGCTCATCTGAGGCACGGAGACACGACATGGCTGAAGTTCTTGTACTGGTTGATGCCGCCGATGGCGCGGTAAAGAAGTCGACGCTCGAACTGCTGACGGCTGCGCGCACGATCGGCGAGCCGAGCGCGGTGGTCATCGGGGCCCCGGGTACGGCCGCGGCGATCAAGGGCACGCTCGCCGAGTACGGGGCGGCGAAGGTGTACGTCGCCGAGAGCGATGACGTCGAGGGTTACCTCGCGGCTCCCAAGGCGGAGGTGCTGGCCTCGATCGTCGAGCAGGCGTCGCCCGCTGCCGTGCTGCTGTCGTCCTCGTCGGACAACAAGGAGATCGCCGCGCGGTTGGCGTTCAAGATCGGCAGTGGCGTGCTCGCCGACGCGGTCACGGTCCACGCCGACGGCACCGCCGAGCAGAGCATCTTCGGCGGCGCCGTCACGGTCCAGTCGAAGGTCACCGCAGGCGTTCCGGTCATCACCGTGCGGGCCAACTCGGTGGCGCCGGAGGCGGCGGCCGGCGACGCGCAGGAAGTGCCGGTCACTGTCGCGCTCTCCGACAGCGCGAAGGCCGCGAAGATTCTCGATCGCGTCGTCGAGGAGAAGGGATCGCGCCCCGCACTCACCGACGCGTCGATCATCGTGTCCGGCGGACGAGGCGTCGGCGGTGCCGACAACTTCACCGTCATCGAGGCGCTGGCCGACTCACTCGGTGCTGCGGTCGGCGCATCGCGGGCGGCCACCGATGCCGGATGGGTGCCCCATCAGATGCAGGTCGGCCAGACCGGCGTGACGGTTTCGCCGCAGCTCTACGTCGCCGTCGGAATCTCGGGCGCCATCCAGCACCGGGCCGGCATGCAGACCTCGAAGACGATCGTCGCCATCAACAAGGATCCTGAGGCGCCGATCTTCGAGCTGGCCGACTTCGGTGTCGTCGGCGATCTGTTCACGGTCGCGCCGCAGTTGACCGAGGAGCTCGGCAAGCGCAAGGGCTGAACCGAACCGGACCGGCCTGACTATCTGCCCGATCGAGCAGATAGCGGGCTGCGCGACTTCCGTGCAGCGCGCCGGGCGTTCACACTCTTCGGGTGCAGCACGAACCGGAGAACAGATTCTGGGATCTCACCGAGGCGGCCTGGGTGAGCGTCCCGGACGACACATCGACTCCGGTGCCATGCGCGCCCGCCGGCCAGATCGAGGACGAATCGGCCTGCCTCGAGCAGAGCGCGGTAGTGCAAACCGGTTGACCTGAACCGGGCTTCAGCTTGCATGCTGGGCGGATGAGCGCCGCCGTCGACCGCCTGCCCGGCACTCGATCCATCTTCGCGCCGGAGCACCGCAGCACCAGCGGCGGAATCCTGATCCTGATCACGATGATCGCCTTCGAGGCGATGGCGGTCGCTGCCGCGCTGCCTACGGCGGCCCGCGAGGTGCACGGCCTCGGGGCGATCGGCTGGGCGTTCACCGGCTTCCTCGTGGCCAACGTCGTGGGCATGGTCGTCTCCGGACAGGTGAGCGACGCCCGCGGCCCGCGCCGGCCGATGGTGGCGGGCCTCGTCTCGTTCATCGCCGGCCTGGCCGTTTCCGGGACCGCGTCGTCGATGGCCCAACTCGTTGCCGGGCGCTGCATCCAGGGCCTCGGTGCCGGCCTGCTCATCACTGCGATCTACGTCGTCCTCGGCGCCACCTATCCCGAACACCTGCGACCGAAGATCTTCGCGGCGATGTCGTCGGCCTGGGTGCTGCCTTCGCTCCTCGGGCCGATCATCTCGGGGACGTTGGCCCAGCACGCGAGCTGGCGCTGGGTGTTTCTCGGCCTGCTGCCGTTCGTGGTCATCGGCGCGCTGCTGATGGTGCCGGTGCTGCGGGGATTCCCCGAACGCGACGAACCGGCGACGAGCCGGCTGGCCGACCCGCGCCGTGTCCTGCACGCATTCGCCGCAGCCTTGGGCGTCGCCGCGCTCGAGGCGGCCGGGCAGCATCCCTCGCCGGTGTCGATCGCGGCGGCGGCGCTCGGGGCGGGCGCGCTGGTCTGGGGACTGCGTGCGCTGCTGCCCCAAGGAACGGTGCGCGTGCACCGTGGGGTCTCGGCCGCGGTCGCGATGCGCGGGCTGCTCGCCGGCTCGCTGTTCGGTGTCGAGTCGATGGTGCCGCTGACGCTTGTCGGTGCAGCACGGATTCGGCGCGGTCGCCGCCGGCCTGCCGCTGGTGGCGTCCGGGCTGATGTGGTCGATCGGTTCCTGGTGGCAGGGACGCGACCGGGCCGACGACGGGCCGGATCGACGGGTTCACCTGATCCGGTCGGGATTCGGCTTCGTCGCTGCCGGTGCGGGGCTCACCGCTGTGGTGGCCCAGCCGGGTGCGCCGGGTTGGGTGATCTTCCCGGCGTGGGGACTTGCGGGCCTCGGCGCCGGATTGACGATGTCCAGCCTGGGCGTGCTCGCTGCTCCGCTACACCAACGACGACGACCGAGGCGCGGACTCGGCTGCCTTGCAGCTTGCCGACGCCGTGACGAGCGCGCTCACCACGGGCCTGGCCGGGGTGCTCGTCGCCGCCGCGGCGCGTGGCGTCATCGGCTACACGGCCGCGTTCACCCTGCTGGACCTGGTGATGGTGGGCGTTGCGGTTACCGGCGTTGTCGTCTCCGGACGCGCGCGCCCGCCTGTTTTGGCCGCCCAGGCAGCTATTTGATGCTGGGCGGCCAAACCGTTACCCGATCTTGGCGGCGATCATTTCGCCGATCGGGATCGCCGACGTGGCCGCGGGCGAAGGGGCGTTGCAGACGTGCAGCGTCCGCGGCGTCTCGGCGAACAGGAAGTCGTGGACGAGCGTGCCGTCGCGCAGCACCGCCTGCGCCCGAATGCCGGCCGGCTCTGGAAGCAGGTCGTCGACCGTCAGTTCCGGGCAGTACTTGTGGCATTCGCGCAGGTAGCTGCGCTTGAACGTCGAGTTGCGCAGTTCGCGTGCTCCGGTGCGGATGTTGTGGCGGGCCACCTGCCACGTGCCCGGAAAGCGCAGGTACTCGCGAACGTCGCGGGCGCGGAATGACCACTTGCCGTACCCCTCACGGGCGAAGCCGAGCACGGCGTTGGGGCCGACCGTGACGGCGCCGTCGATGGTCCGCGTCAGGTGCACGCCGAGGAAGGGCAGGTTGGGGTCGGGGATCGGATAGATCAGGTGCGACACCACGTCGTTGCGCGCAGGTGGCAACCGGTAGTACTCGCCGCGGAACGGGATGATCTGGAAGTCGGTCCGTGCGCCGGCCATGCGCGCCAACCGATCGGCCTGCAGTCCGGCGCAGACCACGAGGCGGCGCGCGGAGATGCGCCGCTCACCGACGGCGACTGTCACGAGGTCCGAGGTCTCCTCGATGCCGGTGACCTCGATTCCGAGTTCGACGGTGGCTCCGCGTTCCGTATCACCGCACCCATCGTCCGGGCGATCGCGCCGTAGTCGGTGATCGCCGTCGAGGACACGAACAGCGCGCCGACGCCACGGACGTGCGGGTCGCGACGGCGAAGCTCAGCGGCGTCGATGCGCTCCACTTCGAGCTTGTTGTGCGCCGCTCGTTCGAACAGCGCGTCCATGCGTGCGGTCTCGATCGCGTTCGTCGCCACGAGCAGCTTGCCGGTCGTGTTGACGGGAATGCCGTGCTGCGCGGCAAAATCCTTCGTCGCCTGGGCTCCGCGCCGGCACAGCTCGGCCTTGAGGCTGCCGGGCGCGTAGTAGATCCCGGCGTGGATGACGCCGCTGTTGTGGCCCGTCTGGTGCACGCCGAGCTCGGATTCCTTTTCCAGCAGGACAAGGCTCGCATCGGGGCGTGACTCGAGCAATTGCATCGCGGTGGCCAGCCCGACGATGCCGCCGCCGATGACGCAATAGTCGTAGGTCACGAGCAGTTGGTACCACAGCGCGACGAGTGAACGCTCAGCTAAGCCCGTAAGCTGGGGCCGATGCCTTACCTCGACCACGCCGCCACGACGCCGATGCGGCCCGAAGCCATCGACGCCGTCACCGCGGAGATGGCGCAGGTCGGCAATCCGTCGTCGCTGCACGGATCGGGACGCAGCGCGCGCCGGCGTATCGAGGAGTCGCGCGAGAAGCTCGCCGCGGTGTTGCGCGCGCGTCCCTCGGAGGTCATTTTCACCGCCGGTGGTACGGAGTCGGACAACCTGGCCGTCAAGGGAATGTTCTGGGCCCGCCGCGACGCCGACCCGCGGCGGCGCCGGGTGCTCGCCGGTGCTGTCGAGCATCATGCCGTGCTCGACGCGGTCGGCTGGCTCGCTGAGCACGAAGGCGCCGAGGTCACCTGGCTCGAGGTGGACGAGACCGGCCTCGTGGCGGGCGCCGCCCTGCGTGACGCGCTCGATGCCGATCCCGACTCGGTCGCGATGATCACGGTGATGTGGGCGAACAACGAGGTGGGCACGATCGAGCCCGTGCACGAACTCGCCGAGATCGCCCACGAGTACGGCGTGCCGTTCCACACCGACGCGGTGCAGGCCGTCGGCGCGGTACCGGTCGACTTCGCCGCGTCCGGCGTGGACGCGATGACGATGACCGGCCACAAGCTCGGTGGCCCACACGGCGTCGGGGCCCTGCTGCTACGCCGCGACGCCGCGCTCGTGCCGTTGCTGCACGGGGGCGGGCAGGAGCGCGAGGTTCGCTCCGGCACGCTCGACGTCCCGGGCGCGGTCGGGCTCGCTGCCGCGACCGTGGCCGCCGTGGGCCGTCAACCCGTCGAGTCCGAGCGCCTGAACGGCCTCCGGTCACGGCTGATCGAGGGCATCCGCTCGGCGGTGCCCGACGTGATCGTCAACGGGCACGCGGTCGATCACCTGCCGGGCGTGGCTCACCTGTCCTTCCCGGGCTGTGAGGGCGACTCGCTGCTGATGCTGCTCGACGCGCGGGGCATCGAGTGCTCGACGGGCTCGGCCTGCTCGGCCGGTGTCGCGCGGCCCTCGCACGTCCTGATCGCAATGGGTGCCGATGCCGCACGCGCGCGTGGCTCGCTGCGTTTCTCCCTGGGCCACACGTCCACCGAGGACGACGTCGACTCGGTCGTCGACGAGATCGGGCCGGTCGTCGAACGGGCCCGCCGGGCCGGGCTCAGTTCGGTGCCCCGATGAAGGTTCTCGCTGCCATGAGCGGCGGCGTCGACTCCGCGGTGGCTGCCGCCCGGGCCGTCGACGCCGGACACGATGTCACCGGCGTCCACCTGGCGCTGTCGCCCGCACCGGCCACGTTGCGCGAGGGTGCGCGTGGATGCTGCACCCTCGAAGACGCCAACGACGCCCGCCGGGCCGCCGATGTTCTCGAAATTCCCTTCTACGTATGGGATCTCGCCGAGCGATTCCGGGCCGACGTCATCGACGACTTCGTGGCCGAGTACGCCGCCGGCCGGACCCCGAACCCCTGCCTGCGCTGCAACGAGAAGATCAAGTTCGCGGCGGTGCTCGACCGCGCGCTCGCGTTGGGCTTCGATGCCGTCGTCACCGGGCACCACGCGCGGCTCGAAGGCGGCCGGCTGATGCGCTCCGTCGACGCGGCGAAGGACCAGTCCTACGTGTTGGCCGTCCTCACCCCGCAGCAGTTGGCCGGCGCGATGTTCCCGCTGGGCGATTCGACCAAGGCACAGGTCCGCGCCGAGGCCGCGGCGCGCGGGCTCGCGGTCGCCGAGAAGCCTGACTCGCACGACATCTGCTTCATCGCCGACGGCGACACCCGGGGCTTCCTGTCGCGCCGTCTCGGCGAGCAGACCGGGCCGATCGTCGACGCCGCGAGCGGTGACGTGGTCGGCCAGCATCGCGGCTCGTTCGCGTTCACGGTGGGGCAGCGGCGTGGCCTGCACCTGCAACGTCCGGCCCCGGGCGGCGAGCCGCGATATGTCCTCACGATCGAGCCGAAGTCGAACACCGTGGTGGTCGGACCCGGTGAAATGCTCGACGCCGCTGAGGTCATGGCTGATCGTCCACTGTGGACGTTCGGAGATGCGCCGACATCGCCATTCGAATGCCTTGTGCAACTGCGTGCGCATGGCATGGTTACCCCGGCCACCGTCGAGGTATCCGGCGACGAGCTGATCGCCCGGTTGCACGGCTCGCAGCGCGGCGTCGCGGCCGGGCAGGCGCTGGTGATGTACGACGGTGACGTGGTGCTCGGCTCGGCGACGATATCCGCTGCGCATCGTGTCGCGGTCACGTCGTGAACCACCCGTGGCCGCCGGGTGCGGCGACCGGCGTCGGTTCGATGCCCGGTCTCGACATCGCCGAGGCATTGCGTGTCGTCTTCGGCGAACTACCCGACCTGCCCCATCTGCCCGAGCTACCGGCACGAGGTGCGGGCGCCGACATGATCGGCCGCGGCGCCACGTTCCTGGCTGACCTTGCGGTCGAGATTCAGCCATCCGGATGGCGACTCACCGCGCGAACCGGCCGGGACATGCGGCGGGCAAAGGACTTCATCGAGCGCGACCTCGACACTCTCGAGGCGCAGGCCGAGGGCTATGCGGGTGCGTTCAAGGTGCAGGTCGTCGGGCCGTGGACCCTCGCCGCCAGCATGGAACTGCCGTCCGGGCATCGCATCGTCTCCGATCACGGTGCAGTGCGCGATCTCGCCGCCTCGCTGGCCGAAGGGCTGTGGGCGCACCTCACCGACCTCGCGCGGCGGCTGCCTGAGGCGTCCATCGTCGTGCAACTCGACGAGCCGTCCCTACCAGCCGTTCTCACCGGAGCCGTGCCCACGCCGTCCGGGTTCGGCACGGTGCGTGCGGTCGAGTCCGCGGTGGTCGAGCAGACACTGCGTGACGTGGTCGAGGTAATCCCCGAAGGCGCCCGCGTCGTGCACTGCTGCGCCGGCGCCGTCCCGATCGCGCTGCTACGCAAGGCGGGCGCCGATGCGCTGTCGGTGGATATGTCCCGGCTGACCGACGCCCACAACGACGCTCTCGGCGAGGCGGTCGACGCCGGTACCTCGCTGTGGCTGGGCGTGTTGCCCGCCGTCGATGCCGCGGTCACCCTCGACACTGCCCGCGAGCCGGTCCTTCGGTTGTGGCGAGCGCTCGGGTTTCCCGCCGACCGTCTCGGCGAGAGTGTCGTACCGACCCCCGCCTGTGGGCTCGCCGGGGCGAGTCCCGCCTACACCCGCAAGGCCCTGTCGACGTTGCGTGATACCGGGCGAGCCATCGGGGAAATGTCCTGATGCGCCGGCGATCATTGTCAGACCGTGCGCGTCTTGTAACCGATTCGTACTCAGGCTCCGAATTTGAGCAGCTAGCGTCCGAACCGAGGCAGATGGCTGATGCGGGGAGGGCAATGAGTCGGGCGGGTCGAAGCGCGCTGACCGTGCGTGCGCTGCGCCACCGCGCAGGCCAGGCCACCGCATTGTTCGTGCTGTCGCTGCTCGGCGTGGCCGCCTGCGCGTTCGGGCCACTGTACGAACGGTCGGTAGAGGCGGCCCAGTTGAAGGTGGCATTGGCCAACGCGCCCATCTTCAGCCGTGGCATTGCCGTGCGTACCGGTCCCGACGGAGCCACGGCCGACGTCTTCGCTGCGAGGGCTCCGGAGATTCGCCGCTTCTACGGCGCGCCGGTCGTGTCGGATCGGCTGGGCGTGAGCTATTTCGAGCAAGGCTCGAAGATCGTCGGCGACGTCGTGAGTCGTGTCGGGGTATGTCAGCACCTGAAGCCGGTTACCGGCCGGTGCCCGAGCTCGCCGCTGGAAGTCATGATGAGCACGTCCAGCGCGAAGGCGATGGGCCTGCACGTCGGGGATCAGATCGGGGTCCTGGCCGATCAGCCCAGCGCCGCGCACAAGCCGGTCCGCTACAACTTCAAGATCGTCGGCCAGTTCGGGCCCTATGACTCGCACAACGACTACTGGTTCGACAGCAGCTACTACTCAACCGCCGGCGCGCAGTTGGTCATCGCCGGACTGGATTCCTACCGCGCCGCGGACTCGCTCGTGGCCGGCGAAGGTTTCAGCGACCTCGTGGCGAAGTCGCTTCCGTTGACCACAGAGATCGATGTGCCGCTTCGCACCGACCGGGTGCACCTCGATGACATAGGCGTGCTGCGCAAGGGCGTCGACGCGCTGATTGCTTCCGGCACTGATTCGAATACGGGCGTCACACTGTCGACGAGCCTCAGCTCGGTGTTCGACCAGGTCGCAACCGGGCGGCGGGCGGCGCGATCGGTGATCCCCGCCCTCGCCGCCGAGACGGCTCTTTTGGTGCTTGTCGTGATCGGCATCGTCGTCGTGGCCGGTGCCGAGCAGCGCCGGCCGGAGTTCGCGTTGGCGCGGCTGCGCGGGCGCAGCGCACGGCGTACCGCCCAGCTCTTCTCACGGGAGTTCGGGGTCCCGGTGATCCTCAGCGTCATCCCCGGCCTGCTGGCGGCCTGGCTGGCCAGCGTCCTCGCGTGCCGGTGGTGGCTGTCCGGCAACGCGCGACCGGAGCTGATGCGCTCGACCGTGCTGGCCGCGGCTTGCGCGGTGGCGGTGGTCGAGTTGCTGATCGTCGCCTTCGCGGCCCGCGCGACCGCGCGCCGCCCGGTCCACGAACTGATCCGCCGGGTACCCGTTCGCGTGTCGCGGCGGCGGATCAGCGTGGGCGAGGCAGCGATCGCGGTAGCCGCGATCGCCGGAACCGTCGTGGTCTTCTCCGGCGATCGAAGCAACGCGATCGCGGTTATCACTCCCGGTCTCATCGCGCTGCTCGCGGGCATAGTGCTCAGCCATTTGCTGGCGCTCTTCTCACACCGGACGGGACAGCGATTGCTGTGGCGGGGCCGGCTCGCGACCGGGTTGGCCGGGCTGCAGATTGCGCGGCGTCCGGGCGTCCGGCGAATCGTCGTGCTGCTGTGTGTTGCCGCTGCTCTCGCCGTGTCGGCCGCCGACGAGTGGCGGGTGTCGGCTCGCAACCGGTCTGTCCGAGCCGGCGCAGAGGTGGGCGCAAGTGTCGCCCTCACGGTTCGGGCCAGCAACCTCGACGGCCTGCAGCGGGCTGTCGCGGCCGCGGATCCGTCCGGTCGCTACGCGACGCCGGTTGTCATTCAGCAGCCGACCAACGGACCGGCGGTCGTGGCCGTTTCGCCGACGTCCTTCCGACGGATTGCCGACTGGGGATGGGCGCGCAATCAGCCCGGAGCCGACCTGGTCGCGCACCTCAGCCCGGCCCGGCCCGATCCGATCCACCTCACCGGAACGCAGGTCGAGTTGCGGCTGAAGAGCGAATCGATCAACCGCGTATCGCTCTACGGCGACCCGGTGCGGCCCTTCCCGGTGTCGATACTGTTGCACCTGTACCCGACGTCCGGACCGGACGTGTACGCGCGGCTCGGGCCACTGCCCGAGGGGACTAACGGACCGCTCGTCCTGTCGGCCCGGGTTCCGTGTGGGCATGGGTGTCGGCTTGCGCAACTGTCGATCCTTCGCTCGACGGCAGATTCGAACGGGGTCCACCTCGACCTGGCGATCGCCGGGCTGTACGCCGGCACCGGCGGCGCGTTGAACCGTGTCGCACTCGGCCAGGCGGCGGCCTGGGGTGAGGCGACGCCCGAGACGTCAGTGCGCGGTGACGCCGCGAACAATCAGGACGATCCGACCGGGAAGATCGCGGTGAGTACGGACGCTGACGGCGGCCTCAACCTGTCCGCGTTCCACATCGGTCCACCCGAGGCGCTCCAGCATCTTGACGTCCCTGTCGCTGTGCCCGCGATCGCGACCGGGGACGCCGGCCTGACCCTCGACAACCGCGGACTGCTTTCCGACAACAACATCGACGGGATCGTGGCGGGGTTCCGCCCGGTCGGCCGGATCGCATTTGTCCCTGGCTCTCTCGGCCCGGCCCTGCTCGTCGACGCCGACGTCGCGGCCTCCGCGGGCAGCCCGACGCTCGCCGACAGCACCACGGCCGTATGGCTGCGTTCCGACGACCCGGCCCGGGAACGATCCCTGGTTGCGGCACTCAGGCAGCACGGGGTCAGCGTCGTGTCGCGAGACACCGCGGCCAAGCATCGTGCCGCGCTCGCGGCCACTGCCCCGGCCTGGGCTATGCAACTTGCCCTCCTCACCGCCGTCCTGGCGGTCCTGATTGCTGCGCTCGTCATCCTGATCTCGGCGACGATGTCGCGCCGGTCGCGAGCCGCCGATGCGTCCGCACTCGGGCTCGTCGGAGTCAAATCGTCAACGCTGCGCCGAGCCACGGTCGTCGAGCACCTGATCGCCGTGGTGACCGGTGTCCTCGTCGGCAGCGCCATTGGCGTGCTCGGAGCGCACATGGCGCTGCCCGGAACGCCGATCTTCCTGGCGGCGTTGCAGACTCCGCAGATCGTGCATTACACGGCCTGGGACAGTGTCGTCTTCGCGTCCGCGCTCGCGATGGCAGCGCTGGTCGTGGCCAGCGTCGCGACGAGTCTCGCCCTGGCACGGCGCGTCGTCGTGGGCCGGCCCCTGGAGGCTGAGCAATGACGGGCACGCGGGTGTCGGCGCACGGACTCGTCCACATCTACCGGATGGAGGGCAACGACGTCGTCGCCCTGACGAGCGTCGACCTCGACGTGACGGCGGGCCAGATGGTCGGTCTGCTCGGGCCGTCCGGATCCGGGAAGTCAACGCTGCTGCGGCTGCTGGCCGGGCTGCAGAAGCCGAGCGCTGGTCGCCTGCGCGTCGGCAACCATGACCTCACCGCAATCAGCAACCGCGACCTGGACAAGATGCGCGCCGTCGAGGTGGGCGTCGTCCTGCAAGGCGCAGCGAACAACCTCTTGCCGTACCTGTCACCGCAGGGCAACGTCGCGTTCGCCCAGCACGCGGCCCGGGATTTCCACAAGGCCGACCTCGCTGCCCCGGACGAGGTGCTCGACCTCGTCGGAATGGCCGACCAGGCCCGGCGCCGCCTGGCCGAGCTCACTCCGGGGCAGTTGCAGCGGCTGTCCGTCGCGGTGGGCATCGCGGCACTGCCTGGCCTGCTGCTGGCCGACGAGCCCACCAGCCAGCTCGACCACGGCTATCGCGACGAGGTTCTCGACGCGATCGAGCACGTCAACCGCGAGCTGAACACCACGGTCATCACGGTTACCCACGACCCCGAGGTCGCGGCCCGATTTCCGCGCACGATCACCATCCGGGACGGGCGGATCGGCGCCGAGGGCCGCGACGGCGAGGAGTTTGCCGTCGTCGGGCGCGACGGATCGATCCAGTTGCCGCCGCATGTACGCGAGTCCGTCCCGCCGGGAGCACTCCTGCGCGTGCGGATCGACGACGACTCGGTGATCACACTCGAACCGATGGACGACGTCGGCGAGGTGTACACGTGACCGAGCAGCCCGGCCACCGGTCAAGCGTGGTGGCCTCATGACCGGGCACCCCGGCCACCGATCAAGCGTGGTGGCCTCATGACCGAGTACCCCGGCCACCGATCAAGCGTGGTGGCCTCATGACCCAGCACCCCGGCCACCGGTCAAGCGTGGTGGCCTCATGACCGGCTCCGACGCCCTTGCGCCGGCGCGCGAGGCCGGCGTCATTCGCGCCGCAAGCCTCAGCGTTCGGTACGGCCCGGTCAGCGCCGTCCGCGGCGTCACGCTCGAGGTTCGGCCCGGCCAGATGGTCGCCATCACCGGGCCGTCCGGCGCGGGCAAGACGTCGCTGCTGCACGCCCTGGCCGGTCTGGTCGGCCCGGCCGACGGGGAGGTGCGATGCGGCGGCGAATCCCTGGACGGACGTCGCGACGCCGCGGCGCGGGGGATTGTGCTTATCCCACAAGGCAATGCGCTGGCCGCCCTGCTGACCGCGCTGGAGAACGTGGCCGTGCCTCTGCTGGCGCACGCGAACCAGGTGCGCGGCGCCAGGGAGGCGGCGATGACCGCGCTTGCGTCGGTGGGCGTCGACGAGGCCGCCGACCAGCTCATCGACGAGCTCTCCGGCGGTCAGCAGCAGCGGGTCGCGGTGGCGCGCGGGCTGGCGCAACGCGGGTCGGTTCTGCTCGCCGATGAGCCGACCAGCGAACTCGATGCGGGCAACCGGGCCAAGGTCATGGATTTGTTGCGTGCCGAGGCGCAGCGGGGCGTCAGCGTCCTGATGGCGACCCACGACCCCGAGACCGCGGAACTATGCGACGCCGAACTGCATCTGGAGGAAGGCGTGCCCGCCTGGGTACGCGACGATCGCTAGGTGTCGGCGACCTCGACGTGCAGCTTGGCGGGCGCGGACAGCACCTCCAAGACGCCGTCCGCGGCAAGGCGCACGTCGAGCGGCTCGCCGGCCACCCGAAGCCCGTGCACGGCGAGATCACCGACCGGTGACGGCCGCATCGGGGCCAGTCGCAGCACACCGTTCGGAACATCCGGCTGCAGCGCCGAGCACGGTCGAGAGCACCACGATCGCGGACGCGGCCGACCACGCCTGAGGCCGGCAGGACGCCGGGTACGGCACCGGGTGCACACCGCGTCGAGCCGCGTCTCCGGCGAACAGTTCGGGCAGCCGGTAGTCGAATGCGTGCGACGGCGGTCAGCAGCCCGCGGATCAGGCTGTCGGCGACACCGCCGGCCGCGCGTGCCGGGGTATTCGCCAGGCCGTTCAGCGCAATCGCGGTGTCGTGCGGCCATACCGATCCACCGTGATAGCTGATCGGATTGAAGCCCGCCGCGTTGCTCGACATCGTGCGCAGCCCGTGACCGCAGTCGAGGTCAGGTGCGCCGAGCCGGCTCACCACGCTTTCGGCCTCGGCGGCACTGAGCAGCCCGGTGCCGAGCAGGTGGCCGATGTTCGAGGTCACGGTGTCGACCGGTCGCCCGTTGCCGTCGAGCGCGATGGCCGGGTAACTGCCCGCCGGCGTCGTCGACCCAGAATCGCTCGCGGAACCGCTCGGCGAGCGCGGCCGCCCATTCGCGCCACCGCTCTCCGCCGGGCCGGCCGAACGCGTCGAGCAGGTCGGCGCCCTGGCGTGCCGCGGCGTACGCGTAGCCCTGCACCTCGCACAGCGATATGGGCTGCTGCGGCGAGTCGCCCGTCAGCGAACTGCACCGAGTCGAACGAGTCCTTCCAGCCCTGGTTGGCCAGCCCGCGGCCGGTGCTGTCCTGGTAGGAGACGAAGCCGGCATCGTTGAGCGCGTATTCGGCGAGCCAGCCGAGGGCCGCTTCGAGCGGCGTGAGCAACTCGGCGACCTGCGCGGTGGGCATTCCCCAGCGCCAGGCGTCGTGCAGCAGCGAGATCCACAGCGGCGTCGCGTCGACCGTGCCGTAGTAGACGGGTGGCAGAACGTCCTGCTGGGCAAGGGGATTGTCGAGCGGGCGGCGGATCTCGTGCAAGATCTTGCCCGGCTGCTCGGCCGTCTCGGCGTCGCTGCGGGTGCCTTGCCGGCGCGCGAGGGTACGCAGCGTGCCGGCCGCCAGTTCGGTGCCGAGCGGCAGCAGCATCCGCGCGGCCCAGATCGAGTCGCGGCCGAACAGGGTCAGGTACCAGGGCACGCCGGCGGCCAGGAAGATGTCGTCGGGGTTGCGCGGATCGGCTAGTTGGAGCGCGTCGAGGTCGGCCGCGCTCTGCGCCACCAGGTCGGAGAGCCGGTGATCGCCGCTGGCTACCCGCGGGGCGGTGAGCACACTGCGCGGGACGGCCGCGACGACTGCCGGGCTCGGGTCGTCGCGGATCTGGTACGTCAGTTCGAGCCGGAAGACGGCGCCGGGCGCAAGGCGGATCGACCAGTCCAGTTGCCCCGTGCCGGCGTGCACGGCATCCGGTGCGACGTCGGCTCGTGCCTGCACACGCGTGCCGTCGGCGCCGCTCCAGCGCAGCGCCGTGCGCCTCGGGGGCGGGCGGCAACGCGGTCGCCGATTCGCCGGAGCGCACCGCGGCCATGTCGGCCAGGTCGCAGTCGGCGTGCAGGGAAAGCGTCGCCTGCACCGGGCTTCTCGCGTAGGAGACGATCTCAACGTGTTCGGCGGCTCCGTCCGGGACGGTTGTGCGCGTGCGCCGCACGAGCACCGTCGGATCGGCGAACTGGTCGCCGAGCGTCTGAACGGTCGAGACGAACAGCGCCGCGTCGCCCCTGACCGGGTTGCCCTGTAACGATGTCGGCTCCGCGCCGTCGATCGTCAACACGGCCCGCGAGATGATCCGGCGATCGCTGACGTAGATCCCGTGCACACCCTCCGCCCGGATCTGCCCGTCGACTCCGGAAACCGCGAGCGCAGGAGCACGTACCGCACAGACGAGGTCATGCAGGAACGGCTGGGGCACAATCGGGCACTCTAGTCATTTGATCGTTCATATGCCACCATGGGCCCGATTCGGATTTGAACGATCAATCGTGCTTGCCAGAAGGAGGCTCGGCCGGTGCCGAGACGGAGTGCGGCCGCGGACAACGGGCATCTCCGCGCGACAGTCGATTCGGTTGCCGCGCACGCCGGGGTGTCGCGTCAGACCGTGTCCAATGCGCTCAACGCCCCGCAGCGGCTACGCCCGGACACCCTCGAGCGCGTGCTGAGCGCGATCTCCGAACTCGGCTACCGGCCCAACCATGCGGCGCGCACGCTGCGTACACAGGCCACCCGACTGCTCGGCTGCCGGTTGCCGCCGAGCCCCTACGCCGGTACGGGCGGCATCCTCGACCGCTTCCTGCACGTGCTGTGCGAAGCCTCGCGTGATCGCGGGTACGACGTGCTGAGCTTTGCCGCCAAGAGCGACGACGACGAGATCGCGGTGTTCGACGACCTGCTGCGCCGCAATGCCGTCGACGGTTTCGTCCTGCTGGGCACGCACTTCGTCGATCCACGCACTGCGTGGCTCCGTGAGCACGACGCGCCGTTCGTAGCGTTCGGCCGGTCCTGGGGAGTGGCGCGCGCTCGCCATTCGTGGGTGGACGTCGACGGCGCGCAGGGCGTGGCCGATGCCGTCGATCACCTTGCTGAACAAGGGCATCGCCGGATCGGGTTCATCGGGTGGCCCGAGGGCAGCGGGGTCGGCGACGATCGGCGCGCGGGATGGCTGCGCCAGGCCCAGGCCCGCCGCCTGCCGGTACGGGGCCTGGACGTGCGCGGCGAGGACGGCATCGCGAGCGGTGCGTCGCTCACTGAACGCCTGCTGGACGGAGCGCGACCGCCGACTGCTTTCGTCTGCGTCAGCGACGCGATGGCCATAGGCGCGCTGCATGTTCTCGCCGACCGGGGACTGCGGCCGGGCGTCGACATCGGCGTCGTCGGCTTCGACGACAGCCCCGTGGCCGGCGTGGTGCGTCCCGGCCTGACCAGCGTGCGGCAACCCCTCGAAGGGGTGGCCGAAAAGCTCGTCGAGCTACTGCTCGAGCACCTTGCCGGCACACGTACCAGACCGGCGCACGTGCTCATACCGCCGGCGCTCGTCATCCGCGGCAGCAGCGCGGCGTAGCCGCTCTTCCACAACACGAGAAGGGAAGACCAATGAGGATCTCAGCGCTTCGATCGGCTCTCGCCGTCGCGGCCGGCGCTGCCGTGATGGTGACCGCCGCGTGCGGGAGCAGCGGCCCGAGCGGTGGCAACACGACCGCCGGAGGCGGGAAGACGACCGGCGTCCACCTGTCGCTGCTGATCGGATCGTCCGGTGACGCCGAGACGAATGCGGTCAACGCCGCGAGCAAGGCCTGGGCCGCTAAGACCGGCAACACCGTGTCGGTAACTCCGGCGAAGGACCTCGTCCAGGAGTTGACGCAGTCGCTGGCCGGCGGAACGCCGCCCGATCTGTTCTACGTCGACGCGTCGAAGGTCGCGGGACTGGTGAAGGCGAATGCCCTTGCCGCGTATGGCGATCAGCTGCCGAACAAGGGCGACTTCTACCCGTCGCTCGTGAAGTCGTTCACCGAGAACGGCAAGTTCTACTGCGCGCCCAAGGACTTCTCGACGCTTGCGCTCGAGATCAACACCGACATGTGGACGAAGGCCGGGCTGACCGACGCCGACATCCCGACCAACTGGGACCAACTCGAAACCGTCGCCAAGAAGCTCACCAAGGGCAAGGTGGCCGGGCTCGTCATGAGCGACACCCTCGACCGGGTCGACGCGTTCATGCGCCAGGCAGGCGGCAGCCTCATGAATGCTGACGCCACGCAGTTCACCGCCGACTCGCCGGAGAACTTGGCGGGATTGCAGTACGTGGCCAAGCTGGCGAAGGAAGGCGTGCTGAAGTTCCCGAAGCAGGTCGACGCCGGCTGGGGTGGCGAGGCGCTCGGCAAGAACCGCGCGGCAATGACCATCGAGGGCAACTGGATCGTCGGCGGCGTCAAGAGCGACTACCCGAACCTGCACTACAAGGTCGTCGAACTGCCGGCCGGCCCGAAGGGCAAGGCGACGCTGTCGTTCACCAACTGCTGGGGGATCGCCGCGAAGAGCAAGAACCAGTCGGCAGCAGTGGACTTCGTGAAGTTCCTGACCTCGACGGCCCAGCAGATGACATTCGCCAAGGCGTTCGGCGTCATGCCGTCGGTCGAGTCGGCGAAATCGCAGTTCACCTCGCAGTTCCCGGCGCAGCAGGCATTCGTCACCGGTGCCGACTACGCGACCGGCCCCACGAGCCTGCCCGGCTTCGACCAGGTGCAGAAGGATTTCGACTCGAAGATCATCGGCCTGTCGGACGGCAGCTCCGATCCGAAGGCCATGCTCGACGCGCTGCAGAAGAACGCGGAGGCCGCACTCAAGTCGGCCGGCTGAGCGGTCACAGTCGATGAGCAACAAGCTCGCTGACCTTCCCGCGCCTGCGGCTGAGGACCGCAGGCGCGGGAAGGATTCCGCAACGACGCCGGGGCGGCCGACCCGCCGCCGCGGGGGAGTTCGCAGCCACGAGAGATGGACCGGCCTGCTGTTCGTCGCACCCAGCGTCGGAATCCTGCTGATCTTCATGATCATTCCGGTCGGCCTGGCGTTGTACGTCAGCCTCACGCGTTGGGACGGCTTGTCGAGTCCGTTCGGCAGCGCGGCGAAGTGGGTCGGCTTTCAGAACTACCGGGACCTGCTCACTCAGGACGCACTGACCCGTCAGAACTTCGCCACGGCCGTACGCAACAACTTCTACTTCGTGGTGATCGTCGTGCCGACCCAGACCGCGCTGGCATTGCTGCTCGCGGTGCTGCTCAACAACCGGTTCCTGAAGGGAAAGAGCTACTTCCGAACGGCGTTCTACTTTCCGTCGGTGACGAGCAGTGTCGCGATCACCTTGGTGTTCCTGTTCCTGTTCCAGGGCGGCGGAGCGGTGAACCGACTGCTGTCCTTCGTCGGAATCAACGGGCCGAACTGGCTGGCCGATAGGCGCGGCGTCTTCCACCAGATCCTGCGGGTCTTCGGCGTCACCTCGCCGCCCGGCTGGGCGAAGCACGAGTTCATGAATCTGACCGTGTGGGACTGGCTTTCCGGCCCGTCGGTCGCGATGTGCGTGATCATCATCCTGGTCATCTGGACGACATCCGGCACGTTCATGCTGATGTTCCTGGCGGCACTGCAGAACATCTCCGAGGAGGTCGAGGAGGCCAGCGAGATCGACGGGGCGACCTCGTGGCAGCGGCTGCGACTGGTGACGTTGCCGATGCTGCGTCCGACATTGATATTGGTGCTCACCCTCGGACTGATCGCGACGTGGCAGATCTTCGATCAGATCTATCTGACCGGCAACAACCCGGCCACCCTCACGCCTGCCTACCTGTCCTACAACGAGTCGTTCCAGAACAGCGCATTCGGTACCGGCGCCGCGATCGCGTTCCTGCTGTTCCTGCTGATCATCGCGCTCACCGCTTTGCAGCGCCGGCTCGTCGGCACCGGGGAGGACGAATGATGAGGGACCTGCGATGAGCGGACGCAGCTACTCGCCACCGTGGCGGCGCCGGCTCGGCTATGCTGGCCCTGGTGGGTTTCGCCGTGATCTACATCGGCCCGTTCCTCATTCAGATCGCGACGTCCTTCAAGACCGACCCGGACGCGGCGACCCACCCGCTCTCGCTGGTGCCGCATCCGGTCGACCTGAGCGCGTGGAAGCGGATCTTCGGCTACACCCCGAACTCCGGAGTGCCGTTCGGGCGCTGGCTGTTCAACACGACATTGGTCGCCACGTGCATCACGTTGGGCCGGGTGTTCCTCGACAGCCTGGCCGGTTACGCGCTGGCGCGGATGCGCTTCCCCGGCCGCAAGGTGATCTTCTGGGTCATCATCGGCGTCATGGCCGTACCGCCGGTCGTGCTGCTCATCCCTCGGTTCCTCGTCCTGAAGGAACTGTCGCTGTTCAACAGCTATACCGGCATGATCCTGCCGATCTGCGTCGACGCGGCCGGGATCTTCCTTATGCGGCAGTTCTTCGTGCGGATCCCGGTGGCCGTCGAGGAGGCGGCGCGGATCGACGGCGCCGGTGTGTGGCGCACCTACTGGAATGTCGCGCTCCCGGTGGCCCGCCCGGCGCTGATCACCTTGACGATCCTGAGCTTTCAGGGCTCGTGGAACGAGTTCAGCTACTTCCTGATCTCGACCTCGGACCCGAAGTACAACACGCTGACGACCGGCCTCGCGAAGTTCAGCAGCGGCTCGCTCGGCTCCGGCACGCAGTACCCGGTGACGCTGGGCGCCGCGCTGCTCTCGACGATCCCGGTCGCGATCCTGTTCTTCATCTTCCAGCGCCAGTTCGTCAGCGGGCAGCTTTCCGCGAGCACGAAGGGCTGAGGCCCGCCCCTACGGAGTTGGGGAAGTGTCAGGGCGGGTCGGTAACGTCAGCCGCATGACGGAGTCGACGCCTGCGCTGGACCCAGCCGGTGCACCGGACCTGCCGAGCCCTCCCGCCGAGGCGCGCGAGGAGCACGCGCGGGTGTCGCAGGAATTGGACGAGCACAGCTACCGCTACTACATCCTGAACGCGCCGACCGCGAGCGACGCCGAGTACGACGCGTTGATGCGGCGGTTGCAGGCGCTCGAGGCGCAGTACCCGGAACTGCGGACGCCGTCCTCGCCGACGCAGCGCGTGGCCGGCACGTATTCGACGCTGTTCACCCCGGTCGATCACCTCGAGCGGATGCTCAGCCTCGACAACGCGTTCTCGACCGAGGAGCTAACGGCCTGGGCGCACCGGGTCGAGCGTGACGCGGGCGTGGTCCCGGCGTATTTGTGCGAACTCAAGGTCGACGGCCTCGCCATCAACCTGGTCTACGAGGGCGGGCGCCTGGTTCGGGGAGCGACGCGTGGCGACGGGCGAACGGGTGAGGACGTCACCCCGAACATCCGCACCATCGAGGGCGTGCCCTCGCGGCTCAAGGGCGACGACGTGCCCCGGGTGCTGGAGGTGCGCGGCGAGATCTTCTTCCCGGTGGCCGACTTCGAGGGGCTCAACGAGTCGCTGGTGGCGGCGGGCAAGGCACCGTTCGCCAATCCGCGCAATGCCGCATCGGGTTCCCTGCGGCAGAAGGATCCGCGGGTCAGCGCGTCGCGGCCACTGCGCATGGTCGTGCACGGGGTGGGCCGCGTCGACGGCGGGCCGAAGATCACGGCGCAGTCGCAGTGGTACGAAGCGCTGCGCGGGTGGGGGCTGCCCACGTCGGCGCGCGCGAAGGTGGTGCCGGATCTGGGCGAGGTGCAGGCGTTCATCGAGTACTACGGCGAGCATCGCCATTCCGTCGAGCATGAGATCGACGGTGTCGTGGTGAAGGTCGACGATCTCGCGTTGCAGCGGCGGCTGGGCTCGACGAGTCGCGCGCCGCGGTGGGCGATCGCGTTCAAGTACCCGCCGGAGGAGGTCAACACCAAGCTGCTCGACATCCGGGTCAATGTCGGCCGTACCGGGCGGGTCACGCCGTTCGGGGTCATGGAGCCGGTTCGGGTTTCCGGGTCGACGGTCGAGATGGCCACGCTTGCACAACCAGAGCGAGGTCGAGCGCAAGGGCGTGCTGATCGGCGACACGGTCGTGCTGCGCAAGGCCGGCGACGTCATACCGGAGATCGTCGGGCCGGTCGTGGCGCTGCGCGACGGCAGCGAGCGGGCGTTCGTGATGCCCACCGAATGCCCCGAGTGCGGCACGACGCTGGGCCCGGAGAAGGAGGGCGACGCCGACATCCGCTGCCCGAACACCCGCTCGTGCCCGGCCCAGTTGCGGGAGCGGATCTTCCACGTCGCCGGCCGCGGTGCATTCGACATCGAGGTGATGGGCTACGAAGCGGCGATCGCGCTGCTCGACGCCGGCGTTGTCCACGACGAAGGCGACATCTTCTCCCTCGACGCCGCGACCCTGCGCACCGTCGACCTGTTCACCCGGGCGGCGAAGAAGACCGATCTACCCGAGCACGTGCACGAAGGGCGTGTTCTGTCGGCGAACGGCCAGCGGCTGCTCGACAATCTCGACACGGCCAAGCACCGTCCACTGTGGAGGGCGCTGGTCGGCCTGTCGATCCGGCACGTCGGGCCGACCGCGGCCCAGGCGCTCGCGCGAGAGTTCCGCTCCATCGACCGCATCGCCGCGGCGTCGGCCGAGGAACTGGCGGCTGCCGACGGCGTCGGGCCGACGATCGCCGACGCGGTCCGCGAGTGGTTCACCGTCGACTGGCACCGCGCCATCGTCGAGAAGTGGGCCGCTGCCGGAGTATCGCTCGCCGACGAGGCCGCCGACGAGGGCCCGCGCCCGCTCGAAGGGCTCAGCATCGTCGTTACCGGATCGCTCGATTCGTTCTCCCGCGACTCCGCCACCGAGGCCATCACCGCCCAGGGCGGCAAGGCGTCGAGTTCGGTCTCGAAGAAGACCGCGTTCGTCGTCGCCGGGGAGTCGCCCGGCACCAAGTTCGACAAGGCGGTGCAACTCGGCGTGCCGATCCTCGACGAGGACGGTTTCCGGACCCTGCTGGACAAAGGCCCGGAGGCTGCTCAAGCCGTGGCGCGGCCGGCCGAGTAGCCGATCCTGGCGTGGGCACCAGTTCGATTTTCCAGCTGCCGTGGGCGCGTCGCATTTCGGTCTCGGCGCAATGCCTGCGACTATGCACCAGCCGGTTGTACCTGAGCTTCTTGCATGTCGAGTGAGGTAGTGCGTACGTCCACCATCGCCCGGGGGCGCTCGATATCGTGGCTCGCAGGTCTTGATGGACTGCGAGCCTTGGCTGTCGCTGCCGTCGTCGTCTTCCATTTCGCCCCCGCTGCGCTGCCCGGGGGCTTCCTCGGCGTCGACCTGTTCTTCGTCATCAGCGGTTACCTGATCACCCGGTTGCTGCTGGCCGAGATCGACCGCACCGGCCAGATCTCCGTGCGCGACTTCTACCGCCGGCGGGTGCGCAGGCTGCTGCCCGCCGTCGTGGTGCTGATCGTCGTCACGGCCACGGCCAGTGCCCTGGTCTGGCACGACCAGTTGGCAACGATGCGCGGCGGGCTGCTGGCCAGCCTCTTCTACGTGACGAACTGGTGGCTCATCGGCGACCACCAGTCCTATTTCGTGGCCTCCGGCCGCCCGCCGATGCTGCAGCACCTGTGGTCGCTCGCGATCGAGGAGCAGTTCTACCTGATCTGGCCGCTCGTCCTCGTCGGCCTGACCGGTGCGTGCGTGGCCGGCTGGTCATCGCTGACCCGGCGCGGACGCGTTCCGGGCGGTTCAGACGGTTCGGGCGCCTCGATGAGGCTGGTCGTGTTGTCGTCCGGGCGGCTCTACCGGGTCGTATTCGGGTCGGCCGCGCTCGCGGTGGCCTCGACGGTGGCGATGGCGGTGATCGCGGTCCGCTCCGACGTGCCCTACGGCGCGGACTCGGCCCGCGTCTACTTCGGTACCGATACGCACACGATGGGACTCCTGCTCGGCGCCTGCGCGGGTGCGCTGGCTCAGCGCGGCACGCTGCCGACCCTGCGGCGCAGGGTTCTGCTTCCGGGGTGCCTTTCTGACCGATCTCGCCGGGGTTGCCGCGCTGTTCGTGCTCGTCCGGATCGTCACCGGCGTCGACGAGTTCACGCCCTGGCTCTACCGCGGCGGCTTCCTCGTCGTCAGCGCGCTGTGCACGGTCCTGGTCGCGGCCACGCCGAGACGGGGCAGCCTGCTCGGCCGCGTGCTGGAGTCGCCGCCGTTGCGCTGGCTCGGCAGCCGGTCGTACTCGATCTACCTCTGGCACTGGCCGGTAGCCGTGGTGACCCGGCCCGGCATCGACGTGCAGGCCCGAGGATTCGCGCTGTTCGCGCTCCGGACCGCCGCCACGCTGCTGCTTGCCGAGGCGAGTTACCGGTTCATCGAACGCCCGATCCGCGCGGGTGGTCTGCGCTCGCTGCCCCGCGCGTGGGGCTGGGATCGCCTGTCGGTACGAGCCCGTACGCGAATGGCGCCGGCGCTGGTCTTCACGTCGTTCATCGTCGTCGGCTCGTTGATCACGGTGTTCGCGTCCGGTGCCTCGCATCCGGCCCTCGCCGCGGCACTCGTGCGCGCCACTGATGCGCACACGCAGTCGCCCGCTCATCCGACGAGCCGCGCCTCGCCGAGTGGCGCGAGTGGCCCAAGTGGATCGAGTGGATCGAGTGGATCGAGTGGTCACGCCCGGCCGAGGCCGCGGGCGATCACGCCGGGCGCCCGGGCGTCGGGCACGCCGGGAGCGCGCCCGTCACGAGCGGCCACGTCACGCGTGAGCGCATTCGGCGACTCGGTGATGCTCGGCGCCGAATCCGACCTCTGGAATCGCCTGCCCGGTGCGCGGATCTCGGCCGTCGAAGGACGCCAGGCGCGCGACGTCTTCGCCGACGTCAGCAGCCAGAAAGCGGCCGGCAGGCTCGGCCCGGACGTGGTCATCCACACGGGCAACAACGGCATCATCTCGCCGGATGACCTGTCGAACGCGCTGCGCGGACTGTCCGATCGCAGCCGGGTCGTCGTGCTCACCGACCGGGTGCCGCGTGACTGGCAGGGTCCGAACAACGACATGATCCGGCGCGTCGTCGGCCAGTACCACAACGCGGTCCTGGTCGATTGGTACAGCATCTCCGACGGGCACAGCGGATGGTTCTATTCCGATGGCCTGCACCTGCGTGAGCCCGGGGCCGCGGCGTACGCGGCTGCGATCACCGCGGCGATACGCGGCTGAGCCACAGCGATCAGGCGCTCGCGGCCGCCGTGGCGGTGACGCTCGCGGCGATCGCGGCGAGGTGGGTCAGCCGCACCAGTTCGGCGGGCAGCCACCGCAACGCCGGGCGCCCGATCAGCAGGGCCGCGGCGCCCATCGGCGCCACCGCGAGTTCAGTGCCGACGCCGGCCCAGTCGCGCGGGGCCCACGGTTCCTCGGCGTCGAGCAGCCGGGCCGGGCGGGGTGGCCACCACGGCACCGGCAGCGAACCGAGTTCCGGTGCGGCCCCACTGGCCGCGACGACGCTCGCAACGCCGTCACGCGGCTCGTTGAGCACGACCGACCAGCCGGCCCGGAAGATCCGTGTCACGCCGTCGGTGAGCACCTGGAGGGAGTTCTCGGGCTGCGCGGCGAGCCGGTCGAGAACCTCCAGTTCGCGATGCGGATCCATCGTGCCCGCGTAGGGCCGGATCGACTCGACCCGCACGCCGGGCACTGAGCCCGCGGCGGTGATCAGCGAATCGGCGAGCTTGCCGACGGGCAGTTCGAGCACAAGATCGTCGACGGCGTGGCCGTGGGAGCGTTCGATCACGTCGACGGACAGGATGTCGGCACCCGCCTCGCCGAGGGCTGTTGCCACCGCGCCCAGAGCGCCCGGGCGGTCGGGCAGCACCAGGCGCAGCAGATGGGACACGAAACCACCCTCTCGTACTCCGATGTCGACCACGTTAAGGGCCCGAACCAAACGGGGCTCGACAGCGACAGGCTATTCCGCGCGACCGCGATGGTGGGGCCTCGTAGACTGCGCCTTCGTGCCTGACGAATCCCCGACGAACATCAGCCGAGCCGAGGTTGCCCACCTCGCCCGCCTGGCCCGCCTTGCCGTCACCGACGACGAACTCGACGTCTTTGCCGGCCAATTGGACGTAATTCTCGGCGCGGTGGCCCGCGTCAGTGAGGTCGCGGCGGCTGACATCCCGCCGACCTCGCACGCGGTGCCGATGACGAATGTCCTGCGCCCCGACGTCGTGCTGCCGTGTCTGCCGCGCGAGGCCGTCCTCGCCGGCCGCTCCAGCCGTCGAGGACTACAAGTTCCGCGTCCCGCAGATCCTCGCGGATGAGGCCTGAGACATGTCGGACTTGACCAAGCTGTCCGCCGCGGAGATCGCGGCCGCCATCGCCTCGGGTGAGGCTTCCGCGGTCGAGGTGGCGAAGGCCCACCTCGATCGCATCGGCACGGTCGACGATGACGTGCACGCGTTCCTCCACGTTGATTCGGCGGGCGCCCTCGCCGCGGCGCAGGCGGTCGACGCGAAGCGCGCGGCCGGCGAGGCGCTCTCGCCACTGGCCGGCGTCCCGCTCGCGATGAAGGACGTCGTCGTCACGAAGGGTCTGCCGACCACGGCCGGGTCGAAGATCCTCGAAGGTTGGATTCCTCCGTACGACGCCACGATCACCAGTCGGATCAAGGACGCCGGGATCGTCATGCTCGGCAAGACGAACATGGACGAGTTCGCGATGGGATCGTCCACCGAGAACTCGGCCTTCGGCCCGTCGCACAACCCGTGGGACCTCGGCCGGATCCCCGGCGGGTCGTCCGGCGGTTCGAGTGCGGCGGTGGCGGCGTTCGAGGCGCCACTCGCGATAGGCACCGACACGGGCGGCTCGATCCGCCAGCCCGCGGCCGTCACCGGAATCGTCGGCCACAAGCCCACCTACGGGGGCGTGTCCCGCTACGGGCTGATCGCGTTCTCCTCCTCGCTCGACCAGGCCGGCCCGCTCGGACGGACCGTGCTCGACGCCGCGTTGCTGCACGAGGTGATCGGCGGGCACGACGCCTGCGACTCGACCTCGATCGCCGCGCCCGTCCCGCCCGTGGTGGCCGCCGCGCGCGAGGGAGCACGTGCTGATCTGGCCGGGGTGCGGGTGGGCGTCGTGCGCGAACTCGGCGGCGAGGGGTACCAGTCCGGAGTGCTCGCCGCCTTCGAGAGCGCCGTCGAGACCCTGCGCGGCCTGGGCGCCACCGTCGTCGAGGTGAGTTGCCCGCACTTCCAGTACGCGCTGCCGGCGTACTACCTGATCGCGCCGAGCGAATGCTCGTCCAACCTGGCCCGCTTCGACTCCGTGCGCTACGGCTTGCGCGTCGGCGACGACGGCGTGAACTCCCTCGAGGACGTCATGTCGCTGACCCGCGAGGCCGGCTTCGGCGCCGAGGTGAAGCGCCGCATCATGATCGGCACGTACGCGCTCTCGTCGGGCTATTACGAGGCCTACTACGGGCAGGCGCAGAAGGTCCGCACGCTGATCCTGCGCGACTTCGCGGCGGCGTTCGAGCAGGCCGACGTTCTCGTTTCGCCGACCTCACCGTTCGTCGCATTCGGCATCGGTGAACGCATCGGCGACCCGATGGCGATGTACATCAACGACCTGTGCACGCTGCCGGCCTCGCTCGCGGGCACTCCCGCGATCTCCGTGCCGTGTGGGCTGTCCGAGCAGTTGCCGGTTGGTCTGCAGATCATGGCGCCCGCACTCGCGGATGATCGCTGCTACCGGGTCGGCGCCGCGTTCGAGGCGGCGTACACCGGCGCCAACGGCCCGATCCTCGCCAAGGCAGGAGCGCTGGCATGAACTACGACGACGTCGTTGCCCGCTACGAGCCGGTGATCGGCCTGGAGACCCACGTCGAGCTCGATACCGCGTCGAAGATGTTCTGCGGCTGCTCGACCGAGTTCGGCGCCGAGCCGAACACCCACACCTGCCCGGTATGTCTGGGGCTGCCGGGGGCGCTGCCGGTTGCCAACGAGGCCGCCATCGAGTCGACCATCAAGATCGGCCTGGCCCTGAACTGCTCGATCGCCGAGTGGTGCCGCTTCGCGCGCAAGAACTACTTCTACCCGGACATGCCGAAGAACTTCCAGATCTCGCAGTACGACGAGCCGCTGTGCGTCGACGGGTACCTGGACGTCACCGTCGGCGACGTCTCGGTGCGGGTCGGCATCGAGCGGGTGCACCTCGAGGAGGACACCGGCAAGAACACCCACATCGGTACGTCCGGGCGTATCCACGGCGCCGACTACTCCCTCGTCGACTTCAACCGGGCGGGCATCCCGCTCGTCGAGATCGTCACCAAGCCGGTGGCCGGTACGGGAGCGCTGGCGCCCGAGGTGGCCCGCGCGTACGTCACCGAACTGCGCGACCTGCTGCGCACGCTGGGCGTCAGCGACGTGCGGATGGAGCAGGGCTCGCTGCGGTGCGACGTCAACACCTCGCTGAACCGTCCGGGCGAGGAATGGGGCACCCGCACCGAGACGAAGAACGTGAACTCGCTGCGCAGCGTCGAGCGTGCCGTCCGCACCGAGATGATCCGCCAGGCCGGCCTGCTCGACGCGGGGGAGAAGATCCACCAGGAGACACGGCATTTCTCCGAGACGACCGGCGACACCCGGCCCGGTCGCAGCAAGGAGGAGGCCACCGACTACCGGTACTTCCCCGAGCCCGACCTCGTTCCGCTGGCGCCCGATCCCGCATGGGTGGAGCAGATCCGCGCGTCCCTGCCCGAACTGCCCGCAGCGCGCCGCGCCCGGATCAGCGAGCAACTCGGCGTCTCCGCCGACGACATGCGCCAGATGGCCAACGCGGGCGTGGTCGATCTCGTCGGCGCCACCGTCGAGGCCGGCGCGCCGGTCGGCGAGGCGCGTAACTGGTGGCTCGGCTACCTCGCCCAGCGGGCCAACGAGCGTGACATCGACGCCACCGACCTCGGCATCACGCCGGTTCAGGTTGCCCGCGTGGTCGCCCTGGTTGCCGAGGGCTCGCTCTCGTCGGCGCTGGCCCGGCAAGTGGTCGACGCCGTCCTCGAAACGGGCTCTGACGTCGACGCGATCATCGCCGAGCGCGGGCTCAAGGTCGTCTCGGATTCCGGTGCCCTGGGCGCGGCCGCCGATGACGCGATCGCCGCCAATCCCGATGTTGCCGAGAAGGTTCGCGGCGGCAAGGTCGCGGCGGTCGGGCCCCTCGTGGGTGCGGTGATGAAGGCGACGCGTGGCCAGGCGGATGCGGCGGCGGTGCGCGAACTCCTGCTGGAGCGACTCGGGGTCAGTTGACCGCGACGTTGGGCGTACTCGTCGGCGCAGTCGTGCTGACGGCGTCGGTTGGTGGCGCCGGATCGCAGGTGCTGTTCCACATCGACGATTCCCGGATCGGCGAGGCCAGTGGCATTGCGACCGGCATCGCCTCACCAGGCGTGTTCTACGTCCAGAACGACAGCGGCGACTCGGCGCGGTTCTTCGCCCTGGACAGACACACCGGAAAGACGCTTGCGACCTACACCGTGCCCCGCGCGGCCAATGTGGACTGGGAGGACCTCGCGGTTGCCCGTGATCGGCGCGGCGTCGCCTCCGTGTGGATCGCCGACATCGGCGACAACGACGGTGGCCGCGGCGAGGTCCGGATCTATCGGGTCGACGAACCGCACGTTGAGGCAGGCGTCGATGCGACCACCGCCGCCCCCGACGTCTGGCGGCTGCGATATCCCGGGGGACCGGTGGACGCCGAGTCGCTCGCCGTTGCCCCGGGCGGCGCTGCTTACCTCGTCACCAAGTCGATCTTCGGCGCGAGCGAGATGTATGCGGTTCCGGCCCGGCCCGATCCGGCCAAGGTGCAGGCGCTGCGCCGGATCGGTGAGATCGACTTCCACCCGACCGGGACGCCGGGCGGTCCGAACATCGTCGGCCAGGTGACGGCGACCGGAGCCGCGCTGTCCCGCGACGGGTCGATCCTGGTCGTTCGCACCTACACCGACGCCTACCTCTGGACGGTGAAGGGTGGCGACGTGGCCCGAGCGATACGCGCGCAGGCGGTACACGTCCGCCTTCCCGAGCAACCGCAGGGTGAGGGCGTGACGATCGACGGTTCTCGGCTGATCGTCGACTCCGAGCATGTCGGATCGGCCGTCTTCGCGGTCGCGATGCCCCGGCTGTCTGTTGCGTCGTCGAGCACGCCGCCACGCGGCGAAGCGGCGTCCGGCACCGCGTCGGCGCCGGCCTCGCCGGCGGCGTCCGGCGATTCGTCCGGCGGGTCGAGCGGTGCACGGTGGGCCGTCATCGGCGGGTTCGCCGGCTGCGGTCGCGGTCGCGCTCGCGGTGATCGCCCGGCGCAAGAGATTGCGGCGGCCGTCCTGAGTTCGTTGTCAGACCGTGCGGGCAGTCTGTGGGGTCATGACGAGCTGGGAAGAGATCGCCCGCGGGGCACCGGAATTCGCGCAGCGGGTGCGCGAGGTATTCGACGTCCGAAAGCACAAGACGATGGCGACGCTGCGGGCTGACGGCTCGCCGCGGATCAGCGGTATCGAGCTCACCTTCGAGCCCGACGAGATCCGGTTCGGGTCGATGCCCGGTGCGATGAAGGGACGTGATCTGCGCCGTGACCCGCGCCTGGCCGTGCACAGCCCTTCGATCGATCCGCCCGACGACAACCCGAGCGCGTGGCCGGGCGAGGCGAAGATAGCGGGCCGAGCGGTTGCTGACGAGCCGGTCGACGATGCGGCAGCGAGCCCGGAAACGGGGCCGGCCGGCGATCGCTTTCACATCGACATCAGCGAGGTGGTGCTGACCTACGTGGGCACACCGGCCGATCATCTGGTGGTCGAGTCGTGGCATGCCGACCGCGGCTGGCAGCGACGCACGCGCGCCTAGCGCCGGATCGGGTGGCGCTCGGCGCGGTCAGCAAGCCAGCGCGACCGGGCTACTTTTCGCTGGGCGGAGGTGGCGGCCACTCGGAACTGCCGCTGCTGCCCGGCGCCGGCCACGTACCGCCGGATCCGGCAGCGCCGCCGGGTGGCGGCCACTCAGAACCTCCACCGCCGCCCGGTGCCGACGAGCCGGGACCGCCGCCGGCCGGTGGCCATCCCGCCGCACCGCCAGCGGGCGACCACCCGGTTGCCGTCGCAGGCGCCGCACCACCGTAACCGCCGAATCCGCCGCCACGCAGTTCCTTCAAGTTGCGGCGCCGTTTCACGATGCCGACGATCAGCGTCACCAGGCCGGCGATGAGAAGCAGGACGCCCAGAACCGCGATGATGCCGCCGATGACGACTCCCTTGGCGATCGAGGGCCCGAAGGCGATCACGGCATCGGCCGGGAGGCCCGCGCCGGTCTCCAACTGGACCTTCCACGCGCCGGGTTGATCAATGTGGAATTGCCACAGGGCAACCCCCTTGTGCCCGTTGTAGTCGTAGTGCAGGAACTTGATCTTGCCGTCGCTGCGATTGCCGTACGGCGTCTGGAGGGTGACGGTCGTGTTGGTGGCCTGGTTGGTGAGGGTGCCGCCGACCTCGGGAATGCGCTGGCTCGTGCTGCCGGTGATCGTGCTTGACTCGTAGTAGGCGACATAGCCGCCGGCGTGGGAGAAATTGACCGTTCCGGTCGAGTCCTTGACCGCCACTCGCTGGAAATCGTTGACCTTGCTGTAGGACTTGGTGCTTGCGAGCACGCCACCGCCGATGGTCAGCGCAAGGCCGATCACCATCAGCGCGGCTCCCACCTGCAGCGGCCTGCGTCCCCGCAGACGCGTCTTAGTCGGCTGGTAGTACGGCTGCACGGGCGGCGCAGGCGGCCCGTATCCGCCCGACGGGTAATTGCCGGGCTGACCCGGGTACGGCGATCCGGGCTGGTCAGGTGGGTTCGTCACGCGGCCGAGTGTGCCGCACTTGACGATGCGGCGACAGCGCGGTGCACCGTCAGACCGGGGGGCTCCCACCACCGCCGGCGGACGGGATGATGCGCAGTACGCGCTCGTCGTCCGGCACCGGCGTGCCGTGGCCGTCCTTGTTGGTGGTCGTCAGCCAGAGCGCGCCGTCCGGCGCGGCGACGACGGTCAGCAGTCGCCCGTACCGGCCGTCGACCGCGGCGCTGAACTTGCTGACGGCCGCACGCGGACTGGCCGCGGTCGAGAGCAGGGACTTGCCGTCACTGGTGGCAATGTAGAGCCGCCCGCCCAGCACCGCGCAACCGCCCGCTCCGGAACGGCCGGCGGGCAGCGAGCCGACCGGTCGCTTCGACGCGGCGTTCGGGGTTGGCCAGCCGTAGTCGGCACCGCTCTGCAGGACGTTGATGTCGCCGGGAGCCTCGGTCTCGTACACGGTGGAGAGCGACGGGTTCTCGCACAGGCCGTTCACCGTGCGATGGCCTCGGGTGAAGATCGCCGAGCCGGCCTTGGTGTTTCCGGGCGCGGCCTGGCCGATCGCATTCACCCGCAACACCTTGCCGGCCAGGCTCTTCGGATCGGCGGCCAACTGGGGGTGCCCGGCGTCGCCGGTGCCGATGAACAGGATGCCGTGCGAATCGAACATGAGCCGGCCGGTGTTGTCGCTGGCGCCGCGCGGGATGCCGGTCAGCACCGGAGTGGCCGGTCCGGTAAGGGTGAAGTCGATGACGCGGTTGTCAGTGGGCGTGGTGACGTAGGCGTAGACGAGGCCGTCCTCGTCGTAGGTGGGCGACAGGGCGAGGTCGAGCAGTCCGCCGTCACCGCCCGTGGCGAGGCCGGTCAGCGTGCGCACCGTCGCGACGGGCTTGCCGGGTTGGGGTTGCACCCGCACGATCCGCCCGGTGGTCCGCTCGCCGACCAGCGCCGTGCCGTCAGGCAGCAGCGCGATGCCGGTGGGTGTGGTCAGGTTCGTCGCCACGACGTTCGGGTCCGGGCCGGCGCCAGGGCTGCCCGACTGGCTCGGCGTGCCACCCTGGCCGGGCACCTGCGGGGCCGAGCCCGGCGGCTGGGCCGGCTGGTTCGGCAATGACACGCGCGGGCCCGCCTCGAGTGTCACCGACGGCTGGGGTACCCAGGTGGGCGATGTCGCGTCCGCTCCGGCGGCGCATCCGGCGAGCAGTGCGAGCGCGGCCGCGGCGGCCAGTGGCACAACCGGCCTGATCGACCTCCCGCCTCGCCACGTGATCGCACGCATGCCAGCCAGTCTGCCTGCTGACCCTGTGCGCCCGCACATCTGCCCGTTTTCGGTGCCCCTTACTAGCCTCGTGCGGGTGGCGATCATCTGCGTGCCGGACGACGACGCCGCCGAACTCGTCGGGCCGCTTCCCGGCGGCCTGCACGTCCTCGCCTGGGACGGTCGGGGTCCCGCGCCGCCGGACGTCGAGTTCTGGGTGCCGAGCTACCTGATGGACGATCCGGCCGAACGCGCCGCCGCACTGGCCCAATTGCCGGGCCTGCGGGTGCTGCAACTGGTCTCCGCCGGCGCAGATGCCTGGATCGGCCGCGTCCCACCCGGCGCAGTGCTCTGCGACGGTCGCGGCATACATGGCGGCTCAACCGCCGAATGGGTCCTGACCGCGATCTTGTCGGTATTGCGCGAGTTCCCTCGCTTCATTCGGGCGGCCGATCGCCGGCGCTGGGAGCCGGCGATCACCGACGAACTGGCGGGCAAGCGCGTCCTGGTGGTCGGCGCGGGAGACCTCGGCGACAACGTCGCGCGCCGGCTGTGGGCGTTCGACGCCGAACCGATCCTGGTCGCTCGGACGCGCCGCGACGGCGTGTACGGCGTGGCCGACCTCCCGTTGCTGCTGCCGAACGTCGACATCGTCGTGCTGGTCGTGCCGCTGACGGAGCAGACGCGCGGCCTCGTTGACGAGAAGTTCCTGACCGCAATGACCGATAACGCCCTGCTCGTCAATGCGTCGCGCGGGCCGGTCGTGGTCACCGACGCGCTGCTCGCCCAACTGAGGTCCGGGCGCCTGCGGGCCGCCCTGGACGTGCTCGACCCCGAACCGCCGCCACCCGACCATCCGATCTGGGACGCGCCGAACCTGCTGATCACCCCGCACGTCGGCGGGGCCGTGCGCGGCTTTCCCGAACGCGCCTATCGGCTGGTGCGCGAGCAGATCCTGCGCTACGCGGCCGGTGAGCCGCTGGTCAACGTGGTGACATCTGACTACTAGGCGCGCTGCCTTGCCTGCGCCGCCTACTAGCGGCTGCGCCGACCTACTAGCGGCTGCGCCGAGATGGCGCGTACTTGGGGGTCGCCTCCGGCAGTTGCGGCACGTGGCTCCCGCTGGCCGCGGACAGGGCCGCGAGGTCAGAGACCCGTACGCACGGCAGTCGCACGGCCGCGTCCGCGGTCACGGCGTAGACGTTTCGCTTGGTCACCGACAGGCCCCGGACCTCGTGCCAGGGCAACGACGTGCGCCCGAACAGGGCCCGCACGGTGATGGCGTTCCCGTCGACGATGGTGGCCGTTCGGGCGATGAACACCACCGCGCCGATCGGTACGAGGTAAACCAGTGCGGCAATCGGATGCTGTACGACCGGCGTCACGCACAACGCCAGGATCAGTACGGCGAGGTACGCCGATCTCGGGAGGCGGAAGACACGCGATGACACAGGTTGAACCCTACGTCGTAGGGTGCACGGCGTGAGCGACAAGCAGCCCAGTCAAGATCGTCAGGGTCGGCAGCACCGCAAACCGCACAGCAGCATCGTCACCGACGGCATCGAGCGAGCCGCCGCGCGCGGCATGCTGCGTGCCGTCGGCATGGGCGACGACGACTGGCGCAAGCCACAGATCGGCGTCGCCTCGTCGTGGAACGAGATCACGCCGTGCAATCTGTCACTTGCCCGCCTCGCCAAGCAGGCGAAGATCGGCGTTCGCGGCGCGGACGGCTTTCCGTTGGAGTTCGGGACGATCTCGGTCTCCGACGGCATCTCGATGGGCCACGACGGCATGCACTACTCGCTCGTCTCGCGCGAGGTGATCGCGGATTCGGTCGAGACGGTGTTTCGGGCCGAGCAACTCGACGGCGCCGTGCTGCTCGCCGGATGCGACAAGTCCGAGCCCGGCATGCTGATGGCCGCCGCCCGCCTCGACGTCGCCGCGGTGTTCCTCTACGCCGGCTCGACGCTGCCCGGGCGGCTCAACGGCCGCGACGTCACGATCATCGACGCGTTCGAGGCGGTCGGCGCGTGCCTCGCGGGCAAGATGACCCGCGAGGAGGTCACCGAGATCGAGAAGGCGATCTGCCCGGGCGAGGGCGCGTGCGGCGGCATGTACACCGCGAACACGATGGCCTCAGCCGCTGAGGCGCTCGGCATGTCGCTGCCCGGGTCGGCGGCGCCGCCGGCGCCCGACTCCCGGCGCGACGCCTACGCCGAGCGTTCGGGCGAGGCGGTCGTACATCTCGTCGACGCGGGCATCACCGCGCGAACCATCCTCACGAAGCAGGCCTTCGAGAACGCGATCACCGTGGTGATGGCGCTGGGCGGGTCGACCAACGCGGTGCTGCATCTGCTCGCGATCGCCAACGAGGCCAAGGTCGATCTCGACCTCGACGACTTCAACCGGATCGGCGACCGCGTGCCGCACCTGGCCGACGTCAAGCCGTTCGGCCGCTACGTCATGACCGACATCGACTCGATCGGCGGCGTTCCGGTCGTGATGAAGGCGCTGCTCGACGCCGGCCTGCTGCACGGCGACGCGCTGACCGTCACCGGCAAGACGGTGGCCGAGAACCTGCGCGCCATCGCCCCGCCCGACCCGGACGGCAAGATCATCCACGCGATGAGCGACCCGATCCATCGCACCGGCGGGCTGACCATCCTGCGCGGGTCACTCGCCGCCGAGGGCGCGGTGGTCAAGAGCGCCGGCATGGACACCGAGGTCTGGGAGGGATCGGCCCGGGTCTTCGACGGCGAGCAGGCGGCAATGGACGCCGTCGCCGCCGGGAGCCTGCGCAGCGGCGACGTCGTCGTGATCCGGTGGGAGGGCCCCAAGGGCGGCCCGGGCATGCGCGAGATGCTGGCGGTTACCGGCGCGATCAAGGGCGCCGGGCTCGGCAAGGAGGTCTTGCTGCTCACCGACGGGCGCTTCTCCGGCGGCACGACGGGGCTGTGCATCGGCCACGTCGCCCCCGAGGCGGCAGTCGGCGGCCCCATCGCCCTGGTGCACGACGGTGACCGGATCCGCCTGGACATGACCACGCGCACCCTCGACCTGCTCGTCGACGATGCCGAACTCGAACGGCGCCGAGCCGAGTGGAAGCCGCTGCCGGCGCGCTTCGACTACGGCGTGCTCGGCAAGTACGCGAAGCTGGTCGGCTCGGCCGCGACCGGCGCCATCTGCGGCTAGCGCAGCCGCTCCGACGGTCAGGCGGTCAGAGCATTGTCTGCGCGAAGTCTTCGGTGAGCCACAAGATGTGATGCACGGAGTCGAGCACGACGTCGACTCCGAGGGCATTCGCCTTGCTGGAAAGGATGTTGGCCCGGTGGCCGTCGTTGGGTGGCTGCTCGTTCAGCATGGCTGACTCGAGATCGAGCGCGCCCTGGGTCGTCATCGCGCCGTTCTCGCCGATGTTCTCACCGGCCCACCACCACGCGACGCCGGCCGCCGACTCACGGCGGCCTAGGTCGTTCTCGCCGGGCAGTTGGTGCGCCAAGGTGTTGACCTGCGCCATCGCCAGGTTGTGTTGGTGCGCGCTGGTCTGCAGTTGCCGGTTCCAGCGCAACGGGCGCAGTCCGGCATCGCGGCGGGCGGAGTTGACGGCGTCGAAGACGGTTTGGGCAAGCTGGTCGGGATCGGGAAGCCCCGTCGCCGATGGTGCCGGAGCGCTCGTCGACGGGCCCGGGGATGCGGGCGGGTGCAGTCGCGGCGACACCGAGCGCGTCGTGGCCGGCGGAAGTGATGGAGTGCTTCGCCGGGTGAGTGGCGGCAGCCCGCCCGCCTCGACGCGACGCCGGCGCGAATCGCGGGTGACCGCCGACGGCGACTCGATCGTCGATGCCGACGACGGTGCGCCGCTGCCCGGAATGGTCGGTGTGCTCTCGGCGGCGACGTCGCCGGGACTGGCGTTCTGGGCGTGATGGTGTCCAGGCAGCGCGACCAGTGAGAGCGCAAGTGCACCGGAGAAGACGAGCGTGGACGCCGCGATCAGGGCCCGGTTCTCACGCGCCCGGCCGCGCTTCGAGTGTCGTGACCCGGGCACGCTCGATGCCGCGCGGTGCCGAGGCACCCGTTGCATGGACATCCACCAGCTCCCGGACGGTAGGCGCAATGCGCCCAGAGTCTGCCAGAGTGGCCGTGTGGATAGGCAGATTGCCTCGCCGATCCCGCTATCTGGGACTCGTATCTCGCTGAGTTGAACACGCTCGCGCACGGCGTGTAGGGTCTGCGGCGTGCGGCATCTCGTACTTATCGACAGGCGCGTCGACTAGGTCCCAGTGACCACTTCGACGCGCTAACCCTTCGTGCATCGCACGAGGGGTTTTTTGTTGCAGTTCGAGTCCGTGCGCACGGGGCGACCCGCGAAACCGACACAAGGAAGGCACCGATGAGTACCTCAGCAGCCCAGGGCAACATCACCGGCGCGCAGGCGCTGGTTCGCTCGCTGGAACAGGTCGGCGCCGACGTCGTATTCGGTATCCCCGGTGGCGCGATCCTGCCTGCATACGATCCCCTCTACGACTCCACGAGAGTGCGGCACATCCTCGTCCGCCACGAGCAGGGCGCCGGACACGCCGCGGAGGGGTACGCGCAGGCCACGGGCAAGGTCGGCGTCTGCATGGCGACCTCGGGACCGGGCGCGACGAACCTCGTCACCCCGATCGCCGACGCCTACATGGATTCCGTCCCGATCGTCGCGATCACCGGGCAGGTCGGCCGGGCGTTCATCGGCACGGATGCCTTCCAAGAGGCCGACATCTCCGGGATCACGCTGCCGATCACGAAGCACAACTTCCTCGTGCAGTCTCCCGACGACGTGGCCTCAGCGATTGCCGCGGCGTTTCATCTGGCCTCGACCGGGCGCCCGGGCCCGGTGCTGGTCGACGTGCCCAAGGATGTCCTGCAGAACCGCACGACCACTGACTGGGTCTGGCCGCCCCGCATCGACCTGCCCGGGTACCGGCCGGTCACCCGCCCGCACGGCAAGCAGGTGCGCGAGGCGGCAAAGCTGATCAGCGCGGCCCGCCGCCCGGTTCTCTACGTGGGCGGCGGCGTGCTCAAGGCCCGCGCCACCGCGGAACTGCGCCAACTCGCCGAGCTTTCCGGCATCCCGGTCGTCACGACCCTGATGGCGCGCGGCGCGTTCCCCGACAGTCACCGGCAACACCTCGGAATGCCCGGCATGCACGGCAGCGTCGCCGCGGTCACCGCGCTGCAGAAGGCCGATCTGCTCATCGCACTAGGCACGCGCTTCGACGACCGGGTCACCGGCCGCCTCGACACCTTCGCGCCGGGTGCGGCTGTCATCCACGCTGACATCGACCCGGCCGAGATCGGCAAGAACCGTGTCGCCGACGTCCCGATCGTCGGCGACGCCCGCGAAGTGCTCGCCGAGTTGATCCCCGCCCTGCAAGCCGAATTCGCGGCGGGCAATCGCGCGGACCTCACCGGATGGTGGCGCCTGGTCGACGACTGGCGTGAGACGTACCCGCTCGGCTACGAAGAGCCGTCCGACGGCACGCTGGCGCCGCAGTACGTCATCGAACGACTCGGCAAACTCGCAGGCTCCGACACGATCTTCGCCGCCGGGGTGGGCCAGCACCAGATGTGGGCCTCGCAGTTCATCTCCTACGAGAACCCCTATACGTGGCTCAACTCCGGCGGCGCCGGCACGATGGGCTACTCGGTTCCGGCCGCGATGGGTGCGAAGGTCGGCAAGCCGGACACGCTGGTCTGGGCGATCGACGGCGACGGCTGCTTCCAGATGACCAATCAGGAACTGGCCACCTGCGCCATCGAGGGCATCCCGATCAAGGTCGCCGTGATCAACAACGGCAACCTCGGCATGGTCCGCCAGTGGCAGACGCTGTTCTACGACCAGCGGTACTCACAGACCGATCTCGGCACCCACAAGCTCGTCCCCGACTTCGTGAAGCTGGCCGAAGCACTCGGCTGCGTCGGGCTACGCTGCGACACCAAGGCCGACGTCGACGACACCATCGAGAAGGCCCACTCGATCAACGACGCCCCCGTGGTGGTCGACTTCATGGTGGGCAAGGACGCGATGGTGTGGCCGATGGTCGCAGCCGGCACGAGCAACGACGACATCCAGGCAGCCCGCGGCATCCGCCCGGCATTCGACGAGGACGAGTGAGCGGGATGACTACTCCGCCCGCCTCGGCCCTCCACTCCGCTCGGTCAGCTCCCGGGCCCGACGGACGCTGACTCTGCGATGCTCATGATCCCTCGCCCGACGGCGCTGACGCTGCGATGCTCATGAAGGGCCTCGTCTCATGACCACACACACGCTGTCCGTGCTCGTCGAGAACAAGCCGGGCGTCCTGGCCCGCGTGTCCGGGCTGTTCAGCCGGCGCGGATTCAACATCGAGTCACTCGCGGTCGGCCCGACCGAGCACCCGGAGATTTCGCGCATCACGATCCTGGTGGGCGTCGAGGGCACCGCGCTCGAACAGGTCACCAAGCAGCTGAACAAGCTCATCAACGTGATCAAGATCGTCGAGCTGGAAGAGCAGCACTCGGTACTGCGGGAGTTGCTGCTGGTCAAGGTGCGGGCCGACGACGCGACCCGCCGCGGCGTGCTCGAGACGGTCGAGCTGTTCAAGGCGAAGGTCATCGACGTGGGCCCCGAGGTGCTGACCATCGAGGTGACCGGCCCGCCGGCCAAGCTTGAAGCCATGCTCAAGATGCTGGAGCCGTACGGCATCCGCGAGATGGTCCAGTCCGGCGTGGTCGCGCTCGGTCGCGGTCCGCGCTCGATGACCCAGGCCGCGCTGCGCTCGGTCGAGCGAAGCGCCTAGAGGAGATGGGAATCATGAAGGAGACACAGTGGCAGTAGAGATCTTCTACGACGACGACGCCGACCTGTCGATCGTCCAGGGGCGCAAGGTCGCCGTGTTGGGCTACGGCAGCCAGGGGCATGCGCATGCGTTGTCGCTGCGCGACTCGGGCGTCGACGTCCGGGTCGGTCTGCCCGAGGGCTCCAAGAGCCGGGCCAAGGCGGGCGACGAGGGCCTTCGGGTGCTCACCCCCGCCGAGGCCTGCGCCGAGGCCGACCTGATCATGGTGCTGGCCCCGGATCCCGCACAGCGCAAGCTCTATGCCGAGTCGATCGAGCCGAACCTCAAGGACGGCGACGCGATCTTCTTCGGGCACGGCTTCAACATCCGCTTCGGATACATCAAGCCGCCGGGCAATGTCGATGTCGCGATGGTCGCCCCGAAGGGGCCGGGCCACCTGGTGCGGCGGCAGTTCGTCGACGGCAAGGGCGTGCCGGTGCTTGTCGCCGTCGAGCAGGACGCCACGGGCAACGCGTTCGCGCTGGCGCTCTCCTACGCAAAGGCGATCGGCGGCACGCGGGCGGGTGCCATCAAGACGACCTTCACCGAGGAGACCGAGACCGACCTGTTCGGCGAGCAGGCCGTGCTGTGCGGTGGGGTGTCGCAGTTGGTCACCTACGGCTTCGAGACGCTGACCGAGGCGGGCTACGCCCCCGAGGTCGCCTACTTCGAATGCCTGCACGAACTGAAGCTCATCGTCGACCTGATGTACGAGGGCGGTATCGCCAAGCAGCGCTGGTCGGTATCGGACACCGCCGAGTACGGCGACTACGTGTCCGGACCGCGGATCATCGATCCGCACGTGAAGGAGAACATGCAGCGCATCCTCGGCGAGATCCGCGACGGCTCGTTCGCCGCGCGCTTCATCGCCGATCAGGACGCGGGCGCGCCGGAGTTCAAGGCGCTGCGCGAGAAGGCCGAGCAGCATCCGATCGAGGACGTCGGCCGGCACCTGCGCGGCCTGATGAGCTGGGTGGCCACGAGCGACGACGACTACACCGAGGGCACCGCCGCTCGCTGACGCGTGATCCGGTGCGGGCATGCCACGGTGTGCCCGCACCGGGCTTGTCAGGTGCGATTCCTGCCCGCCTCGCGGGTCACGTCGGGATGCAGGGCCAGGAACAGTGACCAGGCCGGAGCGGCGGGGTCGTCCGGACGTTGCTCGAACTCGTCGAGCAGATCACGTAGCCGGTCGCGAAATTCGCTCATGTCGGCGGGGGACAGGCGAAGCCCCAACCGGGTCGTCTGCAGATCGCTGACCGACACGAGCGCAACCTCTTCGAGGAACGTGTCCAGCATCGCGCGGTCGCGTGCCGGTGACTCCAGCCGCCAGGACTTCTTCGTGGCCAGGTAAGGCACTTCGCGCGCGCCGTGCGCTCCACGGCGTTCGGGCTGCGCGGCCAGGAATCCGGTGCGGACGAGCCGGCGAACATGATGCAGCGTCGTGGCGGGATCACGGCCCAGCGCCTTGGCAATCTGCTTGTTCGTGCGGGCCTCGCCGAGACACACCCGAAGGATCCTCAACCGCAGCGCGGACGCGAGCGCGCGTGCTTCCTCGTCGGTGGCCAGACGTCGAGTCGTCATGGACGGGCAGCGTAATCCTGACTGATTGACAAACGCCAATCACTCAGGAAATGCTAGCGGGGATGACCAAGGTCGTGACGCCGGACGCAAGCCTGTGGCATCACCGGTCGTTCCGGCGGCTGTGGATCGCCGAGACGGTCAGCCAGACCGGCACGATGGTCAGCCAGATCGCGCTGCCACTGCTGGCGATCCTGGTCGTGCACGCGTCGACGTTCGAGGTCGGCCTGCTCACCGCGTTGCAGTCGGTTGCATTCCTGGTGATCGGCCTGCCGGCCGGCGCGTGGGTCGACCGGATGCGGTGTCGGAATGTGCTTATCGCAAACGACATTCTGCGGGCCGTGGCAACCGGCTCGATCCCGCTTGCCGCTGCCCTGCACGTGCTCACCATCGAGCAGCTGTACGCCGTCGCGGTTGTGGTGGGCGTCGGCACCGTGTTCTTCGATGTCGCCTACCAGTCCTACCTTCCCGAGCTGGTCGACCGGGATCGACTGGTCGAGGGCAACGCCAAGCTGCAGGCGAGTGAGTCGCTCGCGCAGATCGTCGGTCCGAGCATTGGCGGCGTCCTGATCCAGGCGCTCACGGCCCCGTACGCCGTTCTGGTCGACGCGCTCAGCTTCGTGTGGTCGGCCGCCTGGGTCACCGCGATACCCGCAGACTCGCCCAAGCGGCAGCGCGATCCGGACCGCCACCTCGGACGCGAGATCGCCGAGGGGCTGGGCTTCGTCCTCCGGAACCGGATGCTGCGCGCGATCGCGCTGTGCACCGCCTCGTCGAACCTGTTCATCTCGCTCGGCCTGGCCGTGTACTACGTGCTGCTCGCCCGCGACCTTCGACTTTCGCCAGGAGTCATCGGCCTGATCGGCTCGACGGCTGCGGTCGGCGGCCTGATCGGCTCGCTGCTCGCGGGCCGCGTGGCGCGCCGGCTCGGGCAGGGCCCGACGATCTGGATCTCGATCCTCGTCGCCGGACCGCTCGGTTTCGTTGCGCCGTTCGTCCACCGTGATTGGACGCTGGCGGTGCTCGCCGCGGCGCAGTTGCTCTTCTGGATAACGGTCGTCGTCTACAACATCACGCAGGTGAGCTTCCGGCAGGGTCTGTGCCCACCCGCGCTACTCGGCCGGATGAATGCCACGATGCGCTTCCTGGTCTGGGGGACGTTGCCGCTCGGCAGCCTGCTCGGGGGGATTCTCGGTTCCTGGCTGGGTCCTCGCCCGGCCCTGCTCATTGCGGCGATCGGAGCCTGCTTCGCATTCCTGCCGGTGTACCTGTCGCCGCTACGGGATATGCGGCAACTGCCGTCATACGAGGCCGTCTCGGAATATGAGACGGCGAACCCGCGGAGTGGGAGCTGATTTCTCGCCTCGGATACGCTGCCTGGCATGAAGCTTGCGGTGATTCCAGGCGATGGCATCGGGGTCGAGGTCATCGCGCAGGCGCGGCACGTACTCGATGCGGTGTTGCCAGGTGTCGAGGCGACGACCTACGAACTCGGCGCCGCGCGCTGGCACCGCACCGGCGAGACCCTGCCGGACTCGGTACTCGACGAGATTCGCGGGCACGACGCCATCCTGCTCGGCGCTGTGGGCGATCCGTCGGTGCCGTCGGGCGTTCTCGAGCGCGGGTTGCTGCTGCGGCTGCGTTTCGAGTTGGACCACTACGTCAACCTGCGCCCGGCCAAGCTCTATCCCGGCGTGCCGACGCCGCTCGCGGGTGATCCGGCCATCGACTTCGTCGTGTACCGCGAGGGCACCGAAGGCCCGTACACCGGCAACGGGGGAGTGCTGCGCAAGGGCACCCCGAACGAGGTGGCCACCGAGGTCAGCGTCAACACCGCATTCGGCGTCGAACGTGTCGTCCGGGCAGCCTTCGAACGCGCAAAGTCCCGTCCGCGTAAGCACTTGACGCTGGTCCACAAGAACAACGTCCTTGTGTACGCAGGTGATTTGTGGAAGCGGACGGTCGACGCGGTCGCCGCGGACTATCCCGACGTCACGGTTGCCTACAACCACGTCGACGCCGCGATGATCTACCTCGTCACCGATCCCGGCCGCTACGACGTGATCGTCACCGACAACCTGTTCGGCGACATCATCACCGATCTCGCGGCCGCGGTGTCCGGCGGCATCGGCCTCGCCGCGAGCGGGAATGTCGACCCGTCGCGGAACAATCCGTCGATGTTCGAGCCGGTGCACGGCTCGGCGCCCGACATCGCCGGGCAGGGCAAGGCCGACCCGACCGCGGCCGTGCTGTCGGTGGCGATGCTGCTCGAGCACCTGGGCGAGCGCGACGCTTCCGCGCGCGTAGAGGCGGCCGTGGCGGCCGATCTCGCGACCCGCGATCCGCAGCGTCCGGGCACGACCGCGGAGATCGGTGAGCGTCTGGCCAAGGCCTCGGCCGGCTGATCGGTTTTGGCCGTCAATCGCGATATAAACCAATTCGCGGCCAAAACCGGAGTGGCCGCATTCTCGAATCCGTGCAAGGATCTATTCGTGCAACACAGCCTGATCATTATCAGTTAGCGCGTCGGCCCGAGTTCCACTCCGACGCGCAGACCCTTCGCCATCCGGCGGAGGGTCTTTTGTTTGGCTCCAATCGGCCTACGACACAGAGGGATCCCGATGCTCACCGATGACTTCCACGTCTTCGACACGACACTGCGCGACGGGGCCCAGCGTGAAGGCATCACCTATTCGGTTGCCGACAAACTCGCTGTGGCCCGTCTTCTCGACCAGGTCGGCGTCGGCTTCATCGAGGGCGGCTGGCCGGGCGCAATGCCCAAGGACACCGAGTTCTTCGCCCGGGCCGCCGACGGCGAACTGGTGTTGAAGCACGCCACGCTGGTCGCTTTCGGCGCTACTCGCAAAGCCGGCGTGCGAGTCGAGGACGACCCGCAGGTGCGCGCGCTCGTCGACTCGCGCGCTTCCGTGGTCACTCTCGTTGCCAAGTCCGACGTTTGGCATGTGGAGCAGGCACTTCGCACGACGCTGGACGAGAACCTCGCGATGGTGCGCGACACCGTGGCATTCCTGCGCGCCGAGGGCCGGCGCGTCTTCCTCGACTGCGAGCACTTCTTCGACGGCTACAAGCACGATCGCGACTACGGGGTGCGGGTGCTCGACGCTGCCGCCGAGGCCGGTGCCGACGTCGGCGTCATGTGCGACACCAACGGCGGCATGCTGCCGATGGGCGTTCACGACGTCGTCTCGGACGTACGCCGGCGTACGGGGATCCGGCTCGGCATCCACACCCAGGACGACACCGGCTGCGCAGTGGCCAACACCCTGGCCGCCGTCGACGCCGGGGCCACGCACGCGCAGGGCACCGCGAACGGTTACGGCGAACGGGCCGGCAACGCCGACATCTTCGGCATCATCGGCGGCCTGGTGACCAAGATGGGACTCGACGTGCTGCCGCCCGGATGCCTGCGCGAAATGGTGCGCGTCTCGCACGCCATCGCCGAGATCGCCAACCTCGCGCCGAACACGCACCAGCCCTACGTGGGTGCTTCGGCGTTCGCGCACAAGGCGGGCCTGCACGCGTCGGCGATCAAGGTGTCGCCCGAGCTGTACAACCACCTCGACCCGACGATCGTCGGCAACGACCAGCGCATCCTCGTCACCGAGATGGCCGGCCGCGCGTCGGTCGAGCTGAAGTCGCGCGAGCTCGGGGTCGACGTGTCCTCGCGCCCGGACGTCGTCGGCAAGGTGGTCGAACGGGTCAAGCAGCGCGAGGCGGAGGGGTGGTCCTACGAGGCGGCGGACGCATCGTTCGAGCTGCTGCTGCGCGACGAACTCGAATCGGCGGAAGAGGCCGTACCCCAGCCGTTCACGGTCGAGTCCTACCGGGTGATCGTCGAGCGCCGCGAGGACGCGACCCTCGTCAGCGAGGCCACCGTCAAGTTGCACGCCGGCGGGAGCGCGTGATCTCGACCGCGGAGGGCAACGGTCCGGTCAACGCTCTGGACCGCGCGCTGCGTTCAGCGCTGGAGACGGCTTACCCGCGCCTGGCCCAGCTCGAACTCGTCGACTACAAGGTGCGCATCCTGCCGGGCAAGCACGGCACCGACGCGGTCACCCGCGTCCTCGTCGAGACCTCGGATCACTCCCGCGAGTGGACGACGGTGGGCGTGCACGGCAACGTGATCGAGGCGTCCTGGCTCGCGCTGCACGACGCGGTGCGTTACGGCCTGCTGCACGAGGCCAGCTGACCCCGGCTGGCGGCCCAACTGCTGACCCCGGACGACGGCTCGGGGGCTAGTGGCGCTGGGCGGCCAGTACGCAGGTCTCGCAGCTGTGCGTGCACGTCTCGCCGGACGGGCAGGCGTCCGTGATGTGCATCTCGTCCGGGTCGTGCTCGTGCCCGCAGTCGCAGGCACCGCCCGCGGCGGCAACGGTCGAGGCGATCGCTTCGTCGAGGCGCGCCTCGGCCTGATCGGCGCTCGCGCTGGTCAGCAGGCCCCAGGCCACGAACGCGGTCAGCACGGCCGCAACGAGGGCCACCACCGAGAAGACGCGCACCGTTGTGGGGGCCACGCCGACCCAGGGCACCACGCCGATCGCGGCGAGCAGAGCCGCGAGCAGTCCGGTGATCGCCGCGGCGTGGCGGCGGCGCGCGGCGGGGATGGACGACAGCGACGAACTCACGGTAGGAAAGTATGCCTTGCCGCCCCGGTAGCCTTGACCCCCGTGCGCATCGCCCGCTTTGCCGTACCACCTACCGGCCTGACCTGGGGCACTGTCGAAGGTGACGGCCCGCCCGAAGCGCTCACCGTCGCCGCTATTGCCGAGCACCCGTTCGGGCCCATCACGTTCACCGGCCAGCGGTGGGCCGCTGCCCGACGTTCGGCTGCTGTCACCGATCCTGCCGAGCAAGGTCGTCGCAGTCGGCCGCAACTACGCCGACCATGCGCGCGAGATGGGCAACGAGGTTCCCGAAGGCGCCGCTGCTGTTCCTCAAGCCGTCGACGTCGGTGATCGGTACCGACGACGTGATCCGGCTGCCTCCCGACTCGCAGCAGGTCGACCACGAGGCGGAGTTGGCGGTCGTGATCGGCCGTCCGGCAAAGGACATCGCCCGAGCCCAGGCGCTCGACCACGTCCTCGGCTACACAGCGGCCAACGACGTCACCGCGCGCGATCAGCAGCGGGCCGACGTGCAGTTCACCCGCGCGAAGGGCTACGACTCGTTCTGCCCGATCGGCCCGTGGATCGAGACGGTGCTCGACCCGTCCGACCTGCGCGTCACCGCGAGCGTCAACGGCGTGCTCAAGCAGGACGGCCGCACCAGCCGAGATGGTCCACGACGTCGCGAGCCTGATCGCCTACGCGTCGAACATCATGACGCTGCTGCCCGGCGACGTGATCCTGACCGGAACTCCCGCTGGCGTCGGGCCGATCGTCGACGGCGACACGGTGAGCATCGAGATCGAAGGGATCGGCACATTGACCAATCAGGTGCGCGCCAAATGACCGTCCGGGTGCGGTTCTGCCCGTCGCCCACGGGCGATCTGCACGTCGGCAACGTGCGCACGGCGCTGTTCAACTGGGCGTACGCCCGGCACACGAAGGGCAGCCTTCGTCTTCCGGGTCGAGGACACCGACGCGGCCCGCGACTCCGACGAGTCCTACGTGAAGCTGCTCGACGACCTGCGCTGGCTGGGCCTCGACTGGGACGAGGGCCCCGAGACCGGTGGGCCGTACGGGCCGTACCGGCAAAGCGAGCGGCGCGCCATCTACGCCGAAGTCGCCGACAAGCTCAAGGCCGCGGGCCACGTCTACGAGGCGTACTCGACGAACGACGAGGTCGAGGCGCGCCACCGCGCCGCCGGCCGCGACCCGAAGCTGGGCTACGACGGCTTCGACCGCGACCTGACCGAGGACCAGCGCGCCGCCTATCGCGACCAGGGCCGCGTGCCCGTGCTGCGGATGCGGATGCCCGACCAGGACGTCAGCTGGCACGACCTCGTCCGCGGCGAGATCACCTTCGCCGCCGGCACCGTGCCGGACTTCGCCATCGTGCGCGGCAACGGCGATCCCCTGTACACGCTGACCAATCCGCTCGATGACGCGTTGATGCGTATCACGCACGTGCTGCGTGGTGAGGACCTCATGCCGTCCACGCCGCGCCAGATCGTCCTTTACCGCGCGCTGATCGACATCGGGATCACCGATTTCGTGCCGCAGTTCGGCCACCTGCCGTTCGTCATGGGGGAGGGCAATCGCAAGCTCTCCAAGCGCGCGCCCGAGGGATCGCTCAACCACTACCGCCAGGGTGGCTACGTGCCCGAGGGCCTGCTGAACTACCTGGCGCTGCTCGGCTGGTCGATCGCCGCGGACCACGACGTGTTCACGATGGACGAGATGGTCGCGGCGTTCGACATCGCCGACGTCAACGCCAATTCGGCGCGGTTCGACCCGAAGAAGTGCGAGGTCATCAACGCGACGCACATCCGGATGCTGGCGCCGGACGAGTTCGCGCGGCGTCTCGGCGGCGTACCTGCCCGACGCCGATCCGGCCGTGGTCGCGGCGGCGGCGCCCCTCGTGCAGGAGCGCATCCAGACGCTCGTCGAGGGCGCGGACATGCTGCGGTTCCTGGTCGACGCCGAGGTCTCGATGAACGAGATCGCCGTGGCCAAGCAACTCGGCGAGGCCGGCCAGGCCGTGCTCGCGGTGGCCGTGCCGGCGCTGGAGTCGCTCACGTCGTGGGATGCCGGCTCGATCGAGGAGGCGCTGCGCGACTCCCTGGTCGATGGCCTCGGCCTCAAGCCCCGCAACGCGTACGGCCCGATCCGGGTGGCGGTCACGGGCCGAACGGTTTCGCCGCCGCTGTTCGAGTCGCTGGAGTTGCTCGGACGCGAACGGTCATTGGCTCGCCTGCGCGCCGCGATGGCATGATCCGGGCGGTCTTCTTCGACGTCGACGACACACTCGTGGATTTCGACTCCGCGGCCCGCGGGGCGTTCGGCACGATCTTCGGCGAGCAGGCGGACTACGCGGCGTGGACGGCGTTGTCACGCCAGTGGTATCCCCGCCACCCCAAGGAGCTTTCCTGGGAGGCGATGCGCGTGGGCCGCACCGGGGCGTTCCTCGAATCGCTCGGCCGCGCGGATGACCCGCACGCGACGGAGGCCCGGCGCATGGGAATCATCGAGCAGACCTACGAGGTGTTCGACGACGTGCACGCCAGCCTGGCGCAGTTGCGCCGCCGCGGGGTGAAACTGGGCGTGATCACGAACTCCGAGTCCGCGCATCAGCGGCGCAAACTCGCCCGCGTCGCCCTCGCCGATGCGTTCGACGTGGTCGTGATCTCCGGCGAGGTCGGCGTCTCCAAGCCGGACCGGGCGATCTTCGAGCACGCCTGCGCAGCGATCGACGTGCCGGCCGCCGAGGCATTGCATGTCGGCGACCGGCTCGATCTCGACGCGCTCGGTGCGCACGATGCCGGGCTGCACGGAGTTTGGCTCGACCGCAGCGGGCGCGACGTCGACGAGCGTCGGGTGTCGGTCGTGCGGAGCCTGGCCGAGCTTCCTGCGCTGCTTTGCTGACCCGGGCCGGGGGGCACGTGCATCGCCCGTGCACCGTTTTGGTCGGGCCTGTCGCCGTCCGGTAGAGTGGCTCGTCGGTCCGGTCGGCGACCCCGAGCGGACTGCTGGTGGGGTATGGGGTAATTGGCAGCCCAACTGATTCTGGTTCAGTTAGTCTAGGTTCGAGTCCTGGTACCCCAGCGCTGTGCTTGCTGCACGGCTGGTAATTCTGGGGCCCCGTCGTCTAGTGGCCCAGGACGCCGCCCTCTCAAGGCGGTGGCGCCGGTTCGAATCCGGTCGGGGCTACAACCGTGGAACCCCCCGAATTTCGGGGGGTCCAGCGCTTTCATCGTGCCTGTCGCTAGCGTTTAGAGGCACGTGTCGTGGAATGAAACGTGGAGTAGCCGTTGCTAGCGTCACGGTGTGCCTCCTCGTACACGCCGACCCCGCGGGCACGTCGAGACGCTGCCATCTGGCAGCTTCCGTGCCGTCGTATATGCCGGGACTGATCCACTCACCGGCCGGCCTCGCTACCTGCGCGAGACCGCGAAGACCTACGACGAAGCCGAAGTCGCACGGACAAGGCTCCAAGGCCAGGTCGACGAGGATCGCCACCCAAAGACGGCGATCACCGTGGACCGTGCAATCACGCAATGGCTTGAAGTCGCCGACCTCGAAGACACCACCCGCGAGCGCTACCAAGATCTGATCCGGCTCTACATCAGGCCGACCCTGGGCGCAGTCCCTGCGTCCAAACTGGACGCCGAGATTCTGGAGAAGTTCTACGCGCGGCTGCAACGGTGTCGGGCGCTGTGCAACGGCCGCTCAAATGGCGGGCACGCCTGCCGCCCGCTCAGCAGCAGCACGGTGCGGAAGATCCATTTCATCATCCGTGCTGCGCTGGAACGTGCCGTGCGATGGCGTCATCTGGGCGTCAACAAGGCTGCGTTTGCGGCCGTGCCACCTGCGAGACAGACAGAGCCCGATCCGCCGGACGCCCAGGAAGCCGCGCGACTGCTGAGTGAGGCGTGGGCGCTCGATCCGGACTGGGGACTGTTCCTCTGGCTGACCATGGTCACTGGATCCCGCAGAGGAGAGATGAGTGCCCTTCGCTGGCTGCACGTCGATTTCGCCCGCGGGCTTCTGTTGGTGCGGCGCAGCAACGCGCAGCCGAAATCCGGCGTCAGAGAGAAGGAGACCAAGACTCGCCAGCAGCGACGAGTCGCCCTCGATCCACAAACGATGGAGTTGTTGACACTCCACCGCGGACGATGCGAACAGCGGTGCGCTGACCTCTTGTGCGACTTGCAACCGACCGCATACCTGTTCTCGCCGGCACCAGACGGATCCGCTCCGTGGCGCCCGAGCTCGCTGACTCACCGCTACGGTCGGCTCGCGCGCAAGCTCAAGCTGCACAGCACGCGGCTGCATTCGCTCCGCCATTACTCGGCGACGGAACTCATCGCCGCAGGCGTCGACATTCGAACCGTCGCCGGCCGACTTGGACACGGAAGCGGTGGCGCTACGACGCTGAAGATCTACGCGGCATGGGTGGACGAGGCCGGTCAGCGGGCCGCCGGGACGATGGCGAGCATCATGCCTGTGCTAAGCGCCCCGGCACCCCGGCCGCCGCGCAGCCCTTACGAGGTAATCGCCGCAACGCTTCGAGAACAGATTCAGGATGGTCGGCTTTCAGCCGGCGATCTCCTGCCGACAATCGCGGAGTTGGCGGCGGCGCATCGTGTCTCTGTTGCAACGGCGCACCGAGCTCTCGCCTTGCTCAAGGCCGAAGGACTAGTCGAGGTGTCTCGCGGGAAGCGGGCTGTCGTCAAGGACAGGGGCCCACAATGACGGGCCACCAAATCGGCCGCGTCGCGACGGCGCTCGCTGCACGACATGCCGACTAACGCGGAGCCCGTCGCGGCCCACTCCTCGGTGCGGGCATCATGGCGGTATGAGACTCCTAGTGCTTGGGGGAACGGCTTTCGTCGGCCGAGCGGTCGTCGATGCAGCGCTGTTGCGACGTTGGAGTGTCACGACCTTCAACCGCGGTCGGACCGGTCGCGACGTCCCTGGAGTCGAGGTCATCCGCGGGGACCGATACCAGCCGGATGCCGTGGCGTCACTTGCTGAGCGTGGTCCGTGGGATGCGATGGTCGACTGCTCGGGATATGTGCCGAAGAACGTGCTTGCGGTTGCACGGGTTTTGGCGCCGAGAGTGGCCCAGGCAGTGTTCATGTCAACCGTCAGCGTCTATTCCGATTGGCCGATCAATCCACTCAGCGAGGCGTCGCCGATCTTGGACTGCCCTCCGGACGCAGGCGATGACTACGGCACCGATACAGAGGATGGTCCGACCAAGGTACGGCTTTCAGAAGTCTGGCTGTGAGGCAGCTACCCGGCTTGTGTTCGGAGAGACTCGCGCGACCGTGCTGCGGCCCGGCGTGATCTTGGGGCCGAACGAATATGTCGGGCGTCTGCCGTGGTGGCTGCGCCGCGTTGCGCGGGGTGGGCGGGTGATCGCCCCCGGCTCACCGTCCCGGACCATTCAGCCGGTCGACGTGCGCGACGTAGCGGACTTTGCTCTTACGTGCGGGGAACAGGGAATCGCGGGCGACTACAACGTCGCCGCACCGATCGGGCGCGACACGTTCGGCGGTCTGATCGATGCGTGCATTCGTGTGACGGGTAGCGACGCAGAAGCCGTCTGGGTTGCGGACGACATTCTGCAAGCTCACGGAGTCCGTCAGTGGTCGGAGATGCCTTTGTGGCGGACGTATGAAGGGGTCTGGAAGGTCGACGCCACCAAGGCCGCGAGCGATGGCCTGGTTAGTAGGCCTCTCGCAGAAACGGTGCTCGACACGTGGGCATGGATGCAGTCCGCCGGAGAGTGGAACGGCCACGAGCGTGCGACCGAGATTGGCCTGACGGCAGACCACGAGCGCGCGCTGTTGCTCATTGCCTCAGCAAGCTAGGCACCTCGTAACCAGCTATCGACCTCGTCTGCCAGTTGGCGCGCGGTTCGGTCGCTTTTCCAACGAGGCCCAGTAAGTAAGTCGCGCACATTTGCCAGCCGCCCGCCAAGAGAGACGTTTCCCGAGTCGGGAGTCAACGCAAGGGCGCCCTTCAAATGCCCTCCGGCTTCATCTACGTCACCACGAAGTAGCAACGCCGCCAGCGGTGTCAATCCGTGCTCCACTAAGCACGCCGACCGACACGTTCGCGGAATCGTCCTCGTAGGCGTCCAGGGTGCGCCGGGTTTGTAGAAGTGCTGCGTCGCCATCTCCAACTCGCAGCCAAGCCGCTCCCACGCAGGCCGCCGCCCTCGCGTCATCGAATCGAAACTCGCCGGCGAGCTCGTCCTGCAGGTCGTCACGGCGCTGTTCCGCGATCTCGCGCTCTGACGCGGCGGACGCGAGCTCCTCACGGATTCCCATCGCGTTGCCCGCGACAGCGTGCGCGCGAGCGGCGATACAGTGCAGCCGGAAGCGTGGTGCACCCGCGGGCGCAATGGCCAGAGCCCGCATCGATGCAGTCCAGAGCGGCTCGCGCATCGCCGCGCCAGAAGGCAAGGGTGCCTTCCAGACCGAGTGCCCACGCGCCCAGTGATGGATGGCCGGACATCTCGGCGTACGTCGTCGCCGCCCGAGCCATCGGCCGGGACGCCTCCCATTTCCCGAGGTCAAATGCGAGGGATGCCATTAGCGCATTCGTTTCGCCAATTGCGACATACAAATCTGCGAGCTCTTGTGGTCTGCGGGTCCGGTCCGCGAGCTTGATGGCAAGATCTCGCGTTGCGCGCGCGTGCTTGAATGCAGCCATCCGCGACTCGGTATTGTAGTTGCGCGCGACTTGCATTATGTGTTGAACGAGTTCCGGCATTGTCTCAGGGGCCCAGATGGCCAGAGCGGAGCAGCGCGTCCGCAGACGACTCACTCGCTGCAGTAAGGAGAGCCTCTGCCGCGTTAACGGTCGGAGGCGTCGGAATACTTCGGAGATTGCCTGAGTTCCGCCCGCGAGAAGGGCGAACCTCTGCTGCACTGAACTCGCCCGCGCGAGCTAGAGCCGTATCGAGGATCTCCTGCGTAGCGGGGCGCAGTTCAGCGGCCGGATTCTCTTGCCACTTGGCAACGGTTCGTGTGCCGACGCCCAGAGTCTGCGCGAAGGACTCCTGACTTAGCCGGTATGCGCGCTGCAGTGCGACCGCCAACTGGCCGGTCCATGCGGGAACTACGTCCACCAGCGTGCTCCCCCTCTCCACGGGGCATGAGAGTAGATCGGTGCAGTGCTGGTGCGCTGCAGGTGCAGTGCTGGTTCATGGTTTCGCCGGTGGACGGCGCATTGACTCGAAGCCATGAGAAACAACAACTCCCACACCAATCGGCTAGATCGATTCTCTAGCACGTCCGCGCGTATTGCGAGCTTCTATGGCTCGGTTTCTGAGTCCGCTACCAACGTCGGTCAGCCCGTCTCGGACAACCCAATACCGGATTCGGCACAGGTTGGCCCCCGTTTCCTGTCGGTCGAGTCAGTCGCTCGAATCTTTGACGTATCAAGAGTCACGGTCTACCGAGAAATCCGATGCGGGCGATTCCCTGCGGTCAGACTTCGCGGCCGATACGTGGTTCCGGCGAAGGTGGTCGCGGCGATGGAGGACGCCGCAATGGAGCTCTGCGCGCTTGTCGACCCGGCCGATTGGGTTCGAGGCGAGGCACGAGATGACGAGATCGGCCGGCCCCGCCCAGGCGCCAACCAGACCGGGGCCGGTTCTCCCGTCACCCAGCCAGGAGCAAGGGGAGCGCTGTCCAGCATGCCCGACACCGAGTCGCTCGGCACGAGCGGGCGCGCGGCCGGGGGTGTTCGGTGATGGCGCGGCGAGGGTCGCGGGTGTTGCGGCGTGCGTTTCTGACCGGCTGCCGTTGCTCGTGATCGGAGTAGGCGCGCGGGATTCCGGGTTAGGTGTCCGACTGATCGCGGTCGGCCTTGTCCTGTGTGGCGGTGCCATCTGGGGTGTGGTGGCGGCGCTGGTCGGGGTCGGCGGGAACGGTGCGGCGTTGGTCGTGGCGGTCGCGGCAGAATCACGGGTTGGCGTCGCGGTGGCAGATCCTGCGT
>CAVPYQ010000014.1:0-207217 GCA_963709985.1 uncultured Actinomycetota bacterium
GTTGTCTGCTCCGGGTGCCGCCTGCCGCCGCGCCCTTCGGAGTCGGCGCCCGATCGCAGCGCCGCCGGCGCTCGCCACGAGAGTGGCTGGTCTTCCAGCTTGCTTATGGGCCTGCGGGTGATGGGTCGTCATGAGCAGTGGGCGTCCTGCAGGATGTGCGCAGTCGTTGACATCGATGAGCATGTACTGGGTGCGGAACAGGTCGAAGCTGCAAGGTCGGCAAGATGGGGCAACGGGTGTCTGGTCCCACCACCACGTCGTAGGGCCCTGCGTCATGCAGTGGCTGCGGGCAGGTAGTTCACCCCGCCGGGCCAGGTCAGCACGATGTGTTCGCGCCCGGCATCGGCGCACAACCTGCGTAGCGCTTTTCGGGCTCGCGCGGTGATCAGGGATCGATCACCCAGCCTGGCCTCGTAGGGCCACCGGTCCGTGGGCGTTGACGACGTGTCGCCATGCAAATGCGCCCGCCGACAGTGGCCCCGACCGACCCGTCGAACGCGCCCAGGTCGTGCTGGTAGCCGGCGACCTCGGTCAGCCCGGCGAAGTTCCCGAACGCGATGCCGTGCGTCGTCCCGCGCGCGGGGAGTCGTCGGCAGTGAGTTCGGCGTAGATGTCGGCCAGATCCAGCGAATTCGATCGGATGCGCTCGTCGGTCTGGTCCACTGAGTGGTCCCCACCGGCACCCCCGAAGGCACCGTTCGCGTTCGCCAAAGGTGACACCGCCAACACCGGCGACACGCTGAGAACCCTCGATACCCCTCAACCAACGCCCCCCACCACCGCAACCAGAATTACCTCCTTGCCACTGCCGACAGCGCCCGCATGCCCGTGATCAGCGGCGGTCAACTCGATCGACGACAAGATCGACATAGACGACCGGATGGGAGCGAGAGCGTGCCTGGTTCGCCGTGGTGCTGGCTGTTGGCCATTGCCCGAGAATTGGCCGACGCTGGGTCTTCTGGTCGCTGCGTGCCTGGGCGGGTGCGATCATGATCGTCGGTTGTGGGGCGGCCGATGACCGGTCACCGGGCCTGGGAGAGTGATTCGTGCGGAGCAGGGTGCAGACGATTACGCCGGCGCGGGCGGCGGAGTTGCTGGAGGCGAATACCACGAACCGGCCGTTGTCGCGGCCGGTGGTGCGTTCGTTCGCTGAGGCGATGCGCCGCGGGGAGTGGCTGGTGACCCATCAGGGGATCGCGTTTGATGTCAACGGGGTGTTGGTGGATGGGCAGCACCGGCTGGCGGCGATCATCGAGGCGGACCGGCCGGTCGAGCTGACGGTGTTCACCGAGGTGGGCGAGGGCACCTTCGACGTGCTGGACACCGGCAAACGGCGCACCGCCGCGGACGTGCTGGCCATCGAGGGGGAGAAGAACAGCACGATGCTCGCCGCGATGGTGCGCACCGTGTGGCTCTACCACAACCGGGCGGAGTCGAACTGGTCGGGCGGGGCGGCCGCGGTCAGCAACCACCAGATCGTGCAAACGCTCGAGGACAACCCGAAACTGCGGGAGTTCCTCGGGGTGGGCGAGCAGATCGCGACCGCCACCGGGATGATCAAAAGCGCCGCCGGGGCGGGGTCCTACCTGGTCGAGCAGGCCAATAAGCGGACCGATCTCACGCCCTGGTACGAGGGGATCATCGACGGCGCGGGGCTACGCAAAGGCGATCCGCGGCTACAGTTTCGCCGGGTGATGTTCAACATGGCCCGCCGCCAGACCGGCCAGCCACTGCGCCGGCGCGACACCCGCGAACACCTCGCCCTCTACCTCAAAGCCTTCAACGCCTGGCACACCGACGAGCCGCTACCCCAACTACGGTTCACCCCCCGCGAAAGCATGCCCCGCATCACCACAACCCGCTAAGCCGGGCACACCTAGTAGACCGCGACCTACACCGACCCCGCACGGCGCCAGGGCCGTGGCCCGCGGGATAGGTTGTCCGCGCGCCGCTCGTCTTCGGCGGATCGCTGCGGTTAGTTACACGCTCGTAGTTCCGGAGCATCATTATGTGGAGACGTGGCGGGGAGCGTCCACCCCCCGGGGCTGCGAAGATCCGCCACGCCTCCATCGCATGCCCGTTCAGCAGGTCCGGGAAGGATCCCTGCCACGGGCGACGGTCGGTAGGAGCAACGCACCCGCAGTGCCCGCGTCCTGCCCACCGCGTCCCGAAGGCCCCGGCGAGCGCAACTGGTGCGTGTCGCGAACCCGGACACGCCAGTCCCGTACGCGCACGCATTGGAATACGCAATCCTGCCCCGCCAGGACCGCATCGAGGCGGCCATCCACCAAGTGACCCGCGCATGAGCGATGTGCTCTTCCCGGCGCTGTCGGAAAAGCAGCCCGATTCGGAGGGGGTGCTGTCGACCTGGTTCGTCACCGATGGCGAGACGGTGCGGGAGGATCAACTGATCGCCGAGGTCCAGGTCGACAAGGTCGCGGCCGAGGTTCCGGCGCCACAGGGCGGCGTGATCACCTTGCTGGTAAAGGAGGACGAGCCCGTAGTCCAGGGCAGGCCCATCGCGCGCATCACGTGACGCGCACACCCGATAGACCCGTTTCCCGACCTGCCGGTGGGTCTGACCCGTCGTGGAATGGTTCGTGGGATGAACTACGGGCCACCAGGGCAACCACAGACCCGTTTGATCACGGCAAATCGAACTCCAGGACACTGCAGAAACACGGGATCTGCTGCGAAACCGGCCTCTCAAGGCGGTGGCGCCGGTTCGAATCCGGTCGGGGCTACAGGTACGAAGTCTTACAGGTACGAAGTCTTACAGGTACGAAGTGAACGTCCCGGGCACAGATGCCCGGGACGTCTGCTTTCGAAGCGGCTGCCCCTGGCGGCGTTGCGTCGGCCGGTCGTCATTGCCCGAAACGCCCTAAACCCCGCAACGGCAGACGTCGAGCCGGCCGATCCGCACAGCACGGCCGGTTCCTGCCGCGGAAGTTGCTGCCCGTTATCTGCCCGGCTTTCAATTTGTGCGTATCGCGCTGGCGGCGATCCTGATCTTCGTGATCCGGATACGCACGGTTGTCCTCGGGTTACTGGTGGGCGACTGTTGCCTGGGATTGGCCGGAGCCGCGGCGCACCACACGAATGCCCAGACCGGGCCATCAGGACCGTTCGACGCCGCCGGCTGTACCAGGCCGGCGCCCACCACTCCGGCGGGGTACACGCGAATGTTCGCTGCGCTGCCGGTGGGGCAGTGGGGCGCCGCTGACGGCGGTGTCAGCGTGCCGTTCTACGGCAAGAGCGTCTGGCTGTTCGGCGACACATTCGAGGCGCACAAGGACGGACTGGCCCACTCGACGGCAATCGTGCAGGACCGGGGCTGCCTGCACGTCTCCCATGCCGGTGCACAACTGCTGCCTGACGACGATCCGATGCACGTGTACTGGATGGAGGGCGGCCAGGTCATAGACCGCAGCCACCTCGCGATCACCGGCCGCTCAGTCGTCCTCAACGGAAGCGGAGTGTGGGACTTCGCCGACGGCGGATACGACCGCACCGCGCTCGTCTCCGTCTCAGCCGCAGGTGATCTGACGTTCGTCCGGTGGATCGCGAAGTACATCAACCCGCCGCCGAACCAGGGCCCGATGCTCGACTGCGAGGCTCCGGCCCCGGCGACGCCCGGGCACATCTGCTACTCCGAGCACGCGCACCCGGAGTTGCGCCTCTCGGGCGGGCACATTCTCGACTCCACGTCGCAGAACTGGACCGACAGTGTGTGGCACGGCTGGAACGCCTACCGGCTCATCTTCAGCCAATCCTGACGGGCGCTGAGCCCATACCCCATCGGGTATCTCTACATACCCTAGGGGGTAGGGACCTTGGGCCCTGTCGCCCGGTCGGCTCCGCGCCGGACGATCGCTGCAGGGGCGCAGTCGGCCTTCGCTGGGCCGCGCCGGTCGGGCCTCGGCGGGTGCTCGCTCCAGCCGTTGTACAGAGGAGGCACATCATGGGCGACCTGACCGTCTCGCACATTCACGGTGATCGATTCGCCATCCGGGTTCGCGACCACGTCATCACGATCGACCAGCCGCTGTCCGACGGCGGCCAGGACACGGCCCCGACGCCGGTCGAACTGTTCGTGGCGAGCCTGGCCTCGTGCGTGGCGCACTATGCCCGCCGCTATCTCGTCCGCCACGGCTTGCCGACAACGGGGCTCAGGGTCACCTCTGACTACGCGATGGGCTCGCGGCCGGCTCGCGTCGCCGACATCCGCATCGACATCCAGATCCCCGAGGGCGTGCCGGCCGAGTCTCGCGCGGCGCTCCTCGCGGTTGCCTCGCACTGCACCGTGCACAACACGCTGGTGGCCACACCCACGGTGACCGTTGCGCTGGCGGGCGTTCCGGAGCCGGTGGCCAGTTCGTCCTGACCGAAGTGGCCCGCCGCGTCAGGGCTTCGGGTCCGCGCTGCCGGCCGGTGTCCCGAGTGCTCGAAGCGTGGTCAACATCTGGGCGAATCCGCGCCGGACCAGCGGATCGCGCAATTGCCTGAGCAGCGCCAGCGTCGACGGTGCCTCGTCCGAGCCGGCGACCTGCGCTTCCTGCACGGTCAGGGCCGTACGCCGCAGCATGGTCATGACCTCGGGCTGGGTCATCTGCTTGACCGTCTGAAGGATCAGCACGATGTTCTCGCCGAGGAGCCGGACGTCGTCCTCACTGAACGAGCCGACCACCTGGTCGAGCACGCCGGCGGCCTCACGGGCGAAGGAGAAGTAGCCGCGCTCGTCGAGTTGCTGCAGCCGGGCCGTGAGGCTCGCGACTGCCGGTGTGGCGAGTGGGCCGATCTCGTCGGCCAGCGCCGACATGGCGCGGAGCGGCCTGAGCCACGCCTCCAGGACCGGCGCATCGCGGATGAGGGCCCGCGCCAGGCTGGCCAGTTCGGCGATCTCGATCGGGTCCGCATCGAGACGACGGGTCGCCATCGTCATGGCCTGTCCGGCGATCGGTTCGAGATCCTGGATGAGCTCGGACCAGCGTTGTCGTTCCTGACGTTGCTGGTGCAGTTCGTTGCTGATCTGTTCGAGTTGGGTGGACAGCGCGGCCAACCGTTCGTCCACCGACATCGGGACAATCTCGGTGGTCATGGCCGGTCCTCGACCTCTTTGCCGGCCATCGACATGAGCGGTTCCAGCGGCATTTCCCGGCCGGGCAGCAGCAGATTCCAGTAGACCCAGCGGAACATCATCTTGCCCCAGTGGTTCATCTCGGACTCGCGCAGCAGCGTGAACGGGCCGAGGCCCGGCAACGGGTACTTGCCCGGCAGCGGTTCGGTCTCGTAGTTGAAGTCGATGAGCAGGCCCTTGCCGTGACCGGTCTCGATGAAGCAGTTCGCGTGGCCGTCGAACAGGCGGGTCATCGGTCGGCCGTTGATGTGGTCGACGAAGTTGTCCTCGAACAGTTCCATCGAGAAGTGCGCCACCGAACCGGCTTTCGAGGTCGGGATGTTCGACGCGTCCCCGATCGCGAAGATGTTGTCATGCGCCTTGGAGAGCAGGGTTTCCTTGTCGACGGGGACATACTGCAGGTCGTCGCCCAGCCCGGAGCGGCCGATGAAGTCGGCGCCCATGTGCAGCGGGATGGTGATCAGCAGGTCGAACGGGATCGTGCGCTCGTCGTAGGAGACCAGGGTCTTGGCATCGGGGTCCACCCGTTCGGTCACGAAGTCGCCCTCGAGGGCGATCTTGCGCTCGTCCAGCAGCGAGCCGAGATGCTTGGACGCAACCGGCTTGGTGAACGCGCCCTCGAGCGGCGTGGCGAAGACCATCTCGACGCGGTCGCGCATCCCGCGATCGGTGAAGAATGCATCGGCGAGGAAGGCGAACTCCAGCGGTGCGACGGGGCACTTGATCGGCATGTCCACGATGTGGATCACCAGCCGGCCGCCGGCCCAGTCGGCCAGTTTGTCGGCAAGTGCCGTCGCTCCCTCGAGCGTGTAGAACTCGTGCACGCTCTTTTGCCATTCGCCATCGGCCATTCCCGGCGTCTGATCCGGCCGCGGCGAGGTGCCGGTCGCGATGATCAGGTAGTCATAGGGCAATTCGCGGCCGTCGGTGAGCAGCACCCGATTCTCGTCCGCGACGACCCGGTCGATCTCGCCGCAGACGAGGTCCACGCCGTCCGGGATGAAGCGCTTGAGCGGCTTGACCACATCGCGGGGCAGGTAGATCCCGAACGGAATGAACAGATGCCCGGGCTGATAGTGATGGGTGTCGCTCTGATCCACCACGGTGATCTTCCAGGCGGCCGAGTCGAGGCGCCGGCGCAAGCGGTTCGCCGCCATTGTTCCGGCGGTCCCGCCCCCGAGGATCAGCAGTCGGTTCATGTCCGCTCCTATGTCTCGACGAGTGACGCCATCACCGGGGCAGCTCGGACGCCATGGCCGGGCAGTCGGGCAGCCGGGCAGCCGGGCAGCCGGGCAGCATCAGGCGCAGGCCAGCCGGCCTGCGCGCATTGCTCTCCATCCGGACGGTAAGCGGCGCAACGTCCAGCCGGTCAGAGCCCAAGGCCCGACCGCAGTGGGCCCAAAGTCCCGGTGTAGCAGGCATCACCACCGGAACAACAGCCTGATCGGCATCGTTTACCCAATACCCGCAGGGGTATCAGGACCAAAACGAAATGAGCAGGCAAATGGCGACAGTCAACCTGACCGTGGACACATTCGACGACGTGGTGACCCGCGACGGGATAACGTTCGTCGACTGGTGGGCGGGCTGGTGTGGTCCGTGCCGGATGTTCGCTCCGGTCTTCGACGCGGCGAGCGAAGAGCACTCGGACATCACGTTCGGCAAGGTCGACACCGAGGCGCAGCAACAGCTAGCAGCCGCAGCCCAGATCCGGTCGATCCCGACCCTCATGGCCTTCCGCGACGGCGTGCTCGTGTTCTCGCAGCCCGGGGCCCTGCCCGCAGCGGCGCTCGAGCAGATCATCCAGGCCGTTCGTGACCTCGACATGGACGACGTGCGGCGCAAGATCGCCGAGCACGAAGCTGCCCATTCCGCCTAGGGGGTTGCGCGCCGTGGTAGCCCGACTCGGCGAAGCGGCTTCGCGCCGCTTCGATGCCCTGATCGCGGCGCGGCCGGTTTAGTGGGCCCACAGATGGTCGGCGTCGCCGGCGGCTAGCCGGCCCTCGTAAACGTCGATCTTGTGGTCGATGAGCTCGAGGTTCTCCTGTATCTCAGCCAACTTCGCGATCACGTCGGCGCGGTGGGCCCGCATGAGGGCAAGGCGTTCCTCCTCGTTGCCATGCCCGGCGGACACGAGTTGGGCGTAGCGCCTGATGGTCCTGATCGGCATTCCGGTGGCGCGCAGCTTGGTGCAGACATTGATCCAGTCCAGGTCTAGCTGCTGGTAGCGCCGCCGTCCGCCGGACGTGCGGTCGACCGCCGTGACGACGAGGCCGGCGCGTTCGTAGTAGCGCAGAGTGTGCACGCTGACCCCGGTGCGGCGCGCGGCCTCGGCGATGCTCAGGCCCGCCTGAGGGATGGCGTCAGCGGGCTTGGATGCTGGCCGTTGCTTGACTTCGAGCACGCTCTAAATCCTAGCGTCGTAGTCATGATTCGTTCCACGCTGCCGAAGAGCACGCCCCGCGACGCTGCGGGGGCGCCCGAACTCAGCCGACGCCGCCAATTGCTGGTGCTCGCGACCTGCTGCGCCAGCATCACGGTCGTGGTCATGGACATCTCGATCGTCAACGTCGCGTTGCCGGCGATTCGTCGAGACCTTTCCGCTTCGGTGTCCGGCCTGCAGTGGACGGTTGATGCGTACACCCTGGTGCTGGCCGGCTTTCTGGTGCTCGCCGGCTCGATCGCCGACCGGATCGGCCGTCGGCGCGTTTTCCAGATCGGCCTGGCCGCGTTCGGCCTCGGCTCGCTGCTGTGCGGCCTGGCGCCGAGCATGGGATTTCTGATTGCTGCGCGCGCGCTGCAGGCCGTCGGGGGCACGATGCTCAACCCGGTGGCGATGGCGATCGTCGCCAACACGTTCCCCGAGCCGGCCGAGCGGGCCCGGGCCATCGGCGTTTTCGGCTCGGTGTCCGGCCTGGCGCTGGCGCTCGGTCCGATCCTCGGCGGCGCCCTGGTCGACGGCCTCGGCTGGCACTCCATCTTCTGGATCAACGTGCCGATCGTCGTTGCCGCGATCGTGTGCGCCGCGCTGTTCGTGCCCGAGTCCCGCGCCCCCCGGGCGCGCCGATTCGATCCGGTGGGCCAGATCCTGGTGATCCTGGTGCTGGGCAGCGTCGTCTACGCGATCATCGAGTCCACCTGGCTGGGCTGGACCTCGCCGGTCATCCTCGGCCTGCTGGCCATCGCGGCGCTCAGCACGCTGGGCATCGTCGGCTACGAACGGCGCCGGGTCGATCCGCTGCTCGAACTGCGCCTGTTTCGCAGCGTGCCGTTCAGTTCGGCGATCTTGATGGCGCTGTTTGCGTTATGCGGGTTCGGGGCGTTCTTGTTCGTGACCACCCAGTACCTGCAAGACGTGCGCGGCCTGTCGGCGGTAACGGCCGGGCTCTGCCTGCTCCCGGTCGGCGGGCTGATCGTCGTGCTGTCCCCGCCGACCGGTCGGCTGGTCGGTGCGCGCGGTCCGCGACTGCCGTTGGTGGTTGCCGGGGCCGCGCTGGCGCTGGGCGGTATCGCGTCGCTCTGGCTCGAACCGGCGACCCCGCTACCGGCCGTACTCGGGACCTACCTGCTGTTCGGCATCTTCCTGGGCACCGTCAACCCGCCGATCACCAACTCGGCGGTCTCCGGGATGCCCCGCTCCATGGCCGGGGTGGCGGCGTCGTTGGCCTCGACCGGCCGGCAGACCGGCACCACCCTCGGCGTCGCGATCGCGGGGACGATCGTGGGATCGGCCCTGGCCCGGGGCGGGACGGCGTACACCCGCGCCGAGCACGGCGTGTGGTGGCTGGTATTCGGGCTCGGCGTCGGCCTCCTGGGCCTGGGACTGCTCAGCACCGGGCGGTGGGCCCTGGACACGGCCGGGCGGGCCGCGGCGCTGTTCGAAGAGGTGGACCGTGGTGGACAGGGCGTGGAGCTTCGAGTCACCGCCCCGACCGGTCGCCGCTGATCTCGGTGTTGTGCTGATCAAGTCGGCTGGCGATCAGATGGAGCTTTCGCTGTAGGACCGTGCGGTCGCGTGGTGGGGGACGACCACGTCGCCGGCCCGATCCCCGACGTCGGGATAGAGCGCCAGGACGATGCCGGTGCCGATCGCGGCGCCGAGCAGTTGCATGGCCACGAAGCCAGGAACTGAAGCGGGTGCGATGCCGGCGAACGTATCGGAGAACATTCGCCCTACGGTCACGGCCGGATTGGCGAAGCTGGTCGAACTGGTGAACCAGTAGGCGGCGCCGATGTAAGCGCCGACCGCGGGCGCAGCGAGTACGCCGCGTTGCGTCCGGGCGAGGGCGAAGATCACCAGCAGAAGTCCGGCGGTGGCCACAACCTCACTGACGAGATGCCCGCCGCCCGCGCGGTGCTTGTCGGACAGGTGCGGGGAGACGTCGAACATGACGTTTGCCAGCAGGCACCCACTGATCGCGCCGGCGCACTGGGCGAGCGTGTACGCCGCCACCTCGGGAAGCGGCAGGCCGGTGCCGCCCCGCCCGAGGAACCAGTCCGCGAGCGAGACGACCGGGTTGAAGTGCGCCCCGGACACCGGCCCGAGCGCGAGGATAAGCACCGCGAGTCCGAACGCGGTGGCGGTGCTGTTCTCCAGAAGTTGCAGCCCGACGTCGTTCGGCGACATCCGCTGGGCGGCGATCCCGGACCCGACAACCACCGTTACCAGCATTCCGGTGCCCAGGAACTCGGCGAGCAGTCGTCGCCCCAACTGCGCGGGAGTGTCATTCACGGCGCCATCTTGACTCACCCATCTAGCTCAGTCAACATTGAGGCAATGGATACTGAGCGAATGTCGGACTTGACGCGCCGGGTCGCGATTCACGCCGCCCTGGCCGACCCGGCCCGGCTGCGCATCGTCGACACCCTTACCGTCGGTGACGCCTCGCCGTCGGAGTTGGCGGCGATGCTGGCGATGCCCTCCAATCTGCTGGCCCACCATTTGCGGGTCCTCGAAGGGGAGGGCCTGATCACTCGTACCCGGTCCGAAGGCGACAAGCGTCGCTCCTACCTGCGGCTGGTATCCGGCGCGTTCGACGCGCTCGCGCCGATACCGCTCCGGGCGGCCGAACGTGTCGTGTTCGTGTGCACCGCGAACTCTGCCCGCTCGCAACTGGCCGCCGCGTTGTGGCGTCGGGCCAGCGGCGTACCGGCCACCTCGGCGGGTACCCACCCGGGCGAGCGGATCGCGCCGGGCGCGCTTGCCGCGGCCAGGCGGCATCGCCTGCCGCTTCGCCGGGTACGGCCCCGGCCGGTCGACGACGCGGACGGCCCTGGGGATCTGCTCATCACCGTCTGCGACCTCGCCCATGAGGAACTCGGCGAGCGGGCCGACCTGCACTGGTCGGTGCCCGACCCGGTCCGGATCGGCACCGCCGCAGCGTTCGACCGCGCCTATGACGAACTGACCCGCCGGGTGGGCGATCTTGCTCCCCGCCTGGCGCGAACCGGCCGCATCGTGACAGGAGATCGACGATGACGCAGACCTACCCTCGCCGCAACGACATCGCCCTTGACCAGCAGGTCGCCCTCAAGACGGCCGCGACCCGGCTGTCGCGCGACTTCGAGGGCACGTTCAACGCCGAGACGATCGAACGATTCCTGCATTCCTCCTACGACCAGTTCGCCGGCCGGGCCACCGTCGCGAACTTCCTCCCCCTGCTGGCCGAACGGTTCGCCCGGCAACGCCTGCAGGCCCTGGCCCGCGTGGAGGGGCTGTCGCACGACGGCAAGCCGACGGTGTTGTTCCTGTGCGTGCACAACGCCGGCCGATCGCAGATGGCGATCGGGTTCTTCGCGCACCACGCCGGCGACGCCGCGATCGCCTGGTCGGGCGGGTCCGAGCCCGGCGATCAGGTCAACCCGGCCGCGATCGCCGCGATGGCCGAACGCGGCATCGACATCTCCACCGAGTACCCCAAGCCCTGGACCGACGAGGTCGTCCGCGCCGCCGACGTCGTGATCACCATGGGCTGCGGGGACGCCTGCCCGGTCTTCCCCGGCAAGCGCTACGAGGAATGGGTCCTCGACGACCCGGCCGGGCGCGACGTGGCGGACGTGCGCCCGATCCGCGACGAGATCGAACGGCGCGTCCTGGTCCTGCTCGACCAGCTCGGCGTCGCTGCGCGCGCTTGACCCCAGACAAGGTCCGTGGGCGGCGCACTGATGACCAATGCCTCTGCCGGGCGGGCCCGCCGAGCCAGACGATGAGACGGTGACCGATTCAAGGATTCTTGAATCAACCGGCGTTGCGGTGGCGAGTTGTTTCGCCGCGCTCGCCGACCCGTCGCGATTGGCGATCGTGCGCGTCCTCGCCGACGGCGAACTGTGCGTGTGCGATGTCCAGGAGCGCGTCCCGATAGCGGGGAACCTGCTCTCCTACCATCTGCGGATCCTGCGCGAAGCCGGCTTGCTGACCAGGACGCGGCGCGGGCGATGGGTCGACTATCGCCTCGACGGCGACGGTTTCGCGAACCTCTGGGCTGCCGCATCCTCCGCCGGGGTACCGCTGCCGGGCGAGCCTGTCGCGGCTGGTCGCGCCGCGGCGCCGTGCGAGGAGCCGGCGTGACCGACATCCGGCCCGACCAGACCCAGGACGCCCGCCCTGACCCTCACGATCCGGCGGTGATCGCCCGGCTCTCGCTGCTGGATCGCTTCTTGCCGCTGTGGATCGGGGCCGCGATGGTCCTCGGCATCGTGCTCGGCCGGGTGGTCCCGAACCTGAACACGTTGCTGAACCGGGTGGCGATCCACGGCACCAGCCTGCCGATCGCGATCGGCCTGCTGCTGATGATGTATCCGGTGCTGGCGAAGGTTCGCTACCGCGAGGTCGGCCGCATCGCGGCGGACCGGCGGATGATGACGGCGTCGCTGGTGCTCAACTGGGTGGTCGGCCCGGCGGTGATGTTCGCGCTGGCCTGGGCGCTGCTGCCCGACCAGCCCGCGTACCGGACCGGCGTCATCCTGGTCGGGCTCGCGCGCTGCATCGCGATGGTGCTGATCTGGACCGACCTCGCCGATGGTGACCGGGAAATGGCCGCCGTGCTCGTGGCGCTCAACGCGATCTTCCAGGTGCTGGCCTACGCCGCGCTGGCTGTGTTCTACCTCAACGTGCTGCCGCGCTGGCTCGGTCTGGACACCGAGACCTTGTCGGTGTCGGTGGGCACGATTGCCGCGACTGTGGCCATCTTCCTCGGCATCCCGCTGGTGGCGGGCTATCTGACCCGCACGCTGGGCGAGCGCGCCCATGGCCAGCAGTGGTACGAGCAGCGCGTCCTGCCGCGGATCGGCCCGATCGCGTTGTACGGGCTGCTGTTCACCGTCGTGATCCTTTTTGCCTTGCAGGGCAAGAAGATCACGTCCGAACCGCTCGACGTCGCGCGGATCGCCCTGCCGCTGCTCGCCTATTTCGCGATCATGTGGTTCGGCGGATTCGCCATCGGCCGACGGCTACATCTGAGCTACCGGCGCACCGCCGCACTCGCGTTCTCCGCGGCCAGCAACGACTTCGAACTCGCCATCGCCGTGGCCATCGGCGTGTTCGGGGTGACCAGCGGCCAGGCCCTGGCCGGCGTCGTCGGGCCGCTCATCGAGGTGCCGGTGCTGGTCGGCCTGGTCTACGTGGCCCTGTGGGCGCGGCGACGCTTCTACGCGAACGAGGAGATCCAGCAATGAACTGCTACGACTGCGCCACCACCGGTTCCTATCGCGAGGCGGTCGCCGTCTGCGTCGACTGCGGCGCCGCGGTCTGCATCGAACATGCGGTCAATACCCGCCATTGGCTCACCCGGACCCAGGCGCTGTTGCGCGTCGAGCGGGTCGACCCACCGGCGCGGGTCATGCGCTGCGGTACGTGCCATGCCGCCCACGCCGCCCGAGGCGACGTCGCATTAACTGCATTGCCGCACTTGGCATCCTGAGTGCAGATCGTCATGCGCGTGCCATCTCACATTGACATCTATCGATACGATCAGGCATGGTGAACGCATCGACGTTCTTCGATGCGATGAGGAGTGACCGTGTCTGATCTGCCAGTTGTCGTGATCGGCGCCGGCCCGCAAGGCCTTGCGGCGGCGGCCCATCTGCGCGAGCGGGGCGAGTGGCCGCTGGTTCTCGAGGCGGGGGATCGGCCGGCGTTTGCCGTGTCGCAGTGGGCACACGTCCGGTTGTTCTCCAGTTGGTCGGAGTTGGTCGATCCCGCCGCAGCACGGCTGTTGGCGCCGACCGGTTGGGTCGCCCCGTCGGCGGGCTACCCAACGGGAGGTGAGTGGATCGAGCGGTACCTCGCGCCGCTGGCCGAGGCGCTAGGCGATCACGTTCGCCTCGGTGTGCGGGTTACCGGCGTGTCCCGCAAGGGGCGTGACCTGCTCGTCGACGCCGACCGAAGCAGCCAGCCGTTCACCGTCCATGTGGCGCACGCGGACGGCAGCGAGGAGAAGTTGGCTGCTCGCGCGATCATCGACGCCTCCGGAACCTGGACCACGCCGAACCCCGCAGGAGCCGACGGGCTGCCGGCCCTCGGCGAACGTGCGGCGGCTTCGGCCGGACTGCTCTCCTACTTGCCGCCCAGCCCGGAGCAGGCCCGGGCGCTGGCCGGCAAGCACACCGTCGTCGTCGGATCAGGCCATTCGGCGATGACCGCCGTCATCGGGCTTGCCGCCGTCGCCGAGGCGACGCCAAACACGCGGTTGTCGTGGGTGCTTCGTCGCGGCGCCGCCGGGGTGTCCTTCGGCGGCGGCACCGCTGATCAATTGCCGCAGCGCGGGGCACTCGGCCTGGCCGCGAAGGCTGCTGTCGACAAGGGACTCGTGGATCTGGTGACCGGATTCCGCACCGACCGCATCGAGGTCGCAGGCGGGCGAGCCGTGTTGGCCGCCGAGGACGCCCGGACGCTGCCACCCGCCGATCAGGTCATCGTGCTGACCGGCTTCCGTCCGGACCTGTCCTTCCTCTCAGAGGTGCGACTGGACCTGGACCCGACGCTGCAGGCACCCGCGCGGATCGCCGTCGAGATAGACCCGAACGTGCATTCGTGCGGTGACGTCAAGGCCACCGGAGCGGCTGACCTGACGCATCCGGAGAGCGACCTGTACCTGGTCGGCATGAAGTCCTACGGCCGCGCCCCCACGTTCCTCGCCATGACCGGCTACGAGCAGGTCCGGTCGGTTGCTGCCGCGCTCACCGGCGATCACGAGGGCGCGGCCCGCGTCGAACTGGCCTTGCCCGACACGGGAGTGTGCGGTGGCGCGGGACTGTTCGACGAGCCCGCCGGCGGTGCCAGCGGCTGCTGTGGTTCTGCCGCGGCGGGGCCGCAGGTGGTCGCGATGCCCGGCGTGCGTTGACCGGCAACGCAGCAGCCCCCGGGCAATGCCCGGGGGCGGTTTCTGGGGACGAACCGTCCGCATGAGATCAAGCAGCGGCGCGGCCGTCGCGAAACAGCGGAGGTAGCAGGCGGAGCATGAGCGTCGACCAGGTCAGGTGGGTCAGCACGGGTGCCTGAATGCCACCGGTGACGCGACGTTGCCGGGCGAACAGCGTGCCCATCACGGCCGAGGCGGCGAGCAGCGCTGGGTTGCGCGTGGCGGTAGCGGCGAGCGTGTAGACGGCCGTGGACGCCGCGACCGGATGGGCGGACCCGGCCGCGGCGTAGAGCGCCCCGCGGAAGAAGACCTCCTCACCGAGGCCGTTGGCCAGCGTGGTCGCCAGTACCAGCGGATCAGAACCTCGGTGCGCGTACTGCAGGACCGACGTGATCGCCTCGTCGAGGATCGGGACGCGCCGAGCGACCAGCGCGGCGCCGTAGAAGACGCCGAACGCCGCGGCACCCGTCGCGACGCGGCCCGATCACCGGCCGGCGCAGCGTGCCGTCCGCGGTCTGGGCCCAGCCCAGGTGCAGCGGTCCGGATCCGAGGCCACCGATCAGCCAGGTGCCGGCCACCGCCCCGCTCAGACCGTAGAACCGCGGCGAGTCGGGCTCGGCGGACAGGGATGCCCCGAGCATTCCGGCACCGGCCACCGACACCGCGGCGACCACTGTGCGTCGACGCCGCGACACGGTCTCGGGTTCGCGGCAGTCGTCGCCGATCAGGCCAGACGCGCGCATGATCGCCCTGATCTGACGGCCCGCCCGTCGCCCGGATGATCGCGCCACGGGCGAGCGGGTCACGGCTGAGCCGTGCGCGAGCGAGCCGCCCTGGCCCGCTCGCCCAGCGCCTGCAGCACCGCAGTGTCGTAGTCCATCGGCTCGAACGGTACTAACTGCCGGATGCTGTCGTCGCGCACGATCACTTCGTTGGTCATCGAGTCGATCAGCGACCGGCCGGTCCGGGTGTCGACGTTGGTGACCAGCGCCAGCCATCGCGCGGACAACGACGGAGTCAGCAGCGGCACCGGGATCACGATCGTCTTGCGGCCCTCGACGCGGGCGACCCGGCGCATCATCTCGACGTACTCAAGGACATCTGGCCCACCGATGTCGAAGGTGCGGCCGGCGGCCTCCGGCACGTCCAGGATGGCGACGAGGTAGCGGACGACGTCGGCGATCGCGATCGGCTGCGTTTTGGTCCGCACCCACCGTGGCGTGATCATCGCGGGCAGGTGCTCGACGAGCTGGCGGGTCATCTCCCAGGAGATACCGCCGTGCCCGACGATGATTCCCGCGCGCAGGGTGGTGACCGGGACGCCGGCCGCGCCGAGCAGCGTCTCGACCTGGCGGCGGCTGCGCAGGTGCGGGGACAGGTCGTCGTCGTCGCGGCCGAGACCGCCGAGGTAGACGATCCGCTCCAGACCCGCGTCGGACGCGGCTTGGCCGAATGCGCGGGCGGCGTCGGCATCGTCCTTCTCGAAGCTGGCCCGGTCGAGTGAGTGCACGAGGTAGTACGCAGCACGACAACCCTGGGCGGCTGCGGCGAGTGACTCGGCGTCGGACACGTCGGCCCGGACCGGATCGCCGGCGCCTTCGTAGTCGTCGGGCCGGCGGGTCATCGCCCTTACCGAGTGACCGGCCTCCTCCAACGCCGGGCACAGCCGGCTGCCCACGAATCCCGAGGCCCCCGCCACCAGCACGCTCTTCCCGGTCACAGTCGGTTCAACGCCTCGCGCATACCGGTCGCCGCCTGGTCGCCGAGGCGTTCGAGTGCGCGCGTGAGCAGCGGAGCGGTGAGGCGCGCCAGCCCCTTGAAGGTGAATTCGGCAGCGTATGTCACCTCGGTCGCCGACCCCACGGCCCGAAACGTCATGCTGTCGATGCTGATCACGGTCCTATTCTCACCTCGAAGTCGAATGAACTGCTGATCGACGAATTCCTCGACCACATATGTCAGTTGTGTCTTGCGGTGCAGAAACCTCGACGTGTTGAGGTAGGTGGTTCCGACATCGCCGTCGCCCTGCTGGCGCACGGTGGACACCGTGCCTGGATCCCACTCGGTGGTCGACGTGAAGTCGGACAGGTAATCGAACACTGCGCGCAGGGGTTTCTCGGCGACGACGGTTCGGAACAGTTTCATGGCTGACCCTTGTCTGTGCTGACCTGGAGTGGGACGCGGACCGGTGCGGGTCATGACCGCGACGCTCGGCTCAACAGCGCGGTCCATGCACTTGGCGGGACGAAGCGTGCAGCCTTCATCAGCAGCGCCATCCGCAGCGGAAAGACGATGTCTGCTCGCCCCCGTTCGAGACCGTCGCAGATGGACCGGGCGGCCTGGTCGGCCTCGATGATGAACGGCATTGGAAAGCGATTGCCGGCCGTGAGTTCCGTTCGCACGAAGCCCGGGCAGATCGTCGTCACGTGCACGCCGCTTCGCGCGACGTGCACACGCAGCGACTCGAGCAGGTTGATCTGGGCCGCCTTCGTCGCGCCGTAGGCCTCCGCGCCGGCGAGCCCGCGAAAGCCGGCCACCGACGAGATGCCGGCGATGACCCCGCTGCGGCGGCCGAGCATCTCCGGCAGGACGGCCGCGATGGCATTGCTCATGCCGATCAGGTTGACCTGCACGTGGCGATCGAAGATCTCGACGTCCCAGTCGTGCGCGATCCATCTGCTTCCAATAGCCGGCCGACAGCACGGCGAGATCGATGGGCCCGATCTCTTCGCGGACGCGGGCCGCTGCCGCTGCGACGGACGCGATGTGGCTGACGTCTGCCGGAACGACGAGCATGTCCGCGCCGGCCACGGCGTCCAGGCGCCCCGCTCGGCGCGCGGTTATCGCGACCGTGGCGCCCCGTCCGACGAGTTCGCGCGCCACCGCGGCGCCGATGCCGCTGGATCCGCCGACGACCCAGGCGACCTTGCCGTTCAGATTCACGTGGGCCTTCTCGCCGGCAGGCCGCGAAGCCAGAGCCGGGTTCCGTGCAGCCGGATCAGGGCCGAGACCCGCTGCGTCATGAGTGGCCGCCGGACGACCAGCCGGGCGAGGGCACGGTGGGTGGCGGGTTCCGGCCGGCCCCGAAACGTCGCCACGAACGCGACGGCCGAGCCGCGACGCAGCGTCACGGTCGTGCTGACCAGATCGGGTGTCAGGGTGAACTGCAACTCGTAGGTGCCGCTGATGTCGAAGAACGGCGAGACGCGGAACTTCTTGTCCGTCGCGGCAACGCCGTGGTCGTCCGGATGCAGCAGGTAGGCGTGCCGTTCACCGTAGGTGTTGTGCACCTCGGCCACGATGCCGGCGAGCTGTCCGCTGCTGTCGTAGCACCAGAAGACCGACAGCGGGTCGAAGACGTGGCCCAGCACGCGCGCGTTGGCGAGCATGAGGACGCGGCCCTGCTCGCCGAGGTGGATGCCCTTGTGGGACAGGAAATTCTCGACGTTGGCCTTGATCGTCAGGGCTGGGTCGCCGAGATGATCTTCGCTGCTGAACTGGGCAAACCACCGCGTCCACCCGCGCTGCGAAGGGATCGCGTCGAGATCGATCAGCCATTGGTAGACGCGGTGCCGAAACGCATAGCGGACCGGTGCCGTGCGCCGATGCGAAACCCAGCCGACGACGAGCGCCGGCAGTCCGGGTGCGTGGTCCGAATCGGGAATCTTCGGGACGAGTGTCAACGCGCGAGAGGTCACCAGGCCACCCCGAAGTGCCGGGCCGCCGCGACACCGGACCGGCAACCGTCCTCGTGGAATCCCCAGCCGTGGTAGGCGCCGGCGTAGACCGTGCGATCCGTGGCAAGTCCGCCGAGCCGCGACTGTGCGCGGACCGCTTCCGCCGTGTAGACCGGGTGCTCGTAACGCATGACCTCGGCGACCGAGTCGCGATCAAGACGGGCAACGTCGTTCAGCGTGACGAGAAAGGCTTGCCGCGACTGGATTCCCTGCAATCGATTCATCCAGTAGGTCACCACGGCGGGCTGATCGGTCCGGCCGCACGAGGTCATGGTGTAGTTCCACGACGCGCGGGCATTGCGTGCCCGCGGCAGTACCGAGACGTCGGTGTGCAGCACCGTCACGTTGGTCGAATAGCCGAACTGCTTGAGGGTCGTGACCTCGGCGTCGCTCGGGTCGGTGAGCAGGCCGAGTGCCTGATCGGCGTGGGTCGCTATGACAACGCGATCGACCCGGGTGACCTGCCCGGTGACGTCGCGGATCTCGACGCCGTCGTCCCGCCGCGTTACGTCGGCCACGGCGCGGCCGACCCGGACGTCGGGCAGCAATGCGGCGAGGCGCTCGACATAGCTGCGTGAGCCGCCGGCAACGCTGAACCACTGCGGCGAACCGGTGACGCGCAGCATGCCGTGATGTTCGAGGAACTGGAACAGGTACCGGGCTGGGTAGGCCAGCGTGGTCTCGCGCCCGGCCGACCACACGCACGACACGACCGGGACGGCGTAGTGGGCGACGAAGTGGTCGCCGAATCCCTCCTGTTGCAGGAATTCGCCGTAGGTCGTGAGGTCTTCGTCGTCCGTGGCGCGCAGGAACGCCGATGCGCGGCGGTGGAACCGCCGGACCTGCCACAGCATTCGCAGGAACCGGGAGTCGAGGATGCGCCGTGGTTGGGCGAACAGGCCGCGCACGCCCCGTCCGCCCGCATACTCCAACCCGCACTCGGCGCAGCGCACGCTCATGCTCATCTCGGCCGGCCGGACCTCGACGCCGAGCTCGGCGAACAGCTTGCGCAGTTGGGGATATGTCACGTTGTTGTGGACGATGAACCCGCTGTCGACGGCGTGCCGGCGGCCGTCCGCATCCGCCACGTCGTGGGTGTGCGCGTGGCCCCCGAGCCGGTCCTGCGCTTCGAACAGGACGACGTCGTGCGTGGGGGACAGCAGGTAGGCCGCGGTGAGGCCCGAGACCCCGGAGCCGATCACGGCCACGGACGGCCGTGCGCCGCCGCCATGGGCACCGTCCGGCTCGGCTGTTGCCGGGTCGGTCGTGCTGGTCGGGACAAGATTCATTGGCAAGCTTTCGTCGAAGGTCTGTCTAAAGAAGTTAGGCATCTGGATTCAGGTCTGTCAAATGTCTGTCGAAGGATCGTATAGTGTCGTCATGGGACGCCCGGAGAACGGCCCGCTCGTTCGGATCGGCGAGTTGAGCCGCCGCCTCGGCGTGAGCGTGCACGCTCTCCGGGCGTGGGAGAGCCGCTACGGATTGCTGAAACCGGTTCGCTCGGCGGGCGGGTATCGGCTCTATTCCGAAGCGGACGAGCGGCGGATCCGGCGCATGCAGGCCTACCTGGTCGACGGGCTGTCCGCCGCGGAGGCAGCGCGCACCGTGCTCGGCGAGGACGGCGATTCCGGCGTGGAACCGGCCCGCGCCGGCGAGTCGCAGGTCACCGCGTCGACGGTCGACGAACTCGCCGCCGCACTCCGGCAGACCCTCGACGCCTTCGATGAGCCGGGCGCGCAGGCCGTGCTCGACCGCCTGCTGTCCGACCTGTCGCTTCGCGCCGCCCTGCGCGATGTCGTCGTGCCCTACCTCGCCGATCTCGGCGAGCGTTGGGAGTGCGGCACGGCCAGCGTCGGCCAGGAGCACTTCGCCAGCAACGTCATCCGCGGCCGGCTCGCCGGGCTGGCGCGGGGTTGGGGGAGCGGGCACGGGCCACGCGCTGTGCTCGCCTGCCCGCCCGGCGAACTGCACGACCTCGCGCTCATGGTCTTCGGCGTTGTGCTCAATCGCACTGGCTGGCGCATCGAGTACCTGGGCGCGAACACCCCGGTCGAGGAACTCGCGCGGGCCGTCGACACCACGCGTCCTGACCTCGTCGTTCTCGCGGCGACGTCGGCGAAGACGTTTCAGGCCGTGCGGGCGAAGCTCGCAGCTCTGGGCCGGCAGGCTCCGCTCGCCCTGGGCGGTGCCGGGGCCACGCCGAAGTTCGCGCGGGCGGTTGGTGCGTGGCTCATGCCGGGCGATCCGGTCACCGAAGCCGAGCAGGTCGCGGCGGGTCGCTGAGAGCGTGTGTCGTTGAACGGGCCGGGCCGGTCGCGACGAAGCATTGGTTGACGGGACCTTTCTGACCTGTCTGGGCCGCGGCGCGGCGCTGCGTCAGGACCGCTCGCCGCGCCGCCTCAGACTTCTCAGCCTGCGCGCCTGATCTCGGCGTAGCGCGCGAGCGATTCGCGCCGCTCATCCGCGTGGTCGACGATCGGGGCGCCGTACCCGGCCGGGATGCCGTCCGGCCGGCGCCACGGCTCGTGGATCTCGGCGCCGGGCAACTCGGCGAGTTCGGGAACCCATCGGCGGATGTAGGCGCCGTCCGGGTCGAACTTCTTGCCCTGCAGGACGGGGTTGAAGACGCGGAAGTACGGCGCGGCGTCGGTGCCCGTGCCGGCGGTCCACTGCCAGCCGTGCGAGTTCGAGGCGAGATCGCCGTCGACAAGGTGGCGCATGAAATGCCGGGCGCCACGCGTCCACTCGAGGTGCAGGTCCTTGACCAGGAACGACGCGACGATCATCCGTATCCGGTTGTGCATCCAGCCCTGCGCGAGCAACTGCCGCATGCCCGCGTCCACGATCGGGTAGCCGGTGCGCCCGGCGGCCCACGCGGCGAAGTGCTCGTCAGCGGCCGCTCCGGTGTCGTAGCGCATCGCGGCCAGGCCTGGCACGAAGTACTCCCGCGCGCTGTCCGGCCAGTGATGCAGGACGGCGGCGTAGAACTCCCGCCAGGCCAGCTCGCGGCGAAACGCCTCGTCGCCCGGTGCGAGATCGGCGAGCAGCGTGCGCGGATGGATCGAGCCGAACTTCAGGTACGGCGACATCCGCGACGTGTGGTCGAGATCGGGACGGTCGCGCTCGGCGGCGTATCCGTCGAGGTGCCGTGTGCGGAATCGCTGCCAGGCGGCGTGTGCCGCGCCTTCGCCCGCCGTGGGAAGGCTGAGCGTGTCGGGCAGTTGCGGATCGGGCGGTAGCGGGTCGCCGTCGGCGCGCAGCCACTCGACGTGCGCGGGATCGGACGCGGCGGGCTCACGCCAGCCGTGCTCGCGCCAGGCCCGGTAGAACGCGGAGAACACCCGGTACGGCCCGCCTGCCCCGGTTACTCGGCCCGGCGCGACCGCATAGGGCGAACCGGTCCGGACGAGCGGCACGTCGCCCAGCGCGGCGTCGACCTCAGCGTCGCGCTTCGACCCGAGCGGGCCGTAGTCCGCGCTGATGTGCACGGACCGGGCGCCGACCTCGTGGGCTACCGCGGGCACGACCTGGGCAGGCGGCCCGTGCCGCACGACCAGCCGCCCGGCGTGCTCGCGAAGGTCAGCGTCCAGCGCGCGAAGGGTCCGGAACAGGAAGGTCAGCCGCGGCGCGCTTGCCGGACGCAGCAGCGCGTCGTCCAGGACGAACAGCGCCAGCACCGGCCCGGCGCCCGCCGCAGCGTGCAGGGCCGGATGGTCGCGCAGGCGCAGGTCGCGGCGCAGCCACAGCACGGCAGCAGGCATGCGCCCCAGTCTGCGTTACGCGCGGCTGCCCAGGCGAGGAACCCGGTGGCGGCGGCGGCCGCCAGGATCGGGCACGGGATCGGGCTTCGCGATCTCCGGCGCGGGCGGCGGTGGCGCGATCGGCGGGATGGCCGCCGCCACCGGCAACGGCCCGCAGTCGGGATTGGGAACCGGCAGCACCGTCAGCACCGTGCCATCAGCTGTCAGCACGAGGCACAAGGGCAGTGGGCCCGCTGTGCCGTTCTTCGCCGACTCGATGCCATGGGCTGTGGCATTAACCGACACCACCTGCGAATGCACCATCGCGTGCGTCGTCATGCCTGGACAACGCTGCTGCCGGCGCGTTGGTTCAGCGTCGCAGGCAGCTCCGGCCAGATCCGGCGGCTCCGGACAAATCCGTCTTCAGGTCCCGGCGCCGATCCGCTTCCGGCCCGGTTCCGGCAGTGGATCTTTGCTACGTTTCGCAGCATGTCGCCCTGTCGTGGACGCCGACCCCGATGACGCGGACCGTGCTCGTCGCGCCGACGAGCCACGGCGTCGGCCTGACCGCGACGTGCCTGGGCCTGATCCACGCGCTGCAGGAGCGCGGCGTCAACGTCGGCTTCTACAAGCCGCTCGGCCAGCCCCGGGCGAGCGGTACCGGCACCGACCGATCGACGGCACTCATCCGGCTGACCTCGTCGCTGCGCCCCCCGGACCCGATCCCGTCCGTGCGGGTGGAAAAGGCGCTGGGCGAGGGCGCGCAGGACGTGCTCATGGAGGAGGTCGTCGCCGCCGCCGAGCCGATCATCGCCCGCCACGACGTGGTGGTCGTCGAGGGACTCGTTCCCGGCGCCGGGCTTGCCTACGCCGTACGCACGAACGTCGCGCTGGCGAAGGCGCTTGACGCCGACGTCCTGCTGGTCGGTGCGCCGTCCGACCACGGCGACGTGACGCACCTGGCCGAGGCGATGGCGATCGCCGCAGGAACGTTCCGGGTCGGCGAGCACGACCGGGTGGTCGGTGCGGTCGTCAACCGGATCGCCGAGGCCACGCCCGAGACGATCGCAAGCCTGCGCGACGCACTGGCCGCCCGCGAACTCACCTTGGTCGGCGCGATCCCGTTCCGGTCCGAACTGACCTGGCCGCGAGTGCGGGACCTGGTGGCGGGCATGAATGTCAGCGTCCTCAACGCGGGTGACCAGGACCGGCGGGTGAAGGGCGTCATCGTCGGTGCCCAGGCGGTGCCGGGCATCTTGCCGCTGCTGCGCGAGGGAGTGCTGGTCATCGTGCCGGGCGACCGGGACGAACTCGTCCTGAGCGTGTGCCTGGCCGCGATGAACGGCACCCGCCTGGCCGGCATGCTGCTCACGCTCGGAGTGGAACCCGACCCACGGGTCTTGAACCTGGGCCGCCCGGCGCTCGCCACCGGACTGCCCTTGCTGGTCACCTCCACGAACAGCTACCAGACCGCGACCATCGTCCATGACATGGATCCGGAGGTGCCGATCGACGACGCCGAGCGGGCCCGGCTGGTCATGACCGCGGTCGCGGACGGGTTGGACCCGCACTGGCTCGACACGGTGCCCACGTCCAGCCATGTGCCGCGCCTGAGTCCACCGGCGTTCCGGCGCCGACTGGCCACCAGCGCACGCGCGGCCGCGAGGCGCATCGCGCTGCCGGAGGGCGCCGAGCCGCGGACCCTGCGCGCGGCGACCATCTGCCACGAGCAGGGCATCGCGCAGTGCGTGCTGCTGGCCGAGCCGCGAGAGGTCGCCATCCAGGCCGCGGGGCTCGGGCTGACACTGCCCGACGGCATCGAGGTCGTCGACCCGACGCAGATCGACGAGCGCTACGTCGACGCACTCGTAAAGGCCCGCCGGCACAAGGGAATGACCACCGATACCGCCCGCGACCAGTTGACCGACCCGATCACGCTGGGCACCGTGATGCTCCACCTCGACGAGGTGGACGGGCTGGTCGCCGGCGCATTGCACACCACGGCATCGACGCTGCGTCCCGCGCTCCAGATTCTGGGTACCGCGCCCGGCGTGGCACTGGTGTCGTCGGTGTTCTTCATGTGTCTGCCCGACGACGTCGTGATCTACGGCGACTGCGCGGTCAATCCGAATCCGGACGCCGAACAGCTTGCTGACATCGCCCTGCAGAGTGCGGCCTCCGCCCGGGCGTTCGGCATCGAGCCGCGCGTCGCAATGATCAGCTTCAGCACCGGCACGTCAGGCGCAGGCGCCGACGTGGTCAAGGTGACCGAGGCGACCCGTCTCGTGCACGAGCGTGAACCGTCACTGCTTGTCGACGGCCCGCTGCAGTACGACGCTGCCGCGATCGCCTCGGTGGCACGGTCCAAGGCGCCGGACAGCCCGGTTGCCGGGCGGGCCACCGTCTTTATCTTCCCGGACCTCAACACCGGTAACACCACCTACAAGGCCGTGCAGCGCAGCGCGGACGTCGTCAGTATCGGGCCGATGCTGCAGGGCCTGGCCAAGCCGGTGAACGACCTGTCGCGCGGCGCGCTTGTCGACGACATCGTCTACACAATCGCGCTGACCGCCATCCAGGCCGCGCAGCCGCGCTAGCGCTCATCGGCTCCGCTGATCGGTACCCACACCCGCATCGCGCCAGGATCGCGGTTTCCCCAACGGAAATAGGGGATTGCGGTCAACTCGAGCGGCGCCGCCGCGGCCGCATCCGTGGCGGGCGGCCAGGTCGAGTACAACGACGACGCTCCGGACCGCACCCGGCCCTGCGCGGTGATCACGACCGGGACGTCGAGCAGATCATCGCGAGCAGCGGCCCTCGGCGGACTGGCCGGATCGAGCACCACATCGTCGAGCGCGATCCCGGGGCCGAGGTCGGCGTCCTCGATGCAGTAGACGAGCGGTCCGCGGGCGAGTGCGACAGAGCCGCGTACGGCGTCGACCTTGGGATGGGCGCCGACGAGGCGGGCCGGCATGCCGAGTTCGAGCACGAGCGACGTGCCCTCCGGCCAGGTTCGGCTCAGGCGCAGGTAGCCGGCGTCGGGGTCGACAACCACCGGCTCGCCGTCGATCGACGCGCGCACATCGTCCGCCCACGCCGGGATGCGCAGCGCGAGGGTCCACTCCTGATCGGACTCCACACGCTCGACGGTGACCTCGATGCGGCCGTCCCACGGGTAGTCCGTGCTGACTCGCAGCGCAACCGCGCCGCCCGGCACGTCCGCGCGGACGCGGGCCGGTGCGTAGAGGTGCACCTGCACGCCCGTCGCGTCGGTGGTGGCGAGGTAGCCGTTCAGGCAGCCGACCAGCCGGGTCAGGTTCGGCGGGCAGCACGCGCACCGGTACCAGGACAGCCGCTGCGACGGGGCGTCTTCGTCGGAACCGTCGTGACCGGCTCGCAACTGCAGCGGGTTCGAGTAGAAGAAGTGCTTGCCGTCAACCGCGGTCGAGACGGCGATCGCGTTGTAGAGCACGCGTTCCATCTCCTCGGCGTAGCGATGCCGGCCGGTAGCCAGCAGCAGGCGCCAGTTCCAGTGGAAGCTGGCGATCGCGGCGCACGTCTCGGCATAGGCGCGGTCGGGAGGCAACTCGTAGGCATCGCCGATCGCCTCGTCGCGGTGCCGCGATCCGTGCGCGCCGGTGACGTAGGTCTTGGTCGAGAACAGGTCGTCCCAGACCCGTTCCGACGCGGCGAGCAGATCGGCGTCGCCCGTCTCGACGGCAACGTCGACGACTCCGGCCTCCAGGTACAACTGCCGCACGGCATGCCCCGTTGCTGTCGCAGCCTCGCGAACCGGCGTGTGGTCCTGGAAGTACTGCGCGCCGAAGGTGTGTGCGGAGATCACCGACGGCTTGGGCGCGTCGGCCAGCAACCCGTGTCCGCGTAGGTCGATCATGCGCGCGGCAAGATCGAGGTAGCGCTGCTGGCCGGTGGCGCGGAACAGTTCGACCAGGGCGGTCTCGATCTCGGGGTGCCCGCAGATGCCGCGCGTACCGGAGGCACCGAAGCGGTCGGCCAGCAGATCGGCAAGACGTTGCGCCACGGCAAGGAGGTCCGCGCTCGCGCCGGTGCGGTCCGCGGCCACCGCCGCCTGGATGAGGTGCCCGGCGCAGTACAACTCGTGGCCCCAGCGCAGGTCCTGCCAGCGGTCGTCCGGCCGGACGATCTGCACCCACGAGTTGAGGTAGCCGTCGTCTTGTTGGGCGGCCGCGATCAACGTGACGGCCCGCTCGACGAACCGGCGCAGCGCCCCGTCGTCGGTGTCGCGCTGGGCGAGTTGCCAGGCCGCGCCCTCGAGCGTCTTGTAGACGTCCGAGTCGGCGAACCACATCCCCCGAAACGGCTCGTCGGACTTGCCCGCCAGGTGGCGCAGGTTGCCCAGGGCGCCGCTCGCCTCGAGGTTGGCGATGCAGTGCGGCAGGCTCGTGTCGGCGCTGGCCTGCTGCCATCGGCCGAGGTAGCCGTCGGATTCCAGGGCCACGTCGTCGAGGCCGAGCGGCGACAGCGTCGTCACCGCGTTCGCGGTCGGGCTGACCGGTCCCGGCGGGCCGGGTCGCGTTGATCGCCGGGTCGACAGGTCGGTGGAGGAGAGGCTGGCCGAAGTCACGTTGGACGGCACCTTCCAGGAGTCGGTGGATTGGCCGCTTCGGCTCATCCCTTGACCGCGCCGGAACTGAAGCCGCGGACGTAGAACCGTTGCAGGAAAAGGAAGATCACGATGCAGGGAATGGCCGCGATGACGACGCCGGACTGCAGCGCGCCGAAATCGACCACGTTGTTGTTGCCGGACTGCAGGTTGAACAGGGCGAGCGGCAGCGTGAACTTGCTCCCGTCGGTCAGGAAGATCAGCGGCGCGACGAACTCGTTCCACGACGCGAGAAACGCGAACAGCGCGACGGTCACGACTCCGGGAGTAACACCGCGCAGGAGTACCCGGCGCAGGGCGCTGGTCGGGCTGCACCCGTCGATCAACGCCGACTCCTCGAGTTCGATCGGCAGCGCCTCGAACGAGTTGCGCATCATGAACAGCCCAAAGGGCAACTGGAAGACGGCGAGCACCAGTGCGAGCCCGAGCAGCGAGCCCTGCAGGTGGATCCAGCCGAGGAACACGTACAGGGGGATCAGGATGGTCGTGTAGGGAACCATCAAGATCGCGAGCGTGACGAGAAACAGCAGGTTCTTGCCCGGAAAGGTGAATCGCGCGACCGCATAGCCGCCGAGCGTCGCCACGACGACTGTGACCACCACCGTGATCAGCGAGACGATGATGCTGTTGACCAGGTAGTCGCCGATCCCGGCGCCGTAGTTGAACAGTCGCCGGTAGTTCGCGAGCCCGAATCCGCTCGGGTTGGCGCCATTCGTTGCCTCCTGCCCGTGCACGGACGAGTAAAGCGTCCACACCATCGGGAACAGGAACAGCACGGCGAGCACGGCTGATGTCGAGTAGAAGCCGGTGTTGCGGGCGACTGCTGCGCGGCTGCGGCTCATGGCGTCCCGTCCTCACTTGCTGTCGTTGCGCCGCAGTACGAGCAACTGCGCGCCGTTGATGACCAGCAGGACGACGAGAACGACGACCGAGATCGCCGCCGCGCCGCCGAGGTCCTGGCGGATGAAGGCCTGCCGGTAGATGGCGATCACGGCGGTGGCCGTCTCGTGCCGCCCGCCGGTCAAGATGAAGAACTGGTCGAAAGCGAGCAGCGATCCGGTGATCGAGAGAATCAGCATCAGCGCGATGGACGGGCGCAGCAGCGGAAGGGTGATGCTTCGCATGATCTGCCAGCGGTTGGCGCCGTCGGTGCGGGCGGCCTCGAACAGTTGCGGGTCGATCGACTGCAGGCCGGTCATCAGGATCAGCATGTAGAACCCGGCGAAGCGCCAGGTGATCATGCCGACCACCGAGGCGAGCGCGTGATTCGACGTGCCCAGCCAGGCCACGGTGCCGTTGGTCAGGTGCAGCCACCGCGCCACGCTGTTCAGCGGTGACTGGTCGTTCACGAACAGGCTGTAGAACAACAAGCTCGCCGAGGCCAGCCCGACCGCAGCGGGCAGGAAGAACACGCTGCGGAAGAAGCCGACGCCGTAGCGTCGTTCCTGCACGAGTAAGGCCAGCCCGAAGGAGATCAGGCTGAGCACGATCGTCGTGACGATCGTGTACTTCACCGTGAACCAGATGGCGTTCACGAGCAGCGGATCGGAGAGCACCCGGTAGTTCTTGAACCCGTTCGGGCTCGAGGCACCGAGCAGCGGCCAGTCGTTCACCGACATCCAGATCATCAGGCCCAGCGGGATGACGAACAGGACGGCGACGATCACGGCCATCGGCGTGGCGTAGAGGGCGCCGATGCGCCCGCGGCGCCGCCGCAGCGTGGAGCGCCGGCGCGAGGCGCGGGGCGGCTCGGACGGGGCGTGCTGCACGGTCGGGCCGGTCTCGGTCGTTGTCATCGTCGACTCCTTCCGGACGAGTCGGGGTGTCGAGATGCGCGAATCGCTTAACACGGGCATCATTCTCGGCAAGACGACCCGCCCGGCACGAACAGGACACGAGCCGGGCGGGTCGGTCGCATTATCGGTCAGTCGCCTCAGCCGCCGCTGGCCAGCGACTGGCTGATCTTGTCGTTGTGCTTCTTGAGTTCGGCGGCCGGATCCTCGCTGCCGAAGACGGCGTCGAAGACCGTGGCCGTCCACGGGCCGTTCGGGTCGTTGTACGTCTGCCCGAAGTTGACCGAGATCGGGGTCTGCCCCTCGGTCGACAACTGGTTGAACGTGACGAGTCGCGGGTCCTGCGCTGCGTACTTGTTGTTGGCGAGATCGCTACGTACCGGGCTGTTCTTGCTCTTGGCGACAACCTCGACCTGGGCCTGATCGGACAGCGTCCAGGACACGAAGTCCCAGGCTTGCGCGGCATGCTTGCTCGTCGAGGTGATGCCGAGGACGTCGCCGCCGACGAAGGAGGACTTGCCGCCGTTGAGGCCGGGGATCGGCGAGACGCCGATCTGCAGGCCGGGCCCTTCCTTCATCGTCTGCAGCGCCGTTGCCCCGAACGGCTGGATGCCGATCTTGCCCTCGCTGAACGCCTGGGTCCAGGTCGGTCCGTTCTCGGTCTTGACGCTGGCCGGGACGATGCCCTGCGCGACCATGGTGCGGTACAGCGAGTAGATGTTCGCCGCCTGGGGGTTGTCGATCGTCGAGGCATCGCCCTTGTCGTTGATGACGGTGCCCCCGTCGGCCCAGATCATCGGCCAGGTGGTGAACAGCATGCAGCCGGGGCAGGCGCCGCCGAAGAAGTAGCCGTGCACGCCGCCGCCCAGCTTGTTGATCTTGACGGCGTCCTGGTACACCTCCTGCATCGTGGCCGGCGGCTTGTTCGGGTCGAGGCCGGCCTTCTGGAACAGAACCTTGTTGTAGAACACCACCGACATGTCGAGGTCGTGCGGCACGGCGTAGATCTTGCCGTTGAAGGTCGCGGCCTTCATGTGCCCGGGCGCGAGTTTGTCCTTGAACGGCAAGGTGTTCACCCGATCGGTGAGATCGGCGAAGATGCCTTTGGACGCGTAGTTCGGCGCGTACACCACGTCCGAGGCCAGGATGTCGGGCAGTTGCTTCGCGCCCGCCGCCGAGGCCACCTTCTGCTGGTAGGAGTCCGCGGGGAACGCCGTGAGCTTGACCTGGTTCTTGTGGCTCTTGTTGTAGGCGTCGACGAGGGTCTGGGTGAACGTCTGCGTGGGCGCCCTGGTCCAGAGGGTCAGGGTCGTGCCGTCGTCCTTGGCTGTGGTGCCGCCCCCGCCTCCGCCACCGCCCTTGCTGCCTCCCTGACAGGCCGCCAGCGTAAGAGCCGTAACGATCGCCAGGCCCGCGACCACGCCACGCCGGCGACGGCCGACGGACGTTGTTGAGGTGAGCATTCCGCCCCCTTCCAGGGATACGGCCCCTCCGAACGGAGAGGTCCGGTCAGACCGAGACATATTCGATTCCGGCGAGCAGGCAGAAGTCCTGCCAGTCCGCCGCGTGATGCCCGAGGTTCATCACCATGTGGTGGGTGCCGCCGTGGGTCAGCCAGGAGTTCATGCAGGCGCGCACGCCGGATCGGGGCTGGAACTGCCCGTACGGCATCTCCAGCGCAGGCAGTTCCTGGCTGTCGAGATTCGTCCCCTCGGCGACGACGAGCCGGAATCGCTCACCGCCGAGGGACACGAGCGAGGCCAGGGTGGCGGGCCCCGGCTGGTACTGGAACAGGAACGTGGGCGGATCGGCGAGCTTGCCGATGCCGAGTTCGCGCCGGATCAGCCGGACCGGCCGGTCGGTGCGCGCGATGGCGTAATTGCCTTCGCCCATATGGCTCATCAAGATCGAGTCGGACGGGAAATCCATCGCGTACATCTCGGTGAAGTGCGCGTCGCCGATGAGTTGATGCCCGGCGTAGACCATGGCCGCGGCCAGCGCGTCACCTTCCGCGCCGTACCCGTATCCCTTGGCCATCAGCGAGGACGCGGCCGCGAGCGGCAGCCGGCTGAACCGGCCGTCCTCGCCGATGGCGTCGAAGTGGGTGGAGTAGGCCCGGTAGCCCCGCTCGTCGAGCAGTCGCTCGATCGCGATCTGCATCCGGGCGTGATCGTCGCGCTCCTCGGCCGAGAGCCGTGGGTCGATCTCGAAGTGCTCGTCCTCCCACTTGCGAAGCTCGTCGACCTGCTCGTCGGCGACCGCCTGCATCCCGCGGTACAGATCGCCCGGGGCGAGGAAGTCGATCTGCGGTCCGAGTGCGCGCAGCAGGGCGTTCTCGTCGACCCGGATGTCGCCCATCTGGTTCATCGCGTAGCCGAACACGCCGATCTTGAGCGAGCGCCACGCGGTGACCGCCCGGGCGGCACGCGCCCAGCGCTCGACGTCATCGCGGAACTGGTCGCTGCGCCAGTCGTCGGTCAGCACCGCGAACGCGCGCTCGGCGCGAACCATGGCGTTCGCGGTGTCCTGTGCGCCGTGGATTCCCTGGTTGTAGGTCATGTCGGCCATGTCCCACGCGGGCGTCACCGAGGGTTCGGGTTGGATGTTGGCGAGCAGCACCGGCAGGCGGTTCTCGCCGAGCAGGCGGGCAATCCGCATGGCCGGCCCGTAGGTCAGCATGATGACCATGACGCCGTCGAGCGACTCGTTCTCGAAGCGTCGCATCGTTCGCTCGGCGTCCTCGCGGTTGCGCACCGGATCGCCGAGAACGAAGTCGGCGGCACCGGACAGGTGCGCCGCGACGTCGTTCGCGTAGCTCTCCTGGTGCTGCGTGATGCCCGGGATCATGTCGTCGTAGAGCTCCTGCATGATGCCGAGCAGGCCGATGCGCGGCCGGCGAACGAGGTCGCGTGCCACCTCGTTCGCCGCGCCGGACAGCCGGGCGCCGGGGGCGGTGATCGTCATGGGGCTCCTTTGCCTGCTGGGGTGATCAGTTGGTCGGCGATGGGCGATCGGCCTGGCGCGCTCGCCGCCTCGTTGCGCATCCGCCGCAGGCGGTGCAGTACGTCGTTGCCGCCCGCGCCTTCGCCACGCCCGAAGTAGTCGTGCAGGCGCCGGTACTCGCGGTAGAGCGTGTCGTAGCCGCGTCGGCGGACGGAGTCGGGACGGTAGACGGCCCGCCGTACGCGTCCCATTGCCTTCGCGGCGGTGGGCACGTCGGCGTATGCACCGGCGGCGACGGCCGCGTGAATTGCCGAGCCGAGCGCAGGCCCTTGCGGCGACTCGGCGACGCTCAGCGGCCGACCGGTGACATCGGCATATATCTGCATGAGGAATTCGTTCTTGAGCAGGCCGCCCGCGACCACCAGCTCGTCAACGCGGACACCGGAATCCTCGAACGCTTCGATGATGCGCCGCGTGCCGAAGGCCGTGGACTCCAGCAGTGCGCGATAGACCTGCTCGGGCCGGGTCGCCAGCGTCAGGCCGACGATCACCCCGGACAACTCGTGGTCGACGAGCACCGAGCGGTTGCCGTTCATCCAGTCCAGGGCGACCAGGCCGTGGGCGCCGACCGGCTCGGCAGCGGCGAGATCGGTCAGGTACTCGTGCACGCCGACGCCTCGCCGCTGGGCCGCCTCGACGTACGCGGGCGGAACGGCGTTGTCGACCCACCAGGCGAAGATGTCGCCGACGCCGCTCTGCCCGGCCTCGTAGCCGTAATGTCCGGAGACGATGCCGCCGTCGACGACCCCGCACATGCCCGGCACTTCGGCCAGAACGTCGGCCGACATCACGTGGCACGTCGAGGTACCCATCACGGCGAGCAGTTGTCCCGGCTCGACCGCCTGGGCCGCAGGGGCGGTGACGTGTGCGTCGACATTGCCGACCGCCACGGTGATGCCTGCGGGCAGGCCGGTCAGCCGCGCCGACGCCTCTGTCAGCCGCCCGGCCGGTGTGCCGAGCGCCGACAGGGGATGGGCCAGCCGGGTGCGCGCGAAGTCGGCGAACGCCGGGTTCAGTGCGGCGAGGTACTGCTCGGTGGGATACGCGCCGTCCTGGTAGATGCCCTTGTAGCCCGCGGTGCACGCGTTGCGTGTCTCGCGGCCGGTCAACTGCCAGATGATCCAGTCGGCCGCTTCTATCCAGCGCTCGGTTGCCGCGTAGACCTCGGGGTCCTCCTCGAGCAGTTGCAGCGCCTTGGCGAACTGCCATTCGCTCGAGATTCGCCCGCCGTAGCGGCCGATCCACGGCTCGCCCCGCTCGTGCGCCAATTGCGTGATGCGGTCGGCGTGCGACTGCGCCGCGTGGTGCTTCCACAGCTTCGGCCAGGCGTGTGGGCGCCGCCGCCACTCGTCCAGCATCGCCAGCGGTGTGCCGTCGGCGGTTGTGGGAACGACCGTGCAGGCGGTGAAGTCGGTGCCGATGCCGATGACCTGACGCGGGTCGACACGGCTGCGGCGCATCGCCTCGGGCACGGCATTGCCGAGCACGGCGAGCCAGTCGGCTGGGTCCTGAAGGGCCCAGTCGGCCGGGAGTTCCCGATCGCTGCCCGGCAACCGCTTGTCGATCACGCCGTTCGCGAACTCGTGGACGGCGCTTGCGATCTCGGCCCCGTCCGCGACCCGTACGACGACCGCGCGGCCCGACAACGTGCCGAAGTCGATCCCGATCACGAAGCGTGCGTCACCGGTCATCGTTCTTGCTCACTCCTTCCGTTCGCGGCGTAGTAACGGGTGCGGACGTACCGGGGCGCGGGCTACCTGAACACCTGGATCTCCTTTACCCCGACGGCGAATCCGGTGGCCCGGGTCATCAGCACGCGGATCTGGCTGGCGACAACGGGGCTGAACCGCACCTCGTTGAGGTTCGGGGCCGGGGTCGCGGGACTCTGCGCCTGGTTGGGCACGTCGACCCAGGACGATCCGCTCAGGTACTGCACGGTGTACGACGCGGGCTCGCGGTAGGTGTTGCCGCCCGAGCCGAACGCCTTGTTGCTGTAGAAGTAGACCTTCGCGTCGCTGATCGAGGTCGCCTTGCCCAGGTCGACCTGCAGCCAGTCCTGCGCGTTCGGTGATCCGAGGTCGCCCCAGATCGGGTTGGTGCCCACGTAGGAGCCGGACACCACGGGCAGCCCGCTGATCGTGAAGCCGTCGACGGCGTTGGCCGGGTCGGTGGCCTGCGACGCCGGCGTCGTCGCGGTGAACGACGCGGTCGCGGTCTTGCCCACGGCCAGGTTCTTCGTCTTGCCGGTCACGTCGACGCCGGCCTTCGGCGAAGCTGTCGACGACCCGCGCATTGTTGCCCAGCCCGACCTCGTCGGCCGCCAGCAGGTGGACGTCCTCGTGCTGGAGCACGTGCGTGTGGCTGCCGTCGAGGACGTGCACGTCACCGTGTTGCGAATCCCACGTCACGTGCGCCAGATCGTCGACGGTGAACGCGCGATGCCCGTCCACGTAGAGCGAATAACCCATCGGCGCCGCCGTGTAGTACCGCGTGCCGCCCGGCTTCTGCCAGACGATGGTGAGGTTGCTGCCGTGGTAGCTCAGGTTGTTGACCGTGAAGTGGTCATAGCCCATGTCGATCGGCCATAGCTCGACGTTGTCGTCCAGCCGTGGCTGCAGGCCGGCGACGTCCTGGAACATCATCCAGTTGTACGAGCCGAGCACGTCGTGATGGATGCCCGAACGGCCGAACGTCTGCGTTGCCGGGTCCCAGTTGAAGAAGAACTCGTTGTTGTCGGGGAATCGGTTGTCGCCGTTGATGTCCTCGTTCCACGACAGCCACTCGATGAGCTGGCGATACATGTCGGGTGTGATGTACGGCGACGGGTAGTTGCGCAGTGCCTCGGAGTACAGCCGGGCCTGCAGCGTCGCGTTGATGTTGGAGAAGTTGTTGCTGCCGTGGCTGCACGCCTCGCACGCCTCGTCGGCTGCGGTGTCGGCCTGATTGGCCGTGTAGACCGGCATGATCGGGAACTCGGCCTTGTCGGCGTAGTAGCGCAGCGCCTGGACGTGGTTCGCGTCGTCCGGGGCGATGCCGTCGATGAACGGCGCGAAGTTCTGCTGATCCTTCCAGCAGACCAGGTTGCCGGTGGTGAGGTCCTTCTGCAGGAACACCTTGCCCGGACAGGTGATTGTCGGCTTGACCAGCGAGATGATCGTCGCGTCCTTGCCGTTGCCCGACGAGTCGACCGCCGTTGCGCCGGTGTCCTCGTCGAACTTGTAGTCGGCGACATCGCCCGCGCCCGCGGCGCCTCCGGCGAGCGCACCCACCTCGGCCGCCGTCAGCGCGTGGCCGTAGATCTGGAAGTCGTCGACCGTCGCCGGCAGATCCGGGTCGCCGTACTGTGAGCGGCCGATCCAGTTCTGGTTGGTGTTGCCGAGGTCGGACGGGTGCAGCGTGACGTTCGGGTTGCTCCCCGCCGCGACGCCGTTGATGTAGACGGTCGCCGTCGTGCCGGCCAGCGTGACCGCGAGGTGCGACCACGTGTTCAGCGGCAGGTGGGTGTTCGTGTTGACCTGCTGCTCGGCGCCGCCGCCGTTGGTGGTGATCGCGAAGCGGACGCCGGTGCCGCCGCCGTCGACGGTCAGGAACATGTACGTGCCGGTGCCCGTGCCGAGGTCGAACACGCGTGACCACGTCGGTTGCGCCGAGGGGTTGACCCAGGCGGAGACGGTGAAGTCGGACAGTCCGCTCACGATGCCGGTGGGCAGGTTGACGTACTCGTTGCTGCCCGAGAGTTTCACGGCGTTGCCGATCTTGCCGGCGACGCGCGGGCCGGTCGCCTGGCCGCCGCTCGTGTCGGAGTTGGTGACCGGGCCGTCGGCCCACAGGTTGGTGAGGATCGAGTTCTTGATGTTGTCGGCGATCGTGGTCATCTCGGCGGCCTTGGCGTGGTTGCCGAGCAGTTGGTACTCCGCGGCCGCGGCCTTGGCACCCGCGTACCAGTACGAACTCTCGGTACGGTCCTGCGGCCGGGTGCCGTAGTACTTGAACGCCACCGAGTCGGCGTCATTACCCGGCAGGGTGCCCGACGAGTACTGGATCAGGTCGTTGCCGTTCGTGTCGAACTTGGCGAGCGTTCCCTTGACGTCGCACTCGGCGTATTTGGCGAGGTTGGCCACCACTGACTTCGGCCCGCCGTGTACGAGGTAGCTCTGCCAGGCCTGATCGGCGGTCCACTGCTCGTAGGTGTTGTTCCAGTTCCCGGTGTTGCCGGGGTTGTCGTGGAACGCCTGGCAGCCCGACTCCTCGCCCTGCGAGAGCCACGGGCCGTACGAGTAGAGGGGGTCGCGGTAGAACTGCAGATCCTGCAGACGCATCGGTACGGTAAGCGAAATCTGGTTGTTGTAGCCGAGCGCGCCTTCGAGATCGACCGGGTACTGGTAGTCGTTGCCCGGGATGTTGCCGTCGAAGGAGTTGAAGCGGTTCTCCCAGGTCCGGTAGTAGGAGATCTTCTCGACGTTCTTGTCGGGCAGATCGAGGTAGGCGACGTTGCCGACCCAGAACTTGTTGTACTCGCGCATCTGGGTGAGCCACGCGGTGTTCGGGTCGTAGGCCCGGTAGCGCGCGTAGTCCGTTGCCGACTGCGGAATCTCGTTGGCGATGGCACCGAGTTGCACCTTCACGCTGGTCGACGCGCCGGGTGCCAGCGTTACGTCGCGGGTGAGGTTCGTGCCGTTGACGGCGAACCCGTCGCCGCTCATGCGCGGGAAGATCGTCGACAGGGCGTACCGGAGGGTGACCGTGCCGGTGAGTTCCGTGCCGTCCGCCGACGGCGTGGTCGCGATCGGCGAGGTCGCGGTCAGCGTGGTCGTGAGCGCCGAATCACCCGTGTTGGTAAGGGTGAGGTCGGTGATCGCCACGTCGTTGTCGGTGATGAACTTCTTCTCGCCGACGGTCAGGCCCGGGCGCGCGTACACGCCTGAGTAGTAGCTCGGGTACTGGACGCGCTGGGTGGTGTCTTCGGTCAGCGGGTCGCCGGAAACCCCTATGGTGTAAAGGCTTTGCGGGGCGGCTGTGGTGGGCGGCTGCCGGTAGGCGTAGCCCCCGCCGCCGTTGGCCCCGCTGCCACCAGCGCCGAAGCCGATCGTGCGCGGGTTGTGCGTGTACATGTACAGCGCCCGCCCGCGCGTCATCAGCGTCGAGTCGGAGTTGGACAGGAAGGGCCGGGCGAGGATGCGGTCGAACCAGTACGACGTGCCGCCGGCCGCGACGTCGGCGTCGAAGATGGCCTGCAGCCGGCTGCGCGACGGGTCGAACGCCGCGGGCTCGGCGGGAACCGGGTCGGCCGATCCGGAGAACGTGGGCTCGCCCGGGTTGACGGCGGGTGGCTCGCCCGGCTGGTAGTGCGCTCCGGCGACCCCGACGCTGAGTGCGGCGGTGACCGCGAACGCGAAACCGAACACGCCGACACGGCGGAGTCGGCTCAGTCGGCTCGGTCGGCTCAGTCGACTGGGGCGGCGCACTCGGCGCGAGCGACCGCGGACGGGCATTCCAGCTGGTCGTGACATGAGCCCACTGCTCCTTGGTGCATCTGGGGGTCTACGGATCTGGGGATCTGTGCGGGGGTCGACGATGGGTGGTGCACGTTGGCGAGCTTGATCCGGGGCGCGGGCGGGGGTGCGGCCGTGACGGGCTCGCCGGCTCGGGAATCGGTCCACCCGAAACCCGGCGCCGAACCCGACGGCGGTACCCGTTTCGATCACCGGATCCTGCCTTCGACGAGCGCCGCCGGCGGAGCTCGTCGGGCACGGTCCCGGGCCTTGCTCGAGTGCGCCGAGCAGGGCCGCGGGGGCGGGTGGACAGGTCCGGAAACCCTTTGCCTGATCGGCGACGCTAGACCACCAAAACAGTGAAGTCAACGCTCTGGAGGTGAAAAATGTGAACGTAAACAGTCCTGTGTCTAAAGCAGATTCTCGGCATGGTTACTTCGGCCGGGGTACCCTCGTGCGATGCCAGCCAGACCGGAAAGTAACTTTCCGTGAGAGCGCAGCGGGGGCAGCCCACCATCGCCGATGTCGCCGCGCTCGCGCAGGTGTCGATCGGCACCGTGTCCAAGGCGCTCAACGGGCGCGGACAGCTTCGGGACGAGACCCGCGAGCGGGTGCTGGCCGCCGCGGATCAACTCGGCTTCCAGCCGAACGCGCTCGCCCGCGGGCTGCTCGCCGGGCGCAGCTATACCGTCGGGCTGATCACCACGGACAGCTTCGGCCGCTTCACCATCCCGATCATGCTCGGCGCCGAGGACGCCCTCGGTGCGGGTCAGATCTCGGTGTTCCTCTGCGACGGGCGCGGCGACGCGATCCGCGAGCAGCACTACATCCGCACGCTGCTGGCGCGCCGGGTGGACGGCATCATCATCACCGGCCGGCGAACCGACCCGCGCCCGCCGATCGGCGTCAAGGTCTCGGTACCGGTCGTCTACGCGATGACGCAGTCCACCGACCCGGGCGACTGCTCGTTGATACCGGACGATAAACAGGGCGGGCGGATCGCCATCGAGCACCTGCTCGTCAGCGGGCGCAGCCGGGTCGGGCACATCACCGGCCCGGAGCGCTTCCTCGCCGCGCGCCTGCGCGCTCAGGGTGCCCAGGACGCGCTCGCCGATGCGGGGCTCGAGCTCGCCGGCTCCGCAGTCCTGCACGGGGAATGGAGCGAGGAGTGGGGCCGGCAGGCGACGCACATCCTGTTGCGGTCCAACCCTGATGTCGACGCGATCTTCTGCGGATCCGACCAGATCGCGCGCGGCGTCTCTGACACGTTGCGCGAACTCGGCATCGCGGTGCCTGCGCAGATCGCGCTGATCGGGTTCGACAACTGGGACGTCATGGCGGCGACGTCCCGGCCGCCGTTGACGACGGTGGACCTGAACCTGACCCAGCTCGGCCGGTCGGCGGCCGACCACCTGCTCGCCGCGATCGACGGGCGGCCGGCGCATGGCCTACACACGTTCCCGTGCCGGCTGATCGTGCGCGAATCCAGCGGGGCTCCGAGCGCGGCTCCGAGCGCGGCGCCGAGCGTGGCTCCAAGCGCGGCTATGCCCGGGTGAGCGCTTTCTTGATCAATTGAAGCCGCCGCTAGTATCCGCACTATGACCGACGCCGGACCTCGACCGGCGCACGGACAATCGCAGAGCGCGTCCGGGCGGGCGTCGCGTCGATGAGGGCGTTCATCGTTACCGGGCCGGAGCAGGCGCACGTCGCGACGGTTGCCGCACCGGTCGCCAAGGCGGGCGAGGTGGTGGTCGACGTCGAGCGGGCCGGCATCTGCGGCACCGACGTCGAGGTGTTCACCGGCGAGATGGCCTACCTGCATCAGGGCCACGCCAGCTATCCGATGCGACTGGGCCATGAATGGTCCGGGACGGTCAGCGCGGTGGGTCAGGATGTCGACGCCGGCTGGATCGGGCGGCGGGTCACGGCCGACACCATGCTCGGGTGCGGGCACTGCCGGGTCTGCACGAGCGGCAAGCAGCATCTGTGCCCGGACCGCTACGAGATCGGCATCCGCGGCGGATGGCCCAGCGCGCTGGCCGAGCAGTTGGCCGTCCCGGCGAGCGCGCTGTACGCGCTGCCCGACGAGGTCGGCGCAGTAGCCGGCGCACTGGTCGAGCCCGGCGGTACCGCGCTGCGCACGGTCGACGCCGCGGGCGCGCGACCCGGGTGCCGGCTCGCGATCTGGGGCCCGGGGACGATCGGCCTGCTGGCCGCCCAGTTCGCGGTGGCCGCCGGCGCCGAGGTCCATGTCGTGGGAGAGACCCAGCAGTCACTGGCAAATGCGCGCGGCCTCGGCGTCGCCGGCGCGTGGACCCGCGGCGACCTGCCGTCGCTGCCGTATGACGCTGTCATCGACGCCACGAACGGCGCCGATGTGCCGAGCGCCGCGCTCGATCTCGTCGAGCCGGGGGGACGGGTCGTGTACGTCGGCCTGGCCGGGCGGCCGAGCCTGATCGACACGAGAACCCTGGTGCTCAAGGATGTCACGGCGGTCGGCGTGCTGAGCGGATCACCCGGGCTGCGTAAGGCGATCGAGCACTACGCGTCGGGTGCCGTCGACCCGACACGCCACGTCGCGGCGACGATCAGCCTCGATCGCGTTGCCGACGCACTGGCCGGCTGGCGACCAGCGGGCGCGGGGCCCGGCCCGAAGATCCACATCGACCCGCGTCTCTGAACGGGCGCCGGCCTGCGCTGCTAGGCCGCGATGAGCGACTCGTAGCGGCTGACCATCGTCGCGAGCACGCCGTCCGGATCGGCGTCCCACACCTGCTGGTTGAAGATCTCGACCTCGACGTCACCGGCGTAGCCGGCCGCAGCCACGGCTGCGGTGATCGGCGCGAAGTCGATGTGGCCGTCGCCGGGCATGCCCCGCGCCAGCAGGACGTCCGACGGCAACGGCGTGATCCAGTCGCAGATCTGGTAGCTCGCGATCCGGGCGCCCGCCCGCGCGATCTGGGCGAACAGGTCCGGGTCCCACCACACGTGGAACGTGTCGACGACGACGCCGACCTGCTCGACCGGGAACGGCTCGGCGATATCGAGAGCTTGCGCGAGGGTCGACAGCACGGCCCGGTCGGCGCAGTACATCGGGTGCAGCGGCTCCAGCGCGAGCCGGATCCCGGCCTGCCGCGCGTGCGGCACGAGTGCGGCGATGCCGTCGGACACGTTCGCGCGAGCGCCCGGGAGATCACGCGAACCGGCGGGCAGTCCGCCGACGACCATGACCAGGCAGGTCGCGCCCAATTCGGCGGCCTCGTCGATCGCCCGGCGATTGTCGTCCAGCGCCTGCTGCCGGGATCCGGCGTCGCCCGCAGTGAGGAAGCCGCCGCGGCAGAGCGAGGACACGCGCAGTCCCGCGTCACGGATCAGGTCGGCGGCCGCGCCGACCCCCGTGGCCGCCAGCGGCTCGCGCCAGATGCCGATTGCGCCGATGCCCGCACGCGCACATCCGTCGACGGCCTGCGCGAGAGTCCAGCGTCTGGTGGTCATCTGGTTCAGCGACAGGCGGGCAATGCCGGTCATGACGCGACTCCGGCGACGTCCAGGTAGGCGCGTACGCGGTGCGCGGCGAGGTCCGGATCGGGTAGCAACCCGATCTCGTCGGCCAGTCGGTACGCCGTCGCGAGGTGCACGGTGCTGCGCGCCGACTGCAGCCCGCCGACCATCGAGAAACCGGGTTGATGACCGGAAAGCCAGGCCAGGAAGGCGATTCCGGTCTTGTAGTAGTAGGTCGGTGCGCCGAACAGATGCCGGGCCAGCGGGACCGTCGCATCGAGCACGCGGTCGTAGGTGGCCAGGTCATGTGCGTCCAGCGCCTGCAGGGCGGCCGAAGCCGCCGGGGCGATAGTCGCGAAGATCCCGAGCAGCGCGTCGCTGTGCCCGGTGCCGTCGCCCCGGATCAGCTGCGGGTAGTTGAAGTCGTCGCCGGTGTAGACGCGAACGCCCTTTGGCAGCAGGCTGCGCAGCTCTATCTCGCGATCGGCGTCGAGGAGCGAGACCTTGACGCCGTCGACCTTCTCCGGGCGGTCGGCGATGATGTCGACGAACGAGCGCATTGCCACCTCGACGTCGGCGCTGCCCCAGTAGCCGTGCAGCGCCGGGTCGAACATCGGGCCCAGCCAGTGCAGGATCACCGGCCCGCCGGCCTGGTCGAGCAGTCGCGCATAGACCTTCGCGTAGTCGTCGGGTCCGCGCGCGATGGCGGCCAGAGCGCGGCTGGCCATCAGGATGGCGTTCGCGCCGGTGCCTTCGACGAATTCGAGTTGATGCTCGTAGGCGGCGACCACCTCGTCCAGATTCTCCGGCGGGGCAACGTGATCGGTGCCGACACCGGCGGCGATGCCGCCCCCGCAGGCGCGTGCCTCCGCGGCGCTGCGCTGGATGAGTTCCTGCGTGGCGGCCCAGTCCAGGCCCATGCCGCGCTGCGCGGTGTCCATGGCCTCGGCGACCAGCAGGCCGTAGCTCCACAGGTGGCGGCGGAATCCGAGCGTGGCGTCCCAGTCCAGCCGCGCCGGTGCCCCGGGAGTGTTGTCGCCGTACGGCAACGCGGCTACATGCGCTGCTGCGTAAGGGATTCGTGCGGCGATGGGCGCAGCGGGGCGCGGCCATGACCCGGGCTCGTGTGGCTCATGGTCGCGGAATGTCCCGTCGGCCTGGGGGAGTCGCACCAGCCTCGTCACGCGGGGATCTCCGCAAGCTCGACGCGTCGGCCCTCGGCGGAGGAACGCAGTCCGGCCTCGGCCATCGCGATTCCCCTTGCGCCGGAGCGGAAATCGTACGGGTGCGGGGCATCCTCGACGACGTGCCGGATGAACAGTTCCCACTGCGCCTTGAACCCGTTGTCGATCTTCTCGTTGTCGGGCACGTCGAGCCACTGCTGGCGAAACGGTTCGGTGACCGGCAGATCGGGATTCCACACCGGCTTGGGCGTCATCGACCGGTGCTGCACGCGGCAGGAGCGCAGACCGGCAATTGCCGAGCCTTCCGTGCCGTCCACCTGGAATTCGACGAGCTCGTCCCGGTCGACCCGAACACACCACGACGAGTTGATCTGTGCGATCACGCCGCCGTCGATCTCGAAGATCCCGTAGGCCGCGTCGTCGGCGGTCGCTGCGTACTCCTCGCCGTTCTCGTCCCAGCGGACCGGGATATGCGTCACCGACCGGGCAGTCACCGTCCGTACCGGGCCGAACAGATTCTCGAGCAGGTAGCTCCAGTGGCAGAACATGTCGGTGGTGATGCCGCCGCCGTCCTCGCTTCGGTAGTTCCAACTCGGCCGCTGCGCCGACTGCCAGTCACCCTCGAACACCCAGTAGCCGAATTCGCCGCGTACGGAGAGGATCCGCCCGAAGAAGCCTCCGTCGACGAGGCGTCGCAGCTTGACCAAGCCGGGAAGGAAGAGCTTGTCGTGCACGACGCCGTGCTTGACGCCGGCTGCGTCGGCCAGTTCGGCCAGCCACATCGCCTCGGCGGCTGTGTCGGTGACCGGCTTCTCGGCGTACACGTGCTTGCCGGCCGCGATCGCGGCGGCCAATGCCTTGCCCCGAACCGAGGTCAGCTGCGAGTCGAAGTACAACTGCATCGACTCGTCGGACAGCGCGGTGTCCAGATCGCTGGTCCAGCGCTCGATGTCATGGCGGTCGGCGATCTCGCGCAGCGCGGCATCTCTGCGCCCGACGAGCAACGGCTCGAGTTGGACGCGCGTGCCGTCGGCCATGACGACGCCGCCCTCGTCGCGGATCGCCAGGACGGACCGAAGCAAATGCTGCCGGTAGCCCATCCGCCCGGTCACGCCGTTCATGATCACACCCAGGCGATCTCCCATGCTCATCCCTCCGAGGAAAGCGCTTTCCAAACAAAAGTTACAGGTTGCCCAAGAACGACGCAAGGCGGGTCGCGCATGCGGCACGCACGGCTTGTTGTCCGGTACGCTCGCGGTCTGTTCCGTTTGGGATAACCCTTTCCCACGGTGCGACCGCGAGGGGAGAAGCATTCGTGAGCAGTGCCGTGACGTTGGCCGATGTGGCCCGACAGGCTGGGGTATCGCTTGCGACGGCGTCGCGGGTGCTCAACGGAAGTACGCGCACGGTTGGCGACGACCTTCGTCAACGCGTGCTCGACACCGCAACCGAGCTGAACTACTCGGCGAATGCCGCAGCCCAGGCGATGGTGCGTGGCCATCTCAATGTCGTGGGCGTGCTCGTGCACGACATCGCCGATCCGTACTTCTCGTCCATCGCGGCCGGTGTGATGCAGCGGGCGGAGGAAGAGGGCTTGCTCGTAGCGATGTCGACCACGCTGCGCCGGCCCGATCGCGAGGCCGACTATGTCGCGGCGTTCCGCCGGCAGCGCGCTCGCGCGATAGTTCTCGTGGGCAGCCGCACGACCGACCGCGAGCAGTTGGCGCATCTGCGCGTCGAACTCGAGCGCTTCGAAGCCACCAACGGGCGCGTCGTCGCGATCAGCCAGCGTCGGCTTCCCGTCGACACGGTCGTCGTCGAGAACCGCGCGGGCGCGCAGGCTCTGGCCGGCGAACTGGTCGGACTCGGGTACCGGCGATTCGCCGTGCTGGCCGGTCCCGCCCAACTGGTGACGGCGATCGATCGGCTGGCCGGATTTCGCAATGGCCTCGCGGCGCACGGCATCGACCTGCACCCGGATCACGTGGTGTCCGGCGAGTTCACCCGCGACGGTGGCTACGCCGCGATGCAAGAGCTGTTGCACCAGCGCGCGGACGTGTCGTGCGTCTTCGCGGTCAACGACGTGATGGCGGTCGGGGCGATGGCCGCGTTGCGTGATCGCCGCGTCGCACTGCCGAAGGGCATGGCCGTGGCCGGCTTCGACGACATCGCCACGCTGCGCGACGTGCGGCCCCGGCTGACAACCGTGCGAGTGGACCTGGAGGAACTCGGGCGCACTGCGCTCGACCTCGCCTTGAGCGAACCTGCCGCTACTCCGCGAACCCGTCGTGCGCGATGTGACGTGGTGCTGCGCGAGAGCACGCCACGGGTGCGCTGACCGGCCGCTCATCGCTTCGCGCCGTCCAGCTCGGACGCGCTACCGGCCAGCAGCGCCGGCACGCTCGTGCGGTCGCACACCCCGTCGACCAGCAGCATGCGTACGGCGATCCGAAGTGGAAGGCCGGGCGGCAGTACCACCGGGCGGTCCCATGCGAGCGCGGAGCCGACGCCGATGTAGTCCCGCACCCGCACGAACCACGGATCGGCCGCTGTGCGCTCGTCGGTTGCCGCCAGCACGGCCGTCCACCCGCCGCCGTCAATCCCCTGCGCGGTAAGGGCAATCCACCCGGCGGTCGCGCCGTTGACGGCGTCCTCGCCCTGGCTGTTCGCGGTGAAGACGCTGACCTGACGGCGGTCGAGATCGGGCAGCCGCCAGAAGAATCCGCCGTAGCCGGCGCCCGAACGCCCGTTGCTGCCGGGACTGCCGAGTCGTACCGCCCGTGGCCCGGCACCCGTGAGCACGCTTGTCCACTGCAGACTCCAGGCGCCATCCGTCCAGTGCTGCGTGGATATCCAGCGAGACTCGTGCAGCAGTTCGTGGCCGTTGCGATCGCACCAGGTCAGCGAGTCGGTGATCTCGTTCGAGTCGGTCTGCGGCGGCCCGGCCTGCCCGACGATGCCGAGGTCGGTCTGGTGGTAGCCCGACCCGGGCAGGTAACTGGGGCCGCCCCACAGGTTTGTTCCGTCGACGTCGGGCAATGCGATGCCGATGCCGCGATGCCATGGATGGTCGGCCGGATGCTCGGCGGTGACCACAGTTCCGGACAGGGTGCGTACCGGATGCAGCGCCGGCCGCGATATGGCCGCGGTCGGCGGATCGGCGTCCCAGCCGTAGTGGGCGACCTCGACATCGCCGACGCGCAGTGAGGTCATGAGACGAGGTCCTTTGCGAGCATCGCAGCGAGTACCGCAGCGAGGAGCGCCTTTGCGAGCATCGCATAGGCGAGGTAGCGAGCGAGGAGCGCAGCGGAGGACCGAGGCGGGAAGCAAGGTCATGGCGCGTCCAGGACCGGTGTGCGCGGCGCCCAGGGCACGCCCAGTTCGGCGAACGTGCTCAGTCGCTCTGCGGCGTCGCGCACCGCCTGCTCGACCCCGACGACGTCCACGCGCTGGTCGTCAGCGCTGTGCCGCAGCCACTCCGCGGCGATCACGGTCGGCTCGGGGGCCAGCCGCACGGCCTCCAGCACGCGCATGAATGCCCCGCAGTGCGCGAGGTCGGACTGAAGGGGATGCTGCGAATCATCCAGGTGGGCAAGGAGATTCTGCAGAGGCGTCGTCCGGTCGTAGTGCGACGTCACGCCGTCGAGCACGACCACGTCCTGGGTGTAATGCAATTCGGCGCGAGCCCGCGTGCCGTGAACCACCAGCACCGGCTCGGCCTCCGTGGCGGCGCACAGGGTCACGGCGACGACGACGGTCAGGCCGTTGGCGGTTCGCAGCCGCAGGCAGGACGTGTCGTCGGCCTCGATGTTCCGGCTGCGCAGTAGCTCGAGTTCGATGCCGTCGACGTCGTCCGGGGCGGTCGTGTCGGCAACGGCCAGTGCCGTCGCCACGGCGTGCGCGAACGGATTGGTCAGCGCCCCGTCGACGACGGGCTGGCCGTCGAGGACGCGGCGTCCGGCCCAGGGCGCGCGCCGGTAGTAGGCGTCGGTACGCGACCACGCGCCCCAGACGCCGATACCGCGGATGTCGCCGAGCGTGCCGTCGCGGACGAGTGATCGCACGTGGCGAAACGCTCCCGAGCCGAGGCTCTGGAACCCGACCTGACACGTCCGCGCCTGCGGGCGGGCCACCAGTTCGCGCCAGCCGTCGAGCGTCGGGGCGGGCGGTTTCTCCAGCAGCAGGTGGGCGCCTGCGTCGAGCACCTGGTGCGCCATCCGGACGTGGGTGTGGATCGGGGTTGCCACAATGCCTATATCGGGGTGGGTGGTCCGCAGCAGGCGTTCGAAGTTGGTGTCGACCGGCCGGTCGCCGACGAGCACTCGCCCCTCGTCGTCCAGCGGTGCCACCTCGCAGACGCCGACGAGTCGCGCGTGGCCGAGCCTCTCCAACTCGGCCAACTCCCGCAGGTAGCTGCGTCCGTATCCGGACGCCCCGGCGAGGACAACGCGCGCATCCACTAGACCGGCAGCCTGCGCTCGACGGCGACCGCGGCCATGACCACGAATCCCGGTAGTACAACGGCAAACGCGGGTACCGACCGGGCAATGACCACGATGACCAGCAGCGCGGCCGCGAGCATCAGGGTGCCCGGCCAGTCGCGCAGCAGGGCATCGCCGGCGTCGGCGAACACCGATCGCCAGGCGTGGCCGGGCTTCCACCGGGCGGCGCTGCGCAGTCCGCAGATCACGAGTAGGACCAGGCCGAGCGCAAGTACCGGCCCGAGGACCGCTGCGCCGGGCAGACCGCCCAACACGGCAACGATGTCGAGCGTGCCGACCCCGAGCAGGGCGACCGGGGCCAGCGACGCCAGCGGATCGTGCAGCGCCGTCCACATCAGCGACAGGAAGCGCCGCACCGTCGGCGTCTGATCGTCCTCGACCAACTCGCGGAGCAACACCGACCCGGCGCCGCCGGCCGCCAGGATCGTCACAACCGGCAGGCTGGCGACGCAGACGAGCACGCCGACCAGCAGCACCTCCGATAGCAGTCGCAGCGGACGCACTGCGGGCGCTGAAGGCATTGAGGGCGTCGCCGGCGCTTCGCGGGCGCTCATCCCTTCAACCCCGACGTCGTAACGCCCTCGACGAGGAAGCGCTGGAATGCGGCGAAGAACAGGCCGATCGGGACGAGGGCGAGCACCGACATGGCGAACATGGGCCCGAACGCCGACTGGCTGCTCTGGTCGACGAACAACTGCAACGCCAGCGGCAACGTGTACTTCGCCGGGCTGTTCAGGTAGATCAGCTGGGTGAAGAAGTCGTTCCAGGTCCAGATGAAGGTGAAGATCGCGGTGGTGATCATCGCCGGCCGGAGCAGCGGCAGGATCACATACCGGAAGGTACGGATCGGGCCGCAGCCGTCGATCGTGGCCGCCTCGTCGAGTTCACGTGGCAGGCCGCGGACGAACTGCACCATCAAGAACACGAAGAATGCGTCCGTAGCAAGGAACTTCGGCAGGATCAACGGCCAGAACGTGTTCACCAGGCCCATCTTGTGAAAGATGATGTACTGCGGAATCAGCACGACGTGCTGCGGCAGCATGATCGTCGCGAGCATGAACGCGAACATCGGTGTGCGGCCGCGAAAGTGCAGCCGGCCGAAGGCGTATCCGGCCAGTGAGCACGAGAAGACATTGCCGATGACCGCACCGATCGAGATGATCATCGAGTTGCCGAAGTACTGCCACACGCTGTACCCGGCGATGCCGTGAAAGACCTGCTGGTAGTTGTCGCCGGTCGCGTGCTTCGGCAGCAGGGCGACCGTCGACACGACCTCGTCGGCCGGTTTGAACGACGTGGAGATCAGCCAGACGATCGGGTACAGCAGGACGAGCACGGTGACGATGGCGCCGATGTGCCACAGCGTCGATCGAGCCTTCGCACGCGGGTTACGCCGCCGGCGCGCGACTGGCGCCGTGACGGCGCTCATGACTTCTCCTCGCCCGCGTAGTAGGCCCACGTGCGCGCCGTGCGGAACAGCACGATCGTGATCAAGGCGATGACGACGAGGAGCACCCAGGCCATTGCGGAGGCATAGCCCATCCGGAAGTCGGTGAACCCGCGTTGGTAGAGGTACAACGTGTAGACCAGCATCGAGTCGCTGGGACCGCCGCGGCCATTGCTGATCACGAACGCGCCGGTGAAGGCCTGGAACGCGTGGATGATTCCGAGCACGAGGTTGAACAGCAGGACGGGGGTCAGCAACGGAAGGGTGACCGAGACGAACCGGCGCACCGGCCCGGCGCCGTCGATCGCCGCGGCCTCGTAGAGATCGCGCGGTATCTGCTTGAGCCCGGCGAGGAAGATGACCATCGGCGCGCCGAACTGCCATACCGACAGGGCAACCAAGCTCAGCAGTGCGTACTTCGGCTGGTCGACCCAGCTACCGGTGTGAATGCCGAACGACGCGCAGGGCGTGGTCGATCGTGCCGCCGGCGCCGAACATCGCCCGCCAGACGAGAGCGACGCTCACGCTCGCACCCAGCAGCGATGGTGCGTAGAACGCCGAACGATAGAAGCCCTGTCCGCGGCGCGGCCGGTTCAGCAGCATCGCGACGGCCAGGGCGAGGCCGAGTTGCAGCGGCACCGAGATCACGACGTACCTGATGGTGACCTTGACGGCGTCCCAGTAGTGGTCGTCCTGGGTGAACATGCGGACGTAGTTGCGTGTGCCGACCCACTTCGGCGCGGTGAACAGGTCGTAGTCGGTGAACGACAGGTACAGCGAGATGGCCATCGGGCCGATCGTCAGCACGGTCGCGCCGATGATCCACGGCGACAGGAACAAGTAGCCCGATCGCTGCCTGCGTGCGCGGCGCCTGCGGGTTTTGCCCTGCCCGGACTGGGCATTCGCCGTCGCCGCCGGTCGGTGGAGGGTTCGCGGCCGGTTCACCACGTCGTGGCTCATCGGCGCCACCCGGCGTCCTCGAATAAGGCGTTGGCGGACGTGGGTGGCGCAACGGCCGGGCTGCGGTAGGGGTCGATACGGGTCACGGATCAATACCTTCCCGGCCCGGGCGGCCGCCACGCCGAAAGGGGCGACCGCCCGCCGAGGTCACGAGCTCAGCGACTGCTTCGCGTCGTTGATGAGCTGATTGGCCGCGTCCGAGACGCTGGACTTGCCGAAGATGACGTTGTCGTACACCTGCTGGAAGTCCGTCTTGATCGCCGACGAACCACTCGGCCAGTACCAGCTCGCCGACGGGCCGATCTTGTCCTTGACGGATGCCTCGTAGGCGCACACGGCCTGGTTGCCGGCGGCCGACGAGCTGCAAACCTGTTGGCGGACCTGCTGATTCGGCGGAACGCCTCGGGTGGCCCCGAGGATGGTGCCGGCGCTCGGGTCGTTGATCAGGAAGTCGAGCAGCTTGAGCGCCGCGTCGTGGTGGCCCGCCTGCTTGGGAACGGCGAAGTACACCGGCGGCAGCGCGGCCATGCCCGATTGCGCCGGGCCGGTGCCGTCGCTGGGCAGCGGCGCCGTCTTGAGGGAGCCGCCCTGGTAGGACGACACGTAGCTCGTCAGGTTCGAGTCGTAGTTGATCTCGGATGCCGCCTTCTTGCCGACGAGCGCCGAGTTCTGCGTCGAGCCGTCCATCTTCGTCGTGGCCTGCGCGTTGCTCGCGCCCTTGTCCTTGGCGAGCGTGCTCGTCATCGTCCAGAACTGGGTGAGGTCGTCGGCGGTGAAGGCCAGTTGCCCGTCGCTGCCGTAGAGCGACTTGCCGCGAGTGTGCAGCCACGAGTCGAACCAGTCGATCGCCCATCCGAAGTCAGTCGTGCCGGGGGTACCGGTGGCGGCTCCGACCTTCTTCATGTCGGTGATGAACTGCTCCCACGTCCAACCGGAGGCGGGCACCGTGACGCCGGCCTTCGTGAACAACGTGCTGTCGTACACGAGCATCTGCGTCGTCTGCCCGGCGGGCACGGCGTACTGGTCGCCGTCTGACTGCTCACCCGCGAGCAGCGCGGGTGGCACCTGATCCAGGTGCAGCGTCTTGCCGACCTCAGGGGTGAGATCGAACAGCGCGTGCTTCTGCTGGTACTCACCGAACGTGGGGCGGTCGAGTTGGATCAGGTCCGGGGCGGCGCCGCCCGCGATCTGCGTGGTCAGCTTCTGCACGTAGGCCGCGTAGCCGCTGAACTCCGTCTGCACCTTGATGTTGGGGTTCTTGGCCTCGAAGGCGGCGACCGCCTTCTGCGTGGCCGTGGCCCGATCCTGATTGCCCCACCACACGAAGCGGATGGTCTGCTTGCCGCCCGAGCCACCACCTGAGCTGCTACAGGCCGTCACCGCGCCGGTCAGCAGAACTGCGGCGGCAACAGCCGCGCAGATCCCGTACCGGGACGGTCGTTTCTTCATCATGTCCTCCTCAGGACCGGACAGTCGGTGTTGGGGATCCAAAGTGGATCGTGAATTGCTTCAATTCGAACATACGGCGATGCCGGTAAGCCCGTCAAGCATTCGTGGAAAACGCTATCCAAGCGCCCAGGTAATCTTGACGGAAAGCGCATTCCTGGCTAACTTACTGCGCTATCGCCGATCGGCAGGCCGTCGCATATTCAGGAGCGCGGCCGTGTGACGCCGTGCGTTCGCACCCCTCGACCGACAGGAGACCCGTGCGATGGTTATGAGCCGCCGAATGACCGGTCAAATGAGCCGACGCTCGGCGCTCACCTTGATGGGGTCGACGGCGGTCGCCTCCTGGGCGGCGGCCAACGGCGCGGCGTCGGCGCTCGCCGGCCGATTGCCGGCCGCGGCTCCGGCAACCGGCGTCAGCGTGCAGATCAATGGAATTGCCGCTGCGGTAAGGACATACGCCTTCCCGAGCGAGGTCGACAGCCTCGTTCTCGACAACGGCCTGATCCGCTTCACGTTCGGCCGCGACGACGCCGTTGGAGGCGTGGTCACTGGCTGGACCGACGTGTCGATCACCGCGCAATCGGTCGTGGTCGACGGCGTCGAGCTCGCGCACAACCTGAACGGCGTCGACCCCCGTGACCCCGACCGGCAGCACTCGTTCTACATCGACGCCGGTGGCGGCAAGTCGCGGCTGGTCTGCTCGCAGGTGCGCGTCCTGCGGATCACGCCGCACCTGGTCGAGGTCGCGTTCGTCGACACGACGAGCACGCCGCTGCAACACGAGCATCACCTGATCATGCGGGCCGGCAAGCGCGGCCTGTACGGCTACGACATCCTGACCGCCGTTGCCGCGACGTCCATCAACGAGATCCGCATGAACGCGCGCTGGGACCGGAGCATCTTCGACCACTCCTACAACTGGGAACGGGGCAAGGGACAACAGCCGACGTACGCCTACCTGGCGACGCAGCAGTCCGTGCAGGACGAGACGTGGCTGGTCGACGGCGTCAACAACCCGAACCTGCCCTCGCCCGGCAGCAACTCGGGAAACCTGGCCGCCGGCACGGTCTACACGAAGTACAACTGGAGCCTCTACCACCACGAAAACCCGATGTTCGGCCACTACGGCAACGGATTCGGGGCCTGGCTGACGCCGCTCGGCGGGGTCACGGCCGACACGCTCTGCGCGTTCTACGGTGTGGGGCCGCAGCACCAGGACCTGGCCATTCATCAGGACGCGCTGATCCTCAACTACTTCGGCGCGAACCACTACGGGCTGCCCGGATACGCATTGCCCGCGGGATACCGCCGCCTGTACGGCCCGTGGTTCACCTACATCACCGCCGGCGACCCGGCCGATCCGGACGCCATGATCGAGGACGCCGCCGGCATCGCCCGGGCCGAGATCGCGGAGAACCGTGCCGGCGCCGACTGGATCGCCGACGATCTCTACCCGCGACCGGCCGACCGGACGCTGGTCACCGGGCGGCTGAAGTCGACCGACGGGCGGCCCGCCGGCGGGCACTGGATCGTGCTGTCGACCCAGAACGTCACCGACGTGTACACCATCCACGAGCCGACCTACTTCGTGAGGACGGATGCGGACGGAAACTTCCGGCTGCCAGGTATCCCCCCCGCCTGGCAGCCGGGTACCAACACGCCAGGCGCCTACACGCTCTATGCCTTCTCCGGCCGGGGATCGCGTACCGATCAGTACGTGCAGCCGGGCATCGTCGTGCGCGGCTCGCACCAGAACCTCGGCGAGATCCGGTGGACGCCCGCCGAACACGGCACGTTCCTGTGGCAGATCGGGCGGGCCGACCGCACGTCGGGCGAGTTCGCCCTGGCCACGAAGTCGCCCGCCGTGCCGATGCCGCGTGCGTACGAGAAGCCCGCGCAGATTCCGGGAACCCTGACCTTCACGGTCGGCACCGACTGGGAACCGGAGGGTTGGTACTACGCCCAGACGAATCCCGGCGTGTGGACGGTGTCGTTCACGCTCGCGCGCGCCTACACCGGCACCGCCTATCTGACCGTGTCGACGGCGATGCAGCAGGGCGGGCGGCCGACCGTGGCCGTCAACGGTGACTCGGCCGACATCACCGGCTCGCTGCCGGCCAACAACGACTCGACGATCGCCCGGCAGGCCGACCGCAGCGGCTTCCCGCGCGTGGCGACGCTGAGTTTTCCCGCGTCGCTGTTGGTCGTCGGCGCGAACACGGTCACCTTCACGCACGGCTCGGCGAGCGCGGCCGGCACCGGCCCGGGCTGGGACACCCTCGTCCTCGAAGTGGACGAAGGCGCAGTGGCACCGCGCGCGCAACTTGCGGCGCACACGGCGCTGGCCGCACACGACGGGCAGAACGCCACGTGGCAATTGACGATCACGAACACCGGCGCGGGCGAGGCTCGTGATGTCCGGCTCGACGCCGTGGTGTGGCGTCAGCCGCGCGCGGACGGCGCCGATATCGGGCCGGCCGTCGCCGGTCGCGACCCGAACCGGTTCCCGGTGCCGGTGGCTGCCTCCATTGCGGCGGGCGAGTCGGCCACGGTCGAGATGACGGCTGCCGTCGCCCGGGGCGGCGCCGCGTCTGACGTCCTCATCGAGTTCAGTGCCGACGGCGGGCTGACTCGAGGCATCGCCGCCGCTACACGCTGACCCTGCCCGGACTCTGCTCGGACTCTGCTCGGACCCGCTTACGCACGGCGCTCGACCGCAACCACTCTTGATTGGGAGGCATCAATGGGGCAGCACCCCGTCAGTCGCCGGAACTTCCTCGCCGGCGCGTCCGTGGTCGCCGCGACGGCGGCGCTCGTCCCGTCCGGGCGGGCGTCGGCCGCGCCGGCTCCGGGCGATGCGCCGAGCGATGCCGCCGACGGCGTCGACCTGCACTGGCTCGACGGTCAGCCCGCGGCGACGACCGGCACGAGTTGGGGAGTGCCGTGGGCCAAGGGCCAACTGCCGCGTGAGAGCACGTTCGCGTTGCGCGCCGACGACGGCAGCGCGGTGCCGGTGCAGTCGTGGCCGCTCGCGTACTGGCCGGACGGGACCTTGAAGTGGACCGGGCACGCCGTCGGCTCGTCGGCCCTCGCCGCTGGTTTCCGGCTGGCGCCCGGCGCCCCGGCCGCGCCGTCGACGCCGGTGACGGCCACGCGCACGGGCGCCGAGGTGCGCCTGGCCAACGGTGTGGTCGACGTCCGGCTGGCCACATCCGGCAACATCGTCTTCCGCTCGATCGCGCGGGGCGGACGCACGACGGCGCAGAACGGCCGGCTGGTGCTGCTCTTGCAGGACCGGCCGGACGACGATGCCGGCGACCCGGTGTCGTGGGCGGGCGTCATCGACTCGATCGACATCGAGCAGTCCGGCCCGGTACGGGCAGTTGTGAAGGTGGCCGGCCGGTACCGGCAGAACGGCGCCCAGAGCGGCCGCGCGATCCTGCCGTGGACCCTGCGCGTCTACCTCGGCGCCGGGGACGCATCGATCCGCGTCGTGCACAACTTCATCTGGGACGCCGACACGAGTCACGACTTCATCCGCGGCCTCGGCCTGCAGTTCGCGGTGCCGATGAGCGACGAGGCGCACAACCGGCACGTCCGCTTCGGCACCGCAGCGGGTGGGGTGTGGGGCGAGCCGGTCCGCGTCCTCACCGGGTTGCGCCGTGATCCGGGCGCTGCGGTGCGGGCTGCGCAGGTGGCCGGCACGGCGACCCCGCCCGTCTCGCAGTGGTCGGCTCAGGTGCAGGCCGGCTACCAGGATCTGGCGCTGTGGAACGACTTCACCGATCCTGCAGGACTCGCCCGACCACTTCTCTGTGTGGAAGCGGACGACGTCGGCGGGCAGCTGGCTCAAGCACGCCGGGCACGGGGCGCGCGCCTCGGGATTCGGCTACGTCGGCGGCATCAGCGGTGGGCTCGGGGTGGGCATCACCGACTTCTGGCAGCGCTTCCCGCGCTCGCTCGACATCCGCGCCGCCAGCACCGACACGGCGGCCGTCACGCTCTGGTCGTGGTCACCGCTCGGTGGCGTGATGGACATGCGCCACTACGACACCGTCGCGCACGGACTGGACCTGTCCTACGAGGACGTGCAGGCGGGCTTCAGCACGCCGGAGGGCATGGCGCGCTCGACCGAGATGCAGCTGTGGGCCTTCGACGCGACGCCCTCGCGCGACACGGTCGCCGCGCTGTCGACGGCGCTCACCGCGCCGCCCCAACTGGTCGCACCGCCCGAGTGGTACCACGGCGCCGGGGTGTTCGGCCGGTGGAGCCTGCCCGATCGGTCGACGCCCGCGCGGGCCACTCTCGAGGACTCGATCGCCAGCGACGTCGCCTTCTATCGCGGCCAGGTGGACGAGCGGGAGTGGTACGGGTTCTGGCACTACGGCGACGTCATGCACACCTACGACAGCGACCGGCACACCTGGCGCTACGACGTCGGCGGATTCGCGTGGGACAACGCCGAACTCGGCTCCGATGCCGCGCTCTGGTACGCGTTCCTGCGCTCGGGTGATCCCGCGACGTTCCGCCTGGCCCGGGCGATGACCCAGCACGTCACCGAGGTCGACTTCCACCACACGGGGCGCTTCGCCGGACTCGGCTCGCGGCACAACGTCATGCACTGGGGTGACGGGGCCAAGGAGGCCCGCGTCAGCGAGTCGTTCACCAAGCGGTTCTCCTACTACCTAACCGCCGACGAGTTGCTCGGCGACCTCATCCGCACGTCGCTGCGGGTCGACGACACGCTCACCCGGATCGATCCATTGCGCGAGGTGCTGCCGCCGCAGACGATCGCCCCGGCCCGCGTGCGGATCGGCCCGGACTGGTACGCGCAGGTGAGCAACTGGATGACCGAGTGGGAGCGCACCGGCAACACGCACTACCGGGATCTGATCGTCACCGGAATGCGCGACATCGCGACCTTCCCGGCCGGGCTGTTCACCGGCGAGGCCGGCGGCGCGGTCGGCTTCGACCCTGCGACCGGGCATGTGATCAACTTCAAGAAGGGCGACTTCGACGGCGGCTACAACCTGGCGATGGCGTTCCTCGGCGAGCAGATCCTGTGGGAGGCGCTTGATCTGGTCGACGTCCCGGAGTTCCGTCAGACGCTGCTGGACTTCTGCCGCTACGTCCAGGCGACGTCGGCGGAGAAGATCGCCCGCTACGGACGTGACTTCAACCCGCAGGTGTTCAAGACGATCTACTCGCGGATGACGGCCTGGGCGGGTGAACAACTCGGCGATGCGTCGATCCGGCAGCGCGGCTGGCAGCAGTACCTGACCGATCCGGCGGGCAAGCCGTGGCCGGCCACGGTGCACATCGACGGCAACGCGGTGGCCGAGCCGGTGGATGAGATTCCGCTGCACGACTTCGCGACGAACGACGCTGCGCAGCGCACGCTGGCGATCATCGCGTTGCTCGCGATCGCGCCCGCCGAAGCCCCCTGATCGGAGTCGCGACGTGCTGACAATTCACCGTTTTGCCGCCGGAGCCCTTGCCGTGCTGACCGTCACGGCTTCGCTCGCCGTAACTGCTCCGGCTGGCGCGGCTGATGCCGTGCCGCTTGACCCGCATTGCACCTCGACGCCGGACGGCGTGACCTGCTCGTTCGACGTGCCCCCCGGGGAGTACCAACTGCTGCTCGCCCTGGGCAGCCGTACCCGGGCTGCCGACACGGGCGTGGCGGTCGAGGCGCGGCGGACCGCGCTGGCCCCGGTCAGCACTCGCGCCGGCCAGATCGTCGCGCAGTCGGTCACCGTTGATGTGCGCACGCCGGAGAGCATGCCGACCGGCGAGGAGGGGCCGCGGCACGCCCGGGCCTGCAGGTCTACCTGACCGGGACGGATCCCGCGCTGGCCGGCATCGCGGTGCTGCCACGCCATCACGTCCCGCGACTGTTCGTGATCAGCGACTCGACGGCGGCCGACTGGCTGGTCGGGCCGAAACGCGGTTGGGCGCAGGCGATTCCGCAGGACTTCGACGCCGGCATCAGCGTCGACAACTACGCCGATTCGGGGGAGAGCACGGTCAGTTGGCTCGCCGACCCGACGTTGTTCGCCACGGTGGCCCCGCTCATCCGGCCGGGCGACGAGGCGCTCATCCAACTCGCGCACAACGACAAGACGACGACCGAGGCCGACTACCGGGCGAACCTGACCGCGCTGGTCGACGGCGTTCGCGCGCGTGGCGGGCTGGCCGTGCTGGTCACGCCGCCGGTGCGGCATCTGTTCGCCGCGGACGGCACGATCACGCCGACCGGGCGCGTCGTGAACAACCTCGGCGTCGACCTGCCGGCGGTGATGCGTGATCTTGCCCAGCAGTTGCACGCCCCGTTGCTGGACCTGACCGCCGACAGCGAGGCGCTGATGGAACGCCTCGGCCCGACCGCGTCCTGGGCCCTGTACGTCGGGACCGCGGACGTGCCCACCGACGCAACCCACTTCAACACCTACGGCGCGCCGATCATCGCCGGATTGGTGGCCGACGAATTGCGAGCGGCGCACCTGCCCGCGGCGACGTTCCTGCGCCCCGCAGGCTGACGCTGATCCCAGCCGTTGAGTGGTGCGCTACGGCCTGAGTGGTGCGTTACAACGCACCACTCAACCGCTAACGCACCACTCAACCGCTAACGCACCACTCAACGGAACGCGCGCGGCTGGGCGCCGTGCCGGAAACGGAACGGGTGCGCGCGGTTGGCGGCTACGCGGCTGCCGGTACCCGGTCCAGGAAGCCGTAGACGGCGGACACCTTGCCCTCGTCGGTGAGCACGACAACGTCGAATCCGGCGACCGGTGCCGACGAACCGTCAGGGTCGTCGCCCGTCTCCGGACCGAGGGTCCAGGTGAGGCGAAGTTGGCTGTGGTGTCCGTCGACCGCACCGACCAGTCGGAACGCCCAGCCGGGGAACTGCTGCTGCACCGCGCCGATCGTGGCGACGATCGTGCCGACGCCCTCGGCGACGGCCAGCGGGTCGACGTAGCAGGCGTCGGCCGTGTAGAACTGCTCGGCCAACTCGGCTCGTTTAACCTCGTCGGTCTCGTTCCAGATCGTGATGTAGCTCGTGGCGACAGCCTGGTAGTCGATCATTTTCTCGTGCCTCTCAGTGCCTCTGGCCCCGCGGTTCGGCGGCCGATGAGACGAGAATGCCGAGCAAAGATCGCGCAGTCGATTACCGCTGACGTAATGGCCCGGCCTCGGCCGGACCGACGGGATTGCCTTGTGGGCTAAGCGTCCTCGTCCTCGTCGTCGTCGAATGCGGCGCCCCAGAACGCGAGGTTGGCCGCGCTGCCGAGGTGGCCGCCGGGTAACGGGTCGCCGGGAAAACCGTCGTGTCCCTGCGCGACCTGGTGGCCCACGAGCCACCCGCTGATCTCGTCGCCGGCCGTCGGCCGGTTGGGGCGCGGCTGGGCCACCGGTGCGTGGCCACTGCGCGGAGTGGGCGTTTGACGTGGGCGGGCGACATAGGCGGTGGGCCCAGATGGTGGCGACTGGCCGACGTAGGGCCGGCGAAGCGCGTTGCGAACGGCGACAACGGCGATCACCAAAGCTACGAGCCCGACGATGCCCAGGAACATGTCCATTACGGCCCTCCCCAGTGCCAACTTGTCATGCGGTGCCTACCAGTCATGATCCACGTCCCACCGACAGAAAACCGATCGTGTGTTCGAGGCGTACGGCGCGCGTGGCGATCTTCATCCCGGGCCGTCCGTTCGCCCTTGACGGCTATCCCTTCTGCGGGTCAATGTCCGGTCAGTTCGGCGACGACAGGAGCGAGTGCATCGGCGGCGTTGGCGCCGACGACGAAATAGGAGAAGCCGCTCTCCTCCCGTCGTCTCAGGAGTTCCTCGATGGCGGCCGCCGGGTCACTTGGAAGTACCGCTAGCGAGTCCGCCGCGCGCAGTGCGGCAGGGTCCGTGTCGGGGGGTGCCATGAACGGGGCGACGGCGTCGCCGACTACCGGCACGTGGAGCGCGAGTTCGACGTCTCGGAAAGCGCGGAAATCGGCCGCCATCCGCATGATCTCGCCCCGAGAGTCGCTCGGCATCGCGGCGAACGTGACGGTATCCGCAAGGTCGACCGCCAGTGCCCGGGCCTTCGGGCCACGCACGGCCATCACTACCGGTGTATGGAGATCTGGGCCGTCGAGGTCCCTTAGCGACGTGACGGCGTCACGCACCTGAGACAACCTCTCGCCTGGTGTCACCACCGGAAGGCCCAACTGGCGCAGTTCGTCCTCGATCCCGGGTCTCCCCGTGCCGACGCCCATCTCGAAGCGACCTTCGGTAAGCACCGACAGCGAGTGCGCTTCCCACGCCATGCTCCAGGACGTGCGCAGCGGAGAGGCGTACACCCACGTACCCACCCGCAGGTCGGCGGCGAGAGTTGCAGCGACAGCCAGCGTGGGTCCCGGCGCCGGCTGCCACTGCTGAACGTCGGGCATCAGAAGTGTCGAGTAACCGCTGTCGGCGATACGGCGTACCTGGTCTCGCCACGCTGGTAGATCAGTCGTGATAGGGGCGACAACCCCGAATCGCAATGGTCTCGCTTCGCCGGTCGCCACATTGTCGGCCATCGTCGCTGTCCTCTCGTTGTCGCCCGAGCGTTGTGCCGGGCTTTCCATCACCACGAACCGGCCGGGCGGATTCGACAATCACCACGTCGCCAACTTGGTCGGAGCACGCCGACATCCTTGCCTGGCCCAGACGCACGCACTCCGCCCATCCGCCACGCCTGCCCTCGTCCGCTGCCTCACAAACCCATCCGCTTAGGAACGACTGTCGTGCCAAGAACCTGACGCTTGACCAGCAAATGCGACGAACGCCTTGCCGCGACGGGACGATCTGCGTTCGCGAGCGGCAAATGCGCTCGCCACCCGGGTCAGACTCGTTCAGCCGGCGATGCCGAGCACCAAGCGGGTAGACGGCGCCGGCGCCGGCCTGCCGCAGCAGGGCGGCCACGACCGTGAGCGTCCAGCCGGTATCGGTGAAGTCGTCGACGAGCAGTACGGGTTGGTCGCGGTGCTCGGCCAACTGCGCCACGAGCTCGTCAGGAAGCGCGTACGCGCCGTGGACGAGGCGCAGCCGCTGCGCGCTGTTCGAGCGATCAGTGGCGCTCGCCCTCTGGTGGGCGACGGCGCCGAGATGGGGCAGGCGGCCGATTGCGCCGATCTTGGCGGCCAGATCGCCGATCAGGGCCGGCCGCCGGTGCGAGCCGACATGCACGATCGCCGTCGGCCGTTGCTCCCAGTCCCAGGCGGCCAGCACCTCGACCGCCGCGGCGACGAGGTCCGCCGGAACCTCGCCGTCGGCGTTCGCATCCGAGAGCACCGAGCGGACGCGCTGCCCGTAGCCCAGGTCGGTGTACCGAGCGACCGCCCGACCGGGAGCAGCTTGCTCGCCGGGCGCGATCTTGCCCTTGACGTCGACGCCGAGGCCGGCCATGGCGGCGGGCCAGAGACGGCGCGGATCGACCGTGACACCCGGGCGGCGCAGCTTGTCGTCCGCCCCGGACACGAGGCGCTGGGCGATCTCGGTCGGGAGGCTGAGCCCGCCGCAGTTGTCGCAGCGACCGCAGTCGTCGGCTCCCGGGTCATCGAGTTGTTCGCGCAGGTAACGCATCCGGCACGACGGCGTGGCCAGGTAGTCGAGCATCGCGCGCTGTTCGTCCTGGCGAACCTGCGCCACTCGCGCGTAGCGGTCGGCGTCGTAGGACCACGGCTCGCCGGTGGCCGTCCAGCCGCCTCTGACCCGGCGCACCGCCCCGTCGACGTCGAGGACCTTGAGCATCATCTCCAGCCGCGAGCGCGACAACTCGACGCGTGTCTCGAGGGTCTGCGTGCTGATGGGCGCGCCGGAGTCGGCCAGCACGTCGAGGGTCGCGCGTACCAGTTCCTGGCGCGGGAAGCCGACCGAGGCGAAGTAGTCCCACACCGCGCGGTCCTCGTAACCGGGCAGCAGGATGACCTGCGCCCGGTCGACGCCGCGCCCGGCCCGCCCGACCTGCTGGTAGTAGGCAATCGGCGACGAGGGCGCACCGAAGTGGATCACGAAGCCGAGATCGGGTTTGTCGAAGCCCATGCCGAGCGCCGACGTAGCGATCAGCGCCTTGACCCGGTTGTGGATCAGGTCGTCCTCGGCGGCCAGTCGCTCGGCCGGGTCGGTCTGCCCGGAGTAGGCGGCGACGGGGAAGCCGCGCTCGCGCAGGTAGTCGGCGACGTCGTGCGACCCGGCCACGGTGAGCGTGTAGATGATGCCGGAGCCCGGCAGTTCGGCGAGGTGTTCGGCCAGCCAGGCCAGGCGATGAGCGGTCGAGGGTAGGTCGAGCACGCCGAGATACAGCGAGTCGCGGTCGAGGCTGCCGCGCAGCACCAGCACGTCGTCGCCGTCGCGACCCAGACCCAGCACCTCACCCACGTCGTCGACCACGCGGGTGTTGGCGGTCGCGGTGGTGGCCAGCACGGGTACGCCGTCGGGCAGTTCGGGCAGGAGGGTGCGCAGCCGCCGGTAGTCCGGACGGAAGTCATGGCCCCAGTCGCTGATGCAATGCGCCTCGTCGACGACGAGCAGCCCGCACGTCGCGGCCAACTGCGGCATGACCTGATCGCGGAAGTCCGGGTTGTTGAGGCGTTCGGGCGAGAGCAGCAACACGTCGATGTCGCCGCGTGCCACCGCGGCATAGGTCTGTGCCCAGTCCTCGACGTTCGTCGAGTTGATCGTCGCCGCGTGGATGCCGGCGCGGTCGGCTGCCGCGATCTGGTTGCGCATCAGGGCAAGCAGCGGCGAGATGATCACGGTGGGCCCAGCGCCCTGCGCGCGTAGCAATGCCGTGGCGACGAAGTAGACCGCGGACTTTCCCCAGCCGGTGCGCTGCACCACGAGCGCCCGCCGCCGATCGGCGACCAGTGCCTCGATGGCCGACCACTGGTCCTCGTGCAGCACGGCGTGCTCGCCGGCCAGCGCCTGCAGGCAGGCCTGGGCCTGCTCGCGCAAGCTGGCCCCGGTCCACAGCGGTCGTAGTCACGCACCCTGTCTAGCAGGGCCCACCGTCAAGTCTCGAAACCCAAGTCAGCCAACTTGGCCGATGGCGGCATGTTCGCGTCATTTGCTTGACACCCGCCATTTCCGGACGTCATATTCACCAGAACCACCCAAGAAACCGACGATCCGCGTTGGAATGTGTTCGAACGCGTGGAGGTCCACGGTGCATACAGGACAGCAGGCCCCGGCGGGGCATCTTGCGGCGCAGCCTGGCGACGGCGGCCGTCGTTGCCACGGTTCTCGCCTCGGCGGTGGCCGCGCACACCTCGGCCGCGGCCGAGCCGAGTGCGCCCCAGTCGGCCGCCCAACAGTCACAGCCGACTGCGCACACCGTCACGTTCGACAAGTACTCGCTGATGATCGACGGGCGGCGCACGTTCGTCTGGTCCGGCGAGTTCCACCCCTTCCGGCTGCCCAGCCCGAGCCTGTGGCGCGACGTCCTGCAGAAGATGAAGGCCGAGGGCTACAACGCGGTCTCGATCTACTTCGACTGGGGCTACCACTCGCGCCAAGCCGGGCGTCTACGACTTCAGCGGCGTGCGCGACATGGACAAGCTGCTCGACATCGCCGACGAGGTCGGGCTGTACGTGATCGCCCGGCCCGGCCCGTACATCAACGGCGAGGTCACCGCGGGTGGCTTCCCCGGCTGGCTCACCACGCAGGCCGGGCGGGCGCGCACCGACGCCCCGGACTATCTCGCCGCGGTCGACGAGTGGTTCAGCGCACATCGACGCGATCCTGGCCCGGCATCAGCTCACCAACGGCACCGGCTCGGTGATCCTGTACCAGATCGAGAACGAGCTGGCCTCGACCGGCACGTCGCAGCGCAACTACATGCAGCACATGTACGACAAGGTGCGCGCCGACGGCATCACCGTGCCGATCTTCAGCAACGACAAGGGCCGCAACGGCATCTGGGTGCCGAGCAGCTCGACCGTGCCGGGCACGGTGCCCGGGCCCGTCGACCTGTACGCGTTCGACGGATACCCCGGCGGCACGTGCCACACCGACAACTCCGTCGGCGGCCCGTCCACCGCGCCCGACTGGGGCATCCAGGGCGCGGGCGGCGCGAAGGGCGGCTCGACCGCCTCGCCGGAACACCCCTGGATTCGCCGCGGAGTTCGGCGGCGGCTGGTTCGACTACTGGGGCAGCCTCGGCTCGTACCCGTGCACGGCGATCCGCGAAGGCCCCGGCTACGAACGGGTCTTCTACGAGACGAACATCGCCAACCGGCTGACGCTGCAGAACTTCTACATGACGTTCGGCGGGACGTCGTGGGGCTGGCTGCCCGCGCCGGTCGTCTACACCTCCTACGACTACGGCGCGGCGATCGACGAGGCGCGCCAACTGCGGCCGAAGGCGACGGCAATGAAGCGAGATCGGGCTACCTGCTGCAGTCGGTGCCGGACATCGCCAAGGTCGACAAGGGCTCTGACGTCGTGCCGTCCGCCTCGACGATCAAGGTCTACCACGACGTCAACCCCGACACGGGAACGGCGTTCTACATCGCGATGCACAACCCGTCGAACGCCACGACGAACGACGCGTTCACGTTCCCGCTGCAGACGGCCGACGGCAGCTACCAGGTGCCGCAGCAGGGAACCCTGCGCATCAACGGCCAGGACGCGAAGACCCTGGTCGCCGACTACGACATGGACGGCCAGCACCTCGTCTACTCGACGTCGGAGATCATGACGCATTTCGCGCAGGGTTCGCGCGACGTCGCGTTGCTGCACGGGCGCGACGGCGAGGACGGCGAGACCGTGCTGCGCTACGGCGTCGCAGCCGACCGTCGACGTGCTCGCCGGCGACGTCGCCTCGCAGTACGACGCCGCCACCGGCGACCTGCGGCTGAACTACACCCACCAGGGCCTGGCCGAGGTGCAGATCAGCGGCGGCGGGCGCCGTCCGCTGCTGCTCCTGCTGGCCGACGACACGACGGCCGGAACGTTCTGGCGGCAGGACACGTCGGCCGGCCCGGTGCTCGAACGCGGCCCGGAACTCGTGCGTACCGCGACGACCGGACCGGGCGCGACGCTCGCGCTGACCGGCGACACGACCACGACCACCGACCTCGAAGCTGTGGGCTCCCGCGAGCGTTCATCACGTCACCTGGAACGGCGACACCGTTCCGGTGACGGCCACCGGGTCGGGCAGTCTCTCCGCAGGGCGCGAACTGGCCGGCCCGCAGCCGGTGAGCCTGCCCGACCTGTCGGCCGCGACGTGGCGAAGCGCGCCCGAGTCGCCCGAGGCGCAGCCGACTTTCGACGACTCGACCTGGGCGGTCGCCGACAAGACGACCACGAACAGCACGACGAAACCGCCGGCCGGGCAGCCCGTGCTGACCGCCGACGACTACGGCTTCCACCAGGGCGACGTCTGGTACCGCGGCTCGCTCGGCGACCTGACCGGTGCGGCGTCGATGAGCATCCGCTACGGCGGCGGGGGAGCCGGGATGCTGCAGGCGTGGCTCGACGGCGCAGTACCTCGGGCAGAACGTGCTGGCGCAACGGGGCTCGCTTCGCCGCCGACGACCGGAACGGCGACGTTCGCGCTGCCGGCCGGGCCTGCGCACCGGCCGGCCCGCACACGCTGTCCGTGATGGTGCGCGACGACTCGCACAACGAGGACGGCGGCGTCAACGACGCGCAGAAGGAAGGCCGCGGCATCATCTCCGTCGCGTACACCGACGACGCGGGCGCGGCGGCGACCGTCGCGGCGTCCTGGAAGATCCAGGGCAACCAGGGCGGCGAGGACATCGTCGACACCACGCGCGGGTCCGGTCAACAACGGCGGCCTGTACGGCGAGCGAGCCGGCTGGTACCTGCCCGGATACCCCGACGCGCGACTGGTCGACCGCGAGTGTCCCGGCGGCGGACGCCACGCCGGGCACGACGTGGTACCGGACGACGTTCCACCTCGACGTGCCGAGGCCGGACGACGCCTCGCTCGGCCTGACGATCGGCGACCCGTCCACGCCACGGTCCGCGGCGAACTACCGCGCGCAGATCTTCGTCAACGGCTGGAACATGGGGCAGTACATCGCCAATGTCGGACCGCAGCACACGTTCGTCGTGCCGAACGGCGTGCTGAACCCGCACGGGACGAACACCCTGGCCATCGCGGTGACCAGCGACGGCGGGCCGGGCAACGGCCTGGAACAGGTGGCGCTCACCAACATCGCCACCGTTCGCGGCGGGGTTCCCGTCGCGGTCGACGACTCGCCCGGCTATGCCGCGCCGCGACTGCACATGGACGACGTGCAGCTCGCGGGCCGGTCCGTCGACGGGACGGTCGCCGACGTGCAGGTACCCGCGGACGCGCAGGCGACCGCGCTGCAGGCCAAGATCGCCTGGGGCGACGGGACGAGCTCGGATGCCACGGTGGCCGGCGGAGCGGTGTCCGGCCAGCACACCTACGCCCGCCCGGGCGCCTACCGGGTCACCGTGACCCTGGCCGACCGGTACGGCGGTGCGACCCTGGCCGACGCCGCCGGCCTGGCTGATCGCCCGGTAGCGCGCAGTAGTGCTAGGCCCACCCTTCGCGGGGAGCTAGCTCCATCGCGCTGCCGCGTTCCCGTTCATAGCGTCAGAGATGACGCGAACGGAGGCGGGTGGCTGTGCGAACAGCGGTGGAGCAAGAGCATGGCGAGAACCTGGCGCAGCACGTGGACGCAGCGGTGTCGTTGCGCGGCGTGGGCAAGGTGTACGGGCGCGGCTCGTCCGCGGTCACGGCACTGGGCCAGGTCGACGCGGCTTTTGCGCGGCGGACGTTCACCGCGGTCATGGGGCCGTCCGGATCCGGTAAGAGCACGCTGCTGCACTGCGCGGCCGGGCTGGACCGTCCGACGTCGGGCACCGTCTGGCTCGGCGACACCGACCTCGGCACGTTGTCGGAGACCGCGCTGACGAAGCTGCGGCGTACCCGGATCGGGTTCGTCTTCCAGGCGTTCAACCTCGTGTCGGCGCTGAACGTCCGCGAGAACATCCTGCTGCCGTCGCGGCTTGCGGGTGTCCGCCCGGACCGCCACTGGCTGGCCGAGGTCGTGCAGCGCGTCGGCATCGCGAACCGGCTGCGGTCGCGTCCGGCGCAACTGTCCGGCGGCCAGCAGCAGCGGGTCGCGATCGCTCGGGCGCTGGCCGTCCGTCCCGAGGTGATCTTCTGCGACGAGCCGACCGGCGCGCTCGACTCGCGGACCGCGGCCGACGTCATGGACCTGCTTCGCGATTCGGTCGACCACGCCGGGCAGACCGTCGTGATGGTCACCCACGACCCGGTCGCCGCGTCCTACGCCGATCGCGTCGTGTTCCTCGCCGACGGCGCGGTGGCCCATGACGTCGCCGCACCTGGCGTGAACGCGATTGCCGAACTGCTCACGCACCTCGGTGGCCGCCGCGGATCGGACGGCGGCGTCCAGCCATGGTGAGGCTCGCTTGGCGAATGCTGCGCCACCGGCCGGCCAGCGTCATCGCGACGCTGGTGGCGCTCTGCTTCGGCGTCGGCGTCGTCACCGCGTGCGGCGTCCTGCTGGAGTCGGGGATTCGCTACCACGGCACGCCGGAGCGTTATGCCGCAAGCACATTGCTCGTGGCCAGCACCGATCTGCGCGACGTCCACGGCTCCGGCGAAGACCGCGAGGTCGACCGATCGCCGCTGCCCGACCGTGGACACGTCGACGCCTCGCTCGTCTCGCGAGTGGCCGCCGTGCCCGGAGTGCGCGTCGCGGTGGCGGACACCGCCGCTCCGGTGCAGGTGCTTGCTGCGGGCGGCAGGCACGCCGGCGTCGGCGCATCCGTGGTCGGCCGCCGCGCTCGCACCATTCGCGCTGCGCGCCGGAAAGGCGCCGGCCACTGACACCGAGGTCGTGCTCGACGCGTCGACGGCGGCAAGTACCGGCGCGCACACCGGCGATCGCTTACGGCTCACATTGCCCAGTGGCGTAAGCACATTCACGGTCAGCGGGATCGCCGCCCCGGTCGGTAACGAGCCGGATGAGCGCACCGTCTTCCTGACCGACACGGAAGCGAGGACGGTCGCCGGGCACCCGGAAAGTGCCGATGTCATAGGGGTAATCGCCGCGCCGGGCACAAACACCAAGCAGTTGAAGCATGATGTGGGCGCCCTGCTGCCCGCCGTTCCGTCCGCGGCCGACGGCGCGTTCCCTCGCGTGTACATCGGCGCCGACCGCGGTCTGGTCGAGACGCCCGAGGTGGCGAGTGCGCGCGAGTTCGCAGTGGCACTGCCGAGCGTGTTCGGCGGATGCACGTTGCTGATCGCGGTGCTCGTCATCGCCGGGACGGTCGGATTGTCCGTCCAGCAAAGGCATCGCGACATCGCGCTGCTGCGGGCGATCGGCGCGACGCCGCGCCAGGTTCGCCGCACGGCGGTGCGCGAGACCGTGCTCCTCGGTGTGGTGGCGGCCGGGCTCGGTATCTGGCCGGGGCTCGCCGGTGCCCGGTGGCTGCGCAACCAGTTCGTCGCCCGCGACCTCACCCCGTCGAGTTTCACCGTCCACGTCTCGTGGTTGCCGCCATTGGTGGCGGCGGCGTCCGCGCTGCTCATCGCCGTGATCGCCGCGTGGATCGCGAGCCTGCGCCCGAGCCGCATCCGGCCCACCGAGGCGTTGACCGAGTCCTCGGTCGAACCACGACGACTGGGCCTGGTGCGCCCACTGCTCGGACTCGTCGCTCTGGCCGGTGGCATCGCGCTGTCGTTCGTGTCGATGCAGGTGGGCGGCGACAACGCCGCGGGCATTGCCGTCGGCATCGTCTTCGCCCTGGTGACGGCGGTCGCCCTGCTCGCCGGCTGGCTGATCCGCGGCGTGGCCGCGGTGGCCGGACTGGCCCTGCGGCACGTCGGCGTCACCGGCCGGCTCGCCGTGGCCAACGCCTCGGCGTCGGCGCGGCGGCTGTCGCCGGTCGTCGCGTCACTTGTGCTGGCCGTCGGGCTCGGTGGCTCGATGTGGTTCCTGCAGACGTCGATCGAGCACCGGGCGGCGCAGCAGAATCACGCCGGACTGCTCGCCGACCACGTGGTGACGCCGGCCGGCGCGGGACTCCCGGCCGGCGTCGCGGACGCGGTGCGGCACACGCCCGGTGTCGCCGCGGCGACAGCGGTGGTCCGCAGCAGCGTGCTCACCGCGCAGGGCGGCGGATCGGAGTATTCCGCGCAGGGCATCGACCCGATCGGCCTTGATCGCACGATGGATCTGGGCGTCACCAGCGGCAGTCTCGCCGCGCCTGCACGGCGACACGGTGGCCCTCGGCCGGCTCACCGCCGACGCGCTCGGCCTGCACGTCGGCGACACGCTGCACGCCTGGTACGCGGACGGATCGCCCGCGGCGCTGCACGTCGTGGCCGTGTACTCGCGTGGGCTCGGCTTCGCCGAGATGACGCTGCCCGAGGACGTGCTGCGACCGCACGCCGCGGGACTGGACACCGCCGTCCTCGTCAGCACGGTTCCGGCCGAGACGTCCCGGGCGGTCAACCGCGCTGGGCGGCGAACTCGACCGGTTGGCGCCGGGCTCGACGCTCGTGTCCCGTGACGGCTACCAGGCGACACTCGACAAGAACATCGAGGAGAACGCCTGGACGAACCAGGTGGTTGTCGGCATCCTGCTCGTCTACGTGGTGATCGCCGCCGTCAACACGCTGGTCATGGCCGCGCTCGCCCGGCGTCGCGAACTCGCGACGCTTCGCCTCGCGGGAACGACTCGCCTGCAGGTGCTGCGAATGGTTCGCCTGGAGCAGACGCTGCTGGTCGGTATGGCGCTGGTCGTCGGCGCCGCCATCGCCGCGGCGACTCTCGTGCCCATGGTGAAGGGGCTGACCGGCAGCACAGTGCCCTACATCCCGATCGCGGGCTGGGCCGCCGTCATCGGCGGGACGGTCGTGCTGGGTGCGCTCGCGACGGTCGTCCCGATCCGGCGGGTGCTCCGGCTCAGTCCGGTCGAGGCGATCGGGCTTCGCGAGTAACGATCGGCCGACGCCGCGACCGGATCAAGAAAGTTCACTCGGGCGGACAACGGTGCGCCGGCCGACACGGCGTTGGCTGGTTATGAGGATCTGGCTTCGCACCGGCGTGCCCGTATTGGCTGCAGCAGTGGTCGTCTCGGTCGCAATCGCGACCGGGCAGGGGTCCGGCCCGAAGCCACCCGGGCCAGCGAGCCGGTGCCGGGCCCCGTGGCCAACGGCATCAGGCTCGTGTCGTACGCGAACTGCGCCGACATGCTGGGGGGTCTTCGTCGCCAGACCGCCAAGAACGTCGGCCAGTACGGGATCGACCAGCCGAACTACATGCTGCCCAGCGCCGAGGACTCCACCGCCAAGGGCGCCGCCGCCGCACCGTCGGCCGGCGGTGCGGCCCCCGATCACTCCACGACGAACGTGCACGAAGTCGGAGTGGACGAACCCGACATCGTCAAGTCCGACGGCAACCGCATCGTGACCGTGAGCAGCCGCGGCGAGCTTCGGGTCATCGACACCGCGACGCGCAAGGTCACCGGCAGCGTCGCGCTGACCACCCTGGACCAGGGATGGGGACCGGCCGACCTGCTGCTCCACGGCGACCGGGCTCTCGTCATATTGCCCGGTGGGTTCACCGGAGCGAAGGGCCGGCCGACGCTGATGCCGGACGGCAGCCCGACAACGACGTACGTGCTGGTCGACCTGTCCGGAAAGCCGAAGGTGCTCAGCTCGATGACGCCGCGCGGCTCGTACCTGGACGCGCGGATGGTCGGATCGACGGTGCGCCTCGTCGTTCGCAGCCAGCCGCACATCATGTTCCCGCAGACGTACGGCGGGGTCGGCTCGCAGCAACTCGCGCGCAGCCGCGCGGCCGTCCGCAAGGCCCCGATCTCGGCGTGGCTGCCGTCCTACCAGGTCATCGACGCGAACGGCGCGCGGACGACGCGCACCGTGCCGTGCGGGCAGGTCAGCCATCCGGCCGACTACACCGGCCTGTCGATGCTCACCATCTACACCGTCGATCTCAGCGACCAGTCGAGCGGGCTCGATGACCTGTCGCCCATCAGCCTGGCCGCCGACGGTGAGACCGTGTACGCGACCCCGACGAGCCTCTACGTCACCAGCAATCCGCGCTGGTTCTTCGTGAACAACATCGACGTACCGCTCCCGGCGGGCGGCGGTCATCAACCAGGGCCGACCCGCTGCGTGCCGGTCCCGCCGCGAGCACCCGCCGAGCAGACCCAGATCCATCGCTTCGACATCTCCGGCCCGGGCGCGCCGCGATACGTCGCGTCCGGCAAGGTCAAGCGGCCGAATGCTCAACCAGTACTCGCTGTCGGACTATCAGGGGTACCTGCGCATCGCCACGACGAGCGGCACGGCGATCGCCAACGAGCCCGGCCAGAACAGCGGGTCGAGCACATCGACGAGTTCGGTGTACGTGCTGCGCGCCGACACCCTCGCCAAGGTCGGCGAGGTCGACGGACTGGGCAAGCACCAGCGGATCTACTCGGTCCGCTTCATCGGCCCGGTCGGCTACGTGGTCACGTTCCAGCAGATGGACCCGCTGTACACGCTGGATCTGCGCGACCCGACCGCGCCGCGCATCGCCGGGCAACTCGAACTGACCGGGTACTCGGCGTACCTGCACCCGGCCGGTGACGGTCGGCTGATCGGCATCGGGCAGGACGCCACCGTGCAGGGTCGCCCGACCGGCCTGCAGGTCTCCCTGTTCGACGTCAGCGATCCGGCCCATCCCAAGCGGCTGGCCCATCTGGTCAAGGCGAACTACACGTCCACCGCGGAATCCGATCCGCACGCGTTCTTCTACTGGCCCGAATCCGGCACGGTCGTGCTGCCGACCGACAACTGGCAAGACGGCGTGAGCGGTGCCCGCGCGCTCGTCCTCAAGGTCACCGACTCGACGGTCGCGCTCACGGCATCGCTGACCCACCCGGTCAGTTCGGCGAACTCCTACCAGGGCGGCATCACCCGGGCGCTGATGGTCGGCGACAGCCTCTGGACGATGTCCGAGGCCGGCTTCCTGGTCAGTGACGCCAACACGCTGCACCGGCAGGACTGGATTTCGCTGAACTGACCGATTGGCCTTAGCAAGCTCAGGGCGAATGTCCTGCGCAGCGCGGTATGTCTCGCCACGCCCGCGCCGGTGCTGTGTCCCCACAAGCCGATCCGTTCCGGGTCGATCTCGGTGCGCGTCTGCAGGAACGACACGCCTGCGCGCATGTCCTCGACCTGCTGCTCGGGGAACCACTGGCCGCGTGGTTCGCCTTCGCTCGAACCGATCGTCCGGTAGTCGACGGCAAGGACGGCGAACCCGGCCGGACGAGGTATTCGGCATGCGGGCCGAGCGCCTCCTTGACCATGACGACGCTGTGGCCCATCACCACGGCGGGCACCGGCGAGCGCGCGTCGGCGCCGTCGGGCAGGTAGAGGTCGGCCGCACACCGAACTGCTCCACTGCGAAACATCACCTGCTCTGTCTGCATGTTCGTCCTCACCGGTTCGGGCGCGGCCACGCCCGGAGCACGGTCGCGATCACGAGCAGCACAGCCAGTAAGCCGACCGTGTCACGGGTCGCTCGAGCGCCCGCCAAGATGCCGGTCGGTGACGTGCGAGATCGCGTGCATCACGGCGGCGACCGATCCGCCGAGGTCGCGGATACCGGGTCAGGCCGCGCGATGGCGGGCCGCACGGATCGCGGCCATGCCGTCCACGAAGGTCGGGTACCGGGGCGTCCAGCCCAGTTCCTGCTTGGCCTTCTCGTTCGAGACGCGCATCGTCGTGTCGACGGCGAACGAGGCGACGTAGGGGGCGATCATGCGCAACGCCCAGGCCGGGATGCGGCGCGGTTCCGGAGCGCCGACGGCCGCGGCCTCGAGCGGAGAACACCTCGGCCCACGTGGCGGGCCGGTCGTCGACGATGTTGTACGCCTGGCCGGCCTGACCGCGGTCGAGTGCGGCGACGGTGGCGGTGACAGCGTCCTGGTGATGCACCCAGCCGAGCACTCCGCCGGACGACACCGGGATGCGGCGTTTCGCGAGCAGCGGTTGGTTGGTGGCGATGTCGCCGCCGTAGAGGATGCCGTAGCGCAGCGCGATTCCCTCCGGAGCGGTGAACGCCAACTACTCGGTGGCGAGCATCGCCGCGATGTGCGGATCGCACTTGTCGCCCTGCGGCCTGCCGAACGGGTCGTCCTCGGTGAGCACGTGCGCGCCGTGGTCGCGGTACCCGTACCCGAAGATGATCGACTGCGTGATGAACCGTTTTGCGCCCATGACGTCGGCCGCAGCCAGCAGGTTCACGGTCCCGTCGCTGCGCAGGCGGTCGGTGGCGATCATGCCCGAATGCCGTGTGGGCGGCTTGCGGAGCGCGGTCAACTCGTGGATGACGGCGTCGGCGGCGAGTCCGTCCACGGCTCGCAGCACGGCGTCTCGGTCGAGCACGTCGGCAACGACCGACTGGACCCCTTCGGAGTCGAGGCGGCTGATCCCTTTGCCGGTGCGGCTCAAGGCGATCACCTCGTGGCCGGCGGAGCGCAGCGCGGCGGTCAGCGGACCACCGAGCAGGCCGGTGGCACCGGCGAGCAGAACCTTCATGTCTTCTCCCTGGACTTCGTGGCGAGGGGGCCGCGTCGAACTGCTCTGTCCGCCGGCGGCATGCCTGCGCACCCGTGGCGCAGGCCCCATATCGCATCGGCACGTTAGGGCGACCCGGCGGGTTGGGCATCGGCCGAAGGTGGGCACCGGGGGTGGAATCTTCGACCAGGGCGCCGCTTCCACCCCCTGGGCCTGGATACGGCCGGAACTGTCCGGGAGTGCCGAGATGCGCCCTACAATCGGTCCGCGCGGATGTCGCATCGTGAGGCTTTGGCGGTGAATGGGACCGTGCGCGATGGCTGATTCACCCGCAGGGGTCTTCACGCAAGCCGACGCCTGCGAGTCCGACGCGCTCCTGGCGACCAAGCTGTACCTGCCGCGGCTGCGGCCGGGCAACGTCTCGCGCCCGCGCCTGCTGGAGCAACTCGACGACGGCCTGCTGCGCGGGCTGATCCTGGTGTGCGCGTCAGCGGGGTTCGGCAAGACGGCGTTGCTGTCCGACTGGGCCCGCCGCGGCGATCGGCGGGTTGCGTGGCTCTCGCTCGACGCCGGCGACAACGACCCGGCACGGTTCTGGCGCCACGCCGCCGCCGCGCTGGACCGGGTCCGGCCGGGCGCGGCTGAACGAGTAGTGGCGCTGCTCGGCCCGCCGCCGCCAAGAAACTTCGAGGGCATCGTGACCGCGCTGATCAATGACGTGGCCGCGCAGTCCGGCGACGGCGACGTCGTCCTGGTCCTCGACGACTACCACGTGATCGAGTCGCATCGGGTGCACGAGGCGCTGGGGTTCCTGCTCGAACACCGGCCGGCGCAACTGCACGTCGTCCTGTCCACCCGCGCCGACCCGCCGTTGCCGCTCGCCCGGCTGCGGGCGCGCGGCCAGCTCATCGAGGTGCGTGATGCGGACCTGCGCCTGACCGCAGCCGAGGCGGCGGCCGTGCTGCGCGAGGCGGTCGGCCCTGACCTGCCGCTGCCGGATGTGACCGTGGCCGCGCTGGCCGCCCGGACGGAAGGCTGGGTCGCCGGTCTGCAACTGGCTGCTCTCTCGCTGCGTGGCCAGTCCGACGTGGCCGAGTTCGTGGCGACGTTCAGTGGCAGTCACCGGTTCGTGCTGGACTACCTGACCGAGGAGGTGCTCGAACGCCAGACGGCGCCGGTGCGCGAGTTCCTGCTGCACACGTCCGTGCTCGAGCGCCTGTCCGGGCAACTGTGCGACGCGGTCACCGGCCGCAGCGGTGGCCAGGCCATGCTGGAGACCGTCGAGCGGGCCAACCTGTTCCTCGTTCCGCTCGACGAGGTGCGCGGCTGGTGGCGCTATCACCACCTGTTCGCCGACCTGCTGCGAGCCCGCCTCGAACAGCAGCATCCCGATCTCGTGGCGGCCCTGCACCGCAAGGCCGCGGCCTGGTACGAGCGCCATGAAATCGTCGACGACGCCGTGCGCCATGCATTGGCCGCCGGTGACGCCGACTGGGCGGGACGCCTGATCGAGCAGTACGTCGACGAGCGCCTGCTGCGAAGCGAGCGGGTGACCCTCGAGCGCTGGCTCGGCGCGCTGCCCGACGAGGTCATCGAATCACGGCCGCGGCTGCTGCTCGTCTCGTCGCTGCTCGCCCTCATCAGTGCGCGGGTGGAGGCGGTGCCGGCGTATCTCGACGCCGCCGAGCGCGCGGTCGCCGTTAGTGGCGGCTCCGAAGAACCGTACGAGCCGTCGGTGGGCCGGTCGGCCAGCCTGGTCGCGAACGTGCCCGCCGCCATCGCCTTCCAGCGGGCGTTCCTGGCCGAACTTCGTGGCGACGTCGAGGCAATCGTCACCTTCGGCGCTCGCGCGCTGGCTGAACTCGGCGAGGACCAGTCGACGCTCGCGTCGATCACCCGCGGGCACCTGGGTGTGGCCGACTGGCTGCAGGGCCGGCTACCCGAGGCCGAACGCGCCCTGGCATCGAGCATCGCGGCACTACGCGCGGCGGGACAACGCTTCCTCGCCGTGCGGATGTGCGAGTCGCTCGGGCAGGTGCACCGCGGCACGGGCGACCTCGAAGCGGCGCGAGCCACGTACCAACTCGCGCTGGAGATCACCACGTCCCGATCGAAGACGGCACCGACGGCACAGGCACCCGCGGCTTCGGGCATCGCGGACGTGGGCCTGGCCGAAGTGGCTTACCAGCAAGGCGATCTCGCGGCCGCCCGGCGGCACGTCACGCAGGGAATCGCGTCGTGCCGGCAACTTGCCTATACCCAGCCGCTGGCGGTCGGACTGGCCACGCTGGCCTGGATCCGCCAGGCCGAGGGAGATCAGGGCGGCGCGGTCGAGGCCATGGACGAGGCGATGCGGGTCGTGCCCGGCCCGGGGGTTGCCAGCCTGCTCAATCCGGTTCCGGCGCAGCGCGCGCGCCTGCTGCTGGCGCAAGGCGAGATTGCGGCAGGCGGCGAACTGGGTGAAGGCGTGCGGCGTGCATCCCGGCGACGAGCCGTCCTACCCGAAGGAGCCCGAGTACCTGGTGCTCGCCCGGGTCCTGCTCGCGCAGAACCGGCCCGGCCCGGCGCTTGGCCTGCTGGAACGGCTGGAGGCGATGGCCGGCGCCGACGGTCGCACGGGCAGCCTGGTCGAGTTGCGCGCGGTGCGTGCGCTCGCACTCGCAAGTGCCGCCGACCCTGCTGCACTCGACGTGCTGGCCGACGCGCTGGCGCTGGCCGGGCCGCGGGGCTACGTGCGGGTCTTCGCCGACGAGGGCGCGGCTATGCGAACGTTGATCGGCCGTCTCGTCGCCGCGGGCCGGACGGGCAACATCGGTCCGCCGGGCTACCTGAGTCGTCTCATGCGGGCCTTCGAGCCGTCCGGTGATCCGGATGCCGATCAGCGAGGCCCGGCCGGCGTCCCGGGCCTCATCGACCCGCTGAGCAGCCGCGAGATCGAGGTCTTGCGACTGCTCGCCTCCGGCCGGCAGAACCGCGAGATCGCCGAGCAACTGGTGGTCGCGCTGAGCACCGTGAAGAAGCACGTCACGCACATCCTCGACAAGCTCGGCGCGCAGAACCGCACGGAGGCCACCGCCCGCGCGCGCGAGTTCGGCCTCATCCCGTAACGCGCTCGCGCAAGCATCCCGTTACGCGCTCGCGCAAGATTCCACCCGCGGCTTCCACCTTCGGCTGATGACCTCCGAGGCGGGCACTCCTAGCGTCCTCGCAGCAACGTCGATTACCTGCGGGAGACGCGATGAACTGCACTGATATGCCTCGGCCGTTGCCGGGGAAACCGTGATCCGGGCCAACCGGCAGACCGTTGCGACGGATGGCTCGCTCGCCGGATGAGCGGGCCGACAGCCGGGCGTGGGCCGGCCGAGCCACCGTTGCATTACGAGATCCGGGTTGGCGGGGTGCTCGACGACGGCTGGTCGTCATGGTTCGCGGGCCTGCAGGTCAAAAGCGACGACCTCGATCAGACCACGATCCGCGGGCCGCTCGCCGACCAGGCGGCGTTACACGGCGTGCTCATGAAGATCCGCGACCTGGGCCTGCCGCTGATCTCGCTGCGCCTCATCGACGAGGCCTCGTGAACGCGGTGCGCCCTTCGCCTCATCGATTGGAGATACCCAATGGACACCGATGCCCAGCGAATCCGGGTAGTGATCGTCGGCGCCGGCTTCGCCGGACTGCACGCCGCCCGTCGTCTCACCCGGATCAGCCGACGCATGAACGGCGCCCTCGAGATCGTCCTGATCAATCCGAATGACTACTTCCTCTACCTGCCGCTGCTGCCCGAGGTGACCGCAGGCATTCTCGACCCGCGCCAGATCTCGGTGCCGTTGCGCACCGCGTGCCCCGGTGCCCGGCTGGTACTCGGCACGGTTGACCGCGTCGACTTCGACACCCGGCAACTCGGGCTCGTCGACCCGGAAGGCAATCGGCGAACGATGAGCTACGACCGCCTGCTGATCACCGCGGGCAGCGTCAACAAGCTGCTGCCCGTGCCCGGAGTGGCGCTGCACGCGCACGGATTCCGCAGTGTCGGCGAGGCGCTGTACCTGCGTGACCACCTGGTCCGGCAGATCGAACTCGCCGTCGCTGCCGAGAGCAGTGTCGAGCGCGATGCGCGGTGCACGTTCGTGGTGGTTGGCGCCGGGTACACCGGCGCGGAGGTTGCCGCGCAGGGCCAGTTGCTCACCCGCGCGGTCGCCCGCCGGCACCCGGGCCTGCGCGGTCAGCAGATTCGCTGGGTGCTGCTCGACCAGGCACCGCGCGTGCTGCCGGGACTGTCGCATCGCCTGTCGGCGGTCGCGCATCGCACGCTGACCGGGCGCGGCGTCGATATCCGCACCGGCACATCGGTGGACGAGGCCACGACCGGCGGGGTGCGACTGTCAGACGGGACGTTCGTGCCCACCCGTTCGCTGATCTGGTGCGTCGGGGTGCGTCCCGATCCGGTGGTCGAGCAACTCGGCCTGCCCGCAACCCGGGGCCGGTTGATGGTCGACGAGTACCTGGCCGTGCCGGGCCACCCGGACGTCTTTGCCTGCGGCGACATAGCCGCGGTTCCGGACCTGACCCGCCGGGGCGAACTCACGCGCGATGACCGCCCAGCACGCGGTGCGGCAGGGGCGGCTCGCGGCGCGCAACATCGCCGCGTCGCTCGGTCGCGGACGGCGCCGGGCCTACCGGCATCGCGATCTGGGCTTCGTCGTCGACCTGGGCGGGGCCAAGGCGGCGGCCAGCCCGCTCGGCGTGCCGATATCCGGCCTGCTGGCCAAGCTGGTGACTCGCGGCTACCACCTCGCGTCGCTGCCGGCCAATCGCGTGCGGGTCGCGTGCGATTGGTTGCTCGATGCCGTTCTCGGCCGGCAGGTCGTGCAGTTCGGCCTGGTGCGGTCGGCCGCCGTGCCGCTCAGTGTCGACCACCCGGCGCGATCGGGCGGGCCGCACCACGTCGTCGTCCGGGGGAACCGGGAGGACTGATCCGGTCAGCGGTGTGGCGCGCCGGCGGCCAGGGCGAGCGTGTCGCTCACCGCGTTGTACGCGGGTTTCGTGGCGAAGTTCTCGTCGTAGAGATCAGCCGCGCCCTCGCCGGTGAACACACCGGGCACCCACGAGTACTTGTCGGAGAATCCCCATACCGTGTAGGAGATGCACCGGCGTACGCGCAGGCACGACTGCAGCATGGCCGTGTAGTCCTCGGCCTGGGCGAGCAGTTCCTGGGTCGTCGGCGGGACGAACATCCGCACGTCGGCCTCGGTGACGGCGACGTCGAGCCCCAGGTCGGCGAAGCGCTGCAGGTTCTGGGTCATCTGGCCGGGCAGCGGGAACTGCGTGTCGAGGTGACCCTGCACGCCCACGCCGTCGATCGGAACGTGCTGTGCGCGCAGTTGCTGAACCAATGCGTAGACGGCATCGCTCTTCGGATTGCTGCCTTCGATGTTGTAGTCGTTGTAGAACAGCTTCGCGTGCGGGTCGGCCGCATGGGCCCAGCGGAACGCGTCGGCGATATAGCCGGGGCCGAGCGCGTCCAGCCAGATCGTGTCGCGCATCGTGCCGTCGTCGTTGAACGCCTCGTTCACCACGTCCCACTGCCAGATCTTGCCGCGGAAGTGCGTGACCTCGTCCGTGATGTGCTTGTGCAGCAAGGCTTCGAGCTGTGCCGGTGTGAACGACCCGCTGGTCAGCCAGTCCGGAAGCTGGCTGTGCCAGACGAGCGTGTGGCCGCGCACCAACTGGCCGTGCGCCTTGGCGTACGCGACGAGACGGTCGGCCGCGGCCCAGTCATAGGTTCCCTGCGTGGGCTCCACAAGCTGCCATTTCATGACGTTCTCCGGGGTCACCGTGGAGAACTGCTGGCCGGTGATCGCCTCGTACGGTGCGTCGGCGGCGAGGGCATCGGTGTTGACGGCGGTGCCGATCCGCAGGCCGACCTGGGCGGCGAGAGATCGGAGCGTGTTCGGCTGCTGACGATTCGGCCCGGCCACGGCGGCATTCATCGAGAACACGAGGGCGATACCGACGGCGCCGGCCGCGACCATTCTGGGCATGGTGATAGCGCTCATTGCGCTCCCTTTCGGGAAAGTCGAGGGAACTCTCAGAATGAGATGAAATCCGGCGGGCCCAGGCAAAACCTAGGCCGCTCTTCCGCATCCGGTCAAGAGTCGTTCGCGCCCCGACGTCGATATTCGAGGCAGCCAGATTTTTCTTTCACGAGGAATCCGGCGAAAACCCGGCGATCCAAGTTTGGAAACAAATTTTCGAAACTATTTTCGAAAATTTGTTTCCAAACAGAATTGCAATCTTGGATTGCGGCTAGGAGATCTGCAGGCCGAGTATCTCGACGGACTCCTCGCGCATCTGTATCTTGCGTACCTTGCCGGTCACCGTCATCGGGAAGTCGTCGACCAGGTGTACGTAGCGCGGAATCTTGAAGTGCGCGAGTTTGCCGTGGCAGTACCCGCGAAGGGCCTCAGCAGTGAGCGGATCGGCGCCGGGACGCAACCGGATCCACGCCATCAATTCCTCGCCGTACTTCGCATCGGGGACGCCGACAACCTGGGCGTCGAGGATGTCGGGATGCGTATAGAGGAACTCCTCTATCTCGCGGGGGTAGACGTTCTCACCACCGCGGATGACCATGTCCTTGATCCGACCGGTGATGTTCAGATAACCGTCGTCGTCCATGACGCCGAGATCGCCGGTATGCATCCACCGCGCGCTGTCGATGGCTTCCGCGGTCTTGTCCGGCTCTTCCCAGTAACCGAGCATGACGCTGTACCCGCGCGTACAGAACTCGCCCGGGGTACCGGTCGGTGCGGTCACTCCGGTTTCCGGGTCGATGATCTTGACTTCGAGATGGGGATGCACCTGCCCGACCGTGGAGACACGGCGCTCGATGCTGTCGTCCACCCGCGTCTGCGTCGAGACGGGCGAGGTCTCGGTCATGCCGTAACAGATCGACACCTCGGCCATGCCCATCCGCTCGATGACCTGCTTCATCACCTCGACCGGGCAGGGCGATCCGGCCATGATGCCGGTGCGCAGACTGCTCAGGTCATGGGTGTCGAAGGAGGGGTCGGCCAGTTCGGCGATGAACATCGTCGGCACGCCGTAGAGCGACGTGCACCGCTCGGCGGCGACGGTGGCCAGCGTCGCCGTGGGATCGAACGCCGGCGCCGGGATGACCATGCAGGCACCGTGACTCGTCGCCGCCAGGTTTCCCATGATCATTCCGAAGCAGTGATAGAACGGCACCGGAATACAGATTCGGTCGGCCTCGGTGTACCCGCACAGTTCGCCGACGAAGTAGCCGTTGTTGAGAATGTTGTGGTGGCTCAGCGTCGCGCCCTTGGGAAATCCCGTGGTGCCCGACGTGTACTGGATGTTGATCGGGTCGTCCGCGGAGAGCCTGGCGCCGATCTCGGCGAGGCGGGCGGGATCAGCCGCTGAGCGTCCGGCCGCGACGAGTGCATGCCACTCGTCGCGACCGATCAGGATCACGTCGCGCAACGCCGTGCACGACGGCCGCACTTCGGCGATCATCGCCGCGTAGTCCGACGTCTTGAAGCTCGATGCCGCGATCAGGGTCCGGACGCTCGCCTGCTCCAGGACGTACACCAGCTCGTGCGACCGATAGGCCGGGTTGATGTTGACGAGGATGGCGCCGATTTTGGCGGCGGCGTACTGCACGAATGTCCATTCGGCGCAGTTCGGTGCCCAGATGCCGACCCGGTCGCCTCGTTCGACGCCCAGTTCCAACAAGCCGAGTGCCACTGCGTCGACTTCGGCGGCCAACTCGCCATAAGTCCACCGGCGGCCCGTCGTGTGCTCGACGAGTGCCTCGCGCTCGCCGAACTGCGACACGGTGCGGTCGAAATTGGCACCGATCGTGTCTCCGAGAAGTGCGGTGCTGGAAATGCCGGACGCGTAACTGATTTGGCCCATGGCGGCCACCCCCAAGAGCCCAGTGTCGCGCGTCGCGGGCTAGTTCTCCAATACCGCCTCGGCCTCGATGTGGATGGTGATCTTGTCGCTCACGACAACGCCGCCGCCCTCGATGGCCGCGTTCCAGCTCACGCCGAAGTCAGACCGGTTGATAACGGCAGTTGCGGTGAAGCCGGCGCGCGTGCCGCCGTAGGGGTCCGGGCCGAAACCGCCGAGCTCGACCTTGAGGGTCACGGGCTTGGTGATGTCGCGGATCGTGAGCTCGCCATCGACGAGGAACTCATCGCCGTCCGGCCGCACGCCGGTGGAGCGGAAGGTCATCGTCGGGTGGGTGTCGACATCGAAGAAGTCGCTGCTACGCAGGTGCCCATCGCGCTGGTCGTTGCCGGTGGTGATGGACGAGAGGTCGATCTCGGCCTCGGCGTGCGAATCGAGCGGGTTGGCCGCGGTGGTGATGGATCCGGTGTACTTCTCGAACTTTCCGCGAACCTTCGACACCATCATGTGCCGGGCAACGAAGCCGACCTCGGTGTGGGTCGGGTCGAGGTTCCACGTGCCGGCGATGTAGCCGGGGATGCTGACTGTCGTCATCGGGGGTCCTCCTGTGCGAAGTGGTTGAACTTTGAGTAGTTGAATGTCGAACCACTTCAACATATTCCATGGCCCCGGCGGTGCCAACCCCCGCCACGCTGTGGATCGGCCCAGGCGGTGGATCGGCCGACGCTGATCGGCCGCGCTATGGATCGGCCGACGCTGTGGCGGCCCGGGTTCGAACGCGGTCAGCTGTCGTAGTCGACGGTGACCTCGTCGGTGACCGGCGTGGACTGGCAGGTGAGGACGAATCCCTCGTCGGTTTCGGCGTCCTCGAGGGCGAAATTGCGGCGCATGTGCACCTCGCCCGAAGTGACCTTCGCCCGGCAGGTGCCGCACACGCCGCCCTTGCAGGCGAAGGGCAGGTCCGGACGTACCCGCTGGGCGCCCTCCAGAACGGTTGTCGTCTTCGGGACGGCGACCAGCGTCGAGCGGCCGTCGAGCACGACCGTCACCTGGCTCGCCGGTCCGGTGGGGGCGGCGTCCGCGTGCGTGGCGGGCGGCGGCGCAACGTCCTCGACGTAGAACAACTCCTGGTGCACCCGCGTGGGCGCCACGTCGAGTTCGGCGAGCACCTGCTGGGCGTCGCGCACCATGCCGTAAGGCCCGCACAGCCACCAGTGGTCGACCCGGCCGACGTCGCACACGACCGGCAGCAGCCGGCGAAGCCGTTCGGCGTCCAGGCGCCCACTGAACAGTTCGACCTCGCGGGCCTCGCGCGAGAGCACGTGCACCAGTTCGAGACGCGAGGGATAGGTGTCCTTCAGGTCGGCCAGGTCGTCGGCGAACATCACTGTGTCAGCCCGGCGGTTGCCGTAGAGCAGGGTCACCTGCGAGTCGGGGTTGCGCAGCAGCGACGCCGCGATGGAGATGACCGGCGTGATGCCCGAGCCCGCAGCGACGAGCACGTGGTGGCCGGGCGTCTCGACGTCCGGGACGAAACGCCCGGACGGGGGCAGCGCCTCTATCTCGTCGCCGGCCCGCACCTCGTGCACCAGCCACGACGAAACCGCGCCGCCTGCGACCTCGCGCACCCCGATCCGCGGCGGCGCGCCGGCCGGTGCGCAGATCGAGTACGACCGGCGGGCCTCGGCGCCGTCGATGATCCGGCGCACGGTCAGCGACTGCCCGGGCCGGAAGGCGAACTCCGGCGGTGCGTCGAAGGTGATGGCAACGGCGTCGCCGCAGAGTGGGTCGACGGCCGTGACGCGCAGTGGCTGGAATGTCGCCATCAGATTGCCTTGACCTGTTCGAACGGTTCTGCGCAGGCGTTGCACCGGTGCAGCGCCTTGCACGCCGTCGCTCCGAACGCGGAGGTCTCGCTCGTGTCGGGCGAACCGCAATGCGGGCAGACCACGCGCTGTGGCCGGCGGTCCAGGCGCAGTGGCACGGGGTGCCGCGGAGCCGAGCCGGGCGGTGCGATGCCGTTCTCGGTGAGCTTGCGGCGCCCGGCCGCCGTGATCCAGTCGGAGGTCCAGGCGGGTTCGAGGACGGTACGCACGTCGACGTCGGCGAAGCCGGCCCTGCGCAGTCGGCCGACCACATCGGCGCGGATGGCGCCCATCGCCGGACAGCCCGAATAAGTCGGCGTGATCGACACGATCACCTGCTCACCGTCGACCGTGACATCGCGCAGGATGCCCAGGTCCGCGATCGTCAGCATCGGCAGTTCCGGGTCGGGCACCGACTCGGCCACCGCGCGCGCCGTCGGATGCTCACTCACTGCGTTGCCGTTCGCTGCGCTCCTCGCTCGCTGGCGTTCGCTGCGATGCTCATTAACTGGGTTGCCGTTCGCTGCGCTCCTCGCTCGCTGGCGCTCGCTGCGATGCTCACTCACTGGGTTGCCGTTCGTTCCGCTCCTCGCTCGCTGGCGCTCGCTGCGATGCTCACTCACTGCGTTGCCGTTCGTTCCGCTCCTCGCTCGCTGGCGCTCGCTGCGATGCTCACTCACAGTGCCGTCATTCGCTCCGCTCCTCGCTCGCTGGCGCTCGCTGCGATGCTCACTCACCATGTCGCGCCTGGGTTCGCCCGGGCGACGCTCTGCATCTCGCCGAGCAGCGCAGCCATGGCCGGCGTGTGCCCGCCCTCGCGGCCCGGCCCGCCCGGCCGGGCTACCACCTTCGGCGGGTCCAGCCCCGCCGCCTGCAGAACCTCTGCGAGCACGCCGTCGAACTCGTGCCGGACCGTTCTCGGGTCGACGCCTGCGCGAACCTCGATGTCGTGAGCCTCGAACAGCTCGGCGACATAAGGCCAAATGTCGAGCAGGGCCTCGGCCATGCGCTCGTGCGACAGCGGCGTGCCGTCGCCCAACCGGACCGTCCATCGGGCGGCGTAGTCGCGGTGATAGGTCAGTTCCTTGACGGCCTTGGCGGCGATCGCGGCGAGCACCGGATCGGGGGAGTCGACCAGCCGGGTCAGCACGGCTAGGCGCCACGTCGAGAAGACGAGCAGCCGGGCAGTCTCGTGCGCGAAGTCGCCGCGTTCGAGTTCGACGAGGTGCACGTTGCGGAATTCGCTCTCGTCGCGCAGGTAGGCCAGCGTGTCCTCGTCGCCGCGGCCGCTCGCCTGCGCCGACCGCGTGAGCAGCAGGCGGGCCTGTCCGAGCAGGTCGAGGGCGATGTTCGCGATCGCCACCTCGTCCTCGAGTTCGGGCGCATTCGTGCACCACTCGGACAGCCGGTGCGACATGATCAGCGCGTCGTCGCCCAGCATCAGGCAGTACGCCGCGAGGTCGGCGCCATCCATACCCTGCGGTACGGATGTGTCGACTCCGGCGAGCGGGTCGTCGAAGCCGGTGCCGAACGCCCAGTGCGTGTGGTCGTTCTCCTCGGTGATCGCCTCATAGGCGTTGTCAAAAGGCATCAGATGTGCGGTACGTCGTCGGGGATTTCGTAGAACGTCGGGTGCCGGTACACCTTGTCGCCGCTCGGCGCGAAGAACGGGTCCTTCTCGTCCGGGCTCGACGCCGTGATGTTGTCGGAGCGGACCACCCAGATGCTGACGCCCTCGTTGCGCCGGGTGTAGAGGTCGCGCGCATGGTGCAATGCCATGTCGGGATCGGCCGCGTGCAGCGAGCCGACGTGCACGTGGTTGAGCCCCGCTTGCCGCGCAGGAACACCTCGAACAGCGGCCAATCCGCCTCCCCGCGCCTTCACTCTTGTTGTCACGATCCAGCCGCCGTGGACGCCGCGCCGCTGCTCTCGGCTTCCAGCGCTTGCTTGCGGGCGTGGACGAGGGCGGCTTCGCGGACCCAGGCGCCGTCCTCGTGCGCGCGCCGGCGCTGGGCGATCCGCTCGGCGTTGCACGGGCCGTCGCCGCTGATGACCCGCTTGAACTCGGCCCAGTCGGGCTGGCCGAAGTCGTGCGCTTCGCGATCCGGATTCCAGCGCAGTTCCGGGTCGGGCAGCGTGACGCCGAGCGCCTTCGCCTGAGGCACAGTCATGTCGACGAAGCGCTGGCGCAACTCGTCGTTGGTGTGCCGCTTGATCCGCCAGTGCATCGACTGCGCCGTGTTGGGGGAGTCGGTATCGGGCGGCCCGAACATCATCAACGACGGCCACCACCAGCGGTTCGTCGCGTCCTGCACCATCTCGCGCTGGGCATCGGTGCCGCGCATCATCGTCATGAGCAACTCGTAGCCCTGCCGCTGGTGGAACGACTCCTCCTTGCAGATGCGGATCATCGCCCGGGCATAGGGGCCGTAGGACGAGCGGCACAGCGGCACCTGGTTGCAGATCGCCGCGCCGTCGACCAGCCAGCCGATGACGCCGACGTCGGCGAACGTCAGCGTCGGGTAGTTGAAGATCGACGAGTACTTCTGCCGGCCGTTGATGAGGTTCTCGGTCAGCTCGGACCGATCGATGCCGAGCGTCTCCGCGGACGAGTAGAGGTAGAGCCCGTGGCCGGCCTCGTCCTGCACCTTGGCGAGCAGGATCGCCTTACGCCGCAAGGACGGTGCCCGGGTGAGCCAGGCGCCTTCAGGCTGCATGCCGATGATCTCGGAGTGCGCGTGCTGCGCGATCTGGCGGACCATCGTCTTGCGGTACGCCTCGGGCATCCAGTCTCGCGGCTCGATGCGCTGGTCGGCGCTGACCGTCTCCTCGAAGTGTTCTTCCAGGGCGGCGGTCATTCCTTCTCCACCAGCGTGAGCACGTCGTACTTGGCGACGGATTCGCCGTTCTGGTTGGCCACGTCGGCGTCCCAGCGCACCTCGCCGTAGTCGGCGTCCTCGCGCGGGGTGATCTGCTTGGCCGTCAACGTGACGGTGAGCGAGTCGCCCGGGTTGACCGGGGTGAGGAAGCGCAGATTCTCCAGGCCGTAGTTGGCAAGTACGGGTCCCGGCGCCGGATCGACGAACAGCCCGGCGGCGAACGAGACGATCAGATAGCCGTGTGCGACGCGCCCGTCGAAGAACGGATTGGCGCGGGCGGCCTCCTCGTCCATGTGCGCGTAGAACGTGTCGCCGGTGAACTCGGCGAAGTGCTCGATGTCGTCGAGCGTGACCGGTCGCGGCCCGGCCACCACGGTGTCGCCGATGCGCAGGTCGGCGAGGGTCTTCCGGAACGGGTGAACGCCTTCGGTGCGCTCGGCGCCGGCCACCCATCGGTTCGTGATGGCGCTGAGCATGCGGGGCGAGGCCTGCACGGCGGTGCGCTGCATGTGGTGCAGCACGCCGCGGATGCCGCCCATCTCCTCGCCGCCGCCGGCCCGTCCGGGACCGCCGTGCACGAGCATCGGCAGCGGCGAACCGTGGCCGGTCGACTCGCCCGCGTCGTCGCGATCGAGCACGAGCAGCCGTCCGTGCCACGGCGCGACGCCGAGAACGACCGACCGCGACGAAGTCGGCGTCGGCGCTGACCACCGAGCCCACCAGGCTGCCCTGCCCGCGCGCCGCAAGCGCAATCGCCTCGTCGGCCGACTCGTACGGGATGAGCGTGCTGACCGGGCCGAACGCCTCGACCTCGTGCGGCTCGGCCCGCGCGGCATCGTCCACCCGCAGCAGGATCGGGGACAGGAAGGCGCCCCGGTCGGGATCGGCGTCGACGACGTCCACGTGGGACGGGTCGCCGTACACGAGCCGCCCGGCGTCCTGCAAGCGCCTTGAGCGAACGGCGCACCTCGTCGCGCTGCTCAAGGCTGGCCAGCGCGCCCATGCGCACGTCGGGATTCGCCGGGTTGCCCACGGTGACCTTGGCCAGCCGGGCGCTCGCCGCTTCGGCCACGGCGTCCAGCAGCGCGGCCGGCACCAGCGCCCGCCGGATCGCCGTGCACTTCTGCCCGGCCTTGACGGTCATCTCCGAGACGAGTTGCTTGACGAACAGGTCGAACTCCGGAGTCCCGGCAACGGCATCCGGACCCAGAATCGAGCAGTTCAGCGAGTCGGCCTCGGCGTTGAACCGCACCGACCGCGCCACGATCACCGGATGGGTGCGCAGTCGCTGGGCGGTGGACGCCGAGCCGGTGAATCCGACGACGTCCTGCTCGGTGAGGTGATCGAGCAGGTCGCCGACGCCACCGCAGACGAGTTGCAGCGCGCCCTCGGGCAGCAGTCCCGACGCGACGATCAGTTCGACCAGCCGCTCGGTGAGATAGGCCGTCTGTGACGCCGGCTTGACCAGGGTCGGCATGCCCGCGAGGAACGCCGGCGCGAATTTCTCCAGCGGCCCCCACACCGGGAAGTTGAACGCGTTGATCTGCACGGCAACCCCGTGCAGCGGCGTGCAGATGTGCTGGCCCAGGAATGTGCCGCCCCTACCGAGGGGTTCGACGTCGCCGTCGACGTAGACGGTGTCGTTGGGCATCTCGCGGCGGCCCTTGCTGGCGTAGGTGAACAGCACACCGATGCCGCCGTCGACGTCGAATTTCGAATCGCCGAGCGTGGCGCCGGTGCGCGCCGACAGGGCGTACAACTCGTCGCGGTGCTCGCGCAGGTTCGCGGCCAGCGCCTTGAGCAGCGCCGCGCGCTGGTGGAACGTCAGCGCGCGCAGCGCCGGCCCGCCGACGCCCCGGCCGTACCCGAGCGCGGCCGCCATGTCGATGCCGGCCGACGAGATCCGGGTGATCTCCTCGCCGGTAACGGCATCGCGCAGTGGCTGGCCGTCGTCCGAGGGCGTGAACCAGTTCCCGCTGACGTAACTGCGCAGCATCAGATCTCCTCCACCAGCATCGCGACGCCCTGCCCGACGCCGACGCACAGCGTCGCCAGTCCGCGCGCGGCGTTCTCTCGTTCCATTCGGCCCAGCAACGTGACGACGAGGCGGGCGCCCGAGCAGCCCAGCGGGTGGCCGAGCGCGATCGCGCCGCCGTCGCGGTTGACGACGTCCTCGGAGAGCCCGAGACGCCGGATGACGGCGAGGCTCTGCGCGGCGAAGGCCTCGTTCAACTCGACCGCGCCCACGTCGCCAAGATCCCATTTCGCCCGGGACAGCACCTTCTGCGTTGCCGGCACCGGGCCGAGCCCCATCACGTGCGGCTGGACTCCCGCACTGGCGCTGGCCACCACCCGCGCCCGCGGGGTCAGGCCGTGCCGCTCGACGGCCTCCTCGCTGGCGACGACGATCGGCGGCCGCCCCGTCGGACAGCGGCGACGACGATCCCGCGGTGACGATGCCGTCGGGCCGGAAGACCGTGCGCAGCGTGGCCAGTTTCTCCAGCGAGGTCGACGCCCGGGGGCCCTCATCGACCCGCACGTCGCCCACCGGCACGATCTCGGCCGCGAACCGGCCGGCCTCGGTTGCCGCCACCGCGCGCTGATGGCTGCGCAGCGAGAATGCGTCGGAATCTTCGCGGGTGATGCCGTCGAGCGTGGCCACCTCCTCGGCGGTTTCGCCCATCGACAGTTTGGTCATCGCGTCGAAGCGCGGATTGGTGAAGCGCCAGCCGAGCGAGCTGTCGACCACCTCGCCGGGACGGGCCCATGGCGTGCCCGGCTTGGCCATGACCCAGGGCGCGCGCGTCATCGATTCGACGCCTCCGGCCACGACGACGTCGGCCTCTCCGGCGCGGACGGTGTTCGCGGCGGACGCGATCGCGGTCAGCCCGCTCGCGCACAGGCGGTTCACCGTGTAGCCGGGCACGGACGGGTCGAGCCCCGCGAGCAGGGCAGCCATCCGCGCGACGTTTCGGTTGTCCTCGCCGGCCTGGTTCGCGGCGCCGAGAATCACCTCGTCGATCGCGTCGGCCGGCAGCCCGGCGCGCCGTACCACCTCGCCGACGACGAGCGCAGCGAGATCGTCCGGACGGACACCGGCCAACGCACCGCCGTAGCGGCCCAGCGGCGTGCGCACGCCGCTGACCAGGAACACTTCAGGCACCGCAACCCCTTGACATGAGTGGCCTTCTGTCGGGCATCATTCAACCGACCATTCGGTCAGTAATCAAGGAGCTGCGGTGTCCAACCCGGTTGCCTCGATGCTGGCGGCGGATCGTGCGTCGCGTGCCCTCGGCATCGAGCTGGTCGAACTCACTACCGGCCGTGCCGTCACCCGAATGCGGGTCACGTGCCGACATGGTGAACGGCCACGCCATCGCGCACGGCGCGTTCGTCTTCGCCGTGGCCGACACCGCGTTCGCCTGCGCCTGCAACAGCCACGGGCCGGTCACGGTCGCGGCGAGCGCCGACATCACGTTCGTCGCGCCGGCGCGCGAGGGTGACGAACTCGTCGCCGAGGCGGTCGAGCGGATCCGGTACGGCCGCAGCGGCATCTACGACGTGACGGTAAGACGAGGCGACGAGGTCGTCGCGGAGTTTCGCGGCCTGAGCCGCACGATCGAGCGGAGCGAGTCATGAGCCTCGACCTGGCCGAGCGGATGTCCCGCGACGAATTGACCGCCCTGCAACTCGAGCGGCTGCAGGATTCGCTGCTGCGCGCCTACGAGAACGTGCCGTTCTATCGCGCGGCGTTCGACCGCGCCGGCGTCGTCCCGGCCGACTGCCAGAAGCTGGACGACATCGCGCGCTTCCCGTTCACCACCAAGGCCGACCTGCGCGACAACTACCCCTTCGGCATGTTCGCCGTGCCGCAGAGCCAGGTACGCCGCATCCACGCGTCGAGCGGGACGACGGGCCGGCCCACCGTCGTGGGATACACGCAGGCCGACCTCGACGCCTGGGCCGATCTGATGGCCCGCTCGATCCGCGCAGCAGGTGGGCGGCCCGGCATGAAGGTGCACATCGCCTACGGCTACGGGTTGTTCACCGGAGGCCTGGGCGCGCACTACGGCGCTGAGCGCCTCGGCTGCACGGTCATTCCGGTATCAGGCGGCATGACGGCACGCCAGGTCCAGCTGATCAACGACTTCGCGCCCGAGATCATCATGGTGACGCCGACCTACCTGCTGACGCTGATCGACGAGTTCGAACGGCAGGGCATCGACCCGCGGACCGTCGTCGCTGTGCATCGGCATCCTCGGCGCCGAGCCGTGGACCGAGCAGATGCGCGCCGAGATCGAGCAGCGCCTGGACATGGACGCCGTCGACATCTACGGGCTCTCCGAGGTCATGGGCCCGGGCATTGCGCAGGAATGCGTCGAGACGAAGGACGGCCTGCACATCTGGGAGGACCACTTCTACCCCGAGGTCATCGACCCGGAGACCGGCGCCGTCCTGCCCGACGGCGAGCGGGGCGAACTGGTCTTCACGTCGCTGACCAAGGAGGCGCTGCCGATCGTGCGCTATCGCACGCGCGATCTCACCCGACTGCTTCCCGGGACGGCTCGTCCGGGCATGCGGCGCATGGAGAAGGTCACCGGCCGCACCGACGACATGATCATCCTGCGTGGCGTGAACGTCTTCCCGACCCAGATCGAGGAACTCGTGCTGCGCACGGCGGGCCTGTCTCCGCATTTCCAACTCGTGCTCACCCGGCCCGAGCGCCTGGACACGATGACGGTGCGCGTCGAGGCCCGGGCCGACGTGCCGACGCCTCGACGTGCAGCGGCCGCGGCCGAATTGGTCAGCGCGGTCAAGGAGGGTGTCGGGGTCAGCGTCGCCGTCGATGTGGTCGACCCGGACACGCTGGAGCGGTCGGTCGGCAAGCTGCGCCGGATCATCGACCAGCGGACCGAGGCATGAACCGGCGGCCTTTCGCAGACGCGAGCCGCCCGTCCAGGTCCAGGGCATGACCGCCGTTCGCCGTGGCCGGCCCGGCTATGACGTGGATTCGCTGCTTGCCGTCGCCGTCAAGGTGTTCAACGAGAAGGGCTACGACGGCACGAGCATGGAGGACCTGTCGCGGCGCCTCGGCCGGTCCAAGTCGACGATCTACCACCACGTAGCCAGCAAGGAGCAGTTGCTGCGCCTGGCCCTCGACCGTGCGCTCGACGCGCTGTTCGCGGTCACCGACGAGCCGCAGTTTCAGAACGGTCGGGCGATCGAGCGGCTGGAGTACCTCGTGCGGCGAAGCGTTGTCGTGCTGGCCGACGAACTGCCCTACGTCACGCTGCTGCTGCGCGTGCGCGGCAACACGAAGGTCGAACGGCAGGCACTGGCTCGTCGGCGCCGGTTCGACCAGATCGTCAGCGACCTGGTTGCCGACGCGGAGGCCGCCGGCGACGTCCGGCCTGATGTCGATCCGGCGATCACCGCGCGCCTGCTGTTCGGCACGGTGAACTCGCTGATCGAGTGGTACCGGCCGCGCGGCGGGCAGCAGGCCCGGGAATTGGCCGACGCTGTCTGCGTAATCGCGTTCGACGGCCTGCGTGTGCGCGAGCGTTGAACCGTTGAGTGGTGCGCTGCGCGTTGAGTGGTGCGCTGCGCGTTGAGTGGTGCGTTGTAACGCACCACTCAGGCCACAACGCACCACTCAACGAAGAAACCGGCGCGGCTAGAAGCAGCCGAACGGCCACCACGCGGGCCGGTCGTCACATGGGCTTGATCGAGTCGACCGAGCCGTCCTGGTTGAGCAGGACCTGCTTGCCGTTCGGGTGGTGGAAGTTGAACAGGCCGTCGAGCGAACCCGCCCGCTTGTCGAAGGACGCATCGCCGACCCGGTCGGTACGCCAGTTGTCCTCGATGAACTTCAGCACCGAGGCCTGCTCGGTCAGGTGGTGGTCGACGAAGTTCGTCCGGGCGTAGGGCGAGACGACGAGCAGCGGCTGGCGAGGGCCAGGGCCGCACCGGTCGAGGTACCCCCCGGCCACTCCGGATTTCGCAGCCGCCGCGGTGCAGGCGGCCGCGTCGTTGGCCGGATCGGTGGAGCCGTTCAGCAACGGCGCCGACTGGTGGTCGTACCAGCCGTCCGAGTCGTCGTAGAGGACGACGACCGCGGTGCTCGACCAGTCACGCGACTTCTGCAGCGCATTGATCGTCGAGACCAGGAAGTGCTGTTCGTCGATCGGGTCGGAGTAGGCCGCGTGCCCGTCCTGGTACTCGGCCGCCTTGAGGAAGCTCACCGCCGGCAGGTTGTTCGACTGCAGCGCCGCGGAGAAGTCGGACAGGTCGTAGTTGTGGTTGGCCTGGTCGGTGTGGCCGATCGCGGCGACCGACGTCGGCGGCAGGTGGTGCGGGTTCGACGTCGACGGGTAGTACTCGAACGGCGAGTGGTGCGGGCTGTAGTCCACCACTGAGGCGCCGCCGACGTTGTTGTGCTTGGCGCCGCAGACCGCGTACGTGCCCGGCCCGGCGTACGGGGTGGTCGGCTTGAAGCCGCCCTGGAACCAGCCCCACGTCGTGCCCTGCGCGTTGAGCAGGTTGCCGATGTTCGGCCCGGTGAGCTTGGCCAGATCGTTCGTGGACGTGTGGTTGCTGTCCGAGCAGTCGTCGAATGCGGGATCGGGGTCGCCGATGACGGTGCCGATGCCGTTGGCGTCCGGTGATACGACGACCTTCGACCCGGGGACGGGAGCGCCGGTCACCGAGTTCACGCCCTGCGCTCCGTGCGTCTGGCCGGAGATCAGATTCAGCGCGCCCGGCGTGGACGGCCCGAACGTCGTGTCGTAGGAGTTGTCGCTCATCGCGTACTGCTGCGCGTAGTTCCACACGCCGGTGACGGTGTTGCCGTCGTAGTAGTCCATGGTCAGGCCGGGCGCACCGAACAGCCCGCGAGCAGGTGTCGACGCTCGTGTTCTGCACGTACAGGTCGTTCTTGCCGCCGTTCGCCGCCTTCTGCTCGGCCGCGTAGCCGTGGTTCTGGTCGCAGGTCAGCGCCTGCGCCGGCGTCAGCCGGGTCGGCGGGTACAGGTTCGGGTTGTGGGTGAGCAGTCCGGCGTTGCTCAGGTTGTTCACCTTCGGCGTGTGCTTCGCCGCCACGAACTTCGTGCCGTCGGTGTTGGCGGCCTTCGGGTACGTCGCGAAGTAGTGGTCGAAGGAGACGTTCTCCTGGAAGATCACGACGAGGTGCTTGATCGGCGTGGTCGTTCCCCCGTGGTGGTCGGGCGCGGGATTCGCGGCCCCCGCCGCGCTCTGCGCGGCGACGACGCAGCCGGCCGCCGCGACGGCCACGGTCGCGGCCAGCAGCGAGCGCCTGTGTGCTCTGATCGGCACGATGGGTTCCTCTCGGTTGGGATGCTTCTCGGTGCAGAGGTTCGTACAGGCGACCTTCGCAGATGGGGCAAGTCGGTGAATGCCGGGTGAACACCCGATGACGCGTCAGGCGAGCAACGCGCTGCCGTACCAGTCGGTGGCGTTGCGCACGCCCGGCAGCGCGAAGAAGTAGCCGCCGCCGGTCGGCGAGATGTAGTCGACGAGCGGCTCATCGGCCAGGCGCTTCTGCACGGCGACGAACTGCCGGTCGAGGTCTTGCTGGAAGCAGTTGAACACCAGGCCCATGTCGAGGTTGCCGTTGCTGTCGACGCCCCGGTCGTAGTTGTAGCCGCGGCGCAGGATGCGACTGCTGTCGCTCGCCGGGGTCCGCGGATTGGCCACCCGGATGTGCGCGTCGAGCGGGATTGCCGCGCCGGTCGGGTCGTTGTCGTAGATCGGCGGGTCGGTCTCCTTGCTGCCGGTGAGCGGCGCGCCGGTGTCCTTGCGCCGGCCGAACATGCGCTCCTGCTCGCTCACCGTCACGCGATCCCAGAACTCGACGAGCATGCGGATGACGCGAACGACGTGGTAGGTGCCGCCCGCCGTCCACGGCTCGGCTCGGCTCGGCCGCCGGCGCTGCACCCACACCAGGCGGTCGAGCTCGTCGGGTTTCGGATTGGCGGTGCCGTCCTTGAAGCCGAGCAGGTTGCGCGGCGCGCCGTCCGGACGCGGCGGGGGAGTGAAGCCGTCGATGCGCCAGCGCACCTGCATGGCGCCGCGCGTGTGGCGGGCGATGTCGCGAAGCGCGTGCAGCACGGTGTCGGCCTCGTCCGCGCAGATCTGCAACAGCAAGTCGCCGTCGCACTGGGTGCGATCGAGGTTGTCGTTGACGAACACGTCCATCGCCCGGAGCCGGCGCGGCTTGCGCGACGCGAGCCCGAACCGCTCGTCGAACGCGGACGCGCCGAGACCCACGGTCACGGTAAGCCCGCCCGGTGCGATCACCGGTCCGAGCACGCCCGAGTCCGACGGCGGGGCGGAGATACCCAGATTGGGCGGCGTACCGCCGGCGGTCAGGAAGCGCGCCCGTTGCGTCAGCGTCCTGAGCAGGTCGGCGAGTTCGCCACGGTCAGCGGCCGTCAGGTCGAACGACGACGAACGCCGCGTGGGCCTGCCGCTCGGTGCTGATACCGGCCTGGTGCTCGCCGTGGAACGCGATCGCGCGGCTCGCCGGTGCGGCCGGCCCGCTGCCGGCGGACGCGGACGCCGACGCCGACGCGCCGATCGCAACTGCGCCGGTCGCCACGGCCGAACCGTGCAGGAACGCCCGCCGGCTGACCGTCATGATGTCCGCCTCGGCTCGCAGATAGATGCGACGGGGGCGAGCAACTCGGTCAGCTCGCCGAAATCGGCGTCGATCCGTTCGCGCGCGCTGGTCGTCAGGTCCGCCAGCGGCGTCCAGCGGCCCGATCGGTGCTGGGCGTTCAGGTCGGCGCTCGCGCGGGCCAGCGTCGCGTTGAGCTCGGGCAGCGCCGGGTAGCGCTTCGCCAGCAGTGGCGTCAGCAGCGAGAGCACCTCGCGAGTTCCGTCGAGATTCGCCTGCGCTGTCGCAAGATTCGAGCCACTGCCGAAGTCGGTCTCGCCGGTCAGCTCGAACTGCACGGTGTTCTCGGTGATTTCGTGCGCCCTGATGGCAACCTCGGTCGGATCGATCTGCTGCTTCGCGAAGTTCGTGACGAGGCCGTCGACCGCGTGCAGCAACGCCGTGGCCTGCGGCGCGAGTGCTGTCGTGGCCGCGCCGTGCCAGAGGTCGTACTCGACGCGGTGGAAGCCGGTGAACCGCTTGTCGTGGACGCCGCCGGGCCGGCCGTTCGGCCGGCCGTTGATCGCGCCGTCGGCGTCGCCGAACGCGCCGTACGCGGCGCCGAGTCGTTCGTAGGCGAGATGTGCGGCCAACCAGTCGCTCCGCGCCCCGGCGAGGTCGTTGCGCACGATCGCGTCGCGCAGCGCCACGACGAGGGCACGCAGCCCCGGCAGCGCATGCGCCACGTAGTCCGCGTAGCGCTTGGTCGGGCCGATCATGTCGAGCTGGCTGACCGGAAGCACCGGAGGTACTGCCGCCTGGGCGTCGCCGGTCACCGTGATCGCCGGGCCGACGACGACGTCGGTGTCCTCCATGACGCACCGGAACGCGTACGTGCCCGCGCCGAGATCCACCGCCATGTGCGCCGTCGTCCCAGGGGCGAGCGGCTCGACGTACGCGTAGACAGCGCCCGTTTTCGCGTCGGTCAGCAGGACGTCGCCCGGGCTGGTGTCGGTGTTGTCGAGCAGGAAGTCCTGGTGGCCGGCGACGGGTTTCGTCCATCCGGTTCCGCACTTGCTGGTCGAGACGTTGACGGTGACCTGAGTGGAGTGCGGCGTTCCGGCGGCGCGATGCGTACCGCCGCAGCCCACCAGTGCCGCCGCGATCGCCATGAGCAGCACGGACACGCGGAGCACTCAGGCATGCTGGCATACGGACGCATTTGCCCCGGTGGCGTTCACTAACAGTTCACTCGTCGTTGACCTGGCGCGCAGTGGCAAGCTGGGCACATGAGCGCGCCGTCAGGTACTCCGACCGAACTGTTCATCGACGGGAAGTGGGGCCCCGGCTCCAGCGGGACATTCCCCGTCTACGACCCGTCCACCGGCGACGTGATCGCCGATGTGGCCCGGGCAGGTGACGACGATGTCGCCCGCGCCGTCGAATCCGCCGCCGCCGCCGGTCCCGGGTGGGCGGCCACCGCTCCCCGCGAGCGCGGCGAGGTGCTGCGCAAGGCATTCGAGCTGATGATCTCTCGACGTGAAGAGATCGCCTACGTGATGAGCCTGGAGATGGGCAAGTCGCTGACCGACGCGCGGGGTGAGGTGACCTATGCCGCCGAGTTCTTCCGGTGGTTCAGCGAGGAGGCGGTGCGCATCGGCGGCGAGTTGCGCATGGCACCGTCCGGGGCGAACCGCATCCTGACCTTCCGCAAGCCGGTGGGCATCGCCTTGCTGCTCACGCCGTGGAACTTCCCGGCCGCCATGGCCACCCGCAAGGTCGGTCCCGCGCTCGCGGCGGGATGCACGGTGATCCTCAAGCCCGCGCACGACACCCCGCTGACCGCCCTGCTGCTGGCTCAGGTGCTCGCCGACGCGGGAGCTCCGGCCGGCGTCGTCAACGTCCTGACGACCGACCACCCGCGCGAGTTCGTGGCGGCCGCGCTGCGCGACGCGCGGGTGCGCAAGCTGTCGTTCACGGGATCCACGCCGGTGGGTAGCCAATTGCTCAAGCAGGCCGCCGACCGGATCGTGCGATGCTCGATGGAACTCGGCGGCAACGCACCGTTCGTCGTGCTCGACGACGCCGACCTCGACGCCGCCGTGTCCGGCGCGATGCTCGCGAAGATGCGTAACGGCGGCCAGGCCTGCACTGCGGCCAATCGCTTCCTGGTGCAGGAATCGGTCGCGTCGGAGTTCGCCTCGCGGCTGGCGGCTGCGATGGGGGCGCTGCGCGTCGGCGCCGGCACCGACGAGCAGACCCAACTCGGCCCGATGGTCAGCGAGAGTGCGGTGGCGGGCATCGCGGAGAAGGTCGAGGAATCAGTGGCGGCGGGTGCGGTTGCGCTGCTCGGCGGTTCGCGGCTCGACCGGCCCGGATACTTCTACCCGGCCACCGTGCTGACCGATGTGCCGCGCACATCGGCTGTGGCGCTCGACGAGATCTTCGGCCCGGTGGCGCCGATCATCACGGTCCGCGACGAGGACGACGCGGTGGCGCTGGCGAATTCGACCGAGATGGGCCTGAGTGGCTATGTGTTCACGGCTGATCTCGCCCGCGGCCTGCGCGTGTCCGAGCGACTCGAGGTCGGCATGGTCGGCCTCAACCGCGGGCTGGTGTCCGACCCGGCAGCGCCGTTCGGCGGCGTGAAGGAGTCGGGCATCGGGCGTGAGGGGGGCTACGAGGGCATCGACGAATACCTCGACACGCAATACGTAGCCACCAGTTGGTAAAGCGAATCGATCGCGCCGAAGGAGCGATCGAATGATGCTGCGTCGGCGCGGCTGCGGCCCGTTCGACTCGGCAGGTGGTCGCCCAGGAGGTCTGCGCCGGGATCGCGCGGAGGGAGCGATCGAGTGATGCTGCGTCGGCGCGGCTGCGGCCCGTTCGACTCGGCAGGTGGTCGCCCAGGGGGTCTGCGCCTGGATCGCGCGGCAGGAGTGATCGCCTGATGTTGCGTACGCGCGGCTGCGGCATGCTCGGCTCGGCAGGAGCGATCGCATGAGTGGCGCGGACGGGTTTGACGCGGTCGTCGTCGGCGCGGGTCCCAATGGGCTGGTCGCCGCGGTCGCGTTGGCCACGCAGGGGCGCCGGGTGCTGCTCGTCGAGGCGGCCGATCGGGTAGGCGGCGCGCTGCGCAGCGAGGAGCTCACCCTGCCTGGCTTCCGGCACGACGTCGGCGCCACGGTCTTGCCGCTTGCCCTTGCCTCGCAGGCGTTCCGGACATTGCGACCGGAGCAGGACGGCCTCGAATGGGCGCATCCGCCGGTGCCTGCGGCCCATCCGCTCGACGGCGCCGACGCGGCGCTCGTCTACCGCGACGTCGATCGCACGGCCCGCGCCTTTGGCCGCGACGCTCGCGCCTGGCAGGCACTCATCGGCGCCACGGCCCGGGCGGGCCAGCCGCTCGTCGACACATTGCTGTCGCCGCTGGGCGTGCCGCGCGCCCCGCTGGCCGCAATGCGCTACGGCGTGGCCGGCGTGCTGCCCGCGTCCGCCCTGGCGCGCCTGGCGTTTCGCACCGACGCCGCGCGCGCCGCGTTCGCCGGTATGGCCGCGCATTCCGTGCTCAGCCTCGGTCAGCCCATCACGGCCGGGTACGGGATGTTGCTTACGGCGCTGGCTCATTCGGTCGGCTGGCCCGTCGTGCGGGGCGGCTCGCAGGTCCTCGCCGACGTTCTGGCCGCGCGGCTCGTCCGGCTCGGCGGCGAGATACAGACGGGGCATCGCGTCGGTGATCTCGCCGAGTTGCCGCCCGCGCAGAGCATCGTGCTCGACCTGACCCCGCGTCAGGTCCTCGAGATCGCCGGTGACCGGTTGCCGCGCCCGTACCGCGAACGGCTCGCACGATTCCGTTACGGGCCAGGCGTTTTCAAGGTCGACTGGGCACTCGACGCACCGGTGCCGTGGCGCGACGCCCGGGTGGGGGAAGCGGGCACCGTGCATCTCGGCGGCACGCTCGACGAGATCGCGGCCAGCGAGCGGACCATCGTGAAGGGGCGGCAGGCCACGCGGCCCTACGTGCTGTGCGTCCAGCCGACGGTGGCCGATCCGAGCCGTGCCCCGTCGGGAAAGCACGTGCTGTGGGCCTATTGCCACGTACCGAACGGTTCGGATCTCGACATGACCGGTGCCATCGAGGCGCAGATCGAACGATTCGCCCCGGGCTTCGCCGAGCGCGTACTGGCCCGCCACGTCATGCCCCCCAAGGCGCTCGAGGCGTTCGACGCCAACCTGGTCGGCGGTGACATCGGCGGCGGCGCGGCTGACCTGCGCCAGTTCGTGCGGCGTCCGGTGCTGTCGGTGCACCCTTGGGCGACGCCCACGCCCGGCCTTTACCTTTGTTCGTCGAGCACTCCGCCCGGCGGAGGCGTGCACGGCATGGGCGGCTGGCAGGCCGCCCGACTGGTGCTCAAGGCAACGACCTGATCAGACCTAGCGATTGAGCGCCGACGTTATGCGCCGGGCGCCCGCGATAAGCAACGGCGCGAAGCGCTGTCCGGGCGCGCGGCCGAGTCGCTCGATGGGGCCGGATATGGAGATTGCCGCCACCACGTCACCGGCCGGCGAGCGGACCGGCGCCGACACCGAGGCCACGCCCGCCTCGCGTTGTGCGACCGACTGTGCCCAGCCGCGCCGGCGCACCTCGGCCAGCCCCCGCTCGGTGAACTCGGCATCCGCGACCCGTTCGGCGAGTTCGGCCGGGTCGAGCCACGCACACAGCACCTGCGCCCCGGAGCCGGCGGTCATCGGAAGCCGTGCACCGAGCGGCACCGCGGTGCGCAACCCGGAATGGCTCTCGGCGGCGGCAATGCACACCCGCATGTTGCCGTCGCGGCGGTAGAGCTGAGCGCTCTCGCCACACTCGTCGCGTACCCACGACAGCACGGGCGCCGCCGCCGAGACCAGCGGGTCGGGCAGCGTCGATGCGAGTTCGCCGACACGCGGCCCGAGCACGAAACGCCCTTCGCTGTCACGGTCGAGCAGCCGGTGTACCTCCAGCGCCACGGCCAGGCGGTGTGCTGTCGCCCGGGGCAGATCCGGTCGAGGCGACGAGTTCGGCAAGCGTGGACGGCGATGCCGCGATCGCGTCAAGGATCGAGACCGCTTTGTCGATGACGCCGATGCCGCTATGCTGTCCCACTACACGATACTATTGTCTCAATATCCGAGATCGCAAGAGGAACGAGAGGTCGATGGGTAAGACGCTCGCCGAGAAGCTCTGGGACAGTCACGTCGTACACAGCGCGCCGGGTGAGCCCGACCTGCTCTACATCGACATGCACCTCGTGCACGAGGTCACCAGCCCGCAGGCATTCGACGGTCTGCGCCTGGCGGGCCGGCCGGTGCACCGTCCCGACCTCACCCTCGCCACCGAGGACCACAACGTACCGACGCAGCACATCGAGCTGCCCATCGCCGACCCGGTGAGCCGGACCCAGGTCGAGGCGTTGCGCAAGAACTGCGCCGAGTTCGGCATCTCGCTCTACCCGATGGGCAATGCTCGACCAGGGCATCGTGCACGTCATCGGCCCGCAGCTCGGAATCACCCAGCCCGGTATGACGATCGTCTGCGGCGACTCCCACACGTCCACGCACGGCGCGTTCGGCGCACTGGCGTTCGGCATCGGTACGAGCCAGGTCGAGCACGTCCTCGCCACGCAGACCCTGCCGATGGACCGGCCGAAGACGATGGCGGTCACGGTCGACGGCGAACTGCCCGAGGGCGTAACGCCGAAGGACGTCATCCTCGCGATCATCGCCAAGACCGGCACCGGTGGCGGGCAGGGCTACATGGTCGAGTACCGCGGCAGCACGTTCGAGCAGATGTCCATGGAAGGCCGCATGACCGTCTGCAACATGAGCATCGAATGGGGCGCCCGCGCCGGCATGGTCGCACCGGACGAGACCACATTCGCCTACCTGCAAGGGCGTCCACACGCCCCCACCGGCGAGCAGTGGGATGCGGCGGTCGCGTACTGGACGAGCCTGCGCACCGACGACGACGCCGAGTTCGACGCGCACGTCACCCTCGACGCTAGCACGCTCACGCCGTTCGTCACCTGGGGCACCAACCCCGGCCAGGGCGCGCCGCTGGCCGAGTCCGTGCCCGACCCGGCCAGCTTCGACGACGAGGGCGACCGCGTCTCGCGCCGAGAAGGCGCTGGCGTACATGGGACTTTCCGCCGGTACGCCCCTTCGCGACATCAAGGTCGACACCGTGTTCGTCGGCTCCTGCACGAACGGGCGCATCGAGGATCTGCGGGCCGTCGCCGACATCATCAAGGGCCGCAAGGTCGCAGACGGCGTCCACATGCTGGTCGTCCCGGGATCCATGCGGGTGCGCGCGCAGGCCGAGCAGGAGGGCCTCGACGCGATATTCACCGCGGCCGGGGCCGAGTGGCGTCAGGCCGGTTGCTCGATGTGCCTCGGCATGAATCCCGATCAGCTCGAGCCAGGCGAGCGCAGCGCGTCGACGTCCAACCGGAACTTCGAGGGGCGGCAGGGACGAGGTGGGCGCACCCATCTCGTGTCGCCGCTCGTCGCCGCCGCGACCGCCGTCACCGGGCACCTCGCCAGCCCCGCCGACCTCTAGGAGAACAGCCATGGACAAGTTCACCGTGCACGTGGGCCGGGCCGTTCCGTTGCGCCACAGCAACGTCGACACCGACCAGATCATCCCGGCCGTGTACCTCAAGCGAGTGACCCGAACCGGTTTCGAGGACGGCCTGTTCAGCGCGTGGCGCGCGAACGAGTCCGGACTTCGTGCTCAACCAGGCCGCGGTTCGACGGCGCGACGATCCTCGTTGCCGGCCCGGACTTCGGCACCGGGTCCTCCCGCGAGCACGCCGTGTGGGCGTTGACCGACTACGGGTTCAAGGCGGTGATCTCGCCGCGCTTCGGCGACATCTTCCGTGGCAACTCGCTCAAGGCCGGCCTGCTCACCGTCGTGCTCGGCGAGAAGATCGTCCAGCGGCTGTGGGACGACATCGACGCCGACCCGTCGACGCAGGTCACGGTCGACCTCGTCGAGCGTCAGGTGCGGTGGTCAGGCGAGGTGCACGCCTTCGAACTCGACGAGTACACGCGCTGGCGGCTACTCGAAGGACTCGACGACATCGGCCTCACCCTGCGACACATGGACAAAGTCACAGCCTACGAAGCCACTCGCAAGCCCTGGCTGCCCGCGACATCGACTTCGTGAGCGATTTCCCTTATATAGCAAGAGATTTGGTGACCTCGGGGCGGCCGATGCCGCTCCGAGGCTGGGGCGCAAGCGACCGGGAATGTCTGAGAAAAGTCCTGCGACACAAGCGGATTAGGTTGGTCTGAGCGCGTAAAGGTCCTACGGTTGTCGGACGAGTCGGCCAGAGTGGCCGAGCGAATGTCCGGGGAGGACACGTGCCAAACAAGGCTCAGTTCATCGAGTTGCTCGCCGAGCGACTCGACGGAGACAGGAAGCGTGCAGCCGCCGCGCTCGAAGCGGTGATCGACACCGTCTACGCAAACGTCGCGAAGGGCGAGCGGGTTGCCCTGACCGGCTTCGGCATCTTCGAGAAGCGCATCCGCGCCGCTCGTACCGCGCGCAACCCGGCTACGGGTGCAGCGGTCAAGGTGAAGAAGACCGCGGTGCCTGCGTTCCGTGCGGGCGCTGAGTTCAAGGCGATCACCAGCGGTGCTCGCAAGGTGCCCAAGGCTCCGGCCGCCAAGAAGGCTCGCAGCTGCCAAGGCTCCGGCGAAGAAGGCCGTCGCCAAGGCTCCCGCCAAGAAGGCCGTTGCTGCCAAGGCTCCGGCCAAGAAGGCGGCCACCAAGGCTCCCGCCCGCAAGACCGCTGCGAAGAAGGCTCCCGCCAAGCGCGCAGCACGGTAGCGCACTCAACGCAAGATCAGGGCCCCGCACCTCGTTCAGTACGAACTGAACGGCGCGGGGCCCTCGCGTTGTGTCCGGTGGGACTCGTTCAGCCCACGGCGTCCTCGTAGTAGTCCGCGGAGATAACTTCGCCGTCGGCGAGCGCCAGCGCCCATACGCCGCCCTTGCGGGTCGTGAACGACTCAGGCGGTGAGCGGCGGGCAAGGTCCTCCACCAACCCGGGTACCGCAGTGCCCTGGCTGCAGATCACCGACGACTGCATCGACTTCGCGATCGCGAGCAGTTCGGCGCGGGCGGTTTCCGGCTCGCGCAGGTACGCCTCGTCGGAGAACGCCGGCAGAATTTCGATCTTGCACCCGAGGAACGCGGCCAGTGGTTCGACGGTCTGGACGCATCGCAACGCGGTCGGCCGCGCAGATACGTTCCGGCGCGAAGTCGTTGAGGAACGGGGCGAGTCGGCGAGCCTGCTGGCGACCCACCTTGTTCAGCGGGCGAAGCCGGTCATCGCCGGACCACTTGTCGCGGCTGCCCGCCTTGGCGTGGCGGACAAGGGCGACCATCGCCTGCGGGATCGGGACGGCGGTGAACGCGTCGAGCACCGAACGGTCGACGTCGTAGCTGAACCGCTCGCGTGCCTGCGACGTGGCAAGCCACTCGAGACCGTCAACCTCGTCGTTCGGCACGAACTCGCCGGACAGGTAACGCATCGCCCAGAACGCCACCGTCTTCGGCAGGTTCTGCTCGACGGTGTAGTCGACGCGCGGCAGCCGACGCGACACCGCGACCTGTGCGCCGGTCTCCTCGGCGACCTCACGCACGGCGGCCCGCAGTTCGGATCTCGCCCTCGATCAGCTTGCCCTTGGGCAGCGTCCAGTCGTCGTAGCGCTCGCGGTGAATGACGGCGACTTCGGGCACGTCGCCGGCCTCGCGCCACACGACGCCGCCCGCGGCGAGGATCTCGCCGGTCACGCTGGTCCGGTCACGCTAGTCACCGCGGCCACCGATCCGCTTCATCAGCACGTCCTGGTAGTCGACGCGCTTGTCGCCGACCGAGCGCACCCATTGCCCGTCGGGCTGCAACTCCCAGGCCGACGTGTCGGGAGAGAACGCGAGGTCCAGGCACATCCGCAGGTGGGCGGTGGCGGTCGGGTCGCTGACCCGGCACAGCACCTCGACGCGGCGATCGAGATTGCGGTGCATCAGGTCCGACGATCCGATCCAGTACTCGGGATCGCCGTCGTTGGCGACGTAGAAGACCCGCGAGTGCTCGAGGAACCGGCCGAGGATCGAACGGGTGACGATGTTCTCGGACAGCCCGGGGACGCCCGCCTTGATCGTGCAGAACGTGCGCACGAGCAGTTCGACCCGCACCCCGGCCCGCGAGGCCCGGTACAGCGCGTCGATCGTCTGCTCGTCGACGAGGTGGTTCGTCTTGATCTGGATATGCGCATCGCGCCCGGCCTCGGCGTGCGCGATCTCGCGCTCGATGCGCTCGATCAGCCCGATGCGAACGCCCTGGGGCGCGACGAGCAGCGATGCGGTACTCCGTCTGCCGCGAGTAGCCGGTGAGCACGTTGAACAGGTCGGTGAGGTCGGCGCAGATCGACTCGTCGGCGGTGAACAGCCCGATGTCCTCGTACAGACGCGCCGTCTTCGGGTTGTAGTTGCCGGTGCCCACGTGGGCGTAGCGGCGGATCGTCGCGCCTTCCTGGCGAACGACGAGCGCGGCCTTGCAGTGCGTCTTGAGCCCGACCAGCCCGTAGACGACGTGACAGCCCGCGCGCTCCAGCGCGCGCGCCCACTTGATGTTGGCCTGCTCGTCGAAGCGCGCCTTGATCTCGACGATGACCACGACCTGCTTGCCGGCCTCGGCGGCGTCGATCAGGGCGTCGACGATCGGCGAGTCACCGGACGTGCGATACAGCGGTCTGCTTGATGGCGAGGACGTTCGGGTCGGCGGCGGCCTGTTCGATGAAGCGCTGCACGCTCGTCGCGAACGACTCGTAGGGATGGTGCACGAGCACATCGCCGTCGCGCAGCGTGGCGAACACCGACTTGGGCGTCTCGCCCTCGGCGAAGCGCGGATGCGTCGCCGGGACGAACGGCCGCTCCTTGAGCGCCGGGCGGTCGAGGTCGTAGATCTGCCACAGCGAACTCAGATCGAGCAGGCCCGGCACGCGCACCACGTCGTCGGGCTGGACGTCGATCTCGCTGGTCAGCAGCGTGAGGATCTCATCGTCGATGTCCTCGGCCACCTCGAGCCGCACGGCCGGTCCGAAGCGGCGGCGCACCAACTCGCGCTCGAGGGCCTGCAGCAGATCCTCGTCGCGGTCCTCCTCGACTTCGAGGTCGGCGTTGCGCGTGACCCGGAACAGGTGGTGCTCGATGACCTCCATGCCCGGGAACAGCATCGGCAGATGGGCGGCGATGAGTTCCTCGAGCGGCAGGAACTCGGCCTCGGCGGAGGTGCGCTTCACGACCACGAATCGCGGGACGTTGTTGGGCACCTTGACGCGCGCGAACCGCAGGCTGGCTGCTGTCGGGCCCGCGTACCAGCACGGCGAGGTTCAGCGACAGGCCGGAGATGTACGGGAACGGGTGCGCCGGGTCGACCGCCAGCGGGGTGAGCACCGGGAACACCTTCGAGCGGAAGTAGCCGCCCAGGCGCTGGCGCTCCTCCGCGTCGAGCGAACTCCAGCGCACGATGCGGATTCCGTGCTCGGCGAGGTCGGGCTGGATGTCGTCGAGGAAGCAGTGGGCGTGCCGGTCGGCGAGTTCGCGGGTGCGCTCGGCGAGCTGCGGCGAGGGTCTCGGTCGGTGAGAGCCCGTCGGCCGACAGCCCCTGCAGGCCCATCTCCGCGCGACGCTTCAGCCCGGCGATGCGCACCATGTAGAACTCGTCGAGGTTGCTGGCGAAGATGGCGAGGAACTTGGCCCGTTCGAGCAGTGGTTGCCGATGGTCCTCGCCGAGTTCGAGCACCCGCGAGTTGAACGCCAGCCAGGACAGCTCGCGGTTGCTGAATCGGTCGGCGCGGCAGGTCGAGCGCGAGGTGCGGCACCCCTTCGAGGTCGCCGGCCGGCACCGAGTCGAACGGGTCGAGATCGGGCACATGGACGGTGTCGGGCTGCCGCGGCCCTCCTGCGGAGGCGTCGCGCGACGGCGGGGCAGCCGTGGTCTCGGTGGAGCGCGTGCCAGTCATGACCTCATGATGCCCGGTCGGGGTAAATAGCGGGCGACTCGCGCCGAGTTATTGCCGCTACTGCCGCAAGTGTCTGTGGCCCGACGCCGAGCAGCAAGCGCGGCGCGAAGGTCGGCCGCGGTGTCGACATCCTGTCGCAATCCGGGTCCCGCGGGCAGGGCAACGGCTTGCTGGGCGTGCCTCGCGGCAGATTCTGGCCCGAATTGCGGGTAGAGGTCGGCGCCCGGAATCGCCGTGAGCAGCGTCGTGCCGGTGCCGCTCGTGTCCGCGACGTAGCCGCGCAGGTGGCCGGCCGCCGCGTCGAGGGTGGCCGTGAGCTCGGCGACCGTGAGTGCCGGCAAATCGCCCACCAGTGCCGCGACGGCGTCGCCGGGCCAACGCTCACGCGCGTGGCGAACCCCGTAAGCGACCGCCTCGTTCAAGCCGGGACGCGTCTGCACCAAATCGTGCTCTGCCCCCGCCCGGTCGCCGATTCGGAGCACTCGGGCGACGTCGGGGGCGCTAGCGGCCACCCGAACCGTGTCGGCACGCATCGCGCGCACCAGGCGGGCGTGGCTGTCGGCGTCGGGGCTGAACCCCGCCAGGCGGGACTTCGCACGCGGCAGCGACTTCAGCGGCACGAGCACCGTCCAGCGCACCTTTCCGGCGACAGGCATGTACGAATCGTGGCATGCGTTCGCGTCAGTGACCGACGCGTGGGCAATGCGGCAGACTGCACACGCGACCGAGAGGGGAGATATCGCGGTGCCAAGGCAGAAGAAGCTGCGCAGGCCCGGGCACGGGGAGAAGATGGGTTTCTGGTGGCGGCTCACCTGGCTCGTGCTTTACGCCCCGTTCGGCGGGATCACCAAGCTGCGCTATCACCACCCAGAACGCATCCCGGCCGACGGTCCGGCGATCCTGATCGTCAACCACATCTCGCACGTCGACCCGCTGCTCGTCGCCCGTTACGTGCTCGACGCCGGGCGGGTTCCACGGTTCCTGGCCAAGGACAGCATCTTCCGGGTCCGCGTGGTGCGGCCGGGCGATGCGCGGCATGGGGCACATCCCGGTGAGCCGGGGCACCGCCGAGGCCGGGATTTCGCTCACGGCCGCCGTCGACTCTCTTCGCCAGGGCCGCGTCATCCTGCTGCACCCGGAAGGCACCGTGACGCGCGACCCGGACTGGTGGCCCATGTCGGCCCGGACGGGCGCAGCGCGCCTCGCCCTGCTGGCGCCGGACGTGCCGGTCATCCCCTTGGCGCAATGGGGCGTGCAGGACGCGATCGACCTCTATCGCAAGAAGGTGCGCCTCTGGCCGCGTCGTGAGCACCACATCATCGCCGGCGAGCCGATCGATCTGCGCGCGTTTGCCCAGGGCCAACCCAACGCCGAGACGCTGCGCGCGATGACCGACGCGATGATGCGTGACGTGCGTGAACTCGTCGCGGGCCTGCGCGGCGAACCAGCGCCCACCGGCGACTTCTACCGCTACGTTCGATCAGCGCGCAGCCGCGACGTCGAACGGTCCGAGGACGTCGCGTGACGCCGGTCCGCACCGCTGTGCTCGGCGCCGGCTCGTGGGGCACGGCGTTCGCGAAGGTGCTCGTCGATGCCGGCTGCGACGTGACCCTGTGGGCCCGCCGTCCAGCGCTCGCGGACAAGATCAACAGCGAGCACGAGAACGTCGACTACCTGCCTGGTCTTTCACTGCCGACCGCGCTGCGCGCCACGCACGATCACGAGGCTGCCCTCGACGGTGCGGCCATCGTCGCGATTGCCATCCCGTCGCAGACACTTCGCGACAATCTCGCGGCCTGGGTGCCGGCCGTCGGCGAGGACGCGACCCTCGTCAGCCTGATGAAGGGCGTCGAGCTCGGCACGACCAAGCGCATGAGCGAGGTGATCAGCGAGGTGGCCGGGCGGCCGATCGACCGCATCGCCGTGGTGTCCGGCCCGAACCTCGCCAAGGAGATCGTCCAGGAGCAGCCGACCGCGACGGTGGTTGCGTGCCCCGACCTCGGCCGGGCCGCGCCTCGTCCAGAACGCTTGCACGACCCTGTACTTCCGTCCGTACACGAACACCGACGTCGTGGGCTGCGAACTCGGCGGGGCGGTCAAGAACATCATCGCTCTCGCCTGCGGTATGGCGCAGGGCATGGGCTTCGGCGACAACACCCTGGCGACCGTCATCACCCGTGGGCTCGCCGAGACCGCCCGGCTCGGCAACGCCCTGGGCGCGGACGCGATGACGTTCGCGGGCCTCGCCGGTCTGGGCGATCTGGTCGCCACCTGCAACTCGCCGCTGTCGCGCAATCGCACCTTCGGCGAGCGTCTCGGGCGCGGCGAGACGCTCGAGCAGGCCCAGCAGGCCACGCACGGGCAGGTGGCCGAGGGGGTCAAGTCCTGCCGGGCGGTGCTCGAACTCGCCGCCCGCCACCAGGTCGACGTGCCGATCACCCAGGCGGTCGAGGCGGTCTGCTACCGGCGGCTGAGCCCCGCCGCGATGTTGCAAGGCCTCATGTCGAGGTCCACCAAGAGCGAGAGCGCGTGAATACGATCCGGGCGTCACAGAGGGATCGGTAAGGTCTGCCGCTATGTCAGAACAGAGCCGCAAGATCCGGGTCGCCGTGGTGTACGGCGGGCGAAGCACCGAGCACGGCGTGTCAGTGGTCTCCGCCGGAAGCGTGCTCGCGGCGCTGGATCCGGCCCGCTACGAGGTGGTGCCGGTCGGCATCACGCGTGGCGGCGGGTGGGTGCTGACCGGGGCGCAGCCGGAGAAGCTGCAGATCACCGGCGCGACGCTGCCCGAGGTCGAGCCCGGCACCGCAGTCATGCTGTCCGGCGACCCGAGCGCGCACGGGCTGCTGGTCGTCGAGCCGGGCGAGGGCGCCAAGGCGCTCGGCTCGGTCGACGTCGTGTTCCCCGTGCTGCACGGGCGATTCGGCGAGGACGGCACCATCCAGGGCCTGCTCGAGATGGCCGGCATTCCCTACGTCGGTGCCGGGGTGTTCGCCAGCGCGGCCGCGATGGACAAGGAGTTCACCAAGAAACTCCTTCGCGCCGAGGGCATTCCGGTCGGTGAGTACATGGTGCGTCCGCCAAGGCGAGGACGTCTCGTCACTCGACGTCGAGCACCTGGGACTGCCGGTATTCGTCAAGCCGGCCCGCGTCGGGGTCCAGCATGGGCATCACCAAGGTGAAGCAGTGGGCCGATCTGGCGGCCGCCGTCGAAACCGCCTTCGGCCACGACGACAAGGTGCTCATCGAGGCCGCGGTCGAGGGTCGCGAGATCGAATGCGGCGTGCTCGAGGACGAATCCGGCCACCCGGCCGCCAGCGTGCTTGCCGAGATCCGCCTCGTCCGCGGGCACGACTGGTACGACTTCGACGCGAAATACATCGACGACGCCTGCGAGTTCGACATCCCGGCCGACCTGCCCGCCGAGGTCAGCGACGAGGTCCGCGACCTCGCCTGCCGGGCGTTCACGGCGCTCGACTGCGCCGGCCTCGCCCGCGTCGACTTCTTCGTCCGGCCCGACGGCAGCGCCGTCGTGAACGAGGTCAACACCATGCCCGGCTTCACGCCGATCTCGATGTTCCCGCGCGCCTGGGCGGCAACCGGCGTCGACTACCCGGCCCTCGTCGACCGGCTGATCGCGCAGCGCGCTGCGCCGCGCCAAGCGCTAGGTCCCTGCGCCGGTCGCAGATCTTGTTGGGCGGCTGTGCCGGGGTCATACTCTCTGCGGGGTTCAACCGCTTTGCGGGAGAGGGGCCGAGATGCGCATAGTTGGCCGACTTCGTCGCTTCACCTGCCGGGGTGGCCGTTTCGGCCCTGGCCTTCGCCGGCCTGATCGCCCTCGCGGGGCCGGCCGCCGCCGACGGCCCCGGCGTGGGCGCGCCGTGGGTGGTCAGCCTCGGCGACTCGGCCATCTCCGGCGAGGCCGGCCGGTGGGCCGGCAACACCAACCAGGACTCGAGCGAGATCGACGCGCTCGGCCCGACGGCGTATTACGACAATGCCAACAACACCGCCGAGCAGATCCCCGGCTGCCACCGCTCCAAGTCGGCCGAGGTCTACATCGGCGGCGGCGTCAACGGGCTCAATCTCGCCTGCTCCGGTGCGCAGACCGGCACCCAGCCCTACTCGTCCGGCAATGACTTCAAGCCGGGACTGGACTTCTACAACGACGGTGCCGGCCATCTCGGGCAGGCGCTGATGCTGCAGCAGTTCGCCGCGAGCCACAACGTCAAGACCGTGGCCGTGCTCATCGGGGCGAACAACTACCACTTCGCCGACATCGTGCAGACGTGCGTCGAGGACTGGCTCACGTCACCGACCTGGTTGAAGAACTACTGCCACGACGACAGCAGCATCACCGCACTGTTCACGTCGTCCTACATCGCGGCCCAGACGGCGAGCATCAAGGCCGCCCTGCTGAATGTCCGCCAGGCGATGGCGAACGCCGGGTACGCCGACTCGTCCTACACGATCCTGGCCCAGACCTACTGGGATCCGATCCCGTACGGCTCGCAGTTCCGCTACAGCGAGTCGGGCTGGACCCGGCAGAGCACCGGCGGCTGCGGGTTGTGGAACGCCGACGCCAACTGGGCCAACGACACCGCGTTCGCCACCATCAACAACTCGGTGCGAAACGCGATGACGCAGGCGGCGCTGCCGAACGTCAAGCTGCTCGACATCAGCCAGATCGCGAACGGGCACCGGCTGTGCGAGAACACGGTCGGACTGCTCGAGGAGAAGGGCCTGACCTCGTGGACGCAGCCGGCGGCCGCCGATCAGACCGAGTGGATCAACCAGATCCGTACGGTCAGCACGATCACCGGGCCTTACCAGCTGCAGGAGGACGTGCACGCCAACTACTGGGGTCAGCTCGCGATGCGCAACTGCCTGCGCCAGGCATACAACAACGGCGCGCCACGCAGCGGGTCGTGCGCTCCCGCTACGGGCGGGGGCAAGGACGCTCAGGGCGAGCCGAACATCAGCCTGAGCTGATTGCTCCCGACTCGCGCAGCGCGGCCACGTCGTCGGTGACGTAGCCGAGTTCGGCGAGCACTGCGGCCGTGTCGGCGCCGTGGCCGCCCGGCTCACCGGCGACGGTGGCCGTGCCCGAGAACCGTGGCGCCGGTGCGGCCACAGTGGCCCCGGCGACCTCGACGTACGAGCCGCGCCCGGCATTGTGCGGATGGGCCGGAGCCTCGGCCAGGGTCAGCACCGGTGCCACGCAGGCGTCCAGCGGCGCGAACAACTCGGCCCACTCGTCGCGGCTCTTCGTCGCGAACGTCTCGGTGAGCAAGGCGGTCAGCGCCGGCCACTCGGCGCGGTCGTACGGCGATGCCACGGTCGCGGCGTCAAGCCCGAGCGTCTCGACGAGCGCCTGCCAGAACTTCGGCTCCAGGGCGCCGACCGCGACGTAGCGGCCGTCCGCGCATTCGTAGCAACGGTAGTTGGGTGCTCCGCCGTCGAGGATGTTCGCGGCGCGGGAGTCCAGCCAGCCGCCGGCCGCGAACATCGCGCGCGTCATCGTGCCGAGATATGCGGCGCCCTCGGTCATCGCCGCGTCGACCACCTGGCCCTCGCCGGTGGACCGTGCGTGCAGCAGGGCGGCGAGCAGCCCGACGGCCAGCGACATCGCGCCGCCGCCGAAGTCGGCGAGGTAGTTCACCGGGGGAGTGGGCGGCCCGTCGGCGGGCCCGATTCCGTGCAAGAGACCGGACACCGCCAGGTAGGTGATGTCGTGGCCCGCCGTCGCCGCGAGCGGGCCGGCCTGCCCCCAGCCGGTCATGCGGCCGTACACCAGGCGCGGGTTGCGGCCCAGGGCGGCGTCCGGCCCCACGCCGAGGCGCTCGGCCACTCCGGGACGGAAACCCTCGATCAGCGCGTCGGACCGCGCACACAGCCGCAGCACGACCTCCGCCGCGCCGGGACGGCGCAGGTCGAGCGCGATCGAGCGGCGCCCGCGCCCGATCGCCCCGGCGAACAGTGCGTCCATGCCGTCCGGAACGAGCTTCTCGACGCGCACGACCTCGGCGCCGAGATCGGCGAGCAGCATGCCGAGGAACGGCACCGGCCCGATCGCCGGTAGCTCGATCACCCGCACCCCGTGCAGCGGACCCGTCATCAGAAGCCCAGGCTACGGCCGATGATCTCCTTCATGATTTCGGTGGTACCGCCGTAGATCGTCTGCACCCGGCTGTCGACGAACGCCTGCGCGATCGGGTACTCGCTCATGTAGCCGTAGCCGCCGTGCAACTGCAGGCAGCGGTCCATGACCTTGTTCTGCAACTCCGTCGTCCACCACTTGGCCATCGCGGCGGTCGGGATGTCGAGGGCGTCGGCGCAGTGCTCCTCGATGCATCGGTCGAGGAACGTGCGGGCGATCTGCACCTCGGTGGCCAGTTCGGCGAGCAGGAACCGGTTGTGCTGGAACTTGCCGATCGGCCGCCCGAACGCGGAACGGTTGCGGCAGTACTCCATCGTCGTGTCGAGCGCGAACTCCGCGGCGGCCACGGCCCCCACGGCGATGGCAACACGCTCGCGGACCAGGTTCTGGATGAGGTAGACGAAGCCCTGGCCCTCCTCGCCCAGCAGGTTGGCCGCCGGCACCCGGGCATCGGTGAAGAACAGTTCGGCGGTGTCCTGCGCCTTGAGGCCGATCTTGTCGAGGTTGCGGCCGCGCTCGAAACCGGGAGTGCCGCGTTCGACGCAGATCAGCGACAGCCCGCCCGCGCCCTGGGCCGCATCGGTCTTGACGGCGACGATGACCAGATCGGCAAGAATGCCGTTGCTGATAAAGGTCTTCTGCCCGTTGAGCACGTAGGAGTCGCCGTCGCGAACGGCCGTCGTGCGGATTGCCTGCAGGTCGCTGCCTGCGCCCGGTTCGCTCATCGCGATCGCGGTGATGATGTCGCCGGTGCAGAACCCGGGCAGCCAGCGCTGCTTCTGCTCGTCGGTGGCCAGGCGTTCGAGGTAGGGCAGGATCAGGTCGTTGTGGACGGGAAACCCGATTCCTGATGCCTGGGCGCGGATCTGCTCCTCGCTGAGCACCACGTTGAAGCGGAAGTCGGAATGGCCGCCGCCGCCGAACTTCTCCTCGACGGCGGTGCCGAGCAGGCCCTGCCGGCCGGCCTCGCGCCACACCTCGCGATCGACGATGCCGTCCTTCGCCCAGCGCTCGTTGTTCGGCGTGACGTGCTTGGCGAAGAAGGTGCGGCAGGTCTCGCGGAATGCTTCGTGATCTGCGTTGAACAGGGTGCGCGCGAGTGGCATGAGCGCTCTCCTCAGTCGAGATCGCCCTGCGCGCAGCCTGAATCAGGCAGTGCACGCAGGACGATCACGTCGCCGGTCGGGTTAGAAGCTCTCGCCGTTCTCGGCCTTCTTGCGCAGCAACGGGCTGGGCGTGAACCGCTCGCCGTAGCGCTCGGTCAACTGGTCGGCGCGGGCGACAGAATGCCGCGACGCCGCCGGGATAGCCGTTGATGTACTGCAGCACGCCGCCCGTCCACGGCGGGAAGCCGATGCCCATGATCGAGCCGATGTTCGCGTCGGCCACGGTGGTGAGGACGTTCTCCTCCAGGCAGCGCACCGAATCCACCGCCTCGGCGAACAGCATCCGCTCCTGCAGTTCGTGCAGGTCGACGTCGGCCGGGTTGCCCCGCACAGGGAACTCGGTCGTCAGACCCGGCCACAACCCGGTTCGCTTGCCGTCGTCGCCGTAGTCGAAGAATCCCTTGCCGCGCAGGCGTCCGGGCCGGCCGATCTCGACCATGCGGTCGACGACTGCCTCGCCGGGGTGCGCCGGGAACACACCGCCCGCCGCCTCGATCGCGTCGCGGGACTCGTTGCGGATCTTGACGAACAGCTCCATGTTGAGTTCGTCGGTGAGTTGCAGCGCGCCGACCGGGTAACCGGCCTGCGTGGTCGCCTGCTCGATCGTCGCGGGCGGCACGCCCTCGCCGAGCATGGCCAGCGCCTCGTTGACGAACGTGCCGATCACGCGGCTGGTGAAGAAGCCACGGCTGTCGTTGACGACGATCGGGGTCTTCTTGATCTGCGCCGCGTAGTCGAGCGCACGGGCCAGTGCCTCGTCGGAGGTCTGCTCGCCGCGGATGATCTCCAGCAGCGGCATCTTGTCGACGGGGGAGAAGAAGTGCAGCCCGATGAAGTCCTTCTTGCGGGCCACCCCTTCGGCCAGATCGGTGATCGGCAGGGTCGACGTGTTCGAGCCGAGCAGCGCATCAGGCGCCACGACCGGCTCGATCTCGCCGAACACCTTGTGCTTGAGGCCGACGTTCTCGAATACCGCCTCGACCACGAGATCGCAGCCGGCCAGGTCGGCGTTGTCGGCGGTCGGCGTGATGCGGGCCAGCACCTCGTCGCGCTTCGCCTCGGTGAGCTTGCCCCGAGACACCGCCTTGTCGAGCAGCTTGCGCGAGTAGTCCTTGCCCTTCTCCGCCGCCTCGATCGTGACGTCCTTGAGCACGACGTCGATGCCGTTTCGTGCTGACACATAGGCGATTCCGGCGCCCATCATGCCCGCGCCGAGCACAGCCACCCGGGTCGCGCGGCGCGTCTCGAATCCCGCCGGGCGGCTACCGCCGGCGTTGATCGAGTTCAGGTCGAACCAGAACGCCTTGATCATGTTCTTCGCGACCTGGCCCCGGGCGAGGTCGACGAAGTAGCGGCCCTCGATGCGCAGCGCGGTGTCGATGTCGACCTGGCTGCCCTCGACCGCCGCGCACAGGATGTGGTGCGGCGCGGGCATCGGCGCGCCCTTGAGTTGCTTGCGCAGATTGGCCGGGAACGCCGGCAGCATCGCGGCGAACTTCGGGTTCGACGGCGTGCCGCCGGGGATCTTGTAGCCCTGCTTGTCCCACGGCTGGGCGGCCTCGGGATTCGCCTTGATCCAGTCGCGTGCCTTGGCGAGCAGTTCGTCCGGTGTCGCCGCGAGTTCGTCGACGATGCCGGTCTCGACCGCCTGCGCCGGCTTGAGCCGTTGTCCCTGCAGCAGCACCTTCATCAGCGCGTCGGCGATGCCGAGCATCCGAACGGTGCGCGTCGACGCCGCCGGCACCGGGCAGCAGGCCGAGGGTGACCTCGGGGAAGCCGAACTGCGCCTTGGGATTGTCCAGCGCGATGCGGTGGTGGCAGGCGAGCGCGATCTCCAGCCCGCCGCCGAGCGCGGCCCCGTTGAGCGCGGCCACGACCGGCTTGCCGAGTGTCTCCAGCGCGCGCAGGTTGGCTTTGACGCTCTCGACGTAGGTGCGGAACTCGGCCACCTTGTCGTCAGTCACCTGGCTGAGCAGTCGCAGGTCGCCGCCGGCGAAGAAGGTGTCCTTCGCGGAGGTGACGATGACGCCGCTGATCGAGTCACGCTCGGCCTGCAATCGCTGCACGGTGTCGGAGAGCGCGGCCTGGAAGGCGGCGTTCATCGTGTTGGCGCGGTGATCCGGATCGTCGATCGTCAGCGTGACAATGCCGTCCGCATCCTGGGTCCAGTTGATCATGCCGACTCCACCCTGCTCTTCGCGCAAGCGCTCATCGCTTGATTCGCGCCGCTCCTCACTCGCTGGCGCTCGCTGCGGTGCTCACTCATCAGACACGCTCCACAATCGTCGCCACGCCCATGCCTCCGCCGACACACAGCGTTGCCAGGCCGTACCTCAGGTCGCGCCGTTCGAGCTCGTCGATCAGCGTGCCGAGGATCATCGCGCCGGTTGCCCCGAGCGGATGGCCCAGGGCAATCGCGCCACCGTTCACGTTGACCTTCTCGTGCGGAACCTCCATATCGCGCAGGAACTTCAGCACGACCGCCGCGAACGCCTCGTTGACCTCGAACAGGTCGATCTGATCAACCGTGAGCCCGGCCTTCGCCAACGCCTTGCGCGCAGCCGGCCCGGGGCCGGTGAGCATGATCGTCGGTTCCTCGGCGACGACCCCGGTGGCCACAACGCGGGCCCGCGGCGTCAGGCCGAGATCGCGACCGGCCTGCTCGCTGCCGATGATCGTCAGCGCCGCACCGTCGACGATGCCCGACGAGTTGCCCGGAGTGTGGATGTGGTTGATGCGCTCGACCCAGTGGTACTTCTGCAGTGCCACGGCGTCGAATCCGCCCATGTCGCCGATTGCCGCGAAGGACGGCTTGAGCCCGGCGAGCGTTTCGGGTGTCGTGCCCGGCCGTGGGAACTCGTCGCGATCGAGCACTGCGAGGCCATTGCGGTCGAGCACCGGAATCACCGAACGGCTGAACGCGCCGTCGGCAATTGCCTTGCCGGCGCGCGTCTGCGACTCGGCCGCGAACAGGTCGACGTCGTCGCGGCTGAAGCCCTCGATCGTGGCGATCAGGTCGGCGCTGATGCCCTGCGGCACGAAACTTGTGGCGTACGCCGTCTCGGGATCCATTGCCCACGCGCCGCCGTCGGATGCCATCGGCACACGCGACATCGACTCGACGCCGCCGGCGAGGAGCAGATCCTCCCATCCGGATCGCACCTTCTGCGCCGCCGTGTTCACCGCCTCGAGTCCGGAGGCGCAGAACCGATTGAGCTGAAAGCCCGGACCGGACTTCTCCAGGCCCGCGGCGAGAGCGGCGGTGCGCGCGATGTCCGAGCCCTGGTCGCCGATCGGCGAGACGACGCCGAGGATGACGTCCTCGATGCGATCGGGATCGAGAGTGGGATTGCGTTTGCGCAATTCGTCGATCAGGCCGACGAGAAGCGAGACCGGCTTGGTCTCGTGCAGCGAACCGTTCTGCTTGCCCTTGCCGCGTGGGGTTCGGACCGCGTCATAGACGAAAGCTTCAGTAGTCATGGACCGACCGTCCTCGAGGAGATGACTGAGGGCGCCCTACTGGCGCAAACTCTGGGACGAAAATCTCGATGCTGACAGTATCACTGGCACAGTTGTGCGGATACGGTTGTGACCGTGACCACGGCAGTCGAGCGAACGGCGGAGCAGTTGACCGTCGACGAACTCGCCGCGCGTACCGGGATGACCGTGCGCACGGTGCGCTTCTACGTAGGCGAAGGCCTTTTGCCGCCGCCGGTTCGACGCGGGCGCATCGCCTATTACGGGTCGCAACACCGGATGCGGCTCGAACTGATCCGCGAGTTGCAAGACCATGGCTACACCCTCGCCGCGATCGAACGGGTGCTGGCGCGCATCCCGAACGATGCCTCAGCAGCCGATTTCGCGATGCAGGCGGCAATGCTCGCTCCGTGGACACCTGAGCCCGCCGAGGAACTCGATCGCAGCTCCCTGGAACGACGGGCCGGCCGCCGGCTGTCCCGCGACGAGATCGAACTGCTGGTTGCGCTCGGGCATCGTCGAACGGGTCGGGCGCACGGGCTTTCGCACGACGCCGTCCACGCTCGGCATGGGCCTGGAACTGATCGACTTGCCGGTGCCGACCGCCGTCCTGCGCGAGGCCGCGGCGGTCATCGACGAGCACGCGACCGCGGTGGCCGAAGGGTTGACCGAGGTGTTCCGCCGCGGCATCTGGGAGCCGTTTCGCCGCGGCGAGACGACCGATCGCGACCAACTCGCCGAAGTTGTCTCGCGATTGCGGCCACTCGCCGTGCAGGGTCTGGTGAGCGCATTCGGGCGGGCCGCCGATCGGGCCATGCGCCGCACGATCGCCGAGTAGTTCGCGCGCCTTCCGCACCTGATCAGCTGGACATTCGCTCGCTCCGAGCGCGGATTCCGTCGATTCGGTCGATTCTGTCGCGGCGCCCGAAACCCGGCCGAGGTCACATGTCGTCATTCTCTTGACCTGTCGCGTTCTGTGTGATTCAGTTCGAAGCTGTCGGAACTGGTGTGTGACGGTGCGCACATTCGAGTCCTGATGTCGATCATCGATTAGAAATCGTCGTCATTTAGGCCGACTTATCGAGGCGGATGCATGACTGTCGCAGCGGCACACGGTCCGGCCAAAATCAACAGAAACCCACAGTCACTCGGGCAGGCGGCCGAGCAAGCGGTCTTCGCCTGCCGCGGCGTCGTCTCGCCTGGCAGCGCCAGTTCGCAGCGCCGCATCACCCGCCTCGCAAAGGAGAAACCGGTGAGAAGACTGCTGTCCGGCCTGACCGCGACGCTGGTCGCCGTGCCGATGATCGCCGTCGCGATCGCGTCCGCACCCCCGGCCGGTGCGCAGGACAACGGCCTCGGGCTCAAGCCGCTGCTCGGGTGGAGCAGTTGGAGCTTCATCCGCCGGACTCCCTCGGCAGCGAAGATCGAGGCTCAGGCCGACGCGATGGTGAGCAGCGGCCTGAAGGACGTCGGCTACCAGAACGTGAACGTCGACGACTTCTGGTACCAGTGTCCGGGCAGCCAGGGACCGAATGTCGACCAGTTCGGCCGCTGGGTGATCGACGCGACCAAGTTCCCGCCGAACGGCTCGGAGAGCGGCATCAAGGCCGTCGCCGACTACGTGCACGCCAAGGGTCTGAAGTTCGGCCTGTACATGACGCCCGGCATCTCCAAGCAGGCGGTTGCGCAGAACACCGCGATCGAGGGCACGCCGTACCACGCCGACGACATCGCCACGACGGCGAGCGAGAACAACTACAACTGCGGGGGCATGGTCGGCATCGACTACAGCAAGCCGGGCGCGCAAGAGTTCATCAATTCCTGGGCCAACCAGTTCGCCTCGTGGGACGTCGACTACCTCAAGCTGGACGGGGTCGGCAGCTTCGACGTCCCCGACCTCGTGGCGTGGTCGAACGCGTTGCGCCAGACCGGGCGTCCCATCCACCTCGAACTCTCGAACAGCCTCGCGATCGGCAGCGCGGCCACGTGGAAGCAGTACGCCAACGGCTGGCGTACCGGCGGAGACGTCGAGTGCTACTGCGGACCGGGCGGATCGAGCTACCCGCTCACCGACTGGAGCCACGTGTCATCGCGGTTCAACCAGGTCGCGAACTGGGCGCCCTACGGCGGGCCGGGCGGCTTCAACGACTACGACTCGATCGAGGTCGGCAACGGCGCCAACGACGGGCTGACCCTTGACGAGCGCAAGACGCAGATGAGCCTGTGGGCGCTGGCCGCTTCGCCGTTCATCCTCGGCACCGACCTGACCAACCTCGACGCGGGCGACCTCGGGCTGCTGAAGAACACCGACGTGCTCGCCGTCGACCAGGACGCTATCGACGCATCGCGGATCGCCAATGCCAACGGCCAGCAGGTCTTCGCCAAGACCGAACCGAACGGCGACGCGATCGTCGGCCTGTTCAACACCAGCGCTGCGACGCAGGTGATCTCGACCGGCGCGGCGACGCTCGGTTTGCCCGCCGGCACTGACTACCTCGTCAAGGACCTTTGGTCGCACCAGAGCACAGAGACCACCGGTGTGATCAGTACCAGCGTTGCTCCGCACGCGGTCGCGCTCTACCGGGTGAGCCCGCTGTCGAATCCGACGCAGGCTCCGCCGCACGCAACATTCGCGCTGAGCGGGCCGTCCTCCACTACTGCCGGGCAGCCGGTGACGTTGACAGAGTCGTTCACCGACCACGGCGACCTTGCCGCCAAGCAGGTGCACCTCAGCCTGAATGCCCCGGCCGGTTGGCAGGTCAGCGCCACCTCTCCCACGTCGTTCCCGGCTGTGGAGACTGAACAGACCGTCCAGGCGACGTTCCAGGTTGTCGCGCCCGCGCCGCAAACCCTGTTCCGCACGGACACGTTGAACGGGGCGGCCGACTACACCTGGGCCGGCAAGACGACATTGAACCTCGCCGCGCAGCAGGCCGTCACGACGAGCCCGCCGGTACAGGCGCCGTACCTGACGTACTCGTCGGCCACTGATGCGCCGGCCGCGTTCGGCCAGTCCGGGCAGCAGTTCGGCATCTCCGGCGCCGGCGCGGATCTGTTCACCAACAGCGATGCCTACAGCACGATCTATCTCAAGGGAGCCGGTCGGCGCGACGTCGACAGTCGACACCGAGGTCGTCTCGCAGACCGGCCTGACCGGATTCGGCAAGGCCGGCATCATCGTCCGCAACGACGCGACCGGATCAGGCACCACGCCTGAAGGCGTGATCCTGTTCGAGTCCCCGTCGGGCGGCATCCAACTGGAGTGGAACAACAACGGCGGCAACTTCATCACGTCGGTGACGCCCGCGAACGGCACGAATCCTGACGCGCTGCCGGTGTGGCTCAAGCTCGAACGCAGCGGCAGCACGTACACCGGCTACTACTCCAACGACGGCAAGGGCTGGTACACGGTGGGCACGGCCGACGTCGGCGCCCAGGCCGACACGCAGGACGCGGGCATCTTCGTGACGTCGCACGCGACCGGTACCCCCGCGCAGGTCGTGTTCAACGGCCTCACGGCGTCTGACGGCGCCGTACCTCCGCCACCCGGACCGAAGCTGTACGAGGCAGAGTCGTCGGCAAACACCATCGCCGGCGGGGCCAGGCTGTCGAGTTGCTCGGGCTGTTCCGGTGGTCAGAAGGTTGGCTTCGTCGGCAGCGGGGGCACCTTGACCTTCAACGGCGTCACCGCGCCGAGCGCCGGCAACTACGACATGACGATCTACTACCTCAACGGGCCGCCCGGGCGCGACGCGGTGATCACCGCCGACGGCACCTCGTCGCAGACCGTCTCGTTCACGCCGACGACCGACTTCAACACGGTCGGCACGATGACCGTGTCGGTGCCGTTGGCCGCGGGCAGCAACACGATCGAGTTCTCGAATCCGGCGGCATTCGCTCCGGACTTCGACCGGATCGCGGTAGCCGCACTGCCCAGTTAGTCGCCGCGGTCCGCCGTCCGCGCATCGTAGCCGATCGACGACGGGCGCAACCATACGATGCGGGCTGGCTATGGGCGGTGGGTGCAGAGCTGGTCCGGGCGGTACCCGTTGTTGCTGTCGGGCACGGCGCAGATGGGCTTGAGCTTGGTGGCGACGGCCGAGCCGAGAACGGGCAAGGGCTGGTAGGCGACGCTGCGCGGCAGGCTGATCTCGACGTACACCGACCGGTCGATCGAGGTGAACACCGTGGTGTTCTTCTGCTGAACGGGAAGCCAGTAGACCCCGCCGGCGAGGAACACCTGCTCGGTCGAGTTCGGGGTCAACTGCGCCGGCCGTGCGACTCCGCAGCGCAGGACGACCGGCGGCTCGCCCCACGCGACGACGTAAGGGGAATCGGGTTCGGAGTGGACGACGCGCGGTTCGAGCGGGCCGAGTTGCACCGGCAGCGCGCTGAGCACCTGCGCGCACGGCGCCTGCGCCGCGGCCGAGGACGGGGGTGCCGAAACCGTCAGCGCAGGCAGCGGTGCTCGACGCGGCAGGCGTACTCGGCGCGGCGTCCTTCTTGTCGCCTCCGCCGGCGAGGGCGAAGGCGACGAGCACCGTCACCGGCAACGCAATTGCCGTCGCGATCAGCGCGTTGCGGCGGCTTGGGGCTTCGATCGGGGGGCTCCTACAGATGGACCACTGGACACGTGAGGGTACGGGTGATGCCGTCGACACCCTGCACCCGTGCGACGACAAGCTTGCCGAGTTCGTCGACCGTCGTCGCTTCGGCGCGAACGATCACGTCGTAGGGACCGGTGACGTCTTCCGCGCTCGTGACCCCCGGCAGGCCGGAGATCTCCCTCGCAACAGCCGCTGCCTTACCGACCTCGGTCTGGATGAGGATGTACGCGTTCACCGTCGCCATCGGCGCGTCCTTCCGTCCTCGCATCACTGGGAAGGTAGAACGTAGCGCAGGTACGCCCACCGCTCGCACAGTAAGGATTCCCGAGATCACCGTTTCCGACGTGGGAGAGTTCGGCCTGATCGCCAGGGTCACGGCCGGGCTCGCCCCTGCCGAGTCGACCTTGATCGGTCCGGGCGACGACGCCGCCGTGATCATGGCCGCGGACGGGCGGGTGGTCGCCACGACCGATCTGCTCGTCGAGGGACGGCATTTCCGCCGCGACTGGTCCACGGCCAACGATGTCGGGCACAAGGCGGCGGCGCGCAATTTCGCGGATATTGCCGCTATGGGCGCGGTGCCCACGGCCCTGCTCGTCGGCTTCGCCACCCCACCCGATCTCGAACTGACCTGGGCGGACGGGCTGATGGCCGGGCTGCGCGAGGAATGTGGCGAGGTCGGCGCGGCCGTCGTCGGCGGTGACGTCGTCGCGGCCGACGTGATCACGCTCGGCGTGACGGCATTGGGCGATCTGCAGGGCCGTGATCCCGTGACGCTGTCCGGCGCGCGGGTGGGCGACGTCGTGGCGCTCGCCGGACGTGTCGGATGGGCCGATGCCGGATTTGCCGTGCTCACCAGGGGATTCCGCTCTCCGGTACAGGTTGTCGCGGCCCACCGACGTCCCGAGGTGCCCTATGCCGAGGGGCCCCGCGCCGCCGATCTCGGCGCCACGTCCATGACCGACGTGAGCGACGGACTTGTCGCCGACCTCGGCCACATCGCCAAGGCGAGCGGCGTTCGCATCGAGTTGCGAGCCGAACTTGTGCCGGTGCCGATGAAACTCAAGGAGGTCGGCGCTGCGCTCAATACCGATCCACTGGTGTGGGTGTTCACCGGCGGCGACGACTACGCGCTGGTCGCGACGTTCCCCAAGGGCACCGATCTGCCCGACGCCTGGTCGGTGATCGGGTCGGTCGTGGAGGGGGAGGGCGTGCGGGTCGACGGCCGGCGCTGGCCGACCGCCGGGCACGAGCATTTCCGCTAGACCGCGCTCGATCTGTGTCGATCTCGGCTCAGCTGTCTGTGGCCTGCTCTACCGTCGGGATGTGTTCACGATCGAGCCTCGGCCCTACAGGCACCCCGATGTCAGCACGCCTGGTCGCCGACCTGCAGGCCAGCTACGTCCAGATCTACGGCACGCCCGACGAGACGCCGGTCGAGGACGGCGAGTTCGATCCGCCCCGCGGCCTGTTCCTAGTCGGAATGCTCGACGATGAACCGGTAGCCATCGGCGGTTGGCGTGAGGTCGAGGGCGCCGTGCCGACCGCCGAGATCAAGCGGATGTACGTGGTGGAGCGGGCCCGGCGGCAGGGTCTGTCCCGGCTGATGCTGGCCGAGCTGGAGGCGACGATCGCCGACGCGGGCTACGAGCGCGTCGTCCTGATGACCGGGCGGCCGCAGGGTGCGGCTATCGCGCTGTACGAGTCGAGTGGTTACGGCCCAGCCGATGCCTACGGCCGGTATGCCGGCGCGCCGGACGCGCGGTTCTTCGCAAAGCTGCTGCGGCAGCCGTCGACGCCGCAATCGCAACGAGCCGTCCCGGCCCGGCGAGGAGTGACTCGCGCTATGCGCGGGTGACCTTGCCCGCCTTGAGGCACGAGGTGCACACGGTGAGCCGCCTGCGGGTGCCCGGAGCGACCATCGTGCGCACGGTCTGCACGTTGGGGTTCCAACGGCGGTGCGTACGGCGGTGTGAGTGCGAGACGGACATGCCGAAGCCTGGGCCCTTGCCGCAGATATCGCAGACGCTGGCCACGATGGCCTCCTTGGTGACAGATCCGAACGAAACCTGATAACACGATGTAGCCAATCCAGACGCCTGACAGCACCTGGCATCAACAACATTGTGCCCGGCTTTGGGCCGGGCGAGATCCGAGTTTAGCTGCCCGGGCCGGCGTCGGCCAAACGGGGCGGGTCGCGCCGGTCGCAGGTCCGGCTTGGGCCCGGTATAGGCCCGGTATAGGCCCGGCAACGTCTGGCCGGGCCAGTATCGTACGGCCTGCCGAATGGAGTCGGCACGCAGAAGGCGGGGTGCACGTGCTCAGCAAGCTCGACGCGCCCGCCGTCCGTCGGTGGAGCATCGCTGCGGCAGATGCACTCGCCGTGCACCGCGTCGAGATCAACGAGCTCAACGTCTTTCCGGTCCCCGACGGCGATACCGGTACGAACCTCGCGCTGACGCTGCGCGCCGCGTGCGACGCGCTGTCGGCCGACGCATCGGCGACCGCGGCGGCCGCGCTGCGGGCGATGGCGCGCGGTGCCGTCATGGGCGCCCGCGGCAGTTCCGGGGTGATCATGTCGCAGATCCTGCGCGGATTCGCCGATGCCATCGACAACGACTGCGACGCGGACGGCCTGCAGGTGGCGCTGCGCCAGGCGGCCGAGCACGCCTACGCCGCCGTCGCCGACCCGTTGGAGGGCACGATCTTGTCGGTGGCCCGGGCCGCTGCGGAGGCTGCCGCTGTGACCTCGGGGAACGGGCGCACCCTGGCATCCGTCGTCAGCGCGGCGTTCGCCGGTGCGGCGACGGCGCTCGACCGGACTACCGAACAGCTGCCTGCGCTGGCGCGAGCGGGCGTCGTCGACGCTGGTGGACGTGGCCTGGTCGTGCTGCTCGACGCGCTCGTGCGGGGTGGTTACCGGAGCGGCCAGCGCGATCACGCCGCCGCAGCGTTCGGTCCGCTCGCGCCAGGTTCTCGAATCGGCGCGTGAGACCGGAAGCGACGAGTTCGCCTACGAGGTGCAGTACCTGCTCGACGCCGGTGACGAGCCGGTGCAGGTACTGCGGGCCGAACTCGCTCGAATGGGCGATGCCCTCGTGGTCGTCGGCACCGGCGAGGATCTGTGGAACGTCCACGTCCACGTCAACGACGTCGGCGCAGCGATCGAGGCGGGCGTTGAGGCGGGCCGCCCGCACCGCATCACCGTCGTGCGCTTCGCCGACCAGATCGCGCGCGAGGAAGTCGTTGCCGCCGATCTTGTCGGCACGGCCGTCGTCGCGGTGGCACCCGGCGAGGGGCTGGCGCATCTGTTCCAGGGCGAGGGCGTCCACGTCGTCGAAGGTGGCCCCGGCGACAATCCGTCGACGGCGGAGGTTCTTGCCGGGGTGCAGGCCACGAGGGCCGCCCAGGTGGTGCTGCTGCCGAACGCGGCGCAGGTCACCCGCGTCGCCGAGGCCGCTGCCGAGCAGGCCCGCGCGGCCGGGATCGAGGTGGCCGTCGTGCCGACCCGATCGCCGGTGCAGGGCCTGGCGGCCGTTGCCGTGCACGACGCGTCGCGCCGATTCGGCGACGACATCATCGCGATGGCCGAAGCGGCGGCGGCCACCCGCTGGGCCGAGGTCACGGTGGCCCAGCGCGAGGCGCTGACCAGCGTGGGCCGTTGCCAGGCCGGCGACATCCTCGGCCTGATCGACGGCGACGTGGTCGAGATCGGCCACTCCGTGCACGACGTCGCCGTCGCGACATTGGACCGGCTGCTGGGCGTCGGCGCCGAGTTGATCACGATCATCGCCGGCTGCGACGCCGAGCCGGGGCTGACCGACGAGTTGCGCGCCCACATCGAGGCCGCGGCATCGCTCGTCGAGGTCGCCGTATTCGACGGTGGGCAGCCGCATTACCCGCTGCTGCTCGGCGTGGAGTAATCCCATGGCACGACTCGACACCCCGCTCGTGGACGTCGTCGGCGGGCGCACCGCGAAGGCGCTCGAATCCGGCCTCGAACTGCGTACGGTCGCCGACCTGCTCGGCCACTACCCGCGGCGCCTCGCCGAGCGCGGCGAGCTGACCGACCTCGCGTCGTTGCGCGTCGACGAGGACGTCACGGTGATGGCAGAGGTGCGTAGCTGCAAGGTGATCCGCAACCGCAACCGATCCGGATCACGGCTCGAGGTCGTGGTCGGCGACGGGCGCGGCACGTTGAAGCTGACGTTCTTCGGCTCGCGACAGACCTGGCGCGAACGCGAGCTCCCACCTGGCACGCTGGGCCTGTTCGCCGGCAAGGTCAGCGTGTTCAACAACACCCGCCAACTCACCCACCCGGAGTACGTGGTGCTGCGTGGCGACGGGCTCGAGCACCTCGAGGCGGACGACTTCGCCGGCGCGCTGATCCCCGTCTACCCGGCGACGAAGCAGATGCGCACGTGGCAGATCTCCAACACCGTTCGGATCGTTCTCGCCGTGCTGGACCCGGTCGAAGATCCGCTCCCGGCCCAGCTGCGGCATCGGCACCATCTGGTCAGCCTCGACGCTGCGCTTCGCGGTGTGCACCGCCCGGATACCCGTGAGCAATGGCACGCCGCCCGGCGCAGGCTCAAGTGGGACGAGGCGCTCGGCGTGCAGTTGGCACTTGCCCAGCGACGGGCCGCGGCCGCGGCCAATCCGGCCACGCCGCGGCCGGCGAAGCCCGACGGCGTCCTCGCTGCATTCGACCAGCGCCTGCCGTTCGTGCTGACCGGTGGCCAGCGCGAGGTCGGTGAGCAACTCGCCGCCGAGCTCGCGCGTCCCCATCCGATGCACCGGCTGCTGCAGGGGGAGGTCGGCTCGGGCAAGACGGTGGTGGCGCTTCGCGCAATGCTGCAGGTGGTCGACGCCGGCGGGCAGGCCGCGCTGCTCGCGCCGACCGAGGTACTGGCCGCCCAACACGCCGCCTCGATCAACACGATGCTCGGCGAACTGGCCCAGGCCGGGCAGCTCGGCGGCGCCGACACCGCGACCCGGCTGGCCCTGCTGACCGGCTCGTTGCCCGCCGCGGCCCGCAAGGTGGCATTGCTCGACGCCGCGAGCGGGGCGGCCGGCATCGTCGTCGGCACGCACGCCCTTATCCAGGAGCAGGTGAGCTTCGCCGACCTCGGCCTGGTGGTCGTCGACGAGCAGCACCGGTTCGGCGTCGAGCAGCGAGATGCCTTACGCGGCAAGGCGAAACAGCCACCGCACCTGCTCGTCATGACCGCCACGCCGATCCCGCGCACGGTGGCGATGACCGTGTTCGGCGACCTCGAGACATCGACCCTCACCGAACTGCCACTCGGGCGATCACCCATATCCACAACGGTGATCCCGGTCGCGGAACGCCCGGCGTGGCTGGATCGCGCCTGGCAGCGGATCCAGGAGGAGGTCGCCGCGGGGCGTCAGGCGTTCGTGGTCTGCCCCCGCATCGGCGCCGGCGCCGAGACCGATTCGGATCCCTCCGATGCGCCCGCCGACGACGAGGCGACCGACCGCCGCCCGCCCGTCTCCGTCACCGAAACGCTCGCAATGCTCAGCGACGGCCCGCTTTCCGGGCTGCGGCTCGCGTCACTGCACGGCGGTCTGCCGGCGGAGGAGAAGGACCGCACGATGGCGCGCTTCGTAGCGGGCGACGTCGACGTGCTCGTCGCGACCACGGTGGTCGAGGTCGGGGTCGACGTGCCGAACGCCACGGTCATGGTCGTGCTCGACGCCGACCGGTTCGGGGTGTCGCAACTACACCAACTGCGCGGACGAATCGGTCGTGGCACGTCACCCGGCCTGTGCCTGCTCGTCACCGATGCGCCGCCAGGTGCCCCCTCGCGCGAGCGCCTCGACGCGGTGGCGGCGACGACGGACGGCTTCGAACTCGCCCGGCTCGACGTCGAGCAGCGCCGAGAGGGCGACGTGCTCGGGTCGGCGCAGTCGGGCCGGCGCTCGCAACTGCGATTGCTGTCGCTGCTGCGTGACGAGGACATGATCGCCGATGCCCGCGACCGAGGCCGCCGATCTGGTGGCCGACGATCCCGAACTGCACGCCCACCCATTGCTCGCCGAGCGGGTCGCGGCGCTGATCGGCGACCAGCAGGCCGAGTACCTGGAGAAGGCGTGATCGCCCGCCGGCCGTGCCGATGACGCGCATCGTCGGCGGTAGCGCGAAGGGCCGCCAACTTGCCGTCCCGCCGCGCGGCACGCGTCCCACGTCCGACCGCGCGCGTGAGGCGCTGTTCAACACGCTGGCCGGCCTGGTCGATCTTGACGGGGCGAGGGTTCTCGACCTGTTCGCCGGCACAGGCGCCGTCGGCCTCGAGGCGCTCTCGCGTGCAGCCGCCCACGCGACATTCGTCGAGTCCGACCGCAGGGTCGCCGACGTGCTGGCCCGCAACATCGCCGCGGTCGGCCTGCCCGGGGCGATGCTGCTGCGATGCCCGGTCGAGTCGTTCCTGCTCGCCGCTACGGCCGAGCCGCCGTACCTCGTCGTCTACGCCGACCCGCCGTACGCCCTCGACGAGTTGTCGCTCCGTGGGGTGCTGGACAACCTGGCCGATTCCCGATGGCTCGCGCCCGACGCGGTCGTCGTCGTCGAGCGGTCCGCTCGCGGGCCAGATCTCGACTGGCCGAGTGTGATCGAGCCGATCAAGCAAAAGCGCTATGGCGAGAGCGTGCTTTGGTACGGTCGGCGCCGATGACGACTCGGTCGCAGAATCAGGCGATGGCCAGCGAAGCGAAGCTCCGTCGCGCGCTGTGCCCAGGCTCGTTCGATCCCGTAACCAATGGGCACCTCGACATCATCGAGCGGGCCGATCACCTCTACGACGAGGTTGTCGTCGCGGTCTTCGTGAACCGCACCAAGTCGGGGCTTTTCACCGTCGACGAGCGCATCGCCATGCTCGAGGAGGCGACGGCCGACTTCCCGCACGTGCGCATCGATTCCTTCCGCGGCCTGATCGTCGACTATTGCCGAGCCAACGACATCCCGGTGATCATCAAGGGCATGCGGGCGGTCAGCGACTTCGACTACGAACTGCAGATGGCGCAGATGAACCGCGGTCTGGCCGGCATCGACACGATGTTCATGCCGACCAACCCCGAGTACAGCTTTCTGGCCTCCAGCCTGGTGAAAGACATCGCCGGGTGGGGCGGCGACGTGTCCGCGCTGGTGCCACCGACGGTCCTCAAGCGGCTCGCCGAGAGGGCCCGGGGTGGCGAGCAGGCGTGACCGGACAGTCCATGCGGCGGATCGACCACCTGCTCAGCGACATCGTCGAGCTGATCGAAACCGCGCGCGCCGTGCCGATGTCCGGCTCCTGCGTGGTCCCGCGTGAGCACACCCTCGACCTGCTCGACGAGCTGAGAGACGCCATACCGCCACAGGTGGACGAGGCGCATCGTGTTCTCGCGCAGCGAGACGGCCTGCTTGCCGAAGCCGAGGAGGTTCGGCGCCAGGCCCTCGGGAGGGCCACTGCAGAGGCAGATTCCCTGCTCAGCGAGGCGCGGCAGAAGGCGCACAGTCTGGTGTCCGATGCCGAGGCCCGGGCGCATGACCTTGTGTCCGATGCCGAGGCCCGGGCGCACAAGCTGGTGTCCGACGCCGACACCCGCGCGCATGACGCTCGTATCCGACGCTGACACCCGCGCCCACGATCTGGTGTCCGACGCCGAAGTCCGAGCCCACGAGATCGTCGAGGCCGGCAAGGCCGAACACGCCGACCTGGTATCGGCGAGCCGAGTGCACCACTCCGCTGCCGAGGCCGCTGCCGCGCTGCGGGCCGAGGCCGACGGCTACCTCGCCCGCACCCGGGCCGACGCCGACTCCTACGGCGCAGCCCAGCGCTCCGGGGCCGACCAGTACGCCGCCGCGATGCGAACTGACTCGGAGTCCTTCGCCGACCGCACCCTCGCAGATCTGGTCGCTGTGCTGGAGCGCGCAACCGCGACGGCCGTGCAGGGCCGCCAGGCGCTGGCCGCCCGGCGCGACAGCGGCCCTCGGGGCAAGCCGAAATCGCCGGGCCCGCCGGGCCGGGGCGCAGGGTAGGCGACAATCCGCCGATTTCGGGGTAGCGGCCTCGCTCCGCTAAGCTGGCGGGCGGCCTCATCCCGATCAAGGCCAGAATCGTATGCCCGAGAACACAACACCGAAGCGGCACCTCGACCCCCGCGACCCGTTCGTCCTCGAAACGAGGAACCTCGGGCGTCAGCCCGGGTCGATGCGCACGATTCAGCGTCGTGTTCCCGCGCCTGCGGGGCTGCGCCTGGATCTCATCGGGGTGCCGGAAGGCGCCCCGCTCGAACTCGACCTGCGGCTCGAGTCGGCGACGGAGGGCGTGCTCGTCACGGGCACGGTCAACGCGCCGATCGCCGGCGAGTGCGGGCGGTGCCTCGACCCGGTCTCCGATGAGTTCTACGTCGATGCGTGCGAGCTGTTCGCCTATCCGGGCAGCGTCACCGACGAGACGACCGAGGAGGACGAGGTCCACCGGATCGTCGACGATCTGATCGACGTCGGACCGGTGGTGCGTGACGCGGTGGTGCTGGGCCTGCCCATGACCCCGCTGTGTCGGCCGGACTGTGCCGGGTTGTGCCCCACCTGCGGGCAACGGCTCGACGACCTGCCGGCAGGCCACACGCACGAAGAGCTCGACCCCCGCTGGACCGCTCTGCTCGATCGGTTCGCCAGTGGGAACGGATCGTCTGAACAGAAGGAGTAGCCGCCGTGGCCGTTCCGAAGAGGAAGATGTCGCGCAGCAATACCCGCTCACGCCGGGCGCAGTGGAAGACCAGCGCACCCAACCTGGTCGCCTGCTCGAACCGCGCGTGCGGTCAGCCCAAGCTGGCACACACCGCGTGTCCGACGTGCGGCCAGTACGACGGCAAGCAGGTTCTCGCGGTCTGACGGCCCGGCCGTGGCATCTGCTGTCGAACCGGCCCACCAGGCCCGGCTCGCCGAGGCACTCGGCGTCTCGCTCGATGCCGAGCTGTTGCAGCGCGCCCTGACCCACCGCTCCTACGCCTACGAGCACGGCGGGCTGCCCCACAACGAGCGCCTGGAGTTCCTCGGGGACTCCGTGCTCGGCGTGGTGATCACCGACACGCTCTACCGCGCCCATCCCGATCTGCCCGAGGGAAAGCTCGCCAAGCTGCGTGCGTCCGTCGTCAACATGCGCGCATTGGCCGATGTAGCAAGGGAAATCGGCGACACCGGCCTCGGCCCGTACCTGCGTCTGGGGCGCGGCGAGGAGGTCACCGGCGGGCGCGACAAGGCCAGCATCCTGGCCGACACGGTCGAGGCGTTGCTCGGCGCGATCTTCGTCGAGCACGGGCTGCCGACCGCCGCCCGGGTCATCCATGATCTGTTCGACAAGATGCTTGCCGACGTGGCCAATCACGGCGCCGGCCTGGACTGGAAGACCAGCCTGCAGGAGCTCACCGCCGAACGAGGCTTCGGCGTGCCCGAGTACATGATCAGCTCCGTCGGGCCGGATCACGCGAAGACGTTCACCGCGCGGGCATCCGTCGGCTGGCGAACTGTTCGACGCGTGCACCGGACGCAACAAGAAGGAGGCCGAGCAGGCCGCTGCGCAGACCGCCTACCGGGCGCTGCTGGCCCGATCGGACGCTACGGCGGTCGCGCCTCCCGAGGCCTGACGCGTGCCGGAACTGCCCGAGGTCGAGACCGTCCGGGCCGGCCTCGAGCGATGGGTCGTCGGCCGGGTGGTCGACGACGTCGAGGTAAGCCACCCCCGGGCGATCCGCCGCCACCTGCCCGGTGCGGCGGACTTCGCGGCGCGCCTGCGTGGCCGCCGCCTCGACGCGGCGTGCCGGCGCGGCAAGTACCTGTGGCTTCGCGCTCCAAGGCTCGCCCGACTGCCTGGTGGCCCACCTCGGGATGAGCGGTCAACTGCTCGTCGAGGACTCGTCGGCGCCGGACGAGCGTCACCTGCACGTGCGGGTCGGCTTCGCCGACGGCGGGCCAGAACTGCGATTCGTCGATCAGCGGACGTTCGGCAACCTGCTGATCGACGCGACTGGTGCCGGCGGAGCGACCGGCCGGAGCAGTCTGTTCCGACTCAGATCGCCCACATCGCGCGGGACCCGATGGACGAGGCGTTCGACGACGACACAGTTCCTCGTCGCGCCTTCGCGCCCGCCGTACTGGAATCAAGCGGGCGCTGCTCGATCAGTCGCTGGTCTCCGGCGTCGGAAACATCTATGCCGACGAGGGATTGTGGCGGGCGAAGCTGCATGGTGAGCGCTCGACCGCGACCCTCACCCGGCCGCTGGCCCGCCGTTTGCTCTGCGAGATCCGAGCGGTACTGGCCGACGCGATCGCGGCGGGCGGTACGTCGTTCGACTCGCTCTACGTCAACGTCAACGGAGAAAGCGGTTACTTCGACCGCACGCTGAACGTGTACGGCCGGGCCGGGCAGCCGTGTCGCCGATGTGGCACGACGATTCGCCGGGTGGCATTCATGAACCGATCGAGCTACTTCTGCCCGAGATGCCAGCGCGTCCCACGCATTACCCGCTAGGTGATCATTGCCGTTGGCAGATCGTAGCCGGTCTTGGCAGATATCAGTGGCTTGTCGCGGCGTCGGGGTTGCCGAAGCGCCCGTGTCGACCGGCCGGAGGCGGCCGCAAGTCTATCGATCAGGTGAGGTCAGAGCGGCGATTGTTGACCTGTCGTTACCGGAGTGCGACTATGAAGCGACTTGACGGGAGTTCCGCGATCCGCTGCGCCCATCCAAAAGGGCCTCGAATTGTCGGTGGATTTGCGCCCCTTCCGCCGCGTCGTTCAAAGACAACCAAGTCGATGACCGGCAAAACGCCGAAACACCTCCGGCATCGACGCTGTGGTGTGAAAGGTCGCTACATGGCACGCGCCTTGCTGGGTTACGTGGGCAGCGCATCGGAACAGACACTCACTCTCGAAGTCGTACGTCTGCGCCGACGCGTGGAGGAACTCGAGACCGAGGTCGCCGAGCTGCGGATCAACCCATCGCCAGGAACTCGATCCTGCGCTCGATATGGAGCTGCACCGTCTAGCCGAGGGTGCCGCACCGGCTCTGGCCTAAGGCCATGTGAGCGCTCGGAATCGGCAGCTCCAGGCCTGCCTGAGGCAGGTCCGCGTATCAGGCGCGCTAGATTCTTCCGAGGACGTTGCCGGCAAGCTGACCCGGGAGATTCGTGCACCTCAAATCGTTGACGCTCAAGGGCTTCAAGTCCTTTGCATCGTCTACGACTCTTCGGTTCGAGCCCGGCATTACTGCTGTTGTCGGACCGAATGGGTCAGGCAAGAGCAACGTCGTCGACGCGATCGCGTGGGTGCTCGGCGAGCAGGGCGCCAAGGCGCTGCGCGGCGGCAAGATGGAAGACGTCATCTTCGCCGGCACCGCTGCACGTGCACCGCTCGGGCGCGCCGAGGTCACGCTGACGATCGACAACTCCGACAACGCGCTGCCGATCGACTACACCGAGGTCTCGATCACCCGTCGGATGTTCCGCGACGGTGCCAGCGAGTACGAGATCAACGGCGAGTCGTCTCGCCTGCTCGACATCCAGGAGTTGCTGTCGGACTCCGGCATCGGCCGCGAGATGCACGTCATCGTCGGGCAGGGCCAACTCGACTCGGTGTTGCAGGCCCGTCCGGAGGATCGGCGCGGATTCATCGAGGAAGCGGCGGGCGTTCTCAAGCATCGCAAGCGCAAGGAGAAAGCCTTGCGCAAGCTCGAGTCGATGCAGGCCAACCTGACCAGGTTGACCGACCTGACCGCAGAGCTTCGCCGCCAGCTCAAACCACTCGGCAAGCAAGCCGAGATCGCCCGGCGCGCGGCCGGCGTGCAGGCCGAACTGCGTGACTCGCGGCTGCGCCTTCTCGCCGACGATCTGGTCAACCTGCGCGGCGAACTCGATCGCGAAGTCGCCGACGAGGAGGCCATTCGGGCCCGCCGCGCCGAGGTCGAGGCAGCGCTCGCCGAGGCGCGAACGCGCGAATCCGCGCTGGAGCAGGCGATTGCTGCCGATGCGCCCGTGCTCGCCAAGGCGCAGGAGACCTGGTATCGCCTGTCGGCACTGGAGGAACGCTTCCGCGGCACGGCTTCGCTCGCGGCCGAACGAGCCCGCCACCTCTCGGCCGAGCCGGACGAGGTGCGCACCGGTCGCGAACCGGAGGCGATGGAAGCCGAGGCCACCGAGGTGCGCGCCCAGGAGGGCGAACTGCAGGCGGCCCTCGACAACTCGCACGCCGCGCTCACCGAGGCGGTCGGCCATCGGCAGGACCTGGAAAGGCAGCTGTCCGACGCCGAACGCGCACTGGTTGCGGCCGCCCGCGCGGTGGCCGATCGGCGCGAGGGTTTGGCCAAGCTGACCGGACAGGTCAACGCGGTGCGAGCGCGTGCCACGGCCGCCGGCGACGAGATCGCGCGCCTGACCGCGGCAGCGAGCGAAGCCCGTCAACGAGCCTCGGTCGCCGAAGGTGAACTCGACCGGTTGCAGGCCCAGGTCGGCGCGCTTGACGAGGGCGAGGTTGGCCTCGACGAGCGGCACGAGGCAGCCGTTGCCGCCCATGAGCAGGCCGAGGCACGGGTACGCGAACTGGCGCAGGCCGAGCGCGACGCGGAGCGCGAACGATCGACCTGGACGGCACGACGCGACGCGCTGGCCCTCGGCCTGACCCGAAAGGACGGCGCCGGCGCGCTGCTTGCGGCGGGCTCGCGACTTCCCGGTCTACTCGGTTCTGTCGCTGCCCTGCTGACGGTCGAGGCCGGCCACGAGGCCGCACTGGCCGCTGCGCTCGGCGTAATGGCCGATGCGGTCGCAGTCGCGTCGTCCTCGGATGCGGCGGCCGCGCTGGAGTTGTTGAAGGCCGACGACGGCGGTCGTGCCGGCCTGGTCATCGGCGGTATCGCGTCACGTGCGGACCGTTCGACCTGGCCCACCCTGCCGTCGGACGCGAAATGGGCGATCGACGTCGTCCGCGTTCCGGCGAGCCTGCATGGTGCCATCGAGAACGCGCTGGAGCGCGTCGCCGTCGTTGCGGATCTGGCCGCCGCGCAGAGCCTGATCTCCGATCATCCGACCGTGCGAGCGGTGACGGGCAGCGGCGACGTCGTCGGCGTGGGCTGGGCCGAGGGCGGCTCGGCATCCGCACCGAGCGCAATCGAGGTGCAGGCCGCCGTCGACGAGGCGCAGCAGAAGGCCGACGAGGCCAGCGCGCGACACGAACGCCTGCACGCCGCGCTGACCGAGGCGAGCGAGCGATCCGAGCAACTGCGGGTCGAGGTCGTGACCGCGCTCGACGCGCTCAATGAGTCCGACGCCCGGCTGTCGGCGGTGGCCGAGCAACTGGCCGAACTGGGCCAGGCGGTGCGCTCCGCCGCGGCCGAGGCGGAGCGTCTGGATCAGGCCCGTGACAACGCCGAGCAGGCCCGCGACCGCGATCTCGCCGGCTTGTCCGAACTCGAAGAGCGCCTGCACGTCGCCGAGAGCGAACCGAGTGATCACGAACCGTCCACCGACGAGCGCGATGCGCTGCACGCGCGGGTCGCGGCCGCCCGGCAGGCCGAGATGGAGTCCCGGCTCGCGGTGCGTACCGGTGAGGAGCGCGTACGCGCCCTGGCCGGCCGGGCCGATCAGCTGATGCGGGCGGCCGAGATCGAGCGGGCGACCCGGCGCCGTCAGCAGCTTGCTCGCGAGGCGCGGGCTCGGGGCGCCGTCGTGGCCGCCGCGGTCCGCGACGTCGCGCAGGGGGTGCTGGTCAAGATCGCGGCCTCGGTCGAGCGGGCCGCCGCCGAGCGTGACGAGGCACAGCAGGCGCGCGTGGTCCGTGAGGGCGAACTGCTGGCCGTGCGTGGCGGCACCCGTCAACTCGACGAGGAGATGGCCCGGCTCACCGACGCGGTGCACCGCGACGAGATCGCCCGCGCCGAGCAGCGCTTGCGCATCGAGCAACTCGAGACCCGCACCGTCGACGAGTACGGCGTCGAGGTCGAGACACTGCTCGCCGAGTACGGACCGGACCAGCCGGCGCCGCCGAGTTCGCTCGAGGTGGCGGAGTACGAGAAGGCGCGCGAGCGGGGCGAGCAGGTGATCGCGCCGCAGCCCGGGCCGTTCGACCGGGCCACCCAGGAGAAGCGCGCAGCCCGCGCCGAGCGCGATCTTGCCTTGCTGGGCAAGGTGAATCCGCTCGCACTGGAGGAGTTCGCAGCGCTCGAGGAGCGGCACCAGTTCCTCTCGACGCAGCTCGAGGATCTTCGGGCCACGCGGCGTGATCTGCTCACGGTCGTCAAGGAGGTCGACGACCGGATCCTCGAGGTGTTCACCCGGGCCTACGAGGACGTGGCGCGCGAGTTCAAGATCGTCTTTGCGACGCTGTTCCCCGGTGGCGAAGGCCGCCTCGTGCTGACCGAGCCTGACGACATGCTCATGACGGGCATCGAGGTCGAGGCGCGGCCTCCCGGCAAGAAGGTCAAGCGGCTCTCGCTGCTGTCCGGCGGTGAGCGGTCGCTGACCGCTGTCGCGCTGCTCGTGGCGATCTTCCGCGCCCGGCCGAGCCCCTTCTACGTACTCGACGAGGTCGAGGCCGCCCTCGACGACGTCAACCTCGGGCGACTCATCGGCCTGGTCGGCGAATTGCGGGCGAGCAGCCAGATCATCCTGATCACCCACCAGAAGCGCACGATGGAGATCGCCGACGCGCTCTACGGCGTCACCATGCGCGGCGACGGCATCACGCAGGTGATCAGCCAGCGACTGCGCGACGGCGAACCCGAGCAAGATCGCGCAAGCGTCGGCGCGACGCGCCTGACCGCAGTGGCCGGTCGAGCCTTGGATCGCCGAATTCTCCTGCTCTACAAACGTGATTCGCATGCCGAGCCTCGTGATTCACCGTTCGAGGTTCGGTCGCTACGCCTCGGCTATGACGGAGAGTGCCACCTCGTGACGGTATGCGTACCCAGCGGATGTTCTCGTAGCTTCGTCGCGTACCGTGTCCGCGTGACCGAGAAGGCCCTTGCCGCTGCAATCATTCGTCCCCGATTCTTTGCCATTGCGGCAGTCGTCGTCGGCGCGGTACTTGCCGTTTCTGCGTGTTCCTCTGGGAAAGGCGGCAGCCCGGCCGCCACCGATCCGCCGAGCACCGTGACGCAAACGGTCAGCCCCGGCGGTGGCTCCAGCAGCTGCCAGCAGCGCACCGGCGACGAAGTCGTCCGCACCGCATGTGCCGACCTCGCCGGTGCACGTGAGCCTGTTCGAGGGTGATGGGCAGACCTACGGGATCGGGATGCCGATCGTCGCGCAGTTCTCGAAGAAGCTCACCGACGCGCACGCCTTCGACAAGGCCGTGACGGTGAAGGTGAACGGCCGGCCCGCGGACGGTGCGTGGTTCTGGGTGGCCTCCAACTCGGGGTATGCGATGGAGGCGCACTACCGGCCCCAGCACTACTGGCCCGCGCACTCGAAGATCGAGATGAACATGCCGCTCAAGGGCGTCAGCGCGGGTAAGGGGCTGGCCTTCGACGACAGCCTGACCCTGGAGATGAACATCGGGGCGGCGCACATCTCGGTGGTCGACGGGTCGAGCGAGCAGATGCGCGTGACCTCTGACGGCAAGACGCTCAAGCAGTTCCCGGTGTCGCTGGGCAAGGCGAACACACCGACCTATCTCGGTACCAAGGTCGTCATGGAGAAGAAGAACCCGCAGCACATGGTGAGCGCGCCGGGCGAGGCGAATCCGTACTCGTTGAACGTGCCGTTCTCGGTGCGCGTGACCAACTCCGGCGAGTTCGTGCACGCCGCGGCGTGGAACACCGGCAACATCGGCAGCCGCAGCACCTCGCACGGGTGCACGAACCTGACGGTGGCCGACGCCGAGTGGTTCTACAAGTTCGCCAAGATCGGTGACATCGTGCAGTACGCCAATACCGGAACCACCAAGACCATGCCGTCCTGGGACGGTTACGGCGATTGGAACGTCGTCCTGGTCGGACTGGAAGGCCGGCGACCTCCTCAAGAACAACTGAGTCGCTCCGGCTTGGTCCGGCTTGGTCCGGCCGGGCTGAGAGGATGACACGGTGACGTTCCTCTGGATCGCGTTGGCCGTCGTGGTCATCGCTGCCATCGTTGTTGCCGCATACGTCGTCCCGCGCCGCAGATCGGGCTCCCGACCGGCCGAGCCTCGGGCCAGGGTCGAACGCGCCGAGCCGTCGGCGACGGACGACGAGGCGCTTCGGGACGCCGCGACTCGGGGCGCTGCGACGGCCGCCGAGCTCGCGCCACCGGTCTCGGTCGAGCCACCTGTCGAGGCTCCGGCCGAACCGGCCGTCGAGGCGCCGCCGCTCGAGACGCCCGAGCCCACCGCGGGACGCCTGCAACGACTGCGCGCCCGCCTGGCCGGGTCGCAATCCACGCTGGGCCGGGGGCTGCTGTCGGTCCTGTCCCGGGAGAACCTGGACGACGACGCGTGGGAGGAGGTCGAGGAGTCGCTGCTGAGCGCGGACGTCGGAGTCGGCGCCACCGCCGAGATCGTCGACCGGCTGCGTACCCGCACGAAGATCCTGGGTACGCGCAGCCAGGGCGAATTGCGCGCACTGCTCGCCGACGAACTTGTCACCGCGCTGCAGCCCGACCTCGACCGATCGCTGCACACCGTGCCGCACGACGGCCGCCCGGCTGTGCTGATGGTTGTCGGCGTCAACGGCACCGGCAAGACGACGACGTGCGGCAAGCTGGCGCGCGTGCTGGTGGCCGACGGGCGCAGCGTGTTGCTCGGTGCGGCCGACACATTCCGCGCGGCTGCCGCCGACCAGCTCGAGACCTGGGGCGCCCGGGTGGGCGCCAACACCGTCCGTGGGCCGGAGAACGGCGATCCGGCCAGTGTCGCGTTCGACGCCGTTAAGCAGGGCACCGAACGCCACGTCGACACCGTGCTGATCGACACAGCCGGGCGGCTGCACACGAAGACCGGCCTGATGGACGAACTCGGCAAGGTGAAGCGGGTCGTCGAGCGGCAGGGGCCGGTCGACGAGACCCTGCTCGTGCTCGACGCGACGACCGGCCAGAACGGCCTGGTGCAGGCGCGGGTCTTCACCGAGGTCGTCGACGTGACCGGCATCGTGCTCACCAAGCTCGACGGCACGGCGAAGGGCGGCATCGTCATCAGCGTGCAGCGCGAACTCGGCGTTCCGGTCAAGCTGATCGGTCTTGGCGAGGGGGCCGATGATCTTGCGCCGTTCGATCCCGAGCAATTCGTCGACGCTCTGCTGGGCGATACCATCGGCTGACGCCCGGGCTCAGGCCGGGCGGCCTCGGCGCCAGGCGCGATGTTGTGCATCGACCGAGGACCCGGGGGTGTCGTGCTCCCACTGACGCCCTGCGCAACGGCGCGCGAGGAGGCTGTACGTGAAGGCGCTCTACAAGGCGACGGCCGGGCCCGGCCTGGAACTCGTCGACCGGCCAGAACCGGAGGCCGCGGCCGGCGAGGTGAAGATCCGCATCCTGCGTACCGGCATCTGCGGCACCGATCTGCACATCGAGGCCTGGGACGACTGGGCGGCGGGCGCGGTCAACGCGCCACTTATCGCGGGTCACGAGTTCGCGGGCGAGGTCGTCGAGGTCGGTACGGGTGTGCGTGACATTCGCGTCGGCGATCTCGTGTCGGGCGAGGGGCACATCGTCTGCGGCACCTGCCGCAACTGCCGCGCGGGCCGTCGGCACCTGTGCATCCGCACGTCGGGCGTCGGCGTCAACCGCGACGGCGCGTTCGCGCAGTACGTCGTCATCCCGGAGAGCAACGCGTGGGTGCAGCCACCCGGCTTCGACCCCGATCTGGCCGCGATCTTCGACCCGTTCGGCAACGCGGTGCACACCGCGCTGCAGTTCCCGGTGGTGGGCGAGGACGTGCTGATCACCGGCGCCGGGCCGATCGGGCTGATGGCCGCAGCGGTCGTGCGGCACGTCGGCGCCCGCTACGTCGTGATCACCGATGTGAGCGAGCCCCGTCTGGAGTTGGCGCGGCGCATGGGCGTCGACCTCGCGGTGAACGTCACGACGAGCAGCATCGCCGAGGCGCAGCAGGTACTCGGGATGAGCGAGGGCTTCGACATCGGGCTGGAGATGAGCGGCCATCCGTCGGCACTGCCCGACATGATCGACAACTTCACCCATGGCGCGAAGGTGGCGATGCTCGGGCTGCCCGCCGCCCCGATCACCGTCGACTGGGGGAAGATCGTCACCCACATGATCACGCTCAAGGGTGTGTACGGCCGGGAGATGTTCGAGACGTGGTACGCAATGAGCGCGATGTTGCGCTCCGGGCTCGACATCTCCGCGGTGATCACCGATCGGCTGCCGGCGACCGAGTGGCGGCAGGCGTTCGAAACGGCTCGCGGGGGTAAGTGCGGCAAGGTGGTTCTCGACTGGACGGCGGTGTAACGGGATGTACGGCTCGATGCGCGAGGAACTGCAGACGACGCTGGGGGAGATCCGCGACGCCGGTCTGTACAAGAACGAGCGCGAGCTTGCCTCGCCGCAGTCGTCGCACGTGCGCGCGGGCGGCAACGAGGTGCTGAACTTCTGCGCGAACAACTACCTGGGCCTTGCCGATCACCCGCAACTGGTCGAGGCGGCGCAGAAGGCCCTTGTCGAATGGGGATTCGGCATGGCGAGCGTGCGCTTCATCTGCGGCACGCAGACCCAGCACACCCTGCTGGAGCGGCGGATCTCGGCCCTGCTTGAACACCGAGGCGACGATCCTGTACTCGTCGTGCTTCGACGCGAACGGCGGCTTGTTCGAGGTCCTTCTCGACGAGCGCGACGCGGTGATCTCCGACGAGTTGAACCACGCCTCGATCATCGACGGCGTCCGGCTGTGCAAGGCGCGAAGGCTGCGCTACCGCAACCGCGACATGGCCGATCTCGAGGAGCAGCTCGTGTCGGCGGCGGATGCCCGGCGCCGCCTGGTCGTCACCGACGGCGTCTTCTCCATGGACGGCTACCTGGCCCCGCTCGACGAGATCTGCGCCTTGGCCGAGCGCCATGACGCGCTGGTCATGGTCGACGACTCGCACGCGGTCGGGTTCATCGGGCCGTCCGGAGCGGGCACTCCGGATCTGTTCGGCGTCCAGGACCGCGTCGACATCGTGAGCGGCACGCTCGGCAAGGCGCTCGGCGGAGCCTCCGGCGGGTACATCAGCGCGCGCGCCGAGATCGTCGAATTGCTGCGGCAACGCTCGCGGCCCTACCTGTTCTCCAACGCAGTTGCCCCGGCGGTGGTGGCCGGGTCGCTGGCCGCGCTCGAACTCGTCGCCACCAGCGGCGAGCAGCGCGAGACCTTGCAGCGCAACACCGCGCTGTTCCGCCGCCGCATGAACGAGGAGGGATTCGACGTCCTGCCCGGCGAGCACCCGATCACGCCGGTGATGTTCGGCGACGCCGCCCTGGCCGGGAAGATCGCGGAGGAGATGCTCGCGCGCGGTGTCTACGTCGTCGCGTTCTCGTTCCCGGTCGTGCCGCGCGGCAAGGCGCGCATCCGGGTGCAGCTCTCCGCCGCTCACTCTGCAGCCGACGTCGAGACCTGCGTGCGAGCCTTCGTCGATGCCCGGGCGGCAGTGGCGGCATGAGCCCAGGCGTTTGAGCAACCCGTGCGCAAGACGGTGATGATCGTCGGCGCGGGCCCGCGTCTCGGCGGGTCGGTGGCGCGGCACTTCGGCCGTGACGGTTACGACGTCGCACTCATCGGCCGGGATGAATCGCGTGTCGCCGAGCTGGGTGCTCGACTTGCCGCCGACGGGATCACCGCGAGCTGGGCGGGGGCCGAGGTCGGCGACTCCGCGGCGCTGACCGATGCCGTGACGCGCCTCGCCGGCCAGGCCGGGGGCGTGGACGTGCTGCTGCACAACGTGTCGGCCTGGCGTGCGACGGCCAGCCTCGAGACATCGCCGGACGAACTGCTGGCCGACCTCGCCGTGGGCACCGTGAGCCTGCTGACCGCGGCGCAGGCGGTGGCTCCGCTCATGCGCGCGGCGGGCCACGGCACGATCCTTGCGACGGGGTCGACCGCGGCCGATCACCCGCAGCCCGGAGCGGCGAGCCTCAGCGTGCAGAAGGCGGCGCTGCGCGCGCTCGTCCAGGTGCTCGACGCCGACCTTCGGTCACTGGGCATCCACTGCGCCACGATCACCGTTCGAGGGGCGATCAAGGAGGGCACCGCCCTGGCCCCTGAACGCATTGCCGACCTGTACGCCGAACTGGTCGCTGAGACCACGGCCGGGCCGCCGGCCACCTGGCGCACGGTAGTCGACCTGCCGGTGCTGGCTGCTTCCCGTTGACCTCCCGTTGAGTGGTGCGTTTCGCGCTGAGTGGTGCGCTGTAACGCACCACTCAACCGATAACGCACCACTCAACGGCCAGAGCGGGCGGTGCGATCAGCGATCAGCGTTGGCGATGATCGCGTCGTGAATGTATTGCGCCAGCCCCGGCGCGCGGTCGTCGTAGCGCTTGGCGAACCGCTCGTCGGCGACGTACATCTCGGCCATGCAGCGGTGCATGGTCGGACCGCAGTCGTAGAACCACTGCTCGATTGCCTGCCGATGGGCCTCGGCCAGGTCCATCGCGGCCGGGCTGTCCGGGGCGACGCCTGATCGCATCGCCTCGGCGAACGCCGCCTCGTTGGCGTCGGTCTGGGCCTTGATCTGGATCCAGTCGTCCTTCGTGTAGGCGGCGGTCCGTTGCTGCGATTGCCGCCACTCGTCGGTGTCGCCCCACCGCTGCTCCGCCTCGGTGGCCCATTCCGCGCGGTACTCGGGACCGAATATCTCGAACTGCTCCTCGGGGGTAAGTGCGATTCCCATTTGCTGTGCCTCCATTTCCTTCTCCACGGCCACGACCATCGCCTGCAACCGCTCGATGCGCTCGCGCAGCATTCGGTGCTGGCGCCGCAGATGCGACGCCGCGTCTGACCGCGGATCGGCCAGGATGGTCGTGATCTCGTCCAACGGAAAGCCGAGCTCGCGGTAGTACAAGATCTGCCGCAGCCGCTCGAGGTCGGCGTCTCCGTAGAGCCGGTACCCACCCGGGCTGCGTTCAGTGGGCGACAGCAGGCCGATCTCGTCGTAGTGGTGCAACGTCCGGACCGTCACGCCGGCGAGAGCAGCCACCTGCCCCACCGAATAGCTCGTGCTCATGCCACTACGCTGCACCCTCACGTCCCGTGAGGGTCAAGCCGGAATTGCGCGGAACTTCCCCCGTGCGGCCAGGGCGCGGCGCAGATCGTCGGCGGCGTCGACGACCGAACGGCGGATGCCGGCGTCGAGATCGTCTCGGCCGAGCAGCTTCTCGCCGAGCGCGAGAGTGTTCTCGTCCACCGCGGTGCGCGGGTACGCGAGCAGCGCGAGACGCCCGACGATCCACCCGTGCCGAAGGCTCGCGGTGTCGGCGATGCCCTCGAAGTACCGCGCGGCGAATGGCCCGGTGATCGCGCTCTGCTCGGGATGCCAGAAACCCTCCGCGGTCGCGTAGAGCTCGTAGTTCGAGCGCGCCGTGTCGGTCAGCAACGTCTGCCACGCCGCCGCCTTGGCGTCGGCCTCGGGCAGCAGGGCCCGGCACTTCGCAGCGTGCACGGCACCCTGGGTGCTGCGATCACGCGCAAGTTCGGCGTCGATGCCGGACAGATCCAACGCCCCCAGGGAGGCCAGTCGTTCGAGCATCGCCCACCGCAACTCGTCGTCGACGGCCATGCCCGGCAGGAGCGACTCGCCACGAAGCCACGCTCGAAGAAGGTCGCCGTCGGCCGACGCGGCGATGAACGTGCGCAGGCCGGTGACCTGGCGGGCCGACCCCGGCTCGGCCGACCTCATCGCCGTCTCGGCGGCTCCGGCCAGCCGGCACAGCGCGTCGGCTCGATCATGGTCGTCGGCCAGATAGATCCCGGCGACGGAGTCGATGGCCCAGGTCAGGATCGTGCCGAGCACGACGTCGGACGGCTCACCCGGTGCGGCCGCCTCGACGATGTCCAGGGCCAGTGGCGGGGCGACCTCGGCGTCGGCCACCGCAAGACGCAGTGCGTTCCAGATCGCCACCCGGGCAAGTTGATCGGTCATGGCCGGCAGCAACGTCGGCATCCGGCGCCACACGTCCGCGTCGAAGGATGTCTTGGCCCAGGTCTCGTCGCCCGCGTCGGGGACGACCAGCGCGGCACTATCAGCGCCGGCCACGCTGACCGGATCCAGCACGACCACGGGTGCCCGGTGCAGTTCGCGCGCCTGGGCGTCGAACGCCGCAACCGACACCGCGTGGGGTCGGCGGACCGACGCGTGGTCCGGCCCGCCGCGATACACCCGTGCCGTGCCGGCGTCGGTCGACGTCGCCAGAGTGTCGAGGCCGGCGGTGCGCAGCCAGGCATCGGCCCACGTCGCCATGTCGGTCGCGCCGGCGGAGTCCCACGCGCCGATGAGGTCGGCGAACGTGGCGTTACCGTACGCGTGCGTATGGAAGTAGCTGCGCAGGCCGCTGAAGAGAGTGTCGTCGCCGAGGTGGGCGGCGAGCTGCCGGAGTACGGCGGCGCCCTTGGCGTAGGAGATGCCGTCGAAGGCGCTCAGCGCGCTCTTGGCGTCGGCCGCGCCGTTGCCGGCCACCGGATGCGTCGAGGGGCGGCGGTCGGCGGCGTAGCCCCACGCTTTGCGTACAGCGCCGAACTCGACCCACGACTGGTGATCGGTGACCTTGTCGCAGACCCGGTAGCCGAGAAACTCGGCAAAGGATTCGTTGAGCCAGAGGTCGTCCCACCAGCGCATCGTCACAAGATCGCCGAACCACATGTGCGCCATCTCGTGCGCGATCACGCTGGCGCGGTAACCGCGTTCGAGTTCGGTGACCCGGGAACGGAACACGTACATGTCGCGCAGGGTCACGCAGCCCGGGTTCTCCATTGCGCCCGCGTTGAAGTCGGGTACGAACGCCTGGTGGTACTCGCCCCACGGGTAGCGGATGCCGAACAGCCGGTGGTATTCGTCGAGGAACCCGCTGGTCATCTCGAGCATCTCAGGCGCTTCGGCGTCCAGGTGCTCGGCGAGCGACGCGCGGGCGTGCACGCCGAGGCGGATGCCGTCGTGCTCGGCGATGACGGAGTGGTACGGCCCGGCAACGACGGTGGCGAAGTACGTGGCGATCGGATGCTTCGTCTCGATGTGCCACCGGCCCGGCGCCTGCTGTAGCGCCGGTCCGTTGCCCAGCACCGTCCAGTCCGGCGGGCAGGCGACAGTCAGCGCGAAGTTCGCCTTCAGGTCGGGCTGGTCGAAGCAGGCGAACCAGCGCGGCGCGGCATCGAGGAAGGACATCGCGTACAGATATGTCTTGCCGTCGGCCGGATCGACGTGGCGATGCAGCCCCTCGCCGTCGTGCGAGTAGGCCATCGTCGCGTCGACGACGAGCACGTTGTCGGCCTGCAGCCCGGCCAGTGCCAACCGGCCGTCGACGAGTGAGCGAGGGTCGAGCGCGCGGCCGTTGAGCGTCGCGGCATGCAACACGCGTGGCGATACGTCGAGGAATGTGGCCGAACCGGCCTCGGCGGTGAACCGGATGGTCGTAATCGATCCGAAGTCGGCTGTATCGCCGGAATCGCCGGTCAGGTCGAGGCGGACGTCGTAGGAGCTGACTTTGATGAGGGCGGCCCGGCGCTGGGCTTCCTCGTGGGTGAGAGACGGCACCCGGTCACCGTAGCCGGGCACTGCTGTCCGGGTTGTCCCGTGGCGCTCACCACGGTCGGGGGAGTTCACATGCCAGAAACAGAGTCGGGTCACTCCCGTTAACAGTCTGGCTCCAACCTGTGCCAACGCGACGATGCGTTCCCACACCAGATTCTCCTACGGAAACGGGGGAGCCCCCTGTGTCTCCACTGCTATCGGCGGCGGGCGAGACGATCTCGATCGATACGGGCAATACCGCTTGGATGCTCGCCTCGGCCGCGCTCGTCCTGCTCATGACGCCCGGACTCGCGTTCTTCTACGGCGGCATGGTGCGCTCGAAGAGCGTGCTGAACATGCTGATGATGAACTTCATCTGTATCGCCATCGTGGGCGTGCTCTGGGCCTTCTACGGCTTCTCGCTCGCCTTCGGCCGTCCGCATATCGGTGACGGACTGATCGGCGGCAGCCACGAGCTGTTCGGGCTCGGCAATCCCGATGTGTTGAGCAGCGTCTGGGGCTTCGGGCCGACCTACAAGCTCGGCGCTACGCTGACGGACGCTACGGCCAATGCTGGCGTCCCGGTCCTGGTCTTCGCGATGTTCCAGCTGATGTTCGCGATCATCACCCCGGCCCTGATCTCGGGTGCCGTGGCGGATCGGCACGAAGTTCTGGAGCTGGTCGATCTTCGTCGCCATCTGGGTGACCATCGTGTACTTCCCGGTCGCCAACTGGGTCTTCGGCACGGGCTGGATCCTCAACAAGCTCAACGCCGAGGACTTCGCCGGTGGTACCGCGGTGCACATCAACGCCGGGTCGGCCGGTCTGGCCTTGGCGCTCGTGCTGGGCAAGCGGGTCGGCTGGCGCAAGGATCCGATGAAGCCGCACAACGTGCCGTTCGTCCTGCTCGGCGCCTCACTGCTGTGGTTCGGCTGGTACGGCTTCAACGCCGGCTCGGAGGGCGCCGCCGACAACATCGCCGGTCTGGCGTTCACGACGACGACCATGGCGACCTGCGCCGGCGTGCTCGGCTGGCTGCTCGTCGAGCAGATCCGCGACGGCAAGCCGACCACCGTCGGCGCGGCGTCCGGAGCGGTCGCGGGCCTCGTGGCGATCACCCCGGCCTGCGCGTTCGTGAGCCCGCTCGGCGGACTCGCGATCGGCCTCATCGCCGGTGTCTTGTGCGCGATGGCCGTCACCATGAAGTACCGGTTCGGCTTCGACGACTCGCTCGACGTCGTCGGCGTCCACCTCGTCGGCGGCCTCACCGGCACGCTGCTGATCGGCTTCCTCGGCTTCGACCACGGCTACGCGACTCCGGGCGGCCTGCAGCGCGGTCTGCTCTACGGCGGCGGCTTCTCGTTGCTGGAGAAGCAGGCGGTGGCGGCGTTCAGCGTCATGGCGTATTCGTTCTGCGTCACCTACGTCATCGGTACGGCGATCAAGAAGCTCGGCGGCTTCCGGATCTCCGAGGAGGCCGAGGTCACCGGCATCGACGAGGCCGAACACGCCGAGACGGCGTACTCCTTCTCGACCGTGCTGGGCGGCGGCCTGACTGGTGCGGCATCCTCGGGTGACGGCGGCGGCGGCGCGGCACGCGGTGCCGGCGCCCGCGCCCAAGGAGAGGGTGGACGCATGAGACTGATAACCGCAGTCATCAAGCCGTTCAAGCTCGATGACGTCAAGGCGGCCCTGGAGGTGCTGGGCGTGCAGGGCATGACGGTCAGCGAGGCTCAGGGATTCGGCCGCCAGCGCGGGCACACCGAGGTGTATCGCGGTGCTGAGTACACGGTCGACCTCGTTCCCAAGGTGCGCGTCGAGGTGCTCGTCGATGATCTCGACGCCTACAAGGTGGTGGACGCGGTCGTCGAGGCCGCCCGCACCGGCAAGATCGGCGACGGCAAGGTGTGGGTGACCGGAGTCGAGACGCTGGTGCGGGTGCGGACAGGTGAGCGAGACGCGGACGCGCTCTAGCAGTCCTGATCTCGCCGCGGTCCGGGCTGGCGTTCTGCGCCAGCCCGGACTCGTCGGCGAGCAGCTGCGCTCGGCGCTGGCGGACGCTTACGACCGATGGCTGCGTGACCTGGCCTGCGGCGTGCCGCTCGAGGACGGCATGGCCCTCGTCGCAGTAGGGGGGCTGGGCCGCCGTGAGCCCGCGCCGTACGGCGATCTCGATCTCGTGCTGCTCTACACCGGTAAGGCCGCGGACCTCAAGGAGCTTGCCGACGCGATCTGGTACCCGATCTGGGACAGCGGGGTCGGCCTCGACCACTCGGTACGCACGCCCGCGCAGGCGATCTCGGTGGCCCGTGAGGACCTGAAGGCATTGCTCGGGTTGCTCGAACTACGGCACATCGCAGGCGACGCGGCGGTGTCGGGATCACTGCGCGAGCGGCTCGTCGAGACCTGGCGCTCGACGGCATCGAAGCGGGCCGGCGAACTGCGCGAACTGGCGCGTGAACGCGAGGCAGTCGCGGGCGACGCCGCGTTCCTGCTCGAGCCGAACCTGAAGGACTCGCGCGGCGGGCTGCGCGACGTGCAGGCCTTGCGGGTGCTCGCGCTCGCCCAGTTGATCGACGTCGCCGTGCCGGTGCGTGAGGCGCATCGGACGCTGCTCGACGCGCGAGGCGAGTTGCACCGGCGCACCGCCCGCGACGAGGACGTGCTGCGCCAGCAGGAACATTCCGCGGTCGCCGACGCGCTCGGACTGCCAGACGCCGACGCCGGCCTGCGGTCGGTGAACGAGGCCGCCCGGGCCGTCGGCCTGGCGCTGGACAACGCGTGGCGGCGAGTCGAGGCAGCAGCGGGCAGCCGCGGCGGATTCTCCCCGCGCCGCCTGCTGCGCGGCGCCGTCGGGCCGGCGGGGCCTGTCCGCACACCGCTGGCGAAAGACGTCGTCGCGCAGGACGGCGAGGTCGTGCTGGCGCGCGACGCCGATCCCTGGGCCGATCCGCTCATCACGTTGCGGGCCGCCCGGGCCGCCGCCGAGCACAACCTGCCGCTCGCGCCGTTCACGCTCGAACGCCTCGCGACCGAGTCGGCAATGATCCCGAGGCCGTGGCCCCGGGCCGCCCTCGACGACTTTCTCGCGGTGCTGCATGCGGGTCCGGCCGGCATCCCGGTCATGGAGTCCCTCGACCAGGCCGGGCTGCTCGTGCGGCTCATGCCGGAGTGGGACGCGGTGCGGTTCACCGCGCAGCACAATCCCGTCCACCGCTACACCGTCGACCGACACCTGCTCGAAGCCGCAGCGCAGGCGGCGGCGCTGACCCGGCAGGTCTCGCGCCCGGACCTGTTGCTGATCGGCGCGTTGCTGCACGACATCGGCAAGGGCTACGACCGTGACGACCACAGCGTGGCCGGTGCGCGGGTGGCCGAGCCGATCGCCAACCGGATCGGCTTGTCCTACGGCGATTCGGCGACGGTGACCGCGCTCGTGCGTCATCACCTGCTGCTGCCCGACACCGCGACGCGGCGCGACCTCGACGACCCGGCGACGATGAAGATCGTGACCAGTGCGGTCGGCGGTTCCGTCGAGTTGCTCGATCTGCTGCACGCGCTCACGGTTGCCGATGCGCTCGCCACCGGCCCGGCCGCGTGGAGTTCCTGGAAGGAAGGGTTGATCAACGACCTCGTCCGCCGGGTTCGCGCAGTGCTCGCTGGTGCGCAGCTGCCGGTCGCGGTGCCCGAACTCGACGAGCGACGGCGCCGCCTGGCCGACGGGGGAGTGCTCGCCGTCGAGGTCAGCGGTGACGAAGTGGTCGTCGCGGCCCCGGACAGCATCGGCGTGCTGTCCAAGGCGGCCGGCGTTCTCGCCCTGCATTCACTCGACGTCCGGGCGGCATCGATCCGCACGCACGCGGGCATGGCGGTGAACGCGTTCGTCGTCGAACCGCGATTCGGTTCGCTGCCTGATCCGGCCCTGGTGCGCGGCGATTTGTGCCGGGCCATCGACGGCTCGCTCGAACTCGGCGCGCGACTCGACGCCAAGGAGCGCTCCTACGATCGTGGCTCGCTCACCACCAGGCGCCCGCCGAGCGTGCACTGGTTCGACGGCGAGGCGACCGACGCCACGGTCCTGGAGTTGCGGGCCGACGACGCGATCGGCCTGCTGCACCGGGTGACCGCGGCCCTGGAACGCTGCGGCGTCGACATCCGCACTGCGCGCGTCTCCTCGCTCGGCGGTTCGGTCGTCGACGCCTTTTACGTCACGACGGCGGACGGAAAGCCGATTCCGCCGGCAGAACGCGCAGGCATCGAGGCGGAGTTGACCTCGGCCTGACCTCTCGCGCGGACCTGCCGGCGTGGGATTCGGCCCGTGGTGGGGCGCTTGCCGCATTGGGCCGGACGGCTAGTTGAGATCTGTCACATGTCCGGCGTTCCCGGCGCCTGTAACCGGCCGGTAATCTGAGCGAAGCCTCGCGGGCCGATGCCGTCCCGGTCTGGTTTTCAGTCCGAGCCATCAGCCACCGAGGGGAGCAGAGCGTGAGCTTTTCCGCTATGCCGCCTGCGCAGGGTCTCTACGACCCGCAGTTCGAATCCGATTCCTGCGGCGTGGCCTTCGTGGCCGATCTGCGCGGACGGCCGAGCCACGGGATCGTCGCGCAGGCACTCACCGCGTTGCGCAATCTCGAGCATCGCGGCGCGGCCGGTGCCGAACCGTCGTCCGGCGACGGTGCGGGCATGACCGTCCAGGTACCCGACGCGTTCCTGCGCGACGCCGTCGAATTCACGCTGCCCGCCAAGGGCGAGTACGCCGTCGGCCTCGGCTTCCTGCCGACTGACCCGGTGCGGCGCGACGAGGTCGTCGCGCTTGTCGCGTCCGTGGCCGCCGACGAGGGCCTCACGGTGCTCGGCTGGCGCGACGTGCCGACCGATCCGCAGGGCCTCGGCCCGACCGCTCGCGCTGTCATGCCGGCGTTCGCGCAGGTATTCCTGGGCGGCGCCTCGGGCGATTCGGGTCAAGACCTCGAACGTCTCGCCTTCTGCGTGCGCAAGATCGCCGAGCGGCGCGCGCGCGAATCGGGCCTGGATCTGTACTTCCCGTCGTTGTCGTGCCGCACCCTTGTCTACAAGGGAATGCTCACCACTGATCAGCTCGGAGCGTTCTTTCCGGATCTGAGCGATCAGCGGTTCGCCAGCGCGATCGCCTTGGTGCACAGCCGGTTCTCGACGAACACGTTCCCGTCCTGGCCGCTGGCGCACCCGTACCGATACATCGCCCACAACGGCGAGATCAACACCATTCGCGGCAACCGCAACTGGATGCGCACGCGCGAGGCGCTGCTCGCAAGCGACCTGCTGCCGGGCGACATCAGCCGGCTGTTCCCGATCTGCACGCCCGATGCGAGTGACTCGGCGACGTTCGACGAGGTGCTCGAACTGCTGCACCTGTCCGGGCGCAGCCTCCCGCACGCAGTGCTGATGATGATCCCCGAGGCCTGGGAGAACGCCGCCTCGATGGACCCGGCGCGGCGCGACTTCTACCGCTTCCACGCCGCCCTGATGGAGCCGTGGGACGGCCCGGCCTGCGTGACGTTCACCGATGGCACGGTCATCGGCGCCGTGCTCGACCGCAACGGCCTGCGTCCCGGGCGGTGGTGGCGGACGTCTGACGACTTCGTCGTGCTGGCCAGCGAGTCCGGAGTGCTCGACCTCGACCCGGCGACCGTGCTGGAGAAGGGCCGGCTCCAGCCAGGACGCATGTTCCTGGTCGACACGGCCCTGGGTCGCATCGTCCACGACGACGAGATCAAGGCGGCGCTCGCCGCGGAACACCCTTATGGCGACTGGGTGGACACCGGCCAGCTCAACCTCGAGACGCTGCCCGAGCGCGAGCACGTCACGTTCACCCACGAGTCGGTGACGCGGCGCCAGCAGGTGTTCGGCTACACCGAGGAGGAGTTGCGCGTCCTCATCGCCCCGATGGCGACCACCGGCGTCGAGCCGATCGGGTCGATGGGAACCGATACGCCGCCGGCCGGCCTGTCGCAGCGCCCGCGCCTGCTCTATGACTACTTCACCGAACTGTTCGCGCAGGTCACCAATCCGCCGCTGGACGCGATCCGCGAGGAGATGGTGACGTCCCTGTCGGGCATGCTCGGCCCGGAGCAGAACCTGCTGGCTCCGAGCGCGGCGTCGTGCCGCCAGGTCGTCGTACCCCATCCGGTGATCGACAACGACGAGCTCGCCAAGATCTGGCACATCAACGCCGACGGCGACCTTCCCGGATTCCAGTGCCAGCTCATCGACGGGCGGTACCGCGTGCACGGCGGCGCCGAGGCACTGGCCGGTGCGCTCGAGCGGGTACGCAACGCCTGCTCGGAGGCCATCGACGGGGGCGCGCGCATCCTCATCCTGTCCGACCGGGGTTGCGATCCCGACCATGCGCCGATTCCGTCGCTGCTGCTCACCTCGGCGGTGCACCACCACCTGGTGCGGACGCGGCAGCGCACGAAGGTCGGCCTGGTCGTCGAGTCGGGTGACTGCCGCGAGGTGCACCACGTGGCGCTGCTGATCGGATACGGCGCCGCCGCGGTGAACCCGTACCTGGCGTTCGAGACGATCGAGGATCTGGTCGAGCGGGGGGCCATCCAGGCAACCACTTCGCAGGACGCGATTGCCCGCTACGTAAAGGCATTGAGCAAGGGCGTGCTGAAGGTGATGTCGAAGATGGGCATCTCGACGATCGCGTCCTACACCGGCGCCCAGGTCTTCGAGGCGTTCGGGCTCTCCCAGCAGGTCGTCGACGAGTACTTCACCGGGACGCCCTCGCGCCTGAGCGGCGTGGGCCTCGACGTGCTCGCGGCCGAGGCCGAGGCCCGCCATGCGACGGCCTACCCGCAGGTGCCCAGCGCGCGGGCGCACCGCCGCCTCGACGTCGGCGGCGAGTACCAGTGGCGGCGCGAAGGGGAGATGCACCTGTTCAACCCGGAGACGGTGTTCCTGCTGCAGCACGCGACGCGTGAGCGCCGCTACGAGGTGTTCACCGAGTACGCCGCCAAGGTCGAGGAACTCAACCGCGCCGGCGGCACGCTGCGCGGGCTGTTCGAGTTCCGCGGCGACCGTGACCCGGTGCCCCTTGACGAGGTCGAGCCGGTGTCGTCCATCGTGCGGCGGTTCGCCACCGGGGCGATGAGCTACGGGTCGATCTCCGCCGAGGCGCACGAGACGCTCGCGATCGCGATGAATCGCATCGGCGGGCGGTCGAACTGCGGCGAGGGCGGCGAGGACGCGCGGCGTTACACCGCGGACGCCAACGGCGATCTGCGGCGTTCGGCCGTCAAGCAGGTTGCGTCGGGCCGCTTCGGCGTGACGTCGCACTACCTCGTCAATGCGGACGACATCCAGATCAAGGTGGCGCAGGGCGCGAAGCCGGGCGAGGGCGGGCAGTTGCCCGGCTTCAAGGTGTACCCGTGGATCGCCCGCACCCGGCACGCCACGCCCGGCGTCGGGCTGATCTCGCCGCCGCCGCATCACGACATCTACTCGATCGAGGACCTCGCGCAGCTGATCCACGATCTGAAGAACGCCAACCCGGACGCGCGCGTCCACGTGAAGCTGGTGGCCGAATCCGGCGTGGGCACGGTGGCCGCCGGAGTCTCGAAGGCGCACGCCGATGTCGTGCTCATCTCCGGCCACGACGGCGGCACCGGTGCGGCGGCCCTGACGTCGCTGAAGCACGCGGGCCTGCCTTGGGAGCTCGGCCTGGCCGAGACGCAGCAGACGCTGCTGCTCAACGGGCTGCGCGAGCGCATCACCGTGCAGGTCGACGGCGCTATGAAGACCGGCCGCGACGTCGTCGTGGCGGCGCTGCTCGGCGCGGAGGAGTACGGATTCGCCACCGCGCCGCTGATCGTGTCGGGCTGCGTGATGATGCGCGTCTGCCATCTGGACACCTGCCCGGTCGGCATCGCGACCCAGAACCCCGTGCTGCGCGAGCGTTTCACCGGTACGCCCGAGTTCGTCGTGACGTTCTTCGAATACATCGCCGAGCAGGTGCGCGAGATCCTGGCGTCGCTGGGATTCCGTTCGCTGGACGAGGCGATCGGGCATGTCGAGGTGCTCGACACCCGGGCAGCCATCGACCACTGGAAGGCCGGTGGCCTCGACCTCTCGCCGATCTTGGAGGTGCCGGCCACGCCGTACAAGTCGGCGTTGCGCCGTACGCGGGAACAGGACCACGGCCTGGACGCCGCGCTCGACAACACGCTCATCCAACTGTGCGAGGGTGCGCTTCTTGACGGCTCGCGGGTGTCGCTCGAACTGCCGGTACGCAACGTCAACCGGACGGTCGGCACGATGCTCGGCTCGCTGGTTTCGCGACGTTACGGTGCGGAGGGTCTGCCCGACGGCACCATCGACATCACGTTCCGCGGGTCGGCCGGCCAGTCGTTCGGTGCGTTCGTGCCGCGGGGGATGACGCTGCGCCTGTTCGGAGACGCGAATGACTACCTCGGCAAGGGCCTGTCCGGTGGGCTGCTCGCCGTGCGTCCCGACGAGCGCGCTCCGTTCGCCGCTGAGCAGAATGTCCTTGCCGGCAACGTGATCGGCTACGGCGCGACGAGCGGCGAGATCTACCTGCGCGGCGTGGTGGGCGAACGGTTCTGCGTGCGCAACTCCGGTGCGACCGCTGTCGCCGAGGGCACCGGTGATCACGCGTTGGAGTACATGACGGGCGGCGTCGCGGTGATTCTCGGGCCGACCGGCCGCAACGTCGGCGCCGGAATGTCCGGCGGGCTCGGCTACATCCTCGATCTGGATCGGTCGCTGGTGAACACCGAACTCGTCGACGTGTGCCCGCTGCGCGGTGAGGATGCCCTGGCGTTGCGCGCGGTGCTCGAACAGCACGCCGCGCTGACCGCATCGCCCGTAGCCGCGGCGCTTCTCGATGACTGGCCCGCAGCGCTGGACCGCTTCTCGGCGCTCGTGCCGCGCGACTACCGGCGGGTGCTCGAGGCGACCCGGCAGGCCGAGGCCGCGGGTGAGGACGTCGACCAGGCCGTCATGGCGGCTGCCCGCGCGTAAACGGCGGCGCGGACTCGCTACGCTCTATTGCAACCAACTTGCAATAGGGACGGTGCGAACGGTCATGCCTGACAACCACCAGCACGATCACGATCACACGGCAACCCGCGACACCTCCGTCTGGCTGGCTTCGGTATGGCCGTTCGTCCGGGAGCATCTGCCGCCTGCGCCCGCCCGCGTCCTGGAGATCGGGTGCGGTCCACTCGGCGGCTTCGTCCCGGCAATGCGCGCCGACGGCTACGAGGCGATCGGGATCGACCCGAGCGCGCCGGACGGACCGGCCTACCGGCAGGCCGAGTTCGAGAACCACGAGGTCAGCGCGCCGGTGGACGCCATCGTGGCGTCCCTGTCGCTGCACCACGTCGGCGACCTGAACGACGTCCTCGACCGGATCGGCTCGGCCCTCGTCGACGGCGGGGCGCTGGTCGTCGTCGAGTGGGCGCACGAGCGATTCGACGAGCCGACGGCGCGCTGGTGCTTCGACCGGCTCGGTGCGGCCGGCGCCGAGGGCGACGACTGGCTGCACCGGCATCGGGACCGGTGGCACGAGTCCGGCCAGCCGTGGGACGCCTACTTCGCGGGCTGGGTACGAGACGAGGCCATGCACCCGGGTCGCGACATCGTCGCCGGATTGCAGGCGCGTTTCGACACGCGAACGACGACCGATGGGCCCTACTTCTTCGCCGACCTGGACGGGGTCACGAGCGAGCAGGAGCAGGCCGCCATCGACTCGAAGCAGATCCGGGCGACCGGGATTCGCTACGTCGGTCAGGCGTAGCGACGAGCGAGCGCAGCCGCCCGGTCGCCGTATCCGGCGCCGAACATCACCGCGTGCGCGAGCAGCGGATGCAACTGGTGCAGGCCGATGCGCTCACGCCAGCCGGCCGCCAGCGGGGACGCCTCGTCGTAGGCCGCGATGATCCGGTCGAGGTGCGGCGCCCCGAACAGGTCGAGCATCGCGAGGTCGGTCTCGCGGTGGCCGCCGTAGGCCGCCGGGTCGATCAGCCATACCCGATCGGCGGTCCACAGCAGGTTGCCCGACCACAGGTCGCCGTGCAGGCGGGCCGGTGGTTCGGGTGGCCCGGCGAGGTCGGCCAATCGGTGCGCGACCCGTTCCAGCGTCGCGGCGCCGGCAGCGTCGAGCGCGCCGCCGTCGCGGGCCTGGGCGATCAGCGGCAGCAGTCGGGTCGCGGCGAAGAACTCGGCCCAGCCGGGCGCGGCGTCGTTGCGCAGACGCAGGCGGCCGGCGAATCCCGGCCACGGCGCGCCGAACTGCTCGGCGGTTGCTGCATGCTGGGCGGCGAGTTCGCGCCCGAGGCGTTCGGCCGCGGTGGGCGTCGGCCGGTCGGCGTCGAGCCACGCCAGCACCAGCACGTCCGCGCCCACGCCGAGCACGGAGGGCACCGCGGCCCCGCCTTCGGCCAGCCAGGCCAGGCTTCGCGCCTCCGCGTCGAACATGTCCGGCAGGCCGGAGTAGGTCTTGGCGAACGCCGCCCGGCCGTCACGGAGCGTGACTCGCCACGCTTGGCAGATGTCGCCGCCGGGTACCGCACGCGCTGATTCGACGCCGGTGTGGCACGCCTGCTCGACGAGGCCCGCGACGTCTGCCATTCCGGCATCGTAGGGTTGTCCCCGTGGCACGCCGCGCGAAAATTGTCTGCACCCTCGGTCCATCGACCGATCCGCCCGAACGCCTGCGCGCGCTCGTCGAGGCCGGCATGGACGTCGCGCGCATGAACTTCAGCCACGGCGACCACTCCGAGCACGGTCGCCGCTTCCGCGAGGTACGGCGCGCCGCCGAGACAGCCGGTCGCAACATCGCCGTGCTGGCCGACCTGCAAGGGCCCAAGATCCGCCTCGGCCGGTTCGCGGAGGGCAAGGTCGAGTGGCGCACCGGCGAGCGGGTGCGCATCACCGTCGAGGACGTCGAGGGCACCCACGATCGGGTCTCGACGACGTACAAGAACCTGGCCGCCGACGTGCGCCCGGGCGATCGCCTGCTCGTCGACGACGGCAACATCGGGTTGGTCGCCGTCGACATCGAGAACGGCACGGACGTCGTCTGCGACGTCACCGAGGGCGGCCCGGTCAGCAACAACAAGGGCCTGTCGCTGCCGGGCGTGTCGGTCAGCGTGCCGGCGATGTCGGACAAGGACGCCGACGACCTCGAGTTCGCGCTGCGGATCGGCGTCGACTTCGTCGCGTTGTCGTTCGTGCGCTCCGCCGACGACGTGAAACTCGTGCACCAGGTCATGGACTCCGTCGGCGTGCGCCGCCCGGTGATCGCCAAGATCGAGAAGCCCGAGGCGGTCGAGCGGCTCGAGGACATCGTGCTGAGCTTCGACGGCGTCATGGTCGCCCGCGGCGATCTCGGCGTCGAACTGCCGCTCGAACAGGTGCCGATGGTGCAGAAGCGCGCCATCCAGATCTGCCGCGACAACGCCAAGCCGGTGATCGTCGCGACCCAGATGCTCGAGTCGATGATCAGCCACTCGCGGCCCACGCGCGCCGAGGCGTCCGACGTGGCCAACGCCGTTCTCGACGGCGCCGACGCGGTCATGCTCTCCGGCGAGACGAGCGTCGGCAAGTACCCGGTGCAGACCGTCGCGACGATGTCGCGCATCATCACCTCGGTCGAGTCGTCCGGGGTGGTGGCGCCCGAACTTCGGCACAAGCCGCGCACCTCAGCGGGCGCGATCGTCAAGGCGGCCAAGGACATCGGCGACGCACTCGGCGCGGTCGCGCTCGTCGCGTTCACCCAGACCGGCGACACCATGCGCCGTCTCGCCCGGCTGCATCCGTCGCAGCGGTTGCTGGCCTTCTCCCCGGACGAGAACGTCCTGCGCCAACTGGCCCTGCTCTGGGGCGTCGAGGCGCACCTGGTGTGGATGGTCAAGACGACCGACGACATGGTGCGCCAGGTCGACTCGGCTCTCGTCCAGCGCAGTGTGTGCCGCCGAGGCGACCTCGTCGTCGTGGTGGCCGGCACGCCGCCGGCCACTCCGGGTGCCACCAACACCATCCGGGTCCACCACATCGGGGATGTCCTCAAGAGTGACCGCTGACCAGCGCGCCGCGCCACGGCGCCGGCTCGGTCGACGAGCGCGGCGCCGACCATTCGACGCGCGTGACGGTCGAGTCCGGTCAACCGGTCGTGGACGGGCTGGTCCGGCTGCTCGATCTCGAGCCGATCGAGCAGAACATCTTCCGCGGCCGAAGCCCGAGGGTGTCGCTGCAACGGGTGTTCGGCGGCCAGGTCGCCGGGCAGGCTCTAGTCGCCGCCGGGCGCACCGTCGACCCGGACCGCTCGGTGCATTCGCTGCACTCGTACTTCATCCGCCCCGGCGATCCCGCGGTGCCCATCGTCTACACGGTCGACCGGTTGCGCGACGGGCGGTCGTTCTCGATCCGCCGGGTCACTGCGGTTCAGCACGGCGAGCCGATCTTCGTGCTGTCGGCGTCGTTCCAGCTGGCCCAGTGCGGCATCGACCACCAGACGGCGATGCCCGACGTGCCATTGCCCGACGATCTCCCGTCGCTGGCCGACCGGTACGTGGGCTTCGACGAGGTGGCCGCGAGGTATCGAGCGATTCCCGCGCCCGTTCGACCTGCGCTATGTCGATGACCCGGCCTGGGTGCAACGTGAGCACGGTCCGCGCGAAAGCGGCCGCCACCGCGTGTGGCTGCGCGCCGACGGCCGCCTGCCGGACGACCCGCTGCTGCACGTCTGCGCGCTCACCTTCGCCTCCGACCTCACCCTGCTCGAAACGGTGCTCGTGCATCACGGCCTGGCGTGGGGTGCCGATCCGGTCATCACCGCCTCGCTCGATCACGCGATGTGGTTTCACCGGCCCTTCCGCGCCGACGAGTGGTTCCTCTACGACATGTGCTCGCCCTCGGCATCCGGTGGCCGGGGTCTCGCGACGGGCCAGCTCTACGCGATCGACGGCCGGCAGATCGCCACGGTGATGCAGGAAGGCATGCTGCGCATCCCGACGGTCTGACGGCGCCGCTCAGGCGCTCAAAGCCGCCCAGGCCGCCTCGACGTGGTGGCGCTGCGTCTGCGGCGAGCCGATCGCCAGGCGCAGCGCGACGGCGCCGTTGACCACCGTGTGCGTCAAGTACAGCTGCCCAGAGGCGTTCACCCGTTCCATGAGCGCCCGCGTCGCGTCGTCGCCCTCGCGCAGGCGGAACGTCACGAGCGAGAGCGGGTGCGGCGCGACCAGTTCGAATCGCTCGTCAGCTGCCACCCAGGAGGCGAACTCCTGCGCCAGCGCGACGTGCGTGCGGATGTGTTCACGCAGGCCCTCCGCGCCGTACCACCGGATCACCGCCCACAGCTTGAGCGCGCGGAAGCGGCGCCCGAGTGGTACGTGCCAGTCGCGGTAGTCGATCACGGCGCCGGACTCGGTCGCGGCATTGCGCAGGTACTCGGGCAGGATCGACAGCGCGCCGAGCAGCGCGGCCCGGTCGGCCCGGTCGGCAACCCAGAACGCGTCGCAGTCGAAGTTGGTCAGCAACCACTTGTGCGGGTTGGTGCAGTACGAGTCGGCGAGGTCGACGCCGTCGGAGAGCCAGCGCAGTTCCGGGCACACGGCAGCCACTCCGGCCCAGGCCGCGTCGACGTGCAGCCAGGCGTTGTGGGCCCGGGCGATCTCGGCCAGTTCCCGGGTCGGATCGACGGCGCCGACGCCCGTGGCGCCGACCGATGCCACGACCAGCGCCGGCGTGATCCCGGCGGCGACGTCGGCCTCGATCAGTGCCCGCAGGTGCTCCGGCCGGGCGGCCTGCGTCGGTGCGTCGACGTCGACCTTGCGCAGTGCGTCGGCGCCCAGTCCGGCCACCCGGCACGCCTTCTCCACCGAGGAATGCGTCTGCGCCGACGTATAGACCGCGAACCGTCCACTGTGGACGCCCTCGTGCTCGGTGCGCCCGCCGCTGGCCCGGTGCAGCGCGGCGAGCAGGGCGACGAGTGCGGCGTCGGATGCGGTGTGCTGGATGACCCCGTTGCCGCGAAATCCCGCGGGCAGGTCGAGCAGGTCGGCGAGCCAGTCGAGCACGTGCGTCTCGAGTTCGGTGGCCGCCGGCGAGGTCGCCCAGAGCATGCCCTGGACGCCGAGGCCCGAGGCCAGCAGGTCGCCGAGGATCGCCGGGCCGCTGGCGTTGGCGGGAAAGTAGGCGAAAAAGGACGGGTGTTGCCAGTGGGTGATGCCGGGCAGGATCTGCTCGTCCAGGTCGCGCAGCACCGCCTCGAACGGTTCGCCGTGCTCGGGTGGGTGCGCAGGCAGCGAGGCCCGCAGCGCCCCGGGCGCCGCCTGCGACAGCACCGGGAACGTCTCGATCCGTTCGTAGTAGTCGGCGATCCAGTCGATGACGCGGTGGCCGTGCTCGCGAAACTGCGCCGGGGTCATGTGCGTGCTCACGCCCGACAGTGTGCTTGCCCGACCGGATCGGCGTGCCGCCAGTCCGGATCGGCGTGCCGCCAGGAGTCCTCCCGGCGACACGCCGACCTCGATCATGGCGCTGCCCGAGCACTGGCCGTCGCGAGCGTTGCCGCCGCACGAGCGCCGTGGTGCCCCCGGTGGGATTCGAACCCACACTGGGCGGGTTTTGAGTCCGCTTCCTCTTCCAGTTGGGATACAGGGGCATACGCCGCGACCATCGTAGCGGCGATAGGCTTTCGGTCTTGCTCGCCGACCCTGCCGGAGGACTCATCGTGGCCGATCCCTCGCGCGACGTGGCTGCAGAGCCTGCGCCGAAGCGGGTGCTGATCGCCGAAGACGAGGCGCTGATCCGACTCGATCTACGCGAGATGCTTCAGGAGGAGGGCTTCGACGTCGTCGGCGAGGCCGCCGACGGCGAGCAGGCGGTGTCGATGGCCGTCGACCTCATTCCGGACCTCGTGATCTGCGACGTCAAGATGCCGAAGATGGACGGCATCACGGCCGCGGCTCAGATAGCCGACAAGCGCATCGCGCCGGTCGTGATCCTGACCGCTTTCAGCCAGCGCGACCTCATCGAACGCGCCCGCGACGCCGGGGCCATGGCGTATCTGGTCAAGCCCTTCCAGAAGCGTGACCTGCTCCCGGCGATCGAGATGGCGACCTCGCGCTTCGCCGAGATCCGGGCGCTCGAGGCAGAGGTCGGCAACCTGCGCGAACGGCTCGAAGCCCGCAAGCTGATCGAGCGCGCCAAGGGCGTTCTCATGTCCGAGCACCGGATGAGCGAACCGGAGGCGTTCCGCTGGATCCAGCGTGCCGCCATGGACAACCGCACGTCGATGCGGGCGGTGGCCGAACTGGTGCTGACCGGCGGCGCCGACTGAGCTCAAGTTCGGCCTGCGTTGGGTGAAAGTCACTGCACGTCAAGGCCAACTCGACGCGCTGCCACAGTTTCGGGGGGCTCCCTCCCGCAGCTATTGCGGGTACCACTAGGGTTCTGGCCATCCACTCGCCGCGGCGTCAATGGTGTGTCGCGACCGAGCATTCACGCACAACGGGGCCCGATCCGCAGGGAGACAGCGGTGTCACGTAGTCACGTTCGCGTGCGACCGGCCGAGATGGCCGACGTGTCGCAATTGGTCACACTCGTCGAGTCAACCGACCTGCCGCTCGGTGCGCTCGGAGCGAGGCAGTTCCACGCCGACACCCTTGCCCACCTCGATGAGCGGTTCGCCGCGATTCTGTGCACCGATGATCGATCGGTCCTGGTCGCCGTCGATGATCTGGGCGAGGTCGTCGGGCTGGTTGTCGTCGCCGAGGACGAGGTCGGGGCGGTGACTCCCACACCCGTGCTGCACGTCAGCCACCTGGTGGTCGCGGCGGGGCACCGCCGGCGAGGCGTCGGCCGGGCGCTGCTGGCCGCAGCGGTCCACCTGGCCGATCAGCGGGGCGTCGAGCATGTCGTGGCGACCGCGGTCACCGGTTCGCGCGATGCGAATCGCTATCTGGCCAGGCTCGGATTCGCCCCGCTCGTCGTTCGCCGAATCGCGCCGACGTCGACGCTACGGCGCTCGCTGGGCATTGCCGACGGTACTGACCGGCTGGCGTTGCTGCGCCGGGCCCGGCGCGGTGGGCGCAGCCTCGCCGCCCGGGCGATCAGTCGCGGCGCATGAGAATGGTGCGCACCGCGGGCGGCGCGCACCTCTCCCAGAACTGATCAGCGGCTCATCAGCACCCGGGTGCCTTGAACGTCGGCGTCGCGATACGGCCGGTGAACAACCGGCCGTCCGTCAGGCGTACCGAGTACTCCAACGCGGCCTGGTAGTGCTTCGCGCAGTCCGTCGACCACGCGAAGGCGGGGGTCGTCTGACCCATTGCCGACAGCGGATGCCGGTCGCGGCTGTTCATGCTGGGGCTGATCCGGACGGCTGCGCTCTGCTGGCCGAGCACCGCATGATCGACCTGGACGCGGGCGATCATGTCGCTGCCGGCCAGGCCGTCGGGCACCGTGATCGTTCCCCTCGCGTAGAAGGACTTGCCGTCGTTGGAGGTCGCCGCCGAGACATCGACCCGGACGCACGCCTTCTGGACATCCGGATAGTGCAGCACGCATCGAAGCGCACCGACGGGAGCCACGTAGTCGGTGCCGGCGCACGGTGCGTAACTCGAGTCGAACCATGGCCCGACGAAGCTGCCGACCTTGAGCTGGCCGTTGGTCAGCCGCACGGCGAAGTCCAGTTCGACGTGGTAGCGCACGTCGCACCTCGAGTAATACGGGTCGGCCCCGGTCGTGCTCGCGCTGATGGGCTTCGGCGTGGGGCCGCTGTTGACCGAGCGGCTGGAGGTGATCCCGGCGTGCTGGGTGCCGATGGCCACCCGGTCGATCTGGAACTTCGCTATTGTGGCGGACGAGTCTACGACGTCATCGAGCCGCTCGCTAGGTCCGGCCCGCGGAGATCGAGCCGTGGACGATGACGTCGAGGCATGACGTCCAGGTGTTGTTCGGCTGGTGCACGACGCAGACCGTGTCGCGGGCGTAGCCGGTGTCGTTCGGTGCGGCCGCGGCGGCTGTGGAGCCAACGGCGGCGAGCGCGACGATGCTTGTGGCACCGGCCGCGATCGCAATGAGCATCTTGAGTCGCTTCATGTTGACCCCTTAGGGCGGGCGGGCTGTTGGCGGTCGCCGCTTGCACGTCCACCTAAAGGACGTGTGTGACCACCCGCCTGTTGCACGGAGTTCGATGTCGGGAGGAGGGGGGTGGTGCGCGCTGGCGCGCGCGATAAATGATGAGCAGCCGGGTGCCTTGAACGTGGCGTCGCGATACGGCCGGGGAACAACCGGCCGTCCGTGAGGCGTACCGAGTACTCCAACGCGGCCTGGTAGTGCTTGGCGCAGTCGTCGACCAGGCGAAGGCGGGGGTCGTCTGACCCATTGCCGAGAGCGGATGCCGGTCGCGGCTGTTCATGCTGGGGCTGATGCGGACGGCTGCGCTCTGCTGGCCGAGCACCGCGTGATCGACCTGGACGCGGGCGATCATGTCGCTGCCGGCCAGGCCGTCGGGCACGGTGATCGTTCCCGCGCGTAGAAGGACTTGCCGTCGTTGGAGGTCGCCGCCGAGACATCGACCCGGACGCACGCCTTCTGGACATCCGGATAGTGCAGCACGCATCGAAGCGCACCGACGGGAGCCACGTAGTCGGTGCCGGCGCACGGTGCGTAACTCGAGTCGAACCATGGCCCGACGAAGCTGCCGACCTTGAGCTGGCCGTCGGTCAGCCGCACGGAGAAGTCCAGTTCGACGTGGTAGCGCACGTCGCACCTCGTGTAGAACGGGTCGGCCCCGTTCGTGCTCGCGCTGATCGGCTTTGGCGTGGGGCCGCTGTTGACCGAGCCGCTGGACGTGATCCCAGCGTGCTGGGTACCGATGGCCACCCGGTCGATCTGGAACCTCGCGATGCCGCCTGTGTCGGGCTGCTCGACACGGATCGAGCCGTTTCCGGCGGCGTGGCCGGCCGAGATCGATCCGTTGACGTCGACAACGATGCAGGCCTGGTAGGTGTTGTTGGGCAGGCGTACGACGCAGATCGCGCGGCTGCCCTGCCCGCTGCTGCTCGGTTGCGCTGGTGTGGCCGTGGCGGCCTGACTTGTGAGCACGATGCCGGCCGTGGCGCCTGCCGCGGCTGCGGCGGTCGCGGCGAGCGTCATGAGTCGTCTCATGCGGTTGCCTCCTCTGTGAAGACGGCGGGCGGTGGTCACCGTCTTGCCGTATGGCGCCCTAATGACGCATATGCCGAGGCTCGCGTTGCATGGCGTTTCGATGTCGGCGGCGGCACCTAGACTCAGGCTCCGTGACGGGCTCCCGACTGCTACTTCTCGACGGTCACTCGCTGGCCTACCGCGCGTTCTATGCCTTGCGCGAGGTGGAAATGGCGACGACGACCGGCCAGCCGACCAACGGCGTATTCGGCTTCACGTCGATGCTCGTCAACCTGTTGCGCGACGAGGAGCCCACGCATATCGCCGTCGCGTTCGACGTCTCGCGGCACACGTTCCGCAGTGAGGCCTACGCCGAGTACAAGGCGGGCCGCAGCGAGACGCCGCCGGACTTCTCCGGGCAACTGTCTCTGATCCGCGAGGTGCTCGAGGCGCTGCACATCCCGGCGCTGCAGGTCGAGGGCTACGAGGCCGACGACGTCATCGCGACGATCACGACGAGGGCCGTCGCCGAGGGCATGACCACGCTGATCTGCACCGGCGATCGCGATGCCCTGCAACTGGTCAATGATCAGGTCACTGTCCTGTACCCGCGCAAGGGTGTCAGCGACCTGACCAGGTTCACTCCGGCCGAGGTCGAGACCAAGTACGGCCTCTACCCCGGCGCAGTATCCCGACTTCGCTGCCCTGCGCGGCGACCCGAGCGACAACCTGCCCGGCATCCCCGGAGTGGGGGAGAAGACCGCCGCCAAGTGGATCCGCGAGTACGGCTCGTTCGACGGTCTGGTCGAGCACGTGGACTCGGTCAAGGGCAAGGTCGGCGACGCGCTGCGCGAGCACCTCGCGAGCGTCATGCGCAACCGGCAGTTGACCGAGTTGGTGCGCGACGTGCCGCTCGACCTCGACCTCGCCTCGCTGCAGCGCCAGGCCTGGGATCGCGACCAGGTGCACACGCTGTTCGACAACCTGCAGTTCCGGGTGCTGCGCGAGCGGCTGTTCGCCTTGACCGCCACCGAGCCCGAGGCCGAAGAGGGCTTCGACATCGCGACGACGCGGCTGGGCCCGAACGAGGTTGCCGCCTGGCTCGACGATCACGCGCGCGACGGCAACCGGGTCGGCGTCGCGTTCCGCGGCACGTGGGGCCGGGGTACCGGGACACTGACCGGCATCGCCCTTGCCGCGGCGGACGGTGCGGCCGGCTATCTCCAGCCCGACACCCTGACCGAGGCCGACGACAAGGCCTTCGCCGGCTGGCTCGAGGATCCCGCGGTGCCAAAGGCCGTGCACGACGTGAAGGGCCCGGTGCTCGCGCTTCGCCAGCACGGCTGGTCGCTGGCCGGCGTATCCGTCGACACGCAGCTCGCGGCCTATCTCGCCCTGCCGGGCCAGCGCTCCTTCGACCTGGCCGACCTCGCATTGCGCTACCTGCACCGCGAGCTGCGGGCCAACGATGCCGACCTCGAATCGGGCCAGCTGACCCTGGACGGCGGCCTGGACGAAGCGGACGACGCTCTAGCTCAGGTCGAGACCGTTCGCGCGTCTGCGGTCCGCGATCTGGCCGACGCGCTCGACACCGACCTCGAAGAGCGCGGCGCCACGCGGCTGCTCGCCGAGATGGAACTGCCGCTGACGTTCGTCCTCGCCGACATGGAGGCCGTCGGCATCGCCGTCGATGCCGACAAGCTGCTTGCGCTGCAGGCGGAGTTGGGGGCCGCGGTCAAGGCGGTCGAGCAGGACGCGCACGCGGTTGTCGGCCGCACGTTCAATCTCGGTTCGCCCAAGCAGCTTCAGGAGATTCTCTTCGACCAGTTCGGCCTGCCGAAGACGAAACGGATCAAGACCGGTTACACGACCGATGCCGATGCGCTCGCCCACCTCTACGAGCAGACCGGCCACCCGGTGCTCGAGCATCTGCTGCGCCATCGCGAAGTGGCCCGGCTCAAGACCGTCGTCGACTCGCTGCTGCCGCTGATCGACGACGCCGGCCGGATCCACACGACGTTCAACCAGACGATCGCGGCCACGGGTCGCCTGTCGTCCACCGACCCGAACCTGCAGAACATCCCGGTGCGGACGGCCGAGGGCCGGCGCATCCGCGAGGCGTTCACGGTCGGGGCCGGGCTTCGAGTCGCTCATGACCGCCGACTACAGCCAGATCGAGATGCGGATCATGGCGCACCTGTCCCGCGACGCCGGGCTGATCGAGGCGTTCACCACGGGCGAGGACCTGCACACCTTCGTCGCGTCGCGCGCGTTCGACCTGCCGCCCGAGCAGATCGATCCGGAGTTGCGCCGGCGGGTCAAGGCGATGTCCTACGGCCTGGCCTACGGCCTGTCCGCGTTCGGGCTCGCTCAGCAGCTCAAGATCACTGCGGAGGAAGCGCGCGGGCAGATGGAGGCCTACTTCGCCCGCTTCGGCGGCGTGCGCGACTACCTGCACTCGATCGTCGAGGACGCGCGTCGCACGGGCTACACCGAGACGATCATGGGCCGGCGCCGCTACCTGCCCGACCTCACCAGCGACAACCGGCAGCGCCGTGAGATGGCCGAGCGGATGGCCCTGAATGCGCCGATCCAGGGCAGCGCGGCCGACATCATCAAGGTCGCGATGCTCGGGTTGCACAGCGCCCTCGCGTCGCTCGGGGCTGAAGTCACGCCTGCTGCTGCAGGTTCACGACGAACTCGTCCTCGAGATCGCCCCGGGCGAGCATCAGGCCGTCGAGGACCTCGTGCGCCGCGAGATGGGTGCCGCCTACCAACTCGACGTTCCGCTCGACGTCTCGATCGGCTCCGGCCTGACCTGGCACGAAGCGGCCCACTGAGACGTATCGCGTTGGATTACTCCGCTGATCTTCGTGCGTATGTAGTGCTCTGGCGCGCGAACCGCAGGAAGATCACGCCCGATAGCGCCGCGACGCGTCAGCGCGCGGTCTTTCGGCGGGGCGCCGCTCCGCTCTGCTCGGTGTGCCATTGCTCGATAAGGACGGGCATCTCGACGCGAAGAAAGTCGAGGAAGCGCACGGACTCGTCGAGACGGCCACCGGCTGGCGTCGAGGGGCCTACGGCTTCGACGCCCTGGCGCAGGGTGTCGATCCAGCGCTGGTAGAGCTGGTCGCGCTTGGCGAACATCTCGTACCACATGTCGCTGTAGAGGCGGTACGTGTCGTAGCGCTCGCCGGGTTCGCGGTCGCGGGCGACCATGCCGACCTGCACGAGATAGCGGACCGCGCCCGAGATCGCCGCCGGGCTGACCTGCAGTTGGTCGGCGAGTTGGGCCGCGGTCCGCGCGCCGTCGTCGGTGCTGAGCAGTAGGCGCGAACACCCGAGCCGGCATGCGTGGCATGCCCGCGTCGATCAGGGCGCCGGCGAACCGCTCGACGAATCGCGCGGCCGCCGCTTCGTCGCGGACGGCTGATTTGGATCGTGACGCGGACCGGCGCTTCTGCGGCATGGCCAGGAGTTTAGCGCCTTCAGAGTGTTCACAAAATTCTGAAGGATGTATATTTTCGTCATGGCGGCTGCAATCTCGATCTCCGGACTTGTCAAGACATTCGGCCGGGTCCGTGCGCTCGACGGCCTGGATCTGGGCGTCGAGACGGGCGAGGTTCACGGCTTCCTGGGCCCGAACGGAGCGGGCAAGTCGACCACACTTCGGGTGCTGCTCGGCCTGTTGCGCGCAGACGCCGGCACGGTGCGATTGCTCGACGGTGATCCGTGGCGCGACAGCGCTGAGTTGCACCGGCGCCTGGCCTACGTGCCGGGCGACGTCACGCTCTGGCCGAACCTGTCCGGCGGCGAGGTGATCGACCTTCTCGGCCGGCTGCGCGGCGGTCTCAACGAGCGCAGGCGGGCGGAGTTGCTCGAACGGTTCGAGCTCGACCCGAAGAAGAAAGGCCGCGCGTACTCGAAGGGCAACCGGCAGAAGGTGGCCCTGGTCGCCGCCCTGGCCGCAGACGTCGAGATGCTGATCCTGGACGAGCCGACATCCGGCCTCGATCCGCTGATGGAGGAGGTCTTTCGCGAGTGCATCGGCGAGGAGCGCGCGAACGGGCGAACGGTGCTGCTGTCGAGCCACATCCTGTCCGAGGTCGAGGCCCTGTGCGACCGGGTCAGCATCATCCGCAACGGTCGCACCGTCGAGACCGGCTCATTGTCCGACCTTCGCCACCTGACCCGTACCTCGATCAGCGCTGAACTGGCCGGACCACCGAACGGCCTGGCCAATCTCGCCAGGCGTTCACGACCTCAGCGTCGAGGGCAACCGCGTGCGCTTCGACGTCGACACAGCCGAACTCGGCAACGTGCTGACCAAGCTGACGCAGGTCGGCGTTCGAACGCTGGCCAGCAATCCGCCCACGCTCGAAGAACTCTTCCTGCGCCACTACGAAGGCGACGAGACGAAGTGAGCAGTCGCCACGCGAACAACCAGACCGCATCAGCGATGGGCGCTCTGGCGGGCACCGGTGCGTTGGTAAAGCTGGGCCTGCGCCGGGACCGGATCATGATGCCGGTCTGGGTCTACGCGCTGACTGCGACGGCAGTGTCGACCGCCTACAGCTACGACAAGCTCTACAAGACAACCGAGTCACGACTCGACTTCGCCGACGGCGTGCGCAACAACGTCTCGACGCTCGCGTACTACGGCCATGTCTACGACTTCGGCTCGACCGGCGGTCTGGTGGCCTGGCGACTGGCCGGCATCGGCGCAGCGCTCGTCGGCGTCATGAGCATCCTGCTGGTCGTGCGGCACACCCGCGCCGACGAGGAAGCCGGACGCCTCGAACTGGTCGGAGCGGGCGTCGTCGGCCGGTACGCGCCGTTGACGGCCGGACTGCTGATCGCCGTCGGGGCCGATGCGCTGCTCGCCGGGCTGACGTTCGCCGGGTTGATCGTCGTCGGCATGCCGGCGCTCGGCTCGCTCGCGTTCGGCCTGGCCTGGTTGTCCGGGGCGGTGATCTTCGCGGCTGTGGCCGCGGTCGCGGCTCAGTTCTTCGACAGCACCCGCACTACCAACGGGGTCGCAATTGCCGTTCTGGGCCTGGCGTATCTGCTGCGCGCGATCGGCGATGCCGGCCCGTCGTGGGTGTCGTGGCTCTCGCCGATCGGGTGGTCGCAGCAGCTTCGCCCTTATGCCGCCGAGCGATGGTGGGTGCTCGCCCTATCGGTCGCGCTGGCCTCGATCGTCGCTGCCGGGGCGTACGTATTGGTCGGCCGCCGCGACCTGGGCGCCGGCCTGCTGCCCGCCCGTCCCGGGCCAGCCGCCGCCGGGTCGTCGCTGCGCAGCCCGTTCGCGCTGGCCTGGCGTCTGCAGCGCGGCCTGCTCTTCGCGTGGACGGCCGGGCTGATGGTGTACGGCGCGGCGATCGGCGGCATCGCGCAGGGGGTGAACGACCTGGTCAAGGACAGCAAAGGCACCCGCGACCTGCTCCTCGACATGGGTGGCCAGAAGGGCATCGTCGATGCGTTCATCGCGACGGCGATGGGGATTCTCGGCCTCGCGGCGTCCATCTACGCCGTGCAGGCGGTGCTGCGCGCTTCGCTCGGAGGAGAGCGCTCTGCGGGCCGAACCGCTGCTCGCCACCCGGGTCGGAAGGATCCGCTGGGCGATGAGCCATGTCGTGTTCGCGGTGCTCGGTCCGGCCGTGCTGCTGGCCATGGCCGGTCTCGCCGGTGGACTCACGCACGGCGTGGGTGCGCATGATCTTGGCCGTCAACTGCCGCGCGTGCTGGGCGCTGCCCTGGTGCAACTGCCGGCCGCCTGGGTGCTCGCCGGCATCACCCTGATGCTGTACGGGCTCGCGCCGCGGCTGGCGCTCGGCGAGTTGGGGAGCACTCGGCGTCTGCCTGCTGCTCGGCCAACTCGGCCCGGTGCTCAATCTTTCGCAGTGGATCATGGACGTCTCGCCGTTCACGCACGTGCCCAAGATTCCGGGCACGGCGCTGGCCGCGACCCCGCTACTGGCGTTGACCGTCGTCGCGGTGCTTCTCGCCGCGGCCGGGTCTCGCCGGGTTCCGCGAACGCGACATCGGCTAGCGCCGAGTGGCCGGATCACGCCCGTGACACCGGCGCGGCCTTGGCAACGTATGTGGCGTCAAACTATGGTCAGGCTCCCTTGCCCGACTGCGACCATGGAGCACCAAATGGGCACACGCATCTCACGTCAAATCGGGCTGGCCTGCGCTGCAGTGCTCGTGCTCGGTATCGCCACCGCCTCGAATGCCGGCGCACAACCGACGAACGATCGGGGCCCGAGCCGTGCCGCGTGGCAGCCGGTGCCGGACGGCGTGCCGGTCAGCTACGTGGTCAACACCCGCGCCAATCACGGCCAGGTCGAGAAGGCTGGGCGCGCGATCCGTGACGCCGCCGGCACCGTCGTCCAGGTGTGGCCGCAGATCGGTGTGATCATCGCGCATTCGACGCACGCGTCGTTCCGCGACGACCTGCTCGCCGGTAAGTTCGGCCGCGCCGTCGAGTCGGTCGGCGCGACCCGGACGGTGGCGGTCACCGAGGGCACTCCGAGCGCCGCGCTCGCCACCGCGGCGTCTCCTGTGGGTGGCCAGATGGCAGTCAACGCCACCACGATCGGCGACGCCACGAGTGGCAGCCCGGCCCTCGATCCGCGCGAGAACGAGCAGTGGGACATGGTCCAGATCAAGGCCGACCAGGCCCATACGATCACTGACGGGAGCCGCCGGGTCGTGGTCGGCGTCCTCGACAGCGGCATCGACGACACCCACCCCGATCTCGCTCCCAACTTCGACGCGGCGGACTCGGTGAACTGCACGAACGCCGGCGTCCCGGACACGAAGCCCGCCGACTGGTTGCCCACCACGAGCGGGCACGGCACGCACGTCGCGGGCACGATTGCCGCGGCACGCAACGGCATCGGCATCGTCGGCGTCGCACCGGGCGTGCGCATCGCCTCGGTGAAGGTAGTCAACGACGACGGGTTCATCTACCCGGAGTACGCCATCTGCGGGTTCATGTGGGCGGCCATGCGCCACATGGACGTCACCAACAACAGCTACTTCATCGACCCGTGGTTCTACTGGTGCTCCGACGGCGCCGACCAGCAGGCGGGCAAGGATGCGGTGGCACGCGCGGTGCAGTGGTCCGAGGATCACGGTGTGGTCAGTGCGGCCGCGGCGGGCAACGAGGACACCGACCTGGCCAACAAGACCACCGACCCGGGTAGCCCGGACGACTCGACTCCGGTCACCCGGCCGATCAACAACGACTGCCTCGACATCCCGACCGAACTGCCTGGCGTAGCCACCGTGGCCGCGACGACCCAGGCTGTGACGAAGGCCAGTTTCTCCAACTACGGCCTGGGCGTCATCGACGTGGCGGCTCCTGGCTCGCGGGTCCTGTCGACGTTCCCTGGCGGTGGCTACGCACTCCTGTCGGGCACCTCGATGGCCTCGCCGCACGTCGCGGGCGTGCTCGCGCTGCTCAAGTCGGCGCACCCGCACGCGAGTCCCGCACAGTTGATCGCGATGCTTCGCCACGAGGCCGACGATCTCGCGTGCCCGGCCGGGGACCCGCTGTGCACCGGCACCACGGCCGATAACGCGTTCTTCGGTGAGGGAATCGCCGACGCCTTGCAGGCCGTCCAGTAGCCGTTCGGTCGCTCCAGCCCCGCCTACCGCCGCCGTGGTAGGCGGGGCTGCTGCGTAACGTTGATGCCAGCTCTGCCTGATTTGGCCTACCGTGCCGTAGTGGAGTCGATCGCGCCGGATGTTGCGGGACGGCGGGCCCGGGTGGGCCTGGTGGGCTCAGACGTCCTGCTCGTGCTCGGCGTTGCCGTGGTTCAGGTGGTCGGCACGGTCTTCGCGTCGCACCATCAGCACGAAACCGATCCGCTCGACCCGATCGGATACGTGCTGCTGGCGGCCGGTCCGGCCGGGCTGATCCTTCGGCGGCGGTGGCCGGTGCTCGCCCTGGCGGTGACGTACGCCGCGACGTTCGGCTACCTCCTGCTCGACTACCCGGCCGGCCCGATCTGGCTGGCGCTGATCATCGCCTTCGTGACGGTCGTGGCGCGTGGCCGTCGCTTGGCGGCGTACAGCTCCTTGGCGATTGGGTTCGCGTTCTCGGTGGCGCTTGATCCGTTGGTACGGCACCGGCCCGGTCCTGGGATCGTTCAGGCGCTGGGCGTCGCGGCCTGGCTGCTGGCCCTGGCTGCCGGCGGTGAGATCCTTCGCTACCGCAGCGCACTGCGGGCCGCCGCCCGCCAGCAGGAGATCGAAACGAGGCACAGCGAACTGGAGGCCGCGCGCCGGCGGGCCAGCGACGAACGGCTCGACATCGCCCGCGAGCTGCACGACGTCCTCGCGCACAGCATCTCGATGATCAACGTGCAGGCCGGCGTAGCGCTGGAGTTGATCGACGAGCAACCCGAGCGGGCGCGCACGTCGCTGGCCACGATCAAGCAGGCCAGCAAGGACGCGCTGGTCGAAGTGCAGGCGGTGCTGGGCGCGCTGCGGCAGGCCGGCGAGACAGCGGCGACGACTCCGGCGCCGAGCATCGCCGACCTCGACCGGCTGCTGTCCGGTGCCCGATCGGCCGGCCTGCAGGTGCGGGCTCGAGTCGAGGGTGAGACTCGTGCGCTGCCGGTCGGCACGGACCTGGCGGCGTTCCGGATCCTGCAGGAGTCGCTGACCAACGTGGTCCGGCACGCCGGGTGCGACGACGGTGACCGTGACGCTGACCTACCGGCCCGACGAGCTTGCCGTCGAAGTCGTCGACGACGGGCGCGCGGTCCCGGCCAATGGTGCCCGCGCGAGTACGAACGGAAGCAATGGTGGCAGCGGCATCGCGGGCATGCGCGAACGTGCCGTCGCGCTCGGCGGTGAGGTGGACGCCGGGCGCCGCCTCGACGGTGGCTTCCAGGTCGTGGCCCGGCTGCCCCTGCCGCCCGAGCGGGGTGACGCATGATCCGGGTGCTGCTCGCCGACGATCAGTCGCTGGTGCGCGCCGGATTCGCGGCCCTGGTCGACGCGCAGGACGGCATGCAGGTCGTGGGCGAGGCGAGCGACGGCGCCGAGGCGGTCCGCCTGGTCCGGGCTGAACAGCCCGACGTCGTGCTGATGGACATCCGGATGCCGGGCACGGACGGCCTGGCCGCCACCCGCGAGATCGCGGCCGACGAGCGCCTCGCGGCCGTACGCGTCGTCATCCTCACCACGTTCGAACTCGACGAGTACGTCTTCGAGGCATTGCGTGCCGGTGCGACCGGGTTCCTGGTGAAGCACACGGAGCCCGCTGAGCTGATCCGCGCGGTGCGCACCGTCGCCGAGGGCGAGGCCCTGCTCTCGCCCGGCGTGACGCGCCGGCTCATCGCCGAGTTCGCCGGTCGCGCCAAGGAGCCGCCGGCCTCGTCACGCCTCGACGCACTCACCGCCCGCGAACGCGAGATGGTCGCCGTCGTCGCCGAGGGCCTGTCGAACGACGAGATCGCCGAACGGCTGTTCCTGAGCCCGGCCACCGTCAAGACCCACGTGAACCGCGCAATGACCAAGCTCGGCGCCCGCGATCGGGCGCAATTGGTCGTGCTCGCCTACGAGGCCGGCCTGGTGCGTCCCGGCTGGGCCTGAGGCGGGCCTGAGGCCGCGATCGCGTACCGCCGTCGCGGTAGGGCGGGAGCCGACGCTCGACGGACGACGTCAACCACGCAGATCGTGACGATCGATGCATGACAAACGCATTGATCACGACCCGGGCCGCGGCCCGTGTCGAACACGCGACCAAGACCTACGGAACCGGCGATACGGCCGTCGTCGCACTTGACGATGTCACCGTCGAGTTCCCCGACGGACAGTTCACCGCGATCATGGGGCCGTCCGGCTCGGGCAAGTCCACCCTGCTGCATTGCCTGGCCGGCCTCGACTCGCTCAGCGCCGGCCGGGTGTTGCTCGGCGACACCGACCTGAGCACGCTCAACGACCGGCAACTGACGCTGCTGCGCCGCGAGCAGGTCGGCTTCGTGTTCCAGTCGTTCAACCTCGTGCCCACGTTGAGTGCCGCCGAGAACATCCGGCTGCCCTTGACGCTCGCCGGGGCGAAGCCGGACCCGGACTGGTTCGAGGCGATCATCGAGACGGTCGGGCTCACCGACCGGTTGGCCCACCGGCCGTCCGAACTGTCGGGCGGTCAGCAACAGCGCGTCGCCGTCGCCCGGGCGCTGGTCAGCAAGCCGGCCATCGTGTTCGCCGACGAGCCGACCGGAAACCTCGACTCGCGCAGCGGCGCCGATCTGCTCGAGTTCCTGCGCCGGGCCCGGCGCGAACTGGCCCAGACGATCGTCATGGTCACGCACGACCCGGTCGCGGCGAGCTACGCCGACAGCGCGATCTTCCTGGCTGACGGGCACATCGTCGACGTGCTCGACCAGCCGACCGCGCAGAGCGTGCTCGACCACATGAAGCGGCTGGAGGTCCAGGCGTCATGATCACGATTGCGCTCTCGGACCTCTGGGCGCACAAGCGCCGCCTGACCGGAAGCATGCTCGCCGTCGTCCTCGGCGTCGCCTTCCTGGCCGGGACGCTGCTGCTCGGCGACACCCTCAAGGCCAACTTCGACAAGCTGTTCACCCAGGCCAACGGCGGTACCGACGTCATCCTGCGGGGCGCCACCGAGATCCGGTCCGGGGCGGTCGAGTCGCAGCGGTCGAGCCTGGACGCCTCGCTCGCGCCGAAGGTGCGCGGCATGACCGGAGTGGCCGACGCCCAGTCCTACCTCGAAGGATTCGGTCAACTGCTCGGCCATGACGGCAAGCGCGTCGGCGGCAACGGTCCGCTGACGACCGCCGCGAACTGGATCAGCGATCAGTCGTTGAATCCGTACCATCTGGTACAGGGGCGCGCGCCGGCGGCTGACGACGAGGTCGTCATCAACCGGGGAGCCGCCAAGACCGGCAAGCTGCACCTCGGCGACACCACGACGCTGCTCACCCCCAAACCGGTGAAGGTGCACATCGTCGGAGTGTCGACGTTCGGCACCGCGGACGGATTCGGGCCCAGCACGTTCACCGGCATGACGCTGGGCGCCGCGCAGCATTACCTGACGCAGACGCCTGATCGCGTCACCGAGGTGCTGGTCAAGGCCGCGCCAGGAGTAAGCCCGGAACAGCTCATCAGCACGCTGCGCCCGCAGTTGCCCGCGAGCGTGCAGGCGATCACCGGCTCGCAGCAGGCGAACGAGAACGTCAACGACATCAACAGCGGGTTCCTCGGTTTCCTGCGCAATGCCCTTACCGGATTCGCGATCGTTGCCCTGCTGGTCGCCGTCTTCAGCATCTACAACACGTTCTCGATCCTGGCCGCGCAGCGCAGTCGCACATCGGCGTTGCTGCGTGCCGTCGGCGCGACTCGTCGGCAGGTGACTGCCGCCGGAATCGTGGAGGCATTCGCTGTCGGCGTGGTTGGTTCGCTGGTCGGCTGGGCGGCGGGCATCGGCATCGCCGCCGGACTCAAGGGCGTCTTCGACGGATTCGGTTTCGCCTTGCCCGCCGGGGGACTGGTGTTCAACGTGTCGAGCGCGGTGATCGCGATACTCGCCGGCATCGTGGCCACCGTCGTCGCCGGCGTCGCCCCCTCGGTGCGCTCGTCGCGAGTGCCGCCAGTGGCCGCGTTGCGCGATCAGGCCGTCGAGCACCGCGCGACGTCGAAGCGACGGTCGGTCATCGGGGCGGTGCTCACCGCCGGTGGCGTGGCCGCGCTCGTCGTCGCCGCGGTTCGGTCCGGGCCGGTGGGCCTGGCCGGCATCGGTGCCGTACTGGCGCTGGTCGGCATGGTCGTGTTCGGTCCGGTCGCCGTCGGGCCGGCCGGTACCGTGCTCGGCGCTCCGATCGCCGCGCTGCGTGGCATCACCGGGACGCTCGCGCGGGAGAACACGATGCGCAGCCCGCGCCGGACGGCGGCCACAGCGTCGGCGCTGCTGATCGGCGTTGCGGTCGTCGCGATGTTCACGGTGGTGGCGGCATCGCTCAAGGCGTCGGCCGCACAGGGCGTGCGCAAGTCGCTGACTGCGGACCTGGTCGTCAACACACCCGGCTTCGGCGGCATGAGTTCGGCGACCGGACGCCTCGACCCGGCCATCGTGTCGAACGTCGCCCGAGTGCCGGGCGTCGCCCTCGCGACCGGCCTCGGTTCCGGAGACGCCCTGGTCGACGGGGACGCGAAGACGGTGTCGGTCGTCGATCCGAAGGCGATCGGCGATGTCCTTGATCTCGACGTGGTCAGCGGTTCGCTCACCGGCATGGCGCCGAATTCGATGGCGGTGTACCGCGACGTGGCCAAGAGCCACCACTGGCGGGTCGGCTCAACTGCTCGAATTACCTATCCGGACGGGGCAAACGGCACGGCGACGGTCGCGGCGATCTTCGGCCGGCCGGACATCAGCGGCGACTACGTCTTCTCGGCCGTGGGCTGGACTCCGCACGTCGGCCAGGTGGTCGATACGCAGGTCATGCTCAAACTGCGTCCGGGCGCCGACCTCGCGAGCACGAAGGCCGCTGTCGAGGCGGCGACGATTTCGTCCGGCCAGCCGCGGGTACAGGATCGCGATGAGTACCGGGCCAGCGCGACCTCGGGCGTCAACACGTTCCTCGGCCTGATCTACGTGATGCTCGTGCTCGCGATCCTCATCGCGCTGATGGGTATCAGCAACACGTTGTCGCTGTCGGTCCACGAGCGCACCCGCGAACTCGGCCTGCTGCGTGCCGTCGGCCAGACGCGCGCCCAGACCCGGGCGATGGTTCGGTGGGAATCCGTGCTCGTCGCCGTCTTCGGCACGATCGGCGGGGTGGGGCTCGGCACGTTGCTCGGCTGGTCCCTCGTCAAGGCGAGCACGGCACTCTCGACGTTCTCGGCGCCACCGGCACAACTCGCGGTATTCCTCGTCGTCGGCGCGATTGCCGGCACGCTCGCCGGAATCAGGCCGGCGCGCCGGGCCGCCCGTCTTGGCATCCTGCGTGCCATTAGCGCCGAGTAATTGCCCGATCCGTGCCTCGCGCATTGATGTTGTGGCTTCCGCGCGACGGCTCGAGATGCGAGGCTCCTGCGGGGGCGCGCGCCCAGCTCGGCTAGCCGCGGAGGTATCGCATGACAGACGACGACACGGCCGGAACGGCCGCAACGAAGTGGACGCCCAGCCGCCGCCAGGTGCTCGAACTGGGAGCGGCGGCGGGCGCGATCGTTGCGGCCACCGGCCTGGTCGCCGGGGCGGCTCCGGCCGAGGCGGCTCCGGTCCGGACCCGGCCGGGGGATCGGCGGTTCCCGAGCAGCCCGGAGCACACGACGCTGGACCACACGCTGCTGCGCGGGCAGCCCGGCACCGGCGGTTACCGGCCGATCGTCGTCGGACCGGGCGAACCGCACCTGCTGCGCGATGATCTGGTCACCAGCGCGCCCGCGCGATCCGGACGGCGGCGGGCGTTGCTCGCGCTCGGGCAGCTCACCGACATGCACATCATGGACGCGCAGTCGCCGGCGCGGGTCGAGTTCCTCGACCGGTTCAACGACCCGGACTCGCCCTTCGCCGGCGTGCTGCCCGTTCGATGCGTCCTACCGCAGCCAGGAGTTGATGACCGCGCACGTCGGCGAGGCGATGGTCCGCGCGATGAACTCCGTACGCCGCGGCCCGGCAACGGGGCTGCCAGTGGCGTTCACCATTGCCACCGGCGACAACGTCGACAACACGCAGTTCAACGAGTTGCGCTGGCAGATCGATCTGCTCGACGGCGAGCGCGTGCGGCCGGACTCCGGTGACCTGACGAAGTACGAGGGCGTGGCGGATCTTGTCGACTACGACGTGCGGTACTGGCATCCGGACGGGACGCCGGCCGGCCAGAGCGACGACCTGCCGCGTGCCCGCTTCGGTTTCCCGACCCTGCCCGGCCTGCTCGACGCGGTGCGCCGGCCGTTTCACGCCACCGGCCTGCACACGCCGTGGCTTACCGCGTTCGGCAACCACGACGGACTGGTGCAGGGCAACATCCCGTCCTCGGCGATCATCGCCGCGGTCGCCACGGGCAACGTCAAGATCAGCAACCTGCCGCCCGGCACCGACATCATCAAGCTGGCGATCGGGTTGCTCAGCGGCGATCCGGCCGCACTGCAGACGCTGTTCAGCGGGCCGTTCCGCCTCGTCACGCCCGATGCGGCGCGCCGTCCCCTGTCGCGCGCGGAGACGATCGCCGAACACTTCCGGACGAGCGGCCGGCCACACGGGCACGGCTACAGCAAGTGGAACCTCAGTACTGGCAAGGCTTATTACGCATTCGATCAGGGCCCGGTGCGTTGCATCGTCCTCGACACCGTCAATCCCTTCGGCGGCGCCGATGGCTCGATCGACGCCGAGCAACTCGCCTGGCTGACGGCCGAGCTGACCGCGGGCAGCAAGCGTTACCTCGACGAGAGCGGCAATATCGTCGCCGGAGGCAAGCACGACAAGCTGTTCGCGCTGTTCAGCCACCACACCATCGAGACGATGACCAACGCCGCCGGAGTCGGGCGCGTGCTCGGTACCACCGTGCGCGATCTGCTGCTCCGCTTCCCCAACGCGGTGGTGTGGGTCAACGGGCATACGCACCGCAACACCGTCGTGCCGTACCGGCGGGCGGCTGATGCGCCAGTACCGGGCGGATTCTGGGAGGTCAACACCGCGGCGCACATCGACTGGCCGCAGCAGGCGCGCATCGTCGAACTGGTCGACAACGGCAATGGCACATTGTCGGTGTTCGGCACCTTGATCGACCATGCGGCGCCTCGGCATTACGGCTCCAGACCGCGTGATCCACTCGCCCTGGCGGCCCTGTCGCGCGAACTCGGCGCGAACGACTGGCAGAACGCAGCGCCCACCGCTACCGAGGACGGCCGGCGCGGCGCGGTCGAGGATCGCAATGTCGAGTTGCTGGTGCCTGCCCCCTTTGCGCTTGCGCGCTGATCGAAATCGGGGGACTGCGCCTCTGCCGCTTGCATGGCAGCCCGTGTCATAGTGCACGCCATGACCCGTGCTACTCGACGTGTGTTCTCCTTCGCTGCGGCTGGCACGGCAGTGGTGCTGCTCGCCAGTGCCTGTAGCCATGTCCAACGCACCGCGCAGGCAGACGACGTCCGCTCCACCGGCAAGGTCACGCTCAAGACCGACTGCACCCCGGCGCTGTGCGCCGGCCAGCGCGACGGTGCGGCGATCCAGATCAAGGTTCCGAGCAAGAAGAACTGGAACGGCACGTTGATCATTTGGTCGCATGGCTACCGAAATGCCGGGCCCGTGCCGTCGGATCCGACCAACCCCGACTCGCCGATCGTGCAGCCGGACACCACGGCGGAGGCGAGCCCGAGCGACGACGTGAGTGAAACCCTCATCGGAGAGGGATATGCGCTCGCCGGCTCGGCGTTCAAGACAAACGGCTGGGACGTGCAGGACGGCGTAGCCGGCGACGAGGATCTCTATAAGTACTTCAGCGACACGTTCGGCACCCCGAAGCGGGTCTACATCTGGGGGGCATCACTCGGCGGCTTGATCACCGAGACTCTCGCCGAGACCCAGAACCAGTGGGTATCCGGCGTAGCACCCCTGTGCGGCGTACTTGGCGGCACGAACCTCAACCTTGATCTCGCACTCGATGTGGCCTACGCCGTCAAGACGCTGATCTACCCGAAACTGCAGCTCACCGGATTCAGTTCGCAGCAGGAGGCCGTAGCCCAGTGGCAGGCGGCGTCGACGGCCGTTGTGACCAAGGCGTCCAAGGGCGGTGCCGAGGGCGCTGCTGATCTGCTCACGATCGGCAAGATCGCCGGTGCGCCGGGCAAGACCGACAAGTACGACGGCCACGACGCGACGTCGCTCGGACAGGCATACGCGCAAGGCATCATCACCGCGCTCGGCTACGGCACCTGGGGTCGTTACGACATCGAGCAGCGCGTCGGCGGCAACCCGTCGCAGAACACCGGAGTCGACTACAGCGCCCGGCTGAGCGACAACGATCGCCTGCTGATCAATGCCGCGGCGCCCGGGCAACTCGACGGCGTGCTGGCGAAGCTCGCCGCGGGCGAACGCGTAAGCGCCGACCCGGACGCACGCAAGAAGGCTGATGCACTGGGCAACCCGACCGGCAAGATCACCGACCCGACGATCACCATGCACACCGAGAACGACCCACTCGTGCTCGTGCAGAACGAGACGGTTTTTGCCGACCGGGTAAGCAAGATCCCGAGCGCGAAGGGCGAACTGGTTCAGCTGTTCACCGCGCCGCCCACCACCTACACCACGGCCCCTTACGGTGCCGGGCACTGCACCTTCACCACCACCGAGTGGCTCGGTGTGGTGTCGTTGCTGGACAACTGGGTTCACTACGGGCAGTACGCCGGGCCGGGTGCGGTGGCGCAGGCGCTGGACTACACGGTCGACAACGCGGTCACCACGAAGAACACGCCGGACAAGCAGGCCAGCGGCGACGCGCAGACCGGTTACGACCCCAACTACGTCCCCGGGCCATGGCCCGCCGCGCCGGCTGGATAGGTCAACCGGTCGGCTCGCCGAAGTGACGGTCCTTCCAGCACTATGGCGAGTCCTACGAGGACGAGCGAGCCCGTGACGACGACGGTCAGTATTTGCAACACGCTGCCGTGCCACCACAGCACGATCGCGATCGTCTCGGCTGCGGCCACCAGCCAGACCAGCATCGACAGCCGGCGATCGCGGATCGCCAGGCCCGCGTACACGCCGAACAGGACGATGGCGAGCGCCGACCCTTCAACGGCGAACAGCCAGGCGTCACCGGCGATCGGCTTGTAGGCGTGCCCGATCACCACCGGCACGAGCGGGGCGCCGAACGCGGCACAAGCGATGCCGAAGAGTGAGAGCGCCCCGAGCACCGTTGCTCCCAGGCGCAGTGCCCGTGGCCGGCTGTCGGGCTGGGTCAACCGCGGATAGGTCACCGTTGCGACGAAGCTCGGCCCCCAGAACGCAGCCTTCGTGATGAGATTCCCGGCCGCGTAAAGGCCGGCCTCGTCGTGGGGCAGGTAGTGCCGGGCGAGCAGCAGGTCGAGGTTCGTCAGCACCAGAACGCCGAGAACGGCCGCGGCGTCACGGGCAAGCAGTGGCAACGCGGCGATCGCCGGACGGTGCCAGTGGGGATGGGCGATCATCGGCACCGCGACGAGAACCACCAGGCAGGTGAGCACGGCAGTCGCGGCAAGCGACATCGTGACGCCGCCGTGCAGCGCCGCGGTGATCACGCTGGCGACGAGCCGGGCCCCCTGCACGAGGACGAGCAACGCCCCGAGCGCGTGGAATCGTTGCCGACCCTGCAGCACGCCCTGGCAGCCGAAGGCGACCGTCGTCGGTACCAGGACGGCCGCCAGCCACACCAACGACGCCCACGAGTCCACGTGCAGGAACAGCCGCAGGACCGGCGCGGCGGCCAGCGTCAGGACGCCTACGAGCCCGCCGAGCAGCAGCGACTGATGCAGGATCTGACCGTCGTCGCCGCCATCCCCGTCGTGCGTCGCGATCTGCCGGGCGACCAGGGCCTGCAGGGCGGTGCCGGGCACGGACGCGACCAGGACGATGGCGATCAGTGCACTGAGCTCGCCGAAACGCGAAGGGCCGAGTGCCCGTGACATGACCAGGTTGAAGCCGTAGCCCAGCACATTCGCGACGATCGTCGCGACCGCCACGAACGCGTTCGTGCGCCACGCGGTCGGGGCGGTGCCTCTCGCCGCAGCGTCGCGCGCATCGGCCGTCATAGCGGCAGCCGCCGGAACAGCGGCCGTGGAACGTGCCGGAGCGCCGACATGACGTAGCGCAGCGAGCCCGGAACCCAGACGGTGCGTGTGCCGCGGCGCAGGTTGGTAACGATCGCCTGCGCGACGACATCGGCGGTGGTCGACAGGGGCGCCGGCCGCAGACCAGCCGTCATCTTCGTGCGGACGAAGCCCGGGCGAACCACGAGCACGGACACGCCGGATCCGTGCAGCTCGTCGCCGAGGCCGGTTGCGACGGCGTCCAAACCCGCCTTGGCCGATCCGTAAACGAAGTTCGACCGCCGCGGACGCTCGGCCGCGACGGAGGAAAGGACGACGAGTGCGCCATGTCCCTGTTGGCGCAGCGCATTGCCAGCACGCAGGCACGCAGACGCAGCGGCGAGGTAGTTGATCTGCATGCTCGACACGGCAATGTCCGTGTCGACCAACGCATCCACCTGATTCGGCAGGACGCCGAATGCCACGAGGACGACGTCGATGTCTCCGCCGGCAAAGGCCTGATCGATCACGGGCGGGATCGATTGCTCGTCCAGGGCGTCGAAGGTGGCGGTCGCTACGTCGGGCGTACCGAGTGCGCGGACGCGGTCGGCTTCGCCGGTGAGCGCATCGCTCGGCCGGCCGGCCAGGACGACTCGTTGCAGGCGCCCACGCTGCGCCAGGGCGCTGGTCGTCGCGACGGCGATATCCGATGTAGCGCCCAGCACCAGCAGCGATTGAGGTGCACCCAATGCGTCGATCACAGGTCAAGCCTCCGGGCGATATCTGATCGGAACACTCGATCGGGGTCGGCCGCCGCTCGAACCAGCCGCCACTGCGGAGCCATCGGGTACATCGTCGCGAATACGTCGGGCCGCAGCCTGGCGTCCTTCGCCAGGTATACCCGACCGCCTGAGGCGGCGACGAGGTCGTCGAGTTCGTCGAGAAGCGGAGCCATACCCGGGTTTCCTACCGGAATGTCGATAGCAAGGGTCCAGCCCTGCGCCGGAAACGACAACGGGCCGGCGTTGCCGGGGCCGAATCGCTTTAGGACAGCGAGGAATCCGGGTGTGCGCGCGGCGGACAGCTTGTCGATCGCCGTGGCCACCACGGCGGCATCGGGAGTCGCGAACTGGTACTGCAGGAAGCCACTCGGGCCGTAGCCGCGGTTCCACTCGCGGATTGCGTCCAGGGGATGGAAGAACGTGGCGAGCCGGGTCAGCCGGCCAATCTGCTGTGACGGCGCGGCTCGGTGATAGGCCTCGTTGAAGGCGGCCACCGTCAGCGGGGCAAGTAGGCCGTTCGGGATCCACCGGGGCACGGCGATGCGCGTGCGGGGCATGAACTCCAGCACGCCCTGCTTGCCGCCTGCACGAACCTCGGCGGCGCCGGCGTGATCGCCGGCGGTCACGACACCGCGGCCCAGTGACTTGCCTCGCGCCAGGCAGTCCAGCCAGGCCACCGAGTACTGACGGCGCGAATCGACCTCGGCCAGGCGCGACATCGTCTCGTCCAGATTGGCCGTCCGGTACGTGTCGACCGCCATCCACGCCGACGACACCGGCTGCAGCGCGAGCGTCACCTCGGTGACGATGCCGGTCAGGCCCATGCCGCCAAGGGTTGCCCAGAACAGGTCGTCGCCGACGGAAAGGGCGCGCATCTCGCCCTTTCCGTCGATCATCTGCAGATTCGTCACGTGGCTGGCGATGCTGCCGTCACGGTGGTGGTTCTTCCCGTGCACGTCGGCGGCCACCGCGCCGCCGAGCGTGACCTGCCTCGTGCCGGGCGTCACGGGCACGAACCATCCCTGCGGGATCGTGTGCCGCATCAGCGCGTCGATGTCCGCGCCTGCGCCGACGGCGATCGTGCCCAGGCCCGGGTCGATTGCGCCGATGGACGCGAGCGTGCGCATGTCGAGTACCACGCCGCCGGCGTTCTGCGCGGCGTCGCCGTAGCTGCGCCCGAGTCCCCGCGCGACGACACCGCGCGGCGGGCGTGAGCGAATGATCTCCGCGATCTCGTCGCAGGATTGCGGCGTACGCACTACGGCCGCGGACGGCGCCGTGCGGCCCCACCCGGTCAGGATCTGCCTCTCGTCAGCCACGCAGCGCCGCCGCGGAGAAGGTGACCAGCCAGAGCAGGACAAGCACCTGCAACGTCCGGTCGCGCAGCACGATCTGTTCGGGCTCCTCGGCCCGCCCGGCGTCCACGTCGAGGGCGTAGCGGAGCAGGGCAACGACAAACGGTGCGATCGACACGGTCGCCCAGTGGAAGCCGCTGTGCCGTCCGCCGACCTCGAATGCCCATAGCGCGTAGGCCGAGACGGTGACGCCGGCGCTGACGGCAACCACCATCCGCAGATACGACTGCGAGTAGGTGGCGAGGATGGGGCGGCTCAATGTCGCTTCGTCGCCGAGTTGTACGAGCTCGGACAGTCGCTTGCCCGCGACCATGAACAACGAGCCGAACGAAGCCACGATCAGGAAGAACTGCGACAGCGGGATTCCCGTGGCCGGGCCTCCGGCAATGGCACGCAACAGGAAGCCGGAGGCGACGAACGCGAGCTCGATGACCGGCTGGTGTTTGAGGCCGAGCGCGTAGGCGACGTTGGCCGCGAGGTAGATCACGATCACCAGGCGCAGCGGATTCGGCGTGGCCACGGCGATCGATGCCGCGGCGAGGATGCCGGCCGCGGCCATTGCCACCGATGCGGGCAGGACATTTGCCGCGATAGGCCGGGTGCGCTTGCGCGGGTGCAGCCGGTCGGCCGCCGCGTCCCAGATGTCGTTGAAGCAGTACACGGCGCTGGACGCCAGGCAAAAGGCGACGAAAGCGATAAGCGTGTGTATCGCGACCGACGCTTGCGTGATGTCTCCGGCAGCAAGCGGCGCGGCCGCGACGAGGACATTCTTGATCCACTGGCGCGGCCGCATCGTGACGAGCAGTCCACGCAGCACGGGACGACGGTAACCGTCTCGACTACTGTCCGCAGCAATGCGCGGAACTGGTGTGTTGGAGCGGCTGCGCGCCGGCCCGCTCTGGCCGGCGCCTCTGCTCGTGATCACGGCCGGTTCGCTCGCGATCTTGGCGCCGTTGCTGCGACCGGGTTACGTCCTCGATCACGACATGGTGTTCACGCCGCGGATGCCCGTGAACGCCGCGAGCGTGGGCCTGTCGTCGGCGCTTCCCCGGGCCGTGCCGAGCGACCTCGTCGTTGCAGTTGCGGGCCATGTCGTCTCCGGGCAGATCGTGCAGAAAGCCGTGCTGCTACTGCTGCTTCTGGCGGCTGGGCTGGGAGCCGCCCGGCTGGCCCCCGGCGGTGCGATCGCCCGTAGCGCAACCGGGATCGCCTACCTGTGGACGCCGTTCCTGGCCGAGCGAATGCTGCTCGGCCAGTGGGCCGTCCTCATCGGATACGCGGCGCTGCCGTGGCTCGTGCTCGCCGCGAACGCGGCCGCCACCGGCGGGCGTGATGCGTGGGCTCGTCTGGTTGCCGTACTGGGATTCGCGAGCCTCGGCGGCGCCCCGGCCTGGCTGCTGGCGGCGATCACGACGCCCGTGATGATCGCCTGGCTAAGTCCACGGCAGAGCGCGGTGCGGCGAACAGTCGGTTGCCTCGGCGCCCTTGCGGTATTCGCCCTGCCCTGGCTGTTGCCCGCGATCCTGCGGCCGGGCGGCGTTCATGCCGATCTTGGCGGGGCGGCCGTCTTCGCTCCGCGGGCCGACACCCCGCTGGGCGTGGTGGCGAGCGTCGTCACCGGCGGCGCTGTCTGGAGCGCCGACGCCGTCCCCAACGGTCGCGACACTGTGATCGGCGCGCTCGGCGCGTTGGTGATCCTCGCCGTTGCCGTGCGTGGTTGGCCGATCTTGCGCCGCAACGCCTGGGTGGCGCCGCTCGCACTGGTCGGCGTCGTGACGCTCGGCGTTGTGCTCCTCAGTGCATGGCATCCGGCGGCGGACGCGATCGCCCGGCTGCCCGGTGGATCACTGATCCGCGACACCCAGCGACTGCTGGCGATCTGGGTACTTCTCATCGCGCTCGGCTTCGGCGCAGGCATCTCGTGGATCAGTTCGCAGGCCCGGACGGTGGCGATCTTGTGCAGCGTGCTGCCGATCGTGGTGCTGCCCTCGCTGGCGTGGGGCCTGTCGAATCGGCTTGTCCCGGTTGCCTATCCGAGCGACTTCGCCCATGTGCGGCAGGTGCTGGCCGATGACCCCCGGCCGGGTGCCGTCGTGGTGCTCCCGTTCGAGGCGTATCGCCAATTCCCCTGGAACGGCAGGCGAATCTCGCTCGATCCGGTTCCGCGCATGGTCCAGCGCACGGTCGTCACGTCGTCCGACCTTCCCGTTCGAGTTGATTCCGGCGTGGTCGTCGTCCGCGGCGAGGACCGTCTCGCCGATCGGGTTGCAGCGATGTTGACCAAGCAGTCAGCGAGTTCGCTCGGCTCGTTGGGCGTTCGCTGGGTCGTCGTCGATGCCCCGATCGATGCCGATCGCCTCGCCGGGCTGCGGCCGGTCTTCAACGGCGCGGCGCTGAGCCTCTACGAGGTGCCGGACGTGTCCGCCGATCGCGCCCGAAAACCGGCAGAAGGCCTTGTCGCACCGAGCGTTCCGGTCATCGCCGCGGACATCGCCGCGGCAGGAGTATTGCTCGCCGCGTGCTGTGTCGCCGTTTCCGGTCGCGTTAAACGGCTGCTAGGCTCGGGCTCGAGGACCTGATCGACTGACGCCCCTGCGAGGAGTGAGCGACATGCGCATAGCGCTGACCGTGCTCGTCGCCGTAGTACTGGCGCTTGCCGCGAGTTATGGGGTGTACCAGGCGGCACAGCCGACCGCCAAGCAGGTCACGACGCCTCTCGTGAACTACGGCTCACGCTGACCCACGCTCGGCTCGACCTGGCTCGGCCGGTCGATGATCTGCCCGATCAGAGAGTCGAAGTCCGCGACCGTCTGCTCCCAGGTGAAGCTGCGCGCATGGCTGGCGGCCTGAGCACCGAGCTGCTCGCGCAGCGCGTGATCATTGAGCAGCAGCCGAACCTTGGCGACGAATTCTTCGGTGTCGGCAGCCAGCAACCCGGTGCGTCCGTCAATGATCGACTCGCTGACCCCCGCGGCGTCCGCGAATCCGACGCTGGGCGTCTCGTGGGCGCCGGCCTCGGTGACCACCAGGCCCCAGCCCTCTTTCATCGAGGGCACCAGCGAAACCCACGCTTCGCGGAAGAGCCGGGCCTTGTGCTCGTCGGAGACGTAGCCCGCGAAGTGCACGCGATCGGCCACGCTGGATTCCTCGGCGAGCCGGCGCAGTTCGGGCTCCCACCAGCCGCGGCCCGCGATCGTCAAGCTGATCTCGGGGAAGTCGTCGACGAGTGCGCTGAGCGTTTCGATGGCGATCTCGATCCGCTTGTGCGGCACGAGTCGGCTCACCACCAGCAGGGTCGGCCGGTCGGCCTTGGCCGCCCTCGTCGCCACCGGGGCCGGCGTGCCGTTGTGTATGACCGCAATGTGCTCGGGCGCAATGCCGAGCGATGCGAGTTCGCGACGAGTGGTGTTGGAGACCGTCACGTACTGGACGCAGCGATTGACGCGAGGCGCGAGGCGCGACTCGATCCACCATCCGAGGCGGGCAAGCGGCGCCGGCATGACAACGCGCCACTGCTCTCGATGGACGTGGTGGACGAGGACGACGACCTTCGCCTTGCGGGCCCACAGCCGAGCAAGGAACGGCATGCCGTTCTGGACCTCGATGATCACATCCGGACGACCCAGGCGCCGGCGGAGATACTCGGCGGCAGTGCGGGCGTAGACGGACATCCGGTGGCCGAGGCGTACCACTTCGACCCCACTTGCCCGTCGCTCACGGCTTGCGGCATTGGGATAGGACGCGCACACCAGCGTCACGAGATAGCCGCGCTCGGCCAGGCCGTCGGCGAGTTCCTCGACGTAGAGTTCCGACCCGCCACCCTCGGGATGTCCGGTGTCGCGCCAGTTGGCGATCAAGACGGCAGGCCGTCGACCGACATCGATGCCGCTCATCGCGCCGTCCTTTGCTGTTCTCTAGCTCCTTCGACGGTCTGCGCCCCCGACCGACGACACGTTGTCGTGCTGGCTCGATCATGCGCGTGATCGCGGACGAAAGAGAGAGCACAAAGACTTCCACACGCAAGGCCGTTCCAGACAGCAAAGTGACGGGAACACGCGCATCGGCGGAATCCATGTGGCGTATAAGGCATGTCGCCGCATGCATCGCATTGGTGGCGTTCGCCTTCAACTGCGATTCGGGTCTGCTGGTCCCCGACACCAAGCTCGATCTGACGATCAACCCACTGGCGTTCCTCGGGCGCGCACTGCACATGTGGGACCCGCAGGGCCTCGCCGGCCAGGTACAGAACCAGGCCTACGGATATCTCTTCCCGATGGGGCCGTTCTTTGCGCTCGGCAAGGCGATGGCCATTCCCATGTGGGCCGTGCAGCGGCTGTGGTGGTCGGCTCTGCTGTGCGTCGGGTTCATGGGCGTGGTGACGCTCGCGCGCCGGATGGAGATCGGGACACCGGCCAGTCGCATGATCGCGGGGCTTGCCTTCGCCTTGTCGCCGCACCTGCTGACCGTGCTCGGCCCGGTGTCTGCCGAGGCACTGCCGGCCTGCCTCGCGCCGTGGGTGATGGTCCCGCTGGTCACGGCGGTTCGGGAAGGTTCACCGCGGCGCGCTGCGATGCGATCGGGCATTGCCGTCCTGCTGATGGGGGCGATCAATGCGGCGCTCGTGCTGGCCGCGCTCCTACCGGCGGCGCTGTGGCTGCTGACCCGGCGACCCGATCGGCGAACGCGGCGCCTGACCGGTGCGTGGCTCCTGGCCGTCTTTCTCGCCACCGCGTGGTGGGTCGCCCCGTTGCTCCTGTTCGGCCACTACAGCGCGGCGTTCCTCGGGCGCATCGAGTCGGCCACCACGACGACCGGCACGGCCACGATCGTCGAGTCGCTGCGCGGCACGTCGGACTGGGTTGCCTACCTGCCCACGCAGGGGTGGCACGCCGGATCGCTGTTGCTCAGTCAGCCCGCGGTGGTCCTCAACACCGTGGTGGTCGTGGCTCTCGGGCTCGGCGGGCTCGCTCAGCGTGGCGTCCCGCATCGGAACTGGCTGATCACCTGCCTGCTCTGCGGTGTCGTCATCGTGGGCATCGGATACGGCGGCGCCGTCCACGGCCTGTTCGCCGGCTCCGCGCGCGATCTGCTCGACGGCGCGCTTGCACCACTGCGCAACGTGCACAAGTTCGACGTGGCGATCCGGCTGCCGTTGGTGCTCGGCCTGGCCCATCTCGTCGGGCGCCTGCGCTGGGGCACCAATCCGGCCGAACGGCGAATCAGCCGCGTGGTCGTCCTCGCGGTGGCGGCGGCCGCCGTTGCCGGAGCGGCAACTCCGCTGATCGCCCTGCGCATCGCTCCGGCCGGGACGTTCGCCGACGTGCCCGCCTACTGGCGCCAGGCCGCGACCTGGCTTGGCGACCAGCACGCCCAGGGCCGTTCGCTGCTCCTGCCCGGATCGAGGTTTGGCCAGTACCTGTGGGGCAATCCCGGCGACGAACCGTTGCAGCCGCTGGCCGCCTCGACATGGGACGTGCGTGCCGCGGTGCCTCTGTCGAACGCGGGCCACGTCCGGATGCTGGATGCGATCGACGCCCAGCTCGCGTCGGGCCGGTCGTCGGCCGGGTTGAGCGCCTACCTCGCCCGCAGCGGGGTTCGGTACGTGGTCGTGCGCAACGACCTCGACCTCAACACGGCCGATGTGCCGCGCCCGGTGCTCGTCCACGAGGCATTGGCGAACTCCCCGGGACTCTCGCTGGTGCAGTCGTTCGGCGGACTGGTCGGCGACGCGACCACGCCCGGCAACATCGTCGATCAACACCTGCAACAGCCTTATCCCGCCGTTGAGATCTGGACTGTGTCCGACGCCGCCGACCCGCGGGTCGAGGCGGTGCCGGCCGACGCGACGGTGCAGGTCAGCGGTGGACCGGAATCGCTGCTGCCGCTGAGCGATCAGGGACTCGGCTCGAGCGAGCCCGCGGTGCTGACCGGCGACAGCACGGCGCGGATACCGCCCGGGGGCGGTTGTCCTGACCGACGGGCTGCGCCGCCGGGAGGTCAACAACGGCGCCAGTTCGCTCGACACGTCGGCCACGCTGACGCTGGACGATCCCCGCCGGATGTCGAGTCGGGACCGCGACTTCCTGCCGTTCACCGGCAACCAGCATCAGAGCTACGCCCGCCTGATCGGTGCGAACGCCATCAGCGCGTCGAGTTCCGCGTCAGATCCCGGCTCCTTCGGCGGCTCGCTGCAGGCCGCTCAGCCCTACGCCGCATTCGACGGCGATCAGCAGACCGCCTGGCTGAGCAACCCGTTCTCCAGAGGCGTCGGCCAGTGGCTCCAGATCGACTTCACCTCGCCGCTTTCCGTCGATTCGTTGAGCGCCGAGTTCCCCACGCTGTCCACGGCCAGCCGGATCGAGGTGCGCACGGACGCGGGATCCGCGACGACGGCAGTATCAGGCCACGGCCCCGTCGCCTTGAACGTGATCGCCGGCCGCACCCGCTCCGTGCGCCTTACCGTGACCGCCGTGACGCGCCCCGGAGGCCCGTTCCACCAGGTCGGCGTCACCGAGTTGTCGATCCCGCAGGTCACCGTGCACCGCACGATCGTCATGCCGCAGGATCTGGCCCCGGGCACGGCATTGCAGAGCATCGACTATGAGCACACCTGACGATGCGCGCAACGGTTGCGCGTTCGTCGGCAGCCGACCGCATTGCGCCGTCGGGCTCGCCCGGCTCGGCGAGGAGAGTGCCGGGCTGGACCGGACGTTCACGCTGCCGTCGCCCGGGTCATATGACCTGTCGACGACCGCCACGCCGCGTGCCGGCCCGGCGCTCGACGCGCTGCTGCGCACTGCGACGCAGCCCCGAATCGTCGCAACGGCAAGTTCGCAGGCGATTGCCGACCCGCTGGCCGGTCCGCAGGCGGCGGTCGACTCGGACGTCCACACGGGCTGGGTCGCCAGCCCCGATGACCGCGACCCGTCGTTGACGTTGCGCTGGGCCAAGCGGCAGACGATCTCGTCGCTGACCGCTGCGGATCGACCCGCAACTCGCGGCGACCCCGCCCAATCGCCTTGTCATCACTTCGCCGGCCGGAAGGCGAACCGCCGCGATCGCGCCCGATGGTTCGGTCACCTTCCCAGCCCTCAAAACCAACCGCGTCACGCTCGCGCTGTCCAACACGATCGGCCTGCAACCGAACTTCGACCCGGTCGCGCACGGGATCATCCAGCTCGGCATCGGCGTGAGCGAGGTGGTTGTCGGCGGCGTCCCACCGACCTCCCGCATCGCCACGGACACCCAGGTGATGCGGATGCCCTGCGGCGCTGGGCCAGACGTGTCCGTCGACGGCGTCGCCTACCGCACGAGCGTCACCACAACGGTCGCGGCGCTGCGCGAGCTTCGGCCCGTCGCGCTCAAGACCTGTGCTGTCTCGCCGATCGCGCTCGGCAGTGGCGCGCACCGCGTGCGGGCGATGAGTACCGCCACCTGGATTGTCTCGACGGCCACCCTTCGATCGACGCAAGCCTCGCCACCGGTGGATGAGGCCGTGGCCGCGCAGGTGCGGACGTGGCACAGCACCAGCCGTGCCGTCGCTGTCAGCGCGCGTCAGTCATCGACGTTGCTCGTCGTGCACGAGAACGCCAATGCCGGTTGGCATGCGTCACTCGATGGTCATGCACTCACCACAATCACCGTCGACGGGTGGGAGCAGGGTTACCTACTGCCCGCCGGTGCCGCCGGGGTGGTTCACCTCGACTACGGCCCCGACCGCTGGTACCGAACCGCCTTGCTCGTCGGCCTGTTCGCCGCGCTGCTGCTCCTGCTCGGCGCAGCGGTTCGGCCGCGCCGGAATCGCCCGCTCGGTCCTGGCGGAGCGTGGCCGGGCGGCATCGGCCTGTGCGTGGCCGCGCTGGCCGCTGCGTTGCTGCTCGGCGGGGCGGTCGGCGCGGGGGCGTGGGCCGGCGTCACGGCGCTCTGCCTGGCGGCCGGCGCAGTATTCGCGTTCGGTGCCGGCGCTTCGTCAGGCACCGGCAGCGATCGCGGCCGGCTGCTACCTGCTCGCGGGGGCCGTCCTTGCGACGCGCCATTGGGGCGACGCCGACTATGCGGCGGGATTGCCCTTGCTGCAGATCCTGTGCCTGTGCGCGCTCGTGGCCACCGCGTGCGCCGGTATACGCCTAGCGCCCGTCCGCGGCGCGCTGCTTGGGCCGGACGAGTCGCCGCAGCGACATGGCCGGCTGCTCGACGAAGCGGAAGGTAGAGGGCGCTCAGCGCGATGGTGCCGGCCATGGTCAGTACGAAGACGGCCGTGGCGCTGCCGGTGAAGATGTGGTAGCCGAGGACGTTCATCGCGCCCTGGAGGACTACCAGGTGCAGCAGGAAGATGCTGTAGGAACGCTCACCGAGCCAGCGCATGGGACGGTTGGCGAAGACCGCATTGGCCCACGTCCGGTTGCCGAACACCGAGGGCCATACGATCAGCATGGCGAGGCCGAGGTAGAGCAGGTTGCGGGCGATGGCCTCGATGGTCGAGATGTAACCGACGGTGCGCGGACCGCCCATCGGCGTGGCGACGATGAGGAACAGGCCGAGCGCGATCACCCAGCATGAGCCCGCGCTCGCGCCGAGGACGTGGGCCATCCGCCAGCGCCCGTTCGACGCCGACGGCCGATGCGTCAGGTGCACGTCGATGATCGCCATGGCCATGCCGCCGGCGAACCAACTCAGGTAGCCCGGCAGCCAGAAGTTCGCCGGCGTGAAGACCGACCAACCCTCCGCGTGCATCCACACGTACCAGAGCTCGGTCGCGACGACGAGAAAGCCGCAACCGCCGAGCAGCGCAGCCGGCCGCCAGCCGAAACGACGCGACGCCGCGAGTGCCACCAGGCCGAACCCCGGCAGCAGTACGTAGAACGCGACCTCGGTGCACAGGCTCCACGTCTGGGTCAGGCCGGCGCGCAGCCAGTTGAGTCGATAGATCTGGAGGAAGGCCGCGTGCCGAAGCCAGTCGGCCGGCGTCACGTGCCGGTTGTCGCGCAGGACGGTGAACGCCAGGCGTCACCGCCACCCAGTACACCGGCAGGATCCGCAGCACGCGGCGCCACGCGTAGACGCGCAGGCTCGGCGCGCGGGTGCCCTTCGCGGCAGCCACCAGCCAGGGCCGGATCAGCAGGAAGCCGGACAGGACGAAGAAAAGAGCCACGCCGGAGTCCAGGCGGGCGAGCATGCCCGACCCCGGCCCGCGACCGTAGCGGAAGGTCCAGTACGCGGCGTGGGTGCCGACGACGGCCGCAACCGCAAGCGCGCGAATACCGTCCAGCGCCGGGAATGCCGAGTGATCCGGTAACGCCGACCGCGCGGCGACGTCCGTACCGCGCTCCGGCGATGCGCCGTCGACGGGAGCGTGCGCGGTGGCGGTCATGGACTCGTCCCGGGGATCGGTACCGCTTTGCCGACGGCGAGCGTGTTGGTGCAGACCGTGGCGCCGCCGGGCAGCGAGGAGAACGCCACTGCGCTGACCGAGCCGACCAACTCGAGGTACAGCTCGTTGAGCCCCTTGTGCAGGGTGACCGTCGCAATCGTCGAGCCCGCGTGCACGGTCGCCGTGGCATCCGCGCTCGCGATGTAGGCCATGCGCATCACCCACGTCCACGGGAAGGTCGGCTGCGCGAGACGGACCTGGACCGGCTTGGGGCCGAGCAGCCAACCGCATCCGTTGCGCACCGGTCCGCGAGCAGCGGCGATGCCCTCGATGCCCACCCGGCGAATGCGTCCCTGACTGTCCACGATGCCCAGATGAGCAGTGCTCTGCCCGAGCTCGAGGAACTTCGGCCGCTGCGACCAGGGCGTCGTCAGATTCGACAGCCGGTTGTACGGGAACAGCAATGCCCAGGCCACCTCCGCCGGAACCTCCTGGTCGTAGACGACGAGATCGCGCGGTGCATTGGCGAACGCGGCGTGCAGGTTGGCGATGTAGGGCTCGGCGGGATTCGTACTCCAGTAGCGGTCGAAACGCACCGTGGAGGCGGTCGCGCTCGCTAGGAACGCCACGACGAGGATTGCGACGACGGTGACCGGCCGCCAACGTGGCAACGCGGCGCGCAGATCTTGAACCACCGGGGCCGTCGCCTGGCGTGACACCCACGCCCGGCGCACCAGCGCAGCCGGCGGGTGAACCCAGTCGCCGGCCGGGCGCAGGAAGGCCAGCGAGCCGCCGATAACGGCCACGGCGGCGACGTCGGTGACGTAGCGGTACTCGGCGCCGATCAACGGCCCGATGAACGTCGCCCGGCTGGCCGCGAGGACGGCCAGGGTCATGACCGCGTACCCGGCGCCGAGCAGCCACCCGTACACCGCATGGCGATGCCAGGCCACGCTCGCGGCGACGATGCCGATCACGACGATGCTGGCCAGGAAGATCACGAACTTGCTGGGATCGGCGACCGCGCCGACGAAGCCGACCCGCCGCCAGGACCACGGACCGCCGAGCAGGCCCGGATCGAGCGCGTGGCCGAATGAGGTGCCGAACAGTTGCAGGACGTCGTTGCCGTTGGCAATCGCGCGTCCGGGGGAGGGAACCTCGAGTGCGTAGTACGCGGCGTAAGGCAGGCCGACGACGAGGTAGGCCAGCCAGACCCGCCAATGTGCGCGTGCCGCCGTCGTGATCCGCCGGATCGGGCCGCCCCGGGCGAAGAACAGCAGGGTGAAGCCGACGACGAGTGGAATGGTGAGGACCGTCTTCTCCGAGAACAGCAGTCCGGCAAATGTGGCCACCGCGCCGTAGACACCGGTGCGCACCCGGCCCGTTCGCAGGTAGCGCGTCTGGCACAACAACGCAGCGACCATGGCCAGTTGCTGCGGTAGCTGGTTCAGCGCGGCGGCCCACCACTCGAACGCGGGCAAGGTGATCGGCGTGAAGAGGAAGATCGCGTAGGGGACGAGGATGGCCGGTCGAGCACCGAACAGTTCGCGAAGCAGCCGGTAGAAGAGAATCCCCAGTAATACCTGGAGAACGACGCTCACGGTCATCACTGGCGCGAAGCTGAGCGGCCACAGCTTGGTCAGGATCCACACCTGGGCGAAGGCGCCCGGGCATCAGGTGGCCGTTGTAGGACTGCATCAGGTAGTCGTGCACGTCGGTCAGCGAGTACCTGCCGGCGCGCGCCGTGAACGCGAAATCGTCGAGGAAGAAGAAGCCGCGATAACCCAGCCAGGCCCGGATAGCGGTCTGCGCGACGAGCAGGCCGGCCGCGGCAATCGCCACCCCCGACACGGGAACCGCGGCAACCCGAATCACTCGCAGCCACCGGGCGCGGAACGCGGACTCGGTGTCCGGCGTATCTGGCAGTTCCGGCAGTTCCGACTCAGCGACGGTGACCTGCTCCGCCTCGCTCGGGGCCGGACTGACGTCGGCGCTCATGACGCCGCTACGTAATACCGGGCGTATCGCCAGTTGCCGCCGTACATCGGGTCGTCGACGACGTCCACGACGTGCCCTGCGCCGCGCGTGATCACCGCCTCCAGCGCGCGTGCGGTCATCGGGTACATGTCCAGCGGCGCGGGGTAGTGGAGCAGCCGTCGCTGGACGAACCGGATCACCGGCAGCGGCAGCAGGCGCACCAGCAGTCCCTTGACGCTGCGGTCGGGCCTCGTCGCCAACTGGACGATCATGACGCCGCCCGGCCGCAGCACGCGGAGCATCTCGGCCAGGTAGCCCTGCGCGATCTCCGGCGGCAGGTGCTGGAGCACCAAGGACGAGTACACAAGGTCGAAACTGTCATCGGCGAAGATCGAAAGGTCGCCGCGATTGTTCTCGACGAACTGGCAACGCCCTGAAGCGTCCAGCTCGCGCGCCGCCGAAACCATCGATGGCGAAATGTCGACGCCGACTACTTCGTCCATATGGTCGGCGAGCGCGATCGACAGTCGGCCGACACCGCAACCGAAGTCGAGCGCCCGGCCGCGTGCGACATCGAGACCCAATCCGTCGGCATGCGCGAGTGCGGCCGTCACCTCGTCCCGGCCGGTCGCAAGAAAGTCGCCGACTTCCCACCCGCCATGGCGATTCTTCGGCGACACGAGGACGGCCCAGAAGGGGTCACGCGCGCCCAGTTCGGTCCAGTCCGACCGAACCTGCTTCAGGTCCATGGCCCCCCAGTAGAAAACGCTGCATCGATTGGCGTGTGGGCATCGTACGACCTGATACCGTGCGATCCTTGCTCGTGTGTGCCGGATCTTGGGCACGCCCCGTCGCGACAGTGAGGGGATGTGCGATGAAGCGCGCCTTCGGGTATCTGTTGCTGTTCCTCGGGGTCTTCCTGCTGGTACTCGCGCCGATCGTGAAATGGGTCGTCGCGCCGCAGCGTGATCAAGGCGCCGCTGGAGATTCCGCAGAAGTACATCCACATCCTGGCAAGTGGCGACGGCTTCAACTTTCTCGATCCGCATCAAGGAAAGAACACGACGATTTCGGTGTTCGTGACGCGCACGATCATCGGCGATGTCGGCAAGGACAGCGGCGGCGACAGCAAGAACGCGGTCTACGACGAGTCGCTCTGCCTGACCGTTGACGACGGGTCGCATCCCGGCTGCGTCAGCAAGTTCGATCCGAGATTGATCACCAACTCGACGGACCGAGTCGCGTTTGACCGCAAGACAGGCATGGCGGTCAACGATCCCAAATATCGCACAAATGTCGACGGCGACCCGACGATCAAGCATGAGGGCCTCAGCTACAAGTTCCCGATCGACACGACGAAGAAGACTTATCCCTACTTCGATACCGTCGTAGGCAAGGCATTCCCAATGGTCTATTCGGGTACCGAAAAGAGAGAGGGCCTCACGGTCTACAGGTTCGTCCAGAAGATCGTGGACCAGCCGGTTTACACGAACAATGTGCTTCCCTCGACGTATACGAACACTCGCACCGTGTGGGTCGAGCCGACCACGGGCGCGATCGTCGACGGCCAGGAGCAGCTCGTCCAGACCCTCACCGGCCGGGCGAGCCTCGATCCGAACAGCGCACTGCGCGACCCGGCGCTGGCCGGCCTCATCGCATTGCAGGGCACGCTCCGATTCACGCCTGACACGGTTCGCCTGCAGGCGCAGTTGGCGAAGGACAACCTGCCCAAGATCCATCTCGTCCGGACCTGGTTGCCCCTTGCCGCGCTGATTCTCGGCGTGCTTGCCCTGGCCGGCGGCATCTTCCTGCTGCGCCGCGGCGAACGCCGCCCGCCCGAGGCCGAGGACGTGCCGTGGGAGCAACCCGCGCCGCAACAGGGTCCGACCGACTACGTCGCTCCGCCGCAGCCGCAGGTTCCGTTCGGTGCCGGCTCGGCGCCGCCGCAGCAGCCGCTCGGGTCACCTCCTGACTACGAGACGACGCGGCCGATCCAACAGGGTTAGCCGAGTTCGCAGACGAATATTGCCGTGCCGGGCAGTATCGCGCCCCGTAGCGGCGACCACTGGCCCCATTCATCGGTGAGATCGGCCGGCCATTCCGGCTCGACGATGTCGACGATCCGGAATCCGGCGGCGACGAGTTCGCGTACCCGGTCGCCGAGCGTGCGGTGGTGTTCGACGTAGGTCGCCTCACCGTTGCCGTCGAATTCCACATACGGCGTCCGGTCGAAGTACGACATCGTCGCCGTGAGCCCGTTCGGGCCCGGGTCGTCGGGGAAGATCCAGCGGATGGGGTGCGATGTCGCGAACACCCAGCGGCCGCCGGGGCGAAGTACCCGGGCGACCTCGCGCATCAGTCTCGCCGAGTCAGCGACGAACGGCACAGCGCCGAACGCGGTGAAGGCAAGGTCGAAGGACGCTGCCGCGAACGGCAGATGCTGCGCGTCAGCCTGGACGAGCGGCACCGACAGGCCGGTCGATGCGGCCGAGCGCACGAGCATGGCGAAGCATCCCGGCGGACAGATCGAAGGCAACGGGCCGAGCCCCTTGCGACACGAGCCAGCGCGAGCACATCGCTGCGCCGCAGCCGACCTCGAGGATCCGCAGCCCGCCCACCGGGCCGAGCAGCCCGGCGTCGGCTTCGCGCAGATGCTCGGGGCACCACACGAAGTCCGCTTCGCCGAGGAACTTGCCGTGCGCCGCGTGGTAGTCGTCGGCGTCTGCGTCCCACCATCGACGGTTGGCGCGCACTGTCGACGCCGCGTCAGCGGTACGACGCGCCACGCCCACAGCCGCGAGCTTGGCGGGATGATCAGGCGCAGTCAACTACTGCCGCCTCCACCACAACCTCCGTCCGCCCACCGCAACCGCCCCCGCCGCCGCACCCGCTGTGATGCCCGCCGCCGCAGCCGCCGTGGTGCCCGCCGCCGTGATGCGAACCGCCCGAGCTGTCGAACCAGGTACGGCGGAGCCGGCCGATCCGGCGCCCCACATCCCATGGCCCGCCGCTGCGCGCGGCCACGACGGGTCGCCATTCGGATGATCAGGAAGGCAAGGCCTCCCCAGAAGATGAAGAAGATGCCGAAGAAGGCGATCAACATGCCCAGCATCGTTGAACGATAACGGGTCGTAGAGTCCCAAACTATGCGTATACGCCGCAGGTCGATCGACGTTGCGCGCGTCAATCGTGAGGTCGCCGCGCTGGTGCTACCGGATGCGGTGTGGAAGACGTGTCCGTGGCAACCGCGCGACCTGATCGAGACCGGGCTTCGGCAGTGGCTGCGCTGTGCCGGTGCCGCGTTGCGTGACGAGCAGGTGATCGGCATGCCGTCGCACGCGGTCGATGAGGCGTGGCACGGACTGATCCTGTGCACCGCGCGGTACGCCGAGTTCTGTACTGCGGCGTATGGAACGTTTCTGCACCACCACCCCGAGGGCGGCACCCCGGCCGCGGTGGCCGCCGCCTCCGGCGACTCGGAGCAGCAGGTCGGCCGCACCGTCGTCGCCTGGACGGTGGTGGCCGAGCCGGGCGAGGACTGCGTGCTGTGGGACCTCGACCAGCGCGTCGGCGTCGAGCATCCGTGGGGCATTCCGGCGGAGCGGGTGACCGCGGTGCTCGACCGGCTCAGCTGAGTGGCGTCGCCGGTGGTCACGCCACCGCGGCGGCGGCGGACGCGCCCGGCGACCCGGCCGGAGAACAGGCAGCCGCCGAGGAACGTCCCCTCCAACGCCCGATAGCCGTGCACGCCGCCGCCCCCGAACCCGGCCGCTTCGCCCGCCGCGTACACGCCAGGCAGCGGAGAACCGCCCGGCTGCAGCACGCGTCCGGACAGGTCGGTCTCGAGACCGCCGAGCGTCTTGCGGGTCAGGACGTGCAGGCGCACTGCGATCAGCGGACCGCCCGAACGGTCCAGGTAGCGGTGCGGCTTGACGATCCGGGTGAGCCGGTCGCCTATATAGCGGCGGGCCGCGGACTGTGGCCACGACCTGCGGGTCCTTGCCCAGCCCGGAGGCCACCTGCAGGTCGCGTTGACGGATCACCTCGGTGAGCGCAGACGTGTCGATGAGATCGGCGCCGACGAGATCGTTCATCGCCTTGACCAGATCGGGAAGCGAGTCGCGGACGATGAAGTCCTCGCCCTTGTCGAGAAACGCCTGCACCGGCCCGGTCGGCCCACCCCGGGCGCGCCCGAGCACGCCGCGTACGTCCTTGCCGGTGAGGTCGGGATTCTGCTCGGAGCCGGACAGCGCGAACTCGGTGGCGATCGTGTCGCGATCGAGCAGGAACCACGAATGGTCGAAGCCGCCCGATGTGACGTGTCGCAGTGCGCCGAGCCCGTCGAAGCCGGGGAACAGGGGAGCAGGCAGCCGGTTGCCCGTTCGCGTCGAGCCAGAGCGGCGACGGCCCGGAGAGAATCCGGATGCCGTGCTGCGGCCAGATCGGCGACCAGTTGGTGACGCCCTCCGGGTAGTGCCACATCCGGTCGGCATTGATCACGTGTGCGCCGGCCTGCTCGGTGATGCCGATCATCAGGCCGTCGACGTGGGCCGGCACGCCGGACAGCATCCGCGCCGGGGGAGCGCCCCAGTCGGCCGGCCAGTTCTGCCGGACCAGATCGTGATTTCCGCCGATTCCGCCGGACGTCACGATCACTGCCTGCGCGCTCAGGGCGAACTCGCCGGCCACCGTGCGCGAACTCGCCTCACCGCGCCGCGCCGGGCTGGCCGCAAGGATCTCGCCGCCGACCTCTCCGGGAGCGGCGAGCGACGTGACGCGATGGCGGAACCGCAGGTCGACCAGCCCGCGGGTTGCCGCCTCGCGCACCTGTCGCTCGAACGGTTCGACGACGCCCGGCCCGGTGCCCCAGGTGACGTGGAAGCGCGGCACCGAGTTGCCGTGGGCGCCGCTCGCCCCGGTCGGATAGCCGCCCCGCTCGGCCCACTGGACGACCGGGAACCACTTCATGCCCATACCGGACAGCCACGAGCGCTTCTCGCCCGCCGCGAAGTCGACATATGCCTCGGCCCAGAGCCGGGGCCAGTGGTCCTCTGCGCGGTCGAACGCGGCCGAGCCCAGCCAGTCGGCGAGCGCGAGTTCGCGCGAATCATGGATGCGCAGGCGCCGTTGCTCGGCGGAATTGACGAGGAACAGCCCGCCGAACGACCAGAACGCCTGGCCGCCGAGGGACGCTTCGGGTTCCTGGTCGAGCAGGATCACCCTGCGCCCGGCGTCGGCCAGTTCGGCGGTTGCGACCAGCCCGGCCAGGCCGGCGCCGACCACGATGACATCGGCATCCACGAGACGTCCTCCTCGGCAGCGACCGGATCAGCGCACCGTATCGCGGGTCGATGGCGCTGACACCGCAACCAGGCGGTGATGCCCGTGCCTGGCACCCGCGGATGCCAAGATCACGGCTGGCCGGCCGGCGACACGGAGTGCAGTTCCAGCGTCGGCCCAGCGCCCGGCGGCCCGCAAAAGGGTGACCCGCGTTGCTCGCTGCCGTCTCTGTCCGTATCCTGTGAAGAGCGTTGCTGGGCTTGCGCGCCTCAACAGGGAGCAGGCTCGCGTTCGTCATGCACGTTCTCCGCTTTGGCTGACCGGCTGAATCCGGCGGCGGATCGGTGCGTTCACCGGCGAAATGGCCCCGCCGCGTGCCACTTCGATCCTCGGGAACCTACCCACTCCATGACGTCCACCATCGCACCGACCACGCCGCAAGTTGCAGTGAACGACATCGGCTCGCCCGACGACTTCCTCGCCGCCATCGACAAGACGATCAAGTACTTCAACGATGGCGACATCGTCGAAGGCACGATCGTCAAGGTTGACCGGGACGAGGTCCTGCTCGACATCGGCTACAAGACCGAGGGCGTCATCCCCTCGCGTGAGCTGTCCATCAAGCACGACGTCGACCCGAACGAAGTCGTCAAGGTCGGTGATGAGATCGAGGCCCTGGTTCTCCAGAAGGAGGACAAGGAAGGCCGGCTCATCCTCTCCAAGAAGCGCGCCCAGTACGAGCGCGCCTGGGGCACGATCGAGCAGAAGAAGGAGAACGACGAGGTCGTCGAGGGCACGGTCATCGAGGTGGTCAAGGGTGGCCTGATCCTCGACATCGGCTTGCGCGGCTTCCTTCCGGCATCGCTGGTCGAGATGCGCCGCGTGCGCGACTTGCAGCCCTACGTCGGGCGCACGCTCGAGGCGAAGATCATCGAGCTGGACAAGAACCGCAACAACGTCGTGCTCTCCCGTCGCGCGTGGCTCGAGCAGACCCAGTCCGAGGTGCGCAGCGAGTTCCTCAACAAGCTGGCCAAGGGTCAGGTTCGCAGCGGTGTCGTGTCCTCCATCGTCAACTTCGGCGCGTTCGTCGATCTCGGTGGTGTCGACGGCCTGGTCCACGTCTCCGAGCTGTCCTGGAAGCACATCGACCACCCGAGCGAGGTCGTCGAGGTCGGCCAGGAGGTCACCGTCGAGGTGCTCGACATCGACCTGGACCGCGAGCGCGTGTCGCTCTCGCTGAAGGCCACCCAGGAAGACCCGTGGCGCCAGTTCGCCCGCACTCACCAGATCGGCCAGGTCGTCCCCGGCCGGGTGACCAAGCTTGTCCCGTTCGGCGCGTTCGTTCGCGTCCAGGACGGTATCGAGGGCCTGGTGCACATCTCGGAGTTGGCCGAGCGGCACGTCGAGATTCCCGAGCAGGTCGTGCAGGTCGGCGATGAGCTGCTGGTCAAGGTCATCGACATCGACCTCGAGCGCCGGCGTATCTCGCTCTCGCTCAAGCAGGCCAACGAGGGCCAGTTGACCGAGGACAGCTGGGACCCGGCGCAGTACGGCATGGAGGCCCAGTACGACGACAAGGGCAACTACATCTACCCCGAGGGTTTCGACCCCGACACGCAGGAGTGGCTGCCCGGGTTCGACGCGCAGCGCGAGGAGTGGGAGAAGCGCTACGCCGCCGCCCGCGAACGCTTCGAGGCGCATCGCAAGCAACTCGCCGACGCCCAGAAGGCCGACGCCGAAGCAGCCGCCGAGGCTGGCGAGGCCACGTCCTACGTCTCCGACGAGAACGCGAACAGCGGCACGCTCGCATCCGACGAGGCGCTCGCCGCACTGCGCGAGAAGTTGGCCGGCCGCTAGGCACACCGACCGCTCTGCGGTAGGCGCTCAGCGCGTCAAGGCGTGAAGACCGCGCCGGTGGGATCGAATCGATCGATCCCACCGGCGCGGTCGGCTTTTCGGAGTCGTCCTGCCTCTGGGCGGGCCGAGGCATGGCAGCGCTCGGACCTGGGTACGGTCGGGCTTGTGCGAGTGGGATTGACGGGCGGTCTGGGGGCCGGCAAGAGCACGGTCGCGGCGATGCTTGCCGAACACGGCGCAGTCGTCATCGATGCGGACAAGATCGCCCGCGAGGTGGTTCAGTCCGGCACGGAGGGCTTTGCCGCCATAGTCGGGCGATTCGGGCGAGACGTCGTAGGGGCGGACGGCGAGCTTGACCGGGCACGCCTGGCCGAGATCGTCTTCGCCGACCAATCCGCCCGCGAGGATCTCAACGCGATCGTGCACCCGCTGGTGGGCAGGCGAGCGGCGCAACTGATGGCTGCCACCGCTGAGAACGCGATCGTCGTCTACGACGTGCCCTTGCTGGCGGAGAACCGCCTCGATGCCGACTTCGACATCGTCGTGGTCGTCGAGGCCGATGTCAGGACGCGCCTGCACCGGCTCGCCGAACGCGGTCTGGCAGAGGAGCAGGCCCGCCGAGCGGATGGACGCGCAGGCAAGCGATGAGGAGCGGCGCGGGGTAGCTCACGAGGTGTTGCGCAATGACGGCAGCCGCGAATCACTTGCCGCGCAGGTCGACGAGTTGTGGCGGCGGCTGCAGGCGCACGAATAGGACTACTCGGCGCCTGTCCCGAGGGTCCTCACTGCCGTAACTGTTCGGGCCGCTAGGGGCCATGCGGTTTGGAGGCGTACTCGGCGATCAGCTAGAGTCATCGGCCGGTGCTTGAGTCGAACAAGCGCTTCGCGGACGTAGCGCAGCTGGTAGCGCATCACCTTGCCAAGGTGAGGGTCGCGGGTTCGAATCCCGTCGTCCGCTCGAGGGAAATCCTCTCGGCGACTCGTTTCCGGGCGCGTGCGCTTGGCGACTCGCTCGGGTGGCAGCCAGGAGTGGTCGGGTCGTTCGACCCATCCGGCGGCGTGGCCGAGTGGCTTAGGCAAGGGCCTGCAAAGCCCTGTACGCGGGTTCGATTCCCGCCGCCGCCTCGAACGAAGATGGCTCACAATCGCCGCCACTATCGGGGCGTTCATACAGGGCGATTAGCTCAGTGGGAGAGCACTACCTTGACACGGTAGGGGTCACTGGTTCAATCCCAGTATCGCCCACCACAGCAGGTCCCAGTAAATACCAGGGCTCGGACGGTACGCCGCCGAGCCCTTGATCATTTGTTGCTCATTTGTTGCTCGGACAGAGCGTCACGATTGTGCATCGGGCGTCGTTGCCCGTCACGAGCTAGCCTGTGAACCGCCGGCCGGTTCGTTCTGACCGCCCTGGCGGAACGCAGGGGATGCGCGCTGCGTATCGCCACTCAATTGATCGAGGTCGAGCCGCCGATCAAGACGTATCCGCAGGGCCAGAGCGCCTGGGCACGGCGTGTTCAATCGTGCTGTCCGACCTGCCTGAGGGCGACGTATGCCGCGAGCGTCCGGTCCATCCGCCGACACTCATAACCCAGAGGTCGCAGGTTCAAATCCTGCCCCCGCTACAACGCAAGGCAGTAAATTCAAGGGCTCCAGTGCCACGGCACTGGAGCCCTTGATCATTTGACCCTCGTTTGACCCTCGGAGCGGCGCGCGGATCAGCGACGAGGATCTGTCACCGCGCGACCTCAGCTGTCACGGTGTGGCTCCTGCCGGCGGCACCTTGCGGGCCGTCATGACTGTTTTGGATGCAGTGATGTCCGTGACGTGGCCGGTCGTGCACCTATGTGTGGTGAGCCGAGTTGACATGGTGATCATTGGCGAAGAGGGGCTGGGGAGCGATGGGAAAGCACACTGCGCTGTCCAATGAGCGTGGCGGTTCGGCGGCGGTTATTGATCTGCCTGAGGCGGCGCGTCTGCTGGGTGTCGGTCGGACCTTGGCGTATCAGCTGGTACGTGAAGGTCGGTGGCCGACGCCGGTGGTGCGGGTGGGCCGGTTGATCAAGATTCCCAGGCAGCCGTTGCTGGAGTACCTCGGCGTCGGCGGTTAGGCATCCGCCGACGCCTCGGCAACCAGTTTGTTGGTGCTACCACGGGCCGGGCTGTACTCGTGCGACGCGCCGTCGGCGATATCGCCGTGAACAGTGCGCGTTTCCTGCCCGGCGCTGCCGGCCCAGAAGGAGTCAGCCCTTCGGGGACTGTGGCCCTTCGTTGGTGTCGTCGCCGTAGAGCCATCGGTCGTGCAGTGTCGCGGCGGCGGGGGGCTGCGAGTGTCGGCCGGGTTCGCGGTATCGGGCGCGGCGTGGCGGAATGGTGGCGAGCACGGCGTGGGTCAGTGCGGCGATGGCCTCGAGAAGCGCGTAGTTGGGCAGTGTGTCGGCGCGGAGTGAGGCGAGGGCGGCGAGGCCGCGTTCGGCGTGCTGGTAGTGCTCGACGGGTTGGCGGTGCTGGGTAGGTTCTGGCATAGCCGGTCTCCTGGTTCGGTCAGGTGGTCGGTTAGGCCCGGCTGCGTGTTCGCGCACGCGGTCGGGCCGCTCTTGCGTTGTGTCTCCTTTCTGATTCCTCGGCGGTCAGGTCGGTCGGGGAAGGCTGCGGTCGAGCAGCCACACGATCTCGGCGTTCAGCGATCGCCGGTCATCGGCTGCCTGTTGTTTGAGGCGTGCGTGCAGGTCGCGGGGGAGCCGCAGGTTGAGATGCACGACGGCCTCGTCCATAGCATCAGACATAGCACCAAAACGGTGCTATGTCGCCGTGGGCGCTTCGCGATGCTCAGTTCATTCGCCCGGCGGCGCAGCTCGGGTCGGAGGGGTCGTCTCGGGTGTTGGGCTGGCTGTATGGCGGTTGGCTATCACTGCGCCCGATGGTCGGGATCCGGGCTTGTCGGGAGCTGGCATGCCGGGTCGTCGGCGTCCGCTGTCTGAGATCGGTCAGGCCCACGATCGCGTCTGGGGATTCCACTGACGGCCGGTGGCCCCGCCGGTCAGGGCGGGGTCGGCGAAGGCGGTGACGGCGGCGAGTACCTCGGTGAAGGAGTGCGGGAGCCGGTCCTCGAGTTCCTGTCTGCGTCGCCAAGCGACCCACCGCGGCTGCATCTGTGGGCCGTACTCGCGCAGCACATCGCTTAGCGGGTCGAGCGGAGCTTGACGGAATGCGGCCACGGTCGAGAGGGCATGGTGGAGGGTGGCGGCGTCGACGGTGTGTCGGCCGGTGAGTACGTAGAGGTCGGCGAAGTCGCGCCAGCGGGTGTTGGCCGAGCCGCGCTGCAGGGCCGTGATGATCTTTTCGGCGTACACCATTTCGAGCGGGTAGCCGGTCAGGCGGATTGATCCGCCGAGCAGGCGTGGCAGCTCGATGGTGCGCGGTTCGGGCCAGATCGGGTCACCGACGTTGATGTCCACGTGCAGACTGAGCCGAGCCGCTGCCAGGGTGGCGGTGAGCGTGACCCGCACACCGGCGTATTCACCTTCGTCGCGGATCGGCGCCGCGGTCGCTGCGCCGGTGTCGAACAGCAGGCCGTCGTCGAGGTGAATGCCGGCGATGGTGCGGATGATCGGCAAGACCTGGTTGGGGTCGTTGGTGAGCGCGCGGGCTTGCATGTCGACGTCTCGGGTGGGGCGTCGGGCGTCGTAGGAGGCGAGCAGCACGCCGCCCTTGAGCACCAACGAGTCGGCGTGGACCGAGGCCGCGAGTCGGGCGAGGAAACCTTCCAGGGCGTAGAGCTGGTGCACTTCGTCGGTGGGTCGGTGCTGGCGACGGGCGAGGTTCTGCAGATCCAGATACGCCCGGCCGGCAACGGTTGCCCGAGTCGGCCGGCGGCTCGCGGTCACAGCAGGATTTCCAGCGCGGCGCGCAGCGCGGGTTCGGCCTTGCCGAACGCGTGCGCCATGGCCAGGAGCGTGGCGGGTTGGGAGCCGCGGCGGCGCAGCCAGCGCCGCAAGGCCTCGACGGCGAGTTCTTGTCCTTCCAGGTGGCGTAGCCGGAACGCGTCGATGATGCACCGCTCGGCGTTGTACAGCCCGAGCCGTGTCTGGCGGTTCAGCGCTAGCTCTTCGCGGCCGATGTCGAAGGTGTCCATGGCGAAGGCATGCCAGCGCACCGGTGCCGTGGTCTGCGGGAAGCGGTGACCGCGCGGCAACGCGACATCGATCCGGGCCGGGATCACATCGGTGAGGTCGTGGCGGGCCAGCGCGGTGACCAGGCATAGCGTCGCGCGCGGTGCCCGGTGGGCGATCTCCACCAGATCGGGGTCGGCGTCCAGTGGTCGATCGGTTCTGCGATACAGGCCCCGGCCGAGCTGCTCGACTAACCCTGAATCGCGCAGCGCGTACAGCCGCCGATCCGACAATCCGCCGGTGCGCGCCTGGCTGTAGGTGAAGGTCGTCGGCAACCCCTTGAGTTTGTCGGTCTCTGATGGCGACTTGGCCGACGTAATCATGGAGGTAATCGTAGACACATACCGATGATGTATCAACGTTTTCCTCCGCGCATGTGCGCGGCACGCACGCGGGCGGCCCCTGTCGGTCGGGCAGCACGGCCATGCGCGCAGGTCGCCGGCTCACGATCGGCATGTCGCCGTCGAACAGCGGCGAGAGGCGTCCGGGTCCCCGGGATACCCGATCGACGCGGGGTTGTCCGAGTGCTGGTCGACGAGTTCTTGCGCAGCTGTCCGTGGAACCGGTCCGAATGCACCTATGGGGGTCGACCACCTCGACCCGATGGCGACGCGCAACCGAACCGAGTCGTCTCTGTCTGGTCTCTCCCGCAGAGAGAAGGCGTACATGAACACATCTGCCCTGCGAGCCCTCGCCGTTGGCAGTGTCCTGGCCGGCGCGGCTCTGACCGGTTGCACGTCAGCGACACACGGCACCCCGTCGACACCACCGGCATCGTCGAGCGGAGCACCCTCGTCGACCCCCACGACGGCATCGCCGAAGGCGCCCTCGCCGGCGACGTCCCCGTCGGTGGGCCGAGGTGACGGTTCGCGGCCGGTCCCGGTCAACAAGACGATCACGGATGCCGCGCTCGCGAGCTCGCTCACCGTTGCAGCGGAGGTCCGTCACCTTCCTGGTCCGAACGACGGGCAAGAAGTTGTCGCACTGAAGGTGACTATCAACAACGGCGTCAAGTACACCAGCGGCATCAGCACACTCGCGCTCAAGGTCACGGAGTCCGGCGGTGAGACGGCGCTGCCCATCGGCTGATGACCCCAGCTACGCCACGATGCTCAAACGCCATGGACTCGGCCCTGTTCTCGCGGAGGACCCGCGGCCTGGCGAGGCACGGACCGGCTGGGTTCCGTTCCTGTTCATGAACACCGACCACGCCCAGCACCTGGTCTTCGAATACCAGCGGGACAAGATCGACGTCCTCGGCAGCGGTAGGAGCATTCCCGCGAGGACGTTCGCCGTTCGCCTACCCGCTTGAATCAAATGCAGACCGGGCGGCAAGTAGGTGTTCTCGTCGTCGCTGTAGCGACACTCGCGTTCGTTGTCGTCGTGGTAGCCGAAGCGATCCGTGAGAGCATCGAGGCCACATCGGCCGTCGACACCGCGGCCAACCGCCCTCGACCACACCAGCGTCGAGCACATGATCGAGCAGGGCGGCTACACCGGTGTCGTCTGCAACGACGCGATCGACCCCGTCGTGCGCACGCACGTCAGCTTCTCGTGCCGCGCCGACGGTGGTCATCACATCGTCGTGACCATCGTCAACGCCGAGGGCAACTACGTCTGGACACCGACAAGCTGACCGACACCCGCTGCTCGCAGCGGGCCGAACCAGCGCGGCGGCCGTTCGCGACCGGGGCGACGTTCTCCTGCGGCCAGGACAGCTTCGGCGGGCCGGCGATCTCGTGGGGGCTCCTTCGGCGAGGTGAGCAAGGAGCGGACGACTTCAGGGGGCTGGAATCTCCCAGTCGCCTGAACTGCTGGCGTCTTCAGCTTGAGCATCACGCCGCCAAGAGCCTCGCTCTGCATCGTCATTCGCCGAGCGGGTCAAATCCAACCGCAGGCGGGCGAACCTCGAGGCCAACTGCGCGCCGCACTCGCCGGCGCCACGGCACGCATGACGGACTTCGGCGCCGGGCTAGTTCGACCGAGCCGGAGACCTACCTCGCGCAACACGCTCGCGCCGTCCCCTGATGAGCTTGCGGGGCACCGCGGCAACCATGCCCCGAACAGGTTCAAGATCGTCGTGGCGGACGGCTGTGCCTGGAGGCAGAATCTTTCGGCCGGCACGCAATTTCAGTACCCCGAGCAGGTCGGCGCGGGCGTAGCTGTGCGCGCCGTGCAAGGTCGTTCGCGTAGAGGGCAGCAGGCCGGCCCGCCGCCATACCCAGAGTTGGTTGACGTGCACGCCCATCAGCAGGGCCGCCTGGCGTGGACGTAGCCACGCCAACTCGTCGAGGCGTGGCGGTGCGGGCGGGCTCGGCGGCGGCTCGACGGTGATACCGAGCGGTGGCTGCGGTTCCGCGCGGGCCCTGCGTTGCCGCTCAATGATCGTGCGAGACGACAGCCCGATCGCGTCCGCGACGGCGCGGACGGTCCAACCTGCATTGAGATAGGCGACGACGAGTCGCCCGGTGGCGCGCCGCGCATGCTCCTTCTGTGCGCCGCGCGCGGCTCGTTCGACCTCTCGCGCGGCCCGCAATGCCGTCGCGGCGCTGCGCGGCAAGGCAAGAGTCGGCGTTCGGCGGCGATGGTCGGCCGGAGACACGCCAGCATCATGCAACAGCGGGCGAGTGCGTCCGATGATGGTCGGCAGCTTCACACGTCGGGACCTCCCGGGGAGTGCCTTGGCGAGCGCATTCTGCCGGGTCGGCTTGATCGGGCAACAGATCCAGAGCGATTTCGACGACCGGCCGGGCAGAGCCAGTGTCATAAATAGAGTTATAGCGGCCGTCCGACGTCAGCTCGGACGTCGGTACAGCCGCCCCTCCCGATTTCGGAGGCGCGATAGTTGCCGTCTAGGGACGAGGCTGACTTGTCACTTTTCGAATTTGCGTGTCACTTGCCTGTCGGTGCTCAACTTCGGAACGGAGCGAGGCTTCCCGTATTTGCTGGGCTCGGGCCGCCTGGCCGCGACGCCGCCGCTGAGGATCTACGACGACTGGCGGGACTCAGCGCGCGACAGGTAGATGAGTGGGTCCTCTGGATTTGTGGGGTCCACGCGAGAGATCACTTGGATTCCTTACATGCCGGATGTCGGATCTCTTTTGATATGTCGTCGTCTCATTTAGTTGGCATCGGCGTGTCGCAATCCCACAGTGTCGCTGGCGGCCGGTGAACGGTGGTGGTACGCGGTTCATCCTCGGCGCACCGTCCCGTCAAGTTCGCGCACAGCACATCGAGCTCGCCGACGAGGGCACGCGGATCCGAAGTGCGCGCTCAGATGAAGCAAGAGCAGGAGCGCCGACGCGAGAGTAGCCGAACAATCGAGGCCCAGGATCGGTTTAGGTCTGGGCCTGTGTGCTGGCGGATCAAGGATCGGCGTCATCCGCCCCGCTCTAATCGCCCAACGAGCACAGTTGAGCGAGGCAACGGCCTCCTGGAGAACGGCCACCGGATACGACTCCGGTGACCCGGTCGATCGACGGCCATAGG
>CAVPYQ010000015.1:0-581315 GCA_963709985.1 uncultured Actinomycetota bacterium
AAAAGGTGCGGCCGGCTCCTGGGGAAGAGCCGGCCGCGCGAACCCGGTCTGGGGACGGGGAGGGGTGGGGACGTGACCGGGGTCGCAAACTCCTAGTTCGATACTTTCGCGATCAGCGCGAAGCTGCCGTCGCCGGCGTGCCGCGCGGTTCGCCAAGCGACACCCACACATTCGGGTCGGCCTGCGATTGGCGTTTGACGAAGCGGTAGCCGGTGTCCGACCAGAGCAGGATCTGGTCGGTCTGGTTGTCGAGAACGAATTCGCCGCGGTCGGTCTTGACCGTGAGAACGGCGTGGCCGTCGCCGCGCTTGTCGCGCACGACCGTGATCAGCAGCGCCTCGCGCGGCCAGCCCGCCTGGATCAGCATTTTGCGCTTCTGCAGCACGTAGTCCTCGCAATCGCCGTAGCCGTCGTCCGGATAGTTCCAGTGCTCGACCACGCCCCAATGCTCCATGTCGGTCATCGGTTTGACGTGCGTATTGACAAAAAGGTTCACGCGCTCGAGATCTTTCCAGGCTTGCACCGACAGCATCACGTCGCGTGGCGGCGTCGGTTTGGTCTTGCACTCCGGCTCGTATGCGACACAAAATTCAATCCAGCCGATCGGCGCCCTGGCGGCATCGCCGAGCGAAATGAACAGCGGCCGCTCTTCGGCGTTGCCGGCGGTCGAAGCCGCGAGCGCGGCGAGTGCAATCAAACTCGCGGCGGCGCTACGCGCAACGACGGTTATGGCACCCGACTTCATGTGACCCCTCTCCCGTATCGTTGAGGTCACATTTCCCACAAAGCTTTTGCGGTGCGGCTAAGTCGAGTATTTCAATTTGAAGCAAAATCAGATCAACAGCCGAGTAAAACCGGAGCAAATTTGCGCATTGATAGAGTAAAACTTTAGCTGCTTGATTTTTCCTAAAATTGTATCGATTGCGCGGTAAGCCCTGCGGCACAATGGTTTTCTATACTTGGCGACATTTTTGTTTGATCGAAAGACACCTAACTGTTTGGTCCCTATCGGTAAGCAGCCACCTTTGTGAAGCTTTCAAAGTCGCGGCCGCCATTTACCCGACGGTGACGCTCTTCGTGATCGGCGCGCGTACCGCGCGCCGCCGCGGCGTGATCGGCGCGCCGTTTTCGCCACATTCGCCTCCGCGGCGACGGCCAAGCCGCAACCGCGACCATGCCGCGCCGAAGCAACGAACTGAAAAAGGGAACGCGTGGCTCCCTCGTAAGCCCTAGCCCGAACCCGAACATTCCGTGCAAGCGCAAGGAACCGCGCTTGTCCGCCCACGCGATCTCAAGTTAAATCGCCGCAACAGCCAACGAATCCGGACGCCGGCGCGCGATCCGGCCCGGCTACGTCAGAGGGGAGGAATGACCCATGAAGGTCACCAGTTTCCATTTCATGCCGTATCGCGATCTGCCGGACGATTTCCCGAAGGGGCTCGAATTCGGCATGGGTGGATGCGCCTTGGTGGGAATATGGCGATGCCAACAAGGTTAGCGATTTCTATAACTGGTCGATCGACGAATTGATGCTGGCGGCCCGGCTCGGCTTCGACGGCATCGGCACCAACGAGCACCATCAGAACCCCTATGGGTTCATGTGCAATCCAAATTTGTTCGGCGCCATCCTGGCCAAGATGACGCGCGACCAGGGCTTGGATGACGTCGCGCTGGTGCAACTCGGCGCCACGCTCGCCGCCACCTCTCCGCCCATCCGCATCGCCGAGGAATATGCGGTGCTCGATTGCATCAGCGGCGGCCGCCTGGTTGCGGGCGTGCCGCTCGGGCTCGGTTGCGACGCCAATATCAGCTACGGTGTCACGCCCATGGACCAGCGCGAGCGCTGGCGCGAGGCCATCGATCTGATGCTGAAGGCGTGGACCGCGAAGGAATTCTTTGCCTGGAATGGCAAATACTATCAGCTCCCGAAAGTGAATCTGTGGCCGCGGCCGGTGCAGGATCCGCATCCGCCGCTCCTGGTGCCCGGCGCCGCGAGTTCCTCGACCTGGGATTATTGCCACGACCGCGATCTGCCGTACGCCTATCTCAGCTATTTCGGCGGCAAATCCGCTTACAACGTCATGGACCGCTTCTGGGAGCGCGCCGCCGCCAAGGGCAAGGACGCAAATCCCTATCGCGCGTCGTTCCTGCAGCTTGTCGGCGTCGCGGAAACCGATGCCAAGGCGGAAGAGGAATACGCCAAGCACGTCGAATATTTCTATCACAAGCTCCTGCACCAGCCGACCTATCAGATCGCGCCGCCCGGCTATAGCGACTACAAGAGCCTCCTGAACGTGCTCAAGGGCGGGAAGAATTTTCTTGCAATTCGCCGATCTGTCGATCGAGCTCAAGCCGCTCAAAGCCAAGGACATGATCGCCAACGAATTCGTCGTCATCGGCAGCCCGGCGACGGTGCGCGACAAGCTCGAAGCCATGGCGAGGCGTCTCAATGTCGGCCACCTCATGGTCGTGATGCAATTCGGATCGATGCCGTACCATGTCGCCTGCAAGAATATCGAACTGTTCGGGCGCGAGGTGCTGCCGCATCTGCAGAAGATCTGGGAAGACAAAGCCTTCGAGAATGCCTGGTGGCCAAAGAAACTGCGCAACCGCGCCGTCAAAAAGCGCGAGATGGCCACTGCCTAGCGGCTGCCGTCCCACCTTTTGCCGCTCGTTCGTTGCATGGTCGCGCGGCGTCTTTCAACCCACTAATTCGCTCGGATGTGAAACATGGCTGCTCCGGTCATCAAGACGATCCCGATCAAGCACTGCAACTTCGAGGCAAAAGTGAAGACCGCCGGCAACGGTCCGCCGCTGATTTATCTGCATCCAGCCGGCGGCCCGCTCTGGGACGACTTCGTCGAAGGCCTCACCGAGCGCTACACGGTCTACGCGCCGCATCATCCGGGCACCGGCGAAACGGTCCGCGAGTCGATCTATTCGGTCGAGAGCCTGTGGGATCTGGTGCTGATCTACGACGAAATTTTCGAGGCGCTCAATCTGCACTCAGTGCCGGTGGTCGGGACGTCATTCGGCGGCATGATGGCATGCGAGCTTGCCGCGCACCGGCCCGAGCGGATCAGCAAGATGGTGCTGCTCGATCCGATCGGCTTGTGGCGCGACGACGCGCCGATTGCTCCCTACATGGTGATGTCGCCCGGAAAGCTCGTGGCAACGCTGTACAAGGATCTGTCGTCGGAGCCGGTGAAGAAGGCCCTGCAAATGCCGGAAGATCCCGATGCGGCGGCGACCCTTATCGCCGACCTGGTCTGGGCGCTCGGCGCTACCGGCAAGTTCGTGTGGCCGATCCCCGATAAAGGGCTGAAAAAGCGCATGCACCGCATCAAGGCCAAGGCGCTGATCGTTTGGGGCGAAGACGACGCGTTGGTCTCGTCGATCTATGCCAAGGAGTTTGCGCAGCGGATCGCGAACTCGCAGGTCGAGATCATCAAGGATTGCGGGCACGTGCCGCAGGTCGAGCGGCTCGAGATCCTTGGGCCGCTGGTGGCGAATTTCCTGGCGGCGTGAGGCGATGCTGCTTACGCAGGGCCGACAGCGTCTTCAAGAAAGTCCGGGTGCTGCAGCCGGGTGAACTCGATCGCGAAGCCGTCTTCGAGATGCCGCACGACGCGGCCCTGCACTTTGCCGAGCGTGACCAGCGCGCCGATTGGCGGCCGCTGGTCGCTCACAATGCCGGCGCCCGATTGCGACACGTCGATGATCCGGCAACTGACATTGATGCCGTTCGGCAGGATCAGACGGGTGATGGGATTGCGCGGGACGACACGACCGTGACGACGATCTTCCGGCAAGCCGAGGATGTGGCGGTTGGCGAGCCAAGTCAGTTGCGCTGCGAGCTTGTCGCGTTTGCGCGGCGTCGCCGAGATCGTCATCGCGAAACCGTTCTGAATGATCCGCGCGACGTGCCCTTCCAGCCGGCCCAGGTGATCGACATACGCGATCACGCGTTCGCCGGGCTGGCCGACCACCGGCGCGACCAACGCCATGCCGCCGGGGGACATATTCACCACCTGGCAAGGGAATTCGCGCCGGTCGGGCAGCATGTAGCGGCCCAGCAGGTCGACGCGGACGCGCTGGAACCGCCGACGCTCTTCACCGAGCGCCCGCAACCGGTCCTTTGGTAAAGGTAATGCCATGACGGCCTATAAAGCTTCCGGGCGGAAGCCTAGGCGGGCGGTCTTAACGGCGCGTTAGCCGCCCTCGCCGCCGAAACGCGCTATGCGGCGCTGGGGCCGTCGTCGCTTTGGGCTGAAATCGAGCGTCCGCCGCCATCATAGACCCTGAAGCCACGCCGGCGGCGCGGCGCCATGAAGCGTGGCATCAGCCGCTTTTCGAGCGCCGCGCCAATATGGCGCCGGCCGCCAATGGTCAGCGGCCCGATGGGGCCTGTTCCCAGCCATGACGGAATTTTAAGCGGCGCCAGCACGCCGATGGCGCGCGCGAAAATCGGCCGGCGAATGCTGAGCGGGAGCAGCAACAGTTCGAGCTCGACCGACTCGCCGTTTTCGTTCTGGCCGGTGGCGCCGGCGACCGTGCCGGTGCACTCGTCGGACAGGATCGACAGCAGACCTTCGATGGTGGGCCGACTGGTCGAAGTCCAGAGATCGAGGAACGACTCGCCTTTGATTTCACGGCCGAAAAGGGCGCAGAGGCGCGTGCCGGCCAACCGGATGGGATGGCCTGAGCCGCGGTCGAGCGCCAGGATGAACGCATCGGCCAGCACGCCGCGAATGGCGCCCGGCTCGATCTCCGTGCGTTCCGGCGCTGGGCGGGTCCCGCGCTTTTCCTGCCAATAGGCGTAAAGCTCGCGGCTCGCGGCGTGTTTCATAACAGTCGCTCCCGCACGCGCTTCCCCGCGCGACACCTCTGTCCCCGATTGGGACAGAAGCACCTAGGGTTCGGGCGTGCGCTGTGGAGCGAGCAGAGCGTATGCCGCGAGTTTAGTCGGACAGCACCACGTCGCCGCAACGCTCCGTTAAGCCTAACAAAAGGTTGAGATTGGCGGTTGGGAGCCGGCCGCCTAGCTTGGCGCAATCTTTCGCGGCCGATGGCTCTTCGGCAGCATTCCGGACAGGGAGGCGAGGGGATGTGACGGACGTCTTCCGATCCGATGCGACGGACACTCCGGATCGTTGACGTTGTGTACGGAACCCCGCGCGCGGGCAAAAGGGAGGACGGTGTCCTCCCTTTTGTCTTATTTGCGGCAGCATCGGAAAAAGCGCGCTTGCCGTCGCCACGGTCGCAGCCTATGTCGGCGGGACGTCAGGTGCATCCGGTGATTCAGCGTTCAGAGCCGATGTTCAATGTGCCGCCGGTCGTTCTGGCCACGGTGGCCGTGCTGGTGCTGGTGCATGCGCTGCGCATGCTCGTCCTGACCGAGGCCGAAGATGTGCGCTTTCTGTTGACCTTCGCCTTCATTCCCGCGCGCTACGACGTTGATCTCGTTGCCGGCGGTTCGTTTCCAGGCGGCTTCGGCGCCGATCTATGGACGTTCTTCACCTACGCGTTCTTGCACGCTGACTTGCTCCACATCGGCCTCAATGTGGCTTGGCTGCTGCCGTTCGGCACCGCATTGGCGCGCCGCTTCGGCGCGTGGCGCTATACGGCCTTCATGCTGGTGGTCGCAGCTGCGGGTGCGTTCGCCCATCTCATCACTCACCGCGGAGCGATGGTGCCGATGATCGGCGCGTCGGCGGCGATCTCCGGCGCGATGGCGGCGGCTTTGCGCTTCGTCTTTCAGCAAGGAGCGCCGCTTGGGCTGTGGCGCGCTGATGGCGATGCAACGGCCTATCGCATGCCGGCTTCGTCATTGATGGCGACGCTGCGCAATCCGCGTTTTCTGATTTTCCTCGGCGTGTGGATCGGGCTGAACGCGCTGTTCGGTTTCGGCTCGATCCCGATCGGCGAGGGGGCCGGTCAGGAAGTCGCGTGGCAGGCGCACATTGGCGGCTTCATCGCCGGACTGCTGCTGTTCAATGCGTTCGATCCGGTGACGCCGCAGCCGCGATTTGACCCGGGCCGCAGCCGCTGATGCTCGCAAGACGACGAAGAGTTCTTCGTCGAGAAACTAACTAAACTCCTCGCTTCTTTTTGATCGGCGGAACTGGGCCCAAACCGCGACATGCACCATGTGGCTGCCGCATTTTTATGATTAGATATTGGCAGAGTCAGCGCTGGTCTTTGTGGGCGACCCACGCGAGACTCGATGCTGCACCGCAACGCGGCGCAGGCAGCCGAGGACGGATCCGAAATTTTGATCCGCCGGTTTTAGAAGCGCCCGACGGAACTCCGCGCCGACCGAAAACATAATTCTTGTGGCAAGCGCTCCGCCATTGCGGGCCGCAGCCGCAAAGGCAAGGGAGGTTAGGATGACTGTCAGCGTCATTCTTGCGCATAAGGGCCGCGACGTGGTCACCATCGATCCGGCGGAAAGCCTCGCTCAGGCGATCAAAACACTCGCCGAGAAGCGGATCGGCGCCGCGCTTGTTCTGGGCGCCGACCGCCGGATCGCCGGCATCCTTTCCGAGCGCGACATCGTGCGTGCGCTCGCCGAACGCGGCGCTGCCGCCCTCGACGAGCAGGTCAGCCGCACGATGACGCGCAAGGTCGAGACCTGCAATGAGAGCGAAACCGTCGCCAGCATCATGGAACGCATGACGGCCGGAAAGTTTCGCCACCTTCCGGTGGTCGATCAGGGCCGGCTCGTGGGACTCGTCTCAATCGGCGACATCGTCAAGCACCGCGTGCACGAGATGGAGCGCGATTCGGTCGCCATGCGCGACTACATTATGACCGCCTAGCGCCCCGACTGTTCGCACAGCGGCCGGCGGCGCGGCGCCAGGCAATCGCCGCTTCGCCCGCACCGCAAAAGAGCATGCGCCCCGGCCCTTCGGGCGCTAAGATGCTTCGCGTGCCGATCTTTCATGAAGATTCGAGCCGCGGAGGGGGTATGCGGAGCATTGCATTCATTTGGGCTGTCGCGGTGATCAGCGCGGCGCTCGCGCAGGGCGCCGGCGCGCAGGAGAAGATCCGGCTTGCCCAGAGTTCGACCGTCACCAACTGCATGATGAACTGCAACTCGCAAGTGGCAAACTGCCGAACCACTTGTGTCGTGGTGACGCCGCCAGCCGCTTCTACCGGCTCTACCAGCAGCGCTCCAACGCCCATTCCCAATGCACAGGCCACCACCCCGTGCTTGTTGAATTGCAGTTCGGTCCACCTCACCTGCCAGTCGAACTGTGCGCTGCAATCGCCGTCGCAATAATGCTTTTTTGCCGCGGGTCACTGCTCTAACCGAGCGCGGCGATCGTTTCCATGATCGGCTCGAGCGCTTTTTCGGTCGCAACCTTGCCGGCCGCAATCGCCTCTGTCGCGCGATGAAAATCGAGCCAGCCGATATGCCCGATATGCGGCGTGATGTGCACGTCCGGCGGATCGCCGGCGAGCCGCATACGGGTAAGACGATCCTGCATGATGTTGAAGGCTTCCACCATGACGGTGGAAAAGCCCGGCCGCCCGTCATCGGCAAACATCTCGCGCCGCAAGGCCCGCTCGGCGCCGAACATGCCGCGCAGCCCCATGAACGCCCGGCGCGGCGTTCCGGGCGGCGGCGCCGGCGGCTCATCGCTCGGATCGGAGCCGTGACTGGCAATCGTTGCCCCGCGGGCGAAGCGGTCGGCATCGAGATTGACTGCAATGACCACGCGGGCGCCGAAGGCGCGGGCCGCTGTCACCGGGACTGGATTGACCAGCGCCCCATCCATCAGCCAGCGTCCGCCAAGTTTCACCGGCGGAAAAATGCCGGGCAAGGCATACGATGCGCGCATCGCGAGCGACAGCGATCCTCGTGTGAGCCAAATCTCGTGGCCGGTGCCGACCTCGGTCGCAATCGCGGCGAAGCGCAGCGGCAAATCCTCAATGGCGGTTGAGCCCATGGCGTCGGCGAGCCGCCTGGCGAGCCGGCTGCCGCCAATGAGACCCGATCCGCCGATGCGGACGTCGAGATAGCTAAGGATGCGCCGCAGCGTCAGCGCGCGCGCCCAGCTCTCCAGTTCGTCCAGCTTGTCGTTGGCATAACAGCCGCCGACCAGCGCGCCGATCGAAGTGCCGACAACAATGTCGGGCTTGATACCGTGCTCGAGGAGAGCGTGGATAACCCCGATATGCGCAAAGCCGCGCGCCGCTCCGCTGCCGAGAACAAGTCCCACCGAGGGGCGGACGGCCGCCCGCCTGACGAGCGGCTTGGTTCCAATGTCTTCGATCGTCACCAGATCCTCAACTCCTGGCCCGAAAGGGTTCGCATAGCAGGATGATCAGCCCTAAGACCAAACATAACAACTCGTAAGCCCTCAGGGCACGATCTGGACGGATCTTCGCCCCCTGGCTGAGGAGCCGCTGGCCCTTCGAAAACATCATGCTCCGCCAGAAGTTAGCGTACCATTCCCATTTGGTTCGCCCGAGGCGATTGGCCTGCAGTTATGGTGAAAGAGTGATCCCATGGCGGTAATCGGCGACGGCGCGGCTTGAAATTGCCGCGATTGCGACCGACACAAAACGCATGGATGGGCGGGGTTTTGTCGGGGTTCGACACTGGGCCGCGGGAGCAGCCGCGTGGCTGTTCCTTTTGGCGGTTCCGATTCTGACCCAGCCGACCCAGGCGCTCGCCCAAACGCGTAACCTTCTTCCGCCCGAACTCACCTCGCCGGTTCCAACCGCGCCGGGCACCGGGGGTGCTACGTCGCCCGGCTCTACGCTCGTGCCGCCGCCACCGCTCCCGCCTCCTTCACCGCCGCAGCCGGTGCCGATGATCCCGCCGGGCCAGGTGGCGCTCGCGCTTTCCGCCCGCTACGGCCGCGAGGCTCCTGCCATCAATGGCGGCGTCGTCTGGCGGGTCTATACCGCAAAGCCCGATGCCGCCGGCGCCTACCGGCTGGTCAAGGAGGATCGGGCGGTTTCGCCGACCTTCGTGCTGCCGCCGGGCAACTATGTCGTTCACGCGAGCTTGGGTCTCGCGAGCGCGGCCAAGGCCGTGCAATTGCGCGCCGAGACGGTGCGCGAAGTCTTCGAAATTCCCGCCGGCGCCATCCGGCTCGAAGGCCGCGTCGGCGATGTGCGCATCCCGAGCGGCCAGATATTGTTCGATGTTTTCAACGGCAGCCAATTCAACACCGCGGAGCGGCGGCCGATCGCGCACAACGTAATGACCGGCGACGTCGTGCTGCTTCCGGAGGGCACCTACTACATCGTCTCCAACTACGGCGACGGCAATTCCGTCGTGCGCTCGGACGTGCGTGTGCAGACCGCCAAATTGACCGACGTTGTGGTCAATCACCGCGCCGCCCTGATCACGCTCAAGCTGGTGAATGACTCGCAAGGCGAGGCGCTGGCCAACACGCAATGGACGGTGCTCACGCCCGGCGGCGACGTGATCAAAGAATCGATCGGCGCGTTCCCGCGCGTCGTGCTGGCGGAAGGCGATTATCACGTCATCGCGCGCAACGAGGGCAAGACCTACCAGCGCGATTTCAAGGTCATTCCCGGCGTCGACGGTGAAGTCGAAGTGCTGGCGCGCTGAGAGCGGCGTAGCGTCTTACGCCGCTTTCTTCAGCCGCTGCACATCGGGCGGCACGGCTTCCTGCGCGAGTGCGGCCAGTGCCGTATCGAGCGCCATCACCTGCTGGCCTTCCTTGCCCAGCCGGCGGATCGAGACCGTGCGCTCGGCGGCTTCTTTCTTGCCGACGACCAGCAGCACCGGCACTTTCGCCAGGGAATGCTCGCGCACCTTGTAGTTGATCTTCTCGTTGCGCAGGTCGCCCTCGACGCGCAGGTCTAAGCGCCGCGCAGTTGTGATCACTTCGCGCGCGTAATCGTCGGCGTCCGAGGTGATAGTGGCGACCACGGCCTGCAGCGGGGAGAGCCACAGCGGCAAGTGGCCCGCATAGTGCTCGATCATGATGCCGGTGAAGCGTTCGAGCGAACCGAACATCGCACGGTGCAGCATCACCGGCGTCACCTTGTTGGAATGCTCGTCGATATAGAAGGCGCCGAGCCGGCCCGGCATATTGAGATCGACCTGCACGGTGCCGCATTGCCAATCGCGGCCGATCGCATCGCGCAGCACGTATTCGAGCTTCGGACCGTAGAAGGCGCCTTCGCCCTTGTTCAGGCTCCACGGCCGGCCGGATGCCTCCAGCGCCTGCAGCAGGGCGGCTTCGGCTTTGTCCCATACCGCATCGTCGCCGATACGCTTGTCCGGCCGGTCGGAGAATTTGATGCGCACGTCGTCGAAGCCGAAATCCTGATAGATCGAGAGGATCAGGTCGTTGACCGCCAGCACCTCCTGGGCGATCTGCTCTTCGGTGATGAAGATATGCGCGTCGTCCTGGGTGAAAGCGCGCACCCGCATCAGCCCGTGCAGCGCGCCTGACGGTTCGAAGCGGTGCACCTTGCCGAATTCGGCGATCTTGAACGGCAGGTCACGATACGACTTCAGCCCGTTCTTGAAGATCTGGATATGGCCGGGGCAATTCATCGGTTTGATGACGAAAGTGCGCTCGTCTTCTTCGCGCGGCTGGACGAGGAACATGCCTTCGCGGAACGTCGCCATGTGGCCGGACGCTACCCAGAGCGATGAATCGATAAGCTGCGGTGCATTGACCTCCGCATAGCCGGCGTCTGGTTTGCCGGCGGCGGATGTAGTTCTCGAGCGTCTGGAACAGCGTCCAGCCTTTCGGGTGCCAGAACACCGAGCCGGGTGCTTCCTCCTGGAAATGGAACAGATCCATCTCGCGGCCGAGCTTGCGGTGGTCGCGCTTCTCGGCTTCCTCGATCTGCTTGAGATAGGCGTCGAGCTCGTCCTGTTTGGCGAAGGCGGTCCCGTAGATGCGCGACAGCATCTCGCGATCGGAATCGCCGCGCCAGTAGGCTCCGGCGACCTTCATCAGCTTGAACGCATTGCCGACCTTGCCGGTCGAGGTCATGTGCGGCCCGCGGCAGAGATCGAACCAGTCGCCTTGCTTGTAGATCTTGATTTGCTGGTCTTCCGGGATGGCGTCGATCAATTCGACTTTGAACGCCTCGCCCTTGTCGCGAAAAACTTTCTTGGCCTCGTCGCGCGACCAGACTTCCTTGGTGAAGGGTTTGTCGCGCGTGATGATCTCGCGCATCTTTTTCTCGATCGCGTCGAAGTCTTCCGGCGTGAACGGCTGATTGCGGAAGAAATCGTAGTAGAAGCCGTTGTCGATCACCGGACCGATGGTGACTTGCGTGCCGGGCCAGAGCGATTGCACGGCTTCGGCCAGCACGTGCGCGGCGTCGTGGCGAATGAGTTCCAGCGCGCGCGGATCCTCGCGGCCGATGAATTCGATCTTGGCGTCATGCTCGATCGGGTCGGTGAGATCGGCGAGCTTGCCGTCGAGCGCCATGGCGACCGTCCGCTTGGCGAGCGACGGCGAAATCCCCTTGGCGATGTCGAGGCCGGTGGTGTTGGGCGGATAGTCCCGACGCGCGCCGTCGGGGAAGGTCACTGAGACCATGTTTTTGCTCCTGCTGCTCACTCCTGCGAACGAGCGCAGGTAAGCGTGACGGTGCGTTATGTAACCTATGCCGCGGCCAAGGCAAGCCATGCGGCAGTGCACCATGACCTATGCGCCGCTTTACGGTGCCGGGCCGCACATTCGGGCCCTATGTGCGGGTTGGGGAATGCCGGTCCGCATTCGTCCGCTTCAGCTTTTATTCGCCATGCGCCGCAGTCGCAGCTCGGCGCGATTTGAAACGATTTGGAACAGCTCCGATGACCGATAAACCTCAGGCCGATCAGCCACGCATGGAAACCTTCCGCATTCCCGGCACGAAAGTCGTGACCTCCCGCATCGGGCTTGGCACCTGGGCGATCGGTGGCTGGATGTGGGGCGGGACCGACGAAGCGGAGTCGATCCGGACCATTCATGCCGCCCTCGACCGCGGCATCACGCTGATCGATACGGCGCCGGTTTATGGTTTCGGCCGCTCCGAAGAGATCGTCGGCAAGGCGCTAGCGGAAGGCGGCCGGCGCGCCGGCGTGGTGCTGGCCACTAAGGTTGCGCTCGATTGGAAGAACGAGCAGCCGTTCCGCAATGGCAGCCGCGCCCGCATCACGAAGGAGATCGACGATTCGCTTCGGCGGTTGCGCACTGATGTCATCGACCTCTATCAAATTCATTGGCCGGATCCGAATACCCCAATCGCGGAAACCGCGGGCGCGATGGCTGACCTGCTCAAGGCCGGGAAGATCCGGGCCATCGGCGTGAGCAACTTCTCACCTGCGCAAATGGACGCCTTCGCCGCTGTGGCGCCGCTTCACGCCGTGCAGCCGCCCTACAATCTGTTCGAACGGGGCATCGAGACGGATGTTCTTCCCTATGCCCGCGAGCATGGGCTCGCCATGTTGGCCTATGGAGCCTTGTGCCGCGGGCTCCTTTCCGGCCGCATGGGCGCGGATACGAAGTTTCCGGCGAGCGATCTGCGCGGCGCCGCCGATCCCAAATTCAAGCCGCCGCACTTTGCCGAGTATCTCGCGGCGGTGGCGGCGCTCGACCGCTTCGCACAGGAGCGTTTCGGCAAGCGGGTGATCCATTTGGCGCTGCGGTGGGTGCTCGATCGCGCGCCGAATGCGATCGCGCTGTGGGGTGCGCGCCATCCCGGCCAGCTCGATCCTGTCAGCGACGTTCTGGGCTGGAAGATCGATGCCGCCGCCATGAAGGAGATCGATCGGATCGTCGCGCAGCATGTGCGCACGCCGCTTGACCCGAGTTTCATGGCGCCGCCTGAGCAGGTCGCGGCCTGACTGCCTGACCGCGTCGGCGGTCAGCGCGAGGCGGCGTCGGCCGCCGCCGCCGCGTTGGTGCCCCGCCAGCGCGCGTAACGCCAGGGCAAATACCAGCGCGCGCTCGGCGGGAGGCGGTCGGGAACGAAATCGAGGCCCGAGGTCCCGAACGGCTGGCATCGCAGAAGCCGCGCCAAGGTCATCCAGCCGCCGGCCCAAAGTCCGTAGCGCTCGATGGCTTCCTCGGCATAGTGCGAGCAGGTCGGCAGGTGGCGGCATTCGTACCCGACGAACGGGGAAAGCGTGTAGCGGTAAAGCCTGATCAGCCCGCGCCCGGCCAGCCGCGGCGCACGGCGGGAGACGTCGAAAAGATCGTCGAGAACCGTCATTCTTTTGCTCGTCATCCGGAGCGGCAAAGACCTCCGGAATGACCGATCACTCGGCGGCCGCTTTCGCCCCGCGCTTGGCCTCGATCTGGCCGATGGCATCGACCACCGCGTCGAAGGTCAGAAGCGTGGACGCATGCCGCGCCTTGTAGTCACGCACCGGCTCGAGCACGGCGATGTCAGCCCATTTGCCTTCAGCGGGCGGCGCGCCGTTTTCCTTGAGCATCTTGCGGACGCCTTCGCGCAGCGCCCGCAATTCTTCGGCACTCGAGCCGACGATGTGGCTCGCCATGATCGAGGAGGATGCCTGGCCCAATGCGCAGGCTTTCACTTCATGGGCGAAGTCGCTCACCTTGTCGCCGTCCATCTTGAGATCGATAGTGACCGTCGAGCCGCACAGCCGCGAATGCGCGGTCGCGCTCGCGTCCGGATCGGGAAGGCGCCCAATCCGCGGAATCGTGCCCGCAAGTTCGATGATGCGGCGGTTATAGACCTCGTTGAGCATGGCAAGATCTTGAATTCAGGCCCGGTCGTGTTGCCGGCTGAACGTTATATAGGTACTGGCAAGGTGCGGCCAGAGACCCCCGTCTTGCCGGCCAATGCAGTGATTGAAGCACCGCTATGTCCAACAACATATCATTCGCGCCACCCGGCACCGCCTCCGACCTGGAGGAGGGCTTGGCTCTGACGCCCAAATTCGACGCCGACGGCCTGGTGACTTGCGTCGCCACCGACGCGGGTTCGGGCGAAGTCCTGATGGTCGCGCACATGAACGCTGAGGCACTCGCCCGCACCATCGCGACGGGCGAGGCCTGGTACTTCAGCCGCTCGCGCCGCGCTCTCTGGAAAAAGGGCGAGACGTCCGGCCACACCCAGCGCGTCCTCGAAATGCGCGTCGACTGCGATCAGGATGCGGTCGTGATCAAGGTCGAACAGCGCGGCGGCGCCTGTCACACCGGACGCCGCTCATGTTTCTATCGCGCGGTACCACTCGGCAAGGCCGGCGCGGTTGCGCTCGAGTTTCGCGAGGATCGCGTTTTCGATCCGACGAAGGTTTACAAGGACACCTAAGACGCGCTGTGGGGGAAAAGGCTGCGGTCGGCAGAAGCGCGACCAATACGCAAGACACCTGAAATGGTCCGAACGGCCACCGCAAGCCCCCCTCATGCTCAAAGCCCGCCTTACGCTTACGCTGCACGTACCCTCACGCCGCCCGACACGACGTGCGAGACCTCTCCGTATTCAAGAGAGGTGCAGGTGCTTGATCGCGATGCGCGGGTCCCGCGCGCATCGCGGGAAAACGTCGGCAAGCAATGGGGCAGCCGTATGATCGCGCCTTGAAGATTCCATGGCGTGCCCGCCAATCCCGCGGACGCGGCGCGCCGGCATTGTGGAAGTTGTATTGCCCGCGCTGTTGGCGCGTCCTCTCTAGTCTAGCTCTTCTTTGTTGCCGCGCGTTCCAGCACCCTCTTGGCTCGGAGCAAGTGTGGCTGGTCGGCCATGACGCCCGCGATCGCCAGTGTGCCGGCTCCCGGATTTGCGGCGAAGGCGTCGACGATGATTTTGGCTTGCGCGATCGCCTCCGCCGAGGGCGTGAACACCTCATTGATGATCGGGATCTGTGCCGGGTGGATCGCCATTCTGGCGCTGAAGCCGTCGCGGCGCGCCGCCTCGCAATCACGGCGGAAGCCGGCGTCGTCGCGAAAGTCGATATAGACCGTATCGATGGCCGGCACCCGGGCAGAAGCCGCGCCGGCGATGCAGAGCGTGCGCGCCAGCCGGTACGGATCGAGGTATCGGCCGTCGGCATCGCGGTTGGTTTCGGCGCCGAGCTCGGCGGACAGATCTTCGGCGCCCCAGGTCAGTGCGGAAAGCCGCGTACTCGAGCCGGCATAGGTGCCGGCGACAAAGAGCGACGCAGCAGTCTCGGTGGCGATCGGAATGATTTTGATATGGCCGTCAGGCAAGCCGTTTGCGGCCTCACGAACCGCGAGCTTGGCGTCGGCATGGACGACGGACGCGCCGCCTTCCGCTTTCGGCAGCATGATGGCGTCGGGCCGCCCCGGCGCGACTGCGTCGAGATCGGCGTCGGTTAAGCCGCTACCCAGGCTGTTCACCCGCACGACGAGGTAGGGCCGGGCCGGATCGGCGTTCGCTTCTCTGAGAAACGCCAGCGCGCTTTCCCGCGCGCGCATTTTGTTGTCCGGCGCGACCGAGTCCTCGAGGTCGATGATCAACGCGTCGGCGCCGCTCGTCATTCCCTTGGCAAATTTTTTCGGACTGTCGGCGGGCACGAAGAGCAGCGAACGCATGGTCGGTTTCCTGGCGGCTTACGGGGAGGGGAGATTCACGTCGCCCGCGGGCTTTCGTCAATGGCAATAAAGGGCCCGGCGACGTTATTCAACTAGCTATTGGCCAAGCTATTCCCCAAGACCGGGCGGCGTCACCCCGAGCACCGCGACAACGGCGAGGATGGCAGCGCCGGCGGCAATTTCGATCATGACGTTACGGCGCAATTGCCGGAGCGCACTGTGCGCCGGCTTCTCGCCTGCTTCGGCGGCGAGCGCGGGCGTATGCCAAAGCCGATTGACCGTCGCGAGCGCGAGCATGCCAAGGAACAACGCGATCTTGACCAGCAGGAGATGGCCATAGTCGGTCGCGGTCAATGCCCGGGCGCTCCCCGCCAGATACCACGTATTGATTGCGCCGGTGAGGAGGAGCGCGCCGACTGCGACGATCCCGTAAGCGGAAAAGCGCAAGCTCGCCGAGCGCGCCACCGCGACCGACGAGGCTCGGTCCGCGGCCGCAAGCAGCAAAGCGAGCGGCAGCAAGCCTCCGACCCATGCGGCCGCGGCGATCAGATGCACGAAATCGGCGGTCAGATGAATGCTGCCCGGGAGCCCCGCGCCGCCAATGCCGTGTCCGGCCCAAGCCAAGGTCCCGGCGAGGCCGGCAGCCACGAGCACGATGGCAAGTTTCAGGAAGCCTCCGCCGTCCTGTTTCTCTCGAAAGTCGGCAGCAAGCAGGCCCGCGAGCAGAGCGGTCAACAGAAGCCGCAACAGCCAGTCGCGGCCAAAATCGGTGTCCAGGAGAACGGCTTGGAGAACGCTCGCGTCGGACAATACGGTTTCGAGCGGCTGATCGCTGATCGACTGCGCCACCAGCACGAACCAGGCCGCACCCGACAATAGCGTCAGCACCAAGCCGATCCACGCAATCCATGCCAGGCGCCGGCCGATCGCGGCTCGCAACTCTGCATGAGCGGCAGGCCGAAGTGCGGGTTGCGCGATGAAGACGTTGAAGAACACCGCACCGGAGGCGGTGAGGGTTGCGGCGAAATGGACGGCGCGCACAAGAATCAGCGGGTCGTCCACGCCTTACTCCTGTCGCTCTCGGGCGACCCGATCACTGGCCGACACGGAAGGAGAAGCTTCCTTCCGTCTTGTGCGTATCGACCGAGAGCACGTGCCAATGCACCTTGTAGGTCCCGGGCGACAACGCTTTCAGACCAACGGTCATGGTGCTGCCGCTGACTTGCGCTTTGCCGGCGTCGACACGCGCGCCCTTGCTGTCGGTCACTTGCACCGAACTGAAGGCCGGTTCGAGACCTTGCGTGAACGAAAGCGTGACCTGGTGCGGTGCCGCGCCGACCGATCCGCCGACGGGTGGGCTTGCACTAGCGAGCATGGCGTGTGCGTGAGCGCCGCCATTGGCGGTGAGCGCAATCAGGACGGATGCGGCGAAGATATACGTACGCATTGTGACGTTCCTCACGAGTTGGGTTTGTTCGATCCGGACGATATGCCGCCGATCAGCGGTTGCCCGTAGCTCTTGGGGAAGATGTCGTCGAGATAGAGATGCAATTGCCCGAGGAAGCCGACGCCACTACCGCTGTCGCGATTGACGGGAATCACCGCCTCAAGGCCCGCCTGGAAATAGCTCCCGACCCAGATCACGCCTGGATTGATCGTGCCGGTGGTGACAAAGCTGTTGCCGAGATTGTTCGCGACCGGGGTTGCAAACTGTGCTTCGACGATCGGGATCAGATGATTGATGAGGTCTGGCAGCCCAAGGTCTTTCACCTCGGATTTCAGGTAGGGCATGCTGTATTGCAGCGAGCCGCCATACACGAGCACTTGCGGGATAAAGGTGCCCTGGCCGACATCAAATGACGTGGTCGGGACCTGATATCCGACCTGGCCGGTTACGGCCAACGGCCGAGCCCAACCGATTGTGTCGGGAAGCTGTCCGAAGCCTTGGCCGAAATTAAAGGTTGGGGTCAGCACGCTATAGGACGTTGCCAGCCCTGCGCCGGTGTTACCGGTGCCGCCCCATTCCACCCCCAGCCCCACGAGCATGGCAAACTCGTGCGAAGCGTCCTTCATGAGCTGATATTGGAAGGTGGTATCGAGATTGGCGAAGCCTGCCCGCGTCGGACTGCCGGGCTGGCGGATCTGCGACCAGGTATCGCCGATCGTAACTCCGAAATCCTCGGTAATCCGCTTGGAGATGTCGACAGATATGTCGACTTCGGTCCCCGCCGGGATATCGCCGGTCTTGAACCAGGCGACGGTCGGAAGCGACATCTCATCCGCGACGCAAGGATCGTCTGTCGCGAGCGTCGCGGGAAAGAACCGGGCGCCGACATAGCAGTGCGCGGATGCGTATGAGAACGACAGCAAAGTCATTAAAAGGCCGAGCGCGAATGTGCGTGCGCACTTGGATAGGCGAAACATAGGGAATCTCCATTGCAGCGAATTGGCTTTTCGCGGCGTTCAGTCGCCGCGAGTCGTCACACGCTGAGCGGAGGACCTCTTGGACTTGCGATCGTGTAGCGGGTTAGCCGCGTTAAGCCGGACGTGTCGCCGAGCCACGCCACGACCACCATCGCGACATCGACACTGTGGAAGACGGCGGGCGCGGTGCCGATCACCGCATGATGCGCGCCGGCAAAGCAGAAGACGCAGTGCGTACAGCCGGACTGGTCGGGATTGCTGGCCGGCAGCGCCGGCTCGCCAGCCGCATCGTGGAGGCAGAGTTCGAAGGCCGGAGCGTTTTGACCGCCATCCGCCGGCAAGGAGAAGCCGGCGACCGCGATCAGCAGGCTTTGGATGGCGACCGCATGGGCGACGACGACGCTCAAGAGCGATCGCCAGAAACGCTCGCTTATGCCGTCAAATCCGCCCATCGTCAGCCCATCCCAGGCCCGATCATGAAAAGCGGCGGATCAAGAAGTCGAAATGCCCAGGAAAATGACACGCCTCACGTCCGCCGCGTCCGCGGTCACTTCGGCCGCATGCGCATGAACGCCTGCCGGCGGCATTCGGCGACGAGCTTGTTGTCCTGGTTATAAGCGCGGTGGTGAAATTCGACGATGCCGGCGCCCGGCCGCGACTTTGATTCGCGTTTGCTGATGACTTCAGTGGCGGCGTGCAGCGTGTCGCCTTCGAACACCGGATGGGGAAATTTCACTTCCGACATGCCGAGATTGGCGATGGTCGTGCCTACCGTCAGGTCGCTGACCGACATGCCGATCATCAGACCGAGCGTGAACAGCGAGTTCATCAGCGGCTGGCCCCACTCGGTCTCCTGCTCGCAGAAGTGCCGGTCGATATGGAGCGGCTGCGGGTTGAGCGTCATGTTGGAGAACAGCATGTTGTCCATTTGGGTGACGGTGCGCGTGAAGCGGTGCTCGACGACCTCGCCGGGCGTGAAGTCCTCGAAATAAACCCCGCCGCGCTTGTGCCGTGTCGCCGATTCAACCGACATCGCTACCTCCCTGATGGAACCGTTAAGGTGTCATTTACCACGATCGTTAATGCTTCCTAGACCCGAAGATGAGTCCGGTGGGAGCCGGACAGGGGGGGCTTCATGCTGGTGAATTCCAGCAATTCCGCCAGCTCGGCGGTGACCGGCGCCATTCAACAGGCGTCGCAGGCCACCGGTACGAGCTTCAATTACCTCTTGGCGACGGCGCAGGTCGAGTCGGGGCTCAACCCGCAGGCCGGTGCCTCGACGTCATCGGCGCGCGGGCTGTTCCAATTCATCGAAACAACCTGGCTCGCCACCATCAAGCAGGCGGGCGCGGCGCTCGGCTTCGGCCGTTATGCCGATGCAATCACGCAGACCGCTTCCGGCAATTACGAAGTGCGCGATCCCACGATGCGCAGCGAGATCCTCAAGCTCCGCAACGATCCGACCGCCAATGCGCTCATGGCCGGCGCCTTCACCCAGGGTAACGCTTCGGCCTTGAGCGAGCGGCTCGGCCGCGCCCCCAGCGAGGGCGAGCTCTACATTGCGCATTTTCTTGGGGTGGGCGGCGCGGCGCGGCTGATCGGGCTTGCCGGCAGCAATCCCAATGCCAGGGCCGCCGACTATTTTCCGAATGCGGCGCAGGCCAACCCGTCGATTTTCTACGATCGGTCGACCGGCGCGGCCCGAAGCCTCGCCCAGGTGCGCGACATCCTCACCGCCCGCTATGACGTGGCGCGCGGCCACCAGGACTATACGGCTGCGACCGCGCAGGCCGATCCTGCTGCCCCGGCCGACGCGGCAAGCGGCGCCACGACAAGTGCCGCCGCGGCAGCACCGGACACCGCTGGTATCGCCAACGCTTTCGCAGCCGCCATTCCGACGCTGAAAGCGGACGACACGCAAGTCTTCCACGGTCTGTTCGCCGACGATCACCGCACTGCGCCGCTTGCTCCCGTCGTGAGTGCCCTTTGGGGCGCCCCCAAAGCGGCCGCGCCGAGCGGCGCGCCGGCGTGGAAATCCCTTTCCGGCGGCATGCTCGATCTCTTCAAAGACCTGCCGCCCACAAGCTCTTAGATCAGCCCATGGACTCCGCCTTGCAAAGACTTCCGGTGAACGACGTGTTGAACGAGCGATCTCTATCCTTGTTTGATCTCCTGACTCAAGCAGCGCGAGCGAACCCATGATCGTCCGCCATTTCCTCGATTGGGTGCGGACCGCGCCGGCCGGCAAACGGGCCGAGGCCACGGCTGCGCTCGCGCGCGCCTACCTTTATTCTGATCTTTCGCCTGACGACGCCGCAGCGGCCGAAGGCGCTATGCTGATATTGCTCGACGACCCGTCGCCGCTCGTACGCCGGGCGCTTGCCGACGTGCTGGCGGCGAGCCCGAGCGCGCCGCCAGCCGTGGTGCTGGCGCTCGCCGCCGACCAGCCGCAAATCGCCGCGCCCGTGCTGGCGCTTTCGCCGCTCTTTGTCGATGCCGATCTGGTCGACGCTGTCGCCACAGGAAATGAAGACGTCCAAATAGCCATCGCGAGCCGTTCGGGACTGCAGCGCCCGGCCGCGGCTGCCCTGGCCGAGGTCGGCACGGCCGAGGCTTGTCTGGTACTGGCGCAAAATAGCGATGCCGAGATTGCCGAGTTCTCGGTCGATCGCATTCTCGAACGTTTTGGCGAAAGACCCGCCATTCGCGAAGCGTTGCTGGCGCGAGACGATCTCGCGGCGGCGACCCGCCTCAAAATGGTCGCCCGCGTCTCCGCGACGCTGGTCGATTTTGTCGCCGCGCGTCGCTGGCTCGATGCCGATCACGCGAAGCGCATCGCTCGCGAGGCCTGCGAAAAGGCAACGGTGACGCTCGCGGCTGACACGCCGGCGACGCAAATGCGCGCGCTCATCCGCCACCTCCGCGCGGGCGGGCAGCTCACCGCCGGTCTTATTCTGCGGGCGCTCCTTTCCGGCAATATCACTCTCTTCGAAGAGGCGTTGGCCGAGCTGACCGAGATGCCGGTCGAGCGCGTCTCGAATCTCTTGTACGACGCCGGCAATGCCGGCCTGCGGGCGCTTTTCGATCAGGCGAGCCTGCCGCCCTCGACCTATCCGGCCTTCAAGGAGGCGATCGAGGCGATGCGCGAGGGCGGTTTCATGATCGAGCCGGGCGGTGCCGCGCGGCTCAAACGGCGCATGATCGAGCGCGTCTTGACCCGCTGCGAGGGGGAAGACATCGGCGATCTGGCGCCGCTTCTGACGCTCTTGCGCCGCTTCGCTACCGAAGCCGCGCGCGAAGAGGCGCGGCTGTTCTGCGACGAACTCGTTGCCCAGGATTTTTCCGGCGACGAACAATTCGAGGCGGCTTAGGCGGTTCAAGTCGTCGGCGCGCCGCCAGCGCGGCCCCGACTACGCGCTCCGACACGCGCTAGGGCGCAAGCGTCGGCGCGAAGATGCTTTCCAGATAATCCGGCCGGTCGGCGTTTTCGCTGCGCAAGAATTCGTCCGTGACCTCGCGTAAGCGGCCGGTCAACGTGCCGGCGACGGACGCGAGATCGGCGCGTGCATATTCGCGCGCGATGGCCCGCACTGCGTCTACATGCTGCTCGACCAATGTCAGCGGAATGCGGGACATGTCGGGCGTGTGCTCGAGCAGCCTGCACAAGCTATCGGCTGCGCCGACGACCGCGGGATAGCCGAACGTGGCGGCTTCTCCCTTGATGTCGTGCGCGGCCCGAAACAATTCGGCATGGGTCTTTTCGGTGAAGCCTTGGCGCACCACTTCTTGTCGCGCCGTTTCGAGGCGCTCGCATTCGGATTGCATCCACTCCGCGAATTCGGTGGACAACAGCGCCAGCGCCGCCTCGGCACGCGCCACCGGATCGTCATCTTCCGCAGGCGCCTGCGCGATCGCCTTGTACAGCGGGTTCGCCGGCGTAATGACTTCGTGGTCGGCGAACGTCGCGACTGACGGCGAAGTGTCTTTGCGGGCGCTCATTCCTTTTTCGCTCCTGACCTTCAACCTAGGACCTTGTCGAGCAGGGGCTGCTGGCGAATGACGTCCGCCTTGCCGCCCTTGCGTCGTTCCGGTCCGATATAGTTGACGTTGGCGTTGCGCCGCCGATCGGGCTGTGCGGCGCTCGGGCAGCACCGCTCGACGCAACGCAAAGTCCCGCGCGGTCGCGACGATGAGCAACGGCTGACGACCGATATCATCGCGCTGGCTCGGCAATACGGTCGCTACGGCTATCGCAAGATCGCTGGACTATTGCGCCAGGCGGGCTGGGCGATCAACGACAAGCGAGTCGAACGCATCTGGCGACGCGAGGGGCTCAAAGTCCCCAGCAAGCAGCCCAAGCGCGGCAGGCTTTGGCTGGCCGATGGATCATGTATCCGGCTACGGCCGCAGCACCGCGACCATGTTTGGTCCTACGACTTTGTCGAGGATCGCACCCATGATGAACGCAGGTATCGCATGCTCAACGTTCTCGACGAGTTTACCCACGAATGCCTGGCGATCCGCGTCGCCCGCAGGCTCAAGGCGATCGATGTGATCGACGTGCTATCCGATCTCTTTATCCTCCGAGGCATCCCCGTTCACATCCGGTCCGATAATGGGCCTGAGTTCGTGGCCGAGGCTGTGCAGGAATGGATCAGGGCTATGGGCGCCAAGACCGCCTATATCGAACGCGGCAGTCCCTGGGAGAACGGCTACATCGAGAGCTTCAACGCGCGTCTTCGCGACGAACTCCTCGACGGCGAGATCTTTTACTCGCTGCGTGAGGCGCAGATCGTCATCGAGAGTTGGCGGCGTCACTACAACCGCGTCAGGCCGCACGCGGCTCTGGGCTACACACCACCAGCACCCGAGGTGTTCGTGCCCGCGCTCCCCGCGTGGCCGGCTGCGCTACCTCGAACGGCTCCGCCGGCCACGCTGGCGCCCAAGCCAACCTTAAACTAACATTCCACCTGGACTACTCAGTGGGGGCCGATCACCCGACGACACGATTTGCTATTGTCCCGCCGACGACGGTGTCAATCAGCGCCGTCGATAATAAATTTGTTCCGATCTTAATCGTTCCAGCCGTGCGCAATCGGTCGCAGCGGGCAGCTGGTTCGAGTATTGGTTTTTCGAGGTCGAGGTACGGGCGATAGCGCCATGGGTATTTGGCGCAACCCCTGAACTAAAATTTTAACAGGATGAACCAGGGAAAGGCCTTTAACGCTGTTCCTCGTCAGTCTCTGCCCGGCGGATATGACTGGGGCTTAGTTCTTGCACGAATGGCTGCACCGATCCTTTGGAGAAAAATCAGTGCAGCCAACATTGGAAATGGCCTTCAGTTAGACTGTCTGGCCGCCTTGGTCTTCAGCACGCCAGCCAATTGCCCCATGAGGTAGCCGAGCACCGCGCCCAAGATGCTGGAGACTACGATGAGGAATAGCGGATTTGAGTTGTCTGCGGCCGTAAGCGCATCCAGTTTGCCGGCCGACAACGTGTAACCCACCAGTGCCGCATACCCATAGACGTTGGCTGGTACGCACGAGAGCAGATCGGCGGAGGCAACGATAACAAGAAAGAAGACCGTTACTCCAACGACGATCGCAGGCCACACCGTCCCCAAGCCGGGCACCGGAACTTTGGCGATGATGAGAAGGGCGATCCAGGCAACGATCGCGCCATAGATCATGCCGACGATCGTCTTGCTAAGCGCTTTGGTATCACCGCCGGCAGCAAAGAAGCAGCCTGCTGCAATGAACCCAACCCAAACGAGAGCGAAGCCTCCCAGAGGCCCCAGCGCGATAAAAGCCCAAATGCCGCCGAGTACGGCGACACTCACTGACAGCGCGAGTAATTCCGTCATGGAGTCCCCCATAGGTGTTGCGGGACACACATTCATCTGAATTGTTTCTTTTGTTTTTATGAAGCGCGTCCCTCAGCAAAGACTAACATGATTTCCGCATCGGTCCATTCGTGAAGTCCTCGCAGTGCCCTGGCGTTGTGGATTTGTTGCAGCGCGACAGCTTCTACAAGTTCGTTCGTCGTTGGAGGGCTGCGCTAACTCCTGGCCGGTGTCGGCGGAGTAAATTGGAGTATAGCGAGGATTACGGCCGGTCAAAGCCGGTACCGGACTTTCCAGGAGCGTTGGAATGTTTCGATGCGGCTGTCGCATAGGTGTCACATCGGTCTTCGACGTATACAATTGTCTGCTCTCCGAAGGAAACTCATGGCCGCATTCCACGCCTTGGCCGATATCGGCTCGAAGAAGGTTGTCATGCAAAATACTGCGAGCGCCTTATCTGCGCTTTTTGTGACCCTCCAGATCCTTCTCCTTTCCCCATCGCCGACTGCCGCTATCAGCGTGGATCTCGCGAAGAAGTGTCGTGACATGGCCATAAAGGCGCATCCGCTGGCAATGCCGGGAAAGCCATACGCCCAAGCCGAGAGAGACTTCTTTCGTCAATGCGTCGCAAAGAACGGCCAGATAGAATACACCGACGCAGCAAGCGTACTTTACGAGCCTAAAACGATAGTGAGGACGGAGGATGTGCGGACGTCGACGCTGCTCCAAATGGAAACCCTCAACATGGACCGTGCAGCACCAATCCTCATCCGCATCTATAAGGAGGAAAGCACGTTAGAGGTCTGGAAGCTGGATCGGACCGGCAAGTTTGCGCTGCTCAGCGCATATCCGATTTGTAAATATTCAGGACATCTCGGGCCGAAGATCTTCGAAGGGGATCACCAAGCGCCGGAAGGATTTTATGACATTACTCCTGACCAGATGAAGTCGGATAGATATCTCGCATTTAACATGGGTTTTCCCAATGCCTTTGATCGCTCTCTTGGGCGATCCGGCAGTTTTCTTATGGTGCATGGTGGCTGCAAATCTGTCGGCTGTTACGCCATGACGGATTATGCAATGGACGAGATTTACGGTCTCGTTGACGAAGCATTCCGAGGCGGGCAGGAAAAAGTTCAACTGGAAGCCTTTCCCTTCCGAATGACAACGCAAAACCTAGCGCGCCACGCTGACGATCCTAATAGGCCGTTTTGGGAGATGCTCAAGACGGGAAGCGATGCGTTCTTGGCAACAGAGCGACCGCCGACGGTTGCGGTTTGTGATCAGCGCTATGTGTTTAACCCGGCTACTACGGATAAGGATTGCGATCCCAGCAAAGAGGAGGCAAAACACATCGCGTCTTATGTACCGCGCTGGGGCGTTTGGCTTGCAGCGGATTTGGAGGAGAGCAAGGCTTGGGCGATCTACCATGCGCGACAAAAGCGGTTCGCTTCATTGATCGGCGACCGCGAACCGATCGTGCTGCTTAGACAAATTCCCGGCATGGGGAGGGCGAAGCGCTACATCATCACCATCGCCGACGATAATCGCGCCCCGCTCGACAAGTTATGCAAGAAACTCAACGCTGCCAGCGCCACCTGCGATGTGCTGCGGAATAGTCGCGGTGATTGAGAGCGACCGGCGCTCGGTGAACAGCGCGTCGCCGACCAAGTGGGCGAAATCGAGCGCATGAGCAGGCTGCGACGCTTCTTGCCGCCGCAGGTGGCTGATCTGATCGTTGCGTCTGGGAGTGAGAGGCAGCTCGAAAGTCATCGACGAGAGATTACCGCGCTCTTCTGCGACCTACGCGGGTTCACAGGGTTCACTGAAAGTGCGGACGCAGAAGACGTGATGGCCTTGCTGCGCGACTACCATGCGGCCATCGGCGAAATCATCATCAAGTACAACGGCACGCTCGAACGATACGCCGGCGACGGTGTGATGGTGGTCTTCAACGATCCGGTGCCGGTTGGGAACCCAGCGCTCCAGGCGGTGCTCATGGCGCTTGAAGTGCGTGACGCTATCGGATCGTTGACCGAAACGTAACGTCGCTTGGGGCACGAGATTGGCTTCGGCATCGGCATCGCGCACGGCTTCGCTACGCTTGGAACCATCGGCTTTGAGGGCAGGTTCGACTATGCCGCTATTGGTACGGTCTCCAACGTCGCCTCTCGGCTGTGCGATGAGGCAAAGCCGGGACAAATCCTCATTAGTCCTCGGGTGCTGACAAAGGTCGAGAACGCGGTGACGGTCGAGCCAGTCGGTGAGTTCGAGTTGAAGGGGATCAGGCGGCCACTGGCGGCGTACAATGTGGTGGCCGCTGTCGGTTCATCGGGCTAAGTCTGTTGTGCCAATTCCGCGAGCGCCGTATCGACCCGGGCGAGCATCGGCGTTTGTCCGAACTGGAAAAAGATGCGCCTCGCCCCTGTTAAATGACGAAAACTCAATAAATATCAACCCAAACCCTGTTGACCGGGGATCGTTCAGTAGCCGACCAACTTCTAAGAGTTCGCGAGGTGCATCGCGCGCTTCGTTCAAGCGTCCTCGATACGGCTCATCCCAACCAATCACCCACCAAGTCCAGTTTTGAATGTAAGCATCAGGGGTGTCCGAGGCTGCTCGAACTGCTTTTCTCTTTAGTATCTCGAATTCGTTCAACGGCTTTGCGCAAACACGGTTGAGACGATTATCTCGCCTGCTAACTCATACGCTTTAGACCTCTATCTCTGAGCCGGTCCGCCATGAGTGAATTTTCCGTCTGGAGGGCTGATGCTTCCCGATACCGCGTGTTCCACATCAGCGCGAACACAGAGGCGAAGCCGAGCAACAAGTCAGAGCGTTCGTCTATAGCATCTGAAAAATAGGAGACGACCTACTAAACGTAATTACCGACGTCAACACATAAGGCAAAATAGCCATTAAGCTGTCACACTTTTGCCCTTGCTAATTTGGTTCTTTATTGCTGGCTATCTAAAAATGGCTGTCAACGTGAGGGGTGGCGTTATGAGTACAAATGGATCAACACAAACCGCAACTGCCGTTGAACTCGATATGCGTAATTTGTTGCGAGCTAAAAAGGCCAGACTATCAAATGAAAGCAAAGAGACCGGTGATGACTTCTCCTTCCTGGTCTCTCAGATATCAAGTCAATCGGTTCATGAGATCGATCACCTCATTGAGGGCCTCCGAGGGGTGCGCGAGAAGCTGGACAAGGATAGTGACCGCCTTCAGCTCGAGATCGAGCAATATACGGCGTTTGGCCAGTCGATCATTCAACTAGCGAAAATCGTTTCAGATGGAATGACGATTGTGAACAAGGCACCGACAACGGTCCCGGAACTTTAGGACGTTGTGGTTGCCGCTTTCGCTTTGCGAAGCAAAAAGAAAAGTCCCGACGAGGTGTCGGGACTTTAAGGTTCTTCCGTCAACAGAAGAGGGAGAAACTCAGAATTGCACCAGCATAGCGAAAGCTAACTTCAACGCGAGAGTACTTTGTTACCGGCGTAGAGTTTGTCGTGCCCTATTGCATTAAAGTCACACCCCCAGTCTGCTGATCGTTGAGTGGCTGACGTTGTAGCTCTTCCTATTTCCGTCAGAGCCTCGCCTCCCTCACGCCGAGCTAACGCCTCCTGTTGTTGATGCTTGGTGAGCTTGGGCTTGCGGCCGAACTTGGGGTCTAAGCGCACATTGCGCGGACTGTCGTGAGGGGTGCGGCTGCAATCTCGTCGCGCCTCGCTTTTCGGCGGCCGCCCGCGCAACAGCTCCGGCAGCTTGGCGATGTTGGCGGCGATGCGCCGCGCCTAGTCGCGGGCGAGCAGCTTGCCCGTTGCACGGCGACCGGGCCTCCACTGATTTCACTCTAGGCCGTGAACCCATAAATCTTCAGGGCGTTCGGCTGGCGAGAGTCCGATATTGCCCCGATAGCGGCCAAATTCCGCAACGCGCCGAAATGACGTGATGGGCCAGTAGGCGACATCCAACTGCAGGCAAGCGCCTCAACCCATCGGAAGTCTAACAAGCGCGTACATCATCCACTCAAAAGCCGTGTGCATTTGGTCTGCTGTGTGCCACTAAACCGAATACCGTTCCACAGCCTTTTCATCCCAGGCCACGCCGCTACCGGTCGCATCACCCACAAATGCAAACCCGCTCTTGATTTGCAGGGGTTCGCTCAAGACGGGGTTCCACCAGTCCGCATATTCCAGCCAATGAGCGGTTGGGGTCACGCACAACAGTTGTGCACTGATTTCCGGCCAGAGGTGATTGGACAAACGAATGGCCTTTGTCTGTGCGAGCGCAGACGCGCGAAGCCAACCCGTCACGCCACCAATTTTCATCACGTCCGGCATCATGAAATCGGACGCCTGCGCGTCAATGGCATGTTGCATGTCCAAAGGCCCCCACCAGTTTTCCCCGCACTGGATCGGGGTTTTCGCCGCGCGCGCTATCAGCGCATGACCTGCGTAGTCATGGGCAAGCGTCGGTTCTTCGACCCAAGTGAGGCCTTCATCGTCAAGTGCGCGCAGGCGCTGAACAGCCTCGCTCGGTGTCAGGCTCTGATTGTAGTCAACCATGATCGCGACGGAATCACCGACCGCTTTACGCATGGCGCGGACGACAGCGACATCCTCTCGCACCGTGGGATAACCAATCTTGGCCTTGATGCCTGAGAAGCCGCGCTTGGCCCAATCTTCCGCGACTTTCGCCGAGCCTTCGACGCCGTCGTATCCGACCGCACCATAGGCAGGGATCGGCTTCTCGATACCACCAAGCAGCCGCACGAGCGATGTCCCGTGACTGCGCGCAAGGGCATCCCACAGCGCCATGTCGATCGCGGAAAGCGCGATGCCCACGAGGCCCTGGGTGCCGAGCAGGCGAAAGCGCTTGGCGAGCTTTTGTTCGATCTCGATCGGAGCAAGCGGCTCGCCTTTTACCAGCGTCTCAAAGTTCTGGATGAGTCCGGCGGTGGGCTTTAGCGCCGCAGGAGTGTAGGTGAACACCATACTATGACCAACGACCCCATCGTCGGTGTTCACGTCTGTGAGCACCAGCGGCAATTCGGCGACCACGCCACCGGCGGTCTGGTGGGGGTGTTGCATCGGCACGCGGACGGCGCGCACGCGCAGACTGTGAATAGTAGGGGATGACGCGTGTGCCATATTTGAGACCCGAGCAAGTTGCCGTGAGTTGGGCCGCAATAGCGGACATCGAATAGCAGTTTCTCGCACGTCGGCTAAGAACCGATCTCAGCGGCGCGGTCGATGCGGCCGAACCGACGCCAACTGATCGCATCCTCCAGCCGGTCGTCGCCCCAGAACAGTTCGCCATCCACGGTAAAGGTCGGTGAGCCGAAAATCCCCAGCTCTCTAGCCGCATTTGTCTCGGCATCAAGCGCTGCTTTGGTATCTTCAGAATTTGCCAGGGCTAAAACACGCGCCGGGTCCTGGCCACCATCCCGCAAGCTCTCTGACACGTTGGGCTCGCTTCCGGTCTCCTGCCCGAGCTGAAACCAGCGGCGGTAGGCCGCGCGCACATAGTCAGAACCCCAGCCTTCGCGCATCCCCACTATCGCAACAAGATTGGCCATTACTGACTGCTTGGCGGGATAGGGCGCCGGGCAGTGTGACCGAGAGGCCGTACATGGCCGCACGTCTCTCGATGTCGCGCCACATATATGCGGACTTGGCAGGCTTGTCGGCGAATGGGACGTGCTTCATCTCTTGCAGAATGATGAGGAGGTGAAACGGTCGCCAGCGAAACGAGATCCCCGTTGATTGCTCCAATGTTGCAAGTCGCATAACGCTTAAGAACGAATAAGTGCTGCCCATCGTGAACCAAAAGTCGATTTGAGTACCGCTCATAGGCGCGCCCTACGGTAGTCATTTGAAGATTTGTTGCTAAATCCACTGTCTTTCTGGCCGATTTTATAGTGGAGATTAGGGTCGCGGACCGATGTCGCCATCGGGTCAATCACGCAACTTTCGCCATGTCCACGTCATGTCCACTTTCCCTCCAATAGCGACGGAATAGTGGACATTCCAGCTCGGCAGCTTCGGGTCATGAACTGCCGCGCCGATCACTAGTTGCGGCGACCGTTGTTCCCCCCAAAGCTGTCGCCCCTCAATAAAGCACCGAAGGCAAATAGGCACCCTTCGGTTCATTGTATATACCAATACTCATATGCGTCATCTGGTGCACGAGTTGCAGGCCATTGGCCAAGCACCAGGTGAAAAGCGCGTGGTTGCACGTTGGCACGAGAATGCCAGGCCCACTAATTTCCGTCGCTGCGCCTATCAGCGCCATCATGTCGTCATTGGTTTCACTGACGGCGTGGGCAAAAAAGCCGATAGACGTGGCATAACCAGTCACGCGACCAAGGCGCTCGACAACAGTCGCGGTCTTTTCCTTGATTGCATCCTCTAATTCACCGGCGCGGGTGTGACCGTGGACTGTTCGACAAAGCTGGTTGCAAACTTCGACATCGTCTTGGCCGGCGCGGCGCACGCTATATCCAGCCAGCTTCACGTTTGGTGGCGGGCCACGCATGATCGATAGCGGCTCGCGCGTAACAAATCCGAGTTTCGTGTAAAGACAAAGAGTCTGATTGTTGTAAGCGGCTTGAGCTAGCCGCACGCCCGGAAACTTCCGCTCTCTGGCACGGACAAGCACGTCCTCCATCAAGATACGACCGTAGCCTTTGCCGTATGCGTTTGGGTCGACTGAAATAGGTCCGACTCCAGCAATCTCTGAGCGCTCATCGAGAAAGTTGCTACCGACGATCTGACCATCGAGTTCGGCGACGGTTGAGTAGAAACCCGGATGCGTCAGGAGGAACGACATTAGCATAGCCCCAACTTCTGGCGACGGAAAGTCTTGCGGAAAGTTATGCCTGTCGGCAACGCTCTTGAATGCCTCGAATACGATGCGGCCACACTCCTTAGCATCGGTCGAAACGCCGCGGCGCAACGTAAGAGTCACTTGGCCCTCCTCACTTTTGGCAAACCACCTTTTTGGTGGTCGGCTAACAAGTCTTTAGCTCAGGGGGCGGCTTCGTAAAGGCTCAAGTTGGGATTTTGGAAGGGGCTCAAAGCATATTCGCACCTGCAACATAAGAACCGGGCCTATGTCGCCACCGGGTCAACCGGGTCGGTTGGGCTGTCTTGGCATGTCGGCTTCGCCCGCAACTCCGGATGTATCGCTGTGAGGCAGCGAACCGACGCTTTGGGCCATGTGTGGACGGCTCCAAGTTGGCAAGGAGAATCTTCACGTCGCAGGCTTGGTCGGTGCAGCCATGTGTTCGGCCTTTGAGTGCGGTTCACATGACCGCTGGCCATAATGCTCTCCGCGGATCAGGTCCCAGTCAATAACCCGCATTCAAGAATGCAGTGGCCCAAGTGGGTTGTCCTGATCGCCGGATCGACCGGCTCTGCATTACGTGCTGTTCGCCCTCCCAACCTTCACATCACGCCGTGGTACTCGGCGCGATCTCGTTAGACCCTCAGCGACGCTGGATAATTATATCGCTCGCCCCTAGCCATCATTGCCCAGGCCATTCGGGCGAGCTTGTTGGCAAGCGCGATAGCGGCGACTTTGGTCGGCCGTCGTGTCAGCAACGCTGCGACCCAGGGCCGATACTTGGTGCCGTGGATCTTGGCATAGCGAATGACGGCGAGTGCACCGGCCACGAACAGGCTGCGCAGATAGCGATCCCCCTGTTTGCTGATACTGCCGAGCCTATCCCGACCCCCGCTCGAGTGCTGTTTGGGAACCAGCCCGATCCAGGCCGAGAAGTTGCGACCCGATCGGAAGGTCTTAGGATCGGCGACGCTCGCGACAAGGGCAGTGGCTAGCAGCGGACCGACGCCTGGGATGCAATTAAGGCGCTTGCTCGTTTGATCGGAGCGGTGCCATGCCATGATCATTCGATCAAAATCCAAGATCTGCTTTTTGAGACTGAGCAATTGGCTGCCCAGTGCGGCAAGACATGCGCGCACAACATCGGGCACCCGTTTGTCGCTCGGATCGGCGATGACCCGCAGTAGTTCCTCGATGCCTTTGCGTCCGACCGCTGCGGTGACGCCAAACTCGGCAAGGTGAGCCCGGATCGCATTGATCACCGAGGTCTGCTGCCGGATGAACAGATGGCGCGTGCGATGGAGCATCAGCCCGCTTTGTTGCTCGGGCGTCTTGACTGGCACAAACCGCATATTGGTTCTTGTGACCGCCTCGCAGATGGCCTCGGCGTCGGCCGCATCGTTCTTCTGCCGTTTGACGTAAGGCTTGACGTAGGCCGGCGGCATCAACCGTACGGTATGGCCAAGTGCCTGTAGCTCGCGTGACCAATGGTGTGACGAGGCACAGGCCTCGATGCCGACCAGGCAGGGCGGCAGCTTCTCAAAGAACGCCAGGACGTAACGACGCTTCAGCTGACGGCGGATGACCACTTTGCCATCGTTATCAACGCCGTGGACCTGAAATACCGACTTGGCAATGTCGAGACCGATTGTCGTGATCGTTTGCATGACTTGGCTCCTCCGAATCGTGGGGGCTTTAACAGCGCCCACATCCATGGCACTCACGTGCCGGGGGAGGAGCCGTCCACAGCATCAATTTCGAACTCATGCAGTGCAGCAAATAATGACGCTCGGCTAGCCCTGTACCCGCCGCGCGTGACAGCGGTGCGCTCCCATTGAAGAAACGACCATGTGTCGTGATGGCTAGGCGTTTAGAGCTTCAGCCGATTGCAAACGATGCCACCGAAACTCGACATTTGCGCCAAGCGGGCGGGCAAGGGCCGCGCGTTTCGGGTCGTTGCTCATTTTTGGCTCCCTCGCGCGACATCGGCAGCGCTGATCCCCTCCAATGCGAGCCCGAGTGTAACGCCTTCGTCGATGATGCGGCGCAGCTTCTGGGTCATTGCGATGCGCGTATACTTCGTCGTGAGCGATGGCAGCTTGGCGAGCCCTTCCGCGATCTCGCGGGCGCGGGGGAGCAGCTTGTCGGCCGGAACAATTTCGTTGACCGCGCCCCATTCCTTCGCCGTCTGGGCATCGAGTTCCTGGCGGGTGAGGATGAAGTAGCGGCCGCGTATGGTGCCGATGGCTTCCTGCCACAACAAGTGGACGCCATCACCGGACGCGACGCCTAATTCGAAATGGGGCTTGTCCTGAAAAACTGTTGAAGGCGTCGCTAGCACAATGTCGGCGAGCAGGATGTACTCGGTATGCAGCCGCATTGGGCCGTTCACAGCCGCGATCAGCGGCACCTCGATATCGAGAATGTTCATGAGGACTTTCCTGCCCTCGCGATAGATTTTGTCGTAGCCTCGAGGGGTGAAGAAGTCGAAACCTTCAGGACTGATGGTCTCCATGAAGGCGTTACCGCTGCCGGTCAGGATGACAACGCGGTTATCGCGGTCGGAGCCGATGGCGTGAAACAGGTCGACGAACTGTTCGTGGGTATATCCGTTGAAGGCCAGCGTGCCGTCATTGGTGTGAAGCATCACTTCCAGCACGCCTGTCTTGGAACGGGTCAGTCGAGCATTGGGAAAACTGTCGCGATAAGCGTCAAAGTGACTCATGACCTACCTCCCTTATAAAATCGCTGCCGACTATGGCTAACGTCACAGACGACGAAAGGATCAGTCACCAGGTAGATGGCGCCGACGCATAGGTTTTATTCCTGCCGGAAACAACGTGGCGACCGCAGCTGTTCTTCACATCCCGCGCAATCGCGGGAGTGCTGCAAGACCTGCTTGTGCAATCTGCACATTGTGCTCTGGCGTTTCGAAACTTGCGCCGATGCCCATGACCGGAATGGGTCAATCGCTACCGAACTCAGCATTCGCTTTCGAGTCGGCTTTGACCTCGATTGTGTTGCAAAACTCTCGTTGAGACGGCCGATGAACCGTGATTCCGTCGAATAGGACGATGATTCGCGGGAGCGGCCGATGATGGGGCGGCGAGAGCAGGGGCAAGGCCAATTCTTTTATGCGTTCGATCTCGACAAGGTGGTACCGCCCGATCATCTGGTCAGGCAGATCGATGGCGTGCTCGATCTTGATTGGGTGCACAAGGAGCTTGCGCCGTACTACTCGCACACCGGTCGGCCCTCGATTGATCCGATGCTGATGATCCGGATGCTGATTGTGGGCTACGTGTTTGCGATCCGCTCGGAGCGGCGGCTGTGCTCCGAGGTGCAAGTCAATCTGGCCTATCGGTGGTTTTGCCAGCTCGGCATCGAGGATCGGATACCCGACCATTCGGTGTTCAGCCGTGCCCGGCACGAGCGCTTTCGCCAGAGCGACGCGTTACGCCGGATATTTGAGAGCGTGGTGGCGAAGTGCATTGCGGCTGGGCTGGTTGGCGGCGAGGGATTTTCGATCGATGCGAGCCTGATCAGGGCGGACGTGGACAAGAAGAAGCGGACGCCTGGCGATCAGCCAGTTAGTTGGCCGAAGGCTGAGGAAGCGTCCCGCGCGGTCCGCGAGTATCTGACGGCTTTAGACGCCGCCCAAAACCATGCGGAGAGCAGCGAAGATGACGACAAATTCAATGGGGGTCGCGTGTCACCGCAGGCCGCGAACGAAAAGCCACCGTTCGCCGGCACCGTTTCCGCCCACGCAGCGGTCGGCAGGAACGATCCAGACAAGGCCGGCAACACGGCCAACGTCGAAAGCAGGGCGCGGCGATCAACGCCGCAGGAAGCTGTTTCCTGTTTCATTGTCGGTGCCTTTCAAGGAGAATTGTGCTGCATGATTGGAGGCCAGCTTGATCCAAGTCAATCAGCGCTTTGTTGGTCGATCTACTGTGATCTTGTCGGAAAGTCGCTTCGGCGGGCCAAAGCAGACCCGATGTCGAAATCGTAGTTCAACCCCCACCGCCTCGCGCCGACAAAGCAGGGGCGAGCGTCCCAAGTGCGGGGCGCCCGTGTCCTCGCTTTGAGTTCTTCTCGCGCGGCTAGTCGCTCGCGTGACCGGCGTTGGCTTTCTTGACCAGCTCTATGATGCCACTCAGGTTGTAAGTTTCTGGAGCCTGCAGCGGCGGGTATTTTTCATACGACAGCAGGTGTCCCAACCAGAGCTGCTGGCCGATGGGAAGCATGTTCCAGTCGTAGATGAAAGCGGTAGACGGACTGCCAAGCGCGCCACCAATGCTCATGGCCGTCTTCTGGTCGATGCCGACAGCTTGCTCGAACGGGTCACGTTTGATGTTCTGCACCAAGGTGAAGTGGAAGGGGACGAGCGGCAATATCCAGCCGGACGGTCCAGGCTGCGACATGGTGTAGTACATCTTCCAGTTCTTGTAGCGCACGGCTGACGGCGTTGAGCCAGAGAAATAGAAGAAGTGATCCCGCGCTGACTTGTCCGACGAGCCTTCAAGATAACCGCGCTGGTCGAAGCCATCCAGCGTTGTCTTGACGATGCCGGGGTACTGGCCGTTCTCGATCTGCGTTCGCAAGGCGTTTTCCTTGGGTCCGCCGCCGATATCCACCAGTGTCGGTAGCCAGTCCAGCGCCGCGAACAGTTGGTTCTTGACGGTGCCTGGCTTGATGTGACCTGGCCAACGAACGACCATCGGAGCGCGGTAGCCGCCTTCCCAAGCCTCGCCTTTCTGTCCCTTGAAGGGCGTGACGCCGCCGTCGGGGAAGCTGATCGCCTCGGCGCCGTTGTCGGTGGTGAAGACAATGAGGGTGTTGTCGAGCTGACCCATGTCTTCGAGCTTCTTGAGGACAACGCCGATATTGTCGTCGAGCTGCTTCATGCCGGCTTCGTTGACACCCCAGTCCTTGCCGCCCGGCTCGCCCACCATTGCTTGGTACTTCGGCGACAGCACGGTCGTGACGTGCATGCGCGCCGGGTTGTACCAAACAAAGAAAGGCTTGTTGGTCTTCTTGGGGTCGTTGCGATCGAGGAAGTCGACCACCTTGGCGGAGATTTCCTCATCCACTGTCCTAGATCGGTCCAGGGTCAACGGCCCTTCGTCACTGCAAGTCTGCTTCGCCTCCGTGCCGTCGTCGGAATGGCACCAAAGCACCGGCCGCGGGGGCGTCAGGCAAATGGTCGTATGCGGATCAACGGCGCCAGGAACCTCGGGCACGCCCGGGATCGGCGTGTTGCGGCACGGCGGAGCAACGCTCTGCACCAACGGGGTCTTATTGAGATCAGGGAAGCTCACCCCCTGCATCGCATCGAGATGATAGAGGTAGCCCCAGTATTCCTGAAAGCCGTGCGCTGTCGGCAGCGCTGCGGTGTGGTCGCCCAGATGGTTCTTGCCGAACTCGCCTGTGGTGTAGCCGAGATCGAGCAGGAACTTGGCGACAGCAGGAGTGCCCGGCCGCAAGTAGGACGGGCTGCCGGGCAGTTGCGGCGGGATCATGCCGGTGCGCAGCGGATACATGCCGGTGAAGAAGGCATTGCGCCCTGAGGTGCAGCTCTGCATGGCAACGTAGTCCATGAAGATCGCGCCCTCATTCCCGATGCGGTCGATGTTGGGCGTTTCGCCGACCATCAGACCGCGATGGTAGATACTGGGCTGCATCCAGCCGATATCGTCCCCCATGATGAAGAGGATATTGGGCTTCTGTGACTGTTGCGCGGATGCGGGGATGCTCGTCACTGTTACTGCCGCGATCCCCGCAGCCAAACCGAGCCACAACTTTCGTGACACTTTCATTGATACTCCTCCCTTGTCGCAGAGTTGGCAGCTCAGAACCTGTCTCTTTCTCGCACGACACATCGGAAACCTAGATGGCTTGTAGACGTGTCCACATCTTCCGCATGGCGAGCCGCTGGCCGGTACCGGCGGCAGTAGTTGGGCGCGCACAAATGCGAGCCGCCCTTGATGACCCTACGCGGTATTTTTGCTCCCGGCTGCCGAGGATCGTAGCTTTCTTCCTCTCGTCCGCCGCGAGGGTTCTCCGGAATGCAGCACGTTTTTGGAGCGTCAGCCTGGTGCTTGGGCGAGAACCAATCGGTGGTCCATTCCCAGACATTGCCGATCATGTCGTGCAGGCCGTAGCCGTTTGGCGGAAAGGCGGTGACCGGTGAGGTTCGGTCAAAGCCGTCGTCGCAGCGGTTTTCGTGCGGGAAGTTGCCCTGCCAGGTGTTAGCCATCTGTTGGCCGTCGGGCGTGAATTCGTTGCCCCAAGCGAACTCAGCGCCGTCAAGGCTGCCACGCGCGGCGAATTCCCATTCGGCTTCGGTCGGCAGCTCCTTGCCAGCCCATCTTGCGTAGGCGAGTGCATCGCTAAACGCCACATGCACCACAGGATGATTATCGCGCGTGTTGATGTTGCTCTTCGGCCCGTGGGGGTGCCGCCAGTCAGCACCCTTGGTGTAGGCCCACCACGCGCCAAGATTTTTCAGGTCGACCGGATGCGACGGTGGAGTGAAGACCAGCGAGCCGGCATGGAGCATGTGGGGGAGCGCCCCAGGATAGTTTTTCGGGTCGGGCGCAATTTCGGCAAAGGTTCTATGGCCGGTGGCGCGGACGAAATCTTTGAATTGCCGATTGGTTACGGGGGTGCGGTCGATCCAGAAACCGTTGAGGCTGACTCTGTGAACCGGCGCTTCTTCGGGATAATGCTGATCTGAGCCCATACGGAACGTGCCGCCTGGAATCCAAATCATATTCGGCGGCGTTGACCGTTCCGGACGTGGTACTGATGCGACAAACACGCTATCAGGCAAACAAGCCTCGCATCACTTACGGACCTGATGAGCAGTCCATTTGCACGCAAAGACTATCAGCCATTACTTTGCTTAAAGATGACAAGAGCGTGAACGAGTTTTTTGCGCTGCAAGCTTCCTGAAAGATTAATGACTGGCAGCGATTACTCATTGCGCATGGGGTCCGATCGAAAAAGCATACACCGCTTGCGCGAAGTGTGCGCTGCCTCGACTAGTGCCCAACTCGTGGCGCCGATAGGAAACTTTGCGCGCTACCCGAAGGCAAAGATACGCCTCCAGTCATTCTTCATGCTGATTACAATCCAGTCATCCTTCTTCGCCTCATCTAATGGCTCGAAACGGCGCGGCATCCGCGCTGGAAAAGCAAGTGACAAAAATGTCAGGAACTAGCCCCGGTGTCCGCTTTGCAAGATCGGTCGTTCGCCGAGCACCGAATGCGCGTCGATTTCGAGTTTCCAAACCATTTGCTGGCCGCAATCTGTGGCATGTCGATCACGCTGCACCAAAAAGTAATCGACTAAGTTTCACTTAGCTCACCACGTTGGTATCTTGAATTGTGCACGAGGGGCGACAAGATCAACTTGATCACGTTCGGAAGTAGACCGGGTGGATCGACCCTTCGTTCGTTTGCTGCGAGCGCGGCACTTGCGCTGAGTGCTGCGATAGTGCTCCCGGCAGTCTCTTTTGCCGACGAAGAAGGCGTCAGCTTCTGGCTTCCCGGCTTATTCGGTAGTCTTGCCGCTGTCCCGCAGCACCCCGGCTGGCAGGTTACAGCCATCAACTATTTCGACTCCGTCAGCGCAAGTGGCGCCGCAGCTGCCGCGCGTGAAATCACCATTGGAAAGCTATAGTCAGACGGTCAACGTCAACCTCAATGTCAATGTCAAGGCAACTCTTGATCTGGTCCTCGTTGATGCCGGCTACGTTTTCGCGACTCCAGTATTTGGCGGTCAATTGAATCTCGCTATGTTTGGACTAGTGGGTCCCAACAGTACCGCCTTGAATGGCTCTTTGACACTGGCATCAGGTCCGTTCGCAATCATGCGGGAAGGCAATATCAGCCAAACCACGACCGGTTTCGGCGATTTATACCCACAGGCCATCATCCGTTGGAACAGTGGGGTGCATAACTGGATGATCTACGGGACTGGTGACATTCCGGTTGGCGACTATAGTTCGAGCAATCTTGCCAATATCGGCATCGGTCACGGCGCGGTCGATGGCGGCGGCGGCTACACGTATCTCGATCCGAAGCTCGGTCACGAGTTTTCTGCGGTAACCGGGTTCACTTACAACCTCATCAATCCGAGCACGAACTACCAGAATGGCGTCGATTGGCACTTGGACTGGGGTGCATCACAATTCCTGACCAAACAAATTTTCGTCGGAGCAGTCGGTTACTTCTATGAGCAGATTACTCCCGACAGGGGTTGCGCTCCACAGGTGTGCCCCTTTAAATCGGGCGTCATCGGTGTCGGCCCACAGGTCGGTTTCATTTTTCCGGTCGGCCAGGTGCAAGCCTACGTCAATCTGAAGGCGTACGGGGAATTCGATGCCCACGACCGACCGTCAGGCTGGAACGCCTGGCTGACGCCGTCATTCTCGCCGCCCGCGCCCACCAATCCAAAGTCCGCAATGCTTACGAAGGAATGATCTAGAAAGGGTCAGCGCGGCACAAACACGGGAAGCACGAGCCGGCAGCTTCGAGCTTTTGGTCGCATGAAAAAGTGCTTCACATCTGGTCTTATTGCTGCAGCCTTTTGGAGCGGCCAAGCCGTAGCGCAAACCCGCATGCCAATCACCAACGACGATTTCTCCAAAGAAACCGAGAACCCCGTCACCCGCCAGATCACGCTGCCCATGCGCTATCAGGCGGATTTCGTTGACGGCGCGGACAAGCTCACAAAGGACACACTCGAACTCGATCAGGCTGTATTGCCGTTCCGGCTAAACGATGACTGGTCGCTGATTACCCGCACTAAACTTCCGGCTGAGGCACTGCCACCGAAGAATGCTGACAATCATTGGGTTGATGGACTGGACAATGGATACACGACGTTCTTTCTGTCACCGGAGCATGGACGGGGCCTTTATTGGGGCGCCGGGCCTGTCCTTTATTATCCAGCGACGAACTCAACGCTCGGCACGACCAAGTGGGGCTCCGGTCCCTCCGTGGCATTCGTACACGAGGACGCTGGTCCGTGGGTCTATGCCCTGGTCGCAAACAACATCTGGTCTTTCAGCGGAGGCCCGGGCAGCAATAACCGAACCAATCAGATGCTGCTCAATCCGATCATCGGCTATCATTTCGGGGATGGCTGGGCGCTGAGCTCGTCGCCCGAGATTACCGCGAACTGGATCGCAGACGGCAATAAATGGACGGTTCCAATCGGCGGCGGCGTGAGCAAGGTGGTACGGCTCGGCGAGCTGCCGCTCAAGCTCGGCCTCTTCGCCTACTACAACGCGGTACGGCCGAATGCCGACCAAGACCCATGGCAGTTGCAAGTTACGCTGACCTTTGTCTTTTCAGAGCAACGGGTATGGCCAGGTCTGAGAAAGGAGCCTTAGGCCGCGACTTCCGGAATGGGTCATTCGCGTCGCTGGTGACCCCGTGACACACGCGTCGCACTTCCGCTTGGCTCCAAGAGCGGACATGAATTGTGCCCGCGTGGGAGTGCATCACTTGCTCCCGTTTTCTTCCTCAATGCGCTTCACCGCCGACCGCCGCCGGCCTGACGGGAGCTGATGGTCGGGTGTCGTCCGGCAGCCGTGCGCCTCGGTGTGCCCGACAACAGTCGCGTCATCAGGCCGTCATCAGCCAGCGCGATGTTTGTCGCCCAAATGACAATTGTAACCGGATTCGCCGTAATATTGGTGCTCGGCCTTCTGAGCTTGGCGCTTACATTGCCGTCTGAGCTTTGGCAAGAAAGTCCAACCGCGAAAAAATCGAAGCCGACCGCTGCAGCGCCCCCTTCATAGCACAGCGGCACAAAAGACGCTTTCCGGTGAAGCAATCGGTGCTGTGGTGGAGGCGGGCCATGCTCAGGACAGTCCAGTTCCAGTGCCCGAATTGTGGGGCGCTTTATCAGGTCATCAAATGCGAGGCAGGGCCGGAGACTGATGATCGCCGGATAACATGCCGCGCCTGCAGCGCGCCACTTGTTGGCCGTGATGGGCAGTTCGTCCTCAAATATTTCCTGTTGCGGACCCCCGGCCAGATGATCCGCAGCGCCTAGGTGATCAGCGACCCGCGCGCGTGCCGTCTCTGGCGGTGCCAGCACACCGCGCCCAAAGCGCCGCGTTGCTGGAGGTGCAACGTCTCCGGCATCTGAGTAAAGTCAATCGGGCGCGCCGTCGTTCAGGCAGCGACTTTATTTTTGATTGCACCAACGAGCGCGGTGAGTATGGCCCCGCCAGCACCACCGGCGATCACTTGTGAAACAATGCCGCCGATACTCAGATTGCCCGACTGCGCTGCGGCCACGACCGACGGCAGCAATAACGTAACGATCTGGCCGAGCACCCCGCCTCCGACCAAGCCAGCAATAATGTTGCCAATCGTACCGAGATCAAAAGTCGGCGATGCCTTACCTGCGCCAACTCCACCAAGCGCTCCTGCGACGAGGTTGATCAGAATCTGTTCCATTTGTCGACCTTTCCTATGACCTGCCACAAACGGGATTTGATTCTCGCGTAGACTAGCGCATAAAAACTGCGAAGTCCGCACCTGATCAAAATGTGGACATCAACTCAAAATCGAATTTGGCCCAGGGCCAATTGCAGGTGCAGGACTACCCATCGGGTGTGGCGGCTAATGGCCAGTCGGGCGCGCTGTTTGCTCAATGTGCGCTTTCGCCCACAGCCACCATGCAGCAGACATGCCCCACAGGTCCGACTTGGGCCAACACGCGACATCGAATGAAGGAAAGCACCGGCTGTCGCAGCTAACCTGAAACCGAAATATCACCCGGCTATTGCGATGAGCATTGCTGAGCGAGCCGCCTGAGAATGACCTTGGCGTCGTCGTTCATTTCGCGAACGATCTCGGCGGCAGGCTGTACTTTCCGAACGAGCGCAACACCTTGGCCAGACCATAATGAAAGCGGTTCGATTTCGCCGACAGTGTCCGGCCCCGGCGTGTAGCTCCTATACCGGTCAGCTTCGCCGCGGCTTGGTGACCTCGCAATGATCTCGCCTTCGCCCGGTCGTCGGCCCGAAGGCGGCCGACCCGCGGCCTCCCAGTCGCGAACAGTGCTGTTACGCAGCACCCGATGTGGCGCATTTGCCCAGCCACCATCGAAGAGATTTTCGCAATAGGCGGTGTCGTTCTCGGAGGCGGCAAGGATCCGACGTTGATATTCAGCGTGGATTGACACCTCCTCAGAGGCGAGAAATCGGGTGCCAACCCAGACACCCGCTGCTCCGAGCGCCAGCGCGGCGGCCATACCGCGACCATCGGCGATGCCGCCAGCGGCAATCACGGGAGTGTCGCCGACCGCATCAACGATCGCTGGCACGAGAGGCAACGTCGCGACCGTCCCCCTGACGTGGCCGCCGGCTTCCCATCCCTGCGCGACGATGACATCGACGCCATTGTCGACAGCGCGCCGAGCATCATCGGCGTTGCCCACGGTGTACATGACGTGAGCGCCACCAGCCTTGGCGCGCTTCACTAGGGCGCCGGGGTCGCGCCAAAAGAACGAGATGATCGGCACGCCTTCCTCAAGGCATACCTCTAGACGCTCCTGTTGAGAAAACTCCGTAACCAAATTCACGGCAAAAGGCTTTGAAGTAAGTCCGCGCATTTTCCGCACGGTGCCGCGAAGGGTTTCGAGATCGGCGCGCCAAAGCGGCAATGTTCCCAGTGCCCCGGCATTGCTCACTGCCGCGGCAAGACGCACGGGCACTGCTCCGCCCATCGGGGCCTGAACAATGGGAATTTTGATTCCAAGCGTCGTGAATAGCTGTCGCATAGGCTTCTCCCATGAGAGCCGTCAGATGGCGCAGACCCGCCCTTCGGCCATGATGGCCGGATGGCTCATGCGATTTCGACCGAAGCTTATTGTCGGGTGCTGCGGACTGTCTACATGCCCTGCGAAGGATCCGAATGCTCTCGCGGCGTGGGAACGTGATCCGTCTGCTCCGTCATGCGGTCCAGAGTCCGCTAATGGGATGGTCCGGCCGTGCTCCTGCCCCGCCAGCGATAAGCTGGCCAGGGGCGCCCAGACAAGGAGCACGCAATGTCCGGAACAGCAGCACAGAATGCGATCGCCGTAGTTGGTGTCGATATTGGGAAGAACTCGTTCCACGTCGTAGGCCTCGATGATCGCGGTGCGATGAGCGGCATAGCTTGCGCAGCGAAAGCGAGCGACAACCCAAACAAAGCAATCGCTATTGTTCTGACCATTGTTTCCTCCCGCGATTTCAGAATGGCTTTGTTAGACTACAGTTAGGGTAACCACCCAGCATGGGGCCGCTCAGATGAACCCACAGTGAACGCTCGGCGAGTGCGAAGGATGTGCCCAGCAGCCGCGATGAAGCGCGGCGCAACAATGCCAACATCGCCAAGCTGCCGGAGTTGCTGCGCCGCAAGTTATCGTCGCTCCATACCCCTCAACGAGCCGAGAACGAGCCGGGCCGTCGCGCTGCTGCGAACTTGCTGACCAAGGACGAGGCGCGGCGGATTGCCAGCGACATGGAAATCCGCTGACGCAGCGCCGACCGTAGCAGGTAGCAAAACCAGTCTTTATCGGCGGTGTCGCTTCGTAAGGCTAAGCAAACATTTCAATTAGCCTAGGAAACCCCACGTTTGATCGCCGACGGTGCCATCGACAACAAGGGCCAAGGCTTGCTGCTGCTGTCTTACTGCTGCGTCTGTCTGTGCGTCGAATACGCCACTAATGGGTCCAGTATAAAATCCCATTCTCCGCAAGCATCGCTGAAGCACCGCCACGGCTCCGCCCTCTGAGCCCAACTGGAGCCCAGGTAGCCCTTGCATGTCTTCGTCTGGAAGAGCTTGCCATGTTTCAGGTCCGACGATGCCATTGGCAGCAAGCCCATTCGCGGCTTGAAACCCTCTGACTGCGGAGGCGGTCAGCGAACCAGGAAGAAAATTGCCATCAACGGGTCCAGGATCAAATCCGGCTCTCACAAGTGCGCGCTGAAGCAACTCCACCTCATAGCTTGTGCTTCCCGGCGGGAATTGCGGCCCCTCCTGGATTGTTCTTACAGGGATCATGATCTCTCCTCATTTCTACCGACTGCTTACCGCTACTACTTCATAGAGAAGTTCAAGGACCGTAAACTGAACCTTGAGGCGACCATTTTTTTGTTATTTTCTGACCAGGCGGTGGCGTTCAGGCATGATGCTAGACGGCCAAGAGGGCCAACGTGCGGCGCTGCCGCGCGGGCGTGGCCGAGGTCGGCAACTAGGACGGGCGGCGGGCCGCAGCAGGTTGAGCAGTTTCAGGAGGCGGGGCTCGCAGGCCCGCGATCAAATAGCGCGATCATGCGTTCGGATAGACTGCGACGCTCAATCCAACGGTCCTCACCCGTTTTTAGATCGGTGACGAACCACATAAGCGAGCCCCGAGTGGAAAGTTTCGTTGGCATTATGTGCGCGCGCTTCGGATCCGCCTTGTCGTAAACGTAAATGTCGGTCTGATCGCCCTTCGGCGGAGTTTTCTGTAGTGTGAGCGGCGCAGAGAGTTTGTCCTTTTCAAATGCGATCTGGTGTTTTTCGAGCGGGACACGCAGCAGCCTAAAGTCCTCGGTGAGAGAACGCACATCATCAGTAGCTATTGCGCCTTCGCGCTCCACGATGCGCAGGGTTTCATATACGCTTCCGACCCACATTTCTGAAAGCATTTGCTGAGGTGGAGGTTCGGGTAATCCTTGTGGCCCGCGCGCGAGCTCGATGGTGCGTTCGTCCTCCATGCAGCGAAGAACAAGATCGAGCTCCCCGTCCCTTTGCACGCTCGACATCAACGTCGAGGCCGGTAGTGCGCCGCCGAGGCACACCGAAACTCGTAACCATGATGTGCGCAGGTCAGGCTGCATGCGCGCTGCCTCATCGAACGCGGCGGCAACTTTCTCAGATACGCTCATGGTCTCATTTTCCTTCATGAAGAAGGTTCGGTAGTTTTGCGACGTTGGGCCGTGATGCGCCGCGCCTCGTGGCGCGTGAGCACTACGCAGGCCACTGCTGCAGCACGCGCGTTCGCTGCCGGATTGTCAGCCTGATCCGTGGTCGATGCATGATGGACTTCGCAAATATCTCCTGCGCCTTGGCCAGGCTATTGCCTGCATAGAGCAGGCGATCGACTTTGGTGCCGTCGCGCGTCCACTTCTCGACCTTGTAGAAGTTGTGATCATCGGCATAGGTCGGGTTGTCCGTCTCCACATGGAGTGTTGCGTCGTCGGGTTTCCGTTCATTTTGCATGACAAGAGCATAGTTTGCCGCCGCCAGCGCGGGCTGCCTTGGGCCGAACTTAGCCGGTCCGTCTGTCGTTAGCGCGATGAGCGGTACGATCACTTGGGCAAAAACGGCGACCAACGCCGCGAACAAGAGGAGCGCGATAACTTCGCTGACCCCGCCGCGTGCGATCCGTTGATGTAGTTTCATAGCTTCCCCCAACCCCAGAGGGACAGGGCAAAATCCCCAGCCATTACGCTGAAGCGATTTGGTGAAAGGGCTGTTAAGAGCGGCCGAGTCAGGGCGGCGGGAAGCGGCGGGCGGGCAGGATTTCGTTACTCGAAGCCTTCGACAACGCGAACGTCACGCACTGCGCCGTCGCCGAGAACTTTCAGCGCTTCTTGGTAGGCAGGACTGTTGTAGGCAGCAACCGCCTTCTCCACGCTAGGATATTCGACAACGACCGTGCGCTCTTTCAAGCCGTGTTCAACGGCAACTGCTGCGTTGCCGAAAGCAAGAATACGGGCCCCAAAAGGGGTGACCGCAGGGACCGCCAGCTTGGAATAAGCAGCGTGCTTCTGCGGGTCGGATATTGATCGATAGGTGATTACCGCATAGGCTTTTGGCACCAGACACCCCCGATTATTTAACCCAGAAATCGCGCTTCGGTTTGCAGCCACTCGCCGATGATGCGGGCACGCTGCTCGCGGTCGGGTGGCCAGGTCTTCGGAAAGACGTAGTTGGCGACGTCGTCGCTCTCGATGCCGAGCGCATCTTGGATGATCCTGGCGGCGCGGTCGCCGTCGTCGCAGGCAATCGCCTGTTCGATAAGGTTGGCCATGATACGCCTCACTTGGCCTGTCGATACTCCACCCCCTCGATCTTGAACACGATCTGAAGCGCGGTCGAGACCTCGGCTACATCCTCCTTGCCCTCTGCCGCGCGCCGCAGCATTCCGGCGAGGTGTCGCCAGGTGAACTTCGTGCGATATTCGGCCGGTAGGTGCTTCTCGATCAGCGCGCGCACGTCGGCGAGCGTGCCGAGTTCCATGACCTCGGGAATGATGACCGGGCGCGGCAAAGGCTGCGCCCAATTCGGGGAAGGCAACGGGGGAGGCTCCTAACGCAGACGCTACAACGACTGTCGCCAAACGTAGTCATTCGGTCGCAGGAAATCGAGGCTTTCGGCGCGGTCGGCGCATTGTGTAGTCGAACGGGCTAGGCTGACTTCGACAGCCCCTCGGGAGAATTTTTCCGGCCCCCGCGCCGGGCCAGCCGTGGCCGCTGGTGCGTGCGGCCGGGGTGGCCGCTAGAGAGCTTCACGGGACCGAAAATCCGCGATCTGAGGCTTAGCTGTGCTTAAGCCGGAAACTGCCAGGGGGCGCTAGAAACCCTTGCGGCATCGGCATTTCCTCGCATCTGCGCCTTAAGGCCCGGTTAAGTATGAGGCGAGCCGCATCGGCGGGTTCAGTACCCGAATTGCTCGCGCAAGATCCGCTCATCCAGGCTGTGGCCGGGGTCGAACAGCATATGCATGGCGAGGTTATGGTCCATGCTGATCTCGACCGAGCGGACGGAGCGCACCTCGTTGTGATCGGCGACGGCGGCGACCGGGCGCTTGAGCGGCTCGCGCACCTCGACCGTGACGTGGGCCCGGTCGGGCAGGAGCGCGCCGCGCCAGCGGCGCGGCCGGAACGGACTGATCGGGGTGAGCGCAAGCAGTGGCGCGCCGATCGGAATGATCGGCCCTTGAACCGACAGATTGTACGCGGTCGAGCCGGCGGGCGTCGCCAACAGCACGCCGTCGGCGACAAGTTCGGCGAGCCGCTCCTTGCCGTCGACCATGATGCGCAGCCGCGCCGCCTGATAGCTCTGGCGGAACAGCGAGACCTCGTTAATGGCGCGGTGGCGATGCACGCGGCCGGCAGCATCGCGCGCGCGCATGAGCAGGGGGTGAATGACTGTGACCTCTGCCGCCGCCAGCCGCTCCACCAGATGCTCGTCGGAATATTCGTTCATGAGAAAGCCGACAGTGCCGCGGTGCATGCCGTAAATCGGCTTTCCCGAGTTCATGAAGCGTTGCAGGGTCGAAAGCATCAGCCCATCGCCGCCGAGTGCGACAACGACGTCGGCCGTCTCCGGCAGGGCGTCGCCGTAGCGGCGAACCAGCAGCCGGCGCGCCTTCTGCGCCGACGGGGTGTCGCTCGCGACAAAGGCGATATGCTTGAAACGAGCTGCGGTGCGGCGCGGCGGCATCGGATTTTAAGGCCTGCGGCGTAATAACATTAACAAATTGGCGGCGGCGCAGCGCCGCGGGAGGTCACCATGGAACGCGCGGTGTTCGTCTATACAACGTATCCATCGATTGTCGAGGCGGAGCAGGCCGGGCGGGCCCTGGTCGAGCGACGGCTGTGCGCCTGCGTTAACATCTATCCCGGCATGATTTCATACTATTGGTGGCAGGGCGCGATCGACCGCGGCGAAGAAGTCACGATGATCATCAAGACCCGCGCCAGCCTGGCGGAGAAGGTGAGAGCGGCGGTCAAGGAGATGCACTCCTATACGACCCCGGCCATTCTCGTTATTCCGCTTGAGAGCGTCGACCCGGACTATCACGCCTGGATCGAGGCCGAGACGGCGGAAGCCGACGTTTGACAAGATCCGCGTCGCCGCTCGGCGGCACGCGTCATTGGAGGGCGAGAGCGACGAAGCAATCCGGCCCCGAGTTGCCCGACCGGACGGCTTTGTCTCGCTCACAATGAGGAACTAATAGGTCTCGGTGCCGTCAATCACGTCTTTGAGCATCTTGTACGGTTCACACGTGGTGCCGCAGATCAGGCGCACTTTTTCCAGATCGTCCTTGGCCTTGAGCAGATTGCCTTGCTCGGCCTGCCACATGCCGTAGTACGACCAGGTCACAGCGTGATTGGGATCAGCGGCGAGCGAGCGTTCGTACCAGACCTTGGCGTCGTCGTAACGCCCGAGCTTGCGGCTCGCGTAGCCAATCAGGTTCGCCACGTCGGCATTATCGTCATGATCGAGAGCGCGTAGCGCCGTGATCGCCGCTTCGTACTCGCCTTTATCGTAGATAAGAGCATAAGCAGCTTTGTAGCCGGCGACGAAATCTTCAAGCGAACTGCTTCGGTTCTTCTTGACGTGTGATTTTTTCTGTTGTGCCGGCGGAGATTGCGTGGTCGTTTCCCCGCCACCCGAGGGAGCTCCCGCACCCGCCGCCACGGCAATGCCCGGCGCTATCACGAGCGCGGCCGCTATCGACAGAGCTGCGACCGATATGGCAGCGACCGATGTGACCGCGCGCGAACCAAGCAAACTCACTGGAGTGGGTGGCGTGTCGACGTTTCTCATGACACTTCTCCGCGAGGTTTCGTAGTTCTCTGCCGAGTTTTTCAAACTTCTCCGTGAGGCTTTGTGCGCGCCTCCTGCCGGCAGCATCGGCTCCGGCACCGGCAGCTAGTACGTTTCGGTACCCTCGATCACGTCCTTGAGCATCTTGTACGGCTTGCAATCCGTACCGCAGATCAGACGCACCTTTTCCAGGTCGTCCTTGGCCTTGAGCAGATTGCCCTGCTCGGCCTGCCACATGCCGTAGTAGGACCAGGTCACCGCATGGTTCGGATCGACCGCGAGCGCCCGCTCGTACCAGACCTTGGCGTCGTCATAGCGGCCGAGCTTGCGGCTGGCATAGCCAAGCAAAGTCGCCACGTCGGCGTTGTCGTCATAGCCGAGCGCATGCAGCGCGGCGATGCCGCCTTCGTAGTCGCTCTTGTCGTAGATCAGCTTGTAGGCCGCGTGATAGCCGTTCAGAAAATCTTCCGCCGAGCTGCTCTTGTCTTTCTTTTTCTTGGTCTGCGTATCTTTGTTCGACTTGTTCTGACTGGCGGGCGGGGTCGGGTTCTCTTCGCCGGCCGCTGCTGCGATTTCAGGCGCAACCAGAATGGCGGACAAGAGCAGCGCGGCGGACAATGCGAGCGTCGATTTCATGCGGCCTCTCCTGGATATCAGTGTGATCATCATACACGGGTGGGGCGCGTTGTCGTGCGGCGCCCGGCATTATCGAGCGAAAGTGATCATCGATAAAAAAGTCGTGGCGCGGGAATAAATCGCGAGGACCGGTTTTCAGAGGTTCGGCTGCCATTCGACCGGAACATGCTCGTAGCCATGCGCGGTCTTGATCAGGTGGCCGCAGGCCGGGAAGGGGAAGTGATAGCCGGTCACCAGCATGCGGTCCGCGGCGGCGCGATCGAACAGCTCCTTGCGGGTGGCGACGGCCGCCTCGCCGTCGATGTCGAAAGCCGCCTGCCAATCGGGATGGCGCGCGAACACGGCCGGGTGCTGCGCGGTGTCGCCAAGGACCAGGAGCGACTGATCGCCGGAATGGATCGCAAAGACCGTGTGGCCCGGGGTGTGACCGGGCGCCGCCAGCGTCGTGATGCCGGATGCCACTTCCGCGCCGGGCTCGAAGCGGGTGACGTGCGGCGCGATGTCGGAAAATATCCGCCGCTGGTTGCGGAAGGTGAGTTTGAGATCGGCCGGCGCGGCGTTCAAATTCGCGTCGTCCATCCAGTATTTCCATTCCGCCTCCGGCACCATGATCTCGGCGTTGGGGAAGACGAGGTCGTTGTCCTTGTCCTTGATGCCGTTGATGTGGTCCGGGTGGAAATGCGAGATGACGATGAGGTCGATCGCTGCTGGATCAATGCCGGCGGCGACGAGATTGGCGCGCAGCACGCCGGCGGAAGGGGCGATCTGTCCGCCGGTGCCGGTATCGATCAGGACGAGCTTCTGTCCGGTATTGACGATAAGGGTCGTGAACGGCGTCGCCAACTTGTCGGCCGGCATAAAGGCGGCAGCGAGCGCGTTTTCGACTTCCGCGAACGGGGCGTTGCGAATGAATTTCTCGGTGATCGGACGATACCAGATGCCGTCATAGAGCGCGGTCAGCTCAAACGTGCCGATCCGATAGCGATAAATGCCGGGCGTCTGTTCACCGGCTGGCGGCGAAGCCGCTTTGGCGGAAAGAAGTGGAAGGGCTGCCGCCGATACTGAGCCGGCGAGAACGGCGCGGCGCGTTACGTGCTGCATTGCCTTTTCTGGCTCGCTGTCATTTACGCCTTTGATGCGGACCAGCTCCAGCCGGGACATGCCCACGAAGCGTCGTCTGCCATTTACGCATATCATTCATGCGGCAAGCGGCCAAAGCAACTCGGCGTTATCGCAAAATTTTATGCATTTGGAATCGAGTGCGCGTGCACGCGGCCGATCGGGCAATGTGTCAATCAAAATACGCTTGGCATCGTCTGGTAGAAAAATCAGCGTGCCGTCGTAAGTTTTTCATCCAACTTGTGACATCGCTTTATCCGTGTCGTGACCATGAGCTTTCGCAAAGCTTTCACATCATGCCGGCTGTCACATTGCGGCGAAGGCTCTGCGACCCTTCGGTGACGGGTATCCCCTTGGAACGCTCTGCGGTCGACGACGTTCAAGTTCCGTTGTCGGGTGACACGACGGCACCTTTGCGTTTGGCGAGGACGTCATCGGATGATCACAACGGCGGGGCCGCTTCCGCCGCTGTCGTACAGGTAAAGCGTTTGACGTGTAGCTGGAGTATGCTGCCGGGCCTGAGCGATTCTCCCATTGTGCCGCTTGCCTGACATTGCTGACTTGGGTGCACAGATAACGGATTGCTGACGTTTAACACGTGGGTTTATCGGCCAACACTTGGGATTTATCGGCGTGAACGCAAGAAATCGGTTCGCCGGCCTTTCGGTTCTCATCATCACCGCCTGCATGTTGGCCGGCTGCTCCGAAAGCATTTTCCAAGCGCAAGGGCCGATCGGCGCCGCCAACAGCCAAATCCTGCTCAATGCCCTTGGCATCATGCTGGTCATCGTCGTGCCGACGATTATCGCCGTGCTCGTTTTCGCCTGGTGGTTTCGCGCTTCCAACACGCGGGCGCGCTATCAGCCCGGCTTCGTCTATTCCGGCCGCATCGAGCTCATCGTCTGGGCGATCCCGTTACTTGTCATTCTGTTTCTCGGCGGCGTGATCTGGATCGGCGCGCACGCGCTCGATCCCTTCAAGCCGATCGAAACCCAGGAAAAGCCGGTCGAGGTGCAGGTCGTCTCGCTCGATTGGAAATGGCTGTTCGTCTATCCCGAGCTTGGGGTCGCGAGCGTGAACGACCTTGTGGTGCCCGTCAAAGTGCCGGTGCATTTCTCGCTCACGTCGGCGAGCGTGATGAACATGTTCTTTGTGCCGCAGCTCGGCAGCATGGTCGCGACCATGAACGGCATGGTCACCCAGCTATGGCTGCAGGCCGACCAGACCGGCGAGCTTTACGGACAGTCGAGCCAATTCAGCGGCGACGGTTTTGCAGGCATGAACTTTATCGTGCACGCGGTCCCGCAGGACCGCTTTCAGCAATGGGTAGCCGCCACGCATCAAACGGGGCCCGCGCTCGACGCAGCCGGTTACCTCGCGCTGTTGCAGCCGAGCCAGAACGTGGCGCCGTTCACCTATCGATCGGTCGCGGCCAACCTGTTCGACGACATCGCCAATCAGAAATTCCCGCCGGGCCCAGGTCCGCAGGCGAATAGCGATGCCGGCGCGGTTCGCCCAACAGGAGGAGCTCACTAACGTGTTTGGCAAGCTCACCTGGGATGCCGTCCCCTGGAGTCAGCCGATCCCGCTTGTCGCCGGCGGGGTTGTGATCGTCGCCGTGCTTGCCGTCCTCCTGTGGGTCGTCGTCAGAGGCTATCTGCCGTATCTGTGGAACGAATGGATCACCAGCGTCGATCACAAGCGTATCGGCGTCATGTACCTGCTGCTCGCGCTGTTGATGCTGCTGCGCGGCTTTATCGATGCGCTCATGATGCGCTCGCAGCAGGCGGTCGCCTTTCACACCGCAGGCTATTTGCCGCCGGAGCATTTCGATCAAATCTTTTCGGCGCATGGCACCATCATGATTTTCTTTGCCGCCATGCCGCTGATGATCGGCCTGATGAATCTCGTTGTGCCGCTGCAGCTTGGCGTGCGCGATGTCGCTTTCCCGACATTGAACTCGACGAGTTTCTGGCTCACCGCGACCGGTGCGCTCTTGGTCAATCTCTCGCTCGTCGTTGGCGAGTTCGCGCGCACCGGATGGCTGCCTTATCCGCCGCTGTCGGAGACCACTTACCTGCCGGGGGTGGGGGTCGACTATTACCTGTGGGCCTTGCAGATTTCGGGTGTCGGCACGCTGATGACCGGCATCAATTTCGTCACCACCATCCTCAAAGTTCGCGCGCCCGGCATGACCTATATGCGCATGCCGATGTTTTGCTGGACGGCGCTCGCGGCCAATCTGTTGATCATCGCCGCCTTTCCGGTACTGACCGCAACGCTCGCGATGCTCATCCTCGACCGCTATCTCGGCTTTCATTTCTTCACCAATGAAGCCGGCGGCAACATGATGATGTTCATCAATCTAATCTGGGCCTGGGGCCATCCCGAAGTCTACATCCTCGTCTTGCCGGCTTTCGGCATTTTCTCGGAAGTGATTTCGACCTTCTCCGGCAAGCCGCTGTTCGGCTATCGATCGATGGTCGCCGCGACGCTGTTCATTTGCCTGGTGTCGTTCATGGTCTGGCTGCACCATTTCTTCACGATGGGGGCCGGCGGCGACGTCAATGCCGTGTTCGGCATCGCCACCAGCATCATTGCGGTCGGGACCGGCGTGAAGGTCTACAATTGGATGTTCACCATGTATGGCGGCCGCATCCGCTATGCGACACCGATGCTCTGGTCGGTGGGATTCATCGTCACCTTCATCATCGGCGGCATGACCGGCGTTCTGCTCGCGGTTCCGCCGGCGGATTTCCAGTTGCACAACAGTCTGTTCCTGGTGGCGCATTTCCACAATGTCATCATCGGCGGCGTGCTGTTCGCCGGCTTTGCCGGGATCACCTACTGGTTCCCCAAGGCATTCGGCTTCCGGCTGCATGAAGGGTGGGGGAAAGTTTCCTTCTGGTGCGCCCTGATCGGCTTTTACGTCACCTTCGTCCCGCTTTATGTCGCTGGCTTGCTGGGGATGACGCGGCGGTTACAGCACTATGAAGTCGCGGCCTGGCGACCGTGGGTGCTGATCGCCGGGCTCGGTGTCATCATTTTGTTGATCGGCGCGATCGCGCAGGTCATCCAGCTCGTGGTCAGCATTCGCCAGCGCGACGCCTTGCGCGACGAAACCGGCGATCCCTGGGACGGCCGCTCGCTCGAATGGGCGACCGCATCGCCCCCGCCCGCCTTCAATTTCGCAGTGCTGCCGAATGTCGGAGGGGAGGAGCCTTACTGGCAGATCAAGCGGCTGGCCATCGAGCGGCAGCAATTGGCGCCGGAACCGACCTACAAAGCGATCGAAGTACCCCGCAACAGCCCGGTCGGATTCATCACCGCCTTCTTCGCGACCATCACCGGCTTCGCGTTGATCTGGCACATCTGGTGGCTGGTCGCGGTCGGCGTGGCGGCGGCCTATGTGGTCTTCGTTTGGTTCGCTTGGCGGGATGTGAGCGAATACGAAATACCGGCGGAAGAAGTCGCGCGGATCGATCGCGCCCGCCGTGCCGCGCGCCAGCAATGGCTTGAGGCAAACGCGCCTGCCGGAGGTGCGGCATGAGCGCGACCGATGCGGTGGGACACGGCCACGCGCGGGACGTTGATCCCTATCTCCTTGGGCGTGGCGGCGGGCACGGTAGCGGCCATGTCGCAGCGACCGGCCGCGGCGCCGGCGGGCCGGCGTCGAAGACCGTGGTCGTCGCCTACGGTTTCTGGCTTTTCCTGCTCAGCGACATCGTGCTGTTCTCCTGCTTGTTTGCGGCGCATGCGGTGCTGCAAACGGCGATCGCCGACGGTCCCGCCGGGCACGAGCTTTTCAAACCGACCAACATCGCGATCGAAACCGCCTGCCTGCTGTTGTCGAGCTTCACGTGCGGCATGTCGGCGGTGGCGTGCGGGGTGCGCAACTTGCTTTGGACGCAGGTCGCGCTCCTGGTCACGGGATTGTTAGGTGTAGCCTTTCTGGTGCTCGAGGCGAAGGACTTCGCCGAGTTGGTGGAGCAGGGCTTCGGCCCACAGCGCAGCGCCTTCCTGTCGTCGTTCTTTGCCGTGGTCGGATGTCACGGCCTGCACGTCAGCGCCGGCCTGTTGTGGCTCGGCACAATGATGGCGCAGATCTTCGTCAAGGGTTTCCGCGCCGACATTTTACGCCGCATGCTCTGCTTCAACCTGTTCTGGCATGTGCTTGACATCATCTGGGTGGCGCTGTTCACGATCGTCTATCTAATAGGAGAGGGCCGATGAGCGACAATTTGGATACAGGCGACGTCGCCGCCGGCTTTGCCGAGCCGCACGAATACACGGTCTGGGAAGATATCCAGGGCTATCTGTTCGGGCTGGTACTCGCCACGCTGCTCACGGCGGCTTCGTTTTACGCGGTCTACACCCATCTGATCTGGGCGCCGGCCATCCCGATCGCGCTGGTCGCGCTGGCGGTCGCGCAGATCGGCGTGCATCTGGTTTTCTTCCTGCATCTCACCACGGCGCCGGACAATACCAACAACGTGCTGGCGCTGGCCTTCGGTGTTCTGATCGTCGCGCTCATTATTGGAGGCTCGGTGTGGATCATGGGCCATCTCGACGAGCGCATGATGCCGTCGATGCATCAAATGATGCAGATGCAGCGGTGAGGGCGGGGCGCCCGACCACGCCGCGTTGATGGACTAAGATAGGCGCTCAGCCTGCTACACTGATCAATGGGAAAGTGCGGCGCTCAATGTTACTTCTTGCTATGAGGGTCCGCTTTGGCCTTCACTTGCGCGAGTTCATTGCTTAGTTTCTCGATTGTCGACCTGAGGGCGACGATTTCCGCGCGCGCTGCGGCAAGATCGCGGTCGGCAGCGGCGATTTTTTCGTCGGTTTCGCGCGCCAGCTTGTTCAGTGCTTGCTGAAGAAATTCGGCATTGGCCTGCAGGCATCCGGTGCGCCGCTCCATCTGCTTCTCGGCCGTGCAGATTTCCAGCCCGCTTACGTCTTGAGCGGCCGCGGGCGACAGCAATGCGACGAACAGTGCTGCCGCGAGGACGCGCGCGGAGCTTGGCCGCGGCTGTAGAGGTCGAGGCTGGTCGCGTTTCATGCGCGACTACATGGTCCAGCGGATCGCTGCTGCAGCCTGGTTCCAGCCGAGCCCTGAACTGATCATGACCACGAGGTTGCCGCGCTTGATCTTGCCGAGTTCGATCGCATCGTCCAGTGCCATCGGAATGCAGGCAGAGCCGGTGTAACCCCATTTCTGCATGATGGTGTGGCATTTCTCGAGCGGCACATCGCACCGCTCGGCCGCTATTGCGATCGAAGGCTTGCTGATCTGCGTGAAGATCAATTGGTCCACCTGATCTGCTGTGAAGCCACATTCGTCGCATAGGCGCTTGAATAAGCGTGGCCAATTGTCTTCGTTGACCGAGGCCGGGTAATTCCCCAATTCCCGACGCATCTGGGTGCGGCCGCCCTTGACCGCATCGATGCTCGCCGGTTCGAAGGTCCCACCCGCCGCTATGCCCCAACCGAACGCATAGGTGCCATCGGCCTGAAAGGCAGCGCCGATAAAGCCCTCCCGATCGCCGGCTTCCATGACGGCGGCGCCTGCGCCATCGCCCCACAGAAAGCAGCCTGGATCGGTTGGGTCGGAGAGCCTGTGAATCATGTCGACACCGACCACGAGGACGGTCTTCATCGCCGCGTTGGTGGCGATCAGCCCGGCCGCGATGGCGACCTGCGCCGGAAAGGCGGCGCAGGCACAGTCCACATCGAAAGTGCCGGCATTCTTTGCGCCGAGTTTGTGTTGCAGAACAACGGCCGTGTTCGGCGCGATGTAGTCCGGGGACGTGGTGCCGACAATAACCAAGTCGACATCTTCAGGTTTCCGCCCTGCGCGCTTGAGCGCCTCTTTGGCGGCGGCAAGGGCGAGGTCGGATGTCACCCAGTCCTTCGGGGCATAAAAGCGCTGATTGATACCCGTGCGGCCCGCGAGCTTGTTGATGACGTCCGGCCGTCCCAGCGCGGCGAAACGCGCCGTCAGTTCCGCGTTGCTCACGACGTGCTCGGGCAAATAGCGAGCGGTGGAGACAATTTGCGCAATGCGGGCCATCAGGGACCACTCCAAAAATGCACTCTGGGGATGTCGTATTCTGTCAGTCGTGACGCACGCCTGGCACGGCCGCGATGCGTCGACGCTGATCGGCCCTCCAGCGCAATCGAGCCTACGCTGAATTTCCGAGAACATCTGCTGCGCGCTGCGCGCCAACCCGAAGTCTGACACGCCGAGATTACGAAGTCGTACACTCCGAGATTACATCGACAGAACGGTTTGAGCGCGCTATTGCGGTGTCCGGTGCCAAGGGTAAGCGCGCTGGTTGCTTCGGTGGCCACCCGGTGGCATTTTTGTTACCGGTCTTTACCTAAGCCATTGATTTGCCGGGTTAGCTCAGCGGTAGAGCAGCGGTTTTGTAATTCCTTTCTGGATGGTTGTAGGAAGGGGACCCGCGTCAGATGGGCAGTTCCGGCACTTTATTCGAAGCCGCGCCGAACGCGCCAAACGCGCTTGAAAGCAGGTACAGTGGCCCCGAAAGTGGCCCCCTCGCGTGCCGCTTGGTTCCGACCGTTGCCCAGGCCGCTTACCATCCCCGGCGTCATGAAACTCATCACGCTCGGCGACGTGCGCACGCTGATCGAGCAGCACTTGCCGCAGCGTTACGCGGCGCTTCGCGCGCGGTTAGGCAAGCCAGCCTTGGCCGGCCGGACTATGGCCGCCGCACGGCGTTCAGCGACACCTCGGGCAGATGCAGCGTTTGCCATGCCTTGATGCCGCCGTTAAGTTCTTTCGCCACGAAGCCATTTTCCAGAAGCGGTATAGCCGCCGATGTTGCGAGACTGCACCATACGTCCCAGCACACCAGCACGATGGTCCGGTCCCGCGGCAGCTCATCCAGCCGGCACGCAATCTCTCGCTCCGGAATCCAGACCGCGCCTTTGATGATCGTCGGGATGGGCGCCACCGGATTGCGTACGTCGACGACGTGGATGGCGGTTGATCCCTCGCCCAGCGCACGGGCCACATCCATTGGACTAGCATAAGCGCATTTCTTCGCCCGGAAGAAGGCGAGCGCTTCGGCAATTTCAGGATTTTGACTGGCCATTCGCGCTGCTCCGTGCAACATTATCAGGGTCCTTATTAATATATCAGGTGCCTTATAATGTCAAACAGAGGCATGCCCGAACCGATGGCCAAGCGTTTCGGCTACGCCATCAAACGCGCGCAACATGCGCTACGCACCCGCATGGACGAGGCGCTACGCCCCCTTAGGCTGACCGCGCCGCAATACACCGTGCTCGCCGCGGTCGAATTGGATGCCGGCATTTCGAACGCCAGCCTGGCGCGCGCGGCCTTTGTGACCCCGCAAACGATGCAGGGAATTCTTGCGAACCTTGAACGCGAAGACCTTCTCGCGCGCACAGCCGATCCGGCCCATGGCCGCATTCTGCGCGCCGCGCTCACCGGCCGAGGCCGCAAAGCCTTGGCGCAGGCCCATCGGATTGTGAACGAGATTGAAGGGGCCATGATCGCCACGATCGACCCCAAGCAGGCCGAAGAGATCCCCCTTCTCCTCCTGCGATGCGCCGAAGCGCTAGCTAAATCAGCGAAAGGACCCGCGGACTCTAACGCCCGGCGCCAAACTCGATCGCGCGCAGTTCGCGCGCAAACTGGTCAAGCGCGCCGTTGATATTAGTTTTTTTTCAAAAGTGATGTCAGGCTGGCTGACGCCACTTTTCCTTTCCCCGGATGTGTCGCACCTTCGACTTCCGCCAACGACTGCCTGAGGAAATGCGGCCCCAGCTTCGCGATCGAGGGCACGATCGCTGGCGGCGACGACTTGACGACGGCGCGCGCACTCTATCGACGCGCGGTCGCGAGCAATCCCGATCGCGTCATCCTGTGGGCCGACCGAGCGCGCATTCTGGCGCGGAGCGATCGGCCGGACACGATGCCGGGTTGATCCATATCAACGCCGCCGGCCCGTGCCTTGTCATAAATTCTAATTGTCTAACCCTGAGATGCTGGCGACGCTTGGTGCACGGGGGTCGCTCCCTGATGTGCGGTCAAGTAGCCCGTCCATTGTTAGGCGGAGGAGCCGGGGGTCGCTCCCTCGGCTCCATCTAAAGCCCGGGTTTTCGACCATGCCGCTTTTCATCTACCGCTGCCCCACTACCGGATACCGTGTTCAAGGTTTTTCTGCCGAAGACACGTCGGAGGACCGCCATACTTATGAGCCGGTGACCTGTCCGGCATGCCACCAGGTCCACCACGTCAATCCGGCTACCGGTACCGTCTTGGGAGAAAAGGTCGTATCCCGACGTTGACCATTGTATCCGTTGCATCGCCACTACGCAGACGCGCAGCAGCTTGGGTTCTTTCCCACAATTCTCATTCGCAACAACTACGTACCGTTAGGGAGCGAAGAACATGGCCAAGGTTTACGTTGAGCCGCGTCCCAAGGGTCGCCATCACGGGAGCCATATCGACGATTATGTGGTCGAGGATCATGCCGACGACGTCCTCGCCACCTTCAAGACGCAAGAGGAAGCGATCAATTGGGCAAGGAAGAACGGCCACGACCCGCATGTCGCTCGCGTTCGGCACCTGAATGACAAGAAGAAGCCTGATCACTGGCGCGCGGCCTAAAGGGGCCCCACGCCTATAGCTTGGTGCCTGATCGCCACTTTCCGCCGCCCTGGAGCGTCGAGGAAATGGAAGCGTGGTTCATCGTGCGCGACCACGATGGCGAAGCGCTCGCCTATGTCTATTTTGAGGACGCCGGCGCGCTGTTGCCAACTTGCTCACCCGCGACGAGGCGCACAGGATCGAAGGCGAACATCGCGAAGATACCGCAGTACAGGCGCGGCGGGGCGACGTCGTGACTGGTCCGAATCGTGTCATAAGCAAGTCGCCAAACCTCCGCACCTTGGTGCGCGACCTAGGGCGAGGACGACAATGCACATCCGACAAAACCCCACCGCCGGCCTAAGCGCGCGGGCAGCGCTGTTGTGGATCGCGGTTATCTCCGTCGTTATGACACTCGCGGTCGTGTTCGCGGACCACACGCCGCCAAGCTAGTAGCGCGGCCGCTGGCGCCCCGCGGCCTCCCGCCGGGCGCCGATGCTTCTCGTTGAGACATCACTATCGTCCTTTCGGTGGCGCGTTAAATGGCAGCACTTCCGCTTTTGGAGCGGGGATGTTGCCTAAATTTGTAATGCTCGGTCCGATACAAATCCCTCAACTCTGCCTACAAGGGAGCGCAACGTGTCGAAACGCGTCCAAGTCCCGCTGTGAAACAGGAAGGGGAGCTTGCTGTGCGCAGAATAATCAAAGCGAATATTGATAGATTTAAGTTACTGCTCAAAACCGAAACCGATCCCACTAAACGGGCAATTGAAACGCGCCTTCTCGCCGAGGAGGAGGAAAAGCTAGAACAATTGACCGAAGCCAATGAAAAGAAAGCCTACTAGACCCTGGGGTCCTGGCGCCACAAGCGCCAATGCGTTGGCGCAATGTCGACGGTTTTTCTCGTTGATGAATCGACCCAACCCGCCCCGCCTTTTCGGACCGGGAACACCAGCGCGTGAAATCCAAATTTGTCCATAACGCAGACTTCAAGATCGGAGTTTGTTGGCGCAATTGAAACTGGCAACCATTTATCTGGCAACGAATGCACTTTGCCCATTAGTCGTGAGTCGCCTCCGCCGCGCGCACTGCATTGACCTGCATCAAACGGACACACACTGTTAGGTTCGCTTCTGAGCCGAACGGCGCGGCCTTTGTTGAAGCGTCCGAGAGCGGAATGAGGAGCGAACATGGTTGCGCGATCGGAACTTCGGGACGATTTCAAAGAGCAGGCAGACTGGCGGCGCGAGACGGCGGAACAGCATCCGGATGACAAGCGCCACCTTGAAGCTGCCGCGACCTTTGATCGGTTGGCCGCAACGGTCGATACTATTCCTCAAGACGTATTCAGAGCTTTCTGAAAGCCAGACGTGAACGATGGCTTACTGGAGCCGTCTATTTGCCAACACCATGCTGCAAAGAAACTGCTGCATCGAGATGGCCTTTGACCGTGGCCAGCAGGGATTGCGTTTCCTGCTCGCTGGCGCTCGCCATTGCGATAGTCTCGGCCAAGACGGTGGCACAGGCACTCAGGATGTCGTCCAGGGATCGTGGTTTCCGCCCGATCGCCACTCGAAGCTCATCGAGAAGTTCCCAATCGTCCATCATTTTTGTCACTCGGCGCTAGGTCCTCCGAAGCCTAGCGTTACTCGAACAGCTGCGCCACCAACGAGGGCGAGATCATGCCGCCCATGGCGATGACGCCGGCGATGGCCTGCCGCAGTCGCGCCCGAGCCCGTCCATAGCTCATAAAGCCGCGCCGCCGTGCACTCGCGGCCTCGCGCCGGTACTCGGCATTGAAAAATTCATCGTGCCGCACCGCTGCACCTCGGCGAGAGCGGTGTCGATCCGGGGGACCAATGCGCCGGCGCGTTGGACGGCGACATGGTGCTCCGTGATCGGCACGTCGAGGTCACGCGCCGCGGCGGGGATACCTGCACCACGTCGCCCGTCGGAACGACGCCTTACACGCTGAGATCACATCGACAGAACGCTTCCAGCGCGCTATGGCGATCTCGCAACGCAAGGCGGGAGAGTAGGGGCGCCGGTGGCAATCCGGTGGCAATTCCGGTAACGTTCTAGTCTAAGCCATTGATTTGCCGGGTTAGCTCAGCGGTAGAGCAGCGGTTTTGTAAACCGTTGGTCGGGGGTTCAAGTCCCTCACCCGGCACCAACAATTCCAATAACTTAGCGGTGTTTTTGACTGTAGACTACGGCGGTGAATTGAGCGTAGGCGCACACCAGGGCGCACAGAACTCCGCTGGTGCATTTTGGTGGCGAGCGCGTCCAACGCATGGGCGGGCGGTTTGTGGGCGATTGCGCCGGCAGCGGCGGCCATGGGTTGATGCCCCCTGGTGGGGCCGAGCGCGCTTAGGGGTTTCCTACGGGCTTTGCGGACTTGAGCTTGAGCGGCGACTGGCGGGGCTCGTCGCGGGTCGCGGGTCGCGGGTGAGAGCAGTCCGTCTTTAGAGCTTCAGCCCTGGATACTTCGACCACCATGTATTGACGAGCTGGAGGTAGTGCATTCGAGTCGCCAGAAGATTGAGATCGTGCCCCTCGGGATCAGACGAAAGCACCAAGCCCGCGTGGCTCAGGCGCATCGCTATCTCGTACAGCCACACCTTGAGTTTCTTCTCGTCAAAGAATGGTCCGACTTGCGCTATGTTGGCTGAGCCTGTCGTCGTCAGCGATATCCCCAGATAGGAAGCGTGCGACGCTAGTTCCGAGATTAAGTCGTATATTCTCTTTCGCTCACGACTCGTGTAGCCGTCCCGCTTATCGAGCGCGTTGCGGATGATGCCAGCGCCAAATAGTGCAACACGCTTTCTTTTGTCCGCACGCCTCCACTCGTCGATCTTCTCTGGATACGTCGAGAGGTAGTCGACCAGGAATTGCGTTTCGATCACGTCTCGCACCTGGTGGAACGCCGCTTGATAGTACCCCGACAACGCAAGCTTGATCGACGCGCCTGCTGCGTTGAACAGCCGGATGCCGAGATACTGCAGCGTCAGTTCGTTCTCGCTTTCGTGGATGTGATCGTGCGTGAAGGCGTAGATAACGTTCATCGCCTCGGCCACTAAATTCCAGTGGTCGGAAAGAGTTGCATCGCCTTTGATGGCTTCTAGGCTTTTCGCTCGCAGCTCTTCTTCTTGGTTGTGCAGCGAAACCAAATTATCGATTGCCGACATCGTTTTATCTTTCTTGAAAGGGCAGGTTCAGTCGAACTCGCCGCAACAGGTCCGGCAGCTTGACAATGTTCACGGCGATGCGGCTCGCCTCGTCCCTGGTCAGCAGGTTGGCGGCGGCTTACCTTTGGTCGCGGCTTGCTCCGATGTCAGCGCCCAAGGCATCGAGTTCTACCGCAGCTGTGGCACCGCGCAATTCGCCGCATATGCTCAAGTCTCAAACGGCCCTGTTCGCAGCGGCGCGGCAAGGGTTTGCTGAAGTTGATCTCGTCTTTTAGCGCCTACGGAAGATACCTTAAGGACCTCATCTGAATTTTCGTAGGGGTAAAACGAGCATATGCACGATGGCGGGATCTCATTAGGGGGCGCGTCATGCAGATCGAGCGCTTTTTCTCATCGAAGTTGGTGGCGGCGGTCGGGTCTGTTGTTATCGCCGCGTGCCTAACCTTTTCACCCTCGCCGTACGATACAGCGCGCGGGTTTTCAGCCGCAAGTGTAAGCACGGCCGTGAGCAACACGGCATCGAAAGGGGATCGGCTTACCAGCAAGCATCCGTCCTCTGCTCGCGAAGCTGCGGGACCGCAGCAGACATCAGCAAAGCACAGCGGGAAGATTCCAATCGGATGTGAAACTGCCTTCAGCAAGCTCGCTCATCGGGCAGATCTCAGCGCGCGTCGTTGTATTACCTAGATCAGCGTGCTTGAGACGCCTAGGACGCCGCCAAACCTCAGGGAAACCCCTTAGGGGAGTTATCTGAATTTATGGGCTCCGGGTTGCGTACTACCCGATAGCTTGGCAGACACCCGGAGGACAAGACCCCATGCTCGCCCAAACCGCTACCCACACCGTGTCATCTCGTCCCGCTATTTCGACGCACCGTGTCTCACCGGTCAGTGACCTCGCGAAGCAGAACCCATTGATTGAGGCCATGCACATGATGGGCGCGACGATGTCGTTTCCTTCAGAGACGGAGATCTTCGGCGAAGGCGAGGCGGCCGACTACGCCTATCAGGTCGTCAGCGGCGGTGTGCGGACGTATAAAATCCTCAGCGACGGTCGCCGCCAGATCGGCGGCTTCTATCTGCCAGGCGATGTTTTCGGTCTTGAGTTTCGCGACGAGCATACGTTCTCGGCCGAAGCTATCACGGACACGAGGGCGGTTGTGGTCAAGCGCAGTATGCTGATGACACTTGCTGGTCGCGACCCGGGGATCAGTCGCGAGTTGTTGACCCTGAGCGGCAGCGAGTTAAGGCACGTTCAAACCCGTATGCTGTTGCTGGTTAAAAGCGCCGAAGAACGTGTCGCGGGTTTTCTCTTGGAAATGGCTGAACGCGCCAGCGGCGGCAATGTCGTCGAGCTTCCCATGACGCGCCGAGATATCGCCGACTATCTCGGTCTGACCTTCGAAACCGTCTCTCGGACGTTGAGGAGCCTCGCAAACAAGGCTGCCATAGAGATAGCGACGCCGCGCCGGATCGTCCTGCGCAATCGCTCAGCGCTCCGGCTGTTGAACGCTTGAGTGAAGGTATTTGCGCTTTGCAGGCTGCTGGCCGCGAATATGATCACGCTTGAGGATTGCATTGGTTTGTGCGGCCTGACCGAAGAGGAGGTGCTCGCCATCGCAGAACACGAACACCTCCCGGAAATCGCTGCAACGGCACTCGCTCAATATCTGTCGTCTCTAGAGCATGGCAGCGAGAAAGTTCGTGACATGATTGTCGATGATATTCGACAAGCGCAGCTCAACGGTGTTGATAAAGAACATGTGTTGACTTTGCTGCACGTCCTTCACCATTTCCTCAAGACGCCCGAGGCTAGACCGTCGGTCCATCCATGGAGCAAGATCGTTTGAATCCACTCCGGACGGCCAACAACGGTATGGCACGAGGTTCATGTGCGTGCCAACTTGGCGACTTCCCAGTCTGAAGTCATGAAGATCGATGGCTTTCAAGAGTACGTGTAGCGCGGCGCTTCTCCTCCGCGGCTTATCGGCTGTGTTCACCACGGATACTCGGTCCCGTCGTAGTGAAAGAACATACCTGTCTGATTTGGGCCCAACTTTTCGATGAGCCGCCGTATGGCGGACACGCTCTCCTGAGCGGTCAAAGTCGCATTCGGGCCCCCCATCTCCGTCTTCACGCATCCCGGATTAACGGGCCGTCTTGCTGCTGTCGCCTCTTGCGGGGAGGGCAAGGACCGCGACCCGGGCTGGCCCTCTCGATACCCAACCGCCACGCTCAGCGCTTCAGGTACGCCCAGCCCTGCAAGCAGCCCTCGGCGCTGGCGAGCGCTTGAGCGTGACGTGGGCAACTATGTTTTTGCGGAATGAATACGCTTATGACGCGAGAGTGAGGTCGGCCTGATGCCTCTGGAAGGCGCGGTGATTGCAACACTGGCTGGCTTGCTCGCCGGCGGTCGACCAGCGACAGCTTGCCCCCGACTCTCACAGAATTCCTCGACCGCGGCCGTGATCGCCTCTGACACTATCAAACGGCGCTCCGGTGTCACGAGCTCAAGCTCTTCTTGCCGGTTCACGATCGATCCGGCTTCCAGCAACACGGCCGGCATATGCGCGGTGTGAAGCACGATCAGGTGATCGTAACGATAAACGCCGGCTTCCTCATCGATTAATTCGTGGCGATATCGTCCCATCAGTGGAAGCGTGTAGTGCGGGGTGTAGCGTAAACCGCGCTTCTGCAATTCTTGACCGAGCGAATGGCCGAAGGCGAGGCTAGCGGCCCGATCCGCATTGTCATTGGAAACAAAGATAGCGTAGCCGCTGAACCGGTCACAGTAAGAATTTTTCTTTCCCTCGTATTGCCAGGTCTCCTTCAAGTTATCTGGCACTGAGTCATGATGGATGGAGATGAAAAGGTCAGCCTGCAGATTGTTGGCGCTCGCCACACGCTGAAACAGACTGGTCAACCTCGACCCTCCGGTGACCAATCGGACTGTTTTGTCGAAACCGGCTTCGTGCAGCGACTGCGCGATCACGTCGGCAAGCTTTAAGTTGAAATCGTATTCGGGCATGCCGCGCGCACTGTCGGCGCCGGGCGAGGTGGCCGTGTGGCCCACATCAATGAGCACCCGAAAGTCGGATCGCGCGCAACTGCCGCCATCGCTGCCGTGCTGTGATGCAGGGTCCTCAGCGCGCGCCGACTGCCAAGCTGTACCGGCAAGCATCATGGCCAGTGCGACAATTCGAAGAGGGCAACCTTGTTGACGGCCATGGATCAAAATTGTGCGACGCCGCGGTTTCGCGGCCAACGCGACGCCTTGGTGGAAACTCCCCACTCTCTTTGTACTTGTTTCCTTGCCGTCGTACAAACAAATATGCCTCGGTGGTCCCATAAGCGGGCATCAAATGGACGCAATGTCCGCGACGATTCGAGGACCTGCTCGCCCTTCCTTAGTTGGCGGATACAAAACCTACGGCGTCTTCCGGTTTCGCGCGCCAACAACGTCGAGCGCCACCGGCTGGAGCATGTGGGGGTAGGCACGCTCGAATCGAAACGTCAGTATTGCGGTCGCCGCAACAGATCTGGCAGCCGACTGATGCTGACGGCGATGCGCCGAGCCTCGTCTCTCGTAAGCAAGTTTGCCGCGGCTCGGCGGCCGGCCTCTTCCTCGAAATAGACGAAAGCGAGCGCCTGCCCGTTATGGTCGCGGACTATGAAGCACGATCCGTTGTCGTCAGCGGTCCACGGTGGCGGGAAGGGGCGAGCAGTCATCACCGTGGCTATGCAAACGAAAGCCCCGCTGGCGCCGGGGCGGGGCTTAGGCAGGGACTGTCGGGGGGTGAGGGGTGGAGGTCCCCGCCTGGGTCAATTCATACCATTGCGGCCGCCACTCAGCAAGAACAAAATAAGAACATCCGGGGTGAGCCCTAGTCTGGATAAACGGCTAGAGGCCAGGTCTTTTTGGAAAAACTTAACCACCGCAGGCATTTGGTCGCATTTATCTCTGCTTGTCGGCAATCATCTAATCGTAGTAAATCTATGATTTTGTTGCCAAATCCTTCCGACGCTCGGTTGGTGGTCACGATTTAGCCGTGTTCTTTCAATGGCGTGTTGCACTTTGGGTACAGTGTTTGAGTGGGAGGTCCGGTAGAAAGAACGCAGGTTTGGGGGCGAGGGGACTCGACTCCGGGGACACGACAAAGTCAGGGGAATCCTCATGAAACGGTTGGCGTGTGTAGTCGCTCTGAGCGTTGTTGGTGGCTCGGCCGCACTGGCTGCTGACCTCCCGCCGCCAATGGCACCGCCTCCGCGCGCGCCGGCAATGTATGTGCCGGTCGTGCCGCTCTACAACTGGAGCGGCTTCTATATCGGCGGCAATCTCGGCGCTGGTTGGAACAGCACTGGCAGCATTACGGACACCTTCGGCAGCACCTTTGGCACCACAACTAACACCCAGTTTCTGGGTGGTGGCCAGGTTGGCGTGAACTACGAGTTTTGGGGCGGTGTTGTCGTTGGCGCGGAGGCCAGGTGCCGCCCGTGATGTGGTTGGAATTCGGCGTGGCGCGATCTCCGGTAACATGAAGGTATCGTTTCAGGCTGCGAGGTCAATCGGTTGATCGATGGGCTTTGTGGCGAGCGTCTGCCAGCCATCGATCTTGCGCATGTTGATCTGGCCGGAGGCAAGCAGCGCCCAGAATAACATCGCGGCGGTATCTGCCGATGGCAGCACGGTCTGCGTCTTGATCCTTCGTTTGAACTCCTCGTGCAGCCGCTCGATCGCATTGGTCGTGCGCGCGCTGCGCCATTGGCTCGGCGGCAGTCGTGCGAAGATGAACAGCCGATCGCCGGCTTCCTCCAGGCTGTCGGCGACGGCGCGGTGCTTGAGCCGCCACTTGCGGATGAAGGCCTTGCGGCGGGCTTCAATCTCCTGGCGCGTGGCGGCGTAGATCATGTCGGTGTAGTCGGCGGTGATCTCCTCGTGCAGGCGCTCGGGGGCGTGCGCAAGGAGATTGCGATGCTTGTGAACCGTGCAGCGCTGGACCGGCACGCCGTCCCAGACGACGGCGATGGCCTTGTCGAGCCCCGGCGCGCCGTCGACGATGAGGAACTTGGGCCGTCGCAAGCCGCGCTTGATGAGATCGTCGAGGACGGTGCGCCAGGCCTCGGTGCTCTCGCCGCCCATGCTCTTGATCGCGAGCAGCACCTTCTGGCCGTCCTCGCGTACGCCAAGGACGACAAGGAGCGAGACGGAAGTCGCTTTGCGGTCGAGCCGCACGCGCACCACTGTGCCGTCGAGAATGAGCCGCACGATCGGTTCTTCGGCAAGCGAGCGGGCGTTCCACGCGTCCCAGTCGGTCTTCACCTTGCGCCAGACCCGGCTCACCGTATCCTTGCCGACCGCGCCGCCAAACAGGGAGGCGAGTGCGCGGCGCACCCGGCGTGTGTTGGTGCCGGCAAGGTAGGCGCCCGCGATCAGCGCATCGGCAACAAGCGTGCGCCGCTGATAGGCCCGCAGCGCCTTGCTCTTCCACTCCGTCGTCTTGCCATCAGCAGTGTTCAGCCTGGCGCGCGGCACCTCGATCTCCACCCGGCCGAAGCTTCCCATCAGCGACCGCGATCGATGGCCATGGCGGTGACCGGTGACGCCGATTGTCTCCTCCGCTTCGCCGCTCGGCGACTTCGCATGGCGAGCGTAGCGCGGCCGCGACAGCGCCATGTCGAGCTCGCCCTCGATCATGGCATGGATGAATTCGCGAACCCGATCGCGCACGCCACCTTCGATCGGATCAAACCAGTTGTCGAAAAGATAAACAGCCGTCTCGCCTGTAGGATGCGAGGAATCAGGCTTCGTGGTAACGCTTGTCATGGCGTGGTCTCCAGTCCGACGCTCTAACGCCGGATGATTCGAGGTTGAACACCCCGGAGACTACGCCACCCTCAATTCCTACCAACCCCGCGACGGCATCCGGAGGCCATGTTCGATTGGATTCCCAATACCACGAACACAATCAACGTGACCAATCCCGCTCTTGGCACCGCCAGTGCAACGATCAACAATCGATGGCTGACAACCGCGACTGGCAAGCTTGGCTACGCCTGGGATCGGGTGCTTCTGTATGGTAAGGGCGGTGGTGCCTGGGTCGGGGCAAACAATCCATCGATTACGGTCAATGGCGCACCGGCCTCGTTCTCTAGTAACAGCAGCAATAATTTCGGCTGGACAGCGGGTCTCGGAGTTGAATGGGCTTTCGCGGGCAACTGGTCAGCCCGAGCTGAGTGGGACTACGTCCGGCTGCAAAACCAGAGCTTTACGGTAGCCGGCACACCGGCACCGGGAAGCTTTGCGGGAGACGTGATCAGCGTCAACAATCGCAGCATCAACATGTTCACAGCCGGTGTGAACTACAAGTTCGGTGGTTGGGGATACTGATCACTCGCGCCCGCAAAAAATGCGCGACGAGGAGAACAAGGGGACCGAGTGTCAAGCCGCTAGGGGTAGTATCGACTTGGAAGGAGAAAGGCCGGGCCCTGAGAGACCGGGGCTTTAAGGGCGCGAATGTCACAGGGGCCACTTCGGGCACGCGGACCGGGCCAAACCGCTTCGGGACTATTGTATAGGGCTGATGATGCCCGGCGAGCGCAAGAGCGTCGAGCCGATGGCGGCAATTACGGCGCCTGAGCGAACGGCGGCGCAACATCAGTCGCTGTTACATTTTGTTGGTGAAGGCACCTGGTCTGAAGAGAAGGTACTGGCCAAGGTTCGCGAAATGGTACTGCCGGAGATAGAGCGCCACGGGCCGATTGAAGCTTGGATCATCGATGACACGGGCTTCCCCAAGAAGGGACGGCATTCGGTCGGGGTCGGTCGTCAATATTGCGGCGAGCTTGGTAAGCAAGACAATTGTCAGATCGCAGTTACCCTTTCAATTGCCAATCATCATGCGAGCTTACCGGCGGCCTATCGCCTCTATCTGCCGAAGGAGTGGGCGACGGACCGTACACGTCGGCGCAAAGCTGGTGTGCCCAAGGAGATCACCTTCAAGACCAAGCCGGCGATCGCGCTTGAGCAATTACGCTGGGCATGTGTGGCCGGCTTACCACGTGGCGTGGTGCTGATGGATGCCGGCTATGGCGCTTACACTGATCTGCGTACGAACATCACGGCGCTCGGATTGAGCTATGTAGCCGGCATTATGCCACAAACGTCGGTGTGGGCGTCCGGCACTGGGCCGCAGCCGCCAAAGGCCTGGTCAGGCTGCGGGCGACCTCCAAAGCTGTTGCGGCGTGACGGCAAGCACCAACCGATCTCGGTCAAGAAGCTTGCGTTTGGCCTGCCGTCAAAGGCATGGCGCAAGATCACGTGGCGGGAAGCCACGGCGGAGCCGTTGTCGTCACGCTTTGCCCGCGTGCGCGTTCGTGCGGCGCATCGAGATTACTGGCTTGCTGAGAGCCGACCAGAGGAGTGGTTGCTGATCGAGTGGCCGGAGGGCGAAGAGGCACCGACAAAATATTGGTTCTCAACGCTTCCGGCGAACATCGCGTTCCATCAGCTCGTCAGTACCGCCAAACTGCGCTGGCGTATCGAACGCGATTATCAGGAACTCAAACAGGAGGTTGGGCTCGGCCACTTCGAAGGGCGAGGCTGGCGCGGCTTCCACCATCACGCAACGCTGTGCATCGCGGCCTATGGATTCCTGATCTCCGAGCGGGAGACGATTCCCCCCTCAGGAACGCGTTCCACCAAGTTGTTCAAAGAAATTACAATTCCCGAAGCTTACCGCCCGAGGGGGTCCGCCATTGCGGCCTGAACGGCACGTTCCGAATTCGATTGCCACCATTCGGCGGAGATTGAGCGCTGCTCTCGTGGCAATGCTGTCGCGCTGCCCTTGCTGCGTCGCGACAATCTCGGCTCAGAGTAGACGTCAAAAATTCTGACACAGTAAGACTAGTAGACTGTCAGAAAGCCAGAACCAGTCCCCATATACCGCGTTCCCAAAATCGCTGCTGATCCGAAGGGACCTGGTCAAAATGCCGAAGGCTCTACGCGCCGAAATCAATGATGTCGTTGTGAAGTATACAGAGCGCAAGCTTCGAAAGGACGGGACGTTAGACGTTGCCGTGATGGCGCACGAAATGACCCAGAGCCTCGTCGATATGATTGTGGACCAAGACGAGCACCATCATGCGCCGCTACTCGCTTTGATGATCCTAAGCTTGGGTGACGAATACCTACAGCGAACCGGAATTGGCGAACGGCGCGACAACTAGATGGATTGTCGGGTTTACGATCTGCGGAGCCTCAACAGCTCAAAGGCAGACGCGGATGATGGGACGCTGATTGAACGTTGACGTAGCTACAGCGTCAGCCTTAGCGGCTGTGAGCTTCCGCCGTTTGCGCCAGCCGAATAGATCTACCGCAGTTTAGTCTCGTGCCCTAACTTCCCGCGTCATGACGCCGAGTTCGTCGATGTACCAGTCACCTATGAGCATCTTGATTGTGGGCAACACTTCCTGACTACTGCTCCGTCGCTCGGTATGACGTCGCTGCTTGGATAGCAAATGATCGAGCAGATCGACGTCTTCCCCGTCCGCATCGTAAGTCATCATCCCGTCCCCCTCACAATGCCACCGCCAGCTTTGGGGCTAATCGTGGCGGTTAGGTGGCGCGACGTGTTTTGTCGAGCCCTACTACGGCTCAACAGTCGTGCCCGTTGGCAGTTGGAACGTGGGTCACCCGGCACCAATGAAATCAAGGATATCTTCAAAAAATCGGAGCTAAAATCTTCCCAGAAAAAGGCGAGGGAAGACCGTGGGAAGATCGAGGAGGGCTTGCTTAAAAACCGAGCGGGAAAATCGGGTGACGCAGTTCGCGAGGGGCGACGGATGACCGACAGCGAAAAAATTGAATTTCTTGCCGGGCGAGTGCACGCCCTTTTAGGGTTTGCGACGGCGGTGATTACCAGCCACCCTAATCCTTCCATACTCGCCCAACACCTTGAAAAAATCGGCGAAATAAACTTAGCGCGCGCCGAATCAGAAACGGTATCGGACGACTATGTTGAGGGCGTGCTCGATATAAAGAACCAGCTGAAGCGCGCCGTCGAAACCGTTCTGGCACAGAAAATAGATCCGAAAAGATAGCCTCTGCGACCTTATCAATCTGCATGTTGCAGGATTACCGCCCAAGTCAGCCGCGTGGCAACGTACTTGAGTGCTTCGTCGGGAACGGCAGGAAGCCGAATTGGCGGCGCCCCAGCCTGGCGGCTGGATGGTCGCGCCCTTGTTGCCGCACGCAACTCGACACGGCGCCCGCTCACGCCCGTGCTATCGCTACGAGCGGTGGCGTTCTGCGCCGCCCGGCGGCGGGCCGGTTCAGGTGCAGCCCATGCCCTACCAATATCAGCCGCCGTCGAGCAGTAGCCTTTGGCACCTGGGGCGGTTCTGAGACTCAACTCTGTGAGAAGCCTTCCCAACGGTCGCGGACGGCGGCGGCCCGCGTCAAAAAAGCCCGGGACTTTCGCCCCGGGCTCGCCTCCTCAACACTCAGTCAAATCAGCGGCCGAACCAGTTGAAGCGCCAGACCAGTTCGGTCGAGACGAACTCTGTGGCCTTCTGCGAATTGAGCGCCGCACCGGTAACGGGGACGACGCCGCCTACAGCGCCGGTCAACGGAACGTTCACGCCGTTGCCGCCGTACTGCGAATAGCGAAATTCGGTCTTGAGGAACAAGCCGGAGATCGGCAGCCAGTCGAAGGCATATTCGAAGCCGCTGCCGATGAACCAACCATTATAAGTCTGCGCCGCTAAGCTTACGCCGGAAAACGGGCCACCCGGCACAGCGAAATTATAATTCACCCCGTCGAAGCGGGCCTGCGTATAGCCACCGTCGAAGTAAGTGAGAAAGCGCGGCGTGACCAACACGCCGGCGCGACCGCCGACCGCCCAAGTTGAGCTTTCACGCTCGCTTCCGGTCAGCCCAAATGGAATGGTCGAGCTTCCGTTGATACTGCCGCCCTCGAAATCGCCGAAGGCGCCGATCACTGTCTGCACGCCGAAATACGGCGCGGTGAACTGATAATCGCAGCCGACCTGGCCTTGACCGAACCAGCCCTTGCCGCCGTTCGATTGCGATGCGCTAAGAGGGGTGCCGTTAAAAGTGACGAAGCTATCCTGCTGCCAAAACGCGTAACCGCCGCCGCCGCCGACATAGCAGCCGGTCCAGTTGTAAACGGGGAGCGGCGGGGGCGGAGCCTTGTAAACCGGCGCTGGCATCGACAAGTCGGCCGCATTAACGGAACCTAGTACGCCGAACGTCATCAAAGCTGCTGCCAGGAAAATCTTCAAATTCATAGTCAGCCCCTCTCAATTCGTCAGGCAATTTAACAGAGGGGACGCAATATTACTGTGTTCTTGCCGCAACAAGAGGCAGAATAATGCGGCGGGGAGCACGGGCGGTAAAATTGGAGATTCGCAGTGGCGGCCAAGGGGGAAGCCGCGGGCGTTGATCGCCGAGAAGGGCGGATGCAGCAGGCGAAACCGATATCGCCCCGCGACAGGCGGGCCGTCCAAACCCTTTTGTCGGCGCTAAAGCCGCTTAGCGATTTGCGCGACCGGCCAATTCCCCTGCCATTTGCCGTGGCCTTCCTGTCGGTGGTCCTTAATGAAGGCCAGCCGGTGGGTAGATATGCCAAGGATTTGAACATGACCCGCTTCGCCATGTTCAAGTACATTCAATCGATTGGCGATCGTGGGCGCCATAGAGCGCTCGGTCTTGGGTTAGTCACTATCAAACGGGGATATGGCGTGAAGACAGCAGTGTTCTTGACGGACAAAGGCCGTGAAGTGGCTGCTCAGGTGGTTGGCGGGTTGCGAGGCACCCGCGCGCACAGAAAAACCGATTAGCCGATTCGAACCCTCGCACAGGGATCAAGACTCACATCGCCCGGGCGGATTGCGCTCAACATTGCCAATTATTTCGTTTTCATCTCTCGCACGCGACTTGGCGGAAGCGGCGCCGTAGAGATGTTTCTTGTTGTTCGCGGTAAGTCTTCGGATTATGAAAATTCCAAGGACTCCAGAGCGGAGGGTCATCCCACTACTCGGAAGCGTTAGGCTCTGTAGCCGGAAGGGGCATTCTCGCGCTATTTTCGCTCATATCCCGTCCCCGATTGTCCTCGCGAAATCTGCCGAAGAATATTCGTGGGAAATAGCTGAGTGGCAATTGGCGTGAGATTCATTGGCACGGGTTATGCGGAAGTGTGGCCATTCTGCCACTCAGCCTCGAGGGCGCGCCTAGCCGGACGCAGAAGCTGCTCACCGCGACGAAGCGCGGCGCCGCCAATATCGCCAATCTGCCAGAGTTGCTCGGCGCCGAACCAAGGCGGGAAGCGAACGCGCTTCTTCACCGGAGGTGGCGAGGCGAGCGCGCTGCCCGCCGCAATGAAAAGCCCCGGCCGAGTTGTCGCCCGTAGCCGGGGCTAGGTTGCTTGCTCCGCTAAGGAGCCTTGGCATTTCAGGCCGAGTACTCGGCGATAGTCAACAGCACTTCCCGCCTTGCGTGTTGTCTAATTAGAATCCGAACCGCACTCAGCTCAATTCGGCCAGCACCGCCCGCCTTCCGGGCCAAGGTGGTATCCCCTCGGGCAAGCACGCCCTTTCGCCATCGGATGACAACGGCCTTCCGGGCCTCGCCACCATCCCGGGCCACAACCCTCAGCAACCCGAATGACCGACCCATCCGGCTTCTCAATTGCGTTGGGAGCGAAGCCGGCGTTGGCGATCGTGGCGATGCCCATCGCCAACGCGGCGCCCAAAATAATCATCGTGTTTTCCTCCTTGCTCTTCAGCCGCCCCTTGCCCCAATGCAAACGTGTGGCGATGAACAGCCGCTGAACGTCCGACTATCCAGCTACCTACACTGCGGCGCTCACCACTTCTTGTGAATGAGAGGCCGGAATTGAAAAGCCCCAGCCAGACAGGTGGCCAGGGCTAAGTTTTCGGTTCTCACACCGTCCCCACTCGGGGCTCGCCTATTCAGGACGAACGCTCAGCGGGAGTCAACGGCAGAGCGCTAGCCCGCCCCGCGCCTTTAACGTCAATGCCGCACGAGCATCATGTCTTTAAGGGCGCGGTCTGCGCTATCTCCATTCCTGTGCTTGCCGGGGATGCGAAGCCACCGTTGTTGTACCGTGCGACCGCCAGGGCAATATTCGTCGGGATCGAAGTCAACCATCAGCGCGACCCAATCCCACCCGCGTGACTTTGCTCGCATCACACTCAGCACAAACCAGCCCGGCGCAGGACGATCAAGATATTCGATGGTCATGACCGCACCGCCATCCCTCGCAGTACGCAGGCAATATTGGCCAGGGCCGTCATGAAACCTTCGTCGCCCAACTCGCTTTCGCAGGTTGCGTGGATTTCCCCGTAATATTCAGCGAGGGCTGCGACGCCCCCGATCGTCAGCGGTCTTGCCGAGTTGAGATCGTGTAGCAAACTCCACTTGATGTCTGCGCGTCGCTCCACCTCGGCCTCCGCAGCCGGCATCTTTGGGTCATAGTGGTACATGCCGGCTTCGACATGAACTGCTTCGCTCCACTGTCGCCAAGCCTCGCGGTGCGCATGGATCAGCGCATAGATAGGATCATCTTGTCGACAAGCGGCATGCGCAGACTGCAGCAGCTGCCTTTTTCGACAGGCGCGGGCGCAAGGTCGCCTCAGCGGCCTCGCAACTCGGTAGCGCTATCGGCTTCGATGCGCGCGGAAACTCAATGACGGTTGTCATGTGCATTCTCCTTGATGATGTGAATGCACCGGCAAAGGCGGAATGCCGCTCAGTTTTTTTGCTATGATGGATTCGGTCATGGCGCGTCGTGCTCCGGTGCGCTGTGACAAGTGGCGGTCGGGTGTTTCCGCACCCGGCCGCTGCGCACGAATCATGAGCGTGTTCGCAGCCGTTGTCAAAAAACGCTGTGGCGCAAAACTAAAAATGACTCAGCATCAACCACTTATGGATCACAAAGAACCCAGCTTAGCCGCCGCTTATCCCGACGCAGAGTTGGGCGAAAAGCAGCTCAGTTTTGGCCGTGTGTTCGTATTTTTTAAGGAAAGGTTCGTCAACCGGCTCGACAAATCCATTTGCTATCAGTCGATCAAGGCCTGCGTTTTATCTGCATCCAAATTCGCGGACCGTTTCACGCTCCATCCGGACACGAGATCGCAAAGGATCGCCAGTTCTTCGTTGGTGATGATGACGGCTTCTGTCATTTGACCGCTCCATATGAGCTCCCGACCGTCCGCTTCACATCTTGCCTTCCTACTTTACGCCTTTCACCGGCACAGGAAGTGCTGCGGATCACACTTCGCGCTGTGAGGGCGAGGCTGACCGGGTACTTGACCAAGCGCCCAAGCTTGACGCGCGGGATAAGGCCACGCCGGCTCATGCGCGCGAGCGTCTGCCTCTTGAGGCCCAGCATCGCGGCTGTCTCGTCAAGGTCGAGCAGTAGCCTGTTCGTCGCGTCGCCCACGTTGTCGTCCTCGGCCAAAAGCCGCGCGCCGGCGGCCACGGACGAGCGCGGCTCGGTGAGCGGGCAGTCTGGTCTGATCGGCGGTCTGGTCTGGGTGAGCCGTCGCGCGGCTTGTTGTGGCGCGAGCTCGGCCCGGGCTTGTGGTCGGGCCTGCGTGGGCTTGGTGGAGCCCTATGCCATTATATAAGGGCCTTGGATTCGCGGGTAAAGCCCCTAGTGCTCATCAGCGTTCCCAAATTCTTCGCACGCGCCAAGTCGAATTCTCCGTGAGCGCCATCCTCTTTATTGCGTCCGCGGCTGGCCACGTTCGATGGCTATGGAGAGGGTAGAGGGGCGTCAGGGAGCGGGGCGCCCCGGGCTCGCCTCCTCGCTCCAATAGGGAATGATACCCCAGCGCAACTGGTCGAGTGATACGGCGCCAGTTTATGATTGCGCCGGATCACCAGCAAGTCTTGGCTCGGCGCGGCGTTCCACCCCGGCGGGTAGTTGTGGACGCGGATGTCGCGCGCGTCCATGCCTTCGACAGTGGCATGGCGTAGCGGTCCGCTACTTTGGATCACTCTCCCGCATATGCTTCGTTTATGTGGTATTCCAATCAATCAGTGTCCACGGCGTAGGCCGCGGAGCGTTGGCGCTCGGCCAAACGCAACCGCGCCGCGGCGGGGCCACTTCGAGAAAATCAGATCGGAAGGCCAATGACCGCAATTGCCGATACCGGTCCTGGGCAACTTATCCGTTGGCACTATCTCGGTTACGCTGTGGTCGCGCTTGGCGTGATGACGGTGGCGATAGTGAGCCACGATCATTGGTTCCTCAATTTCGTCCATGTCATGTGCGGTGTGCTGTGGACCGGCATTGACCTGTTCATGGGCTTCGTGATCGGGCCGATCCTGCGCAAGGTCGGCCTGTCCGTGCGCCGTGAAATCATCGTCCGGCTGGTACCGCGTACACTCTTCCTGATGCCGACACTCTCGATCATCACCGGAACCACCGGCTGGTTTCTCGCCAAGGATCTGGGCCTTCTCGATGTTCCCTGGCCGCAATTTGGGTGGGTCGCTGCGGCACTCGCTTTGGTCGTTCTAATGACGATCCAGGGCCTCGGCTACCTGCTGCCGACTAATTTGAGGGTTTGTATCCAGTTGCGCCGACCCGATCCCGACCTTGCCAAGATCAGCCGGACGATGCGCAATTACTTTTTTGCCGTTGGCGCGCAAGGGACGATGCAGGTCTTGACCATCGTCATCATGGCCCGTTTCGTGACTGGCCTGTAAGCCCGGCCCGACCTGGTCTGCTGGTCTGCTGCCAAGCGTCGCGGTCGAGCCGCGGGGCAATTGCGGAGCGGGAACTCGACCGCGCTAGCCGTGAATGTAGTGTTCAAGTTCGTCGATAACGAATTTCTGCTTGGAGATTATACTTTTGAGCAAATCGCCGATCGAGATAATTCCCATCACTTTGTCGCCTTCGAGCACTGGCAGATGCCGCACACGCTTCTCAGTCATCAGAGCCATGCATAGCTCCACCGGGTGGTCTGGCCGCACATGGACAACGTTTCGGTCCATGATTTCCATGACCAGCGTGGTGGGGGACGTTTTGCCTTTGAGAATCACGTTCCGCGAATAGTGTCTCTCGGTGATGATGCCGATCAATTTTTCGCGGTCCATCACGATCAAAGAACCGACGTCCTTTTCAGCCATCTTTGCTAGGGCATCGAATACCGTAGCATCCGGAGCAATGGTCTACTCACGGCACGATACTTTGATCTAAGTCAATACGATCCGACGTAATGCTTCTACGATAGCCATCGTAGCTAACATTGATCTCGATCAAAATTAGGATCGGAATGATTGCAAAAATCCACGTTGTCCCTGTTTGAGCATTTGGTAAGGTCACGGCCTTTAGCAATACGTATGCTTGAAGTAGGTTACAATAAAAATTACGTATTGCTGTCCACGTGCGGTACTCGACGTTCTTCTCGATGCCGGTGTGCAGATAGCCGATGACCGGCCGGCAATCGGTAACGGTCTCGCCGTCGAGTTCGAGGACGAGGCGCAGCACCCCGTGCGAGGACGGGTGCACGGGGCCGAAGTTGAGCTGGATCCGGTCGGCCCCAGGCGGCGCCGCCGCGATCGCATCTTCCCAATCGCCGCCGGACACGTTGTAGATCGGCCCCTCGGTAGTGGCCCGCGTCTGGGAGTACGTCGTCATCTGCACGCCCTCTTTCGAGACGACTCCAAATGCATGAACCAGATGGTACATTGCCCCGTCGAGCAGGCGCCACGAGTTTTCGGCGGAGGAGCAACCATGCCAGGCGAACAGGGATCGGCCCGCGAGCGTCTGCTGGAGCGCTGCATCAACGCCATGCAGGAAGTCGGCTTCAGCGACATGAGCCTGCGCGAGATCGCGGCTGCGGTGGGCACCAGCCATCGCATGCTGATCTACCACTTCGGGACGAGGGACGGCCTGCTCGTCGAGATCGTCTCGCGCATCGAGGCTCAGCAGCGCGAGGCGCTTGCCGAACTCACCGAGGGCGACGGCGATCTGCTGGACATCAGCCGCCAGTTCTGGCGGCGGATCAGCGATCCCGCGCTGGCACCGGCCGAGCGGCTGTTCTTCGAGGTCTACTCGCACGCAATGCACAATCGCCCGTGGACCGCGTCGTTTCGCGAGTCGGTGATCGCCGCGTGGGACGAGCCGATCACCGCGCTGTTTCGCCGCCACGGCTACTCGCGCGCCGAGGCGTCGCAGCGAGCGCGGCTGGCTCTCGCGGTGGCCCGGGGCTTGCTGCTCGACCTGCTGATCACCGGCGACCGGCGCAAGCTGACCGCGGCGTCGGATCTGTTCGCCCGGCTGATTACCGCCCCCGAAGCGCCCACTGCCCGCAGGGCACCCGCCCGGCCGAGCAAGCGCTGACCGAAGCGCGATCTGCGTCACGGTCGATTGACTCTCTCATCGATGTGAGGCCTTAACGTCGACCGTCGATACAGATGATGCAGACGATCTCAGGAGAGAAACCATGGCGGGAGCAATTGTCATCGGCGCAGGCCCCGGGCTCGGCCAGTCCATCGCACGAAGATTCGCTCGCGAGGGCATGCCGATCGCACTCATCGCGCGCCGGCAGGAGACGGTGGACGCCGCGGCCGGCGCGCTGCAACCGCTCGGGGTTCCCGTCCTTGCGGTAACCGCAGACAGCACCGACGAGGCTGCGCTCCGGGCCGCGATCGACACCGCCGTGGACGCGTTCGGCACCCCCGACGTGGTCGTCTACAACGCGGCGATCATCCAGCGCGACGTGCCGGGCGAACTGCCCGCGCAGGCACAACTCGCGGCGTGGTCGGTCAATGTCGTCGGTGCGCTGACCGCGGCGGCGCACGTCGCGCCCGCGATGGCCGCACGGGGCAGCGGTTCGTTCATCATCACCGGCGGGATGCCCGAGCCGGTCGCGCAGTACCTCAGCCTCTCACTCGGCAAGGCCGGGGTACGGGCGCTCACGACGATGCTCGCCGATTACTACGGCCCGTCCGGGGTGCACGCAGCGACCGTCACCGTGTACGGGGATGTCGCTCCGGGCACGGCATTCGACCCCGACGACATCGCCGAGCACTACTGGCGCCTGCACAACCAGCCGCGTGACGCGTGGGAGCTCGAAGCCGTGCACTCCGGTGAGCAGTTGTCCGCGCCCATCGATTCAAACCGCGCCTGAGGACGCCGTTCGGAAGAGGCCGGGCAGTGGCGGAGGACTGCGAGAACAAGTTCTACGTCGTCGGCTACCAAGCTGTTCGCCGACTAGGTGCCGGTCGGCCGCCGAAGGCTCAAGCGGCTCAGCGATGCTGCTCGGCGGGCAGTTCGATCCGGAACTCGGTGTTGCCCGGCTCGCTCGTCAGGTCGATCCGCCCGCCGTGCGCGTGGACGATCGCGGCAACGATCGACAGGCCCAATCCGGAACCGCCAGAACCGCCCGTGCCACCACGCGCAGCGGTCTTGCCGTGGACGAAGCGTTCGAAGATCTGCGGCTGGACCTGCGGCGGCACGCCGGGACCGTCGTCGGCAACCGTCAGCACCACCGGGCCGCGACCACCCATCTCGTGCTGCAGCGCAACCGTGACCGTCGTACCGGCCGGCGTGTGTGCGCGCGCGTTCGCGAGCAGGTTGGCGAGCGCCTGGTGCAGCACGTGCTCGTCGCCGCGCACCGACACCGGCTCGTCGGCCAGGTCGAGTCGCCAGTGATGTTCGGGCCCGGCGACCTGCGCATCGCGCACGGCGTCGAGGGTCACCCGCGTCAGGTCGACCGGGTCGCTGGCGAGCGGACGGCCGGAGTCGAGCCTGGCCAGCAGGAGCAGGTCGTCGACCAGCATCGACATCCGATCGGACTCGGCGGTGATCCGCCCGAGCGCGCGCTCGACCTCGTCGGGCTGATCGCCCGACGCGTTGCGCGTACTCGGCATGGCTGCGGATCACCGCCACCGGCGTGCGCAGCTCGTGGCTCGCGTCGGCGATGAAGCGCCGCAACTGGGCCTCGCTCGCCTGCCGGACGCTCAGCGCCGACTCGACGTGTTCGAGCATGTGGTCGAAGGCCTCGGCCACCTGGCCGACCTCGGTGCCCGGCGCCGGGTCGGTCACCCGGTCGGGGATGGAGACCTCGCCGCTGGCCAGCGGCAGTCGCGAAACCTGCAGCGCCGTGGCCGCCACCCGGGTGAGCGGGCGCAGCGAGAGCCGCACGAACAGGGCAGCGACGATTCCGCTGACGAGCAGCGCCCCGAGGAACACGACCGTCTCGATGGCGAGCAGCCGGGCGATCGTCTCGTCGATCGGGTGCTCCGGCAGGCCGGTGATCAGCACGTCGCCGTCCTGGCCCGCGGTGACCATGACGCGGTACTCGCCGAGGTCGGGTATGCGCACGGTCCGCGGGCCGCGCGTCACGGCAAGACGGCCGAGCGCCGCCCGGGCCGCGGCGCTGCCACGGGCCTTCTCCGGGGGCGCGCCGACCACGTCCATCGCGGTGACCGTGCCGCCGATGGCCCGCGCGCCGAGCGTTCCGCCGGCCTGGCCGACAACCTGGCGGAAGTCGCGGTCGTCGGCGTCCCCGTCGCCGGGATGCTCGAGTGAGACGGCATACCGGGTGCCCGCGGCAGCGAGTTGCTGATCGAGGCGGTCGACCAGGAACCGGCGCAGGGCGAACGAGGTCGCCGCCGCGACCACCACGCAGCTCACGAGCAGGCAGGCGAGCAGCACCGCGACGAGACGTCCCCGCAGCGTCACGTGCCGGAACCGGCCGGTGCCGCGGGCCGGCGAGTCGGTCACGGACTGGCGGCCTTGAGCAGGTAGCCGACCCCGCGCACCGTGTGGATCATCGGCGCCCGCCCGGCATCGACCTTCTTGCGCAGGTAGCTGATGTAGAGCTCGACGACGTGGGCGCGGCCGCCGAAGTCGTAGCTCCACACCCGGTCGAGGATCTGGGCCTTGGACAGCACCCGGCGCGGATTGCGCATCAGGAAGCGCAGCAACTCGAACTCGGTCGCGGTCAGCTCGATCAGCGCGTCCGATCGGCGGACCTCACGGGCGTCCTCGTCCATCGTGAGGTCGCCTACGACGAGTTGCGGGGGTTCACCCGTGTGCGCGATTCCGGCCCGGCGGACGAGTCCGCGCAGCCGGGCAAGCACCTCCTCCAGGCTGAACGGCTTGGTGACGTAGTCATCGCCACCGGCCGTGATGCCCGCAATGCGGTCCTCGACCGAGTCGCGCGCCGTCAGGAACAGCACGCATACCGATGCGTTGCCCTCCCGAAGCCGGCGCAGCACCTCTAACCCGTCCGTGTCGGGCAGCACGACATCGAGCACGACCGCATCCGGGGCGAACTCGCGAGCGATGCTGACCGCCGAGGCACCGTCGTAGGCGGCTCGGGCGTCCCATCCCTCGATACGCAGCATGCTGGCCAGAACATCGGCAAGATCGTGCTCGTCGTCCACGACGAGTGCTCGCAGCGGCCCGCCATCCGGGCGGGTGAGGGCATGGACAGGATGCTTGGCGCGCGGGCGGTTCACCTCTTCAGGATCCTCGCCCGAGGCTTCGCCATCCTTTGACTTTGCTCTCAATTGGCTCTCAAAAAGCAAGCTCACAGTCTGTTGAGAGAGATTCGATAGCCCCAGACCGGATCCTGATGTCGGCGCGTCCGACAGAGGAGGAGACCGGGTGACTGCGACGGTGTCGCGAAAGTCCGCATCCGTGCGCGCTCCCCTGCCCCCCGGGCTGCGCATCGGTGCCGGCGCTGCGCAGTTGGTGATCTACGCCGGAGCGGCGGCGGTGCTGCTGCTCTGGTGGCGCGATACGCCCGTGGTTCACGGTCTTGGCGACTGGCTCACCAATGCCGGGCGGATCACCGGCCTGCTCGCCGGATATGCGGTGGTCGTCCTGCTCATGCTGATGGCCCGGGTGCCCGCCCTGGAGCGCGGAGTCGGCACCGACCGGCTCGCTCGCTGGCACGCGATGGGCGGCCGGTACACGATCAACCTCGCCGTCGCCCACACGCTGCTCATCATCTGGGGCTACGCGGTCACCGCGCATACCGGTCTGGTCCACCAGACCTCGTCGCTGCTGACCACGTACCCGGACGTGCTGATGGCGACCGTCGCCCTCGGGCTCCTCGTCGCCGTCGGCGTCACCTCCGCGCGGGCCGCCCGCCGCCGGCTCCGGTACGAGACGTGGCATTTCATCCACCTCTATACGTACCTGGCGATCGCGCTGGCGTTCAGTCACCAGTTCTCGACGGGCGCCGACTTCATCAACAACAAGCCCGAGCGCTGGCTCTGGTCGGCGATGTACGTCGTCGTCGCGGCGCTCCTGTTCTGGTACCGCCTGGTCGTTCCGGTGCGCGGCTTTCTCCGGCACGACCTGCGCGTCGCCGACGTGGTGCGCGAATCGGCCGACATCGTGTCGGTGTACGTCAGCGGCCGCGACCTCGACGTGCTGCGAGCCGAGCCGGGCCAGTTCTTCCGCTGGCGATTCCTGACCCGCGGCTTGTGGTGGGCGGCCAACCCGTACTCACTGTCGGCGGCGCCCCGACCGGACCTGCTGCGGATCACGGTGAAGGTCGCCGGGGCGCACAGCGCGGCACTGCTCGCGCTGCGCCCGGGCGTCCGCGTTCTCGCCGAGGGGCCGTCGGGAGGATTCACCGCGGCCCGCCGGCTGCGGCGCAAGGTGCTGCTGCTCGCGGGCGGTGTCGGCATCACCCCGCTGCGCGCCCTGTTCGAGACGCTGCCGGGCGCTCCGGGCGACATCACCTTGGTCTATCGCATCGCCCGGGCCGAGGACATCGTGCTGCAGCGCGAACTCGACTGGATCGCGGCGCAGCGCGGCGCCGTCGTGCACTACCTGGTCGGGCCGCCCCGGCACGGCGCGAACGATCATCTGTCCGCGCCCCGGCTGGCCCGCCTCGTACCGGACATCGCCGAGCGCGATGTCTTCCTCTGCGGGCCCGAGCCGATGATGGCCGCCGCCGAGCGCTCGTTGCGGCAACTGCGGGTGCCGCGCCGCCACATCCACATCGAATCGTTCGTCTTCTAGGACTGGCCACCGATGAAACGCGTACTGCTCTCGATCACCGGCACCGTGCTCGGCCTGGTGGCGTTGCTGAGCTTCAAGTCGCACGGCCATCCGATCGGCGCCTCGGGCAAGCTGCCCTCCGCGGCACTGCCCGCGGGCTCGTCACCGTCGACCCCGAAGTCCACCACGCCGGGCACCTCGGCACCGCCCAAGCCGGGATCGCACACGTCCAGCTGCCGCACCGGCCAGTCGCACCATCGCCGGGGACGCGGTGCAGACGCAGTACGGCGTCGTGCAGGTGCAGGTCGTCGTCTCCGGGACGAAGATCAGCAACGTCTCGTTCCTGCAACTGACCGCGTACGACGGGCGTTCGCAGCAGATCAACAGCGAGGCCGCGCCGATCCTGCTGCAGGAGACCCTGTCCGCACAGAGCGCGAACATCGACACCGTCTCCGGCGCGAGCTACACGACCGCGGGTTACGTCCAGTCGCTGCAGAGCGCGCTCGACAAGGCAGGCATCTAGTGCCGACGCTGTCGGGCCAGCGCCGCGTCGTCGAGTGCATGGGCACGGTCTTCTCCTTCGACGTCCGTCCGCCGTTGGTGGACGAGTCCGCAATCGACGACGCTGTCGCGTGGCTGCGCTGGGTCGACGCGACGTTCTCGACGTACCGGTCGGGCAGCGAGATCAGCCGCCTGGCCCGGGGCGAGATCGCCATCGAGGAGTGCTCGCCCCAGGTGGCCGACATCCTCGGGGGCTGCACGGCGCTCGGCCTCGTGACGAACGGGTACTTCTCGGCGTACGCCGGGGGGACGCTCGACCCGTCCGGGCTGGTCAAGGGCTGGGCGATCGAGAAGGCGAGTGACGCGCTCGTCGCCGCCGGGTCGACGAGCCATTGCGTCAACGGCGGTGGCGACGTGCAATGCGTCGGCGACACCATGCCCGGGCGGCCGTGGCGCGTCGGGATCGCGCACCCGTTGCGGCCGGGCGCGCTCGTCGGCGTCGCGGTCGGCACGGGCCTCGCCGTCGCGACATCAGGTACCGCGGAGCGCGGAGCCCACGTGATGGATCCGCATACCGGGCTTCCCCCACACGAGTTCGCGAGCGTCACCGTCGTGGGCACCCGCCTGGCGCAGGCCGACGCCTACGCCACCGCCGCATTCGCGATGGGCGCACAGGCCTACGACTGGCTCGAGAGCCTGCCCGCGCATCAGGCATTCACGGTGGCAATCGACGGCAGTACCTGGTCGACGAAGGGATGGAGCGAGTGACGACGCAGGTGCAGGGACGCGAGGCGGGGGTCGAGGGCAATGCGCGCCTGACCGCCGTCAATGGCGTGGTGCTTCTCGTGCTGCTGTTCGTCGAGGGCATCACGATCCTCGAGATCCACGGGCTGATCACCCTGCACGTGTTCGTGGGCTTCATCCTCGTCGGGCCGGTCCTGCTCAAGTGCGCCACGACGATCTACCGCTTCGCCCGTTACTACTCGCGCGATCCGGCCTACGTCCGCCGCGGGACGCCGCCGCCGTTCCTGCGCGTGCTCGGGCCGCTGGTGATCATCTCCAGCGTTGCCGTGATCGGAACCGGCGCCGGCCTGCTCGCCGTCCGTCCCGGTCAGGCCGACCTGCTCCTCTTCGCGCACAAGGCCAGCTTCGTCGTGTGGTTCGGCGTGATGGCCCTGCACGTGCTCGGTCATCTCACCGAGGCAGCGAAGACCGCCCGTCGCGAAATGCGCCCGGCGATGGGCGACCCGGCGAGGCGTCGTCGCCTGGCCCGTACGGTCGCCCTCATCGCCGCGCTGGTGATCGGCGTCGGCGTCGCAGCCACGTTCACCCCGAATGCGACGGCCTGGGTGCAGAACCGGCACGAGGGCCACTGACGGTTCACTAACCGTTCAGGGCTGCGGCTCGCGCGCCAGCACCGAGCGGCCACCGTCGACCGGGACCGTCGCACCGCTGATGAAGCTCGCCTGGTCGGAGAGCAGGTAGGCGACGGTGGCCGCGACCTCGCCGGTGCGGCCTACCCGTCCCAGGGCGTGCAGCCGGGCGGTCTCCGCGCGCGATCCGTGCGCCGTCGTCTCCGGCGATGCTCTGCTCGTAGCGCTCGACCGCGATCGTGCCGAGGGCGACGGTGTTGGCCCGGATGCCGAACTCGCCGTAGTCGACCGCGACCGCGCGGGTCAGGCCCTCGATCGCGGCCTTCGCCGTGGCGTAAGGCAGGCAACCGGGTACCGGTCGCTGGGCCTGGTGCGAGGAGACATTGACGATCGCCCCGCCGTTGCCCGCGGCGAGGAATGCCCGTACCGCGGCGGCACATCCGGCGACGGCCGGGTTGAGATTGCGCCCGATCAACTCGACGACGGTCTCGACCGGGGCCGAGTGCAGCGCCGCGTCGCGGAACACGGCGGCGTTGTTGACCCAGCCGGCCAGCGGGGCGCGAGCCTGGGCCAGCTCCGCCGCCCGCGTCGTCGCGTCCTCGTCGGACGCGTCCGCCACCATGGACACGACGCGGTCCCCGGCCGGATGCGCCGACGACCCAGTCCAGCGCCGACTCGTCGAACTCGATCGCTACGACGATGCCGCCGTCGCGCAGCAGTCGCTCGACGATCGCCCGCCCGACTCCGCGTCCGCCACCGGTCACCACATACGAGGCCATGGCGTCCAGTGTCGTTGGCCGCGGTCATTGGACCGTCGCGGCCCCCCGATGGACCGTCGCCGACAGCGGCAGGTCGCGCGAGGACGTCCCGGCCAGGACCTGGTAGGCACCGGCCGCGACCTGCCACGACTGCGATGCGGTGTCCCAATGCGCGAAGGCCCGGTTGTCGAGGCGCACCTGCACCCGGCGGTGCTCGCCCGGCCGCAGCGACACCTTGGCGAAGCCCTGCAGGCGACGGGGTGGCGCGAGGTCGCCACTGCCGTCAGCGCCGCCGACGTACACCTGCACGACCTCGCTGCCGGTGCGGCGACCGGTGTTCGTCACGTCGACGCCGACCTCGCTGCCGCTTGGATTGACGTCAAGGTGGTCGAGCCGGAACGTCGTGTAGGAAAGGCCATATCCGAACGGGAACATCGGCGCGATGCCGCTCGCGTCGTAGTGGCGGTAGCCGACGTCGAGGCCCTCGGAGTAGGTGGCGACGCCGTTCACGCCTGGGTACTGCGCGGGCGTGTTCGCCGGGGTGTCGGCGAGGCTGTTCGGGAACGTGATCGGCAGCCGACCGGACGGGTCGGTGTCGCCGTACAGCACGGCGGCGGCGGCATTGCCGTCCTCCTCGCCGGGGTACCACGCCTCGAGAACGCCGGCCACCTGGTTCAGCCACGGCATCAGCACCGGGCCACCGGTGTCGAGCACGACGACGGTGCGCGGGTTGGCGGCGGCCACCGCGCTGATCAGCGCGTCCTGGTAACCGGGCAGGCCGAGGTCGGTCCGGTCGATGCCTTCGGTGTCCTTGTTGCTGGCGAACACCACGGCGACGTCGGACTTCTGCGCGGCCTGCACCGCCTGCTCGATGCCCGTGTTGGGCGTGCCGTCGGGGGGCGTCCAGGCGAGTTCGATCATCGCCTGGCCGTCGGGCTTGGCCCAGTCGACGCGGATCGGATGCTGCGATCCACCGTCGAGGTGCACCGTGGCCGACTGCGTCGTGCCCGGGAATCCCCCGCCGTTGTTGATGATTCGCGTGCCGTCCAGGTACAGCCCGGCTCGGGCGTGGTTGGTGAGGTGGAACGTGTAGTCACCGGTGACCGGGGCGGTGAACGTGCCGGTCCAGCGGATCGACCAGCCGTTGGGCGGCAGGCCGGGCGCCGGGATCCCGCCGCTGGGATCCGTGTCGACGTTCGCCTCGGTGCGGGTGAGCGCCGGGTCGCCGGACCACGTCGTGTTGGCGTAGTAGCGGGCGGTCAGCCCGTGCTCGCCGTTCTCCGCCGTCACCGTGTCGGCGGGCAATGCGGGCTGCGGGCCGAGGTCGACCGGTCCCATCCCCTGCGCGTAGTTGACCGTGACGCCGCGGCGGCTGATCGCGTCGAGCGGGCTGACCGAGTACAGCGGCGCGACGCCGGGACTTCCGCCGCCGCCCGTCACGGCTCGTGCCGCGCCCGGGCCGATCAGTGCGACCGACCGGTTGGTCTGAAGCGGCAGCACGCCGCCGGAGTTCTTCAGCAGCACCGTGCCCGCCTCGGCGGCCGCCCGGGCGGTGGCGCCGTCGCGCGCCGCGTCGATCGGAGTGGTCGTGGCCGCGCGGTCGAACAGGCCGAAGCGGAACATCGTTACGAGGACGCGATGCACGTGGTCGTCGAGGCTTTCCATGCTGACCTGGCCGGACTGCACCGCCGCCTTCAGCGCATCGCCGTAGAACGTCGCGGACGGCAACTCGAGATCCATTCCGCCCGCTGCGCAGCGCACCGTGTCGTGGCAGGACGAGAAGTCCGACACGACGAATCCGCCGAATCCCCAGTCGTCCTTGAGCACGCCCTGCGTCAGCGCCTGCTGCTCGCAGGAGAACGAGTCGTTGACCTGGTTCTTCGCGCACATCACCGAACCGGCATGGCCCTGCTTGACCGCTGCCTCGAATGCGGGCAGGTAGATCTCGTGCACGGTCCGGTCGTCGATGATCTCGTCGATCGTCGTGCGGTCGACCTCCTGGTTGTTGGCCAGGTAGTGCTTCGGCGTGGCGATGACGCCCTGCGACTGAATGCCCTCGACGTTGCCGGCCGCGATTTGCCCGGCCAGGTAAGGGTCTTCGCCGTATGCCTCGAACGTGCGCCCGTTGAGCGGGGTCCGGGCGATGTTGATGTCCGGGCCCTCCATGTCGTTGCGCCCGACGTCGCGGGTCTCGCGGCCCTCGACCGTTCCGTACGCGCGGGCGATCGCCGGGTCGAACGACGCGGCCGCATCGAGCGGTGCGGGTAGCGCCGTCGCCTGCGGCTGCACGACGCCGCCCGAGCCGACGCCGGCCGAGCCGTTGTTCAGCAGCAGCGCGGGTATGCACAGCCGGTCGATCGGCGGCACCTCGCGCGAGTGGGTGCTGTCGGAGATCGCGTGCGTCATCGCGACCTTCTCGTCCAGGGTCATCTGGGCCAGGACGAGGTCGGCGCGCTGATCCGGCGCGAGCGCGGGATCCATCCAGGCACCGCATCCACTCGGGGAGTCGGCTGCGGCCGGTCGGAACCGCCAGTGCGGAAGCGGCCAGCACGAGACCCGCCAGAACATGCCCTCTCATCAGCTCACCGCCATCGCGAATACGTGCAGTCCCGGGTTGGGCGACGTGCCGGTCGTCGGCAGCGCCACCGCCGCGACCGACTTGCCGGCCGGCAAGGGCACGGACGCGAAGTACACGCTGGCGGCGTGGTCGAATCGGCCGGTCGGCTGGTTGATGTAGGTCGCCGTCGCGACGATCTGGTCGGTCGCGGCCGGAACCCACCAGTCGGAGAACGACAACTGGAACGGCTCGCTCGTGCCGTCGGTGAAGTAGATCGTGCCGGTGCCGCCCTGCGTGCCGTTCGTGGAGGCGCCCAGGAACGAGAGCGCGCTGCCCGAGCCGCTGGCCGCGATCACCTGCCCGTTCGCCTCGACGTTGTCGGGCTGTCCGGTGGTGGCCGGCCACGCGAACGACGCGCCGCCGAAGCTGACCGGGCCGCCGGCGATGCCTGCGGTCGCGAGCGCCTGCGCCGAGAATGTCTTGCCGCTACTGGCAAAGGCGCCGGCCGATGGGTTGGCATCGTCGGTGATCCCGGTGTTGTCGTACGCCGCGGCGAGCGACGCGAACGGCACGTTGACGTCGGCCGTCGCGGTGGCCGGGCTGGCGCCCGAGCCGCCCTGATAGGACGCGCTGGCGTTGAGGGTGAAGCGTCCCGGCCCGACCGACGCCGGAACGCTGACCTGCCATGTCGTGTGCACCGACGAGCGCGGGGCGACGACAGCGAATGACGCCGGGCTCGTCGCGTGCGCGGCCCAGCCCGACGGTGCGTTCAGTCCTATGTGGACATCGCCGAGCGGGAAGTCGCCGGTGTTGGTGAACGTCGTCGTCGCCGAAGCGGTCGAACCGGCGGCCGCAATGCCCGGCGCGGAGATGCCCACCGCCTGGGTGCCCAGCGTCCGCGGGAATCGTGACGTCGCCCCGCAGCGGCAGGCTGCGCGACGAGTCGCCGACCAGGATTCCGTAGTGGCCATCGGCGGTTCCCCAGTTCTGGGCGGCCGAATCCCAGGTCGAGAAGGCGCGCTCGTCGAGGGTGAACGTGAGGTGCTTCGTCTGGCCGGGCTGCCAGCGTCACCTTCTGGAATCCCTTGAGTTGCTTGGGGGGTTCGCCCACGGCCGCCGGGTCGGCGACGTACACCTGGGCGACGTCGGCGCCGGCGCGGGCGCCCGTGTTGGTGACGTCGACGCCGACGTTCACGTGGCCGTGCGGGGCAAGCACCGGCGTCACCGTCAGGTGGCTGAACGCGAACGTCGTGTACGACAGGCCGTATCCGAACGGGAACAACGGCTCGATGTTCTGCCCGTCGTACCACCGGTAACCGACCTGCAATCCCTCGGAGTAGACGGCCGTTCCGTTGACGCCCGGGTACTGCTGCGGCGTGTGCGCCGGCACGTCGCCATCTGCCTTGGGGAACGAGATCGGCAGCTTGCCCGACGGGTTGACATCGCCGAACAGCACCGCGGCCACGACGTTGCCGTCCTCCTCGCCCGGGTACCAGGCCTCGACGATGGCGGGCACCTGGTCGGCCCACGGCATGAGGACGGGTCCGCCGCTCTTGACCACCACGACGGTGTGCGGGTTCGCGGCGGCCACCGCCTCGACGAGCGCGTCCTGGTTACCCGACAGGGCAAGGCTCGGCCGGTCACTGCCCTCGGTCTCGTTGTCGCCGACCATGACCACGGCGACATCCGCCGACGCGGCCGCCGTCGCGGCGCGCCGCCGGGTCGCTGCCGTCGTTGTACGTGACCGACGACGTTCGGGCCGACCCGGTGCCGCGATGCCGTCGACCGGCTTGACCGTGTACTCGGGCACGACGTGCGAACTGCCGCCGCCACCGGTCTTGGCCGCTCCCGCGAACGGCCCGATCACCGCCATCGAGTGCAGCGCGGACGCATCGAGGGGCAACTGCGCGGCGGCGTTCTTGAGCAGCACCGTGCCGTCTTCGCCGGCCGCCCGGGCGAACGTGCCGTCGGCGTCGACCGGGATGGGCGACAGGGTGAGCGGCCGGTCGAACAGGCCGAACCGCATCATGACGGTGAATCGCCGGATCAGCAGGGTGTCGATCGTCTGCAGGCTGACCTGCCCGGACTGAACGGCCTGCTTCATCGCGTCGGCGTAGAAGACGCCGGTCGGCATCTCGAGGTCCATGCCCGCCTGCGCCGACGCGACCGTGCTGTGCGCCGCGCCGAAGTCGGACTGGACGAATCCGTCGAAGCCCCATTGCCCACGCAGGATGTCCTTCAGCAACGGGTCGTTCTCGCAGGCGAACGTGCCGTTGACCTTGGGGTAGGCGCACATCACCGTCCCCGCATGGGCGTCCTTGACCGAGGCCTCGAAGTGCGGCAGGTAGATCTCGTGCAGCGTCCGGTCGTCGACGACCTCGTTGACGGCGAAGCGGTTCTGCTCCTGGTTGTTGGCCGCGTAGTGCTTGACCTCGGCGATGATGCCCTGGCTCTGGATGCCGTCGATGTTGCCGACCGAGATTTGGCTTGCCAGATAAGGGTCTTCGCCGTATCCCTCGAACGTCCGCCCGTTGACGGGCACTCGTGCGATGTTGACGTCCGGGCCCTCGAGCAGGCTCTCCGCGAGATCGCGCGTCTCGGCGCCGGTGACCACTCCGTACTGCCGGGCGAGCGCCGGGTCGAACGACGCGGCCAACGAGATCGGCGCGGGCAGCGCCGTGGCGGCCGGTTGATGCGGGTTGTCGCCCGGCCCGACCCCGGCGGGACCGTTCGTGATGACGAGCGGCGGGATGCCGAGGCGGTCGATGCCCGGCACGAAACGCTGATGGTCGGCGTTCTGGATGCCGTGCAGTTCGGTGATCTTCTCATCGAGCGTCATCTGCGCGACGAGTTCGGCCGCCCGCTGGCCCGGCGGCTGGGCGGCGTCGAGCCAAGGCCGCTCCGGCTGGGCGTGACCCACGGCCGGCGCCAGTGCGCAGACGATGGCACCGACGGCAAGGAGTGCTGCTACGCGACTGCGTCCCATCTGATCACCCGATCGCTAGTCCGAAGATGTGCATGGACGGAGTGCCACTGACCGGCGAGCCGCTCACGTTCGGGAGCGTTATCCCGCTTGGCGTCTTACCGGCCAGCAGCGGCACCTTCACCAGGAAGACGTTGATCGCGTGCACCTGCTGGGTGTTCCCCGAGCGGTTGCGGTACGTCATCGTGATCGCCGGATCGCTGCCGCTCGGCGGATTGGCGAACCAGTCGGGAACCGTCAGGGTGAACGGCTTCGAGGTGCCGTCGGTGTAGCTGATCGTCCCGGTGCCGGTCGCCGGGCCGTACGTGCTGGTGGCCAGGAATCCCAGGGCGGTACCCGATCCGGACAGGGTGAACGACTGTCCACTTGCGACGACGTGATCGGCGACGCCCGCGGCCACGTTCGGCCACGCGAACTGCATTCCTCCATGGCTGATCGACGATCCCGGTGTCACGCCCACCGCGGCCAGCGCCTGGGCCGACAGGCTCGAACCGGCCCCGTCGATGTTCCCGACGCTCGTGTCGGTGTCGTCGGTGATTCCCACGTTGTTATAGGCAGAACTCAGATCGGCGGACGGGACGACCGCCGTGACGACGGCCGAGCTCGCGGCACTGCGCCCGCCGTCGGAGTACCTGGCGGTGATCGTCAACGGCACCGGTCCGGCCGCCGTACCCGCCGGGGCGGTGACCTGCCAGGACGCCGGCGCGTTGCCGCCGGGCGCCACGTCGCCGAGGTTGACCGGGCTCGACGGGGTCACCGTCCAGCCGGCCGGCGCCGTCAAGGTTGCGGCCACGCCGGTGACCCCGGTCGCGCCGTGGTCGTAGAACGTCGCCGACACGGGAACGGCCTGCCCCGGCACGGTGACCGCCGAATGAGGCGTATCGATCAACCCGTCCGGCGGCCCAGCGCTGAAGTGGGCGAAGTCGACCTCACCGACCGTGGTGCTGTGCGCCGTGGCGAACACGCCGGCGTCCTGGGCGGCCGCGGCCGACGGCACGTCCGCGGTGCCGATCGGGTTCCACGTCATGCCGTCGGTGGAGTACGAGCCGGTGAACGTCGTGCCGTTGCGGGTCAGGCGAAGCCAACTGGGGTAGGTCGTCGCTGCTGATGGCGCGCTGTTGCTGTCGAGTTGCCCGTCGCCGTCGGAGTCCCACTGCAGCACATACCCGTGACCGGGGCTGGCCGCGAGGATCACGAACCCCGGCGACGTGCCCGACTGGCTGAGGTCGTTGCGCACCATGATCCCGGCCTTCGCCCAGTCGCTCGTCGCGGCCTGGGCGGTGAGCTCGACCGCGTCGGTCGTGCCGTCCTGCTCGGCATTGAGCAGGTAGATCGCGCCGTACTGGTTGGTGGCCCCGAAGACGTCCGCCCGGCCGCGCGGATGCCGAGGGTGTCGCGAGCCTGGCCGAACGTGGCGGCCGTCGACCGAACGACCGGTACGGCGCCTGCACCGGCGTCGGCGTCGCGATCTGCCGGCTCTCCGATTCGGTGATCGGATCACGCCGAGCGGCCATCGGTATCGCGCACCGCGGTGACCGTGGCGGTGGCGAACGGTGCGGTCGGAGCCGCTCGGTGACCGACCAGCAGGCGTGAACGGTCTGCCGGTGACGTCTGCCGGGAACCAGGTCGGCGTCGTCGGCCGCACGTCCCACGTGTCGGGACGCCGAGCGAGAGGTGGACGTCGAGCACCGGCAGCCGCCGTTGTCGGTGAACGTCTCGGTCACGGCGTCGGCTGGCCGAGCGCCATCTGGTCAAGGCCGTCGACGCTGAACGTGACGTTCGGCGGCGCGCTGATCGGGTCGGCGGGCGAGATCCGGTACATGACCGTCGAGTGCGCCGGCACAGAAGCACTGATCGCGCCGGCGGTCTCGGTGGTCTGATGCGTCACAGATCCCGCAGGGCATAGGCGCCGGCGTTACCGGAGAGGCCGACATCGCGCACGGTCGAGCTGATCACGGCGGGCGTGTCCGTCTCGTTGAACAGGGTCACGGCCACGTCGCCGTTCGCCAGCGGCTTGGCGAACACGTCCAGCCCTCCCGAGGAGGACGACCGGCGGGCCCTGCTTGCCGAGCGGATCCTGATCGACGGCGATCACGTCGCTTGTTGGTCGAGGATCGACAGCGTCGCCGGGCTGGCGTTGCGCAGGTCGGTACCGGCGATGAGCGGCGCGGCCATCTCCGCCCACAGGCTGAACTCGCCGCGGTCCTCGGTGACGGTCATGCCGCCGTTGCCGACCTCCAGCATGTCGGGGTCGTTCCAGGCGCCCGGCCCGGCGTAGCGAGGCGAGCCGCACGTTGCTGTGGAAGATGCGCCAGCATGCTGGCCGCAGCTGGGCGTTGGATGTCGCCGGTGGTGCGCCAGCAGGTTGCCGATCGCCGGCGCCCCAGGTCCACGGCGTTGTCCTCGCCCCACTCGCAGATGCTGAAGACGATCGGCCGGCCGGTGCGCGGCCAGCGCGTCGCGCATCGCGCGTGTAGCGGCGTCGTCGCCGGGACGTCGCTGGCCCGTCGGTTGTTGCAGTTGTCGTACTTGAGGTAGTCGACGCCCCACGAGGCGAACGTGCTGCGCGTCGGTCGTGCTCGTGGCCCAGGCTGCCCGGGTAGCCCGGCGCAGGTCGCGGTGCCGGCGTCCTCGTAGATGCCGAGCTTGAGGCCCTAGCGAGTGCACGTAGTCGGCGAGCGCCCGGGATGCCGTCGGGGAACTTGGCCGGGTCGGGCACGAGGTTGCCGTTCGCGTCGCGGTCGTGAGCCATCCAGCAGTCGTCGATGTTGACGTACTGGTAGCCGGCCGTCCTTCATGCCGGCGCTGACGCATGCGCCTGCGCGGTCTGCTCGACCAGCGGCTCGCTGACGTTGCAGCCGAAGGCGTTCCAGTCGTTCCAGCCCATCGGCGGCGTCAGCGCCAGGCCGTTGTGAGGGCGGGCGGGTGCCGGGCGTGACCTGGAGGACGGCTGTTGCCGAGATTGCGAGGGCGATGATCCCCAGTGCGGCGAACACGTTCCTGCGCATGCGGGCTCCTCTGCCGTTGCACGGCTTCGCTGCCCCCGCGCGCGAGCCACTGCTACCGATCGGCGGCCGCCTCCAGCAAGCGTGTCGCGGCTAGACAAGCACTAGGAGATCCGACGAGTCAAGACATCTGGACGATATCGGTCATGGTGAATCATGTTCGGTCCTGATCGGTCCTGTAGAGCGTCTCGACCGGCCCTATGCCGTCTCGAGTGACTTGTCCTAGGAGCAATGGGAGCGTTCAGTCCAACGTGGACCATCGCACCAGTCGGTCTGACGCCGACCCGTCCCGGGGGCGGTGGCGGCAATTTGTTGACAAGTGAGTGGCCCGCACGTAGCCGCTACGGCACAAGACATCTGATCTATGGGATGCGTCGTTGCTGCCTCCGCATCGCCGACGAAATGCCGGCCGGCGTCGCGTGCCAGGAGGCCTCGATGGTCCGGTTGCGTTCACTGCGGGTTCTCGCCATCGCGTTCACCGTGATCACGACGATCAGGGCCGCCGGCGTCGCCGCCCCCGCATCACCGGTGCTCGCTGCCGACGCGGGCCGGTTCGTGTTCGTCTCGCCGCTCGGCAGCGACTCGAACCCCGGCACGTTGCTACGGCCCATCCGCACGATCGCGCACGCGCAGCAACTCGTGCGCGGTCTCGACCCGAACATGTCCGCCGACGTGACCATTGAGCTGATGTCTGGCACCTACCGGCTCACCGCTCCGCTCACGCTCGACGCTCGCGATTCCGGCACGAACGGGCACGACGTCGTGTGGACGGCGGCGCCCGGCGCCCATCCGGTGCTCAGCGGCGGCGAGCAGATGGCGGCTGGCAGCTCGCCGATCCGAGCAAGAACATCTGGTCGGCCCCGGCGCTGGCCGGGCTGCAGACCCGCCAGCTCTACGTCGACGGCGTCCGCGCACAACGCGCCGCCGGCCCGCTGCCCACGAAGCTGACCGCATCGGCCACGGGCTACACGGCCGCCTCCGACGTGATCGAGCGGCTGGGCCGACCCGGGCGACATCGAGTTCGGCTACACCGGCGGCGACGGCTTCTGGTCGCTGCACACGGGCGGCCAGGGCGCGTGGACCGAGCCGCGCTGTCCGATCGCGTCGATTACCGGCACCACGATCACGATGGCCCAGCCCTGCTGGGACAACTCGAACAAGCGCGTTCTGCGTACGGACGGTTCCGGGCGGACCGTCGAGCTCGTCGGGCCGGAGAGCCTGGGCAACGGCAAGGTGCCGGCCTTCGTCGAGAACGCCTACCCGCTGCTCGATCAGCCCGGCGAGTGGTACCTCGCCCGATCGGCGGGCACCGTCTACTACATACCGCGGGACGGCGAGAATCTGCGGCACGCCGACGTCGAGGCGCCGGTGCTGGAGAAACTGGTGGACGGCGACGGCGTGCACGACATCGTCTTCTCCGGCATCCAGTTCTCCTACGCCACGTGGCTCATGCCCAGCACGCCCGAGGGCTTCTCCGAGATCCAGGCGGGTTACACGATCACCGGGGCGAACGGCTTTGCCACGCAGGGACTTTGCCAGTTCGTCGACGGCGGCACCTGCCCGTACGGCGACTGGACGAAGGAGCCCGGCAACATCAGCATGCGGTACGACGAGCACGTGCAGTTCGTCGACGACGCGTTCGTCCACCTCGGCGCAGCAGGCCTCGATCTCGGCGACGGCTCGCAGGACGCCACGGTGCGCGGCAACGTGTTCACCGACATCTCCGGCAACGGCCTGGAGATCGGCGGCGTCGACCTGCCGCTACCCACGACGCCGGCCGACCACACCAGCGGCGTCCAGGTGCTCGACAACCACCTCTACAGCCTGCCGGTCGAGTACCACGGTGGCGTCGCGATCGACGTCGGCTATGCCGAGCACACCCTGATCGCGCACAACCAGATCGATCACACCGCCTACACCGGCATCTCGCTCGGCTGGGGCGGTTGGCCGGACAAGATCAAGGTCGCGGCGACGCCGAACTACTCGAACAACAACACTGTGTCGCAGAACCTGATCACCGACACCATGCAGGTGCTCGGTGACGGCGGCGGCATCTACACGCAGGGAATCACCGGTACGTCGCTGGCCGACGGCGAGCACCTCACCGGCAACGTCATCCTGCGCGCGTACGGGCACGGCCACGCGATCTACAGCGACAACGGCTCGACGTTCATGACGATCACCGGCAACGTCCTGTTCGGCAACGAGAACGACTGGGGATCACGGCACACCGACTACACCGCAGGCGCCACCGGAAACGACCCGCTCGACATCGAGGGCAACTACTGGCAACAGGGTGACCCCGACTCGTCGTCGAAGAACGTCACCGAGAACGGCAACCACGTCATCGCGAGCGTGGCCGACGCCCCGTCGTCGATCACCGGTAGCGCCGGTCTCGAACCGGGATACCGGCACATCCTCGCCGAGCAGTTCGGCTCGCCGTCGGTGCCCGTCGCCGCCTTCGCCGCCGACGGCACCGCCTACGTCGCCTGGAATCCCTCGCTCGTCGCGAACCGCGCTCCGGTGACGTCCTACACCGTGACGGCCTCCCCCGGCGGCCCGACCGCGACCATCTCCGCCGCCGCCCACCAGCAGCTCGGGTATGCGATCGTCGCGGGTTGACGAACGGCACGCCCTACACCTTTACGGTCACCGCGAACAACAGCGTCGGCGCGAGTCCACCGTCCCTGCCCACGGCGGCGGTCACCCAGCGCACCGGACTCGGGGCGACGCCCAACGCGCCCACCTCGTTCGACGGTCACGCCGACGGCAGCACGGTGAGCCTCAACTGGAACCCGCCCGCATCCGCGGTCGGCACGCCGATCACCGGGTACACGATCAGCGCCGCCGGCCTGTCGCCGGTGAGCGTCACCGGGCATTCCGAGATCTGGGCGACGAGTGACCGCAACATCTTCACGACCATCGGCGGCCTGACACCGCTGCAGCCCTACACGTTCCAGATCAGCGCCGACAACGTCGCGGGCGCGGGCAAGCCTGCTGCGACGACGCTCGTGCCGGGCACATCGGCGCCGTGCTCCGGCGCGAAGCTTGCGATATCGCCGCAGTCGGCGGCGGGCGAGCCGGGCCAGGGCGTCCCGGTCACGACACGACTCACCGATGGATGCGGCACACCGCTCACCGGCGCGAAGGTGTACCTGTCGGCGACGAACGGATACCAGGTCGGCCCGGGTTCGCCGGCCGACGTCGGCGACCTCGCGCCCGGTGCGTCGGCCTCGCAGGACTGGACGGTCGCCGTGCCCGCCGACGCGACGGGCAGCGCCGCGCTGCTCGCCGTCGCCGTATTCGGCAACGCCGGCCAGGACGAGTCGGCGCAGGCCGCCGGCAGCGTCACCATCCCGGCCCCGTCCCTGCGGGCCGGCTTCGACAACGTCGGCGTGACCGACGACGGCAACACCACGATCGGCAACCTCGACGGCGCCGGGTCGAGTTTCTCCGCGCAGGCATTGGCCGCGGCCGGCGCCACGCCGGGCGCGACGGTGACCTACAACGGAGTGCCGTTCACCTGGCCCGACGTCGCGTCCGGGCAGAACGACAATGCCGTTGCCAGCGGCCAATCTTTCGACATCAGCGGCTCGGGCAGCACGCTGTCGTTCCTGCTCACCGCGGGGTACGGGCCGGCGACGGGAACCGGGCAGGTCGTCTACACCGACGGCTCCACCGATCAGTTCACGCTCACCTCGCCGGACTGGCACGGCGGCTGCAAGTCGGCGACCGATCCGGGCACCGTCGCTGTTCATGCCCTACCGCAACCGGGCCAGCGGGCAGAACACGCTCGCGGTCTGCGTGTACTACGCGTCCGCGCCGCTACAGACCGGCAAGACGGTCGCGCGCATCGTGCTGCCCGACGTCAGCGCCGACGTCGGTTCAGGCAGCCCGTCGACGCACGTCTTCGCGGCCGCGATCCATTGACCGGTTGCTCACTGTGCGGATCCAGCGCGATTCGCCGCGGCTCGCGCCCCGGTGGCAAGCGCGTCGACGGCTGCCGCGATCTCCTGGCGCAGTGCCTCGTCGTGCACGAGTCCGTCCGCTCCGACGGCGTAACGCGCGACCGGTATCTGGACGCATGCCGCATCGACGATGCGCGCGCCGGCGTAGCGCAGGACGGTGCGCAGCGACGCGTGCGCGCCGCCGGCTCCGGTCGGGGCGGTCGACACGTTGATCCACCCGACCGGCTTGTCGTAGATCTCGCCGCCGCCGATCGTCCAGTCCAACAGGTTCTTCAGCGAGCCCGGCAGTGCGCCGGCGTACTCCGGCGTCGAGAACAGGATCGCGTCCGCACGGGCTATCTGCGCCCGAAGGTCCGCAACCGCGGGATGCAGCGGCGCGGCGTCATCGTCGGGATTGAAGTGCGGTAATGACGCCATACCGCCGAACACGCTGGTCGTCACGCCGGGGGTGTGCAGTGCGGCGATGGTCCGCAACGTTGCCGCATTGGTCGAGCCCTGCCGGAGGCTCCCGCAGATCAGCAGGATCTCGCTGCTCGGCGGCGGGCTGCTCACGGGAGCAGCCTAGTGTCAGAACATGGCAGTGGGCCCCCGCGCAACGGCGAAGGCCCACCAGTCGATCGATCACCCACTACGTGCGAAGGTGATCAGCAGCGGCGAAACACCGGGCCGGTGAGGAAACCACCCGTCGACAGCGCGCCGTTCACGTACCGCACGGAGAACCGCACCGATGCCTGCAGGTTCGCGGTGCACGAGCTGTGCCAGCCCGGGCTCTGCCCGGCGACCGAGGAGGTCCCGTTGTTCAGCGGGCCGGCCGACTTGCGGACCACGTGGGTGCTGCCGATCAGCTCGAGAAGGCTGACCTTGTCGATCTGGACCTTGGCGACCTTGATCCCGTTGGCGACTGCGCAGGCAGCGGTGGCCGTGACCCGGGCCGATGCCGCTGCGTAGTAGTCGCGCGGGTTGTCGCTGTCTACGCCGTCGACGGCCACGTACACGCGGTTGTACGCCTTGTTGTTGGTGCCGATGCACTCATGCGCGTAGCCGCCGACATGGTGCGCGGCCAGCGCCTGCTGGGCCGGTAGCAGGGCAAACGCCCCCGCCGCCATTGCGACGATTGCCACCAGTTTCCGTTTCAATGGGAACCTCCCCCTCAATGGACAAATGACGCGCGAAGCCTACATTGCTGGCACAACCCGATTGAGGCCGATCGGCCGTTCTCTCAGGCGGACGGATGTGACGCTTTCGATCGCCTCGATCCAATCGTCGCAGCAAGGTCGCGCACTACATTCGGCTTAATGCCACAGTCGGCAGGCAGCCGCAAGGAGCCCCCGTGTCACCCAACTTCGATGTCGGTCTGGCCAAGCTACTTGGCTTGCGCCTTGCGCACGCCAGCCCCGATCTGGTCCGCCTGACCTGGGACGTGACGCCGGATCATCACCAGCCCTACGGCATCGTGCACGGCGGGACCTACTGCACCGCGATCGAGACCGCGGCCAGCGTTGGCGCCATGCTCTGGTACGGCGATCGCGGGCAGGTTGTCGGGGTCTCGAACCAGACCGATTTCCTGCGCCCGGCGAGCGAGGGCTCGCTCAGCGCCACCGCAACTCCGGTCCACCGCGGCCGGTTGCAGCAGTTGTGGCTGGTCGAGATCGCCGACGAGCAGGCCCGGCTGGTGGCGCGCGGCCAGGTCCGGCTGCAGAATCTCGCGGCCCCGACCGGAGAGGGACCGACCGCCTGACGAGAACCTGACCAGGTCCTGGAGACATTTCGCACGTACTGTCGAAGAACCGAAAACAAGAGAGGGGCAGTCCATGACGGATACCGCCGTCCAGATGCCCGAGTCCGTAGCTCTGCGACACGATGGCAGGGACGAACTCGAACTACGCCTGATGCCCACCACCGAAGGTGCGCCCGGCGCCGACATCTCCCCGCTTCTCTCGAAGGCCGGGCTGGTCACCTACGACCCCGGCTTCGCCAACACAGCGGCGTGCACGTCGGCCATCACCTACATCGACGGCGACGCGGGCATCCTGCGCTATCGCGGCTACCCGATCGAGGAGCTGGCCGAGAACTCGTCGTTCGTCGAGGTCAGCTACCTGCTGATCTACGGTGAGCTGCCGACCGCCGACCAACTTGCCGCGTTCACCGAGCACATCCGCCGCCATACGCTCCTGCACGAGGAGCTCAAGGGCCTGTTCGACGCGTTCCCGCGCGATGCGCACCCGATGCCGGTGCTCTCCTCGGCGGTCTCCGCGCTCTCGACGTTCTACCAGGATGCGCTCAACCCCTCTGTCGAGGCCGACGCCGAACTCTCGACGGTGCGCCTGCTGGCCAAGCTGCCGACGATCGCCGCTTACGCCTACAAGAAGTCGGTCGGCCAGCCCTACCTCTACCCCGACAACTCACTCGGCCTGGTCGAGAACTTCCTGCGCATGACGTTCGGCTTCCCGGCCGAACCCTACGATCTCAACCCGGTCATGGTGCGCGCCCTGGACCAGCTGTTCATCCTGCACGCCGACCACGAGCAGAACTGCTCGACGTCGACCGTGCGCCTGGTCGGCTCGTCGCAGGCCAACCTGTTCGCGTCGGTGTCCGCCGGCATCCATGCGCTGTCCGGGCCGCTGCACGGCGGTGCCAACCAGAACGTCCTCGAGATGCTCGAGGGCATCCGCGCCGCCGGCGGCGACGTCGGGGCGTTCGTGCAGAAGGTCAAGAACCGCGAGGCGCACGTCCGGCTCATGGGCTTCGGCCATCGCGTGTACAAGAACTACGACCCGCGCGCGGCCATCATCAAGAAGACCGCGGACGAGTTGTTGTCCGCACTCGGCAAGCGTGACGACCTGCTCGACATCGCCGTCGAACTCGAAGGTGTCGCACTGTCCGACGACTACTTCATCTCCCGCAAGCTCTACCCGAACGTCGACTTCTACACGGGCCTGCTGTACCGGGCCATGGGCTTCCCGACCAAGATGTTCACGGTGCTGTTCGCGATCGGGCGGCTACCAGGCTGGATCGCCCAGTGGTACGAGATGATCAACGACCCGCAGACCAAGATCGGCCGCCCCCGCCAGCTCTACACCGGCCCGGCCCAGCGCCCGTTCGTTCCGGTCGGCGAGCGCGGACAAGGCTGATCCGACGGCGGGCGGTCTCGGCGGCTAGTGCGAGGCGCGAAGCCGAGCCGTCTCGTCGTTGCGCCACAGGTCGATCAGGCCACGGAAGTGCGCCAGGAACCGGTCCTGCTCATGCCGGGGATAGGTCGCCCGGACGGTGTCGAGCAGGAGTTGCTCGAACTGGGGGCCGTTGACCCAGTCGAGCACCCGCTCGTCGACGTCAGCCAGGTGCTTGGCGCAGAACTCCTGGTAGCGGCCGACGTCGAAGTACCCGTCGGCCAACTGCCGGTACGCGGCCAGCTTCTGCCCGTAGGTGAGGTCGTCGCGATCGCCGATCTCGAAGTACGCCCGGGTGTCGAGGTCGAGCCGGGGCCGGCGCCCGCTCACCAGGCAGAACACCGTCCACTTGATGAGCGCCCGCATCGCCCACGGGAAGTAGTAGTGCAGCGACGTCACCGCGACGTCGGGGCAGGCGTTGGCGTAGTCGATCGGGTAGACCACGCCGTCCTTGACGAGCACCTCGCAGGAGTTGAACTCCCACCGGAAGAAGGCGTTGATCGTCTTGGAGATCGTGACGACCTCGTCGCCGGTCGCTGCGTCGAGGAAGTCGTGTTCGACCCGATAGCGCTCATGCATGGGCGCGTCCGGGTCGAACCACATCACCATCGTCTCGGCGCCGATCGACAGGGCCCGGGCGAACACGTCGAAGCCGTCGACCGCAGCCTGTAGATGCATGAGCATCTCGCCGGACTGGTCATAGGCCCGGTGCAGTTCGTTGACGTCGCGGATGCGCGACACCCCGCGCCACGCGCCGCCGTCGTAGGGCTTCATGTAGAGCGGGTAGCCGACCGATGCGGCGACCTTGTCCAGGTCGAACGGGCTGTTGTACCGCGCGGACGTGTAGGCGTACTTGGCATTGTCGAGCGGGTGCTTGTACGGGACGAGGACGGTCTCGGGCACCTTGAGGCCCAGCCGCATCATGGCGCAGTACGCCGCGTGCTTCTCCATGGACTGGAACGTGAACGGCGAGTTGAGCAGGTACACGTCGTCCATCAACGCGACCTTCTTGAGCCACTCCCGCGGGTGGTAGTACCAGTACGCGAGCCGGTCGATGACCAGTTCGGTACGTGGCTTCGCGCGTAGCGAGAACGGTTCGATCGCCAGCCGCTCGGTACGGAACACGTGATCACGTCCGGCGTCGTCGCGAACCGGCCCGATCGCGCCCAGCAGCGACTCGTACGCGCGCGGCCAGTCGTCCTCCGTGCCGAGCAGCAGGCCGACCAAGTGAGCGATCTCGTGCTTCGTGACCTGTTCCCCCGCCATGGTTCGGACGCTAGCGGGGTTCGCGACCCGCTGTCGAGACTCAGCAGAATCGTGGTAGGTGATGGGCGAGTTGGCGTTGCCACCACGGCCAGTCGTGCGCCACGTCGTGGCCCCACAGATCGAGTTCGCAGCGGATGCCCTTCGCCTGAAGCAGATCCGCGAGACGGCGCGTCGACGGCAGCGCGCCGGTGGGGTGTGTCTCCCAGGCGCCCTGCCCGACGACGAGCAGGATCGAGAGCCGCGACCGCAACCAGTCCAGGTGATCGCCGTCGAGATGGGCCACGTAGTCGAGCGGATTGTTGAAGTACGTCGCCTCGCCGCGTTCGCCCCAGCCGTGCCAGGCCGAGGCGTCGTAGTTGCCCGACAGGCCGATCGCCAGCGGGAACAGGTCGGCCCGCTTGAGCGCGAAGTTCACCGCGTGATAAGCGCCGAGGCTGCACCCGGTAGTGGCGATGTCGAGCGGCCCGCCGCAGTCGCCGTACACGAACGGCACGACATGGTCGATGATCCACGACTCGTACCCGCCGTGCCGATGGGCCCGTTCCTCCAGGGGCAAGTCCGTGCGTGACCAGGTTTGCGCATCGAAGGAATCGACGCAGTACAGCTTCACCCGTCCGGCGTCGATCAGGTCACCGACGGCGCCGACCATGCCGTTGTTCTCGTAGTCGACCGCCCGGCCCTGCTCGGACGGGAAGACGATCACCGGACGCCCCCAATGGCCGTAGGCGATCACCGTGCCGGAGACGCCGCGCTCGGGTGCGTCCAGTTCGAGCACCAGGCGCCTCACCCCGGCCTGCCCCACGCGCGGGCAAGCAGGTCGACCAGGTGCGGGTCGAGCGCGTCGCGCCAGCCGGTATAGGTGTGCGCGTCGGGCACCTCGTCGAATGCGACCCGGTGCCCGAGCCGCGACAGCGTCTTGGCCATCAGCCGGTTGTTCGCGAGATTCTCCTCGCCCAGGCCGCAGGTCATGCCGATGGGCATGGGATTGCGGGCTGCCGGCGCCGACGCCTCGAGCCACTCGACGAACGTCGTCACTGCCCCATATCCGGCAAAGGAACTCTCGTGCGAATCCAGGCTGGGCCGAAAGAAACTCCCCGACTGCAGGAACAGCGCGTTCGCGGTGCCGGGTTCGGCCATGACGGCGTGCAGCGCGGCGAGCGCTCCGAGGCTGGCACCGGCGAGCACGACGTCGCCGCGCAGTCCGACCGCCTGGCGGATCGCGGGCAACGCCAGCCCGCGCAGGGCGCCGGCGTAACTGGGCGAGGCCGCGTACCACCGGTCGCGGTCGCCCGGGCCGAGCAGGGCCACCCGGTGCGCGGGCAGCCGTCCCGCGGCGATCATCGCCGCGCTGAAACGCGTGAACGATGCGAGTCGCTCGAACTCCGGGCCGTCGTGCAGGCACAGCAACGGCAGGCGCACGTTTCGCGGGCAGCCTTCCGGCGACCAGATCGTGATCGGCATCGACCGGCGCAGGTCCAGCGCGCGTACCACGAACGCGCTCGTCCGGCCGGGATCGGCGTCGGAGTCGAGCCAGGCCGGCGCCCGGTAGCCGGGGAACTCGATGACCGAATGCTCGCCGAACGCCGTCGTGACCTGCTTCGGATTCGTCGGGTCGCAGACCATGGCCTGCGATCCGTCGGCGAACCGTAACGCGTAGAGATACTCCAGGCGCTGCACCGGCGGACGCGCGAGCGACAACTCCCAGCCCGCGTCCGTCGGCTGCATCCGTGGTGGTTCGACGTTGTGTTCGAGATCGAGCCAGACGCGCGCCTCGACGGCAGCGAATGCGTCGCCGGGCAGCCGGAAGTGGACGCCGTCGGAGTCGGCGACGGTGGCCCCGGTGCCCATACGGCGCAACCTACCGCCCTCGCGCCCCTCGGGCTCGCACGTGACTGCGCTCGTCGTTACCGGAGCGATTCGCGACCGAGTCGTCCCCGCAACGTAATCCGCGTGCGTAAAGATGAGGACCGATGTACAGATCGATTGAGCATCGCTATACGGCACGTAACGGAAGGAACGGGTAATGGCGTACTACCGGCAGCGGGGCAGCGTGCCGCCGAAGCGGCACACGCAGCACCGCGCCCCGGACGGCCGCCTGTACTACGAGGAGTTGATGGGCGAGGAGGGTTTCTCGGCGGATTCGTCACTGCTCTACCACTGCCAGATCCCGTCCGCGATCGCCGACGCGCGCCCGTGGCAGCCGGGCGATCTCGCCACGACACCGAACGAACCGCTGCTGCCCCGCCATCTGCGCCTGCACGACCTGTTTGCCGAGCAGGACACCCCCGACGTCGACGTCGTGACCGGTCGGCGCCTCGTCCTCGGTAACGCCGACGTGCGCATCTCCTACGCGGTCGCCCGCCGCCCGTCCCCGCTCTACCGCAACGCCATCGGCGACGAGTGCGTCTACGTCGAGTCAGGCACGGCCGCTGTCGAGACCGTGTTCGGGCCCTTCGAGGTCGGTCCGGGCGACTACGTCATGCTCCCCCGCGCCACCACCCATCGCTGGCTGCCCACCGGCGACCAACCGCTGCGTGCCTACTGCATCGAGGCGAACAGCCACATCACCCCGGCCCGCAAGTACCTGTCGAAGTACGGGCAACTGCTCGAGCACGCGCCCTACTGCGAGCGTGACCTGCGCGGCCCGGGCGAACCCGAGATCGTCGACGCGGACGGCGTAGAGGTCTACCTCAAACATCGAGGGACGGGCCCGTCCGGCATCGCCGGCACGGTCTACACCTACCCCAAGCATCCCTTCGACGTGATCGGTTGGGACGGCTGCCTCTACCCCTACGTCTTCAACGTCGCGGATTTCGAACCGATCACCGGGCGGGTGCATCAGCCCCCGCCCGTGCACCAGGTCTTCGAGGGCCACAACTTCGTGATCTGCAACTTCGTCCCGCGCAAGGTCGACTATCACCCGCTGTCCATTCCGGTGCCGTACTACCACTCGAACGTCGACAGCGACGAGGTGATGTTCTACTGCGGCGGCAACTACGAGGCACGCAAAGGCTCGGGCATCGGGCAGGGCTCGATCAGCCTGCACCCGGGCGGGCATTCGCACGGCCCGCAGCCCGGTGCTTACGAGCGCTCCATCGGCGTCGAGTTCTTCGACGAACTCGCCGTCATGGTCGACACGTTTCGGCCCCTCGAACTCGGCGAAGGTGGCCGGGCCGCTGACGACGGCGCGTACGCCTGGTCCTGGACCGGAGGGCGAACGCCACGAGCCGAGGACGACGGATGACCGGTTATCTCGCGGACCTGTTCACCGGCATGTTCGACGACGCGTCGATGTTCCCGCCCCAGGACGAACCGGTGCAGTCGGCGGTCGTCGGCCACCTCACCCACCGGATGGCGTGGTACGCCGACATGGTCGGGCCGTTCGTCTGCTCGGCCAGCCGGCTCACGACGGTCGACGCCCTGGCCGGTGCTCGCGGAATCGACGCGATCGACGTGTCGGTCGTGATCCCCGACGGGATCGAGGGCCTCGGCCGCGCGCTCGAATATGCCGATGGGTGCGCCCGGCTGCGCGTCGTCGCCCTCGAGATCCCGCTCGGCGTGCACGACCTGCGTGACGCGCTCACCCACCTCGTGCCGCTGGTCAAGCACGAGCGCAACGTCTACCTCGAGATCCCCATGCTGCAAGTCAGCGAGCGAACCGTTCACCACCTCGCGCCTACCGGCATCCGCCTGAAGCTGCGCACCGGTGGCACGTCGATCGAGGCGTTCCAGTCCGAGGACAAGCTCGCCAAGCCGATCGTGCTGTGCGCCGCGGAGCGACTGGCCTTCAAGTGCACAGCCGGGCTGCACAGCGCGGTACGACACCGCGACTCATCGACGCTGTTCGAGCACCACGGCTTCCTCAACATCGCCCTGGCCGCCCGCATCGCGGCGGCGACCGGCAGCCAGGGCGCGACCCGGGCGGTTCTGGCCGAGCGTCACCCCAGGGAACTCGCCTACCAGATCAGCGACCTCACATCCGGCGACGTGCGCGCCATCCGCGCGCTGTTCAGTTCGTTCGGCACGTGCAGCATCACCGAGCCGATCGACGACCTGCTGGGAATGGGGCTGGTGAGCGTGCCGTGACGTGGCTGGGCCTCAGCCCGGACGATCCGTTCGGGGTGAGCAACCTGCCCTATGGTTCGTTCGCCGATTCGCACGGGCAGCGCCACGCCGCGGTGCGAATCGGCGATCGTGCCCTCTCGCTTACGCGAGCCGCCGCCGCACTGGCTCCCGGCTACGCCGATCTGTTCGCCGACGGCTCCCTCGATCGCTTCCTCGCGGCCGGCCGGTCGACCTGGACGCAGGTGCGCGCCCTCGTCACGTCGTGGCTGACCGACGAGGCACACCGTGCGGCAGTCGAGCCACTCACCCGCCCGCTCGACGGTCTTGAGTTGCTCTTGCCGTTCACGGTCGCCGACTACGTCGACTTCTACGCCTCCGAGCACCACGCGTCGAACGTCGGGCGGATCTTTCGCCCGGGCCAGGACCCCTTGACGCCGAACTGGAAGCACATGCCCATCGGCTATCACGGCCGGTCCGGCACGGTGGTTGTCAGCGGCACTGACGTGCGACGCCCGGTCGGCCAGGCTCGCGGCGCCGACGGCGGGGTCGTCTTCGGCCCGTCGCGCCGCTTGGACATCGAGGCCGAGTTGGGCTTCGTCGTCGGTACCGGATCGACCCGGGGCGAGCCCGTCGCGCTGGCCGACTTCGCCGATCACGTGTTCGGCGTCTGCCTGCTCAATGACTGGTCCGCGCGCGACATCCAGGCCTGGGAGTACGTTCCGCTCGGCCCGTTCCTCGGCAAGTCGTTCGCGACGTCGGTCTCGGCGTGGATCACCCCGCTCGACGCCTTGACGGCGGCACGCATTCCCGCGCCGGTCCGCGATGTGCCGCCGCTGCCGTACCTGGACGACTCGCGCGAGCCCTGGGCCCTCGACATCTCGATCGAGGTACTCCTCAACGGGCACCTGATCGCTGCACCGCCGTTTGCCGGTATGTACTGGACCGGGCCGCAGATGCTCGCGCACATGACGGTCAACGGCGCCAGCCTGCGCTCGGGCGATCTCTACGCAAGCGGCACGGTGAGCGGTGCGCAGGCCGACCAGCGCGGCTCGCTGCTGGAATTGACGTGGGGCGGCGCCGAGCCGATCACGCTCGGCGACGCCACGATGCGGACCTTCCTCGACGACGGCGACGAGGTCGTGCTCCGGGCGAGCGCCCCCGGTCCCGACCTCAGCCGGATCGGCCTCGGTGAAGTCCGGGGGCGCATCACGCCCGCACGATCGGTGTGATCGCCTAGGGCAGGAACGGCATGGGGCGAGGCCTTGAGAGGGTTCTCGACCAGCGTGACCTTCGGGATCGAGCACCGTGTCGGGAGTCCGCGCTCAGCTGCCGCTGCGCCGACGAACCAAGCCCGCGACCGAGATCGCCCAACGGGCATAGGGAAGGGACGGCGGCACGGGAGGGATGTGCCGCACGCCCCTTCGCGAATGAACTGTATTGCATCAAGCCGGGAATCGCGCAAGTAATCCCGTAGGGCGCGCCGAAGGCCACGGAATGGAGCGGACGAATGGCACATCTGGAAAAGATTTAGCTTGCAACTACTCCGCGGAGCGCGTACGGTGAATGTAGTTGAACTTTCACCTATCTAGGAGAACCGAGCTATGACCGCCTCCGTATTGGCCCTCCCCGACTACGTAACCGGCACCTGGAAGGTCGACGCCGTCCACTCGGATGTGTCCTTCTCCGTGCGCCACATGATGGTCAGCAAGGTCCGCGGACGCTTCACCGAATTCGACGCGACGATCGTCACCGCCGATGACCAGCAGGCGTCGTCGGTGATCGCCACCGTCGACCTGACGTCGATCGACACCGGCAACGAGCAGCGCGACAACCACATCCGCTCGGCCGACTTCTTCGAGGTCGAGAAGTACCCGACGATGACCTACCGTTCGAGCGGCCTGCGGCCCAACGGCGAGAACTGGATCGTCGACGGCGAGTTGACTCTGCACGGCGTGACACGTCCGGTGACCCTCGCGCTCGAACTCAACGGATTCACGGGCGATCCTTACGGTGGCAAGCGGGCCGGATTCTCGGCCACCGCCGAGATCAACCGTCGCGACTTCGGCGTCGACATCAGCATGCCGATGGACGGTGGCGGCGTGGTCGTCGGCGACAAGATCTCGATCTCGCTGGAGATCGAGGCCGTGCTCGACGAAGCCTGACCAAGCCTGATCTTGACTCGTTCTGCTCCGGCGGCGCTCCCTGGCCCGCCGCGAGCAGCACGACCAGTTGGAGCACCTCTATATGCCCAGTAGGCTTGCTCGGGTGACGAGCCTGTTCCGCTTCCCGAATCCGGTGAACGAGGTCGCGGCGCGCACGGTTGCCGCAGGCGTCCTCGTCCTGTGCCTCACCACGCTTGCCCTCAGCCTCACGCTCGGCAGCGGCTGGTTGTGGCTCTCCGCTGTCCTTGCCTACGGCTTTGTCGCCCGGGTACTCACCGGGCCGACGATGAGCCCGCTCGGCCAGCTCGCGACCAGAGTCGTCGCACCGCGCATCGGCAACCCGAGGCCGGTGCCAGGCCCGCCGAAGCGCTTCGCCCAGGCGATGGGCGCGACGATGTCCCTGGGCGCCGCCATCGCGCACTTCGCCGTCGGCGCCGATGGCCTCGCGCTCGTCCTGCTCGGCCTGATCGCCGTCGCGGCAACACTGGAGTCCGTGTTCGCGTTCTGCATCGGGTGCACCATCTTCGCCGGGCTCATGCGAGTCGGGCTGATTCCGGCGCAAGCGTGCGCGGCATGCGCCGATGTCTCGGCGCGCGTGCCCACAGCTGCCTAATCGAGTCGCCGGGCAGACTGTCCCGGTGAGCGCAACATCTGAGTCCGTCAAGCCGGTCGAGTCTTCGAATCCTCCTCGCTACGGCTTGGAGGTCATCGCGGTCCTCGGCGTGTCACTCGGCATGTCGGGCATCTACGCACTGCTCTACTACGCGCGCGCGGAGATCACCGTCAAGGGCGGCATCGCGGCCACGACCGCGACCGTCGTCTCCGGCCCGGCCAGTACCTACCCGGTGCTCGATCTGCTCGACGATCTCGCCGACGTCGCGCACGGGCTGTTTCCCGCCATGCTCGCGCTCGTGTTGCTGGCCCGCGATCCGGGCGGTCGCGGCCTGGGCGTCGGCCTGGACTGGTTGCGCGCCCGCCGCGACATCCTCACCGGCGTCGGATTCACCGCGCTCATCGGCATTCCCGGGCTGGCCCTCGTGTGGGCGGCCCACGAGTTCGGCTTCAACGCGAGCCTCGCTGTAGTCGACCTGCCCGACGAGTGGTACCGGGTTCCGTTGCTGCTTCTCGAGGCCGCGCAGAACGGCATCCTCGAAGAGATCGTCGTCGTCGCCTACCTGCTGACCCGCCTGCGCCAGCTCGGCTGGTCCGACACCCGCGCTCTCGGGGCAAGTGCAGTGTTACGCGGCAGTTACCACCTTTATCAGGGATGGGGCGGCTTCTTCGGAAATCTCGTCATGGGCCTGATATTCGGCTGGTGGTTCCAACGCACCAGGCGGGTGCTCCCCCTGGTCATCGCCCATTCGCTGCTCGATGCGTTCAGTTTCGTCGGATACGTCTACCTGCACGACCACATCAGCTGGATCTGACCGCCCGACGACCCTGACCTCCGCTCGGTTGGTGACCGTCCGGGCGCGCGTTGAATCGACTCAGGCCGAGCCCGCGCTTGCCGATTGGACGGTTGTCGTCACACGGAGGAGCCGGGTCGATGGTCGCAGCGCGAGTGCGCGGACGTCGCTTGCGACTGCCCCGAATCGGACACGACGTCCTGCACACGAAGCCATCGATCGCCACGCCGCACGTCCAGGCCGCCACGATCGGATCCCTCTACATCTTCGGCAGCACGCTCGCGCTGATCGCATTGTTCGTATCACCGCAGCCCGCGGCTGAACACACCGTCATCAACGGCACGATCGCAGCCGTGCGCTTTGCTCGCCGGCTTCGTCACGGTCGGTTGGGGCAGCCACTTCCCGGAGCGGGTCTATCCCCCGCTGGTCGCCGCTGCCACGATCGGGATCGGGACCGGGACCTGGCTCGGCGGTGGCGGAGTGACCTCGCTCGGCCTGGCGGTGCTGTTCAACTTCATCGCCATGGACGCGTTCTTCTTCTTCGCCTGGCCGGTCGCAATCGCTCAGCTCGCGCTCCTGCACGTCTGCGCGTTCAGCGCGTTCCAGCATGTCCACATGGCGATGTCGCAGGTCGTGCTCGTTCAAGGCACCGCCACCGGCGTCGCCGTGGTCGTCGGCTGGCTCGCCCGAGCCGCCGCGGCCGGCGATCGCGACGCGGTCACCGGGGTGGCAAACCGGCGCGGCTTCGACAAGGCGCTGCAGGCGGCGGTTGCCTCGGCTCGGCGCTCGGAAGTCCCGCTCTCGGTGATCATGCTGGACTTCGACTGGTTCAAGGCGGTGAACGATCGCGGCGGGCACGCGGCCGGCGATCGCCTGCTCCGCAACGCAGCTCGCGAATGGGCCGGACATCTGCGGCCCGGGCAGACGCTGGCCCGGTTCGGCGGGGACGAGTTCGCCGTGTTGTTGCCTGACTGTCCGGCCGGGCGGGCCGCCGTCGTGGCTGATCAGCTGCGGACGGTCATTCGCAGCCAGACGACCTGCTCGGCGGGAGTAGCCGAGCTGATGCCCCACGACACGGCGTCGATGCTCGTCGCGCGCGCGGACGTGGCGCTGTACGAAGCCAAGGCGAACGGGCGCGACCGGACCGCACAGCACCTGGTCGAGTCACGAATCGACGCCGCCCGGCTGGCGAGCGCACTGTCGACGGGGCAATTCCAGGCGTGGTACGAGCCGATCGTCAACCTGCGCACCGGCGGCCTCGTCGGCACGGAGGCCGAGATTCGCTGGGTCGACGGCGCCGGCAACACGATCTCTCCCGCGACATTCATCGCGGCCGCCGAACGCAGCGACATGATCTGCAGCCTCTGGTCGTGGATCATGCGCCAGGCCTACGAGCACGCCGCCGACGAGGTCTCGGCGGACGGCACCTGCGCCTACATCTCGATCAATGCCACCGGCATCGAACTGTGCAGCCAGGACTACGTCGCGACCGTGCTGGACGCGCTGCGCCAGATCGGGATGGATCCCAGGCGACTCGTCATCGAGGTCACCGAATCGACATTCGACGCCTACCAGACCGAGGTCATCGATACGCTGCACGCGCTGCGACGGCACGGAGTGCGTATCGCCATCGGCGACTTCGGCACCGGTCTGTCTTCGCTCAGTCGGCTCAACCGGCTGCCCGCGGACATTCTCAAGATCGACCGCTCGTTGGTCGCCACCATCGGCGGCGCCGAATCGGTGCGGCCGATCCTGCAGGCGATCGTCAGCCTCGCCAAGGCGCTCGGCATGACGACAGTGGCCGACGGCGTCGACAGCCACCAGCAGGCCGACGTTCTCACCGAACTCGGCTGCGAGCACGCCCAAGGGGCGTTGTTCGGCCGGCCGCAGCAACATGCGGAGCACGATGCCGGGCCTGCGGCACCTGTCCTGAACGAGATGGCGTCCTGATCGGATCGCTTTGGGGCGCCGGCGACACCTGAGGACCCGAGGGCGCTGCAAATAAAGGCCTGCGCCGCGTCGCAGCGGATGAGACGCTGACCCGCATGTCCGGCAACGCGAATGACGTCGAGGTCGTTCACCCCCTGCCCGTCGAGCACGTCGAGGCCTGGGCCGCGACGATGGCGACGACATTCCTGGACGACGCCACGAGCGACGATCGCCGGCGCAGGGTCGAGAGCCTGCGCCTGAGCTGGGATCCAGAACGCCGCTGGGGCGCCCGCGACGGCGAGGCCTGGGTCGGCACGCTCGGCTCGTTCGAACGCACGCTCACCGTGCCGGGCCTCGATGGCAAGCTCGCCGAGGTCGCCGCCGATGCGCTGACCATGGTCACCGTCGCCGGGACGCACCGGCGCCGCGGACTGCTCACGGCAATGTTGTCCGACTCACTGCAGGCGGCCCGCGACCGCGGCGACGCGGTCAGCATCTTGTGGGCAGCGGAGTGGCCGATCTACGGACGGTTCGGCTACGCCCCGGCGTCGATCACCGCGTCGTACGTGTTGCGGCCGCGCGCTCCCGGCGGCACCGTCGCGCCGACTGGTACGGGGACGGTGCGGCAGGCCGACGCGGCGCGGATGGGCGCCCACGCGCCAGCCGTGTTCGACGCGGCGCGGCACCTGCGGGCCGGGAACATCGACCGGCCGACGGACTGGTGGAGTCGCTGCCTCGGCCGCGACGGTTATCCCGATCCGTCCGGCGGCGCGACGCTGCACCACTTCCTGCACGAGGGACCGGACGGTGCGGACGGGTTCGTCGCCTGGTCGCCGGTTCGCTCGTTCGACATCGACGGCAGCACCGGCGCCATCGACGTCGTCGACCTGTGCGCGGCCAACGAGTCGGCCTATCGCGATCTGTGGGCCTACCTGGCCTCGCTCGACGTGGTCGGTGAGATCACGCTGAGCCGCCGCCCGGTCGACGAGCCGGTCCGTTGGCTGCTGCCCGACGGGCGGGCGCTGCGCCAGACCTACGCCGGCGACGCGCTCTGGTTGCGACTGCTCGACGTGCCGGCTGCGCTGTCGGCCCGCGGCTATGCCACGGCGGATCGGCTGGTGCTCGACGTCGTCGACGACGATCACGGCGGCTTCGCCACGGGCCGTTACGTGCTCGACGCCGCCCCGGACGGCGGCACCTGCACACCTGCTGGCGGCGCCACTGCGGACCTGCGCGTGCACCAGCGCGCCCTGGCGGCTGCCTACCTCGGGGGTTTCAGCCTGCACAGCCAGGCGATCGCCGGCCGAGTCGACGAGCTCACGCCGAACGCGCTGCGGCGCGCGGACGCGATGTTCGCGACGCCGTCCGCCCCGTGGTGCGCAACCGGTTTCTGAGCTCGCCCCCGGACCGGGGCGAGGACTACTGCGGCGGGTAGGGCGGCTGAGGCGGCATCTCCGGCGGGTAGGGCGACTGCGGCGGCAGGTACGGGGTCTCAGCCAACGGAGTCGGATCCTGCGGTGCGGCAAGGTCGGCGCTCGTGGTCGGAATCCCTCGGCGCGCCGCGATCGAGTCGGGATCCTGGTCGGATGCCCGCAGGTTCGCCGCCTCGGGTTGCTCGTGCGCGGGAGGCAGGTTGGAGTCGAACCAGCCGCTCGTGTCGATGCTCGCGCCCGTGCCGGAGCTTTGGGTGGTGCTCGTCGCGTCGAGCCAGGACGGCTTGTCCTCGCCCTCTCCCCCGGCGAGCCGCGACAGGCCCTCGAGCGCCTTGCTGAACTCGCTCGGCACGATCCACATCTTGTTGGCGTCACCCTGCGCGATCTGCGGCAGCGTCTGCAGGTACTGGTAGGCAAGCAGCGCGGGATCGGGCTTGGCATCGTGGATCGCGTTGAACGTCGTCTCGATCGCCTTCGCCTGCCCCTGCGCGGCCAGGTAGCGCGCGGCACGCTCACCCTCGGCGCGCAGGATGCGCGACTGTCGTTCGGCCTCGGCCGCCAGGATCGCCGCCTGCTTCTGCCCTTCCGCGGAAAGGATCTGCGAGGCCTTCTGCCCTTCCGCGGTCTTGATCGCCGACTCGCGCTGGCCCTCGGCGGCCAGGATGACGGCGCGCTTGTTCCGGTCGGCGCGCATCTGCGCCTCCATCGCGTCCTGGATGGACGGCGGCGGGTCGATCGCCTTGATCTCGACGCGGGCCACCCGGATGCCCCACGGTCCGGTGGCCTCGTCCAGGACGCCGCGCAGTTGGGTGTTGATGGAGTCGCGACTGGTCAGCGCCTGCTCCAGGTTCAGCGCGCCGACCACGTTTCGCAGCGTGGTGATCGTCAACTGCTCGACCGCCTGGATGTAGTTCTGGATCTCATAGGTTGCCGCACGCGGATCGGTGACCTGGAAATAGATCACCGAGTCGATGGCGACCGTCAGGTTGTCGCTGGTGATGACCGGCTGCGGTGGGAAGCTGACCACCTGCTCGCGCAGATCGATCAGGGGGCGCATCCGGTCGACGAACGGCAACAACACTGCGACGCCGGGTCCCTGGGTGCGCACGTAACGCCCCAGTCGCTCGACGACGGCTGCCCGCGCCTGCGGCACGATCCGCACACTGCGCAGCAGCACTATGAGGAACACAACCGCGACGATGAGGATCGCGATCAGGGCGGCGTTCATTCAAGGTCCTCCGAATGTCTACCGAGGAATCACGGCTCTTTCCACACCACGGCAGTTGCGCCGTCGATCTCCATGACGCGAACGGTCTCGCCCGCCGCCAACTTCTGCGTGTGGTCATAAGAACGGGCCGACCACTCCGCGCCGTTCAAGCGGATGCGGCCGTCGTGCGCGTCGACCTCGGCGAGCACGACCGCCTGCTTACCCACCAACGCGGCGGTACCCGTCTGATGGGTTCCGATACCGACGAGGTGTCGGCGGGCGATCGGCCGCACGAAACCGAGCAGCAGCAGCGTGGCGACGATTGCCACGATGACCTGGATTGCCGCCGGGGCACCCAAAGCCGCAGTGATCGCACCCGCCGCCGCGCCGCCCGAGCACATGATCAGCACCAGGTCGAGCGACATCGTCTCGGCTCCGGCGAGCACGCCGGCCGCGATGACCCAGATCAACCACACAGGCACGTCGTCATCGTGGCACGAAACGCGATGGGAAGTATGGGCGCCACCCGTATCAGCTGATCACGACCGAGTTGCAATGCCACTCGGCACGCTCGACGGCGGCGACGACGGGCACGCAGCTAGCCCGTGACGAAGTCGATCAACTCCTCGACGGCCCGCAGCAACGGTGGCTCGACATCGGTGTAGTCGTTGACGCTCGCGAGCACCCGACGCCACATCTGCGGGGGATCGCTGACCCCGAGCGCGCGGCAGATGCCCTCCTTCCACGGCTCGCTCCTGGGCACCACCGGCCAGCTTGCGATGCCCAGAGCCGACGGCTTGACCGCCTGCCATACGTCGACGTACGGATGGCCGGTCACGTGGACGTAGGCGCTCCACTTCGCCGTGCGGATCTCATCGACGATGCGGGTCTCCTTGCTGCCGGACACGAGATGGTCCACGAGCACGCCGACCCGACGGTCCGGTTGCGGGCCGAAATCGCGCAGCCGCTCCATCAGGTCGTCGATGCCGTGCATCGGTTCGACCACGACACCCTCGATGCGCAGGTCGTCGCCCCAGATGCGTTCGACGAGCGCCGCGTCGTGCACGCCTTCGACCCAGATCCGGCTGGCCCGGGCGACCCGTGCGGCCACGTTCGCGACTGCGATGGAGCCGGATGCCGTGCGGGCCCGCGGCGCCTTCGCCTTGGCGACGACGGGGCGCACGAGCGTCACCGGCCGCCCTTCGAGCAGGAAGGCCGCCGGCAGCAGCGGGAACAGCCTGCGCCGGCCGTGCCGGTCCTCGAGGGTGACCGTGTCGCGGCGCTCACCCGCCTCGACCGCCTGCCCGACTCCGACGACCGCGCCGCAGAACCGGGCGTCTGCCGTCTCGACGACCAGGCCCGGGTCAGCGGGAACCTCGGGGACGGCTCGCCGCCGCCGACTACGGGCCAACAGGTCGCTGATGTCATCCGGCACGCCCCGCGACGTTAGCTGCGCCACGGCGGTTGGAGATGTAGGACGCGCGGTCTTGCAGCACAATCGGCGCGTGCCGAAGTCACCGGGCGAGATCATCCGCAGCGCCGGCGCTGCGCGATGACCCGGTTGCGCTCGGGTGCCCTCGTTGCGTGGACATCGGCGTGGCTGGCCGGTTCGGCCGCGTCCGACGAGGTCCTTCGGGCCACCGTGGGCACCGACGCTCCGCACCACGTCGCGGGACTCCCCGACGTCGGCGACGATGACCTCGCACCGCTGAGCGAAGCGCTGATCACCTGGCGCAGAACGGGATCCTTCGTGCGCCTGGTGCTGCCCGTCGCCGGCGACGTGCGCGGCCTGCCGGGCCCGGCCGAGTTTCGCAGTACCGCGCTCGACGCCGGCGAGGCCGTCCTCGGCGGCGGCCTCGGGCTGGTGCCCGATGTCGTCGACGCGCACCCGAGCAGCGCCCCGACGTCGGTGACGTGGCGCGCCTACCTGATCGACGAACCGCCGCCGGACCCGCTGTCGGTGGCCGACGCCCAGCACGACCTCAGCGAGGCGATTCGCGAGGCGGCGAGCGCCCTGTCGGCGGCCGATGTCGCCGGCTGGATCGACGACGTGACCAACGCGCTCGCCGACGCACGCCGCGCCGGAGAGCGGCTCAACCTCCCGCCGCGGTTCCCGCTGCCCGCGGTCCGACTGCTGGCGCAGGCCGAACGACTGCACGCCGTCCTCGACGTCGCGGCCCTCGATCCGACGGGCGGCGCGATCGACCGCACCGGGATCGCGGCGCGTTCTGACGCGTTGCGGCCGCTGGCCACTGCGGTGCGCCGGGCTCGGCTCGCGGGTTACAACGCCGAGGTCTGAGCGCTCACGCCGGGCGGCGGGCCGGCTCGCAGCAGCCCGCCGGGCAGTCCAGCCCGCAGATGCCCAGCCGCCCGAGCGACGCACGGGGCGCGCCGGCGATCTCCTCGAGCACGAGTTCGCGCACCATCGACACGAACGCCGGATGGGTTCCGGCGGTGGCCGCCCGGGCAAAGGCGATGCCGAGGCTCTCGGCGGTGGCCCGCGCCTCGGTGTCGAGGTCCCAGGCGACCTCGAGGTGATCGGAGACGAATCCGGTCGGGCTCACGACAACTGACCGCACGCCCCGACCGTGCAGGTCCCGCAGGTGATCGTTGATGTCGGGTTCGAGCCAGGGCACCTGCGGTGGCCCCGAACGCGACTGCCACACAAGGTCGAACTCGGCACCCGGCCCGCGCACCGCCTCGGCCACGAGCCGCGCCGTCTCGCGCTGCTGAGCCAGGTACAGCCCGCCCGACGGCCCCGACGAGTCGTTCATGCTCGCCGGAACCGAATGCGCCGTGAACACCAGGCGGGCGTCCGGATGCTCGGCAAGCGCGGCGCGTACCCCGTCGGCGCACGCCGTGACGAAGCCCGGGTGGTCGAAGTAGTGGCGCAGCTTGATCAGTTCCGGCGCACCGGCACCGACCTGCGCCGCAGCGTCGGCGAGATTCTCCCGGTACTGGCGGCACGCGGAGTACGACGACGTCGCGCTCGTGGCGAAGACGAACGCGCGCCGGATGCCGTCGTCGGCCATCTGCCGAACCGTGTCGGCGAGGTAGGGATGCCAGTTGCGGTTGCCCCAGTACAGCGGCAGGTCGATGCGTGCTCGCGGAATTCCTTGTCGATCGCGGCGAGCAGTGCGCGGTTCTGGTCGTTGATCGGCGACACCCCGCCGAAGTGCGCGTAGTGCTCGGCGACGGCGGCGAGGCGCTCGTCGGGCACGCCGCGCCCGCGCGTCACGTTGCGCAGGAACGGCATGACGTCGTCGGGTCCCTCGGGGCCGCCGAACGACAGGAGCAGAAACGCGTCGGACACGCCCTAGACGCCCATCGCGTGGAAACCGCCGTCGACATGGACGATCTCGCCGGTGGTGGCCGGCATCCAGTCCGACAGCAATGCGGCGGCGGTTCGGGCGACCGGCTCGGCGTCGGCGTTGTTCCAGCCCAGAGGCGCGCGCCCGTCCCAGGCGTCCTCGAACGCGCTGAACCCGGGGATGCTCTTGGCCGCCATCGTGCGGATCGGCCCGGCGGCGATCAGGTTCACCCGGATGCCGCGCGGGCCGAGTTCACGCGCCAGGTAGCGCGAGGCCGACTCGAGCCCGGCCTTGGCCACGCCCATCCAGTCGTAGGCCGGCCACGCGACAGTGGCGTCGAAGGTCAGGCCCACCAGCGAACCGCCGGCCTCCCCGAACAGCGGAAGTGCCGCAACAGCAAGGGACTTCAGCGAATACGTCGACACCTGTACTGCCGTCGCAACGTCCTCCCAGGGCGCGTCGAGAAACCCGCCGCCGAGGCAGGAGGCCGGCGCGAAACCGATCGAGTGCAGCACGCCGTCGATGCCGTCGACGTGCTCGCGGACGCGGTCGGCGAGCGAAGCCAGTTGGCCGTCGTCGGAGACGTCGAGTTCGATGACCGGCGCCGGCTGCGGCAACTTCTTCGCGACGCGCTCGACGAGCGACATCCGGCCAAAGCCCGTCAGCACGACCTGAGCGCCCTGCTCCTGCGCCACACGGGCCACAGCGAACGCTATCGAAGCGTCAGTGATCACGCCGGTGACCAGCAGCCGCTTGCCGTCGAGAAGGCCCATCAGATCCCCATTCCCAGGCCGCCGTCGACGGGCAGCACCACTCCGCTTATGTAGGCCGCCGGTTCCGAAGCGAGGAACACCGCCGCGGCTGCGATCTCCTCCGCCGTCCCGTAGCGGCGCAACGGCACGCTGGCGAGCACTTCCTTCTTGCGCGCGTCGGTGAGTTCGGCGGTCATGTCGGTCTCGACGAATCCGGGCGCGATCACGTTCGCGGTGATTCCACGGCTGCCGAGCTCACGCGCGATCGACCGGGCCAGACCGATCAGACCTGCTTTGCTGGCCGCGTAATTTGCCTGTCCGGGCGAGCCGACCAGCGCCACCACGGACGATACGAAGATCATCCGCCCGCGCCGCGCCTTCAGCATTCCGGATGCGGCTCGCTTCGCGACGCGGTACGCGCCGGTCAGGTTCGCGTCCAGCACCCGCTCGAAGGACTCCTCGCTCATCCGCAGCAGCAGGGTGTCGTCGGTGATTCCGGCGTTGGAGACGAGCACCTCCACGGCGCCCTGTTCGGCTTCGACAGCGGCGAACGCCGCGTCGACGGCCGCCCCGTCGGTGACGTCGCACTCGACCCCGAACAGGCCTTCCGGCGCGCCGCTGGCCCGGTGGGTCACGGCAACCCGGTCGCCTGCCGCGGCGAACGCACGCGCGATCGCCAGCCCGATACCGCGATTTCCCCCGGTGACAAGTACAGATCGGCTCACGGCAGGCACGCTAGCCGATCGCCGTACCCGCCCGCGCCGGCCTGTACTAAACGAGACGCCCGGACCAGAGCAGCGACGCGCCCGCCGCCGCAAGGGTGAACAGCAGTCCGATCGCGAGGAAGCGCCACGCGATCACCTTGTGTGCTGTCGTGAACCCGATCTGCGAGCCGATGTCGGAGAAGACCGAACGCAGCTCAGCCGCGGACGGCGCCTCGTGGAACGATCCGCCGGTCATCTCGGCCACGCTGCGCAGCGTGGGCTTGTCGGCCGGCACCGGCTGCGGTCCATAGCCGGGAATGTCGACCGTTCCGGTGTCCGTGCCGAAGGCGATCGTCGAGACCGCCACACCCGCCTGCTTGGCCGCCGTGGCGCCCTGTTCCGGTGAACGTCCCTTGTTCGAGGTGCCGTCGCTCATCAGCACGATGCGCGCCGGAGCCGGCTTGTCGTCCTTCGCGGTCGTGGCCTTGCCGAAGACGTTGATCGCGTCCAGGCAGGTGAATATCGCCTCGCCGATCGCCGTCGAATCCTGAAGCTGCAACTGGTTGTCGATGGCGACCTTGAGCGAGTCGCGGTCGATCGTCGGCGGCACGACCACACTCGCGTTGCCGCCGAACTTCACCAGGCCGACGTTGATGCGCGGCGGCAACAAGTCGACAAACTGTTTTGCCGCCTTCTTCGCGGCGTCGATCCGGTCCGGCAGGATGTCGGTGGCCTGCATGGACAAGGACACGTCGATCGCGAGCATGACCGTCGCCCGGTCGCGCGGGACCTTGACCGCAGCCGTCGGCTGCGCGACCCCGATCGTCAACACCGACATGCCGATCAGCAGCAGCGCGAACGTGAGATGCCGGCGCCAGCCCGGCCGGCGTGGCGCCACGGACGCGAGCAACTCCACATTGCTGAATCGCGCAACGTACTTCGTGCGCCGAAGCTGCAAGATGGCGTACACGGCAGCGACGCCCACCACCGCGATCAGCAGCAGCAGCCAGGCGGGCGCGAGGAAATGCATCAGCGCACCACTCCTGCTCCAGCGAGATTGCGACGTCGCGCAATGACGAACTTGACGACGTCGGTGAGCCAGTCGCGGTCGGTCCGCAGTTGCAGATGGCCCGCGCCCGCGTGGCGGAGCTTCGTGGCGATCTTCGCGCGCTGGTCGGCTGCCGCCGCTGCGTAGCGCTCCCGCAGGTCGGCGTTGGAGGTCTGCACCTCGAGTTGATCACCGGTCTCGGGGTCGACGAAGGTCATCAGCCCGGCGGCCGGCAGCTCCAGTTCACGTGGATCGAGCACCTCGACAGCCAGCAGCTGGTGGCGACCGGACAGCCCGCGCAGCGGGCGTTCCCAGTCGCTGTCGCCGAGGAAGTCCGACACGATGGCGACGAGCCCACGCCGGCGCGGCGGGCGGCGCAACTGCTCGAGGATGGCCCCGAGGTCGCCCCGCTGCCCCTCGGCTGCTCGTGGCGTCTGGGCGATGGCCCGCATCAGGTACCGCGCGTGGGCGGTGCCGCCTCGGGCCGGAATGCGTTGCGTCGTCTCGCCGTTGCTGACGATCGCGCCGACGCGGTTGCCGCCCCGGACGGTCAGGTAGACGACCGACGTGATCGCCGCGAGGACCAGTTCACGCTTCTCGCTGAGCGCCGTGCCGAAGTCGATGCTCGGCGACAGGTCGACCACCAGCCAGGTCTCCAGTTCGCGGTCGGCGATGGTCTGCCGGACATGGGGCACCATCGTCCGGGCGGTGACCGGCCAGTCCATGCGCCGCACGTCATCGCCGGGGAAGTAGAGGCGCGAGTCGCCCGCCTCGCTGCCCGGGCCGGGCACCAGGCCCAGGTAGTTGCCCTGCAGCAGGCCGTCGAGCTTGTTGCGGACGGTCAGTTCGAGCCGCCGGAGCAGCGGCTCGGCGGGGGCCAGATCGAGCGCCGGGGGCGAGCCCTGCGCATCTTTCATGCGCTGCGTTCCCAGCCGGTGGGCTGGCCGCTCTGCCCGGTGCCCGGCTGGCCCTGCCCGTACACCAGCGGCGGTCCGCCAGAACGCTGCCGCGGCGCGACCTGCGGCAGCGGCACGGTCTGCAGCACCCGGCGCACCGCATGCATCGCCGGAATGCCGTCGGCGATCGCGTCGTAGGAGAGGACCATGCGGTGCGGCAACACATCCGTGGCGACGTCGAGGACATCCTGGGGCAGCACGTAGTCGCGCCCGCGCAGCAGCGCCAGCGCCCGGCCGGCCGCGATCAGGCCCAGGCTCGCGCGGGGGCTCGCGCCGTAGGCGATCCATTGCGCCACGTCCGGCATGCCGTGCTGCGCGGGGTTGCGAGTGGCGACGACGAGGCGCACGACGTAGTCGACGATCGCGTGGTGCACGAAGACGCGACTGGTGGTGGCCTGCAGGCGGGAGAGTTCGTCGGTGGTCAGCACAGCGTTCGCCACCGGCGGCTCGACGCCCATCCGGTAGACGATCTCGCGCTCCTCGGCCGACGTCGGGTAGTCGACGTTGATCTTCATCAGGAAGCGGTCGCGCTGAGCTTCGGGCAGCGGGTAGACGCCCTCGCTCTCGATCGGGTTCTGCGTCGCCAGCACGAGGAACGGCGACGGCACTGGATAGCGCTGCCCGCCGAGGGACACCTGCCGCTCGGCCATCACCTCGAGCAACGCGGACTGCACCTTCGCCGGTGCGCGGTTGATCTCGTCGGCGAGGACGAAATTGGCGAAGATCGGCCCGAGTTCGGTGTCGAATCGCTCCGATCCCGGCCGGTAGATGCGGGTGCCGACGATGTCGGAGGGCACCAGGTCGGGCGTGAACTGCAGGCGCGCGAACGTCCCGCTGACGGTTCGCGCGAGCGTCTCGACGGCGAGGGTCTTGGCCACGCCCGGCACGCCCTCGAGCAGGCAATGCCCGCGGGCGAGCAGGCCGACCATCATGCGCTCGACGAGGCGCTCCTGTCCGACGATGACACGCTTGACCTCGAACATGACCCGCTCCAGCGCGGTCGCGTCGGCGGCGGGCGTACGAGCGGGCTGATCGGTCACGGGCTCTCCGACTTTCTGGCGCGATGATGTGCTCCTGCAGCAGCATCACGGTACGGGACGAACCTGTACGGTGGCCCTGATGTGGCCTTTGGGGGCTCCGCTGCGCGATCTTGACGACGGCCAGCCGCGCTGCTCGGCACGAGGATGCCGTGAGCCGGCGACGCACGATCTCTCCTGGCGCAATCCGAAACTGCACGACGCCGCACGGGTCAAGCACTGGCTGGCGTGCGATGCCCACAGCGACGGACTCGCGGACTTCCTTTCCCGCCGCGGCTTCCTGCTCGGCCGCGCCGACCTGTAGGACCCGGACACTGGAGCAATAGGCGAATCACCCGCTTTGTAGAGTCCTTCCATGCAGGTCACGGTGCTCGGCGGGTGCGGCGGATGGCCCACCGCCGATCAGCCTTGCAGCGGCTACCTCGTCGAGCACGAGGGATATCGCGCGCTGATCGATCCCGGCTATGCCACGCTGCCGCGCCTGCTCCGAGTACGTCGATGCCGGTCAGATCGACGCCGTGCTGGTCACCCACGCCCATCCCGACCACTGCGCCGATCTCAGTCCGCTGCTGCGAGCGCGCGCACTGCGGCCGGACCCGCCCGCCCCGCTCCCGTGCTACTCCTTGCCCGGCGCGCTCGACGCCGTGCTTGCCCTCGATGCGCGCATCATCGCCCGGACCCGCCCGGCCGCCGTCAACGAGTTCAGCGCCGGTGACCGCTTCCCGGTGGGCCCGTTCATCGTCGACACCCGCGCCCTTCCGCACACGCTGCCCAATGCCGGTTTCCGCCTGTCCGTCGACGGCAGCGTGCTTGCCTATACCGGCGACAACGGCCCCGACCCCGCGGTCGTCGAATTCGCCGACGGCGCCGACCTGTTCATCGCCGAGGCGACCTACGTCGAGAGCGTGTGGATCCGGGCAACGTCGGCGTGCTCAGCAGCGCGACCGACGCCGGACGCCAGGCCCAGCAGGCCGGAGCCGCCCGCCTCGTCCTGACCCATTTGTGGCCGGGCACCGACCCGGCGGACTCGCTCGGCGCCGCCCGCACCGTATTCGACGGGCCGATCGAGGTCGCCCGCCCGGACCTCGTCCTCGACGTCATCGGGCGGTGAATCCGGTCCGGCTCAGGTGAGTGGCCGGGTCGCGCCGAAGTAGCCCCAGCCGACCTGGCCGAGCGGCGTGACGCGCACGATGTCGCCGCTCTGCGGTGCCTGGATCACGTCGCCATTGCCTATGTAGATCGCCACGTGATGGATGCCGGACTGGCCGCCGTTCGAACTCCAGAACACCAGATCGCCAGGCATCAGGCTGGACGTGTTCGGATGGTATGAGCCGGCCTGCGAGTACTGGGTGGCCGCGTAGTGGTCGAGGTGCAGGTACGGCGCCCACCCGTAGAGGGTCAGACCGGAGCAGTCGAAGCCGAACACGCGGCAGTCGTTGGCGGCGTCGCCCGATACGCAGACGCCATAGGTCGGGCCGCTGACGTTGCCGGCCGCGAACGCGTAGCGAATGCCGAGGTACTGCATGGCCCGGTTGACGGCCGTCTGCCCCTCGGCCGCCGTCCAACTGCCCGTCGCCGTGGCGACCGGGACGAAGCCCGCGCTGTCGCCGTTGGGCTGCTGGGCACGCGCCTGGGCGGCCGCCAGGGCCTCTTGGCGCAGGCGCTCCGCGGCCGCGCGACGCGCCGCGGCGATGCGGGCCTGCTCGTTCTGCCAGGCGAGGAACTGCGCGCGCTGGTGATTCAGGGTCGCGAGCCGGCTTCGGGCCGTGGCGAGCTGCGTCTGGTTGGCAGCGAGGTTGGCGTTGAGTTGCTGCTTCTCCGCCTGCGCCGCGCGCACCGCGGCGTCGGCATTCTGCTTGGCCCGCTTGGCTGCCGCGGTCAGCGCCGCCTGGCGCTGCACGGCTCCACGCGCAACGGCGTCGGCGTTGGACTTGGCGACCGTCGCGCGGTTCATCTCGCTGATCGCGTCCAACTTGTGCGCCGCGCTGTATTGCAGGTAGTCACTTCGCTGCAGGACCGCGGTGGGATCAGGTGCGGTCAGCAGGCTGCCGGCGGCGCCGTCGATCGGGCTGCCCATGTAACTCGCCCGCACGAAGGCACTGAAGTCGGCACCGGCCTTGTCGACGGCAGCCTTCGCCGCGGTGACTTTCGCGCGCGCCGCCGCGGCGTCGTCTTTCGCCTGGGCCAGCTGGGCGAGCGCATTGGCCACCTTCTGCTCGGCGAGTTCGGCCGCGGCGTCGAGTCGCGCGAGGCGGCCCTGCAGGTAGGCGATCTGACCTGACAGCAACCCGACTTGTCTTGCCAATGCGTTCTTCTGCGCCTGGGCGCTTTGCAGTTGCGAGTTGGTCGGGTGCGGCGGCGGCTTCGGCGTTGCGCTGCTCGCCGGAGACGCGAGCAGGCCGGAACTGAGGGCCACCGCGGCCAGGAGTGCGACGATCGCGCCCGAACTCCAGAGTGCGCGCGCGGACAGTCGGCGCGGCCATACCCGTCCGGCGGGCCTGCGGCCTTGACGGCTTGCGTGCACAGCGACGCTCCTCGTGACGGCCCCGACGAGTCTGTTACCAGCATCAAGATTGCCACCTGCGTCCCACCAGCGCCAGCAGTCCCGCCAGAAACACGCGCAACAAGCTTGACGATAACCGCGCAAACATGACCTAACTGGTCACATGCGCGCGCTGTGCTCGACGGCGCTCCCACGCCCCGACACCCAGGTGCACCGCCACCGCATACACCACGCCTGCGGCTAGATCGATCACGTAGTGCTCGCCCAGATATACCAGCGCCAGGCCCATGACGCACGGGTAGAGCAAGATCGAATACCGCCAACGACTATGTAGTCGAGATACCGCGTATAACGCGATGAGCGTCGCAAATGCCGTGTGCAGCGACGGCATCGCCGCGACCGCGTTCGAGGCGAGCTGGCCCTCGCTGAGCAGGTTCCCCGCGTGGTTGACGTGCAACCACAGCCAGCCCCGTCCCGACGCACGGATGACCGGTTCGATGACGCCTTCGCGGGCGGCGTACCACGGCGGCGCTGCCGGGAAGAGGACGTAGGTGAGCAGCCCGGCCACCGACAGCACGATGACGCGCGTGATGAACGACTTCCAGGCGTCGCGGCTGCGCAACCACAAGACCGCGGCGACCACCGGCGTGGCGAGGAAGTGCGTCGTGTAGACGAGCGTGGCGACCGCGTCGTACCAGTGCGGCGAACCGGGGTCGAGGAAGCGCTGCTGCAGCCACACGGTGGGCACCGTCCCGAATACGCCCCGATCGACTGCGGCGATGTCGGCGACGTGCAGCGGCATACCCAGCCCGTCGGCGATGCCGCGCGAGACGTCGTAGATGACCAGTACCGCCGTGAAGGGCAGCCAGTCCAGCAGCGCCCGGCCGAAGGCGCGCCAACCGCGGCCGAGGCAAGGGATTCCCAGACCGGCCAGGATGATCAGCAACAGGCTGCCGCGGTCGGTCGGCACACCGACGAGGGCCACGAGCACGATCAGTGCGACGACGTATGCGACGGCCGCCCACCGGCGGATCCGATGCCAGCGCAGCTCGTCAGCCGCCGGCGTCACCGCGGTGTTCGGATCAGCCGCAGCCGTCGACTCCATCCGGACAGCCTACGAATCAGACCGGTCCGTATCGTGTGCGGCCGAGGCGGCCGGCTTGTCGTCCTGGTCGGCGGGCAGCAGGACGCCGCCGCCAAGCAACGCCGGGAGCGCCTCGCCGATCGACGCCCGAACGACCGACGCCGCGAGATGGTCATACGGCGTCGGTGTCCGGTTCACGATCACGACCGGGATGCCCTCGCGAGCGGCCATCCCGACCAGGCTGGCGACCGGCTGCACCTGCAGCGAGCTACCGACCGCGAGGAACAGGTCGCAATCGCATGCGGCCTCGATGGCGCGCCCGAGCAGGCCCGCATCGAGAGGCTGGCCGAAGAACACCGTCGCCGACTTCAGGATGCCGCCGCACACCAGGCATCGGGGGTCCGCGTCGCCGGCCCGGACGCGCGCCACGGCCTCGGCCATCGGCCGGCGCGCGCCGCAGTCGAGACACTCGGTGTCACGCATCGCCCCGTGCAGTTGCAGGACCGCCGCATCGGGCACGCCGGCCTTCTGATGCAGGTCGTCGATGTTCTGAGTGAGCAGGGCGCGCATCCGGCCCTGGCGATACAGCATGGTCAGGGCGTGGTGCGCGGCGTTCGGCCGGGCATGCAGAGCCGGGTGGGCGATTCGGCGCTGCCAGGACTCGCGACGCAGGACCGGGTCCCGGCGGTACCGATCGAAATCGACGAACGCGAGCCGCGTCCGGGTCGCGGGTCCACAGTCCGTCCGGACCGCGATAGTCAGGGATACCCGAGTCGGTCGACACCCCGGCCCCGGTGAGCACCGTGATGCGCCGCGCCGGCACAAGCAGCGTCCGCGCGCCTCGGTGCTCTCCGTCCGTCACATGATGATTGTGCCCACTACCGGTGTGCGAGGCTGGCCTGGAGCGCTCATGGCCAGGGTGATATCTTGACGTCAAGATAATTTGCCAGGCGACGAGAGCCTCGAACACGAGCCGATGAGCGTCTGACGATCGAACATCGCGAAGGAGCCTGCCGTGCCAGCAGAGAGCAAGAACAGCTTCGGATCCCGCGACTCATTCGATGCCGGTGGCCGGTCCTACGAGTTCTTCGACATCGGCCGCGTCGAGGGTTCGGCCCGGCTGCCGTTCAGCCTGAAGGTGCTGCTCGAGAACCTACTGCGCACCGAGGACGGCACGAATGTCACGAGGGCTCAGATCGAGGCGCTCGCCGGATGGGACCCGGACGCCGAGCCAAGTACGGAGATCCAGTTCAGCCCGGCCCGGGTGGTCATGCAGGACTTCACCGGCGTGCCCGCGGTGGTCGACCTCGCGACGATGCGCGAGGCGATGCGCGACCTCGGCGGTGACCCGAGCCGGATCAACCCGCTCTCGCCGGCCGAGTTGGTCATCGACCACTCGGTGATCGCCGATCTGTTCGGCGCGCCCGACTCGTTCGCCCGCAACGTCGAACTCGAGTATCAGCGCAACCGCGAGCGCTACCAGTTCCTGCGCTGGGGCCAGACGGCATTCGACGACTTCAAGGTCGTCCCGCCGGGAACGGGCATCGTGCACCAGGTCAACATCGAGTACCTGGCCCGAGTCGTCTTCGAGCGCGACGGGCTCGCCTACCCGGACACCGTCGTCGGCACCGACTCGCACACCACGATGGTCAACGGCCTGGGTGTGCTCGGCTGGGGCGTGGGCGGCATCGAGGCCGAGGCGGCGATGCTCGGCCAGCCGGTCAGCATGCTGATTCCGCGGGTCGTGGGCGTCAAGCTCGCCGGCGAACTGCCCGAGGGCGCCACCGCCACCGACCTCGTCCTGACGATCACCGAGATGCTGCGCAAGCACGGCGTGGTCGGCAAGTTCGTCGAGTTCTACGGCCCGGGCGTGGCCGCCGTCCCACTGGCGAACCGGGCGACCATCGGCAATATGAGCCCCGAGTACGGCTCGACGTGCGCGATCTTCCCGATCGACGACGAGACGTTGCGCTACCTGCGCTTCACCGGCCGCGCCGACGACCAGGTGGCACTCGTCGAGGCGTACGCCAAGGCCAACGGCCTGTGGCACGACCCGAGCGTCGAACCGGCGTTCTCCGAGCGGCTCGAACTCGACCTGTCGACGGTCGTCCCCTCGATCGCCGGTCCGAAGCGCCCGCAGGACAGGGTGTCGCTCGACAGCGCGAAGGAACGCTTCCGCGAGGCGCTCGCCGGCCTGAGTCCGGACGGCGACACCGGGCAGTCGGTGCAGGACGCGCTCGACGAGGCGGGCACCGAGTCGTTCCCCGCGTCGGATCCGGTGAGCCTGAGCGCGAACGCGAGTGTCCCGTCGGCAGCGAACGGTGCGCAGGGCCGGACGTCGCACCCGACGCCGGTGACGCTCGCCGACGGCACGTCATGCGTACTCGACCACGGCGCGGTGGCGATCGCTGCGATCACCTCCTGCACGAACACGTCCAATCCCTCGGTGATGGTGGCGGCCGCACTGCTCGCGAAGAACGCCGTGGACAAAGGCCTCAATCGCAAGCCGTGGGTCAAGACGACCCTTGCGCCGGGCTCGAAGGTGGTCATGGACTACTACGACCGCGCCGGCCTCACCCCTTATCTCGACAAGCTCGGCTTCAACCTCGTCGGCTACGGCTGCACGACCTGCATCGGAAACTCCGGGCCGTTGCTCGACGAGATATCGGCGGCGGTCAACGAGTCCGACCTCGCCGTGGTCAGCGTGCTGTCCGGCAACCGCAACTTCGAGGGGCGCATCAACCCTGATGTGAAGATGAACTATTTGGCCTCTCCCCCGCTGGTCGTTGCCTACGCGCTCGCCGGTTCGATGGACATCGACATCACGACCGAGCCGCTCGGCACGGGAGCCGACGGCAATCCGGTGTACCTGCGCGACATCTGGCCCTCGGCCGCCGAGGTTCAGCGCGTGGTCGACGAGGCCATCGCCAGCGAGATGTTCACCCGCGACTACGCAGACGTCTTCGCCGGTGACGAAGAATGGCGCGCGCTATCGACGCCGCAAGGCGATACGTTCGAGTGGGCCGACGAGTCGACCTATGTCCGCAAACCTCCTTACTTCGAGGGCATGCAGCGCGATCCGTCGCCGGTTACCGACATCCACGACGCGCGGGTGCTGGCCTGGCTCGGGGATTCGGTCACCACCGACCACATCAGCCCGGCCGGTTCGATCAAGGCAGATTCGCCTGCTGGCAAATACCTTTCGGAGCACGACGTCGATCGCCGGGACTTCAACTCCTACGGCTCCCGGCGGGGCAACCACGAGGTCATGATCCGCGGCACCTTCGCCAACATCCGCCTGCGTAACCAACTCGCACCCGGCACCGAGGGCGGGTTCACACGCGACTTCACCGCCGACGGCGCTCCAGTGACCACGATCTACGACGCCTCGGTCAACTACCTGGCCGCCGGCACGCCGCTGGTCGTCCTCGCCGGGAAGGAGTACGGCTCGGGCTCCTCGCGCGACTGGGCCGCGAAGGGCACGGCACTGCTCGGCGTGCGCGCGGTGATCGCCGAGTCCTACGAGCGCATCCACCGCTCGAACCTCATCGGCATGGGCGTGCTCCCGTTGCAGTTCGCCGACGGTGACTCGGCCGAGTCACTCGGCCTGACCGGCGAGGAGTCGTTCACGATCACCGGGGTCGAGGCGCTCAACGACGGAACGACGCCCCAGACGGTGTCCGTTCGGGCCGACGGGATCGAGTTCGAGGCGCGTCTTCGCATCGATACCCCGGGCGAGGCCGAGTACTACCGGCACGGCGGCATCATGCAGTTTGTCCTGCGTTCTTTGTTATGACCGAGCTATGACCGGAACGGGTTCGAGCACTCGCGAGACACGGCTCGGTAACGCCAGACCGCCACATGACTCGCAATCGGGCGACACCCCACCGGCGGGCGGTAACGAATCGGTTTCGATGGTGTCGCCACTACGTGACTGCCTATATGTTGACGCGCACAACATTCCTCGACTGGACCGGCGTAGCCGCCCAGTCACCAGCCCGCGAAAGGCGGTACAGCCCATGCGCAAGAGCGCAATCGGCCTGGTCGTCGCAGGGGTTGCGGCCTCGCTTGTGCTGAGCGCCTGCTCCTCGAGCAAGAAGAGACCACCACCACGAATCCGCCTGGCGGAGCGACGACGTCCGCCGCGGCGCCGTCGTCGGGCGGCTCGTCGTCCGGTGGAGCTCTGGACGGCAAGGGCGCCAAGGTCGGCATGATCATGCCCGACACCCAGTCCTCGCAGCGCTGGGTGACGTCCGACCCGCAGGCGCTCAAGGCCCAGTGCCAGAAGGACAATCTCAACTGCAACATCCAGAACGCCGGCGGTGACTCGGCGAAGATGAAGACCATCGCCGAGAGCATGGAGAACGACGGCGTCAAGGTCCTCATGATCGTCAACCTGGACTCCGGCTCGGGTGCGGCAATCGAGAAGGAAGCAACCGCCAAGGGCATCACGACCATCGACTACGACCGCCTGACCCTCGGCGGCACCGCAGCGCTCTACGTCTCCTTCGACGGCGTGGCCGTCGGCAAGGAGCAGGGCACGGCGCTGACCAAGTGCCCGCAGGTCGCCGGCAAGAGCACCGTCAACTACGTCGACGTGAACGGCTCGCCGACCGACAACAACGCGACGCTGTTCAAGCAGGGCTACGACAGCGTGCTGTCCAAGCAGGCCGGCTGGAAGAAGCTCGACGACCAGTCGATCGCCGACTGGGACAACCAGAAGGCCGGCACGACCTTCGCCTCGATGCTGCAGGCGCACCCGAACCTCAACGCCGTCATGGTCGCCAACGACGGCATGGCCAACGCCGTCATCGGGTCGCTCAAGACGCAGAAGCTCAACGGCAAGGTGGCAGTGTCCGGCCAGGACGCCACGGCACAGGGCCTGCAGCACATCCTCGACGGCGACCAGTGCTTCACGATCTACAAGCCGTCTGCTGAAGAGGCCATCCCGGCCGTCGACGCGATCGCCGCGATCGTCAACGGCCAGGTGCCGAACACGACCGCGACCGCTGAGGACACGCAGACCCACAAGAAGATCCCGGCCATCCTGGCCAAGCCGGTCGCCATCACCAAGGCGAACGTGAAGGACCCGATCAACGACGGTTACACCCCGAAGGCCCAGGTGTGCATCGGCACCTACGCCGCCAAGTGCACGGCGGCCGGCGTCAGCTGACCTGTCGAGCAAGCATCGTGGGATGGGCGCGTTCGGTGAATACTGGACGCGCCCGCCCACGCTGAGGCCGGCAAATCGATCGTCACGGGGTGACGTCCGGTCAGAGGGGAGCTTCGGCGTTGAACGCTGAACCGATACTGCAGTTGCGCAAGATCAACAAGAGCTTCGGCCCGGTCGACGTGCTGCACGACGTCGACCTCGACCTTCATGCCGGCGAGGTCACGGCACTCATCGGGGACAACGGCGCCGGCAAGAGCACGGTCGTCAAGTGCATCGGTGGCACGTACACCATCGACTCCGGCGAGGTCTTCTTCGAGGGCAAGCAGACGCACGTGCACAGCCCTCGAGACTCTGCCGCCCTCGGCATCGAGATCGTGTACCAGGACCTCGCCCTGTGCGACAACCTCGACATCGTGCAGAACATGTTCCTCGGCCGGGAACGGCACAAGAGCGTCCTGCTCGACGAGATCTCCATGGAACTAGCCGCCCGCGAGACGCTCAACTCGCTCTCGGTGCGCACGGTGCAGTCGGTACGCCAACGCGTAGCAAGCCTGTCCGGCGGCCAGCGCCAGACCGTCGCGATCGCGAAATCGGTCCTGTGGAACTCCAAGGTCGTGCTGCTCGACGAACCCACTGCCGCGCTCGGTGTGGCGCAGACGGCGCAGGTGCTCGACCTGGTGCGCCGCCTCGCCGATCAGGGCATCGCCGTGCTGTTGATCTCGCACAACATGCTCGACGTGCTGCAGGTCTCTGACCGCATCGCCGCAATGTATCTGGGCAAGATGGCCGCTGTCGTGCAGCGCCAAGACGCTGACCAGCAGACGTTGGTGGAGCTGATCACCACCGGCAAGTCCGCGAACGTCAACGGCAGCGACGCGATGACCTCGAGCACGGAGGAGTCGTCATGAGCGATGACACGCGAGGCACCGGAACGGTCGAGGAGCTCGACACTGACGAATCGCGCCCGAGCGTCGCCGTGGCCGCCGCATCCACTGAGGCAGTAGGCGGAGAAGGGCTGGGCGACTACTTCCGTACCTATGTCCAGCGCATCCGCGGCGGCGAGATGGGCGCGTTGCCGGCATTCGGCGGCCTTGCCGTGCTGGTCGTCGTTTTCTGGCTCGCCCATCCGGCGTTCGGCTCCCTCGGCAACTTCTCCGCGCTGCTGCAGCAGGCCGGGGCCACGATCTTCATCGCGATGGGTCTGGTGTTCGTCCTGCTCCTCGGCGAGATCGACCTGGCCGCAGGCACCGCGGCAGGCGTCTGCGCCGCGGTCATGGGCCGGCTCTCCGTCGGCTACGGGTGGCCATGGCCGGCCTCGATCGGCGCGGCGATGCTCACCGGCGTCGTCATCGGTGTGCTGACCGGCGTCCTGTGCGCCAAGATCCGCATCCCGTCCTTCGTCGTGACACTGGCGCTGTTCCTCGCCTTCCAGGGCGTGATTCTCTACATCGTCAACAACGGCAAGGGTCCACAGGGCAACATCTCGATCACGGACAACTTCATCAACGCCCTGTCCAACGGGCAGATGTCGACGTGGTTGGGCTGGGTCCTGGCCGCCGTCGTGGTGATCGGCTATGCGGCAGTGAAGATCGTCCATGCCTGGTCCCGGTCCCGGGCCGGGCTCTCCTCCGAGCCGATGACGCTCGTGGCGATCAAGGTCGCCGCGCTGGCCGTGGTCGCGGGGGTCTCGGTGTACCTGCTCAACCAGAACCGGGCCACCAACAAGGGCACCCAACTGGTCAATCAAGGCGGCAAGCTCGTCAAGGTGCAGGTCGGCAGCCTCGAGGGCGTGCCCTGGGTGGTGCCGCTCATCCTGGCGTTCTTCGTCATCTGGACGTTCGTACTCAGCCGGACACGGTTCGGACGGCACATCTATGCGGTCGGCGGCAACGACGAGGCGGCGCGCCGCGCCGGTATTGCCGTGGACCGGATCAAGATCGCGTCGTTCACCATCAACTCGTTCATGGCGTCGATCGGCGGCATCCTGCTCGTGTCCAACGTCCGCGCGGTGGCGCAGAACGTCGGTGGCGGCAACACTCTGCTGCTCGCGGTCGGTGCCGCCGTCATCGGCGGCACGAGCCTGTTCGGCGGCAAGGGGCGGCCCCTCGACGCTGTGATCGGCGGACTGGTCATCGCGGTGATCGCCAACGGCATGTCCGACCTCGTCCACGGCACGAACAGCTCGGCGGTCCAGTTCATCGTCACCGGTGTCGTACTCCTGATCGCTGCCGCCGTCGACGCGCTGGCACGCAGGCGAGCCAGCGCCGCTGGGCTCGGCTGACGGATCCGGCGGGGGACATACGACGATGGCACGCGCCCCCGCCGCACGTCCGGAGGAGATCAGACGCCACAACCTGGGTCTGCTGCTCGAGCAGTTGCATCGGCACGGCGCACTGAGCCGTGCCGAGCTCACCCAGCGCCTGGGGCTCAACCGCTCGACCATCGGTGCGCTCGTGGCCGAGCTCATCGCGCTGGAGCTGATCAACGAGTACGTGCCGAGCGGTAACGAGCGGGCCGGGCGCCCCTCGCACGTCGTGCGTCCCCGCCTGGACGGACCGTTCGCGTTCGCCGTCGACATCGAGGTCGACCGCCTGGTGAGTGCGGCGGTCGGCCTCGGCGGGCAGGTCATGGCGCGGCGCGAGCTGCAGCTCGACCACGAGCACGACTCCCCCGACCAGGTCGCGATCCAGATCGCCGAGCAGCTCGCGCCCACTGCGCCAACAGCTCTCGCCGGGCGCCTGGCCGGTCGGAGTCGGCGTGAGCATTCCGGGCACCGTGCGCAGGGCCGACGGCTGGATCGACTTCGCGCCGAACCTGGGCTGGCGCCATCGCCCGCTCGCCCGGATGATCTCCGCCCAGGTGACGCCCCAACTGGGCGTGCACCTCGGCAACGACGCCGACCTGGGTGCCCTCGCCGAGCACGTGCGGGGTGCGGCCAGCGACTGCCACGACGTCGTCTACATCACCGGCAAGATCGGCGTCGGCGGCGGGCTGATCATCGACGGCGTCCCGCTGCGCGGCCACGCGGGGCTCGCCGGCGAGGTCGGCCACATGATGCTCGACTCGTCCGGGCCGCCATGCCACTGCGGCAGCCACGGGTGCGTCGAGATGTTCATCGGCGAGGCGGCGTTGCTGCGCGAGGCGCAGCGCTCGGCGGCACCTACCCGCGAGAGCGTCGCCGAGGTGTTCGACGCCGCCCGGGCCGGTGAGCGCACGGCGTTACAGGGCGTTCGCACCGTCGCCGTCGCGCTCGGGCGCACCGCCGCCAACCTGGTGAACCTGCTCAATCCGCAGGTGGTCATCATGGGCGGCTCGCTGGCCAACGTCCTGGAACTGTGCCGCGCCGAGATCGAGGACGAGCTCGACCGGCATGCGATGTCCGAGGCCCGCCAGCTCGTTCACCTGCGAACAGCGGCACTGGGCGAGGATTCTTCGCTGCTCGGCGCTGCGGAGCTGGCGTTCGGGCCGTTGCTGACCGATCCGGTCGGCTCGGGTCAAGCCAGATCAGCTCGATCAGCCAAATCAGCCAGATCGCGCCTGATCGCGGCGATCTAGGCACTCAGCCGCCGGCGACCTCGGACTCCACGCCGGCCGCCTGCTTCTCGAACTGCGTGCGGTACAACTCGGAGTACAGGCCGCCGGCCAGCAGTAGCTCGGCATGAGCGCCGCTCTCGACGACGCGCCCCCCGTCGACGACCAGGATCTTGTCCGCGCCGAGAACCGTCGACAGGCGATGGGCGATGACCAGCGAGGTCCGGCCGGTGAGGGCCTGCGCCAGTGCCTCCTGTACGGCCGCCTCGTTCTCACTGTCGAGATGGGCCGTCGCCTCGTCCAGGATGACGATCTGCGGCGCCTTGAGCAGCAGCCGGGCAATGGCCAGACGCTGCTTCTCGCCGCCGGACAGGCGGTAACCCCGATCGCCCACCACGGTGTCGAGGCCGTCGGGCAGGGAGGCGACGAGGTCGGCGATCTGCGCGGCCTCGACGGCCTGCCAAAGCTCGGACTCGGTCGGCACCGGGCTTGGCGTACACGAGGTTCGCGCGGATCGTGTCGTGGAACATGTGGGCGTCCTGGCTGACGACGCCGATGCGGTCGCGCAGGGACTGCTGGGTCACCGAGCGCACGTCGTGATCGCCGATGAGCACGCGACCGGACCGCACGTCGTAGATGCGCGGCACGAGCTGGCTGATCGTCGTCTTGCCCGCGCCGGACGGCCCCACCAGAGCGATGAGCTCGCCCGGCTCGGCCCGGAACGAGACCCCACGCAGTACCTCCTGCGACGGGGCGGTGTCGAGGACGGCGACGTCCTCGAGCGAGGCCAGCGAAACCTCGCTCGCCGTCGGGTAGGAGAAGCGCACGTCGTCGAATTCGATGCTGCTCGCTTGCGGCGGAAGCGCGATCGCGTCCGGGGCGTCATCGATCATCGGCGGCAGATCGAGCACCTCGAAGACCCGGTCGAAGCTGACCAGAGCACTCATGATGTCGACGCGCGCGTTCGACAGCGCAGTCAGCGGCCCGTACAGGCGGCTCAGCAACAGCGCGAGCGTCACGACCGTCCCGGTGTCGAGGACGCCGGTCAGCGCGTAGTAGCCGCCCAGCCCGTAGACGAGCGCCTGCGCCAGAGCAGCGACGAGTGTCAGGGCGACGAAGAATGCGCGCGAGTACATCGCCGACGTGATGCCGATGTCGCGGACTCGCGCAGCTCGGTCCCGGAATGACCGGTCCTCGTCCTGCGGGCGCCCGAACAGCTTGACGAGCAGCGCGCCGGCCACGTTGAACCGCTCGGTCATCGTTGTGTTCATCGACGCGTTGAGCGTGTACGACTCGCGGGTGATCGCCTGCAGTCGCGTGCCGATCCGGCGCGCCGGCACGACGAACACCGGCAGCATCACCAGGGCGAGGGCGGTGATCTGCCAGGACAGCGAGAACATGACGGCCGCGGTCAGCACGAGGCTCACCACATTGGATACGAGTCCCGACAGCGTCGACGTGAACGCCTGCTGGGCGCCGAGAACGTCGTTGTTCAGCCGGCTGACCAGTGCGCCGGTCTGCGTTCGGGTGAAGAACGCGAGCGGCATCCGCTGCACGTGGTCGAAGACCGACGTGCGCATGTCGAAGATCAGACCTTCGCCGATACGGGCCGAGTACCACCGCTGCGCGAAGGACAGCACGGCATCGACCACCGCCAGCGCGGCGATCACGATCGCGATCTTGACGACGACGCGCACCTCGCCGTGCCGGGTGATCTCGTTGACGACCTTTCCGGCAAGTACCGGTGTGGCAACCCCGATCAGCGCGTCGACGACGACCACGAACAGGAAGACGAGCAGCTCGCGCCGATAGGGACGTGCGAAGCGCAGAATCCGCTTCCAGGTGCCAGGTGGTATCTGCTTGCCGACCACCGACGAGTCGCGGCGACCCATCGAGTGCATCGACCGCATCATGTTCATGTCCATCGACACAGACACCACCTCCGCCGCGGCAAACGTTAGCCGGAGGTGGTGTGTTCCGGTCGTCGCTTCTGTTCGCCAAGAGCGCAGAGTTCCGTGCGACCCGTCAATAAGTCGATCTTGATCTGCCAGGTCACGCAATAGGCGATATAGCCGACGACATCGGCCGACGGCGACCGTGCCCCGATCAGGACTGACTCAGGCTGCGGTCACGCTTCCGAGAGCAGGCCGGCCAGGCCACGCAGCAGGCGATGTTGCGCCTCCCGCTCGGCGACCTCCTGCTCGGATTGGCTCTGCCCGGCGGCGGTTCGCAGCAGGGCCTTGGTCTCGATCACCGCGTCGCGCGGAGGCTTGAGCAATGCGGCGACTGTCGCGTCGACGGCATCGTCAAGTCGGTCGGCCGGCACCACCGTCGTCAGCAGGCCGATGCGGAGAGCCTCATCGGCCGGAACCCGCCGACTGGTGAGGCAGATGTCGACCGCACGCGAGTAGCCCACGAGTTCGACAAGCCGCTTCGTACCGCCGAGATCAGGAACCAGTCCAAGGCTGGTCTCAGCCATCGTCAACTGCGCATCGTCGGACGCGATCCGCAGATCGCACGCCAGCGCAAGCTGAAACCCCGCACCGATCGCATGACCGCGCACGACGGCGATGCTCACGATGTCCGGGCGGGCCAGCCAGCCGAATCCGTCCTGGTAGCCGGCGATTGTCGCGCTCGCTTGTTCCGGGGTGGCGGCCGCAAGCGAGAGCAGACCAGGAACGCCGTCGCCGGTCGCGGTCATGACCGAGCGGTCGAGGCCCGCGGAGAAGGCTCGGCCCTCTCCGCGGACGACGACTACGCGTACCGTCGCCGCAAGCTCAGCGCCCACGCGGGCAAGCCACGTCCACGTGGCGGGTGTCTGTGCGTTGAGCCGATCAGGACGATTCAGGGTGATGGTGGCGACCTCGCCGGAAAGGCCGACTCGAAAGCCGGCCTCCGGCGGGATCGCTACGGGTGATGCCGACAGGATCAGCGGCCCTTCTTCTTCGTCCGAGTCGCGCCGCCACGCCCCCGCAGCGTGGCGCCTGATTCGGAGAGCACCCGATGGACGAATCCATACGAGCGCCCGTGGCTCTGGGCAAGGTCGCGGATGCTGCGACCTTTGTCGTACTGCTTGCGTAGATCGTTCGCGAGCTTGCTTCGTTCGGCGCCCGTGATCCGCGCGCCCTTCCTCAGCACAGCCATGTCAGTCCCTCCGGACTTTTTCCTGTGGGAGAGCATGCCTTGCCTGGCGGCAGATCTGTTCCCCCGAATAAACCGGCCGCGGTCTTGATAGCAGCGCCGAGCATCCAGGCGCAAGATCGTCAGGCCGATCAGTTGGTCAAGTGTGCTCACGGTCCCGGACAAATTGCCGGATAGCGATCATGCGGCGTCACGCCAAGGCGATCAGGTCAGCGAGATCCTCGCTCCAAGAATCTTCGATGCCGTCGGGCAACAAGATCACCTTCTCTGGATTCAGCGCAGACACCGCACCTTCGTCGTGCGTGACGAGCACGATCGCTCCCGCGTAGGTGCGCAGCGCATCGAGCACCTGGTCGCGGCTCACCGGATCGAGGTTGTTGGTCGGCTCGTCGAGAAGCAGCACATTCGCCGCGCTCGTCACCAGAGTGGCGAGCGCGAGACGAGTCTTCTCCCCGCCCGACAGCACCGCGGCGGGCTTGTTGACGTCGTCGCCGGAGAACAGGAACGCGCCGAGGATCTTGCGCAGGTCAGTGTCGGACAGGTCGAGCGGCGCGGACGCGCGCATGTTCTCCAGCACTGACCGATCGTGGTCGAGCGTCTCGTGTTCCTGCGCGTAATAGCCAAGCCGAAGGCCGTGACCAGGGGTGACCTCGCCGGTGTCGGGCGGCTCCAGATCGGCGAGCAGGCGCAGCAACGTCGTCTTGCCCGCACCGTTGAGTCCGAGCACCACGACCCGCGCCCCACGGTCGACTGCGAGGTCGACGTCGGTGAAAACCTCGAGCGAGCCGTAGGACTTGGACAATCCCTGCGCGGTGAGCGGAGTGCGCCCGCACGCAGCCGGGGTCGGGAAGCGCAGGCGGGCGACCTTGTCGGCCACGCGCACGTCGGCCAGCCCGGCCTTCAGCACAGCGGCGCGGCGATCCATCTGATGCGCGGCGCGGGCCTTCGTCGCCTTCGCGCGCATCTTGTCCGCCTGCGAGCGCAGCGCCTCAATCTTGCGTTCGGCGTTGGCCCGCTCGCGGTGCCGGCGGCGCTCGTCAGCCTCGCGCTGCTGCAGGTAGATCTTCCAGCCGACGTTGTAGACGTCGAGTTGCGCGCGATTCGCATCCAGGTACCAGACCTTGTTGACCACAGTCTCGAGCAGGTCGACGTCGTGGCTGATGACCACGAGCCCGCCGGAGTACTGACGCAGGAAGCCGCGCAGCCAGGCGATCGAGTCCGCGTCGAGGTGGTTCGTCGGCTCGTCGAGCAACAGGGTGGCGGGCTCACTTGCGGTGTCGTTGCCGGCGAACAGGATGCGGGCTAGCTCGATGCGCCGTCGCTGTCCTCCGGACAGCGTGCCCAGTTGCTGGGCGAGCACCCGATCGGCCAGGCCGAGATTGGCGCAGATGCGCGCGGCTTCGCTCTCGGCCGCATATCCCCCGAGTGCGGTGAAGCGTTCCTCGAGTTGGCCGTAGCGCCGCACGAGGGCATCGTCGTCCGGGCGCTCGGCCAGCTGCACCTGAACCTTCGTTATGTCCGTGACGAGCTGATCGAGGCCCCGCGCCGAGAGCACGCGGTCCCGTGCGGTCACCTCGAGGTCTCCGGTACGCGGGTCCTGGGGCAGATAGCCGACCGGCGTTCGGCGGTCGACCGTGCCGGTGTGCGGCAGGCCTTCTCCGGCGAGCACTCGCAGGCTGGTCGTCTTGCCGGCGCCGTTGCGGCCGACGAGGCCGATGCGATCGCCGGGTTGCACCCGCAGGGTGGTCGGCTCGAGCAAGATACGCGCGCCGGCGCGCAGCTCGAGATCGATGGCTGTGATCATGACGTGGAGGCTCCCGAACGAGGGTGGACAGAGGGCGACATCGGCGGGTCGCCCAGTCAGCTCGGGAGTACATGCACCCAACCAGTGTAACGGGGTACGCAGCCCAATTCCTCGACGCCGATGCGCCGGGCCGGTGTGCGAAACGCAACCGCCGACGGATCGGGGAAATGTCCGTGCATAGCGCGGTAAATGCTTCGCGGGTTGTCGGTGGTCGGTGATTGGGTGGCGCACGTGGGATCGCGCGAACTGCAAGACGACCGGGAACTCATTGCCACCGATCTCGAAGCCCCGCCGGCCGAAATCGGCCGGCTGCGTCATGTGCCGCTGGGCCGCGCCCGGGCCGTTCTGAACCGTCGGATCGAGGGCCTGCCGGCGCCCTTTTGGTGGCTGTGGGTCGGCACACTGGTCAATCGCGCCGGCACGTTCATCGAGCCGTTCATCATCTTGTACCTGACCGGTCCGCGGCATCTGAGCATCGCGACCGCGGGCACGGTCGTCACGATCTGGGGCGTGGGCTCGGTCGTCTCGCAGCCGATCGGCGGCTACCTCACCGACCGGGTCGGGCGCCGCTTCGCCCTCGGCTTCGGCATGTTCGCCGTCGCTGCGGCGCTGGGCCTACTCGCCTTCGCCCGCGGAGTGCCGCAGATCGCCGCGACTGCTTTCGTCGTCGGCCTGGTCGGCGACATCTACCGCCCCGCTGCATCCGCGGCAGTAGCCGACCTGCTTCAGGGCGAGCGTCGTACGCGTGCCTTTGCCCTGCAGTTCTGGGCGATCAACCTCGGCTTCTCGGTGGCTGCGGTTTCCGCCGGCCTGCTCGTGCGGCTGGGCTTCGGCGCACTGTTCGCGATCGACGCCGCGACGAGCCTGATCTTCGGTCTCGTCGTGCTGCGCAAGGTTCCCGAGACCAGGCCCGCTGCGCCCCCTCAGGAGTCGCCAGAGGCGCTCGTGCCGGCCTGGCGGCTCATGCTTCGCGACCACGTTCTGATCGCCGTCGTCGCTTTGTGCCTGTGCTACGCCACCCTCTACTCGCAGGTCTACGTCACGCTGCCACTTGCTGTTCGCGACGCCGGTCTTGGGACGGGCTCGTACGGGCTGATCATGGCGGTCAACGGGGTCGTCATCGTCATCGTCCAGCCGATCGTGCTGCCCCTGCTGTCGCGGATCTCGCGCAGCATCCTGCTTCCGTCCACGCTGCTCGTAGTCGGCGGCGGCCTTGCCCTGAGTGCGGTTTGCCACTCAACGTGGGCCTTTGCGCTGACGGTCATCGTCTGGACTCTCGGCGAGATCGGCCAGACGACATCCCTGCAGGCGCTCGTCGCCGACATTGCGCCCGAATCGCTGCGCGGACGCTATATCGGCGCCGTGGGGATCGCATGGGGCGCATCGGGCGTGCTGGCGCCGTTCCTGGGCTCCCGCGCCTACGCGGCGAGCCCGGGCGCTTTGTGGCTCGGCAATCTGGTCCTCAGTGGACTCGGCGCCGCCGGATACGTCGCCCTGATGACCGCGCTGCGTCGCTCCCACCGCATACCGGCGTAGCCGCGGACGGGGATTCAGGGCACGATTCCCGAAGGCGTCGACGGCACGGGGGCCGCGGCCGCACGTCAGGAGCCGGGTTGCGATGAAGTACAACGAGGACGCTCGGCTCGACACGTCCGGGGTTCAAGACGCCCGCCGCGGTGGCATGCTGCCAGGCAGCCGGGGCGGTCAGGTGGCCCTCGGCGGTGGCGGTCTCGGTGTCGTGGGCCTGATCGTCGTCGTGCTCATCAGCGTCCTGGGCGGCGGCAAGAGCAGCAACCTGACCGACGTCCTCGGCCAACTCGGCCAAGGCGGCGGCCCGGCAACAGCCGACAACTCCCAGATACAGCAGGAGTGCAAGACCGGTGCCGACGCGAACACGAAGCTCGACTGCGCCGTGGTCGCCGACATCGACTCCATCCAGGGTTACTGGACGCGCGCGCTGCCCACCCTCGGCAAGCGATACGTGCCGGTGCCCACGGTCTGGTTCAGCGGTCAGGTGCAGACCGCGTGCGGAGCCGCGACGAGTGGTTCGGGCCCGTTCTACTGCCCGGCCGATCAGCGCGTCTACATCGACCTGTCGTTCTACCAGGATCTGCAGACCCAGTTCGGCGCCGAAGGCGGCCTGTTCGTCGACGCGTACGTCATCGCCCACGAGTACGGCCACCACGTGCAGAATCTGCTCGGCCTCGAGTCGCGGGTGCGGCCCGGCGAGACCGGGCCGACGTCCGGGACGGTTCGCCTGGAACTGCAGGCCGACTGCTTCGCCGGCGTCTGGGCCAAGCACGCGACCGAACCCGGGCCGAACGGTGAGCCGGCGCTGGTCAGCGAGATCACCCAGGACGACGTGCAGCGCGCGCTCGACGCGGCCGGCCGCATTGGCGATGACTGGATCCAGAAGAACCTCGGCGACGGAACGGTCCGCCAGGACAAGTTCACGCACGGCAGTTCGGCCCAACGCCGCAAGTGGTTCACGACCGGATTGCAGACCGGCGACCCGAGGCGTTGCGACACGTTCGCCGCCCGCGATCTCGGCTGATCGGCCCGAACGCGCCTTAGCTGAACTTGGTCCGAGGCCGGTCCTGCAGGACGCCGTCGACGTACACGTCGAGCTTCTCGTCGTAGAAGGCGACGAGTCCGGCGATGCGCTCGCTTTCGGGCAACGGCGTCGGGTAGGACCAGGCGATGTCGGGATACAGCTTGCCGCCGATGCGCGCCGACCAGTGGGTGGCCTTGCCCTTGTACGGGCATTGCGTGCTGGTCGAGGACGGCTCGAGCAGTTCGAGGTGCACGTGGGTCTTCGGCAGGTAGTAGCGAACGGGAAGGTCGGTCTCGAACAGCAGCCTGGGACTCGTCGATTCGGCGAGTGTCACGCCGTCGATCGCGATCCGGATGTGCCGCGAACTCGGCAGGATGTCGACTCGCACGTAGGGGCTGCGCGGGTGGACGAAGACCTCCTCGTCCTCCTCGAACCACGCATCGAGCGCCGACCACTCCAGGCGCACGAGATCGCGCAGTTCCTCGATCGGCGAATCCGGGTAGCGCAACGCAGCGCCCGGTACTCGCCGCTCGCCGCTCACGAGCGCGAACGACTGCGCGTCACCACGGCTCGGCGAGTGCGCTACGCCGTCCTCGGCTTCGAGCAGGTCCAGGCGCACGTCCTCGACCGGGAAGTAGTAGGTCGGGTAGTACGGCGTCTCCCACACCAGCCGGGCCCGGGTCGTGTCGACCACGGGTTCGGCGCCGAGGTAGGCCCGGACGCGCTTGGGTGAGAGCTCGACGCGAACGCGGCCGCGCGGAGGCGATTGTGTCGTCATGCCAAGGCAAACACCGCGAGGCGCGCCTCGATCATCCGCGATGGGCATTACGAATCTGGGACGACCTTCGTCAGTGGCCGTCCGTAGATCGCGAAATCAGACGTTGAAGCCCAGGGCCCGCAACTGCTCGCGTCCCTCGTCAGTGATCTTGTCCGGCCCCCACGGCGGCATCCACACCCAGTTGATCTTGAGGTCACCGGCGAGCGGCTTCGGACCGCCGGTCAGGGCCGCGTTGGCCTGGTCCTCGATCACATCGGTCAGCGGGCAGGCGGCCGAGGTCAGGGTCATGTCGAGAGTGACGACCGGGGCGCTGCCCTCCTCAGCCGTCTCGACGCGCACGTCGTAGACAAGGCCGAGATCGACGACGTTGATGCCGAGTTCCGGGTCGACGACGTCGCGCATCGCCTCTTCGATCTCATCGCGCGACGGAATGGTGGTCGTGTCGGTCATGGCTACTCCCCTGCCTTCGGTGCCGCTGCCGCGACTGCCGCGTCGGCCACCGCGCTCTTCATGGCCATCCAGCCCAGCAACGCACACTTGATGCGAGCCGGATATTTCGACACGCCCTCGAATGCGACGGCGTCATCAAGGGCCTCGGCGTCGTCGTCGGAGATCTCCGCCTGACCCTGGGTCTGCATAAGGCGCAGGAACTTGTCCTGCAGTTCGAGTGCTGCATCGACTCGTTGCCCGACGACCAGGTCGCTCATCACCGACGTCGACGCCTGGCTGATCGAGCAACCCTCGCCCACCCAGCCGAGTTCGGCGATCGACCCGTCGGCGATGCGCACCCGAAGGGTCACCTCGTCGCCGCAGGTCGGATTCACGTGATGGACCTCGGCGTCGTAGTCAGCCGGCAGGCCGTGGTGCTGCGGGTGCTTGTAGTGGTCGATGATGATCTCGCGATACATCGAGTCCAAGGGCACGCTCATCCGAACACCTCCGTGACCCGCTCCAGGCCGCGCACGAGCGCGTCGATCTCGTCAGTTGTCGTGTACACACCGAACGACGCTCGCGTGGTCGCCGGTATTCCGTACCGGACGCATACCGGCCGCGCGCAGTGGTGGCCGGCGCGAACGGCGATGCCTTCCTCGTCGTCGAGGATCTGCGCGACGTCGTGCGGATGCACGCCGCGCACGGTGAACGCGATCGTGGCGCCGCGATCGATGCCGGTCGCCGGGCCGATGATCCGCACACCGTCCACTGTGGACAGTGCATCGAGCGCGTAGGTGGTCAGGTGCTCTTCGTGGGCGAGGATGTTGTCCATGCCGAGCGCGGTGACGTAGTCGATCGCCGCGCCGAGGCCGACGGCCTGGGCGATCATCGGCGTACCGGCCTCGAAGCGGTGCGGCGGTGCGGCAAACGTCGTGCCGGTCATGTCGACCGTCTCGATCATCTCGCCGCCGCCGAGGAAAACCGGCAGGTCGGCGAGCAGGTCGTAGCGGCCCCACAGCACGCCGACCCCGGTCGGCCCGTAGAGCTTGTGACCGGTGAAGCCGACGAAATCGGCGCCGAGCGCCTGCACGTCGAGTGGCCGGTGTGGCGCCGACTGCGCGGCATCGATCACCGTGAGCGCACCGACCGCCTTGGCCCGCGCGACGATGCGCTGCACCGGGTTGACCGTGCCCAGCGCATTGGACTGGTGGACGAACGAGACGACCTTGGTGCGCTCGGTGATCACCTCGTCGATCGCGGAGTCGAGCAGACGGCCTTCGTCGTCAAGGGGAATCCACTTGAACGTCGCGCCCGTGCGCTGCGCCAGCAACTGCCACGGGACGATGTTGCTGTGGTGCTCCATCTCGGTGACCACGATCTCGTCGCCCGGGCCGACCCGGAAACGCTCCGCGCCCGGGAAGGTGGCCGCGTTGGACAGTGCGTAGGCGACGAGGTTCAGCGACTCGGAGACGTTCTTGGTGAACACGACCTCGTCGCGGCTCGGCGCGTTGATGAAGCCGGCCACCTTGTCGCGGGCGAGCTCGAACGCCGTGGTCGCCTCGGAGCCGAGCGTGTGCACCGCCCGCGCGACATTGGCGTTGTGGCGCGCGTAGAACTCGGTCAGGGTGTCGAGCACGACCTGCGGCTTCTGCGAGGTGTTCGCGCTGTCCAGGTAGACAAGCGGCAGACCGTGCACCTCGCGGCTCAGGATCGGGAAGTCCTTGCGGACCGCATCTGTGTCGAGCGCGTCAGAAGGTCACTGGCTCACGCCTTTGCGGTCTCGTTGACTCCGAACCGCGCATAGCCCTCGTCCTCGAGCTTGCCGGCCAGTTCGGCGCCACCGGACTCGACGATGCGCCCGTCGAAGAAGACGTGCACGAAGTCCGGCGTGATGTAGCGCAGGATGCGGGTGTAGTGGGTGATCAGCAAGGTGCCGACACCGGTGGCGCGCACCTGGTTGACGCCCTCGCTCACCACGCGCAGCGCGTCGACGTCCAGACCGGAGTCGGTCTCGTCGAGGATCGCGATCTTCGGTTTGAGCAGCGCCAGCTGGAGAATCTCGTGGCGCTTCTTCTCCCCGCCGGAGAATCCCTCGTTGACGTTTCGCTCGGCGAAGGCCTTGTCGATCTCGAGCGTGCTCATCGCATCGTTGACCTCGCGGACCCAGGTACGCAGCTTCGGCGCCTCGCCCCGAACCGCGGTGGCCGCGGTGCGCAGGAAGTTCGACACCGAGACACCCGGCACCTCGATCGGGTACTGCATCGCGAGGAACAGCCCGGCCCGGGCGCGCTGCGTCGACGGTCATGGCCAGCACGTCCTCGCCGTCGAGCAGTACCTGCGCCACTCGTGACCCGGTACTTCGGGTGCCCGGCGATCGAGTAGGCGAGCGTCGACTTGCCCGACCCGTTCGGCCCCATGATCGCGTGGGTCTCGCCGGAGGACACGGTCAGATCGACGCCCTTGAGGATCTCGACGTCGTCAGCCGCATCTGCGACGGTGACGTGCAGGTCGCGGATTTCCAAAGTTGCCATGCTCAGATGCTCTCCGTGTCAGTAGGAACGCCGAGCCGCGCCTCGATCGAGGTCATCAGCCGGTCATGCAGATCGGGGATGCCGATGCGGTGGACGACGTCGGCGAAGAACCCGCGCACCACCAGCCGGCGTGCCTCGGCCTCAGGGATCCCCCGCGACTGCAGGTAGAACAGCTGCAGGTCGTCGAATCGCCCGGTGGCGCTGGCGTGGCCCGCTCCGACGATCTCGCCGGTCTCGATCTCCAGGTTGGGCACCGAGTCGGCGCGCGCGCCGTCGGTGAGCACCAGGTTGCGGTTCAGCTCGTACGTGCTCGTGCCGGTGGCCTGCGGGCGGATGCGGACATCGCCGATCCAGACGGTGCGCGCACCGTCGCCCTGCAGAGCGTTCTTGTAGAGCACGTTCGACGTGCAGTCGGGCTGGTTGTGGTCGACGTAGAGCCGCGACTCCAGGTGCTGGCCGGTGCCGGCGAACGACACCCCGAACAGCTCGACCCGACCGCCCGGAGCGGCGAAGTTCACCGTCGGGCTGATGCGCACGATCGCTCCGCCGAGATTGACGACGACGTGCTTGAGTTGCGCGTCGCGGCCCAGCCGGGCGGCGTGCGCGCTGATGTGGATCGCGTCGTTGTCCCAGTCCTGGATGCTGACCAGTTCGAGCTTCGCGCCGTCGCCGACGATGATCTCGACGTTCTCGGCGACGGTGGCCGAGCCCGAGTAGTCGACGACGATCGTGGCCTCGGCACCCGGGCCGACTTCGAGCACCATGTGCTCGTAGGCCAGCCCCGGCCCGACCTTGCCCGTGACCTTGACCGGTGCGTCGAGCCGTGCGCCGGCCGGCACGCGCAGCACGAACGACTGCGGAGCGTGCGCGAGCGCCAGTGCGCTGACCCGGTCGGCCGGGGCGAGCACCTGCGCAGGCGTGCGCGGCTCGATCGCCCAGGTGACGCCGTCCGGGCGCGTCCACGTCGCCGGCGATGCGCGTCGTGGGCTCGGCCGCGGTGAACAGATCGCGCAGCTTGCGGATCGGCGTGAAGCGCCATTCCTCCTCGCGACCCGTCGGGACGGGAAGCGCGTCCGGATCGAAGGAGGTGAACCGCTCCGGCGGGCTGCCGGTGCGACCGTTGTGCGTGTGCGACAGGGTGGCCGTCACTTAGCCGACCGCTCCTTCCATCTGTAGCTCGATGAGACGGTTCAGTTCGAGCGCGTACTCCATCGGCAGCTCACGGGCGATCGGCTCGACGAAGCCGCGCACCACCATGGCCATCGCCTCGTCCTCGGTCAGGCCGCGGCTCATCAGGTAGAACAGCTGATCGGCGCTGACCCGCGACACGGTGGCCTCGTGGCCCATCGACACGTCGTCCTCCCGTACGTCGACGTACGGATAGGTGTCGGAGCGGCTGATCGTGTCGACGAGCAGCGCGTCGCACTTCACCGTGGACGCCGAGTGGTGGGCGCCCTTGTGCACCTCGACCAGACCGCGGTAGGACGTGCGGCCACCGCCGCGGGCCACCGACTTGGACACGATCGTCGAGGACGTGTGCGGCGCGAGGTGCAGCATCTTCGCGCCGGCGTCCTGGTGCTGTCCCTCGCCGGCGAACGCGATCGAGAGAACCTCGCCCTTGGCGTACTCGCCCATCAGCCACACGGCCGGGTACTTCATGGTGACCTTGGAGCCGATGTTGCCGTCGATCCACTCCATCGTGGCGCCGGCTTCGGCCTTGGCCCGCTTGGTGACCAGGTTGTACACGTTGTTCGACCAGTTCTGGATGGTCGTGTACCGGCAGCGGGCGTCCTTCTTCACGATGATCTCGACGACCGCGGAGTGCAGCGAGTCCGAACTGTAGATCGGCGCCGTGCAGCCCTCGACGTAGTGCACGTAGGCGCCCTCGTCGACGATGATCAGCGTGCGCTCGAACTGGCCCATGTTCTCGGTGTTGATCCGGAAGTAGGCCTGCAGCGGGATGTCGACGTGCACGCCCTTGGGCACGTAGATGAACGAACCACCAGACCACACCGCGGTGTTCAACGCGGAGAACTTGTTGTCGCCGGACGGGATGACCGAGCCGAAGTACTCCTGGAACAGCTCCGGGTGCTCGCGCAGGCCGGTGTCGGTGTCGAGGAAGATGACGCCCTGCTCCTCGAGGTCCTCACGAATCTTGTGGTAAACGACCTCGGACTCGTACTGCGCCGCAACGCCGGAGATCAGGCGCTGCTTTTCCGCCTCGGGGATGCCGAGCTTGTCGTAGGTGTTCTTGATGTCGGCGGGCAGATCGTCCCAGGTCTCAGCCTGCTTCTCAGTGGACCGCACGAAGTACTTGATGTTGTCGAAGTCGATACCCGACAGGTCCGAGCCCCACGTCGGCATCGGCTTCTTGTCGAAGATGGACAGCGCCTTGAGGCGTCGTTCGAGCATCCAGGCAGGTTCACTCTTCTTCGCGGAGATGTCGGCAACCACCGCTGCGGAAAGGCCCCGCTTGGCGGATGCTCCAGCGACATCGGAATCAGCCCAGCCGTATCCGTACGTGGACAGAGCAGCGATCTGCTCGCCCTGGGTTATCGGAGCGGTCGTGGTCACTATGCGTTCCTCCCTGATCGGGACGGTGCGGTGCGGATTGGGGCACCCGAGCCGCCGGTCGGCGCGCCGCTCTTCGCGGCACGCTTCTTCGGCGGGACGGGAACGTTCGTGGTGCAGACCCCGTCGCCGTGAGCGATCGTGGCCAGTCGTTGGACGTACGTGCCGAGCACTCGCTCGATAGCGCGGGTCTCGGCCTCGCACAGTTCGGGAAACTCGGCGGCGACGTGCGCGACCGGGCAGTGGTGCTGGCAAACCTGAACGCCCGCGCCGGCCGGTTCGGTCGAGGCAGCGTATCCCTGCTCGGACAGGGCGGCCGCGAGGCCCTTCGCCCGGTCGGCGATCGTCGAGCCCTTGACGACCGGCGCGATCGCCTGCTCGAGCGAGGTCGCCCGGCGGACCGCGAAGGCGGTCACCGCCTCGCTACCGCCGCTGTCGCGCAGGTAGCGGAGTGCGGATGTGGCCAAGTCGTCGTACGCGTGCGGGAAGGATGCGCGCCCGGCATCGGTTAGCGCATAGGTACGTGCTGGACGTCCCCGGCCTCGGTGCACGATCTGGCGAGGCTCGCACTCGACGAGCAAGCCCTCGGCAACGAGCGAGTCGAGGTGGCGGCGGATGGCTGCGGCGGAGACGCCGAGTTGCTCGGCGAGCGCCGCGGCGGTCTGCGGTCCGCGCTGAAGGACGAGGCGGGCTACCGCGTCGCGGGTACGACACTCCCCCAGAGTCGTCCTCGAATTTCACAACATCAGTATGACGTATTTCCGGGTCAGGTGCAGCGGCGCCCCCACTTAAGTGAGATGTTTCGCGTCAAGCGGCCGGTAATGCAGCGATTTCACCCGGCCGGACGGGCAGATGTCATCGCACGCGAACATCGCGCCGGTAGGTTGCCGCTGTGCTGTATCGCGTCCTCGAGCTAACCGTGGCGCCCGCGCTTCGGGCCGTCTATCGCCCGCAGGTCAGTGGTCTGCACAACGTGCCTCGCAGCGGGCCGGTGATCATCGCGGGCAATCACGTCTCCTTCGCCGACGAGATCTTCACCCCGCTCGCCGCTCGCCGGCAGGTCTTCTACTTCGCCAAGGCGGAGTACTTCAACTCCCCGGGCCTGCGCGGCCGGGCCATGGGCGCGTTCTTCCACGGGCTCGGGCAGTTGCCCGTTGACCGCGACGACCCACGTGCCGCGGCGGGGTCGATCGACAGCGGCGTCGAGGTGTTGCGCGATGGCCAGGCGCTCGGCATCTACCCCGAGGGCACCCGCTCGCCCGACGGGCGGTTGTACAAGTTCCGCACCGGCGTGGCCCGGCTCGCCCTGCGATCGGGCGCCCCGGTCGTCCCCGTCGGCCTCGTCGGCACCCGCGACGTTCAGCCGCCGGGTGGAAAACGGTGGCATCGCGCCCCGGTCGCGGTCAGATTCGGTACACCGCTCGACTTCTCCGGCCGGGAGGCCGAGGAGCGCAGCGCCCGCGCGATGCGGGCGATCACCGAGCAGATCCGGCAAGCCGTCCAGGCGCTGTCCGGCCAGGAATACGTCGACGCATATGCCGGCAGTTCGGGCTCAGTCATGTAGGGGTTATCACCAGCGGGGATACGCCCGTCGGTCGACAACCCGTGCATTCCTAGACTCATCGCGTGAGCGACGCCGCCGTCCCGGCTGTGCAGGTCAGCAGCCTGGTCAAGTCCTACGGCGCACGGCGGGCGGTGGACGAGCTGTCACTCACGGTTGCCCAGGGCCAGATCTTCGCGTTGCTCGGGCCCAACGGCGCCGGCAAGACCACGACGATCGAGATCTGCGAGGGCTTTCGCCGGCCGGACTCGGGTCACGTCCGCGTCCTCGGGCTCGATCCGCTGCGCGACGCGTCCGCGCTCAAACCGCGGGTGGGCGTCATGCTCCAGGACGGCGTCGGCGGATACCCCGGTGCCCGCGCAGGTGAGCTGCTGCGGCTGTTCGCGTCCTACGCCCGCCGACCGCAGAATCCCGACGAACTGCTCGACTGCCTCGGGCTGGCCGAGGTCGCCGCGACCCAGATCCGGCGCCTGTCCGGCGGGCAGAAACAGCGCCTCTCCCTCGCCCTGGCGCTCGTCGGGCGACCCGAGCTGGTTTTCCTGGACGAACCGACCGCCGGCATGGACCCCCAGGCGCGTCGCGGCACGTGGGAACTGATTCGCCGGCTTCGCGCGGACGGGGTCAGCGTCGTACTGACCACGCATTTCCTCGACGAGGCCGAGGATCTCGCCGACGTCATCGTCGTGATCGACGGCGGGCAGCTCGTCGCATCGGGCAGTCCGGCGGAGCTGACCCGGTCCGGCGCCGAGGGGCAGATCCGATTCCGCACGACGAGCGGCCTGCGGCTGTCGTCGCTGGTCGAGGAGATGCCCTCGGGCACGCACGTCCTGGAGGAGTCGCCGGGGCGCTACCTCGTCGTCGGCGAGGTCAACCCGCAACTTCTGGCGACGCTGACCGCGTGGTGCGCCGCGCAGGGCGTCCTCGCCGAAGAACTCACCGTCGAGCGGCGCAGCCTCGAAGACGTCTTCCTCGAACTGACCGGGCGGGAGCTTCGCTCATGAGTGCTGCGACGGGTACCGGAGGGCGGCGGGCGATGGCGTCGTTCGCGCCCGAACCCGGCCCGGCACCGACGCGGCGGATGCTCCGAGCGCAGACGGCGATGGAGTTCCGGCTGTTGCTGCGCAACGGCGAGCAGGTCGGGCTGACCCTGGTCATCCCCCTGCTGCTGCTGTTCTTCTTCAACCTGCCGCTGCTCTACTCGCTCCAGACGCCGCGCCGGATCGACTTCGTCGTGCCCAGCATCATCGCGCTGGCGGTCATGTCGGCATCGTTCACCGGACTCGCGATCGGCACCGGCTTCGAGCGGAAGTACGCCGTGCTCAAACGCCTCGGCGCGACGGCGCTGCCCCGTTCGGTGCTCCTCGGCGGCAAGACGCTGTCGGTGCTCCTGCTCGAGATCGTGCAGGTGGCGCTCATCTGCGTGCTCGGACTCGTCCTGGCCTGGCACCCGCACGGCGATCCGCTGGTCGCGCTGCTGCTGATCGTCCTGGGCACCGCGGCGTTCGGCGGGCTCGGGCTGCTCATCGCGGGCACACTGCGGGCCGAGGTGACCCTCGCCGCGGCGAACCTGATCTGGCTGGTCCTGCTGTTCGCGGGCGGCATCGCCATCCCGCTCACGAAGTACCCGGACGGGGTGCGTGAGGTGCTGCAGTACCTGCCCTCGGCGGCGCTGTCCGACGGCCTGCACAGCGTGCTGCAGGACTCCGCCGGATTCCCGGTTCGCCCCACCCTGACGCTTCTCGTCTGGGCGGCCGTGGCGCTCCCGGCGGCCGCTCGGTGGTTCCGGTGGGAGTGAAGGAGCGCGTCCTCGCCTGGCTGGCCTCGCCTCGGGTGCTGCGTGAACTTGCCCTCGCGTCGGTGGTGGCCAACGTGGTCATCGTCGTCACCGGCGGCGCGGTCCGGCTGACCGGCTCGGGCCTGGGCTGCCCGACCTGGCCGCAGTGCACCGGCTCGTCACTCACCCCGACGAAGGCGCACTCGTTCCACGGCGTCATCGAGTTCACCAATCGGCAGTTGACGTTCGTGCTGGGCGTGATCGCCGTGGCAACACTCGTCGCCGCCTACCGGCAGCGCCGCGAGGTGCCACTCGCCGCCCTGGCCTTCGCGGGCATCCCGGCGCAGGCGCTCATGGGCGGCATCACCGTCCTGACCGACCTCAACCCCTGGACGGTGGCAATCCACTTCCTCCTGTCCATGGCGATCATCGCCGTCACCGTGCTGCTGTGGTGGCGCCTTCGGTCACCGCATCCGTTGGCGACCGGCCCGCCCGCCGTGCTGGCTCGCCTGATCGTCGTGACGGCTGCGGCCGTCCTCGCCATCGGCACCGTCGTCACCGGCGCGGGCCCACACGCCGGCGACCTCAAGGCCGGCAAGCTGCACCGCATCCATCTCGATCCGGGCGGTGTGGCCCAGTTGCACGCCGACGCGGTGATGGTGCTGGTCGGCCTCACGGTCGGGCTCGTCGTCCTGCTTCAGGCGACGAACGCCTCAGCGGCTGCGCGCCGCGCCGCCTGGTGGTTGCTGGGCATCGAGCTTGCGCAGGGCGTGATCGGCTACATCCAGTACTTCACGCATGTGCCTGCCGGCCTGGTCGTGGTGCACATGCTGGGGGCCTGCCTGGTCTGGATCGGCGCGCTGCGCGTACTGCTCAGCCTTGAGCCGGCGCGTGAGCTGGCTACAACAGTTGGCTGATGCCGTAGATCAGCACGCCCACCAGCGCGCCGACCACGGTGCCGTTGATGCGCACGAACTGCAGGTCGCGGCCCACCTGAAGCTCGAGCCGGTGGCTGGTCTCGTCCGCGTCCCAGCGGGCGACGGTCGTCGAGATCAGGCCGGAGATGTCGTCCGCGTAGCGGGTCGAGACGTGGTTGACGACGCGCTGCACGAGCGTGTCGACCTTCTCCTGCAGCGTCACGTCATCACGCAGCGCCGTACCGAACTGGATGGTGAGCGATTCGACGGTGTGCCGCAGGCCGGACGCGGGGTCGGCCGCGCCGGCAAGCACCGCGCCCTTGAGGTGCGACCAGAGCGTCGAGAGCCAGGCGCGCACCTCCGGGTGGTCGAGCAACTGCAACTTCGCGGCGTCGATGCTCGCCGCTTTGGCCGGGTCGGTGCGCAACGCCTGCGCGTAGTCACGCAGCCGCCGGTCGAACTGCTGGCGGATGTCGTGGCCGTCGTCGGCCATGACATCGGCCAGGAAGGACTGCAGGCCGCTGAACAGCTTGGCGAAGAGGCGGTCGTCGACCCAGTCGGGAACCCACTCGGGTGACTCCTCGGACAGGCGCCGGCGAAAGATCACCCGATTGTCGTCGAGGAAACGCATGAGACCCCGCAGGCCGGCGGTCAAGGCGACCTGGTGCTGGCCGGACTCGCAGACAGCACCAAGCAGGCGTGAAACGAGCGGCGCGAGGTCGGCTTCGCGTAGGCGCTTGTCGGCGTAGGCCGCGACGGCTGCCCGGATCTCGTCGTCACGGATGAACGACGACACGCCGCCGAGCAAGGTGGCGAACTCGTCGGCGACGGCGGCCGCGTTCGCGGGCGTGGCCAGCCAGTCACCGGCCCGCCGCGGAATCTCGGCCTGGGCGACGTGCTCGCCGACGACCGAACTGGTCAGGAAGTGCTGCTGGACGAACTCGCCGAGCCCTGAGCCGATCTGGTCCTTCTTGCGCTGGATGATCGCCGTGTGCGGGATCGGGATGCCCAGCGGATGCCGGAACAGGGCGGTGACTGCGAACCAGTCGGCCAGTCCGCCGACCATCGACGCTTCTGCGGCAGCCTGCAGGACACCCCATGCACCGTGACCGTCACCGACCGTTACGCAAACGACGAACACCGCCGCGGCGACGACGAGCAGTCCGGTCGCACCCATCTTCGTGCGGCGCAGCCTCGCCCGACGCTCCGGCGAGGGCAACGGCAGTGTCATCGAGCCTCAGCCGAGCCGATTGGCCACAGCCGAAGCGAAGCGCCCCGGTGACGCCCCGTCGTGACCGAGAAAGACCGACGGCTCGGTCAGTTCGAGTTCGATGAGCACCGGACCGTCGACTCCGGGAAGGATGTCGACGCGGGTGTAGAGCAGGTCGGCGCCGAAACGGTTACGCAGCGTCTCCAGAACGCGGTCGCCGAGGTGGCGTTCGTCCGGGTCGGGGGTCCGGCTCGTGATTCGCTCAGGCACGAACAACGCGGTCGAAGGCCCCGAGTTCAGCTCGTACGCCGTGCTCTGCGGGAGCATCGCCCCTTTGCGGATCGCGTGGCTGTAGGTCGGGCCGAAGTAGATGAGCGACGTCTCGCCTGCGGTGTCGACGTCTGCGAGGTATGGCTGGACCATCACGGTGCGTCCGGCGTCGTGCAACGCGGTGGCGTGTGCCCGGGCGGCATCGAGTTCGTGCCCGGTCGAGGCGTCGAAGCGGCCGGCGCCGTTGGAGCCGGCGCCGATGGACGGCTTGACGACGAACTCGCCGCCGGGAAGCTCGACCGCATCGCCAGGGTCGATCCACTCGGTCGGCACGACCGGAAGGCCCGCCTCGGACAACTCGCGCAGGTAGGTCTTGTCCGTGTTCCAGGCCAGCACCTCGGCCGGGTTCGCCAGGCGCGGCACGCTGTGCGCCCAGGAAAGAAAGGCGTCGCGATCCAGCGTGTAGTCCCACGTCGAGCGCACGACGGCGAGATCGAACCGGTCCCAGTCGACGCTCGGGTCGCTCCAGACCTGCCAACTCGCCTCGATGCCCACCGCCCGCAACGCGCCTTCGAGCAGCGCGGAATCCTCGTCGCCCGAGGGCATCTGCGGACAGGTCACCAGGGCAACGGATCGGGTCACCCGTCGATCGTACGAATCCCTGCCGACGACAGTTGCGGCGCGCCCGGCAGGCCGACCCTGCATGGACTGGTGATCAGCCGAGATGGCAACATCGCTGCTTAGCGCGAGGGGAGCGCCATGACAATGCCCGGGTGGTACCCGGACCCGAACGATCCGGCGTGGCTGAACTACTTCGACGGCCAACGTTGGACCGGTGACCGGCAACAGGCGACAACGCCGATGCCTGCACAGCAGCCTGCGCAGCAGTCGGCGGACGTGTCGGACCTGACCATGCCTCGGCCCGCATCCGGGTACGCGGCAGGTTCTGCGCTGCCGTGGAGCCGCCCAGCGCAGCAACCGGCGCCCTACCAGGAGCACGTCGCGTTTCCGCCCGGCCCGAGCCAGGCGCCACCCGCTGGGCAGTTGCCCCTGTCAGGGCAAGTGCCTGTGTCTGGCCACGCACCCGCCCGCGGCCAGGCTCCGCCTGGTCCGTCGCCGGCTCCGTGGGCTGCTCAGCAGGACCAGTGGTCCGCCCAGCAAAGCGGATGGGCGCCGCAGGCAACCGAATGGTCACCGCGCGACGGCGCGTGGGAGCCGCGTGGACGCCGGAGCCGGCGCCGCCTGCCGCTCATCCTGACCTTGAGCCTCGTGCTGGTCGCCGGCCTACTGGCGGGGGGCTGGTTTCTGCTGCACAAGAGCAAGGGGCCGCAATTCACCTTTGCCGGCAAACGGATCACCCAGCCCGACGCCACCTTGAGTCAGGCCGAGAAGGCACTGAACGTGATGGTCGCGCAGCGCCACGGCGCGAAGGACGCCGACACGCGCTGCTACTTCGCGACGCAGTCGGCGCCCCCGAAGGGCACCAAGAAGACCGACGTCGACACTGCTGTGCGCTGCGGGCCGGTGCTGTTCGTCGACGGTGACCCGCACCGGACATACCTCAGCTTCGCTCTCACAAGTGCGCCCTCCGCGCACGGATCGGTGAGCGCCGCCGCGGCGTCAGCGCCGATCAGTGCCGACCCCGCGGCGCCCCCGGCCGGCCTGACCTTGAGCCGCCCCGATGGCAAGACTCCCCCGGGCGACGGCGGCCTCCAGGTTCCGCCGCCCCCGCCGGCCGCCAAGGGCGCCCTGGTTGCGGCCTTCCTCACCGGGCAGTCGTTGCCCGATGCACCGCGCGATGCGTTGATGGCGTCGCTGCGCGGCGGCGTCAAGTTGACCAAGGTCGGCGTCGTGAAGCGGTACGGCAGTGGCGACGACGCGCGCAGCGCACCCGCCGGACAGCGCCTGGTGGCCTTCACCTACACGTCGGTGGCGGGCCAGATCGGCAACGTGACCCCGACGGGCAGCGCGACCGGCCTGTCGGTGAACGGCCGCGGGAGCCGGCGATTGCCGAGCCCGGCGAAGGGCCAGGTCATCGTCGCCGCGATCCCCAACGGCGCTCGGGCAGATCTCGTCCTCTATCTCGATCACATCAGGCAGACGATCTCGCTGCCCGATGGCAAGCCGGGGCCGACGAATCTCGCGGTCCTGCGGCGCAGCCACATCGACGCTCGGCTCTCGGTCAACCAGCCCATGACGATCAAGTTCACCCAGGGCGGCGCATCGGCGAACCTCTCCGGGCGGGTCACCGCCACGCACGCGCTCATCGGCTACTGGACCGACGACGGCAAGCACCACGCGAGCAATGGCAGCAAGGCCCTGCTGTGGATGGACTTCCGCTTCCGGGTACCCAACCAGGCCGATCAGACCGGTGTCGACGCGCCGTTGCTCACCATCCGGCCGTCGGGCGGCGCGCCGATCCGCGCGAAGGATCTGGATCGAAGCGACAAGGTGTTCGCCGTGTTCGAGGTGCCGGCGACGTTCACCCGCGGCACCGTGACGATCAGCGGCAAGGAACCGGGCTCGACCGCGATCACCGTTGTAACACCGGTCAAGTTCACCGTGTCGATCGCCAAGTAGCCGGACCGGCTGGTCAGACGGGCTAGTCGGACGGGCCGCTTGTTGTGAACCGGACCTGTTGACCGCCACGACGCCTTGATGATGAGGGTGGCCGGGCGTGCACCCCCGAGCAAGACGCCGGCCCGCAGCTGGACAGTTGCGCGTCAGGCGGGCCATGTATAGGGCCCACCGACGCAGACGTGCCCACCCACCGCGTCGAGCTCAGGCCGGCGACGCCGTTCCAGGATGGGCGATTCAGGTTGGCGCGCTAGCGCACAAATGTGTCGATCGCTACGGCGACGAAGACGAATGCCAGGTAGCTGTTGGACAGGTGGAACAGCCGCATCGGCTTGCCGTCCTGGCCGGCCTGCGTGCGGGCGAGCAGTCGGTGCGCGGCAACCAGCAACGCTGCGCCGGCGGCGGCGGCCAGCACGCCGTAGACCCAACCGGTGGCGACGGGCCACAGCAGCAGGGACGTGGCGACGGTCAGCCACGCGTAGACGACGATCTCGCGGGCGACCCGTACCGGAGAGGCGACGACCGGCAGCATCGGCACGCCCGCGCGCCGGTAGTCCTCGCGGTAGCGAATGGCGAGCGCCCAGAAGTGCGGGGGCGTCCAGAAGAAGACGATGCCGAACAGAATCAGCGGCGCCCAGGCGAGTCGGCCCGTGACAGCGGCCCAGCCGATCAGGACGGGCATGCACCCGGCGGCTCCGCCCCAGACGATGTTCTGAGCAGTACGCCGCTTGAGCAGCATGGTGTAGACGACGACGTAGAAGCCGATCGCGGCCGCGGTGAGCGCGGCGGCGAGCCAGTTCGTCGCGAATCCCATGATGTCGATGGCGAGCACGCCGAGGGCGATGCCGAACAGCAGCGCACCTTTCGGCGAGACGTCGTGCCGCGCCAGTGGCCGGTGTCCAGTACGACGCATCAGCGCGTCGATATCGCGGTCTATGTAGCAGTTGAGTGCATTGGCGCTGCCGGCCGCGAGCGTGCCCGCGACCATCGTCGCGATGACGACCGAGACTCTCGGCAGACCACCCGCGGCCAGGATCATGGCCGGCAGGGTGGTGACGAGCAGGAGTTCGATGATGCGCGGCTTGGTGAGCGCGATGTAGGCCCTTACCCGCGTCGCGCGCGGGGCTCGTCGCGGGACGGGGATGGGTGAGATCCGGGCCGGACCCGCCGGTGCGGGCGCAACCGGGGTCTGCGTCACCGGATCAGGGTATCCGCCGCCGCGCGGCCGACCGCAGCCACTCCCCGGATCGCACGGCTGCCGGCCCCGATTGCCGGATGTGACCAGTCCGACCACGCGAACCGGGAATGGTTACCCTTCACGGTGACTGATATTTAGTGCTCGGCCTGCCGGGAAAATGCCCCGGGGAGCGTGTGGAAAGGACCGGACAGATCGTGAGCACAGACCAGAGTCGACCCGCTGAGCAGGTCGTGCAGACACACCCCGAATGGTGGACCGACCTAGACACAAAGGCTGTCGACACGATCCGGGTGTTGGCCATGGACGCCGTGCAGAAGGTCGGCAACGGCCACCCGGGCACGGCGATGAGCCTGGCACCGCTGGCGTACCTGCTGTACCAGAAGGCGCTGCGCCACGACCCGTCCGACCCGAACTGGGTGGCGCGCGATCGTTTCGTGCTGTCGGCCGGCCACTCGTCGCTGACCCTCTACATCCAGCTGTTCCTGAGCGGTTACGGCCTCGAACTCGACGACCTCAAACGGCTGCGCACCTGGGGATCGCTCACCCCGGGTCATCCCGAGCACGGCCACACCGTCGGCGTCGAGACGACCACCGGACCCCTCGGGCAGGGCGTGGGCAATGCGGTCGGCATGGCCATGGCCGTCGCGTCGCGAGCGCGGCCTGTGGGACCCGGACGCTGCGCCCGGCGAGTCGGTGTTCGACCACCGCGTCTACGTGATCTGCAGTGACGGCGACCTGGAAGAGGGCGTCTCCAGCGAGGCGTCGAGCCTGGCCGGACATCAGCAACTCGGCAACCTGATCATGTTCTACGACGACAACCACATCTCGATCGAGGACGACACCAACGTCGCGTTCTCCGAGGACGTTCTCAAACGCTACGAGGCCTACGGCTGGCACACGCAGCGGGTCGACTCCGGCGAGGACGTCGTCGCGCTGGAGGCAGCGATCGCGGCCGCACAGGCGGAGACGGGTCGCCCGTCGATCATCTCGGTGCGCACGATCATCGGCTGGCCGGCGCCGAACAAGCAGAACACCGGTAAGGCACACGGCTCCGCCCTCGGCGAGGACGAGGTGCGGGCAACCAAGCAGGTCCTCGGCTTCGACCCCGACGAGCACTTCCCGGTCGACCCGAATGTTCTTGCGCACGCGCGCAAGGTGCTCGATCGCGGACGCGCCGCGCGCGAACAGTGGCAGCCTCGATTCGACGCCTGGGCCGCCGCGAACAGCGAGCGCAAGGCGCTCTTCGACCGCATGCTGACCCGAACGCTCCCCGACGGATGGGCCGAGGCGATACCGACCTTCCCGACGCAGAAGGACGGCAAGCCGAACTCACTGGCCACTCGGGCCGCGAGCGGCAACGTGCTCACCGCTCTCGCCCCCGTTCTGCCCGAACTGTGGGGCGGTTCTGCCGACCTCGCCGAGAGCAACAACACCACCATGGTCGGCGAGCCCAGTTTCGTCCCGGCCGAGCATCAGACCAAGGAGTGGTCCGGCGGCCCGTACGGCCGCACGCTGCACTTCGGCATCCGCGAGCACGCGATGGGCTCGATCATGAACGGCATCACGTTGCACGGCGGCACGCGGGTGTACGGGGGCACGTTCCTGATCTTCAGCGACTACATGCGCCCGCCGGTGCGCCTGGCGGCGCTGATGCAGATACCCGACCATCTACGTGTGGACCCACGACTCCATCGGCCTCGGCGAGGACGGCCCGACGCACCAGCCGGTCGAGCAACTCGCCGCGCTGCGCGCGGTCCCGGGCCTCGACGTCGTCCGGCCCGCCGACCCCAACGAGACCGCCGTTGTCTGGAAGACGGTGCTCGAACACACCGACCGGCCGGCCGGGCTCGCACTTACCCGCCAAGCACTCCCGGTGCTCGATGCGGCCAAGGTCGTCGACGCGGCAAAGGGCGGTTACGTCCTGGAGGAAGCCTCGACCGGTGCGCCAGACGTGATCCTGATAGCCACCGGTTCGGAGGTTTCGCTCGCCGTCGTCGCGCGCGAACGGCTCGAGGCCGAGGGGACGCCGACGCGCGTGGTATCGCTTCCCTGCATCGAGTGGTTCCATGAACAGGACGACGCCTACCAGCAACACGTCCTGCCGCCTGAGGTCAAGGCGCGTGTGAGCGTCGAGGCCGGCGGTGCCACAGGGCTGGCGCGAAATCGTCGGCGACAACGGTGAGATCGTGGCCCTCAACCACTTCGGGGCGAGCGCGTCGGGCAGCGTCCTGTTCGAGCAGTTCGGCTTCACCCCGGATCGGGTCGTCGCAGCGGCCCACGCCACGCTCGACCGGGTCGGCAAGATCACCGGAACGACAACAGGCACCTAGGGAGCGCCCATGACCACGAATCCACTCGCCGAACTCTCGGCGCAAGGTGTGTCGATCTGGCTCGACGACATCAGCCGCGAGCGCCTGCGCTCGGGCAACCTGCAAGAGCTCATAGACACCAAGTCCGTCGTCGGCGTCACCAGCAACCCGACGATCTTCCAGAAGGCGATGGAAAAGGGCGACGCCTACGACGAGCAGATCCGCGACCTCGCCCGGCGCGGAGTGTCGCTCGACGAAGCGGTCCGCACGATCACCGCCTACGACATCCGCTGGGCGTGCGACGTCTTCACCCCGACCTACGAGAGCACGAACGGCCTGGACGGCCGGGTCTCGATCGAGGTCGATCCGAGCCTGGCCAACGAGACCGACAAGACCATCGCCGAGGCGAAGGCCCTGTGGTGGCTGGTCGACCGGCCCAACGCCTACATCAAGATCCCGGCCACCGCCGCGGGAATCCCGGCGATCGCCGCGGCGACCGAGGCCGGAATCTGCGTCAACGTAACGCTGATCTTCTCCTTGGACCGCTACGACCAGGTGATGGACGCGTACCTGACCGGCCTCGAGGCAGCCAAGGCCAACGGGGTCGACCTGTCGACCATCCGCTCGGTCGCCTCGTTCTTCGTCTCGCGCGTCGACACCGAGATCGACAAGCGACTCGACAAGATCGGCACCGAGCAGGCTCAGGCACTGCGCGGCAAGGCCGGCATAGCCAATGCCCGCCTGGCCTATCAGCGCTACGAGAAGGTCTTCAACTCCGACCGGTGGAAGGCTCTCGCGGACGCCGGCGCGAACAGCCAGCGTCCACTGTGGGCCTCGACGGGCGTGAAGGATCCTTCCTACGACGACACGATGTACGTCGTCGACCTGGTCGCGCCGAACACGGTCAACACCATGCCCGAGGCCACGCTCAACGCGGTCGCCGACCATGCCACGATCAAGGGCGACCAGGTGACCGGCCACTACGCGCAGGCGCAGCAGGTCCTTGACGACCTGGCAGGCCTCGGCATCGGATACGACGACGTCGTCGAACTGCTCGAGGTCGAGGGCGTGCAGAAGTTCGACGACTCGTGGCATCAATTGCGCGAGAGCCTGCAGGCCCAGCTGACGGCAGCCGCCGGCTGAGCGCGGCAACTGTCGACCAGCCGAATGACGAAGGAGCGCAGGTGAGCAAGCCCGATCGACGTGCGGGACGCGGCGCGCGTGCCTGCCGGTTCTTCAATCAGAAGCGAGTAAACGTATGACCGAATCGGCTTCCCAGGCGAGCACGACGACGCCACCGGCCAATGCGCAGGCGGACGGATCGCAATCGGCCTCAGCGTCGACGGCGTCGGCAGCGCAGGCCGCGTCGCCACCCGCGACTCCGGCGGCTTCGCCTGGCGTGTCGCCGACCGGCGATCTGATCAACCGCAATCCGCTACGAGATCCCGCCGATCGCAGGCTGCCACGGGTGCCTGAGCCGTGTGCGCTCGTCGTCTTCGGCGTCACCGGCGATCTCGCGCGCAAGAAGCTGCTGCCGGCGATCTACGACCTGGCCAACCGTGGCCTGCTGCCGGCCGCGTTCGTCCTGCTCGGCTTCGCCCGCCGCGACTGGGGCGACGGAGATTTCGCCGCGCTGGCCAAGAAGTCGGCCAGGCAGTACGCGCGCACCCAATGGAACGAGGAGGTGTGGAAGCGGCTGTGCGCCGACATCCAGTTCGTACCCGGATCGTTCGACGACGACGCCGCTTTCGACACACTGTGCAAGACGCTTGACCAGTTGCGCGACAGCCACGGCATCAAGGGCAATGCCGCGTTCTACCTCTCGATTCCGCCGTCGATGTTCCCGGTGGTGCTCAAGCAGATGGAGCGCACCGGCCTGGCCAGTAACGACAAGAGCGGCGGCTGGCGGCGGGTCGTCGTCGAGAAGCCGTTCGGGCACGACCTGCAGAGCGCCCTGGAGCTGAACGGGCTCGTCGACACCGTGTTCACCGCCCAGGACGTCTTCCGGATCGACCACTATCTGGGCAAGGAGACCGTCCAGAACGTCATGGCGTTGCGGTTCGCCAACCAGTTCTTCGAACCGATCTGGAACTCGCACTACGTCGACTCGGTGCAGATCACCATGGCCGAGGACGTCGGCATCGGTGGCCGGGCCGCGTTCTACGACGCGACCGGCGCAGCACGCGACGTGATGCAGAACCACTTGTTCCAGTTGCTGGCGCTCATTGCGATGGAGGAGCCGGTCGACTTCTCCGCGCAAGCAATCCGCACCGAGAAGGCCAAGGTGTTGCGGGCGATCTCGTTGCCGGATGACCTGGGTGCCTACGCGGTACGCGGCCAGTACGACCACGGGTGGTTGGCCGGAGAACGCGCGCTGGCCTATCGATCCGAGGACGGCATCTCCGACGACTCGAAGACCGAGACCTATGCCGCGGTGAAACTGGGCATCGAGACGCGCCGCTGGGCTGGCGTGCCGTTCTACCTCCGCACCGGAAAGCGGCTCCCCCGGCGGGTCACCGAGATCGCCGTGCTGTTCAAGAAGGCCCCGCACCTGCCGTTCAGCCAGACCGACACCGAGGAACTCGGACACAACCAGCTCGTCCTCCGGGTGCAACCCGACGAGGGCGTCACGCTGAAGTTCGGCTCGAAGGTCCCGGGCACCGAGATGGAGGTCCGCGACGTCGCGATGGACTTCCTCTACGGCGAGGCGTTCACCGAGTCCTCCCCCGAGGCCTACGAGCGGCTCATCCTCGACGTGCTGATCGGCGACGCCAGGCTCTTCCCGCCCAACGATGAGGTCGAGGCGTCCTGGCGGGTGATCGATCCGCTCGAAGACTTCTGGGCCGGCAAGGAACCGCATCTGTACCGCGCCGGCGAGTGGGGACCCAAGGAGGCCGACGAGATGCTGGCCCGTGACGGTCGCCAGTGGCGCCGACCGTGAGGAGCTGTCAGACGATGAGCGCACACCCCGGAACCTGCACCCGCGCGGTGATCTCGTGACGACGCTGTGGGACACCTCCGGCACCGCCGTGGTCAAGGCCCTTGCCGCGGAGCGACGCACGGGTGGCGCCGTGACGAGCGGCCTGGCCCTGACGCTTGTCGTCGTCGTGGACGAGCAGGACGTCGCCGAGGCCGAAGAGGCCGCCACGATCGCGGCCAGCAAGCACCCGATGCGCCTGCTGATGGTGATCCGCCGCCAGATCGAGGCCCCGGTCCCGCGCCTGGACGCCGAGGTGCTGATCGGTGGCCGGCTCGGGCCGGGCGAGGCCGTCGTCATGCGGATGTACGGGCGGCTGGCGCTGCACGCCGAGTCGGTGACCCTGCCGTTGCTCGCGCCCGATGCCCCGGTCGTCACGTGGTGGCACGGGGCGCCGCCGGATCGGATTTCCTACGATCCGCTCGGCGTGTTCGCCGACCGCCGCATCACCGACGTCGTGCGCGCAGACGACCGGCTGGCCGCCCTGCGCCAGCGCGGAATCGACTTCGCGCCGGGCGACACCGACCTGGCCTGGACGCGCATCACCGGCTGGCGGGCTGCCCTCGCAGCGGCGCTCGACGGGCGCCACGAGGCGCCGACCACGGCCACCGTCGACGGCGACAACGCGGATCCGTCCGCGCTGCTGCTGGCCGGGTGGCTCTCGTCGAGGCTCGGCTTCTACGTACCGGTGAACGAGACGGCGCAGGGCGACATCGACGGAGTGGCAATCGACAAGGTGGCCATCGGCTTCGACAACGCCACCAGCGTCAGCGCGCAGGCCGATGGCGGCCGGTTGATCCTGCGCCGCGAGGGCCAGGCTGACTCGATCGCGCCGTTCCCGGACCGCTCGCTGGGCGAACTGCTTGCCGAGGAGCTACGGCGCCTCGACGACGACGAGATATTTGCCAACGCACTCGGCGCGGTCACCAATCTCAGCGGGCTGGCCGATCGCCCGAGCCAGCGCACACACATCTGGAAGGACCCAGCCCTGGCCGACGACTCCGCCGGGCGGTGAGCGCAGCTCATGGGGGCCGTTCCTGAGATCGTGGTCGTCCCGACGGCCGAGCAACTCGCGGCCGATGTGGCGGCCCGCCTCGTGGCCACACTCGTGTCCGCGCAAGGCGTGCGCCCGATCGCGCATCTGGTCGTCACGGGCGGTGGGATCCTCGAGCAGACGATGTCGGCGCTGCGCACCAACCCGGCGCGTGACGCCGTCGACTGGCGGCGGGTGGGCCTGTGGTGGGGCGACGAACGCTTCGTCCCGGCCGACTCGCCCGATCGCAACGACCGGGCGGCCTTCGCCGCGCTGTTCGACGGCCTGCCGCTCGACCCCGCGAACGTGCACCGGATGCCCGCCGCCGGCGCCGAGTTCGGTGATGACGTCGAGGCGGCCGCCGAGGCCTACGCCGCGCAACTGGCCGCCGCCGTGCCGCCCGAGGACGGCGACCACGACGTGCCGCACTTCGATGCCGTGCTGCTCGGCATCGGCCCGGACGGCCACTGCGCGTCGCTGTTCCCCGAGCACCCCGGCGTGTACGAGGAGGACGCCTCGGTGATCGCGGTGCACAACTCCCCCAAGCCGCCACCGACCCGGATCTCGTTGACGTTTCGCGCTCTCGACGCGGCGAACGAAGTCTGGTTCATCGCGTCGGGCCCGTCGAAGGCGCAAGCCGTCGCGATGGCGCACAGCGGCGCAGGGCGGGTGCAGGTGCCCTCGGCCGGGCCGCACGGCCGCCACCGCACCCTCTGGTTGCTCGACCGCGAAGCGGCGGCGAAGCTGCCGGCGAACCTGTGGCGTCCACCGGTCGGCTGATCAGCCGACCGATGGGTGCCGGTGTAGGCCCGGACTCAGGATGACGCGAGCGGAATCTGCCATACGCTGCGGCCGAACGTCGCCGCGTAGAGGGTCGCCCCGTTACCGGTGATCTTGATGTCGAGCACCGGCGTGTCCGGCAGGTCGTGGCCGAGCCGCTTCCAGTTCCGCTCGCCGTTCTTGTCGTAGAAGACGCCGAGGTCGGTCGCGGCATAGATCTGGTGCCGCCCTTGGTCGTAGGCCAGCATCTCGACCGGCGCATTCGGCAGCTTGCCGCTGATGTTCGACCAGGTCTGGCCGCCATTGGTCGTCTGCCACACGTTGGCCGAGGTGTCGCCCTCGCGGTAGCCGGAGAACGCGATGTACACGTGGTTGGCGTTCGCCGGGTCGACGACGATCGAGTTGACCCAGCGCACCGGCAGTCCCTTGCCGGCGAACTCGGTCCAGTGCGCTCCGACGTCGGTCGTCTTCCACACCCGGCCCGTGTCGGTGCCGACGTAGATCGTGTTGGGATCGGTCTTCGTGGGCGCGATGGCGGTGATCGTCGCGTACTCGTTGGCGTAGAAGGGACCCTGATCGTTCTCGTCCGGAGGCACCGGTCCGGTCAGGTAGTCGTCGGGCGGGCTGATCTGGGTGAACGTCGCGCCCTGGTCGGTCGAACGGTCCAAGACGTTGCCGCCGAAGTAGACGACGTTGTGATCGCTCGGATCGAGCACGATAGGCGCGTCGGTGGTGATCCGGGTCGAGTGCCGCTGGCCGAAGTTGAACGACTGCGTCGAGCCGCCCGAATCGGTGTGCCGGTGGCAGACGCCGACCTGCGAGCACTCGTAGAACGTGTTGTGGTCGGCGTAGTCGATCAGCACATCGTGGCCGTCGCCGCCGCCGTAGGCGTTCCACTGCGACAGGTCCGACGAGCCGGCCGTCGGGGTCCAGGTGCGCACGCTTCCGTTGTCCTGCAGGCCGGTCGCGAGTCTGGTCGGATCATCCGCCGCGACCGCCAGGTGATAGGACTGGTTGAACGGCTCGTCGGTCGCGTGCACCCAGGTCGTCGTCGCGCCGTCTGACTCCGACCGGTAGATGCCGCCGTCGTTGCCCACGTAGACGCGATGCGCGTTGCTGGGATCCCACTGCATGGCGTGCTGGTCGGCGTGCACCCCGCCCGAGGTGTGCCAGGTCGCGCCACCGTCGTTCGATTCACGCAGGCTGACGTCGGCGTTGAACAGGTGGTTCTCGTCCTTCGGGTCGACCCACAGGCGGCCGAACCACCAGTCGTAGCCGCTGTTGCCGCCAGCACGGCCGCCGGGCACGAACGTGTCGCCGCCGTCATTGGACACGTAGAAACCCTTGTCCAGGCCGTACTGCGTGCCGGACACGACATAGACCCGCTTCGGGTCGTTCGGTGCGACCGCGACGCCGATGCGGCCGAGGCTCGCGTCGCTGGTCAACCCGGTGCCCGCCGCGTCGGTCGGCGCGACACCGTTGATGTTCTGCAGCCGCGTCCAGGTGTCCCCACCGTTGTCGGAGCGGAACAGGCCCGATCCGACGCCGCCGTACACCCGAGCGCCGTTGTTGCGATGGTGATCCCACAACGTGGCGAAGACGCGTCGCGGATTGGCCGGATCGATCGCCAGGTCCACCCCGCCGGTCGTGTTGTTCGGTGTCGGCAGGACGAGTTGCCAGTTCTTTCCGGTACCGGTGAGACGGTAGATGCCGCGTTGGCCGGCCGTACCGGACAGGTTTCCGGCGGCGGCGACGTAGATCCGTCGCGGGTCGGTGGGATCGACGATGATCTTGCCGATAGCCCCGCTGCCGGTGAGCCCCCACTGCTGCCAGTGCGCTCCGCCGTCGGTCGATCGGTAGACGCCGTTGCCGAAGAACGTCAGACCGCCGCCGGACGGGTTCGCCTCTCCGGTGCCGGCCCACAGCGTGCCGTCCGACCCCATCGCCAGTGCACCGAGCGTCTGGGTCAGATCGGTAGGCCAGACCGACTTGAATGTGGCGCCGGCATCAGTGCTGCGCCAGACGCCACCGCCCGAGGCGGCGATGTAGAGGGTGTCGGGTCGGCCCGGGTCGACGACGAGATCGACCACTCGAGCGCCGACGTTCGACGGGCCGACGACGTTCCAGGTGCCGCCGGCGGCCGGCAATGCCTTCGCCTGGCGCATCGCTTGCTGGACCTGTGCCGGGCTGACGTTCTGGCCGGAGGTGAACTTCTGGGTCAGGTATTCCGCCGGTGCCTCCGGCCCACCGTCGTCTTCTCCCTCGTCCTCGTCGGACTCCGTGCCGGCGCCCTTGCCCGCGTTCCTTGTCGGCGTCTTTGTCCTGCGCGCCCTTGTCGCGGTCCTGACTCGAGGCGTCGCGGTCGTTCCGGTCTGCGTCCCGATGCGAGCCGGAAGGCAGGCTCAGCGCGGTAATGAGAGCGCCGACCGCGATCAGGGCGACGAAGAAGTACGGCCCGGCGATACCAGGTCCGTCGTCGCGAAGGGTCGCCATCAGCGGTGCGCCGGACAAACGGCAGCCGTGGTCGCTTGATGTCCATTGCGTCTCCTCGCCGAACGCCGCGGCCCCCGCGATGCCACGCCACGATCGGTCCGCGGAATCAGTCCGGCAGCCATGCGGTGACCATTGAAGGCACACCGGTATCTGACCGCTCTCGACAATTACCTCGGGCTGGACGCTGGCAGGCTTTTCGACCGTAACAGGACGGCGGTGGAGCTAACGGTCACGATCCGGTAACGCGAGACTGGTCGCGCAGTCTGGTTCGCGGCTGCACTCGGGCCGTGGCGATACGCCGGGCTCAGGACTCGCCGCGACGCGCGCGAAGTCGCTGCAGCGCCTCGTCGAGGATCGCGGCGCCGTCCTCGTCGCTGCGGCGCTCCTTCACGTACGCGAGGTGCGTCTTGTACGGCTCGTTGCGCGGAGCGTTCGGTGGCGCAGCCGATTCGCGGCCCGCCGGGAACCCGCAGCGCGGGCAGTCCCACGTGTCGGGCAACGAGGCCTCGAGGGCAAATGCCGGGCGCACCTCGTGCCCGTTGGCGCAGAAGAAGGAGATGCGCTGGCGTGGTGCCGACTCGCCCCTCTCCTTCTCGCCCATGGGACCAGCTCCGACCCGGCTTCCCCGGATCGCACTGCCACCGGCCACGTTTGTTCTCCTCGGAATGACGCAGGGGCTTGCGCGGACAGGTATGTCTAGCTCAGCTGTTCTTGTACAGCAATCCCAACCCGACGATGGTGATGGACCATACGACGCCGGCGATGACGGTTATCCGATCCAGGTTGCGTTCGACGACCGAGGAGCCGGACAGGTTGGAATAGAAGGATCCGCCGAGCATCGAAGACAGACCGCCGCCCTTGCCGCGGTGCAGAAGCACGAGCACGACGAGCAGCAGACTCACGAGAACCAGCACGACGGACAGCGCGAAGATCATTGACCGGCCTTAGCTGAGGATGTGGGGCAAAGGTGTTCGCACAGCGTACCTGTTGACTCGCGCACGGTTCTTAGGTGGCGCGTGCTGCAGGTCGCGCGGCCAAGACGATGGTCGCGAATTCGGTGCCGTCGAGGCTCGCCCCGCCGACCAGTGCGCCGTCGACATCGGGCTGGGCGATGATCTCCGCGGCGTTGCTCGCTTTTACCGAGCCGCCGTAGAGAATCCGCACGCCCGCGGCGAGATCCGGCGTGTATCGACCGGCGAGCCGCTCGCGAATGAGGGCGCACACCTCCTGCGCGTCGGCCGGGGTGGCGACGCGGCCGGTGCCGATGGCCCACACCGGTTCGTAGGCGACGACGATGCTTGCGGCCTGCTCGGCCGTGACGCCCGCGAGCGCAGCGTCGAGTTGCAACGCGCAGTGCTCGACGTGACCAGCCGCCTCGCGTACTTCGAGCCGCTCGCCGACGCAGAGGATCGGCACCAGCCCGTGCCGGAACGCCGCCTTGACCTTGGCGTTGACGAGCGCGTCGTCCTCGTGGTGATGCTCGCGCCGCTCGGAGTGGCCGACGACGACGTAGCTGCAGCCGAGTTTGGCGAGCATCGTGCCGCTGATGTCGCCGGTGTAGGCGCCGGAGTCGTACTGGGACAGGTCCTGCGCGCCGTAGCCGATGAGCAGCCGGTCGCCGTCGACGAGGGTCTGCACACTGCGCAGATCGACGAAGGGCGGCAGCACAACCACCTCGACGGCGGTGAAGTGCTCTTCCTTGAGGCTGAACGCGATTTTCTGGGTCAGCGCGATGGCCTCGAGGTGGTTCAGGTTCATCTTCCAGTTGCCCGCGATCATTGGCTTGCGAGCCGGCACTTAGATCTCCTCGAGGACGGCGACACCCGGCAACGTCTTGCCCTCGAGATATTCGAGCGACGCGCCGCCACCGGTGGAGATGTGCCCGAACGCGTTCGCGTCCAGGCTGAGCTTGCGTACCGCAGCGGCCGAGTCGCCGCCACCGACCACCGACAGACCGGGAGCGCTTGCCACGGCTTCGGCAACGCCCTTCGTGCCCGCGGCAAACGGCTTGTACTCGAACACGCCCATCGGGCCGTTCCAGAAGACGGTCTGCGCCGTGCTGAGTTCGGCGGCGAACGCCCGGACGGTGTCCGGGCCGATGTCGAGTCCCTTCGTGCCGCTCGGGATCGAGTCGGCAGGCACCGTCTGCGTTTGCGCCTCGTCGGAGATCTCGTCGGCGACCACGATGTCGGTCGGCAGCACGATCTTGTCGCCGCTGGTCTCGAGGAACCCGCGACACGTCTCGATCTGGTCCGCCTCGAGCAGTGAGTCGCCGACCTCGTACCCCTGTGCCTTCAAGAAGGTGAAGCACATTCCGCCGCCGACCAGCAGCTTGTCGACCTTGGGCAACAGCGAGTTGATGACCGCGAGCTTGTCGCTGACCTTGCTGCCGCCGAGGGCCACGACGTACGGGCGCTTCGGATCGACGCTCAGTGCGCGCAGCACCTTGAGTTCGTCGCGAACCAGGTCACCGCAGTAGTGCGGCAACTGCAGGGCGATGTCGTAGACCGACGCGTGCTTGCGATGCACGGCGCCGAACGCGTCGTCGACGAACGCACCGCCCTCGTCATCGCCTCCGGTGAGCAGGGCGAGGCACCGCGCGAACGTTGCGCGCTCGGCGTCGTCCTTGCTGGTTTCCCCCGCGTTGAAACGAACATTCTCCAGCAGGAGCAGTTCACCGTTGGAGAGATCACCGGCGAGCAGGCGGGCGCTCTCGCCCACCGTGTCGAGGGCGAACTCGATCGGCTGGCCGAGCAGCTTGGCCAGCCGATCGGCGACCGGGCGCAGCGAGTACTGCGGATCGGGCGCGCCCTTGGGACGGCCGAGGTGCGCGGCGACGATGACCCTCGCGCCGTGGTCGATCAGCTTGGTCAACCCGGGTAGGGAAGCCCGGATGCGCCCGTCGTCGGTAACCGTCCGCGGCTCGGTCTTGCTGAGCGGGACGTTCAGATCGCAGCGGACGAGGATCCGCCGGCCGGTGACCCCGTGCCTGATCAGGTCGTCGAGGGTGCGCATACCGGCGGCCTACAGCGACGATCCGACCAGCACGGCCAGGTCGACGAGGCGGTTCGAGTAGCCCCACTCGTTGTCGTACCAACCCACGACCTTCACCTGGTTGCCGATGACCTTGGTCAGGCCGGCGTCGAAGATGCACGAAGCGGGGTCGGTAACTATGTCCGAGGAGACGATCTCGTCTTCGGTGTAGGAGACGAGGCCCTTGAACGGGCCCTCGGCAGCGGCCTTGTAGGCGGCCTTGACCTCGTCGACGGTGGTCTCGCGGCCGACCGTCACGGTGAGGTCGGTTGCCGAGCCGGTGATCACCGGCACGCGCAGGGCGTACCCGTCGAGCTTGCCCTTCAGCTTGGGCAGGACGAGACCGATCGCCTTCGCCGCGCCGGTCGAGGTGGGCACGATGTTCTGCGCAGCGGCCCGCGCCCGGCGCAGGTCCTTGTGCGGCCCGTCTTGCAGGTTCTGGTCCTGCGTGTAGGCGTGGATCGTGGTCATCAGACCCTTCTCGATGCCGAGCGCATCGTCGAGGATCTTGGCCAGCGGCGCGAGGCAGTTCGTGGTGCACGACGCGTTGGAGATGACGGTGTGCGCGGCGGGGTCGTAGTCGCCGTCGTTGACGCCCAGGACGACGGTGAGGTCCTCGTTCTTCGCCGGCGCGGAGATGATGACCTTCTTGGCGCCGCCGTCGACGACGTGCGCCTTCGCCTTCTGCGCATCGGTGAAGAATCCCGTGGACTCGATGACAACATCGGCGCCGAGATCCGCCCACGGCAACGCAGCCGGATCGCGCTCGGCGAGCATCTTGATGGTGTGGCCGCCGACCCGGATACCGTCGGCCACGGTCTCGACCTCCGAGTCGAGGCGGCCGAGGATCGTGTCGTATTTCAGCAGATGGGCCATCGTCGCGACGTCGCCCAGGTCGTTCGCAGCGACGACCTCGACATCGGCGCCGGACGCGACGGCGGCGCGGAAGAAGTTGCGGCCTATCCGGCCGAAGCCATTAATGCCCACACGAACGGTCACTGCATTAGCTCCTTGGTACGTCGAATGTTCTGCTCGCCCGGCCTTGCCGGGATCGCCCTTAATCCCTGCCGGATCTCGACGACCCGCCCCTGGCAAACCCTAGCGGGTCGCCCTGGACGGGCGTGGGTCACCGTCGTCCGAGCGCGGGCCGGACACGTTCGGCTAAGGGGCCAGCATCTCCGGCGTCACCGCCGACTCCGTGTCGGGGACGCCCAGGTCACTCGCCCGCTTGTCGGCCATCGCCAGCAACCGGCGGATCCGGCCGGCGACGGCGTCCTTGGTCATCGGCGGTTCGGACAGGCCGCCCAGTTCTTCCAGGGACGCCTGCTTGTGCTCGAGGCGGAGTCGGCCGGCCTGCAGGAGATGGTCGGGTGCCTGGTCGCCGAGGATCTGCATCGCCCGCTCGACGCGGGCGCCCGCCGCCACCGCGGCCCGCGCCGAGCGGCGCAGGTTGGCGTCGTCGAAGTTGGCCAGCCGATTCGCGGTCGCGCGCACCTCGCGGCGCATGCGGCGCTCCTCCCAGGCCAGGACGCTCTCGTGCGCGCCGATGCGGGTGAGCAGGGCGCCGATGGCATCGCCGTCGCGTACGACCACGCGGTCAGAACCGCGTACCTCGCGCGCCTTCGACGGGACGCCGAGGCGCCGGCCCACCCCGACGAGCGCAAGCGCCGCCTCCGTCGAGGGGCAGGTGATCTCGAGGGAGCAGGCGCGCCCGGGCTCGGTCAGCGAGCCGTGGGCGAGGAACGCACCGCGCCAGGCCGCCTCGGCGTCGGCGAGTCCACCGGCCACCACGTGGTGCGGCAGTCCGCGCACCGGTCGCCCGCGCAGGTCGACCAGGCCGGACTGGCGGGCCAGCCCCTCGCCGTCCTTGGTCACCCGAACCAGGTAGCGGCTGCCCTTGCGCAGGCCGCCGCCGGCGACGATCTGCACCTCGGAACCGTGCCCGAAGATCTCGGCGATCTCCTTGCGCAGGCGACGGGCCACCGACCCGGTGTCGAGTTCGGCCTCGATGATGATGTGGCCGCCGATCAGATGCAGCGCCCCGGCGAAGCGCAAGACGGTGGCCACCTCTGCACGTCGCGAACTGGCCCGTGGCACCAACACCCGGCTCAGTTCGTCCTTGACCGCGGCGGTCATCGCCATCTCAGCGTCCCCCTCCTTCGTACTCGGCGGCGTCCAGTGCTGCCTGGTAGGCGGCGGCGAGACGCGCCGGGTCGTGCCGCTCCGCGCTGACGTCCGCGGCGATCCTTGACAGTACGAGACGCGCGCCGATGTCGCGCGCGTAAGCCTGCAGCGAATAGCGGTCGAGCACCGAATCGGAGTCGGCGACGACGGCATCTATGGACAATCCCCCATGGCGGCCAGCGTGCTCGCCCAGCACCCGCAGCAATTCCTCGGGTGAGAAGTCGTCGGTCTCGCCCGCCTGCGGCACGAGGTTGACCGTGACGACCACGGTCGCGTCGGTCGAGGCCAGCGCGTGGCCGAGTTCGCGAAGCAGCAGGTGCGGGATGACGCTGGTGAACCACGAGCCCGGGCCGAGCACCACGACATCGGCCTCGCGCACGGCGTCGACGGCCTCGGCACACGCCGGGGCCCCCGGGGGCAGCAACTCGATACTGCGCACCCGCCCGGGCGTCGCCGCGATCGACGACTGGCCCCGGATGCGCCTGGTCCGCACCGGATCGTCCGGATCGAATCGGTCGACCTCGGCGATCAGGTCGAGCGGGACCGGGCTCATCGGCAGCACGCGGCCGACGGCGCCGATCAGCTCGGCCGCCTGAGCGAGCGCGGTGACCGGGTCGGCGCAGTGGTCCATCAGCCCGGTGAGCAGCAGGTTGCCGACCGGGTGCCCGGCCAGCGCGCCCGTGCCGCCGAAGCGGTGCTGCAGCAGATCGCTCCACAGCACGTCGGGCTTGGACGCGCCGGCGAGAGCAGCGAGGGCCATCCGCAGATCGCCCGGCGGGAGCACGCCGAGCTCTCGACGGATGCGCCCGGACGACCCGCCGTCGTCGGCAACGGTGACCACGGCGGTGAGATCGGTGGTCAGCAACCGAAGTGCCGACAACGTCGCGTGCAGACCGTGTCCGCCGCCCAGAGCCACCGCGCGCAGCGGGCGGGAGTCACTCACGTCCGAGGTCCCGATGTACGACGGTTGCCCGAACGCCCAGGCCGGTCAACCGCGCGGCGAGTTCTCGCGCCATGACCACCGACCGGTGTTTGCCGCCGGTACAGCCCACCGCGAGTGTCAGGTAGTGCTTGCCCTCTCGGGTATAGCCGGCGCCGATGATCTCGAGGATCTCGGCGTAGCGGTCGACGAACTCGGTCGCGCCCTGCTGCGACAACACGTAGTCGCGTACCTCGTCGCTCTCGCCCGTCTGGTCGCGCAGCTCCGGGATCCAGAACGGGTTGGGCAGGAACCGCACGTCGGCAACCAGGTCGGCGTCGACGGGAAGGCCGTACTTGTAGCCGAACGACACGACGGTGGCCCGCAGGACCGGACGCCCGTCCATGTCGCCGCCGAGGGCGAACGCGCGCTCAATCTCCTTACGCAGCTCGTGAATCGATCGGTTGCTCGTGTCAAGCACGAGGTCGGCCTCACCGCGCAGACCTTCGAGCAGGGTTCGTTCCGCGGTGATGCCGTCGATCAGGCGGCCGTCGCCCTGGAGCGGGTGCGCCCGCCGGACGCTTTCGAAGCGCCGCACCAGCACGTCGTCACTCGCCTCGAGGAAGAGCACCCGCGCGCCGAGCCCGCGCTCGGACAGGTCGCGGATCACGGCCCGCAGGTCGGAGGAGAACGCCCGGCTGCGCACGTCCATCACGACGGCGATCCGGGTGATCGCGCCCTGGGTCCGGCTGCCCAGATCGACCATCGTCGCGATGAGCTCGGGCGGCAGGTTGTCGACGACGAAGAAGCCGAGATCCTCGAGACATTTCGCCGCAGTGCTGCGCCCGGCTCCGGACAGGCCGCTGACCACCACGGTGTCGAGCGCACCCCTCTCGGCGGGCGGTTCATCGGATGGCGCGTTGCTCACGGTCAGCTCCTGACTCGGCCTTCGGATGCATCGCCAACAGCGCCCTCGTCGAGGACTTCCCCGGTCGTGACATTCACGGCCGGGGTGGCGCTGCTGGTCGCAGTGTGCAACGCCGCGACGATGGCCTCGGCGGTCTTGTGGCCGATTCCCGGCACGGCCTCGACGTCGCCGACATCGGCCTGGCGCAGCCGCTTGATCGAGCCGAAGTGGGCGAGCAGGGCCTTTCGGCGCGTCTCGCCCAGCCCGGCAATGCCGTCGAGCACCGACGTGGTCATCGCCTTGGACCGTTTCTGCCGGTGGAAGGTGATCGCGAAACGATGCGCCTCGTCGCGCACCCGCTGCAGCAAGTAAAGCGCCTCGGACGTGCGCGGCAGGATCACCGGGTACGACTCGCCGGGCAGCCACACCTCCTCCAGGCGCTTGGCCAGGCCGACGAGCGCGACCTCGTCGATGCCGAGTTCTTCGAGGACAGCGTGGGCGGCGGCAACCTGTGGCGCACCACCATCGACGACGAGCAGGTTGGGCGGGTAGACGAACTTCTTCGGCCGGCCGGTGGTCGGGTCGATGCCCGGCCGGGCCTCGTCGTCCGGGTCGGCCTCGATATCGTCGACGCCGGCTTCGCCGGTTGCCACCCGCTCGTCGAGGTAGCGCGCGAACCTTCGCCGGACCGCCTCGGCGATCCAGTCCGTGTCGCCGCCGCTCTCGCGCATCGCGAAGCGCCGGTACTCGCTCTTGCGGGCCAGTCCGTCCTCGAAGACGACCATGCTGGCCACGACGTTCGTGCCCTGGACGTGGCTCACGTCGAAACATTCGATCCGCAAAGGAGCAACGGGCAGATCGAGTGCCTCCTGCAGTTCGGCGAGCGCCTGCGACCGGGCCGTCAGGTCGGAGGCTCGCTTGAGCTTGTGTTGGGTGAACGCCTGCGCGGCGTTGCGCCCCACCGTCTCGAGCAGGGCTCGCTTGTCACCCCGTTGCGGCACGCGGAGGGCGACCCGGCTCCCCCGGCGCAGGCTCAGCCAGTCGCCGAGGACGCCGGCATTCTCCGGAAGCTCCGGCACGAGGATCTCGCGCGGGATGGCGGCGCTGTCGTCGCCGTCCTGTTCCGAGCCGTAGAACTGGCTGACGAAGTGCTCGACCAGGTCGCCGGTCGTGACGTCCTCGACTTTGTCGATCACCCAGCCGCGCTGACCGCGCACGCGTCCGCCGCGGACGTGGAACACCTGGACCGCCGCCTCGAGGTCGTCCTGGGCGAACGCAACGACATCGGCATCGGTGCCGTCGCCGAACACGACGGCCTGCTTCTCCATCGCGCGCCGCAGCGCCTCGACATCGTCGCGCAGCCGGGCGGCCCGCTCGAACTCCAGCTCGTGGCTGGCCTGCCCCATCTCGCGTTCGAGGCGCCGGATCAGCTGATCGGTCTTGCCCGCCATGAAGTCGCAGAAATCATCGACGATTTCCCGATGCGTCTCTGCCGACACTCGGCCGACGCACGGCGCACTGCACTTGCCGATGTAGCCGAGCAGGCAGGGACGTCCGATCTGGCCGGCGCGTTTGAACACACCGGCCGAGCAGGTACGTGCCGGGAAGACGCGCAGCAACAGGTCGAGCGTCTCGCGGATCGCCCACGCGTGTGAGTACGGCCCGAAGTAGCGAACTCCCTTGCGCTTGGCGCCACGCATGACCTGCAGCCGCGGGAACTCCTCGTAAAGGGTCACCGCCAGCGACGGGTAGGACTTGTCGTCGCGGTACCGGACGTTGAAGCGGGGATCGAATTCCTTGATCCACGAGTATTCGAGCTGCAGTGCCTCGACCTCGGTGCGGACAACCGTCCATTCCACGCTGGCCGCGGTCATGACCATCTGCCTGGTGCGCGGATGAAGCACCGACAGGTCGGCGAAGTAGGAATTCAGCCGCTGGCGAAGGCTCTTCGCCTTGCCCACGTAGATGACCCGGCGGTGTTCGTCGCGGAATCGGTAGACCCCTGGCCCCACCGGGATGGTGCCTGGTGCGGGGCGGTACGTCGACGGATCAGGCACGTCACCGAGCCTAATGAGTCACGGTGTCAACGGTTGGCTCAGTACTCGGCTCTGTACGTAGTCGTCGATCTCGGCGAGCAGCGTCTTCTTGCCCGCCTCGTCCAGGAACGAGGCCTGCACCGCGGCCCCGGCGAGAGCACCCACGCCGGAGGCGTCGAGCCCGAGCAGTTCGGCCGCCACCGCGTACTCGTGGTTGAGCGTCGTGGCGAACATCGGCGGGTCGTCGGAGTTCACCGTCACCGGCACGCCTGCGGCCACGAACGCGGGCATCGGGTGCTCATCGAGTGACGGCACGGCTCGGGTGCACACGTTCGACGTCGGGCAGACCTCGAGCACGATGCCGTTCTCGGCCAGGTAGGTCAGCAGCTCAGGATCGCGCGCGGCCGAGGTGCCGTGGCCGATGCGCTCCGCGCCGAGGTGGTTTATCGCGTCCCAGATCGTCTGCGGCCCGGTTGACTCGCCGGCGTGCGGGACGCTGTGCAGCCCGGCGGCGCGGGCCTGCTCGAAGTGCGGGGCGAACTGCGGACGCGGTACGCCGAGTTCGGGGCCGCCGAGCCCGAAGCTGACCAGACCGTCCGGTCGGTTCTTGAGCGCGACCTCGAGGGTCAGATCGGCGGCGGGTATTCCGGCCTCGCCGGGGATGTCGAAGCACCACCGCAGTTCGACGCCGAAGTCGGCGATCGCCCGTCGGCGGGCGTCCTCGACCGCCTCGCAGTACGCCTCGGGCGCGATGCCGCGGACCACCGACGAGTACGGCGTCAACGTCAGCTCGGCGTAGCGGACGGTCTGCGCCGAGAGTTCCCGCGCGATCTCGTAGGTCAGCGTCCAGATGTCCTGCGGGTCGCGGATCAGGTCGACGACGGACAGGTAGACCTCGATGAAATGCGCGAAGTCGGTGAACGTGAAGTACTGGGCGAGCAGTTCCGGGTCGGCCGGCACCGGGGTCACGCCGGCGTGCCGTGCGGCCAGTTCGGCGACAATCCGCGGCGACGCCGAGCCGACATGGTGAACGTGTAGTTCCGCCTTCGGAAGGCCGGCGATGAATTCGTTGAGATCACTCACGGCGGCCAGTCTGACACAACCGTGTCCGATTTCGCATCTCGATTTCAGGGCCCGTCTTGATATGACCTGAATCACGGGCTGCCGTACATTCGTGCGGTGCTGGCGACCGGTTGCTACCTCGCCGTCGGGGTGCTCCTGGGAGCAGCGGCGGTGGCCAAGATCGCCCAACCGGCCACGACCGCGCGGGCACTCGAACGCGTGGTGCCGTTCCTTCGCCGGGGGTCGGGCCGCGCGCTCACCCGGGCCGCCGGACTCGCCGAATTCGCCGTCGCCGCGCTCGCCGTGGCCTGGGGCTCGCGGCTGGCTGCCGGCCTGCTGACGGCGGCGTACCTCGTGTTCGCCGTCGTCGCCGCCCGGTTGCTCGCCGTCGCCGCCGGTACCGACTGCGGGTGCTTCGGCCAGGTGCACTCGCCGGTACGCCCGGTCCACATCGCCGGCAATCTCGTCGCTGCGGTGATAGCGGCGACCGGAATCGTGTGGCCACCCGGCAATATCGCGCATGTATTCGCCGCCCAGCCGTGGGCCGGGGTGCCCCTCGTGGGCGGCGTCGTGCTGCTGGCCTGGCTCGGCTACCTGACGTTCACCGCATTGCCTGAACTGCTCACGGTTGCGGCCGAGCTCAAGTAAAGGAGTCCCGATGACTGTGCTCGTCGTGATCGAGACCGCGGCTCTCGCCCTGCTTGCTGTGCTCGTGGCCGGCCTGCTGCGCAGCCACGCCACGATCCTGCGACGGCTGCACGCCCTCGACGGCGGCGCGGACGGTGCGCACGGCGAGGCCTCGCGCGGCACGCCGCTGGAGATGCCGCAGGTGCACACGTCGCGGATCAACACGATGCCCGGCATCCCGAACCCGGCAGAGCTCAACGACGGCGCGTCATCGTCGGCCGGTGGCCGTCCGGCGCGCGACATCGTGGGCACCACACCCGACGGCGGCACCGCGCTGATTCGCACGGTCGGCGTCGAGCAGGACACCGTCATCGCGTTCCTGTCCTCGGGGTGCAGCACCTGCCAGGAGTTCTGGGACGAATTCGCCCAGCCCCGCGCGGTCCGGCTGCCCCGCGACACGCGGCTCGTCATCGTGACGAAGGGCTCGCACGAGGAGAGCCCCGCCGAGGTCGACCGACTGCGTCCGCCCGGGACGGAAGTGATCATGTCCAGCGAAGCCTGGGCCGATCACGGCGTACCCGGCTCGCCGTACGTGATCGCCGTCGACGGGCCGTCCGGCCAGGTCAAGGGCGAGGGGACCGGCATGTCATGGGGCCAGGTCGCACGGCTGCTCGCCCAGGCCACGGGCGATCTCGCCTACCTGTCCGACACCGATCTGCGCAAGCACAAGCCGTCCTCGGATGCGGAGCGCGAGGCCCGTGTCGATCGCGAATTGATGGCGGCGGGCATCATGCCCGGCGATCCCAGCCTGTATCCGGCCGCGCAACTCGGACGGCCCGTCGGCGGACTCGCGATGACGTCCCCGGCGCTGGCCGCCCACGGGATCGCCGTCCGGTTGCCCGGCGGCTGGGAGGGACGCATTGGCCTTCGGGGCAACGTGAATCCCGCCGCGGACATTGCCCCGAGAGCGCAGTCTTCCGTGGCTACCGCCGCCGCACCTGCCGCTGTCGCGCCCGCAATCGGCGTCGCCCGGCCGGTCGTGCACCTTGCCAACTTCGGACTGCCCGGCGACCGGGGCGACTTCGGGTCGGGCGCGGTCGACCTGATGGGGCCGCGCCACGTCTTGCTCGTGCTGTTCGAGCACGGTCCGGAGAGCGTCGGCACCGCACTGTTCCAGGCGCGCGGCATGCCGATGCCACAGCCGCACCAGTTCAACCCGAACACGCTGCAGCGTCGGATCCCGGGACAGCTGGGCTACCAGCGCTTCTTCACCCATGCAGGACGCGCATTCTGCCTCTACGCGGTGCTCGGCTCCGCTCGGGAAGCGCCCGGTCTGACCGCCGAGGCGCGATCGGTCCTGGCCGCGACGGAGGTGACGCCGAGATGAGCGCCGGCACCCAGACGATGTCCGAGCGCATCGTCACCCGGCTGGCAAGCGGCCTGTTCGGCAAGCGGGCGAGTCGGCGCAGCTTCCTCACCGCCTCGGCGCTCGTCGGGTCCGCGGTCGCCGTCGATCCGTGGACGTTCTTCACCAAGCCGGTCAGCGCGTACGCCACGGTCTGCGGTGCGGGCGCCGCCTGCTCGGACGGCTGGTCGGTCTTCTGCTGCACCATCAATCACGGCGCCAACAGTTGCCCGCCCGACTCGTTCGTCGGGGGCTGGTGGAAAGCGGACCGGTCGTCGTTCTGCTGCGGCTCGGCGCGCTACTACATCGACTGCAACGCGCGCTGCGGCAGTAGTTGGCGATGCCACTGCAACAGCACCACGTGCGATCAGCGGCGGGTGGCGTGCAACCAGTTCCGCTACGGCCAGTGCCACCAGGAGATCTCCTGCTACGGGCCGGTGGTGTGCCGGATGGTCACCTGCACGCCGCCGTGGCAGTTCAGTTCGGCCTGCACGTCGACCAGCGCCACCGACAACGCGACGCTGACGCACAGCGCCCCGTGCCTGCCCGGCAACTGCCCCTCGGTGATCACGAGGTACTGGTACGACCTCGGTGGCCCGGGTGGCGTGCTCGGCAAGGCGACGTCGGCCGAGGGGACGCTGCCCGACGGCCGGTCGCGCGGACGGCGGTTCCAGCACGGCGTCATCTACGAGGTGCCGACCATCGGAACGCACGACGTACACGGCGTCATCTGCCAGGTGTTCGACGCGCAGGGCGGTACCAACGGGCAACTCGGCTACCCCACGTCCAAGCAGGGGCTGACCCCTGATCACCGAGGTCAGTACCAGCACTTCCAGCACGGGGCGATCTACTCGGTGCCCGGCGTCGGGACACACGACGTGCACGGCTCGGTCTACACGACCTACGTCAACATGCGCGGACCGGCCGGCTACCTCGGCTACCCCACCGCGGGGCTGCTCCTGACCGGCAATCGCCGAGGCAAGTTCCAGAAGTTCCAGCACGGCGTCATCTGCGTGCAATCCAGCGCGGGCACGCACGAGGTGCACGGCGCGCTCTACACCGCGTACAACTCCTTCGGCGGCGCGTCGGGCTCACTGGGCTTCCCGGTCACGAACGTGCACAGCGACGGCTCGAAGCGCCGCAGCGACTTCGAGCACGGCAGCCTGATCTACGACCCGGCCACCGGTCGGGTAACCCGGATCCCCCGATGAGCACGGGCGAACGAACGGCGGCGACATGACCGGACTGCTGATTCTCGCGATCGCCACTGCGTGCGGCGCAGCGGTGCGCTCCACCTGGTCGCCGTGCGGCTTGTCGATGCTGTCGACGATCACTCCGCTGACCGAGCGCGCGCGGGGGCACCGGTACGGGCTGACCGTGGCCTGGTTCGCCTTGGGCGCGCTCGCCGGCGGTGCCGCGCTCGGCGTTGTGGCTGCGGTGCTGGCGTTGCTCGTGCACGTTGTCGGGCTGTCGGCCACTGCGGCGCTCGCAACCGGGGCGGTGTTTGCCGTCGTCGGCCTGGCCGCCGACCTGCATATTGCCGGTGTGCGCCTGCCGACCCATCCGCGCCAGGTCAACGAGACGTGGCTGGGCCGGTATCGCCGCTGGATCTACGCGGCCGGGTTCGGGGTGCAGATCGGTTCCGGGCTCGCGACCTATGTCATGACGGCCGCGGTCTACCTGACGATCACGCTCGCCGCGTTGACCGGTTCGCCGATCGCTGCGCTGGGCATCGGGATGCTGTTCGGCGCGGTACGCGGGCTGGCCGTGCTGGCCGGATGGCGGGCGACGACGCCCGAGGCGACCCGTGCGCTGCATGCCCGCCTGCACGCAACGGAACCCGCGTCACGCCATCTCGCCGCCGCCCTGCAGGGCGCGGTCGCCGTGGGCGCGGCCGGGTGGGCGTTCGGCTCCGCGTTGCCAGCCGTGGTCGCCGGCGTCGCGTGGTTCGGCTACGTATCAGCCGAGATCGCCTCGGCCGGACGACACACTCGACGGACGCACGCACCTGCCCGGCGGCGTCAGCCGTTGCCCGTCGACTGAGCGGCTACCGGCCAGCACAGGCAGAACTCGTTGCCTTCCGGATCGTTCATCAGCCAAAAGTCGTAGAAGCGCTTGACGGCGGTGCCGCCCGCCGCGACCAGTGCATCGCGGCGCACCTCGACCGCGGCCTCGTCGCCGAGCCAAACGTCGAGGTGCACACGGTTCTTGACGACCTTGGTCTCGGAGACCTGTTGAAACCACACCCCGGGCCCGTTGCCGGTCGGGTCGCTGACGGCCCGCGAATCGTGCGGATCGGGCTGATAACCGAGCGCCAGTGCCCAGAACCGCACCAGGACAGCGGGATCGGCGCAGTCAATGCCTATCTCGACGCGCGCCGCTGTCACGTCGCCACCTTCGCGCGTCGACGCCGCGCCGGTGCCGGCTTCGGCGGTGGTGCGTCGAGAACGTGGCGCAGGAACTGACCGGTGTAGGACTCCTTGACCTCGACGACCTGCTCGGGCGTGCCCTCGGCGACGACGGTGCCGCCACCGGACCCACCCTCCGGACCCATGTCGATGATCCAGTCGGCGGTCTTGATGACGTCGAGGTTGTGTTCGATGACCAGCACGGTGTTGCCCTTCTCGACCAGCGAGTGCAGCACGCCGAGCAGCTTGTTGATGTCCTCGAAGTGCAGCCCGGTGGTCGGCTCGTCGAGTACGTAGATCGTCCGGCCGGTGGAGCGCTTCTGCAGTTCGGAGGCGAGTTTCACCCGCTGCGCCTCGCCGCCTGACAGGGTCGGGGCCGGTTGGCCGAGCCGCACGTACCCGAGGCCGACGTCGACGAGGGTGTCGAGGTGGCGGGCGATCTTGCTGATCGGTTTGAAGAACTCGGCAGCCTCCTCGATCGGCATCTCGAGAACCTCGGAGATCGTCTTGCCCTTGTAATGCACCTCGAGCGTCTCGCGGTTGTAGCGCGCGCCCTTGCACACCTCGCACGGCACATAGACGTCGGGCAGGAAGTTCATCTCGATCTTGATCGTGCCGTCGCCCGCGCAGTTCTCGCAGCGGCCGCCCTTGACGTTGAAGGAGAAACGGCCTTGCTGGTAACCGCGGATCTTCGCCTCGGTGGTCTCGCTGAACAGCTTGCGGATGTGGTCGAAGACCCCGGTGTAGGTGGCCGGGTTGGACCGCGGGGTGCGCCCGATCGGCGACTGGTCGACGCCCACGACCTTGTCGAGCAACTCGACGTTGCGCACGCGCTTGTGCCGGCCTGGAGGCATCCGCGCGCCGTTGATCTTGTTTGCCAGCGACGTGTAGAGGATGTCGTTGACCAGCGTCGACTTGCCCGAGCCGCTGACCCCGGTGATCGCGACGAAGCAGCCGAGGGGGAACGCGACGTCGATGTTGCGCAGGTTGTGCTCGCGCGCGCCCTCAACGACGAGTTCGCGCCCCTTCTGCCGTGGTCGCCTGATCATCGGGATCGGAATCGACCGGCGGCCGGTGAGATAAGCCCCGGTGATCGACTCCTTCGATGCCAGCAGGTCCTCGACCGTGCCCTGCACGACGATCTCGCCGCCGTGCTCACCCGCATGCGGGCCGATGTCGACGATCCAGTCCGCGGTCCGGATGGTGTCCTCGTCGTGCTCGACGACGATCAGCGTGTTGCCGAGGCTCTTCAACCGCAGGAGGGTCTCGATGAGGCGGTGGTTGTCGCGCTGGTGCAGTCCGATGGACGGCTCGTCCAGCACATAGAGCACGCCGACCAGGCCCGAACCGATCTGGGTGGCGAGCCGGATGCGCTGCGCCTCTCCCCCGGCCAGCGTGGCGGACGCCCGGTCCAGCGACAGGTAGTCGAGGCCGACGTCGACCAGGAAGCCCAGGCGGGCGTGCACTTCCTTGAGCACGCGCTCGCCGATGAAGCGTTCGCGTTCGTTGAGGTCCAGTTCGCGCAGCCAGCCCGATGCCTCGCCGATCGACAACGCGGACAACTCGGCGATCGAGCGCCCCGCGATCGTGACGGCCAGAATCTCCGGCTTGAGGCGCGTGCCCTGGCAGGCGGGGCACGGAACCTCGCGCATGAAGCCCTCGTACTTCTCGCGCGAGTAGTCGCTGTCGGTCTCGGCGTAGCGCCGCTCGATCCACGGCACGACGCCCTCGTAGCTGGCGTAGTAGGACCGGTCGCGTCCGTAGCGGTTGCGGTAATGCACGTGCACCTGCTCGGCGAGCCCGTGCAGGACGGCCTTCTGGGCCCGTGCGGTCAGCTTCTCCCATGGGGTATCGAGATCGAATCCCTCGACCTCGGCGACGCCCTGCAGGAGCCGCTCGAAGTACTCGCTGGTCTGCCCGGTGGCCCACGGGGCGATCGCGCCTTCGGCGAGCGAGCGCTCCGGATCCGGGACGACAAGCTCGGGGTCGACCTCCTTGCGGGTACCGAGGCCGGTGCAGTCCGGGCAGGCGCCGAACGGAGAGTTGAACGAGAACGACCGCGGCTCGAGCTCGTCGATGGCCAGCGGGTGGTCGTTCGGGCAGGCGAGGCGTTCGGAGTAGCGGCGCTCGCGGTGCGGGTCGCCCTCGGGCAGGTCGACGAAGTCGAGGATGACCAGCCCACCGGCGAGCCCGAGCGCTGTCTCGACCGAGTCGGTGATGCGCTGCTTGCTGCTCGCCTTGGCAGTCAGCCGGTCGACGACCGCCTCGATCGTGTGCTTCTCCTGCTTCTTCAGCTTCGGCGGATCGGTCAGCGAGTGGACCACGCCGTCGACGCGGACGCGGGCGTAGCCCTTCGTCTGCAGGTCGGCGAACAGGTCGACGTACTCGCCTTTGCGCTCGCGGATGACCGGGGCGAGCACTTGGAAGCGAGTACCGGGTTCCATTTCCAGGATCCGGTCGACGACCTGCTGCGGAGTCTGCTTCGCGATCGGCTCGCCGCAGATCGGGCAGTGCGGCCGGCCGATGCGCGCGAAGAGCAGGCGCAGGTAGTCATAGACCTCGGTGATGGTGCCGACCGTCGAACGCGGGTTGCGGCTCGTCGACTTCTGGTCGATGGACACCGCCGGCGAGAGCCCCTCGATGAAGTCGACGTCGGGCTTGTCCATCTGCCCCAGGAACTGCCGCGCGTAGGCGGAAAGAGACTCCACGTAACGCCGCTGACCCTCGGCGAAGATCGTGTCGAACGCCAGGCTGGACTTGCCCGATCCGGACAGCCCGGTGAACACGATCAGGGCATCGCGAGGCAGTTCGACATGCACGTCCTTCAGGTTGTGCTCGCGGGCACCACGGACGACGAGACGCTCAGCCACAGGTCAACTTTCGCATCGAACGGAGGGCAGCAGGGCGGCGCGAGACCAATCGTCGCGACGTCCCCGTCGAGACTAATGAGTCCGACCGACAACGCGCGCGGTCCGGGCGCCACGCCCCGGGTATCGGGGCCACGACTGACCAACGGCGGATGCGCAAGGATCTGTTCCATGCCACGGACAATTGCCACGAACACCCAGGTCGACCGCGAGGCGCTGCTCGACTTCGTCCGGCCGCGCCATCACCTGATCGTCGTCACCCACCGGGCCGACGGCTCGCCGCAGCTGTCGCCGGTGACCGGCGGGGTCGACGCCGAGGGCCGCATCGTCGTCTCGACCTACCCGGAACGGGCGAAGGCCCGCAACCTGCGCCGTGATCCCCGGTGCAGCGTGCTCGTGCTGTCCGACGACTTCGGCGGCGCCTGGGTGCAGATCGACGGGACCGCCGAGGTGCTGGATCTGCCGGATGCGCTCGAGCCCCTGGTCGACTACTACCGGGCGATCTCCGGCGAGCACCCCGACTGGGACGAGTACCGCCAGGCGATGTCGGCCCAGGGCAAGTCCCTGCTGCGGATCACGGTCACGCGGTGGGGTCCCGTCGCGACCGGAGGATTCCCGGCGCGGCTGGCCGACAGCGACTAGGGCAACTTCCAGTCGATCGCCTCGCCGCCCTGCCGGGCGAGCAGTTCGCCCGCCCGGCTGAACGGGCGGGAGCCGAAGAATCCGCGGTCGGCCGACATCGGGCTCGGGTGGGCCGACTCGATGCACGCGGTGTCGCCGAGCATCGGCCGTAGCGTCTGCGCGTCGCGTCCCCAGAGGATGGCGACGAGCGGCGTGCCGCGGCCGACGAGGGCTCGAATCGCCTGTTCGGTAACGGCTTCCCAACCTTTGCCGCGATGAGAGGCGGGCCGGCCCGGCGCCACGGTCAGCACTCGGTTGAGCAGCAGCACCCCGTGCTGCGCCCACGGCGACAGGTCGCCCGTGGCCGGAGTCGCGTGACCGAGGTCGGCGGCCAGTTCGCGGAAGATGTTCTGCAGGCTGCGGGGCAGCGGCCGCACGTCGGGCGCCACCGAGAACGACAAGCCGACCGGGTGGCCGGGCGTCGGATACGGATCCTGGCCGACGATCAGTACGCGCACGTCGTCGAACGGTTGGGTGAACGCCCGCAGCACATTCGCCCCGGACGGCAGGTAGCTGCGCCCGGCGGCAACCTCGGCCCGCAGGAAGTCGCCCATCGCGGCAACCTGGTCGGCGACCGGTTCGAGCGCGTCGGCCCAGCCGCTCTCGACAATCTCGCGCAACGGACGTCCTGGCACGCGCGACAGGTTAGCGAACTCGGCGGCCCTGCGGTCGGCGCGTCACCGTCGCCCGATCTCGGCGCGCAGTTCGGCCACAGCGTCGTCGACGGCGACCTCGCGGCGATCGCCGGTGCGCCGGTCGCGAATCTCGACGACGCCCGCGGCCAGACCGCGCCCGACGATCAGCATGGTCGGCACCCCGAGCAGTTCCGAGTCGGCGAACTTCACCCCGGCGGACACGCCACGGCGATCGTCGAACAGCACCCGCACCCCGTGGCCGGTGAGGTCACCCGCTAACCGCTCCGCCGCCTCGAACACGGCATCGTCCTTGCCGGTCGCGACGAGGTGAACGTCCGCGGGGGCGACCGAGCGGGGCCAGCACAACCCCTTGTCGTCATGGGTCTGTTCGGCGAGAGCGGCTACGATCCGGGTGATGCCGATGCCGTAGGAACCCATGGTGATCGTCGCCGGGCGTCCGTCGGCGCCGAGCGCCTGCAGCCCGAACGCGGTGGCGTACTTGCGGCCGAGTTGGAACACGTGGCCCAACTCGATGCCCCGCCCGATCGACAGTTCGTGTCCGCAGCGAGCGCAGCGGTCTCCGTCGCGAATCTCGACGGCCCCGATCTCACCGTCAGGTACGAAGTCGCGCCCGCGCACGACGAACGCGGCGTGCCGGTCAGGCTCGTTGGCGCCGGTCACCCAGGCGCTGCCGTCGGTGACGAGCGGATCGACGACGTAACGCACGCCGGCGTCCGCGAGGATCTGCGGGCCGATGTAGCCCTTCACCAGTCGCGGCTCGCCGGCCAGGTCGGCGGCGTCGGCCTGCGCGACCTCGATCGGCTCGAGTTGGCCGGCGATCCGTTTCAGGTCGACTTCGCGGTCGCCCGGCACGCCTACGACGAGCAGGTCCCAGGCGGCCGAGCCGGGCCGGCGGGTCTTGAGCACCACGTTCTTCAACGTGTCGGCGCCGGTGAACTTCCGGCCCAGTTCCATCGAGTTCAGCCGGTCGACGAGGGTCTCGATCGTCGGCGTGTCCGGGGTGTCGAGCACCTGGCTGGCCGGATGGGCCTCCCCGCCGTCCGGGGCTGTGCCTCGTGGCGGCCCGGCGATCTCGACGGCCTCGGTGTTCGCCGCGTAGTCACAGCCGGTGCAGTGGACGAAGGTGTCCTCGCCCGCGTCGGCAGGCGCGAGGAACTCCTCCGACGCCGACCCGCCCATGGCGCCCGAGACGGCCGAGACGATCCGATACTCGAAGCCGAGCCGGGTGAAGATCCGCTCGTACGCGTCGCGATGTGCCTTGTAGGACCGGGCCAGTCCCGCGTCATCGACATCGAAGGAGTACGAGTCCTTCATCACGAACTCCCGACCGCGCAGGATGCCCGCCCGCGGCCGCTGCTCGTCGCGATACTTCGTCTGAACCTGGAACAGGATCAGCGGGAAGTCCCGGTAGGACGAGTACTCCCCCTTCACCAGCAGGGTGAACAGCTCCTCATGGGTCGGCGCAAGCAGGTAGTCGGCGCCCTTGCGGTCGGCGAGGCGGAACAACGCGTCGCCGTAGTCGGCCCATCGGCCGCTCGCCTCGAACACCTCGCGCGGGATCAGCGCCGGGAAGCTCACCTCCTGGCCGCCGATAGCGATCATCTCCTCGCGGACGACTGCCTCAACCCGGCGCAACACGGCCAGTCCCAGTGGCAGCCAGGTGTAGATGCCCGGGCCGACCCGGCGGATGAATCCCGCCCGGACGAGCAATCGGTGGCTGGGCACATCGGCATCGGCCGGATCGTCGCGCAGGGTGCGCAGGAACAACGTGGAGAGTCGGATCAGCACAGCGGAACCGTATCGGGATGAAACTCGGTTGCGCCGCCGCCTGACCTCACCCATGCTGGCCGCGGTTGTCCGTACGCGAGAGAGGGAGGTGGCCCCGTGGCAATGACTGTCCGGGTGGTGCCTACCGCCCTCATCCCTTCATCGCGCTGACGCCTCCAAAGGTTGCCCTGAGGCGGCGCGATCCGCGTACGCCAAGGAGACTTACCGTGCTAGAGCACGACGATCAAGACTTTCCGAACTACTCCAGTTGGGACGGCGCCACGCACGGCCCCGAACCGATCCCTGACTGGGTTGTCACCGAGTTCCGAGCCATCGACACCGAGCTCGGCGTCCTCAAGACCGGCAAGGAAGCCGACGTCCATCTCGTCCACCGGGCGGTACCGGGCGGGCGCGAGACGCTGCTTGCCGCGAAGCGCTATCGGCCTTCCGAGCGGCGCATGTTCCACCGCGACGCCGCCTACCAGGAGGGCCGACGGGTGCGGCGCAGCCGCGAGTCCCGGGCCATGGCGCGGCGCACCGAGTTCGGCCGCGAGTTGCTGGCCGGGCAGTGGGCCACGGCCGAGTTCGCGGCGCTCGGCGCGCTGTGGCAGGCAGGCGCTCCGGTGCCGTATCCGGTGCAGACTGTCCGGCTTCGAGGTCATGCTGGAGTTCATCGGCGATCCGGACGGCACGGCGGCTCCGCGCCTGGCCGCGTGCCGGCCGTCGTCTGCCGAAGCTCGCCGACCTGTTCGAGCAGTGCCGGGAGGCTATGCGCATCCTGGCCCGCGCCGGGTACGCCCACGGCGACCTGTCGGCGTACAACCTGCTTGTCCACAAGGGACGCCTGATCCTGATCGATCTGCCCCAGGTCGTCGACCTGGTGGCGAACCCGCAGGGCCAGGAGTACCTGCACCGCGACTGCGTCAACGTGTGCCAGTGGTTCAGCTCGCGAGGGCTGGCCAGTGCGGAGTACGAGCACCTGTTCGGCGACCTCATGGCAGAGGCGGTCGGCACCTGGTAAAGCGAATCGATCGGGCCGGAAGGCTCGATCGACTCGCGACTCACCAGTACGCGCCCATCGCTATGGCTCACCATCGGGTGATAAGGGCGGGCGATAGCGTCGGGCGCGTGGATCACTTCGACCTGGCGATCATCGGCAGTGGCTCGGGCAACTCGCTCGTCACGCCAGAGCTGGCGGATTGGCGCATCGCGATCATCGAGGAGGGCACCTTCGGCGGCACGTGCATCAACGTCGGCTGCGTCCCGACGAAGATGTACGTCCACGCCGCGGAGGTGGCCGACACGGTACGCAGCGCCGGCCGGTTCGGCGTCGACGCAACGCTCGACGGTGTGCGCTGGCGAGACATCCGTGACCGGATCTACGGGCGTATCGATCCGATCTCCGTCGACGGGAGGCAGTACCGCGCGCACGGCCCCAACACCGCGCTGTTCGAGGCGCATGCGGAGTTTGCCGGGCCGGGAACACTGCGGCTGTCGACCGGTGAGCAGATCACGGCCGACCGGATCGTCATTGCGGCGGGCTCGCGGCCGGTCATCCCGCCCGAGGTCGCCGGCGTGCCGTTCCACACGTCGAACACGATCATGCGGATCGACGAACTGCCGGATCGGCTGGCCATTCTGGGCGGAGGATTCATTGCGGCCGAGTTCGCGCACGTCTTCTCCGCGTTCGGCACCCAGGTCACAGTGATCGCCCGCAGCGACGCACTGCTGCGGCACCTCGATCTGGAGATCGCCAACCGTTTCACCGAGATCGCCCAACAACAATGGGACGTTCGCCTCGATGCGCATTTGTCCACTGTGGACGGTGACGAGAACGGCGTACGGCTCACCCTGACCGACGATTCAACCGTCGAGGCAGACCTGTTCCTGGTCGCGACGGGCAGAACGCCGAACTCCGATCGTCTCGGTCTGGATGCCATCGGAGCGCGGGCACACGAAGACGGTCGGATCGTGGTCGACGAGTTCCAGCGCACAACCGCCGACGGTGTCTGGGCGCTCGGGGACGTCTGCTCGCCGTATCAGCTCAAACACGTCTCCAACCACGAGGCGCGCGTGGTCGCGCACAATCTCGCGCACCCCGACAACCTCGTCACGACCGACCACCGTTTCGTTCCCGCCGCGGTGTTCACGCATCCGCAGATCGCCAGCGTTGGCCGCACCGAGGAGCAGGCGCGCGAGCAGGGCATCGAGTTCGTGTCCGCCGTGCAGCCGTTCGGCGAGACGGCGTACGGCTGGGCGACCGAAGACACGACCAGCGTGTGCAAGGTGCTGGCCGAGCCCGCGACCGGCCGCCTGATCGGGGCCCACATCATGGGTCCACACGCGTCGACGCTGATCCAGCCGTTGATCCAGACGATGACGCTCGGCCAGGACGCCCGGCAGATCGCCCGCGACCAGTACTGGATTCACCCGGCGTTGGCCGAGGTGGTCGAGAACGCGCTGCTCAAGCTCGACCAGTGAGGCGGCTACTACCCGACGCCGGCGACGTGTTCCTGGAGAGCGAGCGTGACGCGTTGCCACGCGTCGGCAGTGGCGTGCGCGTCGAACGTCTCCGGGCGCTCGTCGTTACAGAAGCCGTGCGCTACGCCGGGATAGCTGACCAGCTCGTGCGCAACACCATCGGCGGTGAGCCGCTCGTCGATCTCGCGCCATTCGTCCTTCGAAATAAGGAAGTCCTCGCTGCCGACGAAGCCGAGCACGTACGTGCCGTTGGCCGCGATCGCTGCACTGTGCGCCAGAGGCGGCGGGTCCGCGAGCGGTATGCCGCCGGAAAGGGTCCACCCGCCGTAGAAGTTCACGGCGAGGTTCAGCGGAATGCGCGTCGCGGCAAGCATCGCGATATGCCCGACCAAGCTGAGCCCGACCATCGCGGTGCCGCCGGTGTCCGCGTTGAGCGTCGCGGCGTCGAGAGCAGCGCCGACATCGGCGAGCACCTCCTCGCGGTCCAGGCCGTTCATCAGCCGACGGCCTTCGGCCCGACCGGCGTCGTCGTAGCCGAGTTTGGCCAGCCGGGTGTCACGCCAGTAGAAGTCCGGTGCGACGACGGCATAGCCGGCGCGCGCGAGCCGGTCACAGACACCGCGAGCGTGGTCGGTCAGCCCGAACATCTCCGCACCTGCCACGACGGCGCCAAGCGGCAGGTGTCCGCGTGGCGCAGCGACGTACGCATCCGGTCCGTCGCCGAGCCGTACCCACTCGGTTGTGATTTCGTCGGCCATGCCTAAACACGGTAGTGCGGCCTCGTAGGCTTGGCCTCGAGATGGGCAACTACACGCTCACGACGCTGGGCGCGGCCACTGAGCTGCTTGACCTGCCGTTCGAGACCCCGCTGGCGGAGTGGACCGACCGCCGGCTGGTTCAGGTTCCCCGGGGCATCTCCCGGCACGTCGTCCGATTCGTTCGCGTGCACAACCAGATCTTCGCCGTCAAGGAGGCCAACGAGCGCTACGTCCTGCGCGAGCATCGCCTGCTGCACGAGCTCAGCGAGCGGTCGGTGCCGGTGGTCGACGCGTTCGGCACGGTGGTCGACCGCTCCGGCGCCGACGGCGAGCCCCTTCCCGCGCTGCTCATCACCCGCCACCTGCCGTTCTCCCTGCCCTACCGGTCACTGTTCACCGGACGCGGCCTGCCGGATCTGCGCCGGCGGCTGCTCGACTCGCTGGCCGAGCTGTTCGTCCGCATCCACCTCGCGGGCTTCTACTGGGGCGACTGCTCGCTGTCGAACACGTTGTTCCGCCGCGACGCGGGCGCACTCGCCGCCTACCTGGTCGATGCCGAGACCGGCGAGATACACAAGCAACTCTCATCCGGCCAGCGCTCGCACGATCTGACGATCGCCACCGAGAACATCGCCGGCGAGCTGTTCGACCTGCAGGCAGCGGGGTACGCCGAGGACATCGACCCGGTCGAGACGGCGATCGCGCTCGAGCCGCGCTACGAGCAGCTGTGGGCAGAGCTCGTCAGCGACGAGGTGGTCGCGCGCGACGAGAGCTACCGGATCAACCAGCGCATCAAGCGGCTCAACGCCCTGGGTTTCGACGTGTCCGAGCTGGCGATCAGCACCGAGGAGGGCGGCCGCAAGCTGCGGTTCGGCACGCACGTCGTCGAGCCGGGTCACCACCAGCGGCGCCTGTTCGAGCTGACGGGCCTGCGGGTCCAGGAGAACCAGGCGCGCGCGCTGCTGGCCGATCTCGCCCGATTCCGGGCGAAATGGATCGAGGGCGCCGGCCTCGAAGCGGGCGACGTTCCCGAGGACCTCGCCGCCCGCCGCTGGCTCGACGAGAAGTTCTACGGGACGCTCGCGCTCGTCCCCGCGGCAATGCGAGCCAAGTTGCCCGACGCCGAGCTGTTCTTCGAGATCAGCGAGCACCGGTGGTTCCTGTCCGAGGCCCAGGGGCACGACGTGGGGCGGGCGGCGGCCGTGCAGTCCTACGTCGACAACGTGTTGAGCTTCCTGCCGGATGCGAAGGTCGAGGTGCTGACCGGCCCGCCGACCGAGGAGTTCCCGGCGATCTCGTCCTGACGCCGGCGCCTGCCCGCGCGCGGCGCCGGCCACGCGCTAGGTTTTGCCCATGAGCGACTACACCGGTGCGGTCAAGGTCGGCGGTCCCGAGGATGTCCGGCGCCTTCCCGGGCTGACCATCGTGAAGGTGGCCGTCGGCCCGATGGACAACAACGCCTACCTGCTGCGCTGTACGGCCAGCGGTGAAGGGCTGCTCATCGACGCGGCCAACGAGGCGCCGCGACTGCACGATCTCGTGCGCTTCGAGGGCCCGCCCGTCTCGGCGATCCTCACCACGCACCGCCACGCCGATCACTGGCAGGCACTCGCCGCGACGGTTGCCGATGCCGGTGCCGCCGTATACGCCGGTGACCCGGACGCCGACGAACTGCCCGTCGCGGTCGACGAGCGGCTCTCACACGGCGACACGATCGAGGTCGGTGAGCTGTCGATGGAGATCATCGCCCTGCGTGGACACACGCCGGGCTCGGTCGCCGTGCTCTACCGCGATCCGTCGGGCACGCCGCACCTGTTCACCGGCGACTCGCTGTTCCCTGGCGGCGTCGGCAAGACGAACAGCCCGCAGGACTTCACCTCGCTCATCGACGACGTCGAGGAGCGACTGTTCGGCGCACTGCCTGACGACACGTGGTTCTACCCGGGCCACGGCAACGACTCGACGCTCGGTGCCGAGCGCCCGCATCTGGCCGAATGGCGGGCCCGCGGCTGGTAGCGAGCTACTTGGCCAGCCGGACGACGTCCTCGACGATCAGCCCGAACGCGCCCACCCCGACCGACAGATGCCCCTCGCCCTCGAGCAGGCGTGCCTTGGCGGTCGGCATGTGCGAGGCCAGCCATTGGCCGTGCGAGAACGGCACCATCCGGTCCTGGGCGCCCTGCCACAACGCCACCGGGCGCTCGATCTGTGTGACGTCGAAGCCCCATGGCTTGACGAAGGCCAGGTCGTCGTCGCGCCATCCGGCGATGCCGGTGCTGACGGCCTTGCGGAACGACGCGGCCGCCCATTCGGCGAACCGGCCGGTCAACGACGCGCGGTCGACGTCGGACACGAGGTCGCCGAGCGCGTCGTCGAGGTCGCTCGCGGTCACCTGCGACAGGCCGACCGCCTCCTCCTTCAGGTACGCGCTCAGCGCGCTATCGCCCTGCAGTGCGGCGCCGAACTCCTCGATGTTCTCCTCGCCCATCCCGGCCAGCCAGTCGATTCCGGCCGCGGGGTACGGCGCAACGGCAGCGATGGTCGCCGCCGCGGCGCACCGATCGGGCAGCAACGCCGCGCACGCCAGCGCGTGCGGACCGCCACCGGACCAGCCGATCGTCACGAAGCGCTGCGCCCCGAACGCGTCGAGCACGGCCGCCACGTCGGCGGCGGCATCGGCAACCGACCGGCCGGGCATCGGATCGGACGTGGCATAGCCCGGCCGCGAGTAGGTGATGAAATGCAGGCCGGCATCGACCGCTGCGTCGACGATGGGCGGATAGAGCACTGCCGCGATCGGCGTGCCGCCGTGAAAGACCAACGGCAGCGAGTCCGAGGGGCCCTGCGAGACCACTTCCAGGGCGCGGCCATCCGATGTCCGGATCGTCTGCCAGACCTCATCGCTGGTCAAAGCAAGCACCTCCTGCTCCGGTCACCGCAAACGATCCAGAGTGGCACGGCAGAGCTCCCTGGGATCCGATACCTTGACATCAAGAGAGTTGGAGCGAGATGACCGAGATGCCGGTGCGCTGCACCGTACTGGATGACTACCAGGGTGCGGCGACCGCGTCTACAGATTGGTCGTCGATCACCGATCGGGTCGCCGTCCGGACGCTGCGCGAGCACATCGCCGACGAGGCCCAGCTCGCGAGCATGCTGCAGGACGACGAGATCGTCGTGATCATGCGCGAGAGAACGCCCTTTCCGGCAAGCCTCTTCGACCGCCTACCCCGCCTGCGACTGCTGGTGACGACGGGCTGGCGCAACGCATCCGTCGATCTGGCTGCGGCGGCCCGGCACGGGGTCACGGTCTGCGGAACCGGTAGCGGGTCGCGGCCGCCTGCGGAGCTCACCTGGGCGTTGATCCTCGGCCTGGCCCGCCATCTCGTGACCGAAAACTCCGCTTTGCGGGCAGATGGCCCGTGGCAGAGCACGATCGGCACGGATCTCGCCGGATCGACACTCGGGCTACTCGGGCTGGGCAAGATCGGCCGCGACGTCGCGCGCGTCGGCCTGGCATTCGGCATGGACGTGCAGGCCTGGAGCCAGAACCTCACCCCGGAACAGGCGGCGGCACAAGGCGTCCGGCGCGCACCGTCGATGACGACCTGTTCGCCTCGAGCGACATCGTCTCGATCCATCTGGTGCTGGGCGATCGCACCCGCGGGCTCGTCGACCGCGCCGCCCTCGCGGCGATGCGGCCGTCGGCGTATCTGATCAACACCGCGCGGGCGGCGATCGTCGATCAGGACGCGCTGATCGAGGCACTGCAGGATCGGCGGATTGCCGGCGCCGGACTGGACGTTTTCGACATCGAGCCCCTGCCGAGCGGGCACCCGTTCCGCACGTTGCCGAACGTGCTCGCCACGCCACACCTCGGTTATGTCGCCCGGAGCAACTACGCCACGTACTTTGCCGAGGCCGTCGAGGACATCGACGCCTTCCTGAACGGGACGCCGATCCGGCTTCTCGGCGGCAGCGGCTGATCAGGCTGACCGGGGCTGATCGGGTGAGCCCATGACAGCTGTCATGCAACTCTGCCGACGCATGGCAGTGGGCGCGCGCCGCCCCCAGGTGGCACCGTTGAGGCCATGCAGACACCGGCGCTCGCAGTGACACCTCGATTGCGGCAGCCGGAACACCACGTGAGCAGGCGGGCGATCACGTTCTGGGCGGCGCGCGCGGCCATCGGCTGGCTCGTCGTCCTCGGGCTCGAGGTGCTGATCCTGCTGGTGGGCGAGCACGGCATCGAACTGTGGCGCTACCTCGTCCTCGCCGTGACGGGCGCAGTGGCGCTCGCGCACATCGTGATCATGCCGCAGTGGCGCTATCGCGTGCATCGATGGGAGACCACGACTCGGGCGGTGTACACGCAGGCCGGCTGGATCAACCAGGAGCGGCGGATCGCCCCGGTGTCGCGCATCCAGACCGTCGACATCCATCGCGGGCCGCTCGAGCAGGTCTTCCGCCTGGCCAACGTCACGGTGACGACGGCCTCCGCGGCCGGCCCGTTGAAGATCCACGGCCTGGACCGGGCCACGGCCGAGCGGGTCGTCGACGAGTTGACCGCCCTGGCGCACCTGTCGGCGGGCGATGCCACGTGACGGCCCCGGTAGCTGCCGAGCCGGCAACCGTGGCGCCCGCCGACGAGTGGCGCCGGCTCGATCCGCGCATGCTGATCATCCATCCCGTCGTCGAACTCGCCCGCGCTCTGCCGGCCTTGATCGGCCTGCTGCTGGCGGGCCAGGGCAGCGGGCACGGCTCGCGGTGGAGCCTGATCGCGACGGGCGTGATCGCGGCGATGGCGACGCTGCGGTGGTTCACGACCCGGTTTCGCATCACGGCCACCCAGATCCAGTTGCGGCACGGGCTGTTCCGGCGCCGCACGGTCACTGCCCCGCTGGACCGGGTCCGGACCGTCGACGTCACCGCGCACGCACTGCATCGCGTGCTCGGACTGGCCCGGGTGGTGATCGGCACCGGGACGTCGGACCGCAAGGGCCGGCCCGCACTGACCCTCGACGGACTGCGCGAGGCGGACGCCGCCCGCCTGCGGGCCGAACTGCTGCATCGCACACCGGCGAGCGCCGCACCCGCCACGGCGGGCGCCGTTGCTGCCCCGGTGAGCGACTCGGAGATCCTTCGGCTACCGAGATCCTGGGTGCGATACGCGCCGTTCACCCTGTCCGGCGCGCTGACCGCCGCCGCCATCGCCGGCTTCGCCTGGCGGGTCGAGAGCGAGGCGCACATCGATCCGGACCGGTTCGGTCCGCTGCGCACTGCCATCGACCACCTCAGCGCCGCCCCGCTATGGCGCGATGTGCTCGAACTCGGCGCTGCCGCGGTGGTGTTCATCGCCGCCGCGTCGACGGCCGGCTACGTCCTTGCGTTCTGGAACTTCCGGCTCAGCCGCCACCCGGGCGGCACCCTGCACGTCAGCCGGGGACTGATCACCTCCCGCGCCACGAGCATCGAGGAACGGCGCGTGCGCGGCGCCGAGGTCAGCGAGCCGCTGCTGCTGCGCGCGGTCGGCGGCGCTCGGACGATCGTCATCGCCACGGGCCTGCGAGTGGGCCGCGGGGCCGAGCGCGGCGGCACCATGCTGATGCCACCGGGTCCACGTGACGAAGCGGTGCGGGTCGCGGCCACCGTCGTCGGCCAGGCACGCCCGTTCACCACGTCGTTGCTGGCTCACGGGCGTCGGGCCCGGCGGCGGCGCTTCGCCCGCGCGATCTCGGGCGGCGTCGCGATGGCTGCGGCAATCGCTTTGATCTGGCGAGTCGCCGGCCTGCACAACTTCGGCTGGCTCGGTGGGCTGGTCCTGGTCGCACTGAGCGTGCCGCTCGCCGCCGACCGGGCACGCAGCCTCGGCCATGCGCTGACGGAGGGCTATCTGGTGACGCGTAGCGGCTCGCTGGTGCGTCGGCGGGCCGCGCTCGCCCTCGACGGCATCATCGGCGCGAACCTGCGCTGCACGTACTTCCAGCGACGCGCGGGGCTGGCCACGCTCACCGCGACGACTGCCGCCGGGCCGCCAGGGGTATCGCGTCCAGGACGTCGCCGGGCCGGACGCGGTCGCCCTGGCCGGCGTTCTGCTTCCCGGCCTGCTCGAGGAGTTCCTGCTGCCGGATCCCGAGCCGCCGCGGGTTCCCTGACCGGCTCTCTGTCCGCGCCGACCGGCCGGTGCGGTAGGAACATCGCATGTGCGCACAGCAGGTGCCCGCCCTGGAGGTGGGCGGCACCCACGTCAGCGCCGCGTTGATCGACGCGGCAACCTGGCAGATCGTGCCGAATACGTTGAGCCGCCGCGGCCTGGACGGTCAGTCGTCGGCGAGCGCGCTGCTCGGCGAATTCCTGGCGGCCGCGGCGGCCCTTCCACCACGCGCCGACGCCCGGTGGGGCATCGCGATGCCCGGCCCGTTCGACTATGCCCGCGGTATCGCCCTGTTCGAGGACGTCGGCAAGTTCGACAGCCTGCGCGGAGTCGACGTCCGCGCCGCCCTGTGCAACGGGATCCACCCGCGCCCGGTGTCGGTGAGCTTCCTCAACGACGCCGAGGCGTTCCTTCTCGGCGAGTGGCTGCACGGTGCCGCGACCGGATACTCGCGCTGCGCGGCCATCACGCTGGGCACCGGCATCGGGTCCTCGTTCCTCGCCGACGGCGAGATCGTCAACAGCGGTTACGACGTTCCGCCGGACGGGCGCGCGCATCACCTGCGCATCGAGGGACAGCCGCTCGAGGACGTCGTCTCCCGGCGGGCGATCCGGGCCAGCTACCGCTCGGCGACCGGAGACGCGGCGGCCGATGTCCACGAGATCGCGGAGCGGGCGCGCGGCGGGGACCGCGTCGCCCGTGAGGTGATCGACGTCGCGATGCGCGCGCTGGGCATCGCGATCGCCCCGTGGATGCGCCGCTTCAGCGCGGAGGTCGTGGTGATCGGCGGCTCGATGTCGGCGTCCTGGGACCTGTTCGGCCCGGCGTTCATCGCTGAACTACGCCGCCCGATGGCGGTTGTCGTGGCACACGATCCCGAGCACGCGCCGCTACTCGGGGCGGCCCGTTATGCGCTCAGCCGACACCGATCAGAATGCGCGGGTGCGCGGCCGGATCCAGCCACTTCATGATCGAGACCAACGTCGCCTCCGGGATGGACACACACCCGGCCGTCGAACCGCCGTCGGTGACGTGCAGAAAGAATGCGCTTCCCGCGCCGCGCGTGACCGGGAAGCGGTTGTAGTCGATGACGACCGCGTAGGTGTAGACGAAGCCCGCTGAGTGGAGGTTCTCGCCGGCTCCGGTGTCGAACGGGCAGTTGCCCGAGCACTGGTAGTGGGTGTTGTAGTAGCGCGAGGACGCGTCGCTGACCCACCAGTCGCTGGCCGACGTCTGGAAGTACGGCAGCCGGGTGCCCGGATTCGACGCGCTGCCGAACGCCTGCGTGAGCCCGAAACTGCCTATCGGCGTTGCTGATTTGCTCTCACTCGGCTGTGCGGTCAGGCCCTGCGAGCCCACGTGGGCGTTGATCACTCCGGTGTAGGGCCGCCAGCCCGAGGACCCCTTGGTCCAGGCCTGCAAGCTGGCGGTCGTGCTGCCGGTCGACGGTGCGACGACCGTGATGACCTGGCGCGCCGAGCCGGTGTCGTCGTTCAGCGGCAGCGCCGTGCCTGCCGGAGCGGACTCGTCTTGGGGCTGGTCCTGGGGCGCGGTGGTGCCGAGGTGTGCCGTGCCGTAGACCGACGCGGCGGATGGGTGGTCCGCGCCGCGGGTTTGTGCGCCGCCCTCGTATGCGTCGGCGGCACCGACGTGGACGGCTGCGACGAGGTCACCGACGGCGAGGTGAGCGGCACCTCGTGACCGGTCGGGTGGGACGACGTACAACCGGCGATGACTAGCGCTGCCAGGGCCCCGATGGCGGAAAGACGTAACAAGTTGACCGTAGCGGGCACCCGCCCAGCCTCTCACGACACCCCGATGAGGATGCGGGGATGGGTGCTCGGACCCATCCAGCGCATGAGCGAGACCAGCTTCGATTGGGATATCGAGACACAACCGGCCGTCGCCGTGCCATTGGTGACATGCAGGAAGAACGCACTGCCTGCGTTCGCCACCGGACTGGGGAAGCGGTTGTAGTCGATCACGACCGCGTAGTTGTAGAACGGGGTCTCGTAGCGCAGATGCTCGTTGGGCGAGCCTCGCGTGAACGCGCATCCACTCGAGCAACGCTGGTGGGTGTTGTAGAGCGGCCCGGACTGGCTGATCCACCAATCCGCGGCAGTGGTCTGGAAATAGGGCAGAGCCGTCCCGGGATCGGCGAGGGCGCCGAACGCCTGGGTCAGCGTGAAACTGCCGATCGGCGTGGCTGATTTGCTCTCGCTCGGATGGGTGGTCAGTCCCTGCGAGCCGACATGGGCCGTGACGGTCGAGCCGTATCGCAGCCAACCTCCGCCGGGCGCCTTGTACCAGGCCTGCAGCAGGGCGGTCGTGCTGCCGGTGGACGGCGCCACGACCGTGATGACCCGGGTGGCGCTGCCCGTGCTGTAGCCCAACGGCAAGGCTTGGCCGCGTCGCGGCGCCGGCTTGCTGCTCGGCTTCGGCGCCGGGTGGGTGGCCGGCTTGGACGCCACGTGAGTGGTCGGCCGTGGCGCTGCGGCGTGGGTGGCCTGCGCGTGGCGCGACGAAGTGGCCGGGCGCGGCGTCGTCCTGGACGGGTGCGTCGTATGCGTCGGCGAAGGGGTGGGCGTCGCGACTGGAAGCAGGGCAACGGGATCGGCCGCGTGCGTGCTCGGCACAGATGTCGGCGCCTGCGTTCCACTGGCGTCGTGCGCGGCGGGCTGGGCCGCCGCGAAGCCGACCACGACCGCGGCGCAGCCACCGATGGCCACCAGCACGGCACCGGTGGCGAGCACGTGCGACGTCCGCATGTGACGAGTGTGCCAGCTGTGACCAGTGGGAAATCAACTCGAACCGCCGTACGGCGTGCCGCGCGTCGTCTGGCAGGCTGCCGGGCATGGTCCTCGAGGTCGCGAACATCGACGTGCAACCCGGCCGCGAAGCGGATTTCGCAGCCGCGTACCTGGGCGCCCGCGAGGTGCTCGTATCAACGCCTGGCTGCCGATCCGTCCGGATGACGCGCGGCATCGAGTCGCCGTCGCGCTTCGTACTCCTCGTCGAATGGGACGCCGTCGAGGCGCACGAGCAGAACTTCCGGGCTACCGACCGGTTCACGGCCTGGCGCGCCGCGATCGGCCCGTTCTTCGCGAATCCCCCGCTGGTCGAGCACTTCACCGACGTCGACGCCTAACGAACGGCGCGATCCGAACAGGCAAGCCTGGGCGACCAATTGCCGCGCCCTACGGGCCGCAACCGCGCCAACGAAGGTCGACCACATCGATCCCTCCGGCGCGATCAGCGCGATCAGATCGCCTTACTCGTCGAGGGCGGCCTCGACGAGGTTGCCGTCGGGGTCGGCCACGACGGCGCCGTAGTAGCCGGGGCGGTAGATCTCCCAGCGGCGCGGCGCCTGCTGCGGCGTCCCCCCGGCGTCGACGGCGGCGGCGAAGAACGCCTCGACCTCGTCGCGCGATCGGGCGACCAGCGCGACGTGCGCGCCGCGCGTTGGCGCCGGGCCGGCGACGAGCCACAGCACCGGTGCGCCGTCACCCGCGCCGTACCCGGCCGCCTCCAACGCCGCGTCATCCTCTTCCTCGTCGCCGAACTCCTGGGCCCGATCCAGCCCGAGCGCCGACAGGGCCGCGTCGTAGAAGGCCAGGCTGCGATCGAAGGCACTGGCGCTGAGCGTGATGTGCCGCAGTCCGGGCATCGGCACATCATGCAGCAGCAACTCAGACCGGCCAGCGCTCGCGCCGCCAGGCGGCATCCCAGAACATCCATTCATAGCGGGCGGTCGTGACGAAATGCCTGTGCGCACGGGCCTTCTCGTCGGCGGAGAGGGACGGGCCGGTTCGGTCGGCCACGGCCAGAACCTCCGCCACGACGGCCGCGAACTCCTCGCCCGCGTACGTGTCGATCCAGCGCTGGTAGCGCGCGTCGGGCGAACCGCTGGCGACGAGGGCCGCACCAACCTCGGCGTAGATCCAGTAGCACGGCAACACCGCGGCAAGCCCCTCGGCGAAGCTGCCGCCATAGGCGACCGCGAGCAGGTAGCTCGTGTACGCCTGGGTCGTGGGCGTCATCGGCGTGGCATCGACCGTGGCGGCGTCGAGGCCTAGTTCGCCGAGCAGCGTTGCGTGCAGGGCCAGCTCGACCTCGACCGTGCCCGCTGCGTGACTCGCGAACATCCCGGTGTCGGCGTGCGTCGGCGCCTTGGCGCCCACGATGGCAAGCGCCCGGGCGTAGTCGCGCAGGTAGTGCGCGTCCTGGGTGACGTAGTGGGCGAAGGCCGCCGGGTCGAGGTCGCCGGACGTCAGGCCGACCAGAAACGGATGTTCGAGGATCGCGGCGTAGATGTCGGCCGTCTCCGACCAGAGCTGGGCGGTCCAGCTGTCGGGGCTACGTGTCACGCGGGCGATCATGGCATCCGGATACCTTGTCCGCCATGACCACCTCGCCGCCCACCGCCCTGACGATCGCCGGCTCGGACTCCGGCGGGGGCGCGGGCATCCAGGCCGACCTGAAGACGTTCCTCGCCTGCCGGGTGCACGGCATGTCGGCGATCACGGCCGTCACGGTGCAGAACTCCCTTGGCGTGACGGGGTTCTACGAGCTGCCGCCACGTGCGGTCGCCGAACAGATCGAATCGGTCGCCACCGACATCGGCGTCGGCGCGGCCAAGACCGGCATGCTTGCTTCGGCGGCGATCATCGAGGCGGTCGCCGAGACGGTGCAGCGGCTGAACGTCTTCCCGCTGGTGGTCGATCCGGTCGCCGCGTCCCAGCACGGCGATGCACTGCTGCGGCCGGATGCGTTGCAGGCGTTGCGCAATCTCGTCATCCCGCTGGCGACCGTGGTCACGCCGAACCTGGGCGAGGTCAAGCTGCTGACCGGGTTCGAGGCGCGCGACCGCGCCGCCATGCGTGACGCGGCACGGGCGATCCACGCGATGGGTCCGAAGTGGGTGCTCGTCAAGGGAGGCCACCTTCCGGCCGGCGACGCGTCCGACCTGCTCTTCGACGGCGAGCACTTCGTCGAGTTGAGCGCGCGCCGCTTCGACACAGTGCACACGCACGGCTCGGGCGACACGCTCGCGGCGGCGATCTGCTCGGCGCTGGCCCAGGGGCTCGCCGTCGAGGACGCCGTCCGATTCGGCAAGCGCTTCATCAGCGGAGCGGTCGAGGGCTCGTTCCCGTTGGGCAAGGGGCTCGGTCCGGTGGGCCATTTCTGGCGGGTGCGGGACTGGTAGGCCGTGAACGACCTTCCTGTACAGCGATTCCGCGGGCGAGACGGCGCGGACCTCGCCTTCCGCGAGATCGGTCGTGGGCGGCCGATCGTGCTGATCCACGGCTACTTCTCGACCGCAACCGTCAACTGGGTGAACTACGGCCACGCGTCTCGGATTGCCGCCCGCGGGCACCGCGTGATCATGCCGGACCTGCGCGGGCACGGCGACAGCGCGAAGCCGCACGACCCCGCCGCGTACCCGCCCGACGTGCTGGCCGATGACGCGTTCGCGCTCGTCGAGCACCTCGGACTCACCGACTACGACCTCGGCGGCTACTCGCTGGGCGGGCGCACCACGATGCGCATGCTGGCGCGTGGGGCCTTGCCACGCCGGGCGATTGTGGCCGGCGCGGGACTGAGCGACATCGTCCATAGCTACGGGCGCTCGGCGCACTACCGTCGCGTCCTCACCAACCCCGGAACGTTCGAGCGAGGCTCAGCGGAATGGCGCGCCGAGGCGTTCCTCAAGACGGTCGGCGGCGACCCCGTGGCGTTGCTGCGTGTGCTCGACACGTTCGTCGACACCCCGCCCGAGGCGCTCACGCAGGATCGCGACGCCGACCCTCGTGCTGGTGGGCGACGAGGACTACGACCACGACGACGGCGACGCACTGGCCGCGGCCCTGCCGCACGGGCGCTACGCCGCGATACCCGGCAACCACATGAGCGCCGTGGCCGCGCCGGACCTCGGCGCGGCGATCGCCGGCTTCCTCGACGGCGCGGCGCCCTAGACCTAGACCATCGCCCGCAGTCGCTCGGCGAACGCCCGGGTCGCGGCCGCGGGATCGTCGGCCTCGGTGATCGCCCGGACGACAACCACCCGCCGCGCGCCGTGCGCGATCACCTCGTCCAGGCGATCGAGCGACTCGATGCCGCCGATGGCGAACCACGGCCGGGCGGCCACCCGCGCCGCGTGGTCGATCAGGCCCAGAGCCGGCGGCCGGGCGGCCGGGCTTGGTCGGCGTCGCCCAGGTCGGCCCGGCGCAGAGGTAGTCGACGCCGGCCTCGACGTTGGCGGCATCGAACTGCGCGGCGTCGTGGGTCGAGCGTCCGATGACCGGTGCGTCGCCGACGATGCGCCGCGCGATCGGGACCGGCAGGTCGTCCTGCCCGAGATGCAGGACGGCGCGCCACGGCGGCCAGGGCGACGTCGGCCCGGTCGTTCACCGCGAAGAGCCGGCCGTGGCGGCGCGCGGCGTCGGCGAACACCTCCAGCAGCCGGATCTCGTCCGCGGCCTCCAAGCCCTTCTCGCGCAGTTGGACGATGTCGACGCCGGCGCCGAGCACTGCGTCGAGGAACTGCTCCAGATCGCCCTGCCGAGCGCGGGAATCCGTGCACAGGTACAGGCGGGCGTCGGCCAGGGCGGACGCGTGGATCCGGCATCGCCCGGACGCTACCCGGCCCTCGGGGTATGGTCGGCACGTACACGGGAGCCCGGTGCGGACTGGGCTGAGAGGGCTGGCTGGGAGCCGCCGACCGTCGAACCTGATCCGGGTAATGCCGGCGCAGGGAGTGATCGCCCCCCAGCCGGCCAGTGCGGTAGCTCGAAGGAGTGCGGTCTTCGGATGAGCGACGTGATCATCGTCGGGGCGGGCGTCATCGGCCTCGGCATCGCCTGGCGCTGCGCGCAGCGCGGCCTCGACGTGACCGTCGTCGACCCCGCCCCGGGTTCGGGCGCCTCGACGACGGCGGCCGGCATGCTGGCGCCGGTCACCGAACTGCACTACGGCGAGCAGGCCCTGCTCAAGCTCAATCTCGACTCGGCGCGCCGCTACCCGGCGTTCGTCGACGAGCTCGACCACCGTGACCGGACTGGCGGTCGGCTACCGGCGCACCGGCACGGTCTCGGTCGGCTGGGACGCCGCCGATCTCGCCGCGTTGCGCGACCTGCACGCGTTCGGCGAGACGCTCGGGCTGTCGACGGAGATGCTTACCAGCCAGGAACTGCGCCGCCTCGAACCCGCTCTGGCGCCCGGCCTGCCGGGTGGGCTGCTCGCGAACGACGATCACCAGGTCGACAGCCGCGCGCTCCACGCGGCGCTGCTGACCGCCGCCGAGATCGCGGGCGCGCGGATCGTGCCGCTGCGCGTTGCCGAGCTACGGTCCGAGACCGACCGATCGGTCGGTGTCCGTCTCGGGGACGGCCGCGAACTCGACGCGCCGCTCGTCGTGCTGGCCGCCGGAGCGTGGTCGCCGCAGATCGGCGGGCTGCCGCCCGGCCAGGTGCCGGTGCGTCCGGTGAAGGGGCAGACGCTGCACCTTCGGCTGACCGACGGGTCGCTACTCGGCCACGTCGTGCGCGGCACGGTCAAGGGCTCGCCCGTGTACCTCGTGCCCCGCGAGGACGGGCGCTCGTCATCGGCGCGTCCAGCGAGGAGGCCGGCTTCGACCTGCGCCCCCGCGCCGGTGCGGTCTACGAACTGCTGCGCGACGCCCAGTCGCTGCTGCCGGTGCTCGGCGAGGCGGAGTTCCTGGAGGTCAGCACCAGCGTGCGCCCGGCCACGGCCGACAACGCGCCGCTGATCGGCCCGGCCGCACTCGACGGTCTGGTCCTCGCGACTGGGCACTACCGCAACGGCATCCTGCTCACTCCGGTCACGGCCGACAGCGTCGCCGCGTACGCCTGCGGCGAGCCACCGCCCGACGTCGTGGCCCCGTTCACCCCGACCCGGATCCATCCCTCGAAGGTTGACGCATGAAGATCACGATCAACGGGAGCACCGCGACCTCGACGCGGCCACGACGCTCGCCGAACTGCTCGATCGCGAGGTCGCGAGCACGCGCGGCACCGCCGCGGCCGTCGACGGCGAGGTCGTCCCGCGCGGCGAGCTGGGGCCGGTTCGTGCTCCGCGACGGCCAGGCGGTCGAACTGCTCACCGCGGTCCAGGGAGGTTGACGGTTGTCCGCCAACGATGATCCGTTCGTCATTGCCGGTATCGAGCTCGCGTCGCGACTCATCCTCGGCACCGGCGGCGCGCCGAGCATGCAGGTGGTCGACGAGGTGGTCGCCGCCTCGCAGACCGCGATGTGCACGGTCGCGATGCGCCGGGTCTCCCCCGCCACCGGCGGCTCGATCATCGACGTGCTCGACCGGCGCGGCGTGCGGATGCTGCCCAACACGGCGGGTTGCCGCACGGCGTACGAGGCGGTCCGCACCGCGCAGCTCGCCCGGGAGGCGCTGGAGACCGACTGGGTCAAGCTCGAGGTCGTCGCCGACGAGCGCACGCTGCTGCCCGATCCGGTCGAGTTGCTCGACGCGGCGCGATCAACTCGTCGCGGCCGGATTCACCGTGCTGCCCTACACGAACGACGACCCCGTCCTGGCCCGGCGGCTGCAGCAGGCCGGATGCGTCGCGGTGATGCCGCTCGGCTCGCCGATCGGCAGCGGGCTCGGCATCGCCAACCCGCACAACATCGAGCTGATCGTCGCCGAGGCGCACGTGCCGGTCATCCTCGACGCGGGAATCGGCACCGCGTCGGACGCCGCGCTCGCGATGGAACTCGGCTGCGACGCCGTGCTGCTCGCCTCGGCGGTCACCCGGGCGCAGGAGCCGGCCCTCATGGCCGCCGCGATGGCCGCCGCCGTCACCGCCGGCCGGCTCGCGCGCTTGGCGGGCCGCATCCCGAGACGGCATCACGCGCAGGCATCCTCACCGACGGAGGGCATGGCTGTGCTCTGAGTTCCACCCAACCCATCCCGCGGGAGCTCGGGCAGCCGGGCTGAGAGGGCGGCAGATGTGTGCCGCCGACCGCCGAACCTGACCGGGTAATGCCGGCGTAGGGAGACGATGCATGTTGATCACCGACCAGATCAGCACCGACGAATCCGCGGAGCCCGGGCTCACGCTCGACGATCCGCCGCCGCGAACGCTCGGCTCGTTCGACCTGGTGGCGCTGTGGGGCAACCTCGGCGTCAGCCTGCTCGGCCCCACCGCCGCGCTGTTCGTGCTGGCGCCGATCGGCACGCCGATGTCGCTGCTCGCCGCGTTCGTCGCGGTGGTGATCGGCACGCTGATCGGTACGCTGCCGGTCGCGCTGTCCGCGCTCGCCGGCGCGCAGACCGGGCATCCGGCGATGGTGCTGCTGCGCGGGCTGTTCGGTGCGCGCGTCTCCTACCTGCCGACCGTGCTCAACCTGCTGCAGTGCCTCGGCTGGGGCGTGTTCGAACTCGTCGTGATCTCGAGCGCGGCCGAGGAACTGCTGCCGTGGAAGGTCCGCTGGCCCTACGTCGTCGCTCGCCGGCGTGCTGACCACGCTCATGGCGCTGCGGCCACTGGGCGTCGTGCGCACGCTGCGCCGCTACGCGCTGGTGGCCGTCGCGGCGTCGAGCATCTACTTCCTCGTCGAGTTCCTGCGCCACCCGCTGCCCGGCATCACCCACGGCTCGTGGTCCGGGTTCTGGCTGGCCGCCGACGCGGTGATCGCCGTGTCGATCTCCTGGGTGCCGCTGGCTGCCGACTACACCCGGCACGCCCGCTCCGGAAAGGCGGCGTTCGGCGGTTCGCTACGCCGGCTACTCGGTGACCCAGATCGTCTGCTACGCGCTCGGCCTGCTCGCCTTCTCGACGGTGGTATCCGCCGACGGCAGCTCGGACGCCAACCTGTTCCGGGCGTTCATCGCGGTTCCGCTCGGCTGGTTGCCGTTCGCCGTACTGGTGCTGCGCGAGCTGGACGAGTCGTTCACCAACGTCTACTCGACGGTGGTTTCGGTGCAGAATCTGCGCCCACTGGCCGATCGGCGGGTGCTCGCCGTGGTCATCGGCGCGCTGGCCACGCTCTGCGCGCTGGCGCTGCACATCGCCGACTACCAGAACTTCCTGTACCTGATCGGTTCGGTGTTCGTGCCGCTGTCCGCGGTGTTCGCCGTCGACTACTTCCTGCTCGGCGGGCGCGCGCGCTGGGACACCTCCGAGTCGGCGCCGTCCCGGTGGCTCATGCTCGTGCCCTGGCTGCTCGGCTTCTGCGCGTACCAGCTGATCAATCCGGGCGGAATCTCGTGGTGGGCGGCGGCCTGGACCCACGTCCAGACCTGGCTGAACTTCACGCCGCAGACCTGGATGAGCGCCTCGCTGATCTCCTTCGCGGTGGCCGCCGTGGCCACCGTGATCACCGTTTCTGCCCGGCGCCACCCAATTGCGGACCGTGCGCGCGCAGAATGAGCCTTGTGCGCGTTCACCCGGAGGTCGCCGATGCCCTGGCGTCCCGTCATCCGGTGGTCGCGCTCGAGAGCACGATCATCAGCCACGGGCTGCCCCGTCCGGACAATCTGCGCATCGCCCGCGAGATCGAGGACGAGGTGCGCGCCGGGCGGCGCCGTGCCGGCGACGATCGCGGTCATCGACGGGGTGGCCCACATCGGCCTCGACGACGCCGGGCTGACCCGCATCGCGTCAAGCGACGACGTCGTCAAGGCGAGCGTGCGCGACCTCGCGACGGTCGCTGCGCGCGGAGTCGCGGCCGCGACGACCGTGGCCTCGACCGCCCACCTGGCTGCTCGGAGCCGGCATCATCGGTCTTCGCGACCGGCGGGCTCGGCGGCGTGCACCGGCAGGCCCGTGACTCCTGGGACGAGTCGGCCGACCTGTACGCGCTCTCCCGCACTCCGGTCGTGCGTCGTGTGCTCCGGCGTGAAGTCGATCCTCGACGTGCCGGCCACCCTCGAGCGGCTGGAGACGCCTCGAACGTCGGCGTGCTCGGCTACCGCACGGACGCGTTCCCGGGTTTCTACCTCGCCGACTCGGGCTACCCGCTCGACTGGCGGGTCGACTCCCCCGCCGAGGTCGCCGCGATCATGCACGCCCGCGCCGAACTCGGCACGTCCGCGTACGGCCTGCTCGTCGCCAACCCGATCCCGATCGCCGCCCAACTCGACCCGGCGCTGCACGAGCGCGTGCTGAGCGCCGGCGCTCGCCGCCGCCGATGACGCCGGCGTCCACGGCAAGGACGTCACGCCGTTCCTGCTCGACTTCTTCCATCGCGAGACGCAGGGTGCCTCGCTGCTCGCGAACGTCGCGCTCGTGCAGCGGCAATGCGCGCCTCGCCGCCGAGATCGCCGTCGAGTTCACCCGCCGCCCGTGAACCGCGTCATCTGCCTCGGCGACGTCATGACCGACGTCCTGGCGAGCCTGTCCGGTCCGCTGGCGATCGGGTCCGACACTCCGTCCAGCGTGCGCGTCGTCGGAGGCGGATCGGCCGCCAACACCGCCTGCTGGCTGGCCGCCGCCGGAGTGTCCGTCGTCTTCGTCGGCCGGGTCGGTGACGATGAGGCCGGGCGGGCCGCCACGAATGCCCTTCGCGCCGCCGGCGTTGACGCTTGCCGTCACCGTCGACCCGCATCGCCCGACCGGTACCTGCGTCGTGCTGGTCAGCGACACCGGCGAGCGGACGATGATCCCGGACGCCGGCGCCAACAGCGGACTTGCAGCCGGGCGATCTGCCCGACGATCTGTTCGACGGGGCGGCCCACCTGCACGTCTCGGGCTACTCGCTGCTGAACGAGTCGACGCGTCGCGCCGCACTCACCGCGATGTCGCGCGCGCGGGAGCGGCAGGTGCCGGTCTCCGTCGATGCCGCCTCGGCGGCGCCGATCCGCACCGTCGGCGCTGAGGCGTTTCTCGACTGGGTCGGCCGGGTCACGCCGCTGTTCGCCAACGCCGACGAGGCCATCGCGCTCACCGGCGAGCCCGACCCGATAACCGCGGCGAAGACTGCTGTCTGTCCGATGTGGACAGACGGTGGTCAAGCGCGGCGCCGACAGCGCGATCTGGGCCGTCGACGGTACGGCGACCGAGGTGCCCACCACGCCCGCCTCGGCGGCCGACACGACCGGCGCGGGCGATGCGTTCGCCGCCGGCTTCCTCGCCGCACAGCTCGGTGGCATCGCACCGGAGTTGGCCATCAGCCTCGCCCACCATTACGCGACGCGCGCGGTGTCGCAGGTCGGTGGTCGCCCGCATCCGCCGAGTTCGTCGGGTGACGAGTCGCACTGACCGGCACGCTCGGGACGGGGCGAATCGGTGGTGCAGGATGGCGGCATGGACTTTCGCTACCTCGGCAACTCAGGCATGCAGATCTCGGAGATCACCTACGGCAACTGGCTCACCCACGGTTCGCAGGTAGAGAACGACGTCGCGACCCAGTGCGTGCGGGCCGCCCTCGATGCCGGCATCACGTCATTCGACACCGCCGACGTCTACGCGAACGGCCGGGCCGAGCAGGTGCTCGGTGCGGCGTTGCACGGCGAGCGCCGCGAGTCGCTCGAGGTGTTCACCAAGGTGTACTGGCCGGTTGGCCCCGACCCGAGGGCAAGAACGACATGGGCTTGTCGCGCAAGCACATTCTCGAGGGAATCGACGGATCGCTGCGCCGCCTGGGCATGGATTACGTCGACCTCTACCAGGCCCACCGCTACGACTCGTTCACGCCGCTCGAGGAGACGATGCAGGCGTTCGCCGACGTGGTGCGCGCGGGCAAGGCGCTCTACATCGGCGTGAGCGAGTGGACCGCCGAGCAGATCCGCGCCGGCGCACGAACTCGCCCAGCAACTCGGTATCCGCCTGGTGTCGAGCCAGCCGCAGTACTCGATGCTGTGGCGAATCATCGAGGGCGAGGTCGTGCCCACTTGCCAGGAGTTGGGCATCGGGCAGATCGTGTGGTCGCCGATCGCGCAGGGCGTTCTGTCCGGCAAGTACCTGCCCGGCCAGGCCGCCCCGGAAGGTTCTCGCGCCACCGACGCCAAGGGCGGCGCCGACATGATCAGCCGGTGGATGACCGACGAGGTGCTCACCCGGGTGCAGGACCTGCGGCCGGTCGCTGCCGATCTGGGCCTGTCCATGGCGCAACTGGCCATCGCCTGGGTGCTGCAGAACAGCAACGTGTCGGCCGCGCTGGTCGGGGCGTCGCGTCCGGAGCAGGTGGCCGAGAACGTCAAGGCGGCCGGCGTCGAGATCCCGGCCGACGCGATGAAGCGCATCGACGAGGTGCTCGGTGCCGTCGTGACCACCGACCCGGCGACGGTCGCGCGCTCGACGCCGCGCCGGCGCGCGATCTAGGCGGACTGGCGGTTCGAGGGCCGCGCCCGTGGTGGCAGGCGCGCGCGAACACGGCCGGAAGGGCGACGCATATCGGCACGCGCCGCGACCCGATCGGGTCGCGGCGCGTGTCGCTGTTCGATTCAGCGCGGCGCGTACCGCGCGCTGATCATCATGGAGCGAATGCCACCTGGTTGTTGATCGCGTCGAAGGTGTCCTTGGCCAGCTCCTGGGTGGCCTTGACCTGGCCGTACCAGATCGAGCCGCCGGCAGTTCGACTGGCTGGCCGCGTACGCGAGCATCTGCGACACGGTCAGGCTGGTCGCGCCGCCGAAGGCAGTCGCTGGTGTTCTCGTACGTCCGCTGCAGGCCGCGAGCGGTGTTCTCATGCAGACCTTGGTCAGGTCGATCGCCACGCCGCCGATCGGCGCCGGTGCGCTGATCTTGTTGCCGCCGAGCGCCGGGTCGCTGAAGTAGACGTCCAGCGCCGTGGCCAGCATCTGCGCCTTGAGCATCGCGTTCATCGCCGCGCCCGAGGCGTTGGCCGCCTTGATGACGTTGGTGACGTAGGTCGCCGACCTGCGCGCAGGTCGCCGTTGCGCGACAGATCCTGGAACGGCGCGAACTGCCGCAGCCAGGTGCCCGAGTTGCAGACGCCGGCGTCGTGCTCGACACCGCCGGTGATGATCGCCTGGCCGTTCTTGTTCTGCCAGAAGCCCATCGTCAGCGCACCGGTCTTCACCGGGCCGCAGACCCTGACCGACTTGCGATCGCGTACTGCGCCGGTCTCGGTGATCGTCGCGGTGTTGTCGTAGGTCAGCGCAGCCGTTCGCCGGGATCGTCGATCGTGCGCGGCGTAGGTGAACGTCGCCGCTAGCGAACGGCGTCGACGTCGGTCGCGGTCACGTGTCCCGAGCGCGCCGTGCGTACGTGTCGGTGACGTGGATCGTCTTGTTCACCGTCGTGGTCGGCGTCGACGAACTTCGCCGTCAGCGGTTCCCGTAAGCCGAGCCGTTCGGCGTGAAGGCGGCCGCCTTGTCCCAGGTCGCCGTCGCCGTGTTGGTGCCGTTCGACGGGGCTCGGCGCGGCGGCATAACTGCAGGTGTAGTTGACGTCGACGGCTGACTCACCCGCCGCGATCGATGACCGTGGTGCCGCCGGTGATCGAGCAGGTACCACCGTTGTCGATCGCGTCGGTGAGGTCGGCGGTGATCGGCTCCCAGTCGTTCGGGTTGGAGACGGTGATCTGGCCGCTGGCGGCCCAGCCGCTGTCGGTGAAGCCGGTTTCTGGTCGGCGTTCACGGTGTAGTTGAACGTCGCCTGACCCGCCGATCTGCTCGACGAGCGTCTTGTCGACGTCCTTGGTGATCGACCAGTTGTACGTGCGGGTGAACGCGGGCACGGCCGTCTTGGTCACCGTCAGGTCAGCACCGACGCATACCTTGACGGTCTTGCTCGCGCTGCCGGTCGTGCCCGTCGAGTTCGTCGTGAAGGTGGCCGTGTTGTCGTAGCTGACGCAGGTACCCGCCGTTCCGGGGAAGCTCTTCGAGTAGGTGAACGACGTCGGGTTCGGATCGGTCAGGCTGACCGTGCCCAGCAGGCCGCCCGCGAATCGCTCACGCTCACCGAGTCGTCGACGAGGCTCGCGCTGAAGGCGATGTTCTTGAACGTGAAGTTGGCCGATCCGCTGTTCAGCGCTGCGCCGTTGTCGAGGAACTGATCGCCCCAGGACACGGAAGCAGCGTTGTCGAGTTCGCCCTGCGGCAGTGCGCTCAGGTCGCAGGTGTAGGCGAAGTCGGTCTTGAACGCGGTAAGGGTGACGCCACTGCCGCCCGTCACGGCGCACACCGTGCTGTCGGACAACGTGTCCGTCACGTCCACACCGGACACCGGCACCGTGTGATCGCCGGAGTCCACGTTCGGGTTGGTGACCGTGATCGTGCCCGTCACCGTGACCCCGCTGACCGTTCCGGCATCGTGGGACACATTCACCGTGTAGTTGAACGTCGCGTCGCCGGAGCTTGATCGACCTTGTCTTGTCGACGTCCTTGGCGATGCCCCACGTGTACCTGTTCGTGTAGGCGCCGGCCGCGTCCTTCGTGATCGTCAGCGGCAGGCCGAGGCACCGGGCAGTCTCCTGCACCTTGAAGGCGTCGTACTTGCAGTTGCTCGGCATCACCGGTCATAGCCGCTCAGCGAGTGAGCAGATCGCCATGATGTAGACACCGCCGGGGTTGGTCGTGTCGGCGTATCGGCACAGGCGGATCTTGTTGTTCGCGAAGTCGTGCGTGCCGGCGTAGGAGAGCACTCCGCCCGAGACCGAGAACGTGCGGTTCGTGTAGGCGTCGAAGTCGTCGGACAGGTTCTTCGCCGCACCGTCGTTCGGGTCGGCCTGGCCACCGGGGTCGAGCACGGCGAAGAAGTAGGTACCGTCGCCGACGGACGCGGCGAGCGGGCCGCCGTTCAGCCAGACGTACTGCTTGCCGTCATAGATGTTGCAGTTGACGTTCGGATTGCCGTTCTTGCAGTGACCCGTGCCGTCGACGGTCTCGTTGACCGTGGTGAACGCGGCCCCCGTAACCGGGCTGTTTCCTCCGGCGGCGGACGCCGGAAGAGAGAGGGCCACAACACCCCCAGCACACATCGCGGTCACGGCGACGACCGAAATCAGCCGCCGCAACGACAGATGTCTCGTGTTCCGATCCTGATTGCGGCGTGCCGCATGTGCCCCCATGGTCGCTCCCCCGATTGCGCCCCGGGCCCCTGTGCCGAGGACGCCCTCAGTTTGTCCTCACGCTATGCAATCGGCAATGTCTGAACTCCGACACTTGCCACACATGGGCGATGACATTGGTCCTGGAAAATACGGCGCCAATCGCAATCCGGTGGATACCGACTGCGCCGTCCGATAGACGATGACACGCCATCGAGATCGGCCGACAACCCATATCTATAAAGGATGATCACTGCCGGAGGCGTCGATCCGGACCACCCACGGGGCTCCGGCCGGGTGCATTCAGACGCCGGACAGATGCCTGCGCGGCTTTCCCTCGACCGTCACTGACAGTGATCGCGAACGGGTCGAACAGGTGCGGACGACAACGCCTCGTCCGGTCAGGTAGCGCGGATCTTCGCGCCCCTGCCGGGCGTCTGCGTGAGCGCCGTGCCGTACCGGAACGCATCGGCGATGAGGCGGCGCCACAGCTGATCGTCGGCCGATGCCGACGACGACCCATTCCTTCATCCGCCGGCCTGGACGCGGTTCGAAGGCCACGCCATCTCCGGCGTCGATCAACTGGGCGGCCTGCCCGGCCGGGACCTTCACCACGAGTTCGTCGCGCACGATCATCGCGAAGATCTTGTTGTTGACCTTGAGCCCGTCGTTGTGCCAGATCCGCCCGTACGTCACGCCGGGCCGGGCGAGGTATTCGGCCGCGATCTGGTCGAACAAGCCCTGCGCGTCGTCACCGGTCATCGCACCCCCGCGACGTCCATACCGCGCAGTTCCTGCTTCAACTCGCGGATCTCGTCGCGCAGCCGGGCCGCCAACTCGAACTGCAACTCGCGGGCGGCGCCGAGCATCTGGTCGTTGAGCTGCTGGATCAGGTCGGCGAGCTGGGCACGCGGCATGGACGCGATGTCGAGCTTGCCGTCGGCATGGGCGCCCACACCCACGACACCGGCGGTGCCGCGCCCGCCACGACCGGGCACCGCGGACTTGCCCCGCGACTGCGAGCGCCCGGATCCGCCGACTGGCACCGTGCCCCCAGCGCCCTCTCCCAACAAGGCCTCGGTGTCGGCTGCCTCGCGGGCCAGCCGATCGGTGATATCGGCAATGCGCTTGCGCAGCGGCTGCGGATCGACGCCGTGCTCGCGGTTGTAGGCGACCTGCTTGGCGCGGCGGCGGGTGGTCTCGTCGATCGCGTTGCGCATCGACGGCGTGATGGTGTCGGCGTACATGTGCACCTGCCCCGACACGTTGCGCGCGGCGCGACCGATCGTCTGGATCAGCGAGGTGCCCGAACGCAGGAAGCCCTCCTTGTCGGCGTCGAGGATCGACACCAGCGACACCTCGGGCAGGTCGAGGCCCTCACGCAGCAGGTTGATGCCGACGAGCACGTCGTACTCGCCCAGGCGCAGTTCGCGCAGCAGTTCGACCCGCCGCAACGTGTCGACCTCGGAGTGCAGGTAACGCACCCGGATGCCCAGTTCGAGCAGGTAATCGGTCAGGTCTTCTGACATCTTCTTCGTCAGCGTCGTGACCAGTACGCGCTCGTTGCGCTCGGCGCGTTCGCGGATCTCCGACACGAGGTCGTCGATCTGGCCCTTCGTCGGCTTGACGATCACCTCGGGGTCGACCAACCCGGTCGGCCGGATCACCTGCTCGACGAACTCGCCCCCGGTCCGGCCGAGTTCGTACTGGCCCGGGGTGGCCGACATGTAGATCGTCTGCCCGATGCGTTCGACGAACTCCTCGAACTTCAGCGGACGGTTGTCCATGGCCGATGGCAGCCGGAAACCGTGCTCGACGAGCGTGCGCTTGCGCGACATGTCGCCCTCGTACATGCCGCCGGTCTGCGGCACGGTCACGTGCGACTCGTCGATGACGAGCAGGAAATCCTCGGGGAAGTAGTCGAGCAGGCAGTTCGGCGCGCTGCCCCGCTCGCGGCCGTCGATGTGCAGCGAGTAGTTCTCGATACCCGAGCAGAAGCCGACCTGGCGCATCATCTCGATGTCGTAGGTGGTTCGCATACGCAATCGCTGCGCCTCGAGGAGCTTGTTCTGTCCCTCGAGTTCGGCCAGTCGCTCGGCAAGTTCCTTCTCGATGCCGCGGATCGCGCGTTCCATCCGCTCGGGACCGGCCGCGTAGTGGGTGGCCGGGAAGACGAACACCTCGTCGACCTCACGAACAACCTCACCGGTCAACGGGTGGAGGTAGTAGAGCCGCTCGATCTCGTCGCCGAACATCTCGGCGCGGACAGCAAGTTCTTCGTACACCGGGAAGATCTCGACGGTGTCGCCGCGTACCCGGAACGTGCCCCGGGTGAACGACAAGTCGTTGCGGGCGTACTGGACCTCGACCAGCCGGCGCAGGATCTTCTCGCGCTCGACCTGCTGGCCGACGCGCAGGCGCACGGCGCGGTCGACGTACTCCTGCGGCGTACCCAGGCCGTAAATGCACGACACCGTCGCGACCACGACGACATCGCGCCGGGTGAGCAGCGACATCGTCGCCGAGTGCCGCAGCCGCTCGACCTCGTCGTTGACGGACGAGTCCTTCTCGATGTAGGTGTCGGTCTGCGGGACGTATGCCTCAGGCTGGTAGTAGTCGTAGTAGCTGACGAAGTACTCCACCGCGTTCTCGGGGAGCATCTCGCGCAGCTCGTTGGCCAGCTGCGCGGCGAGCGTCTTGTTCGGCGCCATGACCAGGGTGGGGCGCTGCACCCGTTCGATGAGCCACGCGGCGGTGGCCGACTTGCCGGTGCCGGTAGCGCCCAGCAACACGACGTCCTGCGCTCCGTCGCGGATCCGGCGCTCGAGCGCGTCGATCGCGGCCGGCTGATCGCCGGACGGTTCGAAGTCGGCAACGACCTTGAAGACCCCGGTGCTCGGGACTATGTCACTCGCAACTCTCACGGGACCACGGTACGAGCATGCTCCGACAATGTGGCCCCTCCGGTCCCTGCCCTGAGCGAACACGGCGAGTCGGACGCACCGGCACGGCATTCCCCGGTCAGGCCCAGTTCCCAGATTCGGCACCTACGTTTGGACACTGTCGCCCGTCGGCGGCAGTTCAGGAGCAGATGATGACCTCGCACGACGAACCGGATCCCGGCGCGCAGGCACCTGCGCCATCAGCATCGCCGGACCCCGCACCCCAGGCGGCCGAACCCCAGGCGGCCGCACCCCAGGCGGCGCACCCCGAGAGCGCCGCACCGGCGCCACCGCACACCCCGCCGGGCCAGCCCGCGCTGCCGCCCGAGCAGGCACCCACGGCAGAGCACCCGTTCGTAGTCCCGCCGGCATACGCGTCGCAGCCCGGAGACCCGTTCGCGCCGGTGCCCCGTCCACCGAAGACGCCGTGGATCGCGCCGCAACGCAAACTCGCCGTCACCGCTATCGCGATCGCGGCGGCCTTGGTGCTGCTCGTGCTCGGCGGAGTCAGCGGCTGGGCAATCTCCGACCACAGCGGATCCACCCGCAATGTGCAGTTCGTCGGCCCCGGATTCCGGGACGGCCAGCGGCACTTCCCCGGGCCGAACGGCGGCCCGCGCAACTTCCCGCGGCCGCCCGCGCCCGTGACGCCGACGCCGGCGCCCTCTGCGTCCTAGGGCGCGAGACAACCGGGCGCATCAGAACACCCCGCGCATCAGCCGATCGGTTGATGCGCCGGTCAACCGGGCCTGCGCGAGGCCCAGCCTGGTAGCCGATTCGGCCGGGGCCACCTGCTACCTGCTCAAGGACTCGCCACGCGAGGACCTGCTGCGGGGTGTGCGCGCCGCCTTCCAGGGCCAGTCGGTGCTGTCCCCGGCGGTGGCGAGCCGATTGATGGGCCAGGTCCGCAAACCAGCGCGGGATGACTTGAGTCGGCGCGAACTCGACGTGCTGCGCCTCGTCGCCGACGGCTCACCCAACCGCGAGGTGGCCCGCAAGCTGTTCATCAGCGAGGCGACGGTCAAGACGCACCTGCTGCATCTCTACGACAAGCTCGGGGTGCGTGATCGCGCGTCGGCTGTCGCGGAGGCGTACCGCCGCCAACTGCTCAGCTGATCGCCGCCCGCTCGCGACGGGCGTCGCGACGCGACTTGATCAGGCTGGCAATGATGGTCGTGCCGAGAATGACGACGATCGCGACCAGCGAGAGCCAGATGGGTACGTCCGGTGCGCCGGTCAACGGTTGCCCGCCGTTGATGAACGCCAGCGAGTTCTCGTGCAGCGCGTGCAGGATGAGCTTGACGCCGATGAAGCCGAGCAGCACGGACAGGCCGATGTTCAGATACACCAGGCGTTTGAGCAGGCCGCCGATGAGGAAGTACAACTGGCGCAGGCCCATCAGCGCGAAAATGTTCGCCGTCAGCACGAGATACGGCTCGCGGGTGATGCCGTAGATCGCCGGGATCGAGTCGAGCGCGAAGAGCAGATCGGTGGTGCCGAGCGCCACGATGACGATCATCATCGGCGTCGCGACGCGGCGGCCCGCCTCCCGGACGATCACGTGCGCGCCGTGGTACTCCTCGGTCGACGGGACGCGCCGCCGCAGCCAGCGCACGACGCGCCCGTCGGTGTATTCGCTCGGGTCACTGCTGTCATCGCGCACGAGCCTCGCCGCTGTGTACACGAGGAATGCGCCGAACACATAGAAGACCCAACTGAACGTGTTGATGGCCGCGGCGCCGGCTGCGATGAACGCCCCCCGCAGCACGAGCGCGAGAACGATGCCGACCAGCAGCGCCGACTGCTGGAGCTCCCGTGGCACCTTCAGCTTGGTCAAGATGATCAGGAAGACGAACAGGTTGTCGACCGACAGCGAGTACTCGGTGAGCCAGCCGCCGACGAACTGGGCACCGAACTCGGCCCCGCTCACCATGAACACGCCGACGGCGAACACCAGCGCGGCGCCGACGAAGAAGGCCAGATGCCGGGCGGACTCGCCCATGGTCGGCTCGTGCGGGCGGCGGCCGATGTAGAAGACGTCGAAGATCAGGAACGCCACGGCGAGCGCGATCGTCACCGCCCAGACCCAGGGCTCGACGTGCATTCTGGTCACCTCCGGCGCGGCGTACCCCATTACCGGCGTACGCATGTGCTGCCGGAGGTCTCACCCACCCGGGCCAGACGAGGCCAGACGAGGCCAGTCGAAACCGGGCCGGCGCCCCGGGGCTGCCAACGAGGCAACCCGTGATGACGAGGACACCGCTGCGACGGGGTTACTCCCCTCCAGTCCCCCCAGCCTAGCCGAGGCGTGAACGTCCGCACGCTGGTACAAACCTCGACATGGGCAGTTCCGATCTGGTGATCTACGAGGTCGGCGGCGAAGCGGCCGCACGATTCGGCGCCGCCTACGCGGCCCATCGGCCGGTGGCGCCGCCTCGCCCGGTCGAGATTCGCACCGCTCACGCTATGGGCGCTCGCGGCGGCGGGGGCGGTGATCGCCCCGTTCACCGTCCTTACCGGCTACCACGAGACGTTTCGGCCAGATGGCACCATCACCACCGATACGTTCACCCAGCACACGGACGGCTGGGGCCGTACCCGCAACTTCTCCTCGGGCGGCATCGCCTTGTCCTTCGGTCATGAGGTCAGGTACGGGATCGCCACCTGTGCCTGCGCCGCGCTGCTGCTCGCGGCCGTGGTGGCCGCCTTGGCCGGCTCAGCCGGGCTCGGCCGGCTCGGCCGGCTTGCCGATCCGCGCCCGGTGGTCGACCCGGCTCGCCCCGGTACTGGCCCTCGTCGCCACCAGCCTGCTCGCCGGCATCGTGGCGGCAATGGCCCTCAACATCGAGGCGACGAAATCGCAGTACACGTCGCCGGGCGGCCCGCTCTCGGCCGCCTGTCCGCAATTCCAGACCCAGGTCGGGCCCTGCGTCTGGCTGGCGCTCGTCGCGGTCGGCTGCCGCCGTCGCCGGGTTGGCGCTGTTCGCGTGGACGAGGGGCGGGCACGACGCCAAGCACCACGGCGAGGTGGGCAGCTACCCGCTAACGCGCGGGGCTGCCCGGCGTCGTCAGCGCCGTCAGCAGAGGGGCGCATTGGCGCTGCACGACGGCGTCGAGGAAGACGCCACGGATCTCGGTCGGGTCCTTCACGGCGTAGCCTTGCCGCCGGTTGCCTTGGAGATCTGGCCCAGCGCCGACAAGGTCGGCGAACGGGCCGATGCCGATCGTGAACACCGGGACCGGCAGCAGCGTAGCGCTCCGCGACTTCAGGCGCCGAGCAACTGGTCAAGCGTGAGGCCACCGGGGTTCTCGTTCTGCCCGTCGGTCATCAGCACGACGGTGTTCGACCTTGGACGGGTCGTAGTTGTGCGCGAACGTTGTTGACCGCGGCGAGCAGGCTGTCGTAGAGCGGGGTGTTGCCGTGCCTGACCAGGGTCGGCAGCTCGTCTCGCCGCGGCGACGAGCGCCTGCCTGCGGGTGACGTTGCCGATCGGCTGGCTCATCTCGCCGATCGGAACGAGCTGCGTCCACGCTGCCGTGGGCGTCTGTCTGCGTGGAGAACGACCCACATGCCGACCTGCGACGAGTCGGGGTAGAAGTTCAGACCGTCGGCCGCGGCGGCCGACGCGGTCAGCTGGATCTTGCTGCGGCCGTTGCCCGCCGACTCGGCCATCGATCCGGACGTGTCGATCAGCGGTCAGCGTGTTGACGTCGTCGGTCACCGCCTCCCAGAGCCGCAACGTGTCGACGCCCTGGCCCGACGACGGCTTGCCCATCTGCCGGATCGGCGCCGCCGCGACGCCTTCGGCCGCACCGACACCCGGCACGGACGCACCGCCGGCGTTACGGAACCCGGCGTCGGCGAAGTACGCCTGCGCCGTGGGCGAGCGAAGCTGCTGCTCGAACGCGTCGAGCGCAGCCGTCAGCGCAGGATCGTCGCCCGAACGCACCAGGCGCACCACCGGGTAGTCCATGCTGAGGGTGCCCTCGTCGGGGTAGATCGCCGCGGCGAACAGGGACTGCTTGGCGCGGTTGGCCTGGATCACGGCCTGCTCGGGCGCGGTGAACACCTGGGCGTGTGCGGGATCGGCAGCCAGTTGGGCGAACCCGGAGTTGGCGTCGGCCAGCGTCGAGTGGCTCAGCCGCAGCATCAGGTTGGCGAGCTTCGGATCGGGTCCCTGCGCGTTGCTGCCGACCAACCCGTTCATGATCTGCAGGCTGAGCAGGCCATCGGTGTTCGACACCGGATTGGGGATGGTGAGCGGGAACGACCCGGCGAGCGCCGCGTTCCAGTCCGGCTTGCTCGGGAACGACGAGACCACCTTGGGCGAACTGACGAACACCAGCGGCGACGACGCGATCGGAGCGTGGATCTCGATCTTGTTGGCCGAACCGGAGCCGGACAGGTCGTCGTCGAGGCGCGTCGCCCAGGTACTCGAGTCCGGTATCCACAGCGAGGCCGCCGTGTTGCCGCCGGCACCGTTGCCGCCGGAGGCGAGGATCTGCTCGACATTGGCCGCCGGCAGCGAGTTGACGTCGACGCCTATGCACTGGCCGGCCGCCTTGGGGCCGGTGGCGAGCCATTTGGTCGCGATGGCCTGGACCGGATCGGCGATGCTCGGCGCGGCGTCGAGATGGATCGTGACCTTGCCGTCGCAGCCGCTCCCGCCGGCGTTGTGTGATGACCCTTGCTGACTGACGAACGCCAGAACACCCGCAGTACACGCTGCTACGAGTAGCAATACGCCGGCCACTACGGGAAGCGAGATCCCTCGGCGGCCCGAGGATTGCGAATGCCGGCCGGCCATACCTCTCTGGGGGTCCTCTGTAGGTCGTAGTGTCAGGGTCGGGGGTGCTGGCTCCCCGGAATGATAGGGCCTGTTCCTTAAGGGGAATACCGTCCTATGCGAGCAGTGACGCACGGTCCTTGGCTTGCCACATCAAGTACTCAACAAAGTATATGAATGGTGCAAATCGCCGGTCTGGCAGTCTTCCCTTTCGGCACACGTTCAGCCCGTTGATACCTGCGCGTCGACCGCGCCGACATACTGACCCGACCCATCACGACAGGAGGCCGCATGCAGGTCTGGCCAGGCAGCGCCTATCCGCTCGGCGCGACCTACGACGGATCCGGCACGAACTTCGCGCTGGTCAGCGAAGTGGCCGAACGCGTGGAGCTGTGCCTGTTCGACAGCCGGGGCGCCGAGTCGCGCGTGGACCTGCCGGAGATGGACGGCTTCGTGTGGCACGCCTTCGTGCCGGGCATCGAACCGGGTCAGCGCTACGGCTACCGCGTGTACGGCCCCTACCAGCCAGAGCGCGGCCTGCGCTGCAACCCGGCCAAGCTGCTGCTCGATCCCTACGCGAAGGCGGTCGAGGGGCAGATCGACTGGCATCCGTCGCTGTTCAGCTACAACCTCGGAGACCCGGACAGCCACAACACCGACGACTCGGCCAGGCACATGCCCAAGTCGGTCGTCGTCAATCCGTTCTTCGACTGGGGGGTCGACCGGCCGCCGAAACACACCTACGCCGACAGCGTGATCTACGAGGCGCACATCAAGGGGCTCACCAAGCGCCATCCCGAGGTGCCTCGCTCCATGCGCGGGACATATGCCGGGCTCGCGCATCCGGTGGTCATCGATCATCTGCGCGCGCTCGGCATCACCGCCATCGAACTGATGCCCGTGCACCACTTCCTCAACGACTCCGCGCTGCTCGAACGCGGGCTGTCCAACTACTGGGGCTACAACACGATCAGCTTCTTCGCCCCCGACACCCGTTACTCCTCGGCGTCGTCACCGCGCAGCACGGGCGTCGCCGGCGGCCAGGTGCAGGAGTTCAAGGCGATGGTCCGGGCGCTGCACGAGGCCGACATCGAGGTGATCCTCGACGTCGTCTACAACCACACGGCCGAAGGCAATCACCTCGGTCCCACGCTGTGCTTCCGCGGCATCGACAATCAGGCGTACTACCGGCTCGAGGACGACGATCCGCGTTACTACCGCGACTACACCGGCACCGGCAACAGCCTCAACGTGCGCAACCCGCACGCGTTGCAACTGCTCATGGACTCGCTGCGCTACTGGGTCACCGAGATGCACGTCGACGGATTCCGCTTCGACCTGGCGTCCGCGCTCGCGCGTGAGTTCTACGACGTCGACCGGCTCTCGAGCTTCTTCGAACTCGTCCAGCAGGACCCGATCGTGAGCCAGGTCAAGCTGATCGCCGAGCCGTGGGACGTCGGCCCGGGTGGCTACCAGGTCGGCAACTTCCCGCCCCAGTGGACCGAGTGGAACGGCAAGTACCGCGACACCGTTCGCGATTTCTGGCGAGGTGAGCCCTCGACGATCGGCGAGTTCGCGGCGCGAATCACCGGCTCGGCCGACCTCTACGAACACTCCGGGCGGCGCCCGGTCGCCAGCATCAACTTCGTCACCTGCCACGACGGGTTCACGCTGCTCGATCTCGTCTCCTACAACGACAAGCACAACGAGGCGAACGGCGAGGACAACAAGGACGGCGAGAACTACAACCGATCATGGAACTGCGGCGTCGAGGGGCCGACCCGCGACACTGCGGTACTTGCCCTGCGTGCGCAGCAGCGGCGTAACTTCTTCGCCACCCTGTTCCTGTCGCAGGGCGTGCCGATGATCTCCCACGGCGACGAGTTGGGACGTACCCAGTCGGGCAACAACAACGGCTACTGCCAGGACAGCCGGCTGACCTGGGTCGACTGGACCAAGGTCGACGTCGACCTGCTGGCGTTCGTCCGCCAGGTCAGCGAACTGCGCCGACAGCACCCGGTGTTTCGGCGGCGGCGCTTCTTCGACGGCCGCCCGGTTCGCCGCCGCGGCGCGGACGCGCTGCCCGACATCGCGTGGTTCACGCCGGACGGCCAGGAGATGACCGAGGAGAACTGGGAGGCGCCGTTCGGCCGCGCGATCGCGGTCTACCTCAACGGGCAGGGCATCCCCGATCGCGACACCCGGGGCGCGCGCGTCATCGACGACTCGTTCCTGCTCTGCTTCTCCGCGCATCACGAGGCGATCGACTTCCACCTGCCGAGCTCGGACTACGGCACCGCGTGGTACGTCGTGCTCGACACCGGCCACCCTGATCTGGACGACGGCAAGGTCCTCGACGCCGGTGGTGTGGTGCCGGTCGGGCCGCGCGCGCTGGTGGTGCTGCAGAGGGCTGAGTAGTGGCAGTACCCAGTTCGACCCTGCGGCTGCAGATCACGCCGTCGTTCGACCTGTCGGCCGCGGCGCGGCTGTGCGACTACGCGCGGGCGCTGGGCGCCGGGGCGGTCTACCTCTCGCCATTGCTGCAGTCAGCGCAGGGTTCAGCGCATGGCTATGACGTCGTCGACTTCTCCCGCATCGACGAGCAGCGCGGTGGGCCGGCGGGCTGGCGCGCCCTCGTCGAGGCCGCCCGGCGCAACGACCTGGCCGTGGTGGTCGACATCGTCCCGAACCACAGCGGCGTCGCCGATGCGAGTGAGAACGCCGCGTGGTGGGACGTGCTCCGCCTGGGTGAGCGCTCGCCGTACGCCCGATGGTTCGACATCGACTGGTCGCGCGGCCGGTTGCTGGTGCCGATCCTCGGCGACGACTTCGATCCGGCGCGCGACCTGTCGGTTGTCGATTCGGAACTGCGCTATCACGAGCATCGCTTCCCGCTCGCCCCCGGCACGGAACCGTCGCCGGGCGAAGCCGCCGCGCAGGTGCACGACCGGCAGAACTACGAGTTGGTGAACTTCCGCCGCGGCGACGCCGAACTGAACTACCGCCGCTTCTTCACCGTGTCGACGCTTGCCGGACTCCGGGTGGAGGACGAGGCGATCTTCGAGGCGACGCATCGCGAGATATTGCGCTGGGTTGTCGACGACGGCGTCGCCGGACTGCGCATCGACCACCCGGACGGGCTGGCCGATCCACTCGGCTACCTGTCCAGGCTGCATGCCGCAGCACGCGACACGTGGGTGGTCGTCGAGAAGATCCTCGAGCCCGGCGAGGCGTTACCGCCGAGTTGGCCGGTTGCCGGAACCACCGGCTACGACGCGCTCGCCGAGCTCACCGGCCTGCTCGTCGATCCCTCGGCCGAGCCGGCGTTCACGCAGATGTACCGCTCGCTGACCGGCGATCGGCTCGGCTATGACGAGCACGTCGAGGCGGGCAAGCGCCAGGTCGTCACCACCAGCCTGCGTGCCGAGGTAAGCCGCCTCGCCCGGCTGTGCCCGCGGATCGAGCACGCGCACGACGCGATCACCGAGCTGGTCGTCGCCTTCCCGGTCTACCGCTCCTACCTGCCCGACGGTGCAGAACACCTTGCCGCAGCAGTGGAAACGGCCCACCGTCGTCGGCCCGATCTTGCCGGCGCGATAACGGCTCTCACGTCGCGACTGAGCGACCCGGCCGACGAACTGTGCGTGCGCTTCCAGCAGGCGACGGGCGCGGCAATGGCGAAAGGCGTGGAGGACACAGCGTTCTACCGCTACTCCCGGTTCGTCGCGCTGAACGAGGTGGGTGGCGCCCCGGGCCGGTTCGGGCTGCCGGTCGAGGAGTTCCATGCCGCGCAGGCTCTCCGGCTACGCGACGCGCCGCAGGGCATGACCTCGCTGTCGACCCACGACACGAAGCGCGACGAGGACGTGCGCGCCCGCCTGGCCGTGCTCGCCGAACTTCCCGACGAATGGGAGGCACTGGCCCGACGGCTGATGCAACGGGCGCCGATCCCTGATGCGGCCTTCGGCTACCTGCTGTGGCAGACGTTCGCCGGCGCGGGCTTCATCGACCGCGACCGCATGCACGCCTACGCCGAGAAGGCGGCCCGCGAGGCCGCGCGCAACACCGCCTGGGTCGATCCGGACGCCGCGTTCGAGTCGGCGGTGCACGCGGCTGTCGATGCTGCGTACGACTCGCCCGAGGTTCGCGAGCCGCTGTCCGCCTTCGTCGAGCGGATCACGCCGTTCGGCTGGGTCAACTCCTTGACGCAGAAACTCGTGCAACTGACGATGCCCGGCGTCCCCGACGTCTACCAGGGCACCGAGCTGTGGGGCGATTCGCTGGTCGACCCGGACAACCGCCGCCCGGTCGACTTCGCCGCCCGCCGCGAGTTGCTCGCCCAGTTGACCGGGCCGACCGCGTCGCCGCCCGTTGACGCATCGGGCGCGGCCAAGCTCTGGGTGGTGGCGCGCGCGCTGCATCTGCGCCGCGACCGCCCGGACCTGTTCGCCGGCTACTCCCCCGTGTACGCGCGGGGCGTCGCGGCCGGGCACGTCGTGGCGTTCGACCGCGGCGGCGCGGTGACGGTGGCCACCCGACTGCCCGCGCGGCTTGCCCGCCACGGTGGTTGGCGCGACACCACCATGGCTCTGACCGGCAACCACACCGACGTTCTGACCGGCCGGACCTACCACGGCGAGATTCGCCTGGCCGATCTGCTCCAGACGCTGCCGGTGGCACTGCTCGTCCGGTAGGCGCTGGGCCGGCGGGCCGTCGATGTTGATCTAGGCCCCAGTTCCGGCCAAATTCGTCGGCCTTTCGAGATGCTCGGTTGCGGCAGATCTGGAACACTCGCCCCCCGTTGCACGATTGGTCAGCGTAGGAGCAGTGATGACGTCGCAAATGCCCCCTCGGGCGGCAGTTGCCGGCGTCCTGGCACTCGCGGTTGTGCTGGCGGGCTGCAGTTCGCACAAGCGCCGCGCTGACGGATCGGCACCTGCAACGTCGTCGAGCCCTCCGGCCTCCGCGGCGGCCCCGCCGTCGTCGACGCCGGAGTCGATTCCCCCGCTGCCGATACCCAGCGCCTCCACGCCGTCGACCAACGGCACGGGCGTGCTGGCCGTACGGATCCAGGGATCTGGCACCAACCAATGGCCACTTCGCGGCGTCTCCTGTACCGCGACCGGATTCACGAGTAATGGAGCAGTCGTCGTGGTATCAACATCCACTTCCCTGACGATCCGCAGCGGTACGCCGGTCGACGGGGTCACGATCGACGGGACGACCAAGCGCAGCGGCAACTCCCGGATCTTCTCCGGGCAGGCCGCCACCGTGACCGTCCAGGTGCGCACCCAATGCTGAGCCGCCGGCAAGCGGCCGCAGGTGTCGTGGCGGCCGCCGCGCTGGTGACGGGCCTGCTCGTCTGGCCGCTGGCCACATCGGCCACGAACGCCGCGCCCACGGTCACCGCCGTCAACTCGGCCGTGAACTACGGCCACAGCCGGGGCGAGCGCGTCGCCGTCGCGGTCTATGACCGCTACACCAAACAGTGGTGGACCGGCGGCGACGTCAACTCCTACTACGCCTCGGCGTCGGTGGTGAAGACGTTCATCGCCGCACGCCTGCTGCTGAGCGGCCAGATGCACGGCTCGACCGCCACCACGGCGGCCCGCATGATCGAGTTCTCCGACGACGACGCGGCGACGTCGCTGTACGGGCGCGTCGGTGGCGACTCGCTCTACAAGTGGGTGCGCGCGAGGTTCCACATCCCGGTCTCGCCGCCACCGGACCCGGGCTTCTGGGGCGAGACCAGAATCACGGCCGCGGGAATGATCTCCTTCTACAGCCAGATGGCCGCGACCAGTTCGGGCAGTTGGCTGATGACCGCGATGGGCCACTACTCGTGTACGGCCGCCGACGGCTGGCCGCAATGCTTCGGGATCCCGTCAGCGGCGGCGTCGCGTCCGCGGATCAAGCAGGGCTGGATGTGCTGCCTGGAAGGCAAGACCCGGATGCACTCCACCGGATTCGTCGACTCCGACCGCATCCTCATGGCCATCCTCACCGAGAGCAGCCGCTCGACCTATGGCGCCTATGCCCGCGACACCGTGACGAACATGGCCAAGCGCGTGATGCCCGGCGGCCACGTCCCACTCCCCTACTCGTTCGGCACGGGCAGCGTCTACGACCCGCCGTTGATCGGGTCGGGAACCCTCCTCGCGACGCCGGCCCCGGCGAACCCGCCCCCGGCAACGGCCGCGCCCGCGCCGGCGAGCCGGCCGACCAGCACGCGATCGACGAGCACGACGCCGACCGGTACCGCCTCGACCCGAACGGCGGTCGCCACCAGTCCGGGCCAGGGCGGCAGTTCGACGGCATCGTCGAGCAGTTCCGACCCACCGCCGGCAGGTACCAGCACGACTGCACCCGCTACAGGCAGCGTCGTCTCCTCGAGCCCCTCAGGCCAGTGACACCAGGCGGGCACCGCCGTCGGATTCGATGACGGTCCCGGTCAGGTTCGGGTTGGTCGCGGCGAGCACCACACTCGCTGCGACGTCCTCGGCGCTGGCCACCCGCCGCACCGGCAGCACCTTCTCGGCCTGCGCGAAGTAGGCCGCCCGGGTTTCGGCCGGCATGGCCGACCACCAGGGCGTGTCGACCAGTCCCGGTGAGACGGCGTTGACCCTGATCGGGGCAAGCTCCACGGCGAGCGGCTTCACCAGTGCCTCGACCGCGCCGTTGACCGCAGCGAGGCCCGCCGTCCCCGGGATGCTCGCCCGGGCGCTTCCTGCGCTCAGGAAGGTGATCGACCCGTGGGGCGCGAGATAGGCAAGGGCAGCCTGGACGCTGGTCAGGTGCCCCCAGAACTTCGCGTCGAATGCGCTGCGCAGCACGTCAAGATCGAGCGAGGCAAGTGGGCCCGCTCCCGCGCCACCGCTCATCGCCAGCACGAGCCAGTCGAAGCTGCCGACATTGGAGAAGAGTTTCTCCATATCCAGGCGGGACGTTCCATCCGCTTGATGCGTCAAGAGCTGCGGGTGTTCCGTGCCAACCGCATCCAGACGCTCCGCGGAGCGCCCGGTCACGTGCACCGTCGCACCCTGGTCGTTCAACTGCAGTGCGGTAGCGAGCCCGATCCCGGACGTGCCGCCGATGATTATCGCTGTTGACTGCGACATCTCCATTCCTCCTTTACGAGACGTTACGTCTCGTATTAATCTTGCCTCGTGAACGGCCATGACCGCAACCTCACCGCGATGACCCGCGGCCGCCCGCGAAGTGATCAGAGCCGGCAGGCGATCCTGCAGTCCGCGCTGGACCTGGTCGCCGAGATCGGGTACGCCCGCGTGACCATCGAGGGCATCGCTGCACGCGCCGGCACCGGCAAGCAGACGATCTACCGTTGGTGGCGCAGCAAGGCCGATGTCGTACTCGAGGCGATCAATGCATCCGCCACTCGCGAGATCCCGATGCCCGACACGGGCAGCCTGCGCGAGGACCTGCTGGCGTTTCTCAACGCGACCTTCGCCGCCGGTCGGCGCCCGGGCACCGTACCGGTGCTGCGCGCGTTGATGGCCGAGGCGCAACTCGATCCGGACTTCGGAGCAGCCTTCGACGAGAAGTTCCTGCGGCGGCGCCGCGAAGCGCTCGCCGACGTGCTACGCCGTCATCCCGGCGAGTTGCGAGACGTGCCGCCCCGGATTGCCGTCGAGGTCGTATTCGGCGTGCTGTGGTACCGGATTCTCGCCACGCGCGGACCACTGAACGCCACCCTGGCGCGCGAACTGACCACGCTGCTCCTTGGTTGACGCCCAGTTCTGGTCGGCCTCTTCCGATCAGAACGGCGGCTGCAACCGGCGGCGCAGCCGTTCGACGTCGAGGTCACTCGACGGGTACTGCGGGCTGAGATCGTCGAACACCTCCCGGGCGATCCGGCCGATCGCCCAGTTGCGGTACCACTTGCGATCGCTGGGGATGATGTACCACGGCGCCTGCTCGGTCGAGCACGACTGCAGCATCCCGGAGAACGCCGCCTGGTACGCCGACCAGTACGCGCGTTCGTCGATGTCGCTCTCGTGGAACTTCCAATGCTTCGTCGGGTCGTCGAGCCGGGCCAGCAGGCGTTCGCGCTGCTCGGCGTAGGAGATGTGCAGGAAGCACTTGACGATCGTGGTGCCGGATTCGGCGAGGCTCGCCTCGAAGGCGTTGATCTCGTCGTAGCGATGGCGCCACTCGGCCTCGGGCATCGTCTCGTGCACCCGGGGAACGATCACGTCCTCGTAGTGGGACCGGTCGAACACCCCGACGATGCCGGGCCCGGGAAGCGCCTTGCGAATACGCCACAGGAAATGGTGCGCCGTCTCCTCGGCGGTCGGCCTCTTGAAGGCGGTGACCTTCACACCTTCCGGGCCGAACTGGCCGACGACGTGCGAGACCACGCCACCCTTGCCGGCCGTGTCGATGCCCTGCAGGACGAGCAGATACGCTCCGCGCGGCCCTCGGCCCACAGGCGTTCCTGCGCGCAGGCCAGCACGGGCGCGCAGGCCAGCGTGTCCTTGAGCGTCTTCTCCTTCTTACCGGGCGCGAGCGGCGTGGCTCCGGTGTCGTAGCCGGCCAGGTTGACGGTGCCCGGCCGTACGCGCAGAGCGTCCCTGATCGAGCCATCGTGGTGCGACATGGCGTGGAGCCTATGCGCTGGCATGGCAGGGTGGGATGTCGTGACCGACTTCAGCGTTTGGGCGCCACTTGTCGGCCGGGTGCGCGTGCAGGCCGCCGGACGTGTCGTCGACATGGACCCAGAACCCGACGGATGGTGGCGGGCGAGCGTCGAGGACGCCGGACCCGGCAGCGACTACGCGTTCCTGCTCGACGGGTCCGACGATCCGCTGCCCGACCCCCGGTCACGGCAACAACCCCAGGGCGTGCACGGTGCCAGCCGCGTGTACGACGACTCGGCGTTCGTCTGGACCGATGATCAGTGGGCCGGCCGAAGCCTTCCCGGCGCCGTGATCTACGAGTTGCACCTCGGCACGTTCACCAAGGGCGCCACTCTCGACAGCGCAATCGATCGACTCGACCATCTCGTGGAACTCGGCGTCACCCACGTCGAACTCCTACCGGTCAACGCGTTCAACGGCGTGTGGAACTGGGGCTATGACGGCGTCGGGTGGTACGCCGTGCACGAGCCCTACGGCGGACCGGACGCTCTGAAGCGCTTCGTCGACGCCAGCCACGCCCGGGGCATCGCCGTCGTTCTCGACGTGGTCTACAACCACCTCGGGCCGAGCGGGAACTACCTGCCGCGTTTCGGCCCGTACCTGAAGTCGGGGCAGAGCACGTGGGGCGAACTGGTCAACCTGGAGTCTCCCCAGGTCCGGCGCTTCATTCTCGACAACGCGCTGATGTGGCTGCGCGAGTACCACATCGACGCATTGCGTCTGGACGCCGTGCACGCCCTCGTCGATACATCGACGCCGCACATCCTGGCCGAACTGTCCGCCGAGGTCGACGCACTGTCCGAGCGGCTGGGCCGGCCGCTGACCCTGATCGCCGAGTCCGACCTGAACGATCCGGTCATGATCACCCAGCGCACCGCCGGCGGATACGGCATGGACGCCCAGTGGGACGACGACATCCACCACTCCCTGCACGCGTTGCTCACCGGCGAGCGGCAGGGCTACTACTGCGACTTCGGCTCGCTGGCCGTACTCGCGAAGGTGTGGACGTCGGCGTTCCTGCACGACGGCGGGTACTCGTCGTTCCGCGGACGCCGGCACGGCCGTCCCGTCGACCGGCTCCATACGCCGGGGTATCGATTCGTCGCTTCGCTGCAGAACCACGACCAGGTGGGCAACCGGGTGCTGGGTGATCGGCTGCCCGAGATCACGTCACCCGGCCTGCTGCGGGTCGGCGCCGTGCTGATGCTGACCTCGCCGTTCACCCCGATGCTCTGGATGGGCGAGGAGTGGGCGGCGTCGACGCGCTGGCCGTTCTTCACCTCGCACCCGGAACCCGAACTGGCCCGGCGTACCGGACCGGGACGGCTGGCCGAGTTCGAAGGCTACGGGTGGGACGCGGCGCAGATGGTCGACCCGCAGGACCCACGGGCCTACCACGAAGCCGTGCTCGACTGGACCGAGCTGGACGCGCCGCGTCATCGCGAGATGCTCGACGTCTACCGCGCGTTGATCTCGCTGCGCGCCGCCGAGCCGGACCTGCGTGATCCCCGTCTGGACCACGGTGCGCGTCGAGTACGACGAGGCCGCCCGCTGGCTGATCGTCCATCGCGGCGTATTGCGAGTGGCGGCCAATCTGGCGAAGGAGCCGCAGGTCGTGCCCGCACGGGCGGCCAAGGTGCTGTTCAGCACGCAGGTTGCGGAGGCGGTCGCGGACGGCCTCGCCCTGGCGCCCGAGTCCGCGGCCGTCGTCCGCGTGTCACAGGTTGATGAGCACGACGCCGGTCGCCACCAGGAGCGTGGCGACGATGCGCCAGCGTCCGAACCGCTCGTGGAAGATCACGGCGCCGATGACGGCACCGATGATCACGCTCGTCTCGCGTAGCGCGGCGATCGGGGCGAGCGCGCCCCGCGTCTGGGCCCACAACACGAGCGCGTAGGCGGCGAGCGACAGCGCTCCACCGGCCAGGCCCGTGACGAGGTGCGGGCGGACATGCGACCACAGCTGCCGGCGCCGGCCGGCCACGGCGATCAACGGCAGGACGGATCCCTGAGCCAGGAACAGCCAGCCCGTATAGCCGGCGATGCTGACTGCGCGGCGCACGCCCAGGCCGTCGACCGTCGTGTACGCGGCAATGGCCACGCCGGTCAGCACGGCCGCCGCGAGCACCGGCAGCTGGTCCCGGCTGGGTCGTCCCCCGGCGAACACCAGGCTGGCGAGCCCGGCCGAGACGACGCCGACGCCCAGTAGCCGGACCGGCGTCAGCGTCTCCTGCGCGAAGACGGCAGCGGCAATGGCCACCAGCCATGGCGAGGTGCCCCGGGCCAGCGGGTAGATCTGACCGAACTCGGCTCCCTGGTAGCAGCGCATCAGCAGCAGGTTGTAGACACCGTGCAAGGCAACCGACGCCGCGAGGAACGGCCAGCTCGCGCGGGCCGGTGCGGGCGAGACCAGGACGATCACCGCGCCGCCGATCATCGATGCGGCGCCGATCAAGGCGAATCCGGCGAGACGATCGGTTATCGCGTGCGCGATGGCGTTCCACGTCGCATGCAGGACCGCGGCCGACAGGACAGCGACGAGAACACCGATAGATACGGAGGAATTGCTGGCAACGACGGCGACCGGCACCGCGAGGGCTCCTTCGCTCGGCACCCGCTCCGCGGGCACACTCGACTGAAGCCCTCGGGGTTTTTGTCCCGTCAGGTGTGGGGCGCGGCCGCTGGGTGCGGTCGGCCCTGGCGTCGCTCGGTCCAGCCCCGGCCGTCCTCATTGTGGGAGGTTGTGGCGGGCAGCCGGCGGAACCCTAGACGCAACCACGAGCTGAGCCGACCTTACCGCGGGCAGCCGCGTCGGGCGCTCCGCGCCGATCCCCGGCGCACCCCCTCGCGTCAAGGATCACCCTGCTGGCGTAAGGGGATTCGGCTCAGGCGTCGACGATGCGGGGCGGCAACGTCGCCGGGGGCGGCCCGAACATCCGGCGGGCCGCCGAGATGGCTGCGCGGCCGAGCGCGGCGTTGCCCGCCGCCCCGATTCCGGCGCCGATGCCCAGTGGCAGCGCGCGCCCGACGGCGAGCATGCCCTGACGGGTGCCGAACCGGGCCAGGAAATGCCTCGACAGCAGGTGGTTCACCCGCTGGATCGTCTCCTCCGATGCGCGGCGGCCGACCACCTGACCCCAGCGCGAGCCGGCCTCCTCGGCGGCGATCTCAGCGGCCTCGACACCTGTGTCGCCGATCAGGATGGCCAGCACGACTTTCCGGCGTACGAAGCCGTCCTCGATGTGCAGCCCGTGCACCTCGGCCATGGCCAGGGCGAACAACGCGGTCGCCTCGGTGAATGCCGAGATCTCCAACGCCGCCGAGGCCAGCGACGCCGCGGTTCCGGCCCCGGGAACTGCAGCCGCGCTGCCCGACGCGGCGCCGATCGCTGTCACGGCCGTCGAGATAGCGCCGCTCCAGCAGCCGGATCATCTGCGCCGGCCCGACGTCGCGGTGCCGCACCCGGATCCGGTCGAGGTACGCCGTGACGACGGGTCGCTGCACCCGCAACGCATTGTCGAGGACGCCGTCGAGAACGTCCTCGACGAATGCGGGCAACGCGACCGCTCGTCGCTTACCCATGGCAATGTCCCCGTCCATTCGGTGGCACAAGGTGGTTCGTGCACTCTCGAGCGAGCGTACGTGCTGAGATTGGCGCCATGCGCGCCCTGCTGCCCGATGCCGAGCCAGACGTCGACGTCCACGACTTCTACGCGCGGGACTGGCTCGAGGGCGGTGGCGTGCGGGCGAACTTCATCAGCAGCGTCGACGGAGCCGCCACCGTCGCCGAGCTCTCCGGCGGGCTGCAGACCCCGGGCGACAACCGGGTGTTCGCCGCGCTGCGCGACCTGGCCGACGTCGTGCTGGTGGGCGCCGGTACCGCCCGCGCCGAGGGCTATTCCGCGATCCACCTGAGCAGTGCGCGGCGAGCCACCCGGCGGCGGTTCGGGCTCGTCGAGGGACTGCCGACCGCGGTGGTCAGCCGCTCGCTGCGGTTGGACCCGGACTCGACCCTGTTCACCGACGCCGAGCCTGAGGCCCGGACGATCGTCGTGACCTGCGCGGCCGGCAACCCGGCGGTACGCGCCGCTCTGGAGCAGGTCGCCGACGTCCTCGTCTGCGGCGACGACGACGTCGACCTCGCCTCGGCACGCAGCGCCCTGGCCGAACGCGGCCTGCGGCGCGTGCTCGCCGAGGGCGGCCCGACCCTGTTCGCCGACCTCGTGCACAACGAGGTTCTCGACGAACTGTGCGTGACCGTCTCGCCGCTGCTGGTCGGGCCGGGTGCCGGCCGGATCAGCGCCGGGGCCATCTGGCCGATCGCCGGCGGCGAACGCCATCCGCTGCGCCTGCGCGGATTGCTCGAGGAAGACGAGGCGCTGTTCTGCCGGTACGCCGTCGTGCGCTGATCACCCGGCCGCCGAGGCCCGGCACGATGTCGTCGAGTTTGAACGTCACCGGCTGCTCGAGTTGCTCGTAGGTGCACGACTGCGGCGTGCGGTCCGGGCGCCAGCGGCTGAACTGCGCGGTGTGCCGGAAGCGCTCGCCCTCCATGTGCTCGTAGCGGACCTCGACGACCCGCTCGGGGCGCAGCGGGACGAAGGACAGGTCCTTGCCGGCGTTCCACCGCGAACCCTCCCCCTTGCGCGGCGTGCGCTCGCCCGCCTCGTGCGCCGCCCAGTCCCACGGGTGCCCCTCGGACGACGTGACCAGCGGCTGCAGTTCGTCGAACAGTTCGCGACGCCGGGCCATCGGGAACGCGCCGATGACGCCGACCGAGACGAGCGTCCCGGCGTCGTTGTAGAGCCCGAGCATGAGTGAGCCGATCACGTCCGGCCCGCTCTTGTGGACGCGGTAGCCCGCGACCACGCAGTCCGCGGTGCGCTCGTGCTTGATCTTGAACATGACGCGCTTGTCGGGCTGATAGGTGCCATCGAGCGGCTTGGCCACGACCCCGTCCAGGCCGGCGCCCTCGAACTCGGTGAACCAGCGCTGCGCGAGATCGCGGTCGGTGGTGACCGGCGTCAGATGGATCGGCGCCGCGACGTCGGCCAGCGCGGACTCGAGGGCGGCGCGGCGCTCGGTGAACGGGCGCCCCGTGTAGTCCTCGTCGCCGAGGGCGAGCAGGTCGAAGGCGATGAACGAGGCGGGCGTCTTCTCGCTCAGCATCGTCACGCGGGAGACCGCCGGGTGAATGCGCTGCTGCAGCGCATCGAAGTCCAGGCCCGCGTCCGTGGCGATCACGATCTCGCCGTCGATCACGCAGCGCTCGGGCAGTTCGGCCTTGACCGCGGCGACCAGTTCGGGGAAGTAGCGCGTCATCGGCCGCTCGTTGCGGCTGCCGAACTCGACATCGTCCCCGTCGCGGAAGATTATCGATCGGAAGCCGTCCCATTTCGGCTCATATGACGCGCCGGGCGGAATGGCCGGCACTGACTTGGCGAGCATCGGGGGCACCGGCGGCATCACGGGCAGCTGCATCGGATCATTGTGCTGGGTCAGGCCGCGACGTGCCGGTAGGTCGTTGCTGGCCGTGTCCGACTCGTCCGACCCGATCGCCATCGGGCGCCGCTGCGAGCGGGTCGAAAGCGACCGGACCGTGGGCCATCCAGGGTTCGTCGGTACCGTGCACGTCGTGCCCCCGCCTCGTCGCGTACTCAGCCTGATCGCCGCCGTCGCCGTGGCGCTCGGGTTGTGCGCGGCTTGCACGACGAAGGCGACAGGTCACGGACAGGGGCCGGCAGCCGACGCTCAGCCATCGGCAACCACGTCGAGCCCGTCGGCCGGCACCGGCACCACGACCCCGGCGCCGAAGCCCAGCACGATCGACTTCAGCGACTGCTCCGGCCTGTTCAACCTCTCCGCCGCCGGTATCCCGGCCGACCGTCGCAGCAAGCTGACCTTCGACTGTGGACGGCAGAACGTCCCCGTCGACTACGCCCAGCCCAACGGCCCGACGATCTCCATCGAGGTCATCCGCGTCCACTACCGCGATCAGCCCTCACGAATCGGCTCGCTGCTCGTCAACCCCGGTGGGCCCGGCGGCTCCGGCGTGTTCCTCGCCATCAGCCTCGCGGCGTCACTGTCCGACGACGTGCTGCAGCACTTCGACATCGTCGGCTTCGACCCGCGCGGCGTCGGGCTGTCATCGCCGATCAAGTGCGAGACCGACCCGGCCGAGACCCAGGCACTGGCACTCGACCCGACGTGCGCACCGCCGGCGGGCTCGAACAGGCCAAGCGCCAGGCCCAGACGTTCGCCGCGAGTTGCGACAGGAAGTACGGCGCGGCGCTCGCGCACTACAACACGGTCGAGACCGCCCGCGACATGGACCAGATCCGCGCGGCGGTCGGCGACGAGCAGATGAACTACCTCGGCTTCTCCTACGGCACCGAACTCGGCGCCGTGTACGCCCACCTGTTCCCGACCAGGATCCGCGTCGCGGTTCTCGACGGCGCCGTCGACCCGCTGACCACCGGCAACGCGATCGCGTCCAACGAGCAGCAGATCGGCGGCTTCGAGAACGCGTTCGACCAGTTCGCGGCCGACTGCGCCAAACGCCCTGAGTGCAAGCCGCTCGGCAACGCGCGCAAGGCGGTCGCCGCGCTCGAGAAGAAGGCCAACACGACGCCGATTCCGAGCTCGGACGGCGGCGAGACCCGCAAGGCCACCGGCGGAAACGTGCTCTACGCCGTCCTGTCCGCGCTCTACAGCGAGCAGCTGTGGCCCGATCTCGGTACGGCGCTCATCGACGCCCAGCACGGCGACGCCAAGGGCGTGCTCGAACTCGACGACCGATACAGCGAGCGCGACCCGGACGGCCACTACTCGAACCTGCTCGACCTGTTCCAGGTCGTGAGCTGCAACGACCAGAGCAGCGACCCGTCCGATGCCGCCATCAAAGCCGCGGCGACTCGGTGGGCGACGAAGTTCCCGTTGTTCGGCGTGTGGTCGGCCGCGATCGATGTTCCAGTGCCAGGCCTGGCAGAAGGAGCGGCACCCGATCCCGCCCGAGACCGCGGCCGGGTCGAAGCCCATCCTCGTGGTCGGCAACCTGCACGACCCGGCAACGCCCTACGCCGGCGCGGTGCACCTGGCCGCCAAGCTCGGCACCGGCGAGCTGCTGACGTGGGACGGGCAGGGGCACACGTCGTACGGGCAGAGCGACTGCATCGACCAGAAGGTCAATGCATACCTGATCAACGCGACCCTGCCGCCCGCGAACACCACCTGCCCGCGCTGAATGGAGACCGCGTCGCGAGCCTGCGGCTGCATGAGCCACGTTCCGCGCCCAGGTCGGTCGTGCTCGTGCTGCACGGCGGCCGGGCCCGCAGCCTCAGCCCCACCCATCCGTGGAACGGCGCGGTGCTGCGCATGGTCCCGTTCGCCCGTTCGCTGGCGCGCGCAGGCGACGACGACGGACTGGTCGTCGCCCGGCTGCGCTACCTGATCCGCGGCTGGAACGGGCAACTGCAATCGCCGGTAGCCGATGCCCGATCGGCGTTGGCCCGCCTGGCCCGGCGATATCCGGGGTTGCCGGTCGCCCTGGTCGGCCACTCGATGGGCGGCCGGGTCGCGTTCACCGTCGCCGACAGCACCGCCGTCCGCGTCGTCGTCGCGCTCGCGCCGTGGGTCGAGGCCTACGACCCGGTCGACCACCTCGCCGGCCGGCGCCTACTCATCGCGCACGGAACGCACGACCGGGTAACCGACCCGGCGGCATCGGCGGCGTTCGCCGACCGGGCGCGCGCGGCCGGTGCGCAGGTGACCTACCTGAGCGTTGGCGAAACCAGTCACGCGATGTTGCGCCGCGCGGGACTTTGGCACGACATCACAACGCAATTCGCCCTTCGCGCACTGTCCGAGACGACTGCCCGTGAAGCGGATGACGGCGCGGTGACCAATCTCGTCGAACGGGCTCTTGCAGGTGAGCGCACTCTCGTCGTCTGATGTGAGAGCCCAGCCAATTCGCCAAAGGGGGCTTCGGGGAACATGACGGTGACTGAGGCGTCGCCACGATTCGGCATCGATCCAATGCGCTGGCCCGACATCACATCGGTGCCGCATTCGCCGGTCCGGGCGGCCGTCGCGCGCAACCTGTTCCGGCGGGCCGTGCGGCACCTACCACTGCGCGTCGTCGAGGCCGGTGGACGCAGCTACGGCGCAGGGTCGATCGGTGATCCCGTTATGCGACTGGTGTGTCCGGCATCGTTCTTCCATCGGGTAGGTGCCACCGGGACGATCGGTTTCGGCGAGGCCTACATGGCCGGCGACTGGGTGACCGAGGACCTCACCGGCGTCCTGTCCGCATTCGCCGCGCATATTCGCGAACTGATCCCGGTTGTCCTGCAACGGCTGCGCGGGGTGGTCCTGCGCCGTCAGCCAGTGGCCGAGGACAACACCGTCGAGGGCGCGCGGCAGAACATCAAGCGACACTACGACCTGTCCAACGACATGTTCTCCCTGTTCCTCGACGAGTCGATGACGTACTCGTCGGCGTTGTACGACGGCGATCCGGCGACCTCGGCCGACAAACTGCCCATCGCGCAGCGCCGCAAAGTCGACCGCCTCCTCGACTCCACCGGAGTGCGGGCCGGTAGCCGCGTCCTCGAGATCGGAACCGGTTGGGGCGAACTCGCGATCCGGGCCGCCCAGCGGGGCGCGACGGTCACCTCGCTGACCATCTCCGTCGAACAGGCCGAATTTGCTCGGCGGCGCATCGCTGACGCCGGCGTCAGCGACCGCGTCGAGGTGTTGCTCCAGGATTACCGTTGCGCCACCGGCCGATACGACGCAGTGGTGAGCGTCGAGATGATCGAAGCGGTCGGCTCGCGGCACTGGCCGGACTACTTCCGCACCGTCGATCGCACCCTGGTCAGAGGTGGACGTTTCGGGCTGCAGGCGATCCTGCAAGACGATGCCACCCTGCGTCGGGTCGGTGAGACCTACACCTGGATTCGCAAGTACATCTTTCCCGGCGGGCAACTGTGTTCGGTCGAGGCGATCGAGGAGGCAGTGCGCCGGCACACCGCCATGCGCATCACCGATCGGCTCAGCTTCGGCCGGCACTACGCCGAGACCCTGCGCCGGTGGCGTTCACGATTCGAGGCACGCGCCGGCGAAGTCGCGCGCCTCGGCTTCGACGAGACCTTCCGGCGCATGTGGTCGCTCTACCTCGCCTACTGCGAGGCGGGCTTTCGCACCGGCTACCTCGACGTCAACCAGATCACGCTCGCCAAGACCGCCCCCGCCTAGCGGCCCGGCCCGCGAATACTCGATCGGCCGACGAGGGCCCACGCCGATAGCGTGAGGCGTGGTCGTCGTCTTCGCGTTGCTCGCCGCCGTCGTCTACGGATTCGGGGACTTCGTCGGCGGCTTCGCCTCGCGCCGCCGTTCGGCTATCACGATCCTGCTCTACGCCTACCCGGTCGGCGCGGCCCTGATGCTCGCGCTGTTGCCGCTCTTCTACGGCCCGCTCGACCTGCGCACGGCCGTGCTCGGAGTCGGCGGCGGCATCGGCGGCATGGTGGGCGTCATCGTGATGTACAGCCTGATGGCCCGCGCTCCGATGAACATCATCTCGCCGGTGACCGCCGTGCTCGCTGCTGTGGTGCCGGTCGGCTTCGGCGTGATCGTCGGCGAGCGGCCCAAGGTCGCGGCGTGGCTCGGCATCGTCCTCGGCCTGCTGGCGGTGACCCTGGTCAGCCGCACGTCCGACGACCATCCGCACGGCCCGGTCGGCGCACGCGTCCTCGCCCTCGCGGCGGTGTCCGGGGTGGGCTTCGGCGTCTACTTCATCTGCCTGGCACGGGCGAATCCGGACTCCGGCCTGTGGCCACTGGTGATCTCGCGGATCGCATCGGCAATCCTGATCCTCCCGCTGGCCCGGCGGACCGGTGCCATGGTCATCGTGACCGGTCGCGTCCTCGGCCTCGCCGTGCTGTGCGGAGTCCTCGATGCCAGCGCGAACCTGTTCTTCCTGCTGGCGTCACGGCACGGCCTGCTGTCGCTGGCCAGCGTCATCACCTCGCTCTATCCGGCGGTGACGGTGCTGCTGGCCATCTGGCTGCTGCACGAGCACACCGGGCGGATGCAGCGGATCGGTCTGGCGCTGGCCGCCGCCTCCATCGTGCTGATCACCTACTGAGTGATCGGCTTGTCTCAGTTGAGGTCCTGCACCTCGCCGGCGCGATCCTGGTCGGTCCAGTTGGCGCGATTCATCCGGGACGGCTGGACCCGCGGCGGCTCGCCTTCCTGCTTCGGGTAGTTCGGCGGGTACGGCGCATCGCCCAGACCGCGATCCTGCTCGTCGCGGTCAGCCCATTCGAGCAGCGGCTCGATCGACCAGACGGCGTCGTCGATTCCGGCGTGAACATCGCCGAGCTGCGCGAACCGCGCCGGCATCGTGGCAATCGTGAAGTCGGCCATCTCGACGTCGGGCAACTCGTCCCAGGTCACCGGTGCCGACACCGGGCCGTGCGGTTTCCCCCGCACCGAGTACGCGCTGGCGATGGTGCGGTCGCGGGCATTCTGGTTGTAGTCAAGGAAGATCTGCTCGCCACGCTCCTCCTTCCACCAGGCGGTGGTGACCAGTTCGGGCGCGCGCCGCTCGACCTCGCGGGCGAAAGCCAGCGCCGCCCGGCGCACCTCGCGGAACCCGAACGCCGGCTCGATGCGCACGTAGACGTGCACACCCCGCGAGCCCGATGTCTTCGGCCAGCCCACCGCGCCCAGCTCGTCGAGTACCTCGTGCACGATCGCGGCAACCCGTTTCGCCTCGGCAAATCCGGTGCCTGGCTGCGGGTCCAGATCGATGCGCAGCTCGTCGGGCTGTTCGGTGTCGGCCCGACGCGAGTGCCACGGGTGGAACTCGACCGTCGACATCTGTACCGCCCAGATGACGCTGGCCAATTCGGTCACGCACAGCTCGTCGGCGCTTCGCCCGGACGGGAACCGCACGGTCGCGGTCTCGACCCAGTCCGGCGCGCCTTTGGGCAGCCGCTTCTGGTAGATCTTCTCGCCGCTGACTCCGTCGGGGTAACGGTGCAGCATGCACGGGCGCTCACGCAGAGCGCGCACGATGCCTTCGCCGACCGAGATGTAGTAGTTCGCCAGGTCGAGCTTCGTCTCGCCCCGCTCGGGGAAATACACCCGGTCCGGATTGCTGATGCGCACGGCCCGACCGCCGACTTCGAGCTCGATGAACGGTGACGGCATGCTTTGGACCGTAAGCCATTCGGGCGCTACTAGCATCGGCGCCATGCCGACCTGGGACATCCACCCGGCCGCCGCGGACCTGGACCCCACCGCCCAGATCGCAGCAGACTCAGCCGCTTTCGCAGATGCGGCCGTGGGCAACCTCGACGCGCCTGTCGAGTACTGCCCGGGCTGGTCGGTCGAGGACCTCGTGCGCCACGTGCGTGACGTTCACGAGTTCTGGGGCCAGATCGTCGCTCGCGGTCTGGCCGACCCGCGCGACGTCATCCGGTCGGATCGACCGGCGACCGGCGACCTGATCGACGACTTCCGCGCCGGCGCCCAGCGCCTCGTCGACGTCTTGCGGGCCGCCGATCCGCGCGCCGAGGTGTGGACGTGGGCGCCCGAGCGCACCGCGGGCTTCGTCATCCGGCACCAGGTCCAGGAGGCCGCCGTACACCGGTGGGACGCCGAACACGCGGCCGGCCGGTCGGTGGCCGTCGCGACCCCGGCCGCGGTCGACTCGATCGAGGAATTCCTTACGTACTCGGCCGATGTGGCCGACGCGGCCGCGCTCGGTGCGCCGATCGCGGTCGAGGCCACCGACGTGGACGCTGCCTGGACGATCGACGACGCCACGGGCGCGACCATCGCCTGGCACCGCGGCCGCACTGGCCCATCGGCGGCCGTGTTGCGCGGGTCGGCGTCCGACCTGCTTCTGTGGCTCTACGGGCGAATCCCGGACGACAGCGTCGCAAGTGGCGATAAGCCACTCCTCACACGATTCCGGTCGCACATCGACACGGCCTGAATCTCAGGCATCCTGTAGGGATGAACACCGAGACTCGGTGGAACGACGACGACGCCGAACCGCCGCCCGGGGAGCCACCCGACTTCGCCTGGGGTCGGACCGCCAACCCCAATTCGGTCGACGGCGAACTGCAGAACCTGGCCGCCTTCGGCACCGGGCTCACCCGCCTCACCGGAGGACGCCGCCGGGCCGCAACCGTCGTCGTGTGGCTGATCCTGCTCGGATTCGCCCTGGCCGCCGTCTTCGCGGTCATGGGCATCGTCAGCATCCTGTAGCTGCCCTGGCCGCTTGGCGGCGCGTTCGCGGATCGTCATGTTCTGTCTGCGTGCCGCCACGTACCGTCGAAGCATGACCGAGTATCCCGGCGGCCGGACAACCGAGGCCGCCTCATGACCGAGTATCCCGGCGGCCGGACAACCGAGGCCGCCTCATGACCGACACCGAACCGGCCGCCAAGGTCGTCAAGTCCGACACCGAGTGGCGCGAGCAGCTCAGCCCGCAGGAGTACGCCGTACTGCGAAAGGCAGCCACCGAGCGTCCATTTACGGGCGAGTACACCGACAACAAGCGCACTGGCATATACCGGTGCCGCGCCTGCGGCAATGAGCTGTTTCGCAGCGACACCAAGTTCGACTCGCACTGCGGTTGGCCGAGCTTCTTCACCCCGCTGGCCGGCGATCGAGTGATCGAGCGACGCGACGTGAGCATGGGTATGGCGCGCATCGAGGTCGTGTGCGCCAACTGCCACAGCCACCTCGGGCACGTCTTCGAGGGCGAGGGCTACGGCACGCCGACCGACCTGCGTTACTGCATCAACTCGATCTCGCTGACCTTCGAGGAAGAGCCCGCCTGATCAGGGCAGCGACGCGACGATCTCGTCGACGCCGCGGCGGCGGCCGGTGAAGAACGGCACCTCTTCGCGGACGTGCCGACGGGTCTCCGAGCCGCGCAGGTGGCGCATCAGGTCGACGATGCGATGCAGCTCGTCGGCCTCGAAGGCGAGCATCCACTCGAAGTCCCCGAGCGCGAACGCAGGCGACGGTGTTGGCCCGCACGTCCGGGTACTCGCGAGCCATCTGGCCGTGCTCGGCGAGCAGCGCGCGCCGCTCGTCGTCGGGCAGCAGGTACCACTCGTAGGAACGCACGAACGGGTAGACGCAGACATAGGCGCGCGGCGTCTCGTCGGCGAGGAAAGCCGGGACGTGGCTCTTGTTGAACTCGGCCGGGCGATGCAACGCCATCGACGACCACACCGGTTGGAGGTGGCCCCCGAGCCGGGTACGGCGGAATCGGCTGTACGCCTCCTGCAGGGCGTCGGCGGACGGGGCGTGCCACCAGATCATCAGGTCGGCGTCCGCCCGCAATGCGCTGACGTCGTAGGTGCCGCGAACCGTCACGTCCTTCGCGGCCAGCTGGTCGATCAGCTCGGATACCTCGGCGCCGAGCGCCGGGCGGTCCTCGTCGCCCAGCGGCGATGCCGACCGGAACACCGACCAGGCCGTGTAGCGGATGATCTCGTTGATCTCTCGTGCCTGCTTGCCATCGACCATGACGCTCATTGTGCCTTCGGCGTCGCCCCGGCGAGTACCTGGCTCGCCGCGCCCCGGGCCGAGGCGATGCAGGCGGGGATGCCCACGCCGTCGTAGGTCGCGCCGCAAACCGCGAGCCCGGGCACGGCGCCGATAGCCGACCGGACGCGAGCGACCTTCTCCACGTGACCGACCGCGTACTGCGGCAGCCCGCCGCCCCAACGGGTGACCAGCGAATCGACGGGCACGGCGTCGAGGTCGATCAGCGTGCGTAACTCGTTCCGGGCCAGTGCCACGAGTTCGTCGTCAGCACGCTGCACGTCGGCGGTTTCGCCCACGCGTCCGAGCGACGCGCGCAAGATCGTCAGCCCCTGCGGCCCATCCGGCCATTTCTGCGACGAGAGGGTGACCGCCTTGACGTGCATGCCCTCCGTCGTGGCGACCAGTAGCCCGCTGCCCGGCGGCAGGGACACCGCGCCGTAGGCCAGGGTCACGATCGCCATGCTGGCGCTCTCGATCGTGGCGAGTTCGGCCGCGGCACGCGGCGCAACATCGCCGAGCAGGCGAGCCGACTTGGCCGCCGGCGTCGCGACGATCACCGCGTCGGCCTCGATCAGTTCCGGCGACGGCACCGGGCCACAGTCCAGCGCGAAGCCGGTCGCGGTTCGGCGGATCGTCCGCACCGTGACGCCGGTGCGCACGGCGAACCGCCCCGACGCCGCCAACCGCTCGGGCAGTCGCCCCAACCCACCGGACAGCGACATGAACACGGGTTGGTCCGAGGGTGCCCGCGCGCCGACGTCGGTCACGTCGCGAGCCGAGTCGACCAGGCCGCTGCCACCGCGTGCCAGGCGTGCGGCCAGGGTGGGCATCGTGGCCCGCAGCGACAGCTGGTCCGCCCGTCCGGCGTAGACGCCGCCGAGCAGCGGCTCGACCAGCTTGTCGACCACCTCGGCCCCCAGCCGCTCGCGCACCAGCGGGCCGACGGCCACGTCCTCGCCAATGGCTTCGAGCACCGGCCGGGCCGGCTCAGCTTCGACCTCGGCCAGGCCCGCAGCGCTCAGCACTCCCGATGCGCGCAACGCGTCGAGGTCGGCCGGAATGCCGAGCATCGTCCTGGCCGGAAGCGGGTGCCGTGCTCCGGCAGCGAACACTCCCGCCGCCGTGGTGACCGGCGCGATGAGCGAGTCTGCAAGCCCCGCCGCGATTGCGAGGCCGGTGCCCTCGGGCCGGCGGGCAAGCATCGCCTCAGCGCCGACGTCCACGGTGACTCCGGCGATCTCAGCGAGGCGTAGCTTGCCGCCCACCGCCGGCGAGGCCTCCAGTACGACGATCTCGGCATCTGCGACGAGCTCGGCGACGAACCACGCAGCTGCCAGACCTGAGATGCCCCCGCCGATCACCACGACACGCACCCGCATATCGTCGTCCGAGGCGGGGCGGACACGACCAGGGGGGTGGGCAGCGGCATGGACGACGAACAACTTCTCGCGCGGCTGGCCGATATGGAACGCAAGATCGATTGGCTGTACCGCAATGCCGGCTACCCGCCGCAGTACGGCGACTCCACCGGCCCGGCGCCGGCGGTCGGGCCGGTCCACGGCGTTGCCTCGGCCGCCGTTCTCGATCTCGTCCGGCGCGGCAACAAGATCGGCGCGATCAAGCAGTACCGCGAGGAGACGGGCGCCGGTCTGAAAGAGGCGAAGGACTTCGTCGAGAGCATTGGCTAGTCCAGGCGTCGGGCCTAGTCGAGCCTAGTTCGGCTCGAGTCCGGCTCTAGTCCGGCAGTGAGTGCACCAGATCGACCACGCGGGTGAGCACGTCAGGGTCGGTGTCGGGCAGCACGCCATGGCCGAGGTTGAAGATGTGCCCCGCCGCGGCCCGCCCCTCGACGACGATGCGCCGCACCGCGCCCTCGACCACGGGCCAGTCGGCCAGCAGCAGCGCCGGATCGAGATTGCCCTGGACGACGGCGCCCGGGCCCAGTCGCCGGGCGGCCTCATCCAGCGGCACCCGCCAGTCGACGCCGACGACGTCGGCCCCGGCCTGACGCATCAGGCTGAGCAACTCGCCGGTGCCGACGCCGAAGTGGATGCGGGGCACCTCGGGCACAGACGCGAGTACGGCACTGCTGTGCGGCAGCACGTAGGTCGCATAGTCGGCAGCGGAAAGCGCGCCCGCCCAGGAGTCGAACAGCTGGATCGCAGCCGCGCCGGCCTCGACCTGCACTCGCAGGAACGACGAGGTGATCGACGCGAGCCGGCCGAGCAGCGCGTGCCACAACTGCGGATCGCCGTGCATCAGCGCCTTGGTGCGCGCGTGGTCGCGCGACGGTCCACCCTCGATCAGGTAGCTAGCGAGCGTGAAGGGCGCCCCGGCGAAGCCGATGAGCGGGGTGCCGCCGAGCTGTGGCAGCAGGCCGCGCACCGCCTCGGCCACGAATGCGACGTCCTCGGGTTGCAGGTCGCGCAGCGCGTCGAGATCACTGACCGTGCGAACCGGCTTGTCGACGACCGGGCCCACACCGCCGACGATGTCGATGTGCAGGCCGATCGCCACGAGCGGCACCACGATGTCGGAGAACAGGATCGCCGCATCGACGCGGTGGCGGCGCACCGGCTGCATGGTGATCTCGGCGATCAGGTCCGGCGAACGGCACGCGTCGAGCATCGTGTTGCCCGCCCGCAGGGCCCGGTACTCGGGCAGCGAACGGCCGGCCTGGCGCATGAACCACACCGGCGGCCTGACATCCGGATGCCCGGACGCCGCACGCAGCAGCAACGAGTCAGTTTTGCCCGAATCGCCGGCGTCACGCTCTACCTCAGCGTCAGCCTGCCGCGGGTCGGGGCTGTTCACATGCTTGGTCATCGCCGCCCATGGTCGCATGCACCAGGCAGGACTCGGCGCGCCTAGGTGATTTTGTCAGCGCTCCGTGCGAGCGTCACGAAAGAAGACGAGTCGCCTTTGCGGAGGTCCTGCATGACGCTGTACCTCAGTTGCCCGGCTTGTGGCGAGCCCCGCCAGGTGGAGCAACCACCGTGCCCGGACGAGCATCGGACGCAGTGCCCCGAGCGCGCATGCGTCGAGTGCGGTACCGCGTTCGTCGTCGATCCCATCCTCCCCCGCGAGCGGCGCAGCCACATGCGCCGCGCGGCGTGAGGCACACTGTGGCGGCCGTGACTCCGATGACCCCCGTCCACCCAGCGCAAATGGCCAGCGAGCCCCCGCCATCACGCGAGAACGATCCGGCCACTGCGCCGGCCGAGTTCCGGGCCGCCGTGAGCAGCCTGCGCCGCACGACGGTGCGGCCCGAGGTCAGGGTCGAACCGATCCGCTCGCCGCAACGACTCGCCCCCTGGAGCTACGCCGTGGCCGCGGACGTACGCGGCGCCGACGGCACCGAGTTGGCGACCGGACGCCTGGTCCTGCTCTATGACCCTGACGGCGCCGAGGCGTGGGACGGCGTGCTCCGCCTGGTGGCATTCGCCTCCGCCGAACTCGAGCCGGAGATCGCCGGCGACCCACTGCTGCCCGAGGTCGGCTGGAGTTGGCTCACCGGTGCCCTGACCGATCGGAAAGCCGAGCATGTCGCGGCCGGCGGCACGGTCACCCAGACGACGTCGACGCGTTTCGGCGACCTGCACGGGCCGCGTACCACCGTCGCGCTCGAGCTTCGCGGCTCGTGGACGGCGCGCACTCCCAACCTCGGCCCGCACCTGCTCGCGTTCGTCGACCTGCTCTGCACGGCGGCCGGTCTGCCACCCGAGGGTGTGACGGTCCTCAACAACCCGCACCAATGACACCCGCCCGCGTTGCACCAATGCGCGCGGTTGGCGTTCGGCGCCGCGGGCATCCCCGGCATCCCCGAGGCAACGAAGTGCGATATCTAGTGGCCTCGGGCCGCCCGGGCAGGCCCAGCCCGGGCATTCAGGATGATCAACTTGGCATCAGCCCCTAGTCTCGTTGATCATGGCCGAGCCAACGGAGGGAACCGAGCCCTCAGACGAGGCGCGCATCGCCGACATTCCGGTGTTGCGCGAACCTCGCGACGGCACGCCCGACCCAGTCACCTCAGGCGCGTCGCTCACCGCCGCGGCTGAAGCACTTCGCGACGGACACGGACCCGTTGCCGTCGACGCAGAACGGGCATCGGGCTACCGCTACAGCCAGCGGGCCTACCTCGTGCAGCTTCGCCGCGAGGGCGCCGGCACCGTGCTCGTCGATCCGATCGAACTGGCTGACCTCAGCGCGATCGGGGTGGCGCTCGGCGACGCCGAGTGGATCCTGCACGCGGCCAACCAGGATCTCCCATGCCTGGCCGAGGTCGGGCTTCGGCCGCCTCACCTGTTCGACACCGAACTCGCCGGCCGGCTGCTCGGCGACGAGCGGGTGGCGCTGGGCACCATGGTCGAGCGCCACCTCGGCGTTCGGCTGGAGAAGGGCCATTCCGCGGCGGACTGGAGCACCAGGCCGCTCCCCCACGACTGGCTGGTGTACGCCGCCCTCGACGTCGAACTGCTCGTTGCGCTGCGCGCGGCGCTGGCCACCGAGCTCGCCCGAGCGGGCAAGACCGAGTGGGCGCAGCAGGAGTTCGAAGCTGTGCGCACCGCCCCGCCGACGCCCCCGCGCGAGGACCCATGGCGGCGAACGTCCGGCATCCACGCGGTGCGCAGCCGGCGCCAGCTCGCGGCCGTGCGTGCTCTCTGGTACGCCCGCGACGAACTGGCCGCATCCCGCGACATCGCCCCGGGCCGGATCCTGCCCGATCACGCGATCATCGCCGCGGTGCGCGCCGATCCCGAGCGCCCGGCGGATCTCGCCAAGCTGCCGGTGTTCAGCGGCCCGCGGCAGCGTCGTGAGACCGCTCGCTGGTTCGGCGCGCTCGTCGCCGCGCGAACCCTTCCCGATGACCAGCTGCCGCCGATCACCGGCGGGCTCGACCCGGTGCCACCGTCGTCACGCTGGCGTGACCGCGCCCCCGATGCCGCCGACCGGCTGGCGCGCTGCCGCGAGGTCGTCTCGGCGCTGGCCGAACAGCACGTCGTGCTCAGCCAGAATCTGCTCGCGTCAGACGTCGTGCGCCGGATCGCGTGGGAACCGCCGCAGCCGGCCGATCAGGGCGCGGTCAGCGCCGCGCTCGCCCGGTTGGGCGCGCGGCCGTGGCAGGTCGAACTCACTGCCGCGGCGCTGGCGGGCGCGCTGGCGTGACGTCTCGATCCGAGTCAGCGCCGGGCAGGTCGATGCGGATGGCCAGGCCGCCGAACGGAGGAGCCGCGGCCTGCAGCCGCCCATGATGGGCCTCGACGATCAGGCGAACGATCGACAACCCGAGGCCCGAGCCGCGGGTCGCCGTGCGCACCTTGCCGCCGCGCCGAAATGGCTCGAAGAGCAGGTCGACATCAGCGGGCCGGATGACCTGACCGCCGTTCGCGACGTGTAGCCAGATCCGGCCCTCGGCCGTTCCGCAGGTGACGCGCACCCATCCGCCGGTGACGTTGTGTCGCACCGCGTTCTCGACCAGGTTGCCGATAAGGCGTTCGAGCAGGCGCGGATCGCCCGTCGTGCGAGCCTGCGCAGTCTCGACCTCGATGGAGATCGAGCGATCCTTGGCCTCGGTCTCGACGGTGTCCAGCACCGGTGGCACGAGGCCCGCGAGATCGACCGGCTCGCGCACCTCCAGATCTCCGCGGCCGCCCGCCTGCAGGCGCGCGAGGGTCAGCAGCGACCCGACCAGACGCTGCGCACGCTCGGTCGCATTGAGCGCGACCTCGCCCATTCGGCGCAGCTCCTCGTTGGACGCTTCCGGGTCGGACAGGGTCACGTCGATCTCGGTGCGGATGACCGACAACGGCGTGCGCAGTTCATGACTGGCGTTCGCGACGAACAGCCGCTGCCCGTCGAACGCGGCGTCGAGCCGCGCGAGCATCTCGTCGAATGTGTCGGCCAGTTCGCGCAGTTCGTCGTCCGGGCCGCCGAGGTCGATGCGCTGGTCGAGGGTCTCGGTGGACAGCTGGCGCGCGGTACGGGTGACCTTCGCGATCGGGCGAAGGGCCTGGCGTGGCCAGCAGATAGCCACCGGATGCCCCGATGACCACGATGATGCCGAAGTAGATCAGGCCGGTGTGCAGCAGGTAATCGCGCGAGTCGTGCCGGGCCTGGGTGCCGAGCTCACTCGGAACGACCGTCTGCGTCGAACCGGTGCCGTCGGTGATGGTGACGTCGCCGCGAGTGTTGAAAAGACGGCAATCGGGCAATGGAACGATCAAGCAGAAGCATAGATATGAACAGCAGGGAAACGCCCACGAGCAAGACCAATCCGCCGTATAGCAACGCCATGCGGATGCGCAGCGTCGGGCGGAGAAATCTCACTGCAGCGATCCGGCCTCCTCAGTCGCCGGCGACAGCGCCGCCGGGTCGATGCGGTAGCCCGAACCTACGACGGTGTCGATGATCGCCGGCTCGCCCAGCTTGCGGCGCAGGGTCATCATGGTGACCCGCACCGTGGTCGTGAACGGGTCGGCGTTCTCGTCCCAAACCCGGTCGAGCAGTTCCTCGCTGCTGACCACGGCGCCGTGCGCCATCATCAGCGTCTCGAGAACCCCGAACTCCTTGCGGGTCAGGTCAATCAGCTCGCCCTGACGGCTCACCGTGCGCCGCGAGGAGTCGAGTTCGATGTCGCCTGCGGTCAGCACCGGCGGCGCCGCGGGCGTCGTGCGCCGCCCGAGCGCTCGTACCCGCGCCACGAGTTCGGCGAAGGCAAACGGCTTGGCGAGATAGTCGTCGGCCCCGAGGGCGAGGCCGGACACCTTGTCCTCGACCGTGCCACTCGCGGTCAGCATCATGACCCGCGTCAGCAAGCCCTCGTCGGCGAGCCGGCGGCAGATGTCATCGCCGGAGATACCCGGCAGGTCGCGGTCCAGGACGATCACGTCATAACGGGTCAACGCCGCCTTGCGGTAGCCGTCATCGCCGTCGAACGCCACATCGACCGCCATGCCCTCACGGCGCAGGCCACGAGCGACCGCCTCCGCCAATTGCACTTCGTCCTCTACGACGAGAACACGCATCCGTCAGCCTCCAGCTAGTACGAGCGGGTCAATCACCGGCGATTTCGTCCGCGCTGCGCTCGGACACGTCATCGCTTGCTGCGTCGCCATCACCTTGAACGAGGGCGGACCACTCAACGATGCGCCTGCCAATGTCCTGAACGGTCAATCCGACTGCGGCGCGCACGTCGGGGACCTTGCCATGGTCCAGGAATTGCACCGGAACGCCGATCTCGCGAGTTGCGACATCGACCCCGGCCGCATGCAGCGTCTGCGCCAGACGCGAACCGACGCCTCCGGTCACCACGCCGTCCTCGACCGTGACGACGAGCAGAGCGTCCCGGGCGAAGTTCACCAGAGCTGGCGAAACCGGCATGACCCACCGCGGATCGACCACGCGGACGGTGTAACCGGCCTGGCGCACCGCCTCGGCGGCGTCGACGACGTCGCAGGCGACCGCACCGACGGCGACGACCAGGACGTCGACCGCCCCCACCGGGTCGGGCTCGGCCAGCACATCGACGCCGCCGACCTCGCGCAGCGCCGGCAGGTCACGACCGACCGGCGTCTTGGGGAAGCGCACCACGGTAGGTCCGGCGTCCCAGTCCACCGCTTCGCGCAACTGCGCACGCAGCGTCGGCTCGTCGCGCGGCGCGGCGATGCGCAGGCCCGGCACCACGCCGAGGATCGCCAGATCCCACATGCCGTTGTGGCTCGGCCCGTCCTCGCCGGTGATTCCAGCGCGGTCGAGCACGAAGGTGACCGGCAACCGGTGCAGCGCGACGTCCATCAGCAACTGGTCGAATGCGCGATTGAGGAAGGTCGCGTAGATCGCGACGACGGGGTGCAGCCCGCCCGTCGCGAGCCCGGCCGCGGATGTCACGGCATGCTGCTCGGCGATGCCGACGTCGTAGAAGCGGTCGGGGAACTGCTTGGAGAACGCGCTGAGGCCGGTCGGATCGCACATCGCCGCGGTGATCGCCACGACGTCGTCGCGTTCGGTACCGAGCCGCACGAGTTCCTCGGAGAAGATCGCGGTCCAACTGCGACCGGACGACGCGTGCGCCCGGCCGGTTGCCGGGTCGAAGCCGCGGGTCTGGTGCATCTGGTCGGTCTCGTCGTTCTCGGCCGGGGCGTAGCCGTAGCCCTTGCGGGTGACCGCGTGCACGATCACCGGCCCGTCGAAGCCGCGAGCCTGCGCGAGCGCGTGCTCGAGCGAGGGCAGGTCATGCCCGTCGACCGGGCCGACGTATTTCAGGCCCAGATCCTCGAACATCCCTTGTGGGGCAAGGAGATCCTTCACGCCGCGCTTCATGCCGTGCAGCGCGTCGTAGATCGGCGAGCCGACCACCGGTACCCGCGGCAGGCCGTGCTTGATGGTGCCGAGCATCCGCTCGTAGCCGGGGCGCAGGCGCAGCCCGGACAGGTGCTCGGCGAACCCGCCGATGGTCGGCGCATAGGAGCGACCGTTGTCGTTGACGACGACGATGACCGGCCGGTCGGAGGCGGCGATGTTGTTCAGCGCCTCCCAGCACATGCCGCCGGTGAGGGCACCGTCGCCGACGACGGCGACGACCGGCCGGCGCTCACCGCGCACGTCGAACGCCTTGGCCATGCCGTCGGCGTAGGACAGCGCCGTCGATGCGTGCGAATTCTCGATCCAGTCGTGCGGGCTCTCGGCGCGACTCGGGTAGCCGGAGAGCGCCGCCGGTCTGGCGGAGCGTCGGCATCTGCGCTGCGCGACCGGTCAGCATCTTGTGCACATACGCCTGGTGGCCGACGTCGAACAGGATCGGCTCGGCCGGCGAGTCGAACACGCGATGCAGCGCGATCGTCAACTCGACGGCACCGAGATTCGGGCCCAAGGTGCCCGCTGGTTCTCGACACCGTCTGCACTAGCGCATCGCGGATCTCGGCACAGCAGCAGCACCAACTCCTCGTGCGAAAGCTCGCGCAGATCCGACGGTGAGTCAATGCGGTTGAGGACTCGACTCATAGGCGCAGAGCCTACTGGCCCGAGGTTCGCGCGGCGCTCACGGCGTGTGATCCTTCGCATCCGTTATGGGGGACTCGACTCCGGCGGGGGCTCGAGCAACGCGATGCACTCGACGTGATGGGTCATCGGGAAGGCGTCGAAGGCGCGCAGCGCGCCCAGGCGCCACCCGGAGTCGACGGCAACCCGGACATCGCGGGCAAGCGACGCCGGGTCGCACGCGACGTACCCGATCGCGCGCGGGTCCCTGCGCCAGGACGGCCGCCATGACGTCCGCTCCGGCGCCCGCGCGCGGCGGGTCGAGTACGACGATGTCGGTCGCGCAGGTCGCAGCCCGCGCACCAGATCGCCGGACACACGGCCGCGCCGGACGTCGGCCCACGGGACGGTCGGCCAGGTTGGCTGCCGCATCGGCGACGCCCTGTCCGGACGACTCGATCCCGAGCACCCGCCCGGACGGACCGAGAGCGTCCGCGAGGAGCGCCGTGAACAGGCCGGAGCCCGCGTAGAGGTCCAGGGCCGTCTCGCCCGGCTGTGGGCGCAGCAGTTCGAGCAGCGTGGCCGCGAACGTGGCGGCGGCATGCGGATGCACCTGCCAGAACGCCGCCGCATCGACCTCGAAGGTCCGTCCGGCGACCTCGTGGCGAAGGCGCGGCGGCCCCGACAGCACCTCGACGCGATCGGGCGGACGCCGGCCTCGTGCCTGCCGCCCCGGCCCGGGCCGGTGCGCGAGCACGGTCACCTCGCCGTCCCCGCCGCGGGCCAGTTCGAGACCGCGAAGCGAGTCCCACCGCTTCGTGAGGGCCGCGCCGTCGCCGACGCCCGGCACGCCCAACGGGCACGCCGCCAGCCGCTCGATGTCGTGCGACCGATGCCTGCGCAGTCCTACCGCGCCGTCGCCGTCGACCGCGTACACCGTGCGCGTCCGCCAGCCGAGCAGGCCACCGGGTAACTCCTCGACCTCGCACCGCGACGTCCAGGCCGGCCAGTCGGGCGAACTGCTCGCGCACGACGGCAGCCTTCAGGGCCCGCTGCGCGGCACCGGACGCGTGCTGCCAGTCGCAGCCGCCACATCGCCCCGGCCCCGCGTGCGGGCAGGGCGGCGCGACCCGGTCCGCCGACGATTCGAGGATCTCAACGGCATCAGCGCGGCAGAACGACCCGCCGGCGTCCTCGGTGACCTGAGCCCGAACCCGCTCTCCCGGCAGGGCGTGGCGGACAAAGACGACGCGGCCGTGCGGGGCATCCCCGACTCGGGCCACGCAGTGCCCGCCGTGCGCAGCCGGTCCTACCCGAAGCTCGAGGAGAGCGCCCAGTAGTGAGTCAGACACCCCGCCCGGCCTCGATCTTCGGCGGCGGCGGCGCGGGTTCGGTCCCGGATCCAGGTGCGGCAGCAGGCGCGGTCCCGGGCTGGCGGGGTTCGGCGCCGGTAGCAGGCTCGGCCACGTCTGCGGCAGGCGCGGATCGTGGCGGAGCGCCCGTCGGTGGCTCGGCGTCCGCACGCCGCTGCGAGGACGCGAGTTGCCACGGCACGCTCGTCACCATCACGCCCGGCTGGAACAGCAGCCGGGTCTTCAGGCGCAGCGCGGACTGGTTGTGCAGCACGTGCTCCCACCAGTGCCCGACCACGTACTCGGGCACGAAGACGCTGACGACGTCGCCCGGACGCTCGCGCCGCAACTGCCGGATGTATTCGAGGATCGGATTGGTCACCTCGCGAAACGGCGATTCGAGCACGGTCAGCCGCACCGGCAGGTCGTGACGTTCCCATTCGGCGAGCAGGGTGCGCGTCTCGTTGTCGTCGACGTTGACGGTCAGCGCGGTCAGCGTGTCCGGACGGGTGGCCCGCGCATAGGCGAGCGCGCGCAGCGTCGGCTTGTGCACCTTCGACACGAGCACGACGACGTGGTTGCGCGCGGGCAGCATCAGCCCGCTGCCCTCGGGCTCGAGCTCGCGGCCGACGTGCGTGTAATGGCGATTGATCGCCCGCATGAGGACGTAGAGGATCGGCATCGCGATGATCACCAGGTAGGCGCCCTTGGTGAACTTCGTGACCACCACGATCACCAGGACGAGCCCGGACAGGCTGCCGCCGAAGGCGTTGATCGCCCGTGACCGAATGATGCGCCGTCGCTCGAGCGGGTCGCGTTCGGTACGCAGGGCACGGTTCCAGTGCCGGACCATGCCGGTCTGCCCGAGCGTGAACGACGTGAACACGCCGACGATGTAGAGCTGGATCAGCCGCGTGACGTCGGCCTTGTAGATGAAGATCAGCAGCCCGGCCACGACGCGCGAGCATGACGATGCCGTTGCTGTAGGCCAGCCGGTCGCCCCGCGTGTACAGCTGGCGCGGCAGGTTGCTTGTCCTGGGCGAGGATCGAGCCGAGGAGCGGGAAGCCGTTGAACGCGGTATTGGCGGCGAGCACCAGGATCAGCGCGGTCGCCGCCTGGACGTAGAAGAACCCGACCGAGTGCGGGCCGCCGAACACCGCCGAGGCGACCTGGGCGATCACGGTTCGCTGCGGGCGGTGCTCGCAGTCGACGAAACCCGTCAGGTCGCACGCGTTCGCGGTCACGCGGACCTTCGTGATCAGCGCCAGGGCGGTGATGCCGGCGAACATCGACGTCGCGATGGCGCCCATCATCACCAGCGTCACCTGGGCGTTGCGGGCCTTCGGCGGCCGGAACGCCGGCACGCCGTTCGCGATGGCCTCGACGCCGGTCAGCGCGGTGCAACCGGACGAGAACGCGCGCAGCGTCAGAAAGCACAGCGCGAGAAAGCCGAGCGAGCCGTATCCGGAATGCGACGTGCACGCCGTACTGCGGCGCTCTCCGCGACGCGGCGCGTCGCCGACGATCACCCGGAACAGCCCGTGGCGATCATGATGAACACACCGGTCGCGAACAGGTAGGTAGGCGTGGCGAACGCGAGCCCGGCCTCCCGGATACCGCGCAGGTTCACCGCCGCGAGCAGTGCGACGAACAGAAGCGCCATCGGCACCCGCTGATGATGCAATGACGGCGCCGCCGAGATGATGTTGTCGACGCCGGAGGACACCGACACGGCCACGGTCATCACGTAGTCGACGAGCAGCGCGCTGGCCACGACGACGCCGGCCGAGCGCCCGATGTTCTTGCTGGCCACCTCGTAGTCGCCGCCGCCCGTCGGGTAGGCGCGCACGAGCTGCCGGTAGGACGCCACGACGGTGATCATCAAGATGATCACGGCCGCCGCCACCCACGGCGCGAGGAACAGGAAGGCCGTGCCACCGATCGTGAGCACGAGAAGAATCTCCTGCGTCGCGTACGCCACGCTGGACAGCGCGTCGCTCGCGAAGATCGGCAACGCCAGCCGCTTCGGGAGCAGCGCATGACCCATCCGGTCCGAGCGCACCGGGCTGCCGATGATCAGTCGCTTGGCGACCCTGGTCACGATGCTCACTCGCTGCACGATACGGCGCACGGCGATACGGCATCCGCGGGCCGCGCGTCACCCGTAAGCCGTAAACCGCGATCCGGCCGAGCCCGGACCCGGCCTTGTCGCACACGACACGTGCGTTGTGTAGCGTCGCGAAGCCAGGGTCGAGCACTTCGCCCTGGGCGGCGGCTAACGGGTGCGGAAGGAGATGTGCCGGTCGTGCACATCGTCATCATGGGGTGTGGCCGGGTCGGCTCAACTCTGGCTCACGAACTCGAGCGACGCGACCACAGCGTCGCGATCATCGACAAGGATCCAGCCGCGTTCCGGCGGCTCGGCGAGCACTTCCGCGGGCCGCCAGATCACCGGACTCGGCTTCGACCGCGAGACGCTCATAGCGGCCGATATCGAGAGCGCCGACGCGTTCGCCGCGGTGAGCTATGGGCGACAACTCCAACATCATCTCCGCCCGGCTGGCCCGGGAGACGTTCGGCGTGCAGAAGGTGATCGCCCGCATCTACGACGCAAAACGCGCCGAGGTGTACGAGCGGCTGGGCATCCCGACGATCGCCACCGTTCCCTGGACGGCGAACCGACTGCTCAAGGCGGTACTGGGCGAGGCCACCGACGAGGTCTGGCGCGATCCATCAGGTGCCGTGGCCCTGGTGCACGTCGCCCCTCACGAGGGGTGGATCGGTCACCCGCTCGTCGACCTCGAGACCGCGAGCGGTTGCCGCGTCGCACTCGTGACCCGCTTCGGGATAGGCGAACTGCCCACGCCGTCCACGATGATCCAGGACGGCGACGGCCTGCACGTGCTGTCCACCGACGCGCACATGCAGGTGCTTCGCGAGGTCGCCGCACGCGCGCCGGAAGGGGCACACGCATGAACGACGCCACGACACGCAAAGTCACGGCTGACCGTTCGGGGTGGTCGCGGTGAAGGTCGCGATCGCCGGGGCCGGCGCGGTAGGCCGCTCGATCGCCCGCGAACTCATCGAGAACCGCCACGAGGTGCTGCTGATCGACAAGGATCCGGGCAAGGTCGACCCGAAGCGGATCCCCGGTGCGGAGTGGCTGCTCGCCGATGCCTGCGAGGTCGAGAACCTCGAGAACGCGAAGTTGGAGGAGTACGAGGTCGTCATCGGAGCGACCGGCGACGACAAGGTCAACCTCGTCGTGTCGCTGCTGGCCAAGACGGAGTTCTCGGTTCGCCGGGTCGTGGCGCGGATCAACCATCCCGAACAACGAGTGGCTGTTCACCGAGGCGTGGGGCGTGGACGTCGCGGTGTCGACGCCGCGGGTGCTCGCCGCGCTGGTCGAGGAAGCGGTCGAGGTCGGCGACATCGTCCGGCTGTTCAGCCTGCGCCAGGGCCAGGCGAACCTGATCGAGGTCACGTTGCCCGAGGGCGCTCCGTGCGCCGGCATGCCCGTGCGCGAACTGGCCCTACCCCAGGACGCCGCGCTGGTCGCGATCGTGCGCGGCGCGCGGGTTATCGTGCCCTCGCCGGAGGAGCCGCTCGAACCGGGCGACGAGTTGCTGTTCGTGGCGTTGCCGGAGAGCGAACCGGCGATCAGGCAGTCCGTCTGCGCCGCTTGACGGGCTCTATTCGGTCGCGGCTTCGATGACGCCGAGGCGGTGCCGCGCGCGCCGCACGACCCAGAACGCGAACCCGATCGCGGCGATGTAGAGCGGGTAGCCCATCGCGATCCGCGCCACGGCCAGCCAGCCGGTCGCGTTGTGCCGGAACAGCGCGAGCTGCACGACGCCACGGGCGAGAAACACCAGGCCGCCGGCAAGGGTGGCCAGCGCGTAGGCGTACAGCAGGGCCCGGCGCCGGTACCACGGTGTCTCGTCGTCGCCGGGCGTCGGGTCGAGGAACTCCCACAGCAGCCCGATGACCGGACGGCGCACGAGCAGCGACACGACGAATGCCGCCGAGTAGGCGAAGCTGCTCCAGATGCCGAGCAGGAAGTAACCCTTGGCCTGACCGGTGCGCGCCGCGATCGCCGACGCTATGACGACGCCGAGCAGGCCGGTGATGGCCTGTTGCACGGGCTGACGGCGCATCAGCCGATAGATCGCGAGGATCACGGCCGAACCGACCGCTGACACCACCGCCCAGCGCAACGTGCGACGCCGCGTTCACCGCGACGAACACCACCGTCGGGACCGCGGTGATCACCGTGCCGGACCACCCGCCGATGCTGTCCAGCATCTGCTGCCGGTAGATCTCGCGAATGCCGCCGGGTTCGCCCGCCTCGTCGGTGGGCGAAGCCGGCTCAGTCGGGGGTTTGCGGCCGAACGTCGCGGCCGCCTCGACGTCGGCGCCGTGCTCGTGATCGGGCGCACGCTCGTCCGGCGCGGACAGACCCCGCGTGCCACGGTCCGTGGCCGGGTTGTTGAAACTCTCGGTCACACCGGTGCCCTCAGCTCGTACCACGGGTTGTAAATCGCATGCCGTCCTTCGTGGACGCCGACCCGGCCCTTCGCCATGACCCACCGTCCCGGCTCTATCCCGGTGATCCGGCGCCGGCCCAGCCAGACCAGGTCGATTGCCGCCGAGCCGTCGAACAGTTCCGCTTCCAGGGTGGGCACGTTGACGCGCGGGTTGTAGACCACCGCGCGCAGCCGCCCGGTCACGGTCACGACCTCGCCGCGGTTGAGCATGTGCAGCGGCATCGCCGCGCAGCGAGCGACGTCAGACTGCAGCTCGACCGCGTCGAGTGCGTTCGCGTCCGCGGTGAGCCGGTGCAGGAATGACAGCCGACCGCTCACGCTGCTCAGGGTAGCCCCGGCGGACAAGCCGAGTCCGCATGCCGATCAGTCACTCCTCGGCATCCGGGTCAGCATCCTGCTGGGCCTGTTCGAGCTGGGCCGCGGCCTCCTTGGGCAGTTGCAGCGGCACCGGGTCGCGAACGGGCAACGGCTCGCGCCCGCGGACCACCACTGTGTTACGGAATGCCTCTTCGAAGACCTTCGCCCGTGCCGGTTCGGCAGCGGCCGGCCCGAGCAGCATCGCCCGCACGAACCACCGCGGACCGTCGACTCCGAGGAACCGGACCGGTGACGTGCCGCCCTCGGACTTCAGGGTGCCGACGAGCTCGGTGCCGAACGGGCCGCCCTCGCGCTCCTTCGCGGACCCGCGCTCGCTGACGATCGATTCGCGGATCTCCTCGCGGACCTCGTCCCAGATGCCCTCGTTGCGCGGCGCGGCGAAGACGCCGAGCTGCATCTGGGCGTCGCGATTGGTCAGCGTGACCGCAATGACCTGCTGCGCCTCGTTCATGTCCAGGCGCATCTCGACGCCGGGTCGAACCGGGACGTGCAGGGCGCCGAGATCGACGCGCGCCAGTTCGTCGTCCGGCGCATCGCGCTCGTCGTAGGGCCCGGTCGTCGGCTCCGGCTCGTCGCGGTGGCGTACCTCCCAGGGTGGCGTGGCGTCGATCTTGGACTGCTCGGTGCGCTTTTGTCGGCGCCGCAACGCCATCAGGTTCCTCCCTCTGCTTCCCAACCAGTGCCGGCTGATCCGACCAGCGCTGAGCCGGCTAGGCCCGAAGCGCCGCCCGTCGAACCGTGTCCCCCGCCGCCGCGCACCGACTCGGGCAGCACATCGACCTCCACGAAGTCGCCGGCCTCGACGCGTTGGATCACCAACTGGGCGATCCGGTCGCCGCGGCGTAGCACCACCGGTGTCGTCCGGTCGTGATTGATGACATTGACCTTGATCTCGCCCCGGTAACCCGAGTCGATCGTGCCAGGTGTGTTGACCAACGACATGCCGGTGCGCGCCGCGAGGCCCGAGCGCGGGTGGACGAACGCCGCGTAGCCGTCAGGCAAGGCGATCGCGATGCCCGTCGGCAGAACGGCGCGCTGACCGGGTGCCAGGACCGCATCGACCGTCGTCACGATGTCCGCGCCGGCGTCTCCCGGCATTGCGTAGGACGGCAGCGGCGCCGCCGGATCGAGTCGCCGCACTTGGACGCGCAGTCGCCGCGGTGCGGTCTCGCCGGTGGTCACGGCGGGCAAGGTTACCCTTGCGGTCATGAGCGCAGGCGCCGAGCGTGCAGCACCCTCGGCCGGACACTCGGACCAGGATGTGGTGAGCTACCGCGAGCGGCTGCGCACCCCCTGGTGGTGGTATCCCATCGCGCTCGTGGTCGCCGCCTTGCTGGCCGGCGAATTCCACGTGTCCGGACTGCGGCTCACCGACTGGATCCCCTACGGCACATTGCTCCCGCTGTCGGCGGCGATCGTGTGGTCGCTCGGGCGTGGCGAGCTCAAGATCACCCGGGACGAGCTCTACATCCGCGGGGCACACCTGCCGCTTCGCTACATCAGCGGAGCGGTGGCACTCGACGCGACGACCCTTCGCCGGGTCGTCGGCCGCGAGGGCGACCCCGCAGGCGTTCGTGTCGATACGACCGTGGATCGGCCCGGGCGTGCAGCTATGGCTCGACGACCCGGACGACCCCACGCCGTACTGGGTGATCAGCAGCCGCCATCCCGATCGCGTCATGGCCACCCTGAATGCCGCCCGATAGCCTGCCCCGGTGACGGGAGCACTCGGACGCCGATTCGACGGACAGGTCGCGGTAATCACCGGCGCGAGCCGGGGCATCGGCCTCGCCGTTGCCCACCGCCTGGTCGATGAGGGCGCGCGGGTGGTGGTGACAGCCCGCAAGCCCGAACCGCTCGCGGCGGCGGCCGCCGAGTTGGGTGGCCCCGAGCGCGCCGTGCCGGTGGCCGGCCGCGGTGACGACGCCGATCATCAGGTCGCCGCCGTTGCCGCCGCGCTGAGCGCATTCGGCCGGATCGACGTCCTGGTCAACAACACCGGCATCAATCCGGCATTCGGTCCGCTCACCGAACTCGATCCGTCGGTCGCCCGCAAGATCATGGATGTGAACGTCCTGGCCGCGCTCTCGTGGGTGCGGCAGGCGGTGGCGCACGGGCTCGGCCGCAACTCCCCCGGCGCGGTCGTCAACATCGCGTCGATCGCGGGCCTGCGCCCGGCACCGGGGATCGCCTACTACGGAGTCAGCAAGTCAGCTCTGATCGGATTGACGGTCCAACTCGCGGCCGAGCTTGCGCCGTCCATACGGGTGAACGCGGTCGCGCCGGCGGTGGTCAAGACCCGCTTCGCGGCCGCGCTCTACGAAGGGCACGAAGAAGAGGCGGCCAGGCGTTATCCGCTCGGCCGCCTCGGCGTGCCCGATGACGTCGCGTCGGCCGTGGCGTTTCTCGCCTCAGCCGACGCCAGTTGGGTCACGGGCCAGACGCTTGTCCTCGACGGTGGCGTCTCGCTCGGCTCGGGTCTCTAGGAGCAATCGCGGCAGATGTACTGGCCGTTGCGCTCACGGGCCAGTCGGCTGCGGTGATGAACCAGGAAGCATCGCGAGCAGGTGAACTCGTCATCTTGCTTGGGCAGCACCCGTACGGTGAGTTCCTCGCCGGACAGGTTCGAGAGGTCGGCCCCGGGCAGTTCCAGGGACTCGTTGAGCTCGGTCTCGTCGATGTCTATGGTTCCGGACTGCGCCTCGGCTCGCCGCGCCTTCAGTTCCTCGAGCGAGTCCTCGCTCAGTTCGTCGACGTCACCACGTCGCGGGGCATCGTAATCGGTGGCCATCGGCCTTCAACTCCTCGATCGGCTCGCCGCTGAATTGTTGTCATATGGGTCAACGCGTTTTGGTCGGTCACAGCTTGTGCTCAGCCACCGGCCCGCTGGCATTGCGGCCAGCGCGGGGTGCAACGTACGAGTGCTCGAATTTGTGCCCACTAAAACCAGGTCCCCTCCCGACCTCGGCCACCACCTGCAGCGATGGAGGCGGCGCCGCGGAACGGTACACCGTTAACCGTCCGCGCAACGGCTGGGCACGCCTGCGCATTCCCACTTCCCAGACGGGATAGGCTCTCGTTCACATCTGTCGGTACCGGACGGCGCCGTGGGGTGCCTACCGGCACCATTTTTACGAAGATCTACCAAGATCCGGGAGAAGTTCACGATGGACCGGCCATCCGCGCGCCGCCCGCTGCCCGCGCTGGCCTTTCTGCTTGCACTCTCGCTGCTTACCGCGTTGGTGTGGTGGCGGGTCATCCATCGCGCCGACAGCGGACACACGGCGGTCCAGCAACCATGCCCCAGCCCGTCGAACACCGTCGTGCCGCAGGTCAGCGCGGTGACGGTGCACGTCCTCAACTCCACGAACCGGGCCGGCCTCGCACATAACGCCGCCGCCGCATTCACCGCGCGCGGATTCCACGTCGCCGACATCGGCAACGATCAGACGCTGGTAACCGGGGTGGCAGAGATCCGCTACGGCACCAAGGGCGCCGCGGCCGCAATGCTGGTGTCGTTCTATCTCCCGGGCGCGACGCTCATCACGAAGCAGACCAGCGACAGCGAGGTCGAGATCTCCCTCGGCGCCAAGTTCAAGGCGGTATCGACCACCGCGCAGGCCAAGCAGCTCATGCAGAGCCGCCACATCACCCAGCTTCCGGCGAAGGCCGGGCGCCTGGTCAAGACTCCGTCGGCGCCCGCGATTCCTACCGACTGCTGATCCGCGACGGGCGCTCAGACCTCGTCGGCGCCTAGCTCCTCGAGCGTCGCGAAGAACTCCGGCGCGCACCGCGCGCCGGCAACGGCGGTCATCCTGCCCGTCGGCGGCGCGGCCGCGCAGCCCGGTCACCGCGCACCCTGCCTCGCCCGCGATGAGCGCACCCGCCGACCAGTCCCACGGATTGAGCCCGACCTCGTAGTACGCATCGAGGTGGCCCGCCGCCGTCGCGCACAGATCCAGCGCCGCCGAACCGAACCGACGTATGTCGGCGATCCGCGGCAGCAGCATCGCGACGACGGCGCCCTGGCGCGCGCGCACGGCGGCGTCATATGCGAAGCCGGTGCCCACTACCGCCCGCTCGAGCGGCACGTCGCGCGGACCGGCCAGGCGGGCGTCGCCGAAGAACGCGCCCCCGCCCAGCGTGGCATGGAAGATCTCCTGCGAGACCGGGTTGTGCACGCAGGCCGCAACGATCTGTCCGTCGACCTCGGCGGCGATCGACACGGCGTACTGCGGCACGCCGAGCACGAAGTTCACGGTGCCGTCGATCGGGTCGACCACCCAGCGCACGCCGCTGTGTCCGGAGCGGCCGCCACCTTCCTCTCCGAGAACCGCGTCGTCGGGACGCCGGCGCTCGAGCTCGCCGAGGATGTAGGCCTCCACGCGGCGGTCGACGTCGGTAACCATGTCGGTCGGCGTCGACTTCGTATCGACGACGTAGTGGTCGCGCCGCTGCTCCCGGATCAGCCGGCCCGCTCCGACAGCCAGATCGACGGCAGTCTGTTCGAGCGAAGTAGCCGACGGGTGTGTGCATCACCGGCCTATCGCACCACAGGGCGGCGATAGGGTACCGACCAACCGGAACAGCGATGGGGGGTTGGACGTGGGCGAGCGGCCCGATCAGGCATATGGCATCGACATAGGCGGCTCAGGCATAAAGGGCGCCATCGTGCACATCGCCACGGGCGAACTCGCGACCGAGCGCGTGCGCACGGCAACGCCGCAGCCGTCCACGCCGGACTCCGTCGCCGAGGTGGTCGCCGATCTGATCAAGCACGCCGACTGGCAGGGCGTCGTCGGCGCCACCTTCCCCGCCGTGATCCAGCACGGCGTTGCCAGGTCAGCCGCGAACGTCGACAACAGCTGGATCGGAACGGACGTCGACGCCGTCTTCACGAAGGCCACCGGCAACGAGGTCTTCGTCCTCAACGACGCCGATGCGGCCGGCATCGCCGAGGCCCGATTCGGTGCCGCACGCGGCGTTCCCGGCGTCGTCATCCTGCTCGACGTTCGGCACCGGGATCGGCAGCGCGCTGCTCATCGACGGCACGCTCGTCCCGAACACCGAACTCGGTCACCTGGAACTCGACGGCTTCGACGCCGAGACCCGCGCGGCGGCATCGGTGCGCGATCGCAGCAAGATGTCCTATAAGAAGTGGGCTAAACGGGTCGAGCACTACATGGCCCACGTCGAGAAACTGTTCACACCTGACCTGTTCGTGGTCGGCGGCGGGGTGAGCAAGGACGCGAGCAAGTGGGTACCCCACCTCAATCTGCACACCCCGATCAAGCCGGCCCAACTGCTGAACAACGCGGGGATCGTCGGCGCGGCCATGGCCGCCACGGAACGGCGCACTCAGTAGCGGTCGCGGAGCCGATGCGGTGATCGGCTTACCCGTCGCGACCAACGGATCGACTCGAATCGCCTGCGGCATAAGCACATTCCGGACCATTGCCTGACCAGCAGCCGGTGACCGATCGTCGACGGCACGGCAAAGATCAACTGAATGGTCGGGCGCCGGCGCGGCACGCGGTGCGGCGCTTGGACAACGCCGCCGCGCAGTCGCGGTTACAATATGTGGCAGGTCACTGCGCACGTACTGGACTCGAGTTCTGAGGCGAACAACAGACGGCGAGATGGCCCGCCTCTTCCCTCCGCATCTGCGGACCGATTCCGGCGTGCGGGACACCCGTTCCGACGCGCATCTGGTGAAAGGGCGTTTGTGGGCACGAGCAGCACTACCCCAGCTTCCGACACAACAATTCCGGTCGACTCGACGCGTAACACCGTCGCGGCGGCCACGACTGCCGCCAAGCGAGTGACGGCGCCGGTCGACGGAGCCGCCGCGAAGCAACCCGCCAAGGTTGCTGCCGTGAAGGCGGCTGGCACGAAGTCTTCGCCGAAGTCGGCTGCGGGCTCCTCCGCAGCCAAGTCCGGTGACACTTCGGCCACGAAGGCTCCGGCCAAGACGTCGGCCAGAAAGGCGAAGACCGACGAGGCGGCGCCGCCTGCCGTCGCTGCCGACCCGGCTGCCGTTGCCCTCGAGGAGGGCGAGGCCGAAGCCGTGGACGTCGCGGAGGTCGTCGTCGAGCCCGACGTCGAGGCCGCCGACGAGGAGTCGGCCGAGTTCACGTGGGACGACGAGGAGGAGTCCGAGGCGCTGCGTCAGGCGCGCAAGGACGCCGAAATGACCGCGTCCGCGGACTCGGTACGGGCCTACCTCAAGCAGATCGGCAAGGTCGCCCTGCTCAACGCCGAGGAGGAGGTCGATCTCGCCAAGCGCATCGAGGCCGGTCTCTACGGCGCCGAGCGGCTGCGCCAGGCCGAGGACGTGAGCGAGAAGCTCAGCACCCAGATGCGCCGTGACCTGCGCTGGATCGTGCGCGACGGCGAACGGGCCAAGAACCACCTGCTCGAGGCCAACCTGCGCCTGGTCGTCTCGCTGGCCAAGCGCTACACCGGCCGCGGCATGGCGTTCCTGGACCTGATCCAGGAGGGCAACCTGGGCCTGATCCGCGCGGTGGAGAAGTTCGACTACACCAAGGGCTACAAGTTCTCGACCTATGCCACCTGGTGGATCCGCCAGGCGATCACCCGCGCGATGGCCGACCAGGCCCGCACGATCCGCATCCCGGTGCACATGGTCGAGGTCATCAACAAGCTCGGCCGCATCCAGCGCGAACTGCTCCAAGACCTCGGCCGCGAGCCGACGCCTGAAGAGCTCGCCAAGGAAATGGACATCACCCCGGACAAGGTCCTCGAGATCCAGCAGTACGCCCGCGAACCGATCAGTCTCGACCAGACCATCGGCGACGAGGGCGACAGCCAACTCGGCGATTTCATCGAGGACTCCGAGGCTGTCGTCGCGGTCGACGCGGTGTCGTTCACCTTGCTGCAGGACCAGTTGCAGTCGGTGCTGCAGACGCTGTCCGAGCGCGAGGCCGGCGTGGTCAAGCTCCGCTTCGGTCTGACCGACGGGCAGCCGCGCACCCTGGACGAGATCGGCCAGGTCTACGGCGTCACGCGCGAGCGGATCCGTCAGATCGAGTCCAAGACGATGTCAAAGCTGCGCCACCCGTCACGCTCGCAGGTTCTGCGCGACTACCTCGACTGAGTCCAGACCGTCCGGAATTCACAGCAGGCCCCGATCTCCGGGGCCTGCTGCTGTATCTGGGCCCAGGACGTTCCCCGTCCGCGCTGCGGTACCTCTGACAATCCGGCGCCTCGCAGCGCGAACCGCATAGGTACTGCATTTCCCCCCACTTTCGGGGTACTTTGAAGTGGTGTCTGGCAGTGTTTCGCTTCAACGGATCAGCGACCTCGCCGCCGAGCAGTGGGGTCTGATCACTCGGCGCCAGATCTCTGACGCCGGTACTCCCCCAACCACCGTGGACCGGCTCACCGCGCCCGGCTCGGCGCTGCGCCGAGTGGCCTCCGGCGTGTATCACCTCGTCGGCGCGCCGATCCCCGACCACGTCGACCTTCGTGCCGCCTGGCTCCAACTCGCGCCGCGGACACCCGCGTGGCAACGCGCACCGAACCAGGGCGTGGTCTCGCACAGGTCAGCCGCTGCCGTTTACGGGATCGGCCACCTGGCGGCCGACGACCACGAGTTCACCCTTCCGGAAAGGCGGCAGACCCGCCGGCCGGATGTCAAGATCCACATCCGTGCGCTCACCCAACAGGAGTGGGTCGCCCGGAACGGCCTGCCGGTCACCCGGCCGTCGCGTATAGCGGCCGATCTACTTCGAGAGCACGAGGATCCAGAGGCCATCGCGCAAATCATCGTCGAGTCGATCCGGCGGAACTTCGACGATCCGGCCACTTTCGCCCAAGCTCTCGCACCCTTCGCGGGCCGGTTCGGTCTTCGCCGCGGCGACGGCCTCGCGCTACTGACCTGGCTACTCGACCTGGCCGATGCTCGCGAAGGCGACCGTTGGCTAGACGATGCCCGCGAACGCCTCGGCGCACAGAACCGTGAGCCGACTGGCAGATCATGACCGCGCATCGGCGATACAACTCGCCCGCGGCGTTCCGCCGCGCCCTCGCCGACCGGCTCAATGCCGCGGCCAAGGCCGGACCGTGGACGCCTCAGCAGCTACAGCGTCAGGTCGCCTACGACCGACTGCTCGAGCGCCTCTACCTGCTCGACGATCAGTGGATCGTCAAAGGGGCCACGGCGCTGCTCGCCCGCGACCTCGGCGTGCGCGGCAGCCTGGACGTCGACATCTACCGGCAGGCGACCCGCGAGGCGGCCGAGGCCGATCTGCGGCGGGCGACAACCACCGACATCGGCGACTGGTTCACCTTCGAGATCGGTGCCGGCACGCCCCTGAGCAATGACGCGACCCGGTTGCCGGTCAACACTCTCATCGGTGCGACGACCTGGATCCGCTTCCACCTCGACCTCGTCGGCACAGCCATTCGAATGACCGGGCAACCAGACGCCGTGCCGCCCCTAGCTCGCGGATTGGTCCCGGACGTCTCCCAACGCGGGTATCGCGCCTACCCGCTCGTCGACCACATCGCCGACAAGATCGCCGCCACGTATGAGCGATACGGCGCCACCCGGATGCCCTCCACCCGGTACCGCGATCTGGTCGATCTCGTCGCGATCATCACCGGGGCATCAGTCGACGCCGCTGCCCAGCGGGCCGCACTGGAATCGGAGTTCGCGCGTCGAGACCTCGACCTTCCCGAGCACTTCGACGTCCCTGATCGAGCCCTCTGGGCACCCGGATACGCCGCCGAAGCACGACGATCGCTGCTGGACACGGCACGCACCCTCGACGAGGCGCTCACCGTCGTCCGGCCGTTCGTCGATCCGCTGCTGCAGGGGTCGGCTGCCGGCAGCTGGCAGCCGGCCGGTCGGCAGTGGGCTTAGTCCGCGACGCTCGGGGCAAACCCCGACATTGCGGTGCGACGGCAGAGAGCTTGGTGCGCGGCTACCTCGACGGCGCGGCCGCGAGGGTCAGCGTTCGTCCAACGCGGCGATTGCCGGAGTGTCGGCGAGGCGAATCGACTCGTCCTCGATCGTGGCTTCGAGTTCACGCAGCTTGGGCTCGTACTCGCGCGCGTGGTGGGCGCAGAACAGCAACTTCGAACCGGACTGCAGGGTTACCCGCACATACGCCTGGGCGCCGCAGCGGTCGCAGCGGTCGCTGGCTGTCAGGGGACTCGCGCTCAACGTGGTGGTCACGGCACCTTCTCTCATCTGCTCGATCTGGTCGCTGGAGGCGGTGTATGTCTCGCCTCCATCACCCCATCCAACCAGCCGGCGCCCTTCTGCATGCCCGATTTAATGCGGCCGTCGCCACGTTTCGCCGGGAGCGAACGAGGTAATACCCAAGGGGGCAGGGCCAGAAACCGTGCATCGCAGGTTTCGAGTCGTCTTGGCAGGTTCTTTCCACGTCATCCCGGTCGACGTGTGCCGCCCGCTGATGGGACGCATGGTCCGCCTTGTTCAACTTGCGGCAATAACCGGCGCGGAGCCGAGGATCTGGGCCACGGCGTCCTGACCTGTGAATTGCCTCGGGCTGCCGTGGACAATGCGCCTCGTGGGAGAGGTCGCCGGCTGATGGCACGCGGGACGTTGCGGGTCTACCTGGGCGCCGCGCCGGGCGTCGGCAAGACGTACGCAATGCTCGATGAGGGCCGCCGCCGTCGAGATCGCGGCACGGACGTCCTCGTCGCGTTCGTCGAGACCTACGGCCGCCCGCACACCGCCGAGCGCCTCGACGACCTCCCCGTGGCCCCGCGCAAGAAGGTCATCTATCGCGGTGCCGAGTTCGAGGAAATGGACCTCGACGTCGTCCTGGCGCACCGGCCACATCTCGCCCTGGTCGACGAGTTGGCGCACACGAATGTGCCCGGATCCGGCCCGCACGAGAAACGTTGGCAAGACGTCGAGGCGCTGCTCGAGGCGGGCATCGACGTGATCAGCACGCTCAACGTCCAGCATCTCGAATCGCTGCGCGACGTCGTCGAAGAGATCACCGGCGTGCCCCAGCACGAAACCCTGCCCGACTCGGTCGTGCGCGCCGCGGAGCAGGTCGAACTCGTGGACATGACGCCGGAGGCCCTGCGGCGGCGGATGGCGCACGGCAACATCTATCCGCCCGAGAAGATCGACGCCGCGCTCGGCAACTACTTCCGGCCCGGCAACCTCACCGCGCTGCGCGAACTGGCCCTGCTCTGGCTCGCCGACAGCGTCGAGGAAGGCATGCAGCGTTACCGCGAGCAGCACGGCATCACCACGCCCTGGGAGACGCGCGAACGTGTCGTCGTCGCGGTCACCGGCGGGCCGGAGGGCGCGACGCTGATTCGCCGAGCGGCCCGTATCGTCGCCCGCTCCACCGGCGCGGACCTGCTTGCGGTGCACGTCACGCGCAGCGACGGACTGGCCGAGTCCGGAGTCTCCGGCCTCGCGGCGCAGCGACTGCTCGTCGAGTCGCTCGGCGGCACGTACCACTCCGTCGTCGGGGACGACGTTGCGCACGCAGTCCTCGAGTTCGCCCGCAGCGTCGACGCCACGCAGATCGTCCTCGGAGCCTCACGGCGTCGGCCCTGGGCAGCCGCGCTGACCGGGCCTGGCACGAGCGGGGTGGTGACGAGGCTTTCCGGCCAGATCGACGTCCACATCGTCAGCCACGACTACGTCGGGCGGGGCCGGGCCCTTCCCGCACTAGCCGGCGGGCTGACGCGCCGGCGCCGGGCTGCGGGCATCGTCACCGGCGCGGTACTGCTCGCCGTACTGACACCGATCTGCGCTGCCCTGCGCCACGACGTCTCGCTCGCGGCCGACGTGTCGCTGTTCCTGCTGACCGTGATCATCACGAGCCTCGTCGGCGGCTTCTACCCGGCTCTGGGCGCCGCGGTCGCGGCCAGCCTGCTCCTGAACTACTTCTTCGTCGCGCCGCTGCACACGTTCACGATCGCCGAACCGGAGAACATCCTTGCCCTGGCGATCTTTCTGCTGGCCGCCGTCCTGGTCTCGCACGTCGTCGACCTCGCGGCGCGCCGCTCGTCGCAGGCGGCCCGGGCAAGTGCCGAGGCAGAGACGCTCTCGACGTTCGCCGGCAGCGTCCTGCGCGGTGAGCAGGGTCTTGCCGTGCTGCTCGATCGGGTACGCGAGACTTTCTCGATGCGCAGCGTCAGCCTGGTGCAGCGCGGCAGCCACGCCCCGTCGAGCGCGGGTGCCGCGAGCCAATGGCACACCATTGCGACGGTCGGGCTCGACCCGCCCGCGAGCCCGGCCGAGGGCGACGCGGTCGCCTCCATCGACGACAACCAGACCCTGGTACTTCGGGGCCGCTCGCTGCCCGCAGAGGATCAGCGCGTGCTGTCCGCGTTCGCCGCTCAGGTCGGCGTCGCCTACCGGCAGGGCCAACTCGTCGAGGCGGTCGCCGCCGTCGAACCGCTTGCCGAGTCCGAGCGGGTTCGCACGGCCTTGCTCAATGCGCTCAGCCACGATCTGCGCACGCCGATCGCGGCGGCGAAGGCGGCGATCACCAGCCTGCGTGCTCCGGATATTGCCGAGCTCGGCTGGGGTGAGAAGGAACGCAGCGAACTGCTCGAGACGGCCGACGGCGCTCTCGACCGGCTCACCGACCTCGTCACGAACCTGCTCGATCTGTCGCGCCTGCAGGCAAACGTGCTCCCGGTGTTGCGCGGGCCGGTGAGCCTCGACGACGTGGTGGCGCAGGCGCTCGATCACGCCGCGCCGGGCGACGACGTCGACATCGACATTCCGGCCGACCTGCCCGAGGTCATCGCCGACGCCGGGCTGCTCGAGCGGGTCATCGCGAATCTCGTGCAGAACGCGCTGCGCTACTCGCCTCCCGGGCGGAGGGTTCGCATCGCCGGCAGCGCGCACGGCGGCAACGTCGAGCTTCGCGTGATCGACCGTGGACCAGGCATCCCGGCGCAGGACGTCGAAGCCGTCTTCGTGGCCTTCCAGCGTCGCGACGACTCGCCATCGGCCGGGACGGGCGTCGGTCTGGGCCTGGCCATCGCCCGGGGCCTGACCGAGGCCATGGGCGGCACGATCCGGGCCGAGGACACGCCCGGGGGCGGCGCGACCCTCGTCGTCACATTGCCGTCCGCCGGATGACCCGGGTGCTGGTCGTCGATGACGAGCGTTCCCTGCTGCGGGCGCTCGCGATGAACCTCGTCGCACGCGGGTACGAAGTCACCGAGGCCGAGACCGGGACGCAGGCGCTGACAGCCGCGGCCGAGACCGAGCACGACGTCATCCTGCTCGACCTCGGCCTGCCCGATGTGAGCGGACTCGACGTCATCCGCGGGGTACGCGGGTACGCCTCGACGCCGATCATCGTGCTGTCAGCGCGGGCGGGCAGCGCGGACAAGGTGCAGGCCCTCGACCTCGGCGCCGACGACTACGTCACGAAACCCTTCAGCATGGAGGAGTTGCTCGCCCGGCTGCGAGCAGCTACCCGCCGGGCATCCACGAACGAATCCGCACCGCCGGTCACCGTGGGCGAGGTCCAGATCGACCTCGCCGCCAAGACGGCGACCGGCGGCGACGGGAAGCGGATCCACCTGACTCCGACCGAGTGGCATCTGCTCGAGATGTTGCTGCGCCATCCGGGCAAACTCATCACCGGACGCGCGTTGCTCACCGAACTGCGCGGAGCCCCGGAGCACACGGATCCGAGCTACCTGCGCATCTACATGGCTCAGCTTCGACGCAAGCTCGAGCCAGAACCCAGCCGGCCGAGGCACCTGATCACCGAGCCAGGCATGGGGTATCGCTTCCAACCCTGATCGGCCGGTGCCAAAGGCACTTGCAGGCCAATGTCCCGTCTTGTGTGGGTAAAACACGACTGGCAGGGTACGTCGCATTGCGCGCGCCCGCCGTCGCCCCTAGGAGATCGATGTCCTGATGAGAACAAGACTGACCATTGCCGGTGTCGTCGGCCTGCTCGCCGCAGCGGCTGTCGCCGTGGCCACGGGCGTCGCGCCGGTCGGGGCGTCACCCGGCGCCAAGGCCACACCGAACGACACGATCGACTGGGGCCAGTGCCAGAGTGCGTCCCTGAAGGCTGCCGGGGCCCAGTGCGCCCTGCTGCCGGTGCCGCTGGACTACGGCAACCCCCAGGGCGCACAGATCAAGATCGCCGTGTCACGCATCCTGCACAAGGTGCCCGACTCCGAGGCGCAAGGAGTCATGCTCGTCAACCCCGGCGGCCCGGGCGGCTCGGGTCTCGGCCTGTCGCGCCTCGGGCAGTTCGTGCCCAACCACGCCGGCGACTTCTACGACTGGATCGGGTTCGACCCGCGCGGGGTCGGCTCGTCGCAGCCGTCGATCTCCTGCGATCCGAACTACTTCAACTTCAACCGACCGGCCTACATCCCGGTGCAGTCCTCGGACCTGCAGAAGTGGCTCGCGCGGTCCAAGGGCTACACCGACGCCTGCGCGGCGAACAACGGCCCGATCCTGCAGCACATGACAACCGTCGACGCCGCCAAGGACATGGACAGCATCCGCGCCGCACTCGGCGTCGACCAGATCAACTACTACGGCTTCTCCTACGGCACCTACCTGGGCCAGGTGTACAGCACGCTGTTCCCGACGCACGTGCGGCGGATGGTGCTCGACAGCAACGTCGACCCGCGCAATGTCTGGTACCAGGCCAACTTGAACCAGGACGTCGCGTTCAACCGCAACATCAAGATCTGGTTCGGCTGGCTGGCGCAGCACGACGAGGTCTACCACCTCGGCAAGACCGAGAAGGCCGTCGAGACGCTCTTCTACAAGATCGAGGCCAAGCTGACGTTCCATCCGGCCGACGGCAAGATCGGCGGCGACGAGTGGGTCGACATCTTCCTGTTCGCCGGCTACTACCAGGTGACCTGGCTCGACCTGGCCGACGCGTTCACCCGATACGTCCACGACAACGACGTGGCAAACCTCGAGGATGAGTTCCTCGGCGCGGACGGCCTGGGCAACGACAACGGCTTCGCCGTCTACAACGCCGTGCAATGCACCGACATCCAGTGGCCGCAGGCGTGGAGCACGTGGGCGAAGGACAACTGGAAGACGTTCGCCCGCGCGCCGTTCGAGACCTGGGCCAACGCGTGGTTCAACGCGCCGTGCCTGTCGTGGCCGGCGCCGGCCACGACGCCGATCACCATCGACGGCAGCAAGGTGCAAAGCGCCCTGCTGATCGACGAGACACTCGACGCGGCCACACCGTACGAGGGCAGCCTGCAGGTTCGAAAGCTCTACCCGAACTCGAGCCTGATCGCCCTGCCCGGCGGCACGTCGCACGCCAATTCGCTCAGCGGCGACGCCTGCCTCGACGACCAGATCGCGGACTACCTGGCCACCGGCAAGCTCCCGGCGCGCAAGCCCGGCAACGGCGCCGACACGACGTGCGCTCCGCTACCGGAGCCGGTGCCCGATGCCGCAGCGAGTAGCGCAGCCAAGACGGCCGGCAGTTCGCGGGCGGCCGGCGCCGCGGCGGTCAAGGGATTGCCCCGGCCGGTCCGGTAAGCACCGTCGACGGCGGGCATCACGCGACGATGGTCGCGGGTGCCCGCCGTCGCGTGCGTGCTGTGTGCGGCCGCTACAGGCGCGGGCGGCGGCCTCTGTGCGGGCGGTTGAGCGTGCGCGAGGTCGCGATCAGGTAGACGCCGAGGATCACCGCCGCCCCGCATGCCGCCTCGACGGCAAGACGCCCGGGCGTGACCGCCACCCGGTCGGCGAGCAGGCCGACCCCGAGGCCGATGCCCGCAAGCGGCTCGGCCGCCGTCAAGGGCGGGAGCGATCGAGAGAGGGAACCGACCTTGAACGCGCTCTGCGCCAACAGCAGGCCGATCACCGCCGCTATCACGACGAGATACGTCCACGCGCTGTAGAACATCGACGGTATGCCGTGCTCGGCGCGCAGCAACGACTGACGAGTGGCCGCATCCTGCAGGCCGTAAAGCAGCCCGGCCGCGGTCGAGAGAAGCACCGCCTCGGCAATGAGATGTTGATTCTTCGCGACCACGACCAGGATGAAGACCGCTGCCCCGACGACGACGCAGCGCGATGACGACCCAGATCCGATCGGGCCGCGGATCGTGGGTGCTGCGCGGGTTGCCCACAAGCAGGAATGCGCCCAGGGCGACGCTCAGCAGGACGGCGCCGCCCACCTCGTGCCAGCGCACTCGTCGGTCGGACAGGACGGCGGCGATGACGAACGCGAACAGCAGGTTGGCCGACAGGAGCGGCTCGACGAGCGCCACCGACGCCATCTGCAGCGCGAGCCCGCCGAGCAACTGTCCGACGACCATGCTCCCGACGCCCCAGAGCCACACTGGCTTGTGCAGCAGGTCGATGAGCAGCCGCCAGGACAGCAGATCCTCGATAGGCGCGAGCGCGGCGGCGCGCTGCTGCAGGACGTAGCCGAGCCCGAGACATACCGCCGCGGCGACCCCGACGAGGTAGACCACGCCGCCCCCTCAGGCCGTATGCGGATAGGCAGCGGGATCCGCGGCGGAAGACTTCTCGACGGTAGGAACGAAGTCCTCGCTTGCTTCGAGCAGCGGCGAGCGGGCAAGCACCAGGACGCTCGCGAGCATCGCGAATGCGCCGAGTGCGGCAATGCCGAGGTAGATGCCGGTGCGTGTCTGCTCGTTGAACACCAACACGCCCCACAGTGTCGATACGAGCGGATCCATCAGCGTGATGCCGGGCTGGGCGGCAACCAGTCGGCCGGCGTGCAGGGCCGCTTGGACGAGGATGACGCCCAGTACGCCGAAGCAGATCGCCACGTACGTCTGCCACGTCGACACCAGGCCGAACAGGCCGCGGTCGGACAGTTGAGTGACCGACTCCTTCACCAGACTCGCGGTGAGCCCGAAGCTGGTTCCGGCGGCGGCGCCCAGGCACGCCGCGCGAAACGGTCCCCGCCGCAACTGCCCGAGCACGCACAGCAGCGCCACGGTGCCGGCCGTGCCACCGCCGGCCAGGATGTAGGTGGTGTGATTGACGCCCGGTCGGCTTGCCCGGCGTGGGCGACAACGCCGCGAGCACGACGATCACCCCGCCCGTCATGGTGATCGTGCTTGCCCACTCCAGGCGCCCGAGTCGCGAGGAGAACGTCCAGGACGCGAACAGCAGCGACAGGGGAAGTTCCAGCGCGATGATCGGCTCTACCGCCGACAGCTCACCGATGTTGAGCGCCGTCGCATGCAGTACGAATGCCGCGACCATGGCCAGGATGCCGAAGATCCACACCCGCTGGTGCATCAGGCGCACCAGCACCCCGCGCCCGAACTCGAGGTCCTGCTCCTGAAGGGCTGCCTTGCGCTGCATCACCGCGGCGATGGCGTTGCCCGTGGCTGCCAACGCAGCCAGCAAGAGGCTCAGGATGGGCACCCCGACAAGGTAACGCGTCGGCGATCGGGTCCACGACGCGACGGCCTCGCGCGCTCAGCTGGCGATCAGCGCCATCAGATGGTCGCGTCGCTGTTCGAGCAACTCGGCGCTCGCCGATGCCGACGGAGGCCCGGGCACCGCCCGCCGCACCTGGGCGTGAATCTGGGCATGGGGCTGGCCGGCCCGCGCCGCAACGACGCTCACCAGCCGGTTGACCTCGCGGCGCAGCTCGGCCGCCGCGCGCCAGGTCGCGACCTCGGCGCTCGCGTCGTCGGTTGCCGCGCACTTCGCCCTGCTCCGGGCCGTCGCGTCGCGTTGCGCGAGCAGCATCGCCGTCTGCTCGGCGCTAAGCAGGCCGGGCAGGCCGAGGAACTCCTCGTCCTCGGCTGACAGCTCGCCGGCGACCAGCGCGCGACCACCGTGCAGCACGTGCGCGAACTCCGCCTCGGCATCGAGCGCCTCGTAGCCCGGGCCCTCCCCCGCCTCGCGCTCGATCGGGTCGATGTCGAGTGTCTCCCCGCTGGCATCCGGCGGCGGGATGATGTGGTTGCGCTCGTCCTCGAGGTCCGCGGCGAGGGTGAGCAGCGGGCGGACCGCGGGCAGGAACACCGTGGCCGACTCGTGGCGCCCGCGGGTCCGCACGACCCGGCCGACCGCCTGGGCGAAGAACAGCGGCGTTCGGTAGGACGTCATCCACGCCAGACACGCGGCCCGCGGAATGTCGACCCCCTCGGAGATCATGCGCACGCACACGGCATGGCGCTGCTCGCCCTCGGCGAACGCCGCGATCTTGGCACTCGCCTTCGGGTCGTCGGAGAGGATCACGACGGGCGCCTCGCCGGTCACCCGCTCGACGATTGCCGCGTACGCGCGCGCGTCGTCCTGATCGCTGGCCAGCACGATGCCGGCGGCGTCAGGCATGCCGGACTCGCGCAGTTGGCTGATCCGCTCGTCCATCGCGGCAATGACATGCGGCACCCACTGCCCCGCGGGGTTGAGCGCGGTTCGCCACGCGGTGGCCTCGGTGCGCTTCGTGCTCGTCTCGGACAGGCTGGCCGCGATCACCTCGCCCGCGCTGTTGCGCCACCGCGAGGTCCCGGTGTACGCCGCGAAGACGACCGGGCGCACGACCCTGTCCCGCAGGGCTTCGCGATAGCCGTAACGGAAATCGGCGTGGCTCTCGAGCGTGCCGTCCGCGCCGGCGTCGTACTGCACGAACGGGATCAGCTCGTCGGGCCTGGTCCGAAACGGCGTACCGGTAAGGCAGAGCCGGCGCGTCGCGTCGGCGAATGCCTCGCCCACAGCGTCGCCCCACGACAGGCCGTCGCCGGCGTGATGTACCTCGTCGAGCACGACCAGCGTGCGCTTCGCGCCGGTGCGCGCCGCGTGCAGCCTCGGCTTGCCGGCCACCTGCGCGTACGTCGTCACGTAGCCGAGCATGTCCGCGCGCACCGGGCCGACCGCGTTCGACAGCGTGGGGTCGAGCGGGATGCCTGCGCGATCGGCGGCCTCCGCCCACTGGGTGCGCAGGTGATCGGTCGGGCACACGACGACGACCCGGTCGATGATTCGCCGCTCGAGCAACCGCTCCGCCAAGGCAAGCGCGAAGGTGGTCTTGCCGGCGCCTGGCGTGGCCGTCACCAGGAAGTCGCGGCGAGGTTGTTCCTCGTAGGCGGCCAAGGCGGCGCGCTGCCAACCACGGAGCAGAAGCGACCGCGCAGAGCGATGCTTGCCCGACTGCGCCACGCCCACCCCTCCTCTGTTCCTCGCCCGACCCGGCGCGACAAGATGCCCCGGACGACAGGGCCGGGGCATCTGCGCTCAACTCTAGTAGGAGCGCGTCCGGCGCCTGCCTGGTCCTCGACCGAACGTGGACGTGGCGGCGAACAGCGTGTCTGTGTAGGCCGCCTGCGGTGACGGTTGCCGGCACGACCACTCCGAACGGGTCAACACGACCCCGGCCCGCGGCCGGTCCGCCGGACAGCGCGAAGACGAAAACGCCCGCGAGAGCGAGCGCGACCGGGCCAGCGGGCCGGCGCGACACGCTCAAAGGCGAGCCAGGATGCGCGCGTAGCGGCGTGGATCGGCACACTCTCAGTCGTGAGCGTCGGTGGTCGCATCCGGTGGTTGGTCCGGCACACCCTCGCCCAGGCATGGCACGACCGCATCCTCGGCCTGTCCGCCGAGGCCGCCTTCTGGCAGTTGCTCAGCCTGCCGTCGCTCGCCCTGGCGGGCGTCGCCAGCCTGGGCTACGTCTCGCGACTGTTCGGTCCCGACACGGTCAACCGAACCGAAACGCAACTCGATTCGACGTTCACCCGCGCCTTCAGCCCGGATGTGGTCGCCGAGATCGTCCGGCCGACCCTGCGCGAAGTCCTGCACGGTCAGCGCATCGACATCATCAGCATCGGGTTTGTCCTGGCGCTGTGGGCGGGCTCGTCAGCCACGGCCACGTTCGTCAACACGATCACCATCGCCTACGGCATGCGCGACCAGCGCGGCGCGGTACGCAGCCGCCTGCTCGCCTTGTGGCTCTTCCTGGGTTCCGTTCTGCTCGGCGTCGTGCTGCTGCCGCTACTCGTGCTGGGGCCGAGCCTGTTCCCCACGCTGTTCCCCAAGAGTGTGCGGTCGACGGCCACGTCCGTCATCCACGCGTCGTACTACCCCGTCGTCGTGGTGCTGCTCCTGATCGGCCTGACCAGCCTCTATCACCTGGCGCCACCACGGCGCCTGCCGTGGCACCGCGGCGCTCCCGGCGCGTTGCTGGCGATGGGATTGTTCCTGCTCGGATCGGTCGCCCTGCGCAGCTACATCCGGTTCATCCTCGATCACAACCATGCGTACGGCACGCTCGCCGCTCCGATCGCGGCGCTGCTGTTCTTCTACGTCCTGGGCCTGGGCGTGCTTCTCGGCGCCGAGTTCAACGCGGCAATCGAGCAGATGGCGCCGACCCGACGGCGTCCGTCGCGGGTGCTCGACCCGCGCGGTTGGCAGAGTCTCGAGGACGCCGACGGTCAGTCAGACGAGGTCGACGCTCAGCCCGACGGCGCCGGACCCAAGTCGGACAAGGTCGAGAGTCAGTCGGACGAATCGCCGCCGGGCGGCAACGACTCGTAGATCTCCTTGCACCGCGGGCAGACGGGTGAGCCTGGCTTGGCCGCCCGCGTCACCGGGAAGACCTCGCCGCACAACGCCTGCACCATGGTGCCCATGACGGCACTCTCGGCGATCTTTGCCTTACGTACATAGTGGAAGAGCTGGTCGCCGGTGTCCGCGTCCGCGGTCTTCGGCGACTCGAGAGTCTGGGTAGTCGTCACGGGCGTCGATTGTGCCACTGCAAATCACCCGTCGATCGTTCGCTCGTCCGTGCTGGACGGCAGCGCGCGCTCATCGGGCGGCGCGGCGTAGCTGCGAAACCGCTTGGACTTCCTGGGCGGTCCGTCGTTCGCGAGCAGTACCGCACACCAGGGCAGCACGGCGCCGCCGACGACCAACGCGACAGCGAGCAGCCAGGAGACGCGATACGTCATCGCCGCACCGATGACACACAGTGCCCGCGTGGCCATCATGATCGCGTATCGCTTGCGGCGCCGGTTGTACTCGTCGTCGAGGCTTTCCGGCGCGTTCGTGATCAAGGCGGGCTGATCGTCACGACGGCGCACCTCTCCATGCTCCCACCGTCTCGTCGTCTTCGCGTCGGATCGGGCACGATGACCTTCGTGCGGGACGACCTATGCGGCGCCAACGTCCGAATCGCTGCTACGCCTGCGGCTGACGCGGCGCGATGAAGGCCCTGGTGCAGCGGGTCGAGCGTGCGGCAGTGCGGGTCGACGGTCAGACGATCGGCGAGATCGGCACCGGCTTGCTCGTTCTCGTCGGCGTCACGCACTCGGACACGCCCGACCACTCGGCGACCCTCGCCCGGAAAGTACGCGAGCTACGGATCCTGCGCGGCGAGCGATCCGTCGCCGATTCGGCAGACGCGTCCGTGCTCGTTGTGAGCCAGTTCACGCTCTACGCCGACACCCGCAAGGGACGCCGGCCGTCCTGGAGCGCCGCTGCGCCGGCGGCGGTGGCCGAACCGCTCGTCGCCGCATTCACCTCGGCGCTGCGCCAAGACGGCGTAACGGTCGAAACCGGCCTCTTCGGCGCGGACATGCGGGTGGAGCTAATCAACGACGGGCCGGTCACGATTCTGCTCGAGATCTGACGCCGGGAACGGGCCTTTTGCGCCTGCCGTCGGGCTGTGCAGCTACTGAGATCTGTTTAGCTGCTGTGCAGCCACGGGAACACCACATGCGTCAGAGCGTTAAGAAAGATGAACCGAATCCGCCTCACTGCCGAAGTAGCTAGTGAGGGCTGATCGAAGCACGACACGCGAGAACTAGGTGGTCATACTCCGTGGCAACTACACGAAGCACCCGAACCCGGACCGCGGGGCGGCAGTCGTCGTCCAGCGAGCCGCGCATTGCGACGCGCGGCCATCGCAGCGCGCGGCCGGCCAAGGTCGCCGAAGCACCTGCCGAGGTCATCGAGCAGGTAACCGAAATTGCGGTCCCGGTCGATATCGAGCCGACGCCTGAGGCGACTGTCGCGGCCTCGGATCTCGATGAGGCCGCCACGTCGGCAGACCTGGTACGCGTCTACCTGAACGAGATCGGCAAGGTTGCCCTGCTCACCGCCGCCGACGAGGTCGAACTCGCGAAGCGGATCGAAGCAGGCCTCTACGCACAGCACCTGTTGACGTCGTCGAACAATTTCAGCGCCGCCCGCAAGCGCGACCTGCGCGCACTCGTCATCGACGGCGAGCGGGCAAAGGATCACCTCCTGCGCGCGAACCTTCGCCTGGTGGTGTCGCTGGCCAAGCGCTACACCGGCCACGGCATGCCGTTCCTCGACCTGATCCAGGAAGGCAACCTGGGCCTCATTCGTGCCGTCGAGAAGTTCGACTACACCAAGGGCTTCAAGTTCTCGACGTACGCGACGTGGTGGATCCGCCAGGCGATCAGCCGGGCGATGGCCGACCAGTCCCGCACGATCCGACTGCCGGTCCACCTCGTCGAGCAGGTCAACAAGCTGCAGCGCATCCGGCGCGAGATGAACCAGCAACTCGGCCGCGAGGCGACCCACGCCGAACTTGCCGACGAACTCGACATCGCCGAGGACCGGGTCCGCGAACTGATCGACCTGTCCCGCGACCTGGTCAGCCTCGACCAGACCGTGGGCGCCGACGACGATGCTTCGCTTGGCGACTTCATCGCCGACGACAGCGCGCCGGCCGCCGAGGCGGCGGTCGAGGCGGGCTTGATGCGACGCCAGTTGCAGTCCGTACTCGGCACGCTGGAAGCACGAGAGGCCGCCGTGGTCCGGATGCGTTACGGGCTCGATGACGGCCAGCCGCGCACGTTGGACGAGATCGGCCGGGCGTTCAAGCTGTCCCGCGAGCGAATCCGCCAGATCGAGCGCGAGACGATGGCCAAGCTTCGGCACCCGTCTCGGGCGCAGGCCCTTCGCGACTACCTCGACACGTAGGCTCCGCGACCGCACAGCAAGACGACGGCCCGGCGAGATCTTCCTCGCCGGGCCGTCGTTCTGCTTGCTGCGTCAGCGTGGCCGATCGCTTGGCGGTTCGTCGCCCGTTGCCACCGGGCGCGCGCGGGGTCGGTGATCCACTCACTCCAGGAGCCTGGATACAGCGTGGCCGCGATGCCGGCGAGTTCGAGCGCGAGGACGGTATGCGCGGCGGTAACGCCCGATCCGCAGTACGCCGCCACGTCGTCACCGTTTCGCACACCGAGGTCCTCGTAGCGGCGGATCAGCTCATCGCGAGGCAGGAAGGTCCCGTCGCCTGCGACATTCGTCGCCGTCGGGGCGCTTCTGGCGCCTGGGATGTGGCCGGCCACCGAGTCGATCGGCTCGGACTCGCCGCGGTATCGCGCTGCGGCGCGCGCGTCGAGCAGTATGCCCTTCCGAGCGAGCCGCCCCGCGCCGGCCGCGTCGACGGTCGGCATCGCGCCTGGGCGCACGGTCACGTTCCCCGGTTTCTGGATGGCCGGGCCTGGCTCGAGCGGAAGGCCAGCTGCCTGCCAGGCGGCGAGACCGCCGTCGAGGACCTGTACCTCGGCCAGGCCGGCCCAGCGCAACACCCACCACGCGCGGGCGGCTGCTGTGGAGTCCGCGGCGTCGTACACGACTGTGGCGCGATCATCGGACATCCCAAGCGCGCGCAGGCGCTGCTGCAGGCGGCCCGGATCCGGCAGGGGGTGCCGGCCGCCGGAACCCGGTGGGTCGGCGAAGTCGGTTTCGAGGTCGGCCCAGACCGCACCGGGGATGTGCCCGGCGAGGTACTCCGGCCAGGTGGACGGCCCGCCAAGATGCCAGCGAATGTCGAGCAGGGTGACCTGGTCGGACCGGCCGGCGAGTTCGGCAACGGTGATCAGCGGGCGCATCGGTGCCACCTCCGAGCCGTTCTGCGACTGCCCGTTCACCGAGCCCGCATCAGATCGAGCGTCCGTTCTAACATGAGTCAGTCATACCGAGCGGAGACAGGCCCAGTGAGCCATCACAGCGAACTCATCGACACGACCCAGATGTATCTGCGGACCGTGTACGAGCTCGAAGAAGAGCGGGTCGTTCCGCTGCGTGCCCGCATCGCCGAGCGCCTGAGCCAGAGCGGCCCGACGGTCAGCCAGACCGTCGCCCGCATGGAGCGCGACGGGCTGCTTCACGTGGCCGACGACCGCCACCTTCAGCTGACCGACAAAGGGCGCCACGAGGCGATCGCCGTTATGCGCAAGCACCGTCTTGCCGAGCGACTGCTCGCCGATGTAATCGGACTGGACTGGGAGCATCTGCACATCGAGGCGTGCCGGTGGGAACACGTGATGAGCGACGCGGTCGAACGGCGCATCGTCGCCCTGCTCGCCAAGCCCCTGGTGTGCCCACACGGCAATCCGATCCCCGGCCTGGACGAGCTCGGGCTGCCGTTCGCGACAACCGACACGTCAGCGAGCCTGATCACGCTGAGCGCCGCTGCGCAGGTGCCCGACGCGCTTGTGCGGATCGACCGGATCAGCGAGCAGGTGCAGGCGGACGCCGAGCTGATGGGTCGGTTCAACGACGCCGCCCTGCGCCCTGGTCACACGCTTCGCGTGGCGCCGACGGCGAGCGGGGTTGAGGTCTGGTCAGACGGCGTGCGCACCGGTTTCGACCGGTTCGTGGGCGACCACGTCTTCGTCACCGTTGTCGACAATGCCGCGCATCAGCAGGTCGCCTGAACCGACCGGATTCGGGCCGGTGAACGCGGGCACAGCAGTGCAGTCGCCGTAACCGCCGCAGGTAGACTCGCGCCAAGTTTGCGAGCCGCCGCAGTCTCGCTTCCCGCGCCGCCCGCCCGGATATTCCGGCCGTTGGCATCGTCGCGCGGACATCGAAGGTCGAGACCGTCGGAAGGGTGCTAGTGGCGCACGATCCGCAGGGTTTTCTCAAGTACGGCAGCAGCGACGTCCCGAAGCGGCCCGCCGCAGAGCGAGTTCGAGACTGGCGGCCGATCTATCTGCGCGCCGCCCCGGAAGTCGTGGCACAACAGGCGTCGCGGTGCATGGACTGCGGGGTTGCGTTCTGTCATGCCGGGTGCCCTCTGGGCAACTTGATCCCTGAATGGAACGAGTTCGTCGCGCGCGAGGACTACCTGAGTGCAAGCGAGCGACTGCACGCGACGAACAACTTCCCCGAGTTCACCGGATGGATCTGCCCGGCGCCGTGCGAGGCGGCGTGCGTGCTCGCGCTGAACACCGACCCGGTGACGATCAAGCAGGTGGAGGTCTCGATCGTCGAGCGGGCGTTCGAGGACGGCCTGCTCGGCGCGCAGCAGGTGGCCGAACGCTCCGGCCGGCGCGTTGCCGTGGTCGGCTCAGGACCGGCCGGCCTTGCCGCCGCCCAGCAGTTGACCCGCGCCGGCCACGACGTCAGCGTGTTCGAACGCAGCGATCGGCTCGGCGGCCTGCTGCGGTACGGGATCCCTGACTTCAAGATGCCGAAGTCGATCATCGATCGGCGCCTGGCCCAGATGACCGCGGAGGGCACCGTCCTTTCACGTCAACACCGATGTCGGTCCCGACGACATTGCCCGGATGCGCGAGGAGTACGACGCGATCGTCCTGGCGGTGGGCGCTCTTCGCCAGCGCGAGCTGACCTACCCCGGGCGCTCTCTCGCCGGCGTGCACCAGGCGATGCAATACCTGCCATTCGGGAATCGCGTTCAGGCGGGCGACATCGACGCTCCGCCGATCGACGCGGCGGGAAAGCACGTGATCATCGTCGGCGGCGGCGACACTGCGGCTGACTGCCTCGGTACCGCCAACCGCCAGGGTGCGCTCTCGGTGACCGTGCTCGACCACAATCCGCGCCCCGCACCCCGGCCGAGCCTGGTCAACCCGATCTGGCCCTCGGCACCGAGCAGTCGTGGCGTGTCGCCGGCGCACGACGAGGGCGTACACGAGGCGTGGTCGCGCGAGGTCGTCGAGTTCGTGGGCGACTCCGACGGCGCCGTGCAGGCCGCCGTTGTCGAGCAGGTCGAGATCGTGAGCGTGCACGGGCGCAAGGAGTTTCGCCCGGTCGCCGGCTCGCGCACCGAACTGCCCGCTCAGCTCGTCCTGCTGGCAGCCGGCTTCGTCGGGACCGACGTGCCCGAACTGCTCGACGCACTCGGCGTCGACGCGCATCCGACCCAGGGCACAGCGATGGTGGACGACGCGTGGCGCACCAGCGCCGACGGCGTCTACGCCTGCGGCGACGCGACCCGTGGCGCGAGCCTTGTCGTGTGGGCGATAGCCGAGGGCCGGGCGTGTGCCGCCGCGGTCGACGAGGCGCTCTCCGGAGGGTCGGAACTGCCGCGACCGGTAAGCCCGCACGAGGCTGCGCTGTAGCGCTCGCACCAGCGGCGGCGTAGCGCTCGCACCGGCGGTCAGGCCGACCGAGGCATCCGTAACCGGGGCGTGCGGCGCGGATCGAGGCCGTGCGCGAGCGCGCCGCGCAGGAGCTCAGCCGCTGTGTAGGCCGGGTCGCTGGCCAGAGCCTGATCGACCGCGATGCTCGCGCCCGGGCCGTTTCCCTCGCGCCAGGACGCCCAGCCGAACAGGAACAACGACGGGGCATCGTAAGGCGAAGGCACCCGGCGGCTGATCTCGCGCCAGAGCGAGCGCCCGTCGAGTCGGCGCTGGTCGACCGCGAGCCACACCGCGTCGCGGATCGACGTCTCGGTCAGCGCGGCGGCGAAACGACAGACCTGTTCGTCGGAGAGTGCGCCCGCAGGACCCGGGAACAACGACTCGTCCGAATCTCGCGCGGCGGCGAAGATCGCCCGCTTGACCGAACGCTCGAAGCGCTCGCCGCGGCCGTCGAGAACGGCGGCAACCGCGGCGTTCTCGTGCTCGACGAGCAACGGCTCGAGCCGGGCCCGAGTCGCGTCGTCGTCGGGCTGCAGGCAGGCTCGAAGTTCATCGCGGCCGGACAGCGCGACGAGGCCCGCGTACGTCGCCGTGGCCGCAGCGGGCGAGGCATCGCCGGGGACGTCACTGCCCTCGGGCGGGCAGCAGTCGTCATCGGTGCAGATGTAGGACCACCAGCGACCGCGCACCACGAGCAGTGCGTCGACGAGGTCGATGCGAGCGCGGGCCGTGCACTCGCGCAGTTCATCGATCCGATCTCGGTGTGGGAGCGGGCGTCGCACGGGGTCGGCGCACGAGGCGTCGTAGATCACCGCGACGGCGTGCGTGGCGCCGCTATCGGCGATGATCCGCATCGTGGCGGGCAGCACCGAGCGATCGGCCAGCTCGGCCAGATCGACGCGCGCAGTGACCCCGACCCGGACGCCGTCAAGGCCGACGACGACCACGCTGTCGGTCGGATGAAAGCCGAGCAGATAGGGAATCGCCTCGATCAGATCGCCGGGATCGCGTACACGAAGGGTTGTGGTCTCCGAACTGAGATCGGTCATGAAGGCGAGTCTCACGGCGCGAAGGGCCCGCCGAAATGCGTTGCGGCGATCTGTGGACGGCACGCGGCCCTGTGGACAACTGGCCGCAAGAGTGTCGGCGGGTGCGTCTATTGAAGGGTGCCGCCGCGCCAGGCCCGGGCAGCGGCCGCGAGATTGCCGGCGGTCCGCTCATTGCGCTGCGCCAGTGTCGCCTCGGCACCGTCCGGGTCGGCCAATGTGCCCTCCCGCCGACCGGCCGCGACCACCCGGAAGAACGCCGCGGCCCGCTCGAGGGCGACGGCGAAATCGCCCCGGTACGCCCCGCCGAGCACGGCATCGGCCAGCCTGCGGATGTCGTCCGGCTCGGCATGCGATCCGACGCCGGCCACAACGGCATCCGCGACTGCGTAGGCCTCGCCGTCGCGCCACAACCGCGCGACCTCGTCGGGACGGGAGTGGCACCACTGCCGCAGCAGATAGAGGATCCACAGAACGCCGGGCAGGCTGACCGGATCGCACTCGCGCCACAGTTCGGCGAGTGTGTCGATGCCGACCGAGTCGGCCAGTCCGACCAGGCGGTCCGGATCCGCTTCTTCCCGCGCCGCGGTGACGAGCACGTGCGCCGTGGCGGAGGCGATCTCCGAGCGGCTGCGTGGCGATTCCCCGCCTGCGGAGTCGATCAGTGCGGTGAGGTCGGCGTAGACGGCAGGACGGTGTGGCCGCGCCTGTCCGTTGTCCATGCCGCTCACCTTTCCGTTGACTCCGCGGTCGGCGTCCAGCCTACGGGCACGAATCGACCAGGTACCGTAGAGAGCGACGCCGGCCCGATCCATGGCCCCCGGTCCCACACTTGCCGCCACGAGCGGCGTTTTGCCGAGAGGCGACCTGGCGGGTCGGCGTCACCCTCCCCCAGCCGTGGACGGTGCCGTGGGGTAGGAATCTGGTCATGGGCGACGGCGACGGTTGGGTGCGCTGCGCGCAGGGCCACCGTCATTGGGGACGATTCGGCGCAGCCGGTCTGTTCATCGCCGGCGAGCGCGGTACAGTGCTGCAACATCGCGCGCCCTGGACGCACGAGGGCGGCACGTGGGGCATGCCCGGCGGCGCGCGCGACAGCCACGAGGACGCAGTCACCACCGCGCTTCGGGAGGCGCACGAGGAGGCCGACCTCGATCCGGCGGCGGTCGCTCCCCTCGGCTGGTGGCTCGATGATCACGGCGGCTGGTCGTACACGACGGTCGTAGCGCAGGCGCGCCGCGCGATCGAGCCGCACGCGAAGAACGCCGAGAGCACGGAAGTCCGATGGTGGGCCGACGACGACGTCGACACGTTGCCCCTTCACCACGGCTTCGCCGCGGTCTGGCCGCTGCTGCGCCGGACTCCTGATCCGCTGACCATCATCGTCGACGCGGCCAACGTCGTCGGATCCCGCCCGGACGGGTGGTGGCGCGACCGCCTCGGCGCAGCGCGTCGCCTGCGCACCCAGGTCGCGCAGGTCGCCCGCCACGGCATCGAGTCGGAGATGCTTCCGGACGGCATCTCGAGCGGCGGGCTCGGCGGCATGTTGCCCCAGGTCGTGTTCGTCGTCGAGGGCCAGGCCAAGCCGCTGGCCGCTGAGCCGGGCGAAGGTGGCGGCTGGTGGGATTCGGCCGTCACGGTGCATCCCGCCACCCGCGACGGCGACACCGCGATCGTCGAGCAGTCCCGTGCCGTTGCGCAGACCGGTGCGCAGACCCTCGTCGTCACCGCCGACAACGGCCTGCGCGATCGCCTCGGCGCGGGCGTTCACGTCACGGGACCGTCATGGCTGCTCGACCGCGTACCGGCATCTTGACCGTCAGCGCGTCACGCGACCGGCAAAGCGTCCGCCGCCACCACCGCCGCCTCCGCCCAGCAGCCCGCCGCGGTTGTTGGTGGCGTTGAACCCTCCTGAGGGCAGCGGCGCGCCGAGATCGGCCAGCACGACCTGATCGCCGGCGGACAGCCCCGACTTGATCTCGGTGAGATCCGTGCCCTGCGCGCCGGGTGTCACTTGAACGGTCGACACCTTGCCCTTCTTCAGGACGCTCACCGTGCTCAGGCCGGCGACGTGATGCACGGCCGAACTGGGCACGGTCAGCACGTTCTGCACCGCGCTGACGACGATCGACACCGATGCTCCGCTGCCGTCGTAGAGCTTCGCCGTGCTGGGGTCGAGCAGGATCTTGACCGGGTAGGTGGTCGTCGAGCCGGTCGTGCTGCTGAGCACTCCGATCGAGGAAACCTTGCCACTCAAGGGGATTGACACGCCGTCGACGTTGACGCTCGCTCGATCGCCGACCTTCACCTTGTCCACATCGGACAGTCCGACGGTGGTCGTGATCTGCTTGGCTCCCCCTCCGACGATCGTGATCGTCGCGGTCGACGACGACGCTCCGACGGTGGCGCCCGGGGTCATGCCGACCGCGGCGACGGTGCCGGCGATCGGGCTGGTCAGTGTCGCCTGGTCGAGGTTCTGCTCGGCGGCCGTCACCTGTGCCGTGGCGGCGTCGATGGCTGCCTGGTCCGCGGCCAACTGCTCGGACGTGACAGTCCGCGCGACGCCACCGCCGGAGTTGGCCCCGCCGCCGGACGAGGAGCCTCCCGTCGAGGCCCCGTTGTTCTTGCCTGACTGTGACCCCGCGTTTCCTGACTGCGATCCCCCGCCACCGGAACCGCTGCCGTGGGAGCCGTTCCCGGAGGGCCCGGACTGCCCGAGGGTCGGCAGCCCACCGCCGTTACCCGACGGTGCACCGCCTTGCCCCTGGGTGGCCGCCGACAGGTTGTGCACGGCCACATCCAGGTCCTGCTCGGCCGATGCCAGGTTCGCGGCGAGCGTCTTGAGGTAGCTGTCCGAACCGGCGCCCTTCGTCGAGGTGTACTTGGCGATCATCGACCCGATCGCGTCCGCGCATTTCGTAGCGTCGACCGAGTCCGGCGGGGTCGCCGGCGCGATCTTGACGGTGTACGCCGCGCCCGGGGTCAGCCCGGTGAACGAGTACGCACCCTGCTGGCTGCCCACCTGGGCGCCACCGCTGAGCAGGGTGACCGTGTCGTGCTCGCCGGCCGTCCCGGCGATCGTGCCGTCCTGATCGGCATTTGTCGTGTAGCTGATCTCGGTGGGACTCTGCGCCGCGACGCTCGCGCAGGCGCCACCATTCGAGGTCAGGCTGCGCAGATCCGTGCCGAGATCGGCGAGTTCCTTGTCCAGCGCGGCCTGCGCCGCTGTCACCTCGTGCTGCGCCTGCTGAACCGCCTTCTTCAGCGTCGATGCGGCGGACTTGGAGTTGCCCGACCCCGACGGGGCCGACCCGCGCGCCGGGGCAGTCGACTTCGGCGACGTCGTGCCGATCGGGCGTTCCACTGCGGACTGCACGGTGTGGTCGGACGAACTGCTCGTGCTCGCCGTCGATGCGGTGGAACTCTGGTTCGTCTCGTCGCTCGCCTGTGTCTGCTTGGCCGTTGCCAGAGTCGACTTCGCGGAGTTGACGTTCTGCACCAGAGCCGTCGTGTCCAACGTCGCGACGGTCTGGCCGCCTGCGACCTTGTCCCCGATCGCGACCCGGACCGCGTCGACGGTGCCCGCGATCGGGAAGGACACCGTGGACGTGGCCACCGTGCTCGAGCGTTCCGACCGATGCCAGGGTCTGGGTGACCGAGCCGGGACCGGCCGTCGCGACCCGGTAGGACGGCCCGGAGCCGGCAGTGAGGGCGAGGCCGACCCCGCTGCCCACCCCGACGACGACCACGGCCGCCACGGCAACGACGATCGCCCGCTTTCTCCGGTACCGACGCCGCAATCGCTCGCGAGCGGCCCGCTGGCGATCAGCCATCGGTACTGCTCGGTCCGCCGAAGGGTCGCCGTCCTCCGCCGAACCCGATCGTGCAGTTGCCGTTCGTCGGGGGGCTGAGCCGGATGCTCGTGGCGGTCACCGCTCCCGTGTCATCGGCCCGGCCGGTAGCGCTCGCACATTGGCCCACGGCGAGCGCCTTGGACGTGGTGGCCACCGTCTGGCTGTACTTGGTGCTCGCATCGACATCGACGGTGTAGGTGACCGCCGCGTTGGTCCGGGGGTTCGTGCCGGAGACCGTGATCGTCGAGCCGGACACTGCAGTGACCGCTCCGGCGGCACGCTCGGCGAACCCGAAGTTGCGACCGTTGGCGCCCGACCGGCGAGCGCCCGTCGGGAACCCGGACGGGAACTGGCCGCTGCGCGGTGCCCGGCTACCGCCCGTCCGGGCGCCCCCGCCCAGATCGGCCAGCGTGCACTTACCGTTCTCGCGCTGGCTGAGGAAGACGGTGGCAGCGGTGAACGTCGTGCTGGGCGTCCCCGCCGGTGAGGGGCTGCCCGACGCGGTCTGGCTCGGGGCGGCCGCGGCGAGGACGCAGGTGCCCGGACTTGACCGCAGCCTCCGTCGTCGCCTTGACCTGCACGAACGCGGTCTTCGCCGTGTACTTCACCGTCACCTGGCCGGTGCTCTGGTTCTGCACCTCGATGCTGCCCGCGGCGACCTCGGCGATAGTGCCTGCGGCGCCCGGCCCCGCTCCGCGTCCCGACCCGACGCCTGCCTGCTGGCTGGGCGAGGCCGAGGGCGATCCGGTCGGCGTTGACCCCGAGCCGGAGCCGCTGCTGCATGCGGCGATCAACACGACGGCACCGACGCCGCCGGCCAGCGCCGCGAGCGGTCTGCCGATGTTCGGCCGGGACGAGAAGTGGGTGTGCAGGGGCATGACGTTCGTCCTTTTATTCATGGGAGGTTGGGGCTACTCGCTGCGCAGCGCGTCGATCGGGGCCAGGCGGGCTGCCCGGCTGGCCGGGTAGACGCCGAAGACAATGCCGATGGCCACGGCGATCGCGATCGCCCCGGCAACCGCGGTCCAGACCACCGTGATCGGGTTGCTGATGAAGTGCGGAAGCACCTCGGCCCCGACGATGCCGAGCGCCGCGCCGATCAGGCCGCCGGCGAGGCCCAGGATGGACGCCTCGACCAGGAACTGGCGACGGATCACCCACGGCGGGGCGCCGAGCGCCTTGCGCAGCCCGATCTCACGCGTTCGCTCGGTGACCGACACCAGCATGATGTTCATGACCCCGATGCCGCCGACGAGCAGCGACAGCGCGGCGATGCCGGCGAGCAGGATCGTCAGCGTCTTGCTGACCGACGTCACGGTGTTGAGCAGCGACTCCTGGGTGGTGATCGTGAAGTCGGCACTCGCCGCGTTGGTGATGCCGTGCCGGTTGAGCAGTTGGCTGGTGGCCTCCTGGTAGGCCGCCGACAGCGACGACGACGAGCGCGCCTCGATGTAGATCGACGAGACCGAGTTGCGGGTGGTGCCGCCGAAGAGCCGGATGGCCCCGGTCGACATCGGCACGATGGCCTGATCGTCGAGGTTGCTCGTCGAGTCCGAGCCCGCCGACGTCAGCACTCCGATCACGGTGAACGGGATGCTGTTGATGGTGACGCTCTGCCCGACGGGATCGCGCGCGCCGAACAACTCACTTGCCGTGTCGGAGGCCAGCACGGTCACCGCGGCGGACTGCGCATCGTCGGCTGTCGTGATGAACCGGCCGTCGGCCAGACTGCGCGAGCGGACCGAGAGCCAGTCCGGCGTCGTTCCGACCACGGTCGTCGTCCAGTTCGTCGCGCCGTTCACCAGCGACAGTTGGCTCTGCTTGACCGGTGCCACGGCCTTGATGTCCGGTGCCGCGATGTCGGACGACAGCGACGATGCGTCCTCGGCCGTCAGCGTGGACGCCGAGCCGAATCCGCCGCGCAGGCCCGTGCTGGCGGTCGAACTGCCCGGCGAGACGATCAGCAGGTTGCTGCCCAGGGCACTGATCTGCGAGCCGACCTTGCGCTGCGCGCCGACGCCGAGGCCGACGGTCAGCACCACCGCCGCGATGCCGATCAGGATGCCGAGCACGGTCAGCGCGGACCGCATCCGGTGCGAGCGGATCGCGTCCCAGCCGGTGCGCAGCGTCTCGAGCCAGCCCATCACAGCGCCCCGGTGTCGGACTGGATCAGGCCGTCGCGGATGCGCACGATTCGCCTTGCGCGTTCGGCGATCTCGGCCTCGTGCGTGATCAGCACGATCGTTGCGCCACTGCGGTGCAACTCGTCGAACAGGTCCAGGGTGGCCTGCGAGGCCATCGAGTCGAGGTTGCCGGTCGGCTCGTCGGCGAGGATCAACGACGGGTCGCCGACGAGTGCCCGGGCGACGGCAACGCGCTGCTGCTGTCCGCCGGACAGCTCGCCGGGCCGGTGCTCGACCCGATCGGCCAGCCCGACCCGGGTCAGGGCCTCGATCGCCCGCCGTCTGCGCTCGTCGCGACGGACCCCGCCGTAGGTCAGCGGCAGTTCGACATTGCGCCACGCATTGAGCGAGGCGAGCAGGTTGAACTGCTGGAAGACGAAGCCGACCTGACGGTTGCGCACCTCGGCCAGTTCGACCTCGGTCATCTCGCTGACGTCCTCGCCGGCCAGCAGGTAGCGGCCGACGCTCAGCACGTCCAGGCAGCCGATGATGTGCATGAGCGTCGACTTGCCGGATCCGGACGGGCCCATGATCGCGACGTACTCGCCGTGGTGGATGCGCATCGACACACCGCGAAGCGCCTCGACCTCGACTGCTCCGGTGCGGTAGGTCTTGCGGACGTCGGTCAGCTCGATGACCGGACTAGCCGCGCCGCCCACGGTTGGGATCGGCACGGTGATGTCGAGTGCGTCCACGCCCATGTCAGTTGCCACCGGGAACGGCGTTGCCGTTCGGTACGACGACCTTGCCGTTGGGCGCGCCGCCACCGGCGCCGCCGAACCCGCCGCCACCACCGCCGAACCCGCCACCGCCACCCCCGAATCCGCCACCGCCGAATCCGCCGCCGTTGCGGTTGGCCGAACCGCCCGACGAGCCGCCGGTCGTCTGCGGGATCTCGACGACCACCTGGTCGCCCTCGGACAGACCGGACTTGATCTGGGTCAGGCCGCCGGACGCGAGGCCGGTGGTCACGGTGCGCGCCACCTTCTTGCCCCCCGAGATCTGGTAGACGACGCTCTTGCCGTTGACCTGGCTCACCGCCAGCGTCGGTACGGTGAGCACGTTGCTCAACTGGTGGTAGATCAGCGCGACCGTGGCGCTGTCGCCGGCGTGCAGGCCGCTGGGATTGCCGGTCACCTTGACCTCGACGGGGTAGCTGGCCGTCCCGGACGTATTCGTCGCGATGAGCCCGATCGACGAGATCGTGCCGAAGACCGTCGTGGCCGCGCCGCGGCCGGCACCGCCAAGACCGAGCCCGGCGGCGGCCCCCCCGGCCCGGCCGCCGCCGAGGCCGAGCCCCGCCGTCGTGCTCGAACTGCCCGTGCCGGGCACGATCGTCGCCTGATCGCCTTTCGCGATAAGGCCGACACCGCTGGAGTCGACAGTGGCATCGACGATCCAGGAGTCCGTACTGATCACCAGGAACTGCGCGGTCGACGACGTGGATCCGCTCGACGAGCCCGACTGCCCCGCACCGCCGCCGGAGGCGCCCGCTCCCGAGCCGCCTCCGCCCGTCGACCCGGTACCGCTGCCCGACCCGGAACCGCTGCCCTGTCCGGAGCTTGAACCCGAGCCACCCGAACCGGACACCTGCTGACCGACGTCGAGGTTGACGGTCGCGACCACGCCCTTGATCGGCGAGGTCAGCGTTGCGTCGGCCAATGCGTTCTGCGCCGACGTCACCTGGTCCTCGGCCGTCGTCACTGTTGCCTGGTCCGCGGCGAGCTGGGTGTCCGAGGCGCTGGCGTCCTGGTCCGAGGCGAGCTTCGCCTGATTGTTCGCAAGCACCGCCTTCGCCTGGGCGAGCGCGGCATTCAGCTCGGCGGAGTCGACGGTCGCGAGCACGTCGCCGGCGTTCACCTTGGCGCCCTCGGCCACGCGGACGCTCGTGACCTTCCCGGAAACGGCGAAGTTCAGTTCGTCCTGCTGGGCCGGCTCGATCGTGCCGGTCGAGGAGACCGACTGCTTGATCGTGCCCGTGGTCGCCGGAATCAGCCGATACGGCGCGGAGGAGGTCTTCGACTTGGTCGACGCCGTCAGCCAGTAGGTTCCGCCTCCGGCGATGATCAGCACCGCGAGCGTCACGCCGATCACCAACGGACGGCGCAGGTTTCTCATCAGACGGGTTCTCATCGCGACTCCGCGCGCCGGTTCAGCTGATCCACATTGCGAAACCTTGGGCCTATGGCCTGATAGGCAGCGCGGAGACGGCTGAGAGCTGCGTGTGGACGCCCGAACTGCCCGCCATGTCGCCGACGCCCACCTGCAATAGCACTTCGCGTTGCTCCACAGTCAGCGACCCCGGCACTGAACACGGTCCGCAGTCGTCCACGATGGGCGGATGCGACTCGACCACCTCTCCTACGCGGCGGGGCCCGAGGGACTGGCGGCCTGTGTTCAGCGGCTCGGCGCGCGCCTCGGGGCCGCGTTCACCGATGGTGGTATGCACCCGTCCTTCGGTACCCGCAACTTCGTGTTGCCGTTGCTCAATGGCTGCTACATCGAGGTGGTCGGCGTACTCGATCATCCGGCCGTCGACTCCGCACCGTTCGGGCGAGCGGTCAAGGCGCGCGCCGAGGAAGGCGGCGGGTGGCTCGGCTGGGCCGTGCGCGTCAGCGACATCACCGCCGTCGAGTCCCGGCTCGGTCGCCGCGCAGTCGACGGTCATCGTCGCCGGCCCGACGGGTTCGACCTTCGCTGGAAGCAGATCGGGATCAACGACCTGGCCGTCGACCCGCAGCGCCCGTTCTTCGTCCAGTGGCAGATCGACGACGAGCACCATCCATCGACGGATCCGTCCAAGATCGCGCTGACCAGCCTGGAGTTCGCGGGTGACGAGGCCGTCGTCGACGCCTATCTCGGCATCTCCTCAACCCAGCCGCTCGACGGCATCGACGTGATCTGGGAGGTACCCCTCGACGACGAGACAGGCGTCATCGCCGCCGTGTTCGACACACCGAACGGCGAGGTGCGCCTCGACTGAGCCCAAGCCAGGGCCTGCTCAGGGCGTGACTGGCTCCGGCAAGGCCACGGGTACCGGCTCGTCGCCGCCGCGATAGGAACGCCGCCGCGCCGCCAGCACCGACCCGGCGAGGATCATCGGGAACCCGACGGCAATGCCAACGGTGAACTTCTCGTTCAGCAGCAGCACGCCCAGCAACACTGCCACTGCGGGGTTCACATACGTGATCACCGTGGCGCGGGCCGGGCCGATGGCGGAGATCAGGGCGAAGAACACGATGAACGCCAGCGCGGTGCAGATCGTGGCCAGCCCGATCACCGACCAGACGACGTTCGCCGGAAGGTGCGCCGGAGGATCGGCGATCGCGATGGGCAGGTACACGACCGCGGTCAGCGAGAGCGACAGCACGACCACGCCGATACCGGGCACGTCGGCGAGATAGCGGCTGAAGATCGCCGGGCCGATCGCGTAGGCAACGACGACGACCGCCATCTCGGCCAGCGGTCCGGCGCGCACGCCGCTGACGTCGAGGCCGAGCAGGGCGATGACCCCCCCGACGCCGAGCAGCAGGCCGACGGCCCGAGCGGCGTCGACGCGATCGTCGGAACCCTGTGCCCGGGCGACGAACACGCCGACCATCGGCACCGCGGCGACGAGCAGACCGGACAGCGAACTGGACAGCTTGGTCTCGGCGTCGGAGAGCAGCAGCCACGGCACGGCGACCTCGATCGCGCTGTAGGCGAGCAGCGGCCGCCAGTGCCGCAGCACCGGGCGCAGCGCACCGCGGGAGACAGCGATCGGGAGCAGGAGCAGAGCGCCGATCGCGGTGCGAGCAAAGACCAGCGCACCGGGCGATACGTCGCGTACCGCCACACGGATGAGCAGATACGGGATCCCCCAGATGACACACAGCGCGGCGAACAGCAACCAACTGCGCCGTGACATGCGTCCTCCTCCACCGGGCCCGCGATCAACCTACGGACCAACGCCGCTGAGCCGCGAGCGAATTCCGGACGTCGCTCTCGAACCCCGACGGGCAACCGGCATAGTAGGCAGGTGCCTAACGTCGCGCTGTCGTGGCAGCAGGCGGCCATCCTCGCCGCGCTGCTGATCGCGCTGGGCGTGGCGGCCCGGGCGGCAAATCATCCGCGTCTGGCCGCACTGGCACCATTCGCGCGGGAATCGGGCTATGTCGCAGGGCTATACGCGCTGTGGCAACTCGCGGCGAGCGTGTCCGTGCTCGGGGGATCCGGCGCTTTCATCAGGGCGCGCTGGATCGTGCGGGCCGAACGGGACTGGCACCTGCCGAGCGAGCTCGACGCGCAGCACCTGATCCTGCCGCACCCACTTCTGACGCAGGCCTGCAATCTCTACTACGCCACGATGCATTTCGCCGCGCTCGGCATCCTGCTGCTGTGGCTGTTCATCCGTCACCGCGACCGCTACCCCCAGGTGCGCACGACGATCGTGCTGCTGACCGCATCGTGCCTGCTCATCCAGCTGATCCCGGTGGCTCCCCCGCGCCTGCTGCCCGGTTTCGGTTTCGTCGACACCGCCGAGCAGTACGGCCAATCGGTGTACACGGCGCTTCAGGCGGTCGGCCCGGACCAACTCTCCGCGATGCCGTCGGTGCACGTCGGCTGGGCCGTGCTGGTCGGCGCCTCAGTCGTGCTGATCAGCACCAGCCGGTGGCGGTGGCTGGCGCTGCTGCACCCGGCAATCACGATCTTCGTCGTCGCCGCGACGGCAAACCACTTCTGGCTCGACGGCATCGTTGCCGTGGCGCTCCTCGGCCTGGCCGTCGCCCTTCAGCGCGCCTGGCGAGTGCTCGTCACGGCCGTGTCGGCCAGAATCCCGTCTTCGCGCGCTGCCGCGGAACCAGAAGCCGTCGCCGTCGGCGATTGAGCGTCGAGCCAGAGTCGCGCTAGCGGGTCAGGGCGAAGCGGGGTTGCCCGCCGGCACCGCCCGCCACGAGATCGGCGACCATTGCTCCGACGAGCGGCGCGAACTTGAACCCGTGCCCGGAGAACCCCGCTGCCACGACGATGCGATCAGACACGTCGACGACGAAGTCTGCGTTCGACGTCGTGGTGTAGGTGCAACTGATCGGCGTCAGCGCGTCGGCATCGACGCCGGGAACCCATTCGCGCACGTAGTCGATCAGCGCGCGATGCCGGCTGGGCTCGGGGGCGAAGTCGCGGGTGTCCGGGTCACACTCGGGGCCCGAGTGATGAAAGCCGATCTTGACGCCCTCGCCGGGAGTACGCAGGCCGTAGCCCATGTGGAACGGAGCGGTCTGCGGGTCGCGGTAGTGGATGAAGCTCGGCCACTCACCCTCGACGAGTGCCCTGAAGTGGGCGGGTTGCTCCTGGGTCACCGTCAGGTCGGGCAGGTCGACGACGCCGCGGAGCAGTCGCTGCGTCCAGGCGCCCGCCGCCACGACGACGTGACCGGCTCGCACCACCTCGTCGTCGACCACTACCTCGACCCTGTCGACGCCCGGGCGGATTTCGCTCACGCGGGCGCCGTGCCGCACGTGCGCCCCGGCGCCCTGCGCGAGTTGCCAGAACGCCTCGACGGCCTGGTCGGCGTCGAGGCGGCCGGTCGATGCGTGGTAGAGCACCGGCGTGTCGAACCGCAGCCCCGCCCACCGCTCGGCGGCGGCTTCCGGGGCAAGCCACTCGCCGGGGACTCCGGCCGCCGACAGCGCGTCGGCGATCATCGCGACCTCCGGGGCCGGGCCGTGATCGACGCCGCCGGTCACCGTCAGCAGTGCCCGGCGCGTCGCCGCCTCGATGTCGCGCCACTGCTGCAGCACTTGCACGGCCAGTTCGGCGTAGAAGGGATCGGGGTAGGCGTAGCGGAAGATGCGCGAGGCACCGTGCGAGGCGCCGCGCACATGGCCCGGCTCGAATCGCTCGAGCAGGACGGTGTCAGCCCCGCCGGCGGCCAGGCGCCACGCGGAGGCAGAGCCCATCGCTCCCCCGCCGACCACGACCACGTCCGCATCCAGCACCGTCACGGGTCTGTCCTACCAGAGCGCGGACGGTGGAACATCGAGGCGCCATGACGAATTGGGCTTTGACATGAGAGCTGTCATATACCGCGAAACGGGTCCGTCCAGCGTCTTGCAGCAGGCCGATCGCCCGATTGCCGAGCCCGGTCCGGGCGAGGTCCGGGTCCGGGTGCACATCTCCGGCGTCAACCCGACGGATTGGAAGAGCCGAGTCGGCGACGGCACCGCGGTCGCGGTGCCCGAGTCAGTGCCGAACCAGGACGGGTCCGGCGTGATCGACGCGGTCGGGCCGGGCGTCGACCCGGGCCGGATCGGGGAACGCGTGTGGATCTGGGAGGCCGCCTATCAACGACACGACGGCACCGCCCAGGAGTACGTCACCTTGCCGGCCGCTCAGGCGGTGCCGCTGCCGGATTCGGCGTCCTTCGAACTCGGTGCGAGTCTCGGCATCCCGTTCCTCACCGCGCACCGGTGCCTGACCGTCAACGACGGCGGTCCGACGCGGCTTGGGCCGGGGGCGCTCGCGGGCCGCACGGTGCTGGTCGCCGGAGGAGCCGGCGCGGTCGGCAACGCCGCCGTCCAGCTCGCCCGCTGGGCCGGCGCCACCGTGATCGCCACGGTGAGCAGCTCGGAAAAGGCGGCCCTGGCGACCGCGGCCGGCGCGCATCACGTGATCAACTACCGAGGTCAGGACGTCGTCGCCGAGGTGCGCCGCATCGCGCCACAGGGCGTCGCAACGATCGTCGAGGTGGCGCCGTCCACCAACGCGCAGATCGACGCGGCGGTTATCGGCGCGAACGGTGCCGTCGCCGTCTACGCGAGCGGGGGCGCACCGCTCACGCTGCCACTGCGCCCACTGTTCGTGCTCAACGCCCGGTGGCAGTTCGTGCTCGTCTACACCGTGCCGGCCGACGCGAAAGCGGTCGCGATCGCCGATGTGTCCGCGGCGGTCGCCGACGGCGCAGTGCGGGTGGGCGAGCAGGCCGGCTTGCCGCTACATCACTTCGCGCTCGAGCAGACCGCCGCGGCACACGACGCCGTGCAGGCCGGAGCCACCGGCAAGGTTCTCATCGACGTCTGGTCGGGCTCAGCGAGCGGTTGATCAGCGCAGCGCGGTCTGCAGCGCGAGGACGCCGACGCCCGACGCGAGCAGCATGAACATCACGACCGACAGCATGATCACGACGTCCAGGAAGAAGTCGGCATCACGCTCGGTGCGGCGAGCAGGTGCACGCTCCATACGGCGCGCAGGTGCGCTCGGCATACGCCGCGCAGGTGCACGCCGCACACGCCAAGCGGTGAACGTGCCGGCCATGTTGCCGGTCTACCTGGCCACGAGCCGTTCGACCACGTTGGCGGCGGTATCGCAACCGGACTGTAATCAGAGGCTCACTCCTAATGCGCATACGCCTCACAAGGGCGCCTTCGTGCCGGTCATATACGGCATCGGGTAAAGCCAGCCGGTCGCGTAGATCAGACGATCTGCGCTATTGGGCTGCTCGCGCTTCGCCGGTCGAGGCCGGCGGTCAGCCGCGGCGGCCGGCAGCCCGCGGCAAGCCGAGGGCGCGCCAGTCCCAAAACGGGGGCCGTCGGTCCGCTCAGGACTACGCCCGACGTGCCGATCGGAGATGCATGTAGCCATCGCACCCCATCGGGTCGCCGCTCGATCGCCGACGGAATTTCGAGGTCCCAGACATGTCCAAGCGCCTCACTATCAGCGCCGTTGGCGTTGCCGCCCTGATTGCCGCACTGTGCGTCGGTGGTGTGGCCTCGCGACCTGCTTCGGCGGCGACAGCGAACCCGGTCGGACACCTTGACGGCGTAAACCTCACGGGCGCCCGAGCCACCTTGCTGGGCTGGACCGCGGACCCGAATACGTCCGCGCCGATCCGCATCGCGGTCTACCTCGACGGTGGCTCCGTCGGCACGACGCTGAGTTCGACTCGCCGCGACGACGTCGCGCGCGTATTTCCCAAGTTCGGGCCGCTGCACGGCTTCGCGGCAACGACGATCGTCCCGGCGGGCACCCACCAGCTGTGCGTCAATGCGATCAACATCGGCGCAGGCGTGTCGACGCCGCTTGGCTGCCAGACGGTCAAGGTCGCCGGCGTCGCCGTGAAGGCCGCTCCACCGGCGGCCACCCGGGCCCCGTTCGGCCATGTGAGCGGCATGGTGTATGCGGCGGGCAAGGTGCGATTCGCCGGCTGGTCGATCGACTCCGATTCTGCGGTCCGGACCCTGGTCGACGTGATCGTCGGCGGGCGCCGCCTGGCGTCGGTAGCCGCGACAGCTGCGAACCAGGACGTCCTGCGCGACTACCCCCGCTTCGGCGCCTATCACGGCTTCGTCGCCACGGTGCCTGCCCCGACCGCGCCCGGGAACTACCTCGGCTGCGTCACCGCGATCAACACCGCGGCCGGGCCGAACACCTCGTTGGGCTGCTGGATGTTCACCGTCCTGCCCGTGGGCGTACCGGATGTACTGAACGTCGGTACCGCGGCCGATGCCGCAGCCGCGCTTCAGGCGCAAGCGATCGCCTCGCACGCCGCCGCGCCAAGCGAGTTCCCGGCCGGGGCGTCCTCGGCAGCACGGATCGCGATTGCGACCCGGGCCCTTCTCGAGCAGGCAACCGGACGGCGCGCGGCTCCTCCGGCAAAGGCCGGGGTCCCGAAGTTCACGAAGGTGACGACCGCGCATCCCGTCGACGAGCAGGCCGTCATGGGACCGACGCCGTACCTCGGGTCGTACCCGCCGCACGCCGGCGGCCGAACCGGGTCGACCTATGCCGTCCAGTCTTTCGCCAACGATCCCCTGCCGACGCCGCACGGCGATGGGGACGGGCTCATCGGTGCTGCACCGATCCTGCCCGCGAACGGCACCACCGTGCTGCCGCGGCTCCCCGCCTATCGCGCAGGCACGGTTCGGCTTCGCGCAGAAGTGGCGCTCGACGCCGCGCTGACCCAGATGGGCGTGCCCTACGTGTACGCGGCGGCCGGCCCGAGCAGCTTCGACTGCTCCGGTCTGACGATGTGGGCCTGGGCCAAGGCGGGCCGCGACCTCTACCACTACACGGGCACGCAGGCCGTACAGGGAGTCCGGGTAACTGCCAACCAGTTGCTGCCCGGCGACCTGATCCTCTTCGGCAGCGACATCCACCACGTCGGCATGTACCTCGGCGCGGGATACATGATCAACGCGCCATACACCGGCGCCTACGTGCGGGTCGACGACATCTCGTCAGAGCGCGACTTCACGCTCGCCGTCCGCCCGTAGCTCAGCGCAGATCGACCCGGCCACCAACTCGATGACCGCTGTTCACCTTGTGGCCGCTTGACGGTCGACCGCTGCCGGAAGCCTCGACGCCGAGGAACGTCCGTGTGAATGAGGACCAGCAGCCGGTTTCGCCCACCCGGCGCCGCCGCTCGCCCTACGGGCCAGGCGAGCCGTCCGATACCGCGGTCGACGCCTAGCTGCAACCGCTGGTGCTGCCACAGCCCTCGCAGACGAAGCAGCTGCCGGCCGGTCGCATCTTCGTCCCGCAGTTCATGCACAACGGCGCGTCGGCCGACGTGCCGATGATCGACTCCAGCAAGCTCGGTCGAGCTGTGCACCGTCGGCGGCGCCTGCTGCGCGGTCTCGGCGACGACCTCGTCGTGTACCGGCCGCCAGCCGGCAGGCGCCTGGTTCACCGGCGCGGACTGAGCGAGCGACTCGAAGTCCTCCTCGTCGGGCTGAGCGTCGTAGCAGCCCGTCTCGAGCTGCGCGGGTGCGCTCGGATGCGGTGTAGATGCCGAGCGCCGAGCGCGTCTCGAACGGCAGGTAGTCGAGGGCCAGCTTGCGGAAGATGTAGTCCAGCACCGACTGCGCCATCCGGATGTCCGGGTCGTCGGTCAGGCCCGCCGGCTCGAAGCGCATGTTGGTGAACTTCTGAACGTACTGTCTCGAGCGGCACGCCGTACTGCAGCGCAATCGAGATCGCGATCGAGAATGCGTCCATGACGCCGGCCAGCGTCGAGCCCTGCTTGCCGAGTTTGAGGAAGACCTCACCGAGACCGTCGTCCGGGTAGGAGCCGGCAGTCATGTATCCCTCGGCGCCGCCGACCGTGAACGACGTGGTCTGCGACGGACGCGACTTCGGCAGACGGTTCGGGTCGGCCGGTACTCGACGACCTTCTCCACGACCGGTCTCCGCCTGCGGCGCCGTTGTTGTCGCCCTTGCCGGCCGACAGCGGCTGGCCGACCTTGCAGTTGTCGCGATACACCGCGAGCGCCTTCAGGCCGAGCTTCCAACCCTGGAAGTAGACATCTCGATGTCCTCGACCGTGGCCGACTCTGGCAGGTTGACCGTCTTGGAGATCGCCCCGGAGATGAACGGCTGCACCGCAGCCATCATCCGCACGTGCCCCATCGGCTTGATCGCGCGGGTGCCCATCGCGCAGTCGAACACCTCGTAGTGCTCGTGGACGCAGGCCAGGTGCGTCGATGACGTGGCCGTGCTCGGCGATGTACTCGACGATCGCCTCGACCTGCTCCTCCTGATAGCCGAGGATGCGCAGTGCGCGCGGCACGGTCTGGTTGACGATCTGCATCGACCCGCCGCCGACCAGCTTCTTGAACTTCACCAGCGCGAGGTCGGGCTCGATGCCGGTCGTGTCGCAGTCCATCATCAGCCGATGGTGCCGGTGGGCGCGAGCACCGATGCCTGTGCGTTGCGCCAGCCGCTGCTTCTCGCCCAGCTTGTTGCCGGTGGCCCACTCGTCGGCGGCGAGGGCTTGAACAGCGCCCGGTCGTTGTCGTGCATCGGACGGGCAGCGTCGTTCGCCGCGGCGTGCTTGCGCATCACCCGGGCGTGCGCCGCGGCGTTACGGGCATAGCCCTCGTACGGGACCGACGACGCCTGCGAACTCAGCCGAACGGCGATAGGACACGGCGGTCATCAGCGAGGTGATCGCAGCGGCCAGCGCGCGCCCGCCGTCCGAGTCATAGGCCAGGCCGGACGCCATGAGCAGTGCGCCGAGGTTGGCGTAGCCGATGCCGAGTTGCCGGTAGGCGCGGGTGTTGATGCCGATCGCCTCGGTCGGGAAATCGGCGAAGCAGATCGAGATGTCCATCGCGGTGATGATCGAGTTCGACGGCCTTGACGAACTTGGCGGCGTCGAGGATGTTGTCGTCGCGCAGGAACTTCAGCAGGTTGAGCGAGGCCAGATTGCAGGACGTGTTGTCCAGGCTCATGTACTCCGAGCACGGGTTGGACGCGGTGATCCGGCCCGTCTCCGGGTTCGTGTGCCAGTCGTTGATCGTGTCGTCGTACTGGATGCCCGGGTCGGCGCACTCCCACGCCGCCTGCGCCACCTTGCCGAACAGGGTCCTGGCGTCGACGGTCTCGATCAGCTCGTTCGTGATGCGCGCCCGCAGCCCGAACTCGCTGCCTTCCTCGACCGCGCGCATGAACTCGTCGGACACCCGAACCGAGTTGTTCGCGTTCTGGTACTGCACCGAGGTGATGTCGTGCCCGCCGAGGTCCATGTCGAAGCCGGCGTCGCGCAGCACCCGGATCTTGTTCTCCTCGCGCGCCTTCGTCTCGATGAACTCCTCGATGTCCGGGTGGTCGATGTCGAGCACGACCATCTTCGCGGCCCGGCGGGTCGCGCCACCGGACTTGATCGTGCCCGCCGACGCGTCGGCCCCGCGCATGAAGCTGACCGGGCCGGACGCGGTGCCGCCGGAGGACAGCAGTTCCTTCGACGAGCGGATCCGGGACAGGTTCAGCCCGGCACCGGAACCGCCCTTGAAGATCAGGCCCTCCTCGCGGTACCAGTTCAGGATCGAGTCCATGGTGTCGTCGACGGCAAGGATGAAGCAGGCGCTCACCTGCTGCGGCGACGTGGTGCCGACGTTGAACCAGACCGGCGAGTTGAAGCTGAACACCTGGTGCAGCAGCATCCAGGTGAGTTCGTGCTCGAACACCTCGGCGTCTGCCGCGGACCGGAAATAGCCGTTGACCTCGCCGGCCGCGCGGTACTTGTGCACGACGCGGTCGATGAGCTGACGCAGCGAGCACTCGCGCACGTCGGTGCCGACAGCGCCGCGGAAGTACTTCGTCGTGACGATGTTCGCCGCGTTCACCGACCAGAAGTCGGGAAACTCGACGCCGCGCTGCTCGAAGTTGACCGAGCCGTCGCGCCAGTTCGTCATGACGACGTCGCGACGCTCCCAGGTCACCTCGTCGTAGGGATGCACGCCGGCTGTCGTAAAGACCCGCTCGATCGCCAGCCCGTTCTCCGGAAACACCGATCCACCGACGCCGGCGGGTCCGGAACCGTTGGGCTGTGGCGAGCCATGCTTCTCGACTGCCTCGGTCATCTGCGGCCTCCCTCTCTTGGCAACTGCTGCCTGCTGCTGATCTTTGTGGTGGCGCCCCGTGCCGCGCGTCATGTCTCGTGCGCCGGCCGGGCCGAGTGGCGAAGCTCGGCGATCGCCTTCTCGAAGTCGTCGATGGAGCTGAAGGCCTGGTACACGCTCGCGAAGCGCAGGTAGGCGACCTCGTCCAGCTTGCGCAACGGGCCGAGGATGGCCAGGCCCACCTCGTCACTGGGCACCTCGGCGGCGCCCGTCGCGCGGATCGCCTCCTCGACGGCTTGCGCCAACTGGGCGAGCGCATCCTCGTCGACCGGCCGGCCCTGGCACGCGCGCCGCACGCCGTTGACCACCTTGAGCCGGCTGAACGGCTCGGTGACCCCGCTGCGCTTGATCACCGCGAGAGTTGCCTCTTCGACGGTCGTGAACCGGCGCCCGCAGTCCTGGCAGCTACGCCGGCGGCGGATCACCTGCCCTTCGTCCTGCTCTCTCGAGTCGACGACCCGGGAATCGGGATGGCGACAGTACGGACAACGCATCTCGATTCGCCTCCTCTGCCCCACCCGCGCTGCTCCGCGAAGAGCAGTCGGCACCGAATTCGGCCACCACGTTGGGGATGAGCTGTGGACCCAGACCGCCAACCTGTGGACGGCTGCCCCCAACCTGTGGACGACTTACACCAGTGTAACTACTAGATGTAGGGGTCGACGGTAGAGCGACGTCGACGTTCGCGCAAGGCAGAGCGCGGCGAGTCGCGCAGGCAGTCGGACACAGTCGGGCGGTCGGACAGTCAGCGCGTCCGAAGCTGCTGCCCCGGCTGCAGCAACGGGTCGGACAGGTGATTGACCCGCTGGAGTTCGGCCACGACGGCGCGTGGGTCACGCCGCGGCGCAACCCGGGAGGCAATCGACCACAGGGTGTCTCCTGCGTTGACCGTGACCACGGCGGGCGGCTTCACGGCGGGAGGCGCGGCGCTGATGGCCGACGCATGCGCCAGCCAGACCAGGCCGACGGTCAGGGCCACGACCAGCAAGCCGACCACCGCATAGCCACGACGGGTCAGCCGAACGGGCGCCGTCCGTGCCGCCAGGTTCGTGCGCTCGGTCGCGGACGGCTGCGCGCGTGCCGGCAGCACCGGGTACAACTGCGGCACCGACCCGGCCGCCTCGCGCAAGGAGGCCGCGCGCGGCCGCCCTGCCTCGGGGCCGGGTTCGACGCGGGCACGAAACGCCAACACCGTGGCGGTGCGCTCGCCAGGACGGCGCGCCGCGGGCGGAATATAGACAACCGGCGGGAACTCGGCTGCTACGGACATCAGGACCTCCTGCGAAGCGTCGGCAATCTCGGCGTTCGGTCCGGCGAGAGGCGACCCTCACGTCGTACAGCTGTTCGATCGAACGCTTGTACGAGGTCTATCACCGCGGTACGACAGAATCCACGGTTGCCCGGCGTGTCGTTCGAACAGATGTTTGAGATCACCCGTCTGCGCGGCTAACGTCGTGCCATCCGACCGACCAAGGGAGCGAACACAGTGCCGAGACAGCCGCAACCCACTCCCGCGCCCAAGTCCGGCGCGCCGATCAAAGCCCGCGCGGCCTCCTCGAACTCTCGATCCGCTCGATCCGCTCAGTCCGACACGTCGGCCAAGCCCGCCCGAGCGACCAAGTCGAGCAAGCTCGCCAATGTCACGCCGCTGCCCGAACGCGAGCGCACTGACGAGCTCACCGCGCGGCAACGAATGATCCTCGACGTCATCCGCGACTCGGTTCATCGACGCGGCTACCCGCCCAGCATCCGCGAAATCTGTGAGTCGGCCGGACTGGCCTCGACCTCCAGCGTCGCGCACCAACTCGCCGTGCTGGAGCGAAAGGGCTACCTGCGGAGAGACCCCAACCGCCCACGTGCCGTTGACGTCCGATCCTCGACGTCGAAGGCGAAGCGCACCCGCCAGGCGGCCGGCGCCGACGACACGCAGGCGGGCGCGCCGTCGCCGGTGTTCGTGCCCGTCGTCGGCCGGATCGCAGCCGGTGGCCCGATCCTCGCCGATGAGATGGTGGAGGACATCTTCCCGCTGCCGCGCGCACTGGTCGGCGAGGGAACCCTGTTCCTGCTGCGCGTGGTCGGCGACTCGATGGTCGACGCCGCGATCTCTGACGGCGACTGGGTCGTGGTTCGCCAGCAGCCCGACGCCGACAACGGCGACATCGTGGCCGCGATGATCGAGGGCGAGGCGACCGTCAAGACACTGCAGCGCCGCGACGGTCACGTCTGGCTGCTACCCCACAACGCCGCCTACGCCCCGATCGACGGCGACGAAGCCACCGTGCTCGGCAAGGTGGTCACCGTCTTGCGCAAGGTCTGACCGTCAGCACATCGGCTAGCGGGCCGGCCTCGCGCAGAGGCTGGCCCGCTAGCCGATGCGTGCCGTCTGGATAAGCGTCGCTCCGGTACGCCGGTGCACGTAGCGGCCCCGGCCGGGTGGCAGCGGCTCCATCTTCACCGCACCAAGCAGCGCACCCTCGTCCTTGCTGCCCGACAGGAGCACGCCCGGCGAGCCCATCTCCCGGATTCGCTGCATCACCGGATCGAACAGGCCGCGCCCAGCGCCTCCCGCGGCCCGGCTGAGGATGACGTGCAGGCCGATGTCGCGGGCCTGCGGCAGGAACTCGGTGAGCGCAAGCAGTGGATTGCCCTGCGCGCTGCCCACCATGTCGTAATCGTCGATGAGCAGGAACAGCTTCGGCCCACCCCACTGCGGCACCTCGGCCGAGGTCGGGTCGACCTGGATGCCGGCCAACCGCTCGCGTAGCGCTCCACCGATGTTGTTGACCATGTCCGGGGCGGCAGCCGAGGTCATGACGTAGCCGATCTGGTGCGGGGTGGTGATCGCTCCGAGTAGGCCGCGCCGGTAGTCGAACGTGATGATCTTCGCCTCGGTCGGCGAGTACCGCGCGGTGATGCCACGGGCGATGACCCGCAGCAGGTTGGACTTACCCGACTCCACGTCGCCGATGACGATGAAGTGCGGCTCAGCGTCGAAATCGGCGAACACCGGCGAGAGGGTGTTCTCGTCGATACCGATGGGGACGGCGCTGCGGGTCATGTCCACACGCGGCAGTGCGGTGAAGGCGAGGTCGGCCGGCAGCAGGCGCACGTCCGGCGCCGACGGCCCGGCCCACGCGCTGGCAACCCGCTTCACCATGCCGGCCACACCCTCGGTGAGATTCTCCGGTGACGGGTCGCCGTCGATGCGCGGCAGGGCCGACAGGAAATGCAGCTTGTCCGGACTCAGGCCGCGCCCGGGCGTCCCGGCCGGCACGTTCTGCGCCGCGCGGCGATCGACATCGGACTCGGACGGATCGCCGAGGCGCAGTTCGAGTCGGCTGCTGATGAGATCGCGCAGCGCGGGACGCAGTTCCATCCAGCGCTGGATGGAGAGCACGACGTGCACGCCGAAGCCCAGCCCGCGCGCGGCGATCTGGGTGATCTGCTGGTCGAGGGCCTCGTAGTCGGACTTGATGGTTCCCCAGCCGTCGACGACGAGGAACAAGTCGCCGAAGCCGTCACGGGGAACCGTCCCGCTCGCGAGCATCCGCCGGTAGGAGGCCATCGAGTCGACCCGGTGCTGGGTGAAGATCTGCTCGCGGTGATCGAGCAAGGTGGTGATCTCGGCGATCGTGCGCCGCAACCGGTCAGGCTCGAGGCGCGTCGCGACCGAGCCGACGTGCGGCATGTCGGCGAGCCCGGTCAACGTGCCACCGCCGAAGTCCAGACAGTAGAACTGCACCTGCTCGGGTGTGTGGGTCAGCGACAGCGACGAAATGAGCGTGCGCAACACCGTGCTCTTACCGCTTTGCGGGCCGCCCGCCACGAGGAAGTGCGACGACGCGAGGTCGAGCCACATCGGATCGCGGCGCTGCTCGTAGGGCTTGTCGACCAGGCCGATCGGGAACGTCAGTGCGGGCACGCTGTCCCAGTCCGCAGGGCGCAGACCGCGCTCGGTCTCGGTGAGTCTCGGCAGCAACTCGTCCAGTGTGGACGGAACGCCCAGCGGCGGCAGCCACACCTGGCGCGCGGGAGCGCCGCGTCCCTTCAGGCGATCGACGATGATGTCCATCAGGGTCTCGGCCGGGCCGGTCGGTACCGGCTCGGGTTCCGGTGCGGCAGATTGGGCGGGCGTTCGCGGCGTCGTGTAGGACAGCCCGTAGGGCAGCATCTGGTACAGCGTCGTGTCGTGCCGCCCGCCAATCGCGGTCGCTCGCTTGGTGTACGCGCCGGAAACGTAGGCAGCCTTGAACCGCTCCAGCGGCTCGGTGCCCTCCTTCAGGTACCCGTTTCCCGGAGCGCTCGGCAGTTCGTACGCATCGGGCACGCCGAGGACGACCCGGCTCTCCATCGCCGAGAACGTGCGCAGCCCGATGCGATAGGACAGGTGGGTGTCCAGACCCCGCAGCTTGCCTTCCTCCAGGCGCTGCGAAGCGAGCAGCAGGTGAACCCCGAGCGAGCGTCCGAGCCGGCCGATCATCACGAACAGATCGATGAAGTCGGGCTTGGCGGACAGCAGTTCGCTGAATTCGTCGACCACCACGAACAGCGACGGCATCGGTTCGAGTGGCGCGCCCTGCTCGCGCGCGCGCTCGTAGTCCTTCAGCGAGGAGTAGTTGCCGGCATCGCGCAGCATCTCCTGGCGGCGGTTCATCTCGCCGGCGAGGGAGTCCTTCATGCGGTCGACGAGGATGAGTTCGTCGGCCAGGTTGGTGATGACCGCCGACGTGTGCGGCAGGACGTCAAGGCTCGCGAACGTGGCACCACCCTTGAAGTCGACGAGGACGAAGTTCAACGTCTGCGACGAGTGGGTGAGCGCGAGGCCCAGGACAAGGGTGCGGAGCAGTTCGGACTTGCCCGATCCGGTCGCGCCGATCACCAGACCGTGCGGGCCCATACCGCCCTGGGCTGATTCCTTGATGTCGAGGTCGACCGGCTGCCCGCTGACTCCAACGCCGATCGGTACCCGCATCCGGTCGCGCGGCGCGCGCGGGCGCCAGGTGACACTCGTGTCGATCTGGAACGGATCGCCGAGGCGCAGCAGGTCGGGCAGGCTCAGATCGGCGGTGAGCGCGTCGGTCGGCTCGGCCGAGGCGGTCGACATCCGAAGCGGCGCCATCGCGCGAACGAGCGTTTCCATCTCGGTGCTGCTCAGACTGTCTGTCGACCCCAGCCGAGTGGTCTGCATCGTTCCGCTGCGGTCCTGGCGAATCATCGACACTGAGCCTGCGTCGACCTGCAGTTGCAGCACGCCGGCGTTGTAGTCCGTGCCGAGCACCGAGTTCAGGTCGAGAACGGTTATCCCCTGCACGAGGCCGGTGGCAAGTTGCGCCTCGGGAGGCACGTGTCCCCCGTCGATCACCACGATCACATGCGGGCCGTCGCCGCCGCCCGCAATGCCGAAACGGGGACGGCTGGTGAGCGCGTCACCGAACATCGCCTCGAGCGCCAGCAGGTCGTCGCTGATGAGTCGGGCTTGCCCGACCGCGTCATAGGACTCTGCGGCCAGCCCGTGCGGCAGCCACTTGATCCACTCCCACGTCTCCTGCTCCTGCGGACCGGCGCAGACGGCGACGACGACATCGTCAGGCGAATGAAACGTGGTCAACTGCGCGACGATGGCACGGCACAGGCCGCGCACGTCCGCCGTCGAGCCCGAGAACGCGATGCGCGCGAAGGCGGTGAGCGCGATCGCGACCGGCAACTCGGCCACCGACGAATGGGTGCGCACGAAGCGCCGCAACGATCCGGCCGAGATCGGCTCGAGATCCTCGATCGGCTTGGTCTCCGGAGTGACCAGGGTGACCCCGAGGCGCTGCGCGCCACGTGCGACCCGCACCGAGAGGAAGTCGCCGTCGATGGGGCGGCGCTCCCACAGCCGGTTTCCCAAGGCGATGCACCACAGCGAGTCCGGCGCCGGGTGGTGCCACAGCGCTGCCGCACGTTGCTGTTCTGCCGCGCGACGCACGCGGCGGCGGACCTGCCCGAGGTATCGCTGGTAGTCGCGCCGGTCGCCGTCGAGGCGCCTGCGCTTCTCGCCCGACGAGCGCCCCATGCTGCTGGTCATCATGCCGAGCATGGAGAGCGCCATCATGCCGCTCGCGAGGTAGGTCATCGGCGAGCCGCCGCTACCGGTGACCAGCAGCGCCGTCGAACCGGCACCCGCGGCCATCGGTAGATACGTCAGCGCCTGCCCCATACCGCCGGTGCTGACCGATTCGGGCAGCTCCGGCGGCGACTCGAGGACGATCTCGCCCTTCGGCTCGGGCGGCGGCTGCCGGCGCAGCGGTCGCCGGAACAGCTCCGTACTCACCCAGGACCTCCGATACGGTTGCACTTACGGTTAGCTATCGTGCCTGACCGGTACAAACGTCAGATCGTGGGCCTAATCGTAAGGCTCCGCAAGGAAAGCGAGTCCCAGTGGCCGCGAGCGTCATGTCCAGCACCTGCCGCCTGACGGTGATCACGCCGAAGTGGCGTGTCGACCTCGCGGTGCCCGTCGACATCCCCATATCCGATCTGCTGGCCACACTCGTGCGCAGCATGGGCCCAGATCTTGCCGACGACGGCGCCGCCCATGGCGGGTGGGTGCTGCAGAAGCTCGGCAAACCACCTCTCGAGCCGTCCTCGACCCTCGCCAGCGCGCAGGTACGCGACGGCGACGTGCTGCGGCTGCGCCCAGGGTCGACTCAGCTTCCCGAACTCGCTTTCGACGACGTTCTCGACGCCGTCGCCTCGGGCGTCAACGAGCGCACGCCACGGTGGCGCCCGCAGCACACTGCTCGGGCCAGCGTGCTGTTCGCGTCGGCGACGTTGACGTTCGCCCTGTTCGCCACCCTGCTCACCGGGCCGAAGTGGCTCGCGCCGGCGATAACCGCGGGTGTCACCGCGATCATGCTGCTCGGTGCCGCCGGAGCGCTCGGGCGCGCCTACGGCCAGCGCGGTGCCGGTGTGACCGCCGGCAGTTTCGCCGTCGCCTTCGCGGCGGCGGCCGGAGCTACCGCGCTCGGCGACAAGCACCGGATCTGGGCGTTCGGCTCTACCCAGCTCCTTCCGGCGCTGTGCGCGGCGGTGCTCGTGGCCGTGCTGGCGCTGATCATTCTCGGCACGGGCGTCACGATCTTCGTCGCGGTCATCACCGCGTGCGTGCTCGGAGCCATCGGCACGACGGTCTCGAACATCACCAGCCTCGGCGTGTACGGCTCGTCGGCTCTCGTGGCCGGCATAACCCTCGCCTGCTCGCCGTTCCTGCCGATGCTGGCCTTCCGGCTGTCCCGCCTACCGCTGCCCTCGATTCCCAGCAACGCCGACGATCTCCGGCGCGACACCAGCACGGTGGCCGGCGCGACCGTGCTCGACCAAGCGGTTCGCGCCGACCAGTACCTGACCGGCCTCACGTCGGCCACCGCGATCACGATCGGCGCGTCAAGTGCCCTGCTTGCCACCGGCGGAGTGAGCGATCGGGTCTTGGCCGGCGTGCTCGGCGCGATCTGCGTGCTGCGCGCCCGGCTGTTCACCGGTCGCGGTCAGCGCAGCGCAATGCTGATTTCAGGCGGCGTGGCCGGACTCGCGCTGCTCGTAACCCGCTCGGCAGCGACGCACGAATTGGTGCGCGTGCTGGTGTTCCTCGTGCCGGCCGCGGTCCTGGCGGCGGTGTTCCTCGTCTTGGCGGTCGCGCTGCCCGATCGCCGCCTGGCCCCGACGTGGGCACGATTCGCCGACGTCATCGAGTCGACGCTCATCCTGTCCGTGATCCCGCTGGCGCTCGGCGTCATCGGTGTGTACGGCGCGGTGCGCAACTTGTCGAACTAGGGGTTCGAACTAGCGCGCGCTCTGCGCCAGCAACTGCCGCTCGGCCGGCGACGGATCGAGCGCGACGTACTCGATGGCGCCGCGCGAGACGAGCGCGATCGCACCAGGACCCAGAGCGCTCAACTGGCCGACCAGCGACATGTCCAGGCCCATCATCGTCGCCAGAGCCGAAGCGACGGCGGAAGACACCTGACCGAACACGAGGACGTCGGCGTGGCCGATCGCGCCGAGGTCGGAGGCAGACGTGACAGCGCGGATGTCGAGGCGGCACTGCCACGGCCCGGCGTCGCCGAGCCCGCCGACTTCGATGGGCCGGTCGTCGACGACGAGCACCGGGGAATGCGGCGTGCCAGGCGGCGGGAAACCGGCGCCGGGCGGCGCGACCGAGATGTCGAGGCCATGGCGCACGACCGGGCCCCATGCCTGCGGGCGGGGGCTCTGCACCCGGATCGTCGCCCCGACGGCGGCCGCACGCATTGCCAGCAGCTGGGCCGGCACGGCGCTGGACAACACGGCAATCCTCGTGCCCTGCGGCCGGAACAGCCGCAGCGACAACGGCCGGTCGCGTCGCATGCCGATGCGAATACCCGACGGCTGCGCCGGCGCCTCGTCGCCGTCGCGGACCGTCACCTGCATCGAGCCGAACATCAGACGAGCCCTTCTGTCAGACCGAGCAGCGTCGAGGCACGAAGCAACTCACCCTGCTCGCCGTCGATGCGTTGCACCGGCAGGCCGGCCTTGCTCACGGCAGTGCGGACCTTTCCGGCGATCTGGGTGGCGGACCTGTCGTAGGGCAGGCTGACCCGGAGCAGCAGTGTGCTGTCGGCGCCGCCACGGTGGCGGTCAGGAGTGAGCACCAGCGCCGTCGAGGCGACCCGGCCGGGTAGGTAGGGAATCACCTCGTTGAGCTTGTGCAGCGCCGTCGCGGCCGATCCGCCGATGACGAGCGTGGTGGAGTACGTGCCCGGCGACCCGGATGCCTGACGTCGACTCCGATGTGGCAGCCATCGACGGATCGGACACCGGAGACGCCGGGCCGAGGCAGCTGTCGAGCACTCGACGCGCGGCCGCATCGTCGAGCGTCTGCAGGCTGAGCCTGCCGTTGGCGAGCACCTCCTCGGCGCGCATCGCGCAGCGCCGCAGGATCTGGGTGATCGCGGCGTCCGAGCCGCCACGTGCCGCCAACGCCGCCGCGGCGATCATCGTGTCGAGGGTCAGCACGCAGTAGCGGGTCGCTCCCCTGGCCAGCATCGGCCCTGACCCGGCCGGCGCGCTGGGAGCGGCAACGGCGGGCGATACGAGGCTGATCAGCCGGACGCTCGCGAGGTCGACGTCCTCGATCTTGAGAAGCGACGCCAGCCCGCCGAGCGGCACGCCCGCGTCGTCGTTGAACACGCTGTCCTGCCGCAACTCGAGAGGCAACGCCCAGGTGTTGCCCGCCCGGATGACCGCGATCGGCGAGCCGCCGGATGTCGCGACGTCGACCACCTCGTACGGACCGACGAGCGAGGCCAGGCCGAGAGTGGCGGCGCTGCAGACCCCGGCGCCCGGCCAGGCGCAGCCGTGACGTCAGCGACTGGTAGAGCCACCGCCGCTGGACCGGGACGAGGCTCAGGATCGCGAAGACGACGCCGACCGCGACACCGACGATCGTCCAGACGCGCCGGCCGGCAAGCCCAGCCACAACAGCGCCCGCGGCGATCTCCAGCAGCACCAGTTGCGCCAGAGTGGCCCGGGGCAGCGCGCCGGGTGCCGCCGTAGGCGCCTGGCGGCGAGCGTCGGGCCCCTCTGGCCTTGCCCGCCGGTGCCCGCCGCCACTGTTCGACTGCTGCACGGTCGGCTGCGACCAGCCCCCCGGCGTGCCACCGCGAGGTGGAGTTCCCCGACGCGTGTCGCACTGCGGCCATGGCCCTCCTCGTTGCCGGTCCGTACCCGCAGATCGGCGGTCGGACTGATTCACCCACTGCGCTGCGCATCATCGCAGGTCGTGACGATCCGGCCGAAGCCGTATCCTTTCCGGCGTTGCCCGGACGGCGGGCGACCCGATCGGGGAAGGGGCGCCCGTGCAGTCACGCCGCGACCAGCTGCAGGCGTACAAGTTCCTGACCAGGCGCGCGCTAGCCGCATTGGTGGTCGGCGAACCGGACGTCCCCGAGGCCCCGATGCGGCGCCTGTCGCTCACGACGATCACCGGAGTGATGGCCGCCGTCCTCGTGGTGGCGGGCTTCGCCGTCTTCGGCCTGATCCGGCCGGGGACGAACGTCAAGCTCATGCAGCGGGACGATCTACATCGAGCGCGAGACGGGCGCCCAGTTCGTCCTCCTCGGCGACGGCAAGCTGCATCCGGCGCTGAACTACACCTCCGCCGCGCTCGCCGCGCGCCGGCGACCAGGGACAGGTGACCGTCAAGACGGTCGCAGCATCGACTCTCGCTCACAAGCAGCACGGCGCTCCGATCGGAATCGACGGCATTCCACAGTCGCTGCCGCGCAGCAAGTCGCGCCTCGTCCAGGCGCCGTGGACGGTCTGCTCGCAGATCAGTCAGCAGACCGTCGACAACGACATCGCCAAGGTGACCGTGACAATCGGCGGCCAGGCGGGCGCGACTGCGCTTGGCCCCGACGACGCCGTTGTGGTGTCCTCGCCGGGTAGCCACCTCAGCTACCTGCTCTGGCACGGCCAGCGGTTGCAGATCGGATCGTCGGAACAGAACTCGTCCGACATCTCGACCGCTCTCGACCTTGGCGGCGCGCAACCGTTGACCGTGGGCAACGGCCTGCTCAACGCGCTGCCCCAGGGCACCTCACTGGTTACGCCGACGATCCCCGGCGCCGGCCAACCCGGCCTGACCATCGGCGACACGCGAACGCTCGTCGGCCAACTGATCGACATCATCGACAACCACTCGTCCGTCGTCGTGCTCAATGACGGCGTCGCACCGGTGACGCCGTTGGTGGCCAAACTGCTCGCGACGCTGCCGCTGGACGCAGGCAAGCCTGTCAACCCCGTATCGGTGACGACGGAACGTGGTGCTCGGGTTGAACAAGCCGTCGTCATCCGCTTCGGATGTGCTCAAGCAGTTCGCCGCCCTACCCAACGACACTCCGCACATCGCCGACACGGCCCAGCCAGGCGGGCGGCGTCTGCGTCGTCTACCGCGCCGACACGTCGCTCACTCTCGCCGTCCCGCCAGGTTCGGCTCCGGCGAACATCTCCGCCGTGACCGGGTCTGCCGCATCGCAGCAGGGCTTGGCCGATCAGGTCGACATCCCGGCCGAGAAGGCGCGCCGTGGTCGGCTCGGACGACAACTCCGCCACCCGCTTCGTCGTCGCTGCGCCGGGCAAGAAGTTCGCCGCATCGACCAAGGCGCTCGCCGCACTCGGTTACGGATCAGTCACTGCGCTGAAGTTGCCCGCGCAGTGGCTGCGGATCCTCCCGTCCGGGCCGGCACTCGACACCGGCGCCGATCGCGCGGCAGGTAGCCGGCGGTTCCTGAGAGGACGCATCGGGCGACACGGTACGTACGCGTGACAACTACTCGCTTAACTCGTGTCGGTTCTGTACGTTATTGATCGCACATGCGTCCCATTTTTGGGGGGGCGCGAAGATCACGGAAAGGTGAGGGGACACATCGTGACCGGAGCTTTTACCACTGAACAGGAGGCCATGCAGCGTGGGGCCAACGCCGTTCAGGAGGCGCACCAGCAGGTGCAGGGCTTGATCCAGACGCTCAGCGGTGAGGTCGAGCAGATGATGGGTGGCTGGGGAGGCCAGGCAGCCAACGCATTCATGGGTGTGCACGAGGCATTCAACGGCCAGGCAGGCAAGATCAACCAGGCGCTGGACCGCATGCATCAGGCGCTCGTTGCAACGCACTCGACGTACGGCACGCAGGAAACCGATCAGTCGCAGACGTTCACCAACATGACCGGCAACATCAACGGCTGATCCGCCGCACCCGTCTTCATCGAAAGGTACTGAACAGGCATGGCCGAGATCAAAGTAGCGTTTGAATCCCTTCAGTCGGGTCAGGCTGGCATCCAGCGGACCTACAGCTCTCTCGTGAGCACGCTGGAGGACCTGGAAAACCAGCTCAAGCCGATGATCAGCACGTGGACCGGTGCCGCGCAGGAGGCCTACCTCACCTGCAAGCAGGAGTGGGACACCGCCGCCGCGAACCTGTCGCAGGTGCTCAACGGCATCGGGCAGGCCGTCGGTCAGGCACACGACAACTACCAGGCCGCCGAGCAGGCCGCACGCAACAACTGGAGCTGATCAGCGCCATCGCGACGGGCCGAATCACCGATACCTCGTGACTCGGCCTGTCGCTTCGCGTCTGACAGCAGCGGACCACTGAAGGAGGAATGATCGTGGGGGGCCCAACCAAGGGATTCAGGGTCGATCCGGACAAGCTGTCGGCGGTTGCCGACAAGGTCAAGGCGCTCCTGCAGGACCTGTCCGGCGAGACGGGCTACATCGCCGGCAACCTGCCGGAATACCAGAAGGCTGACGCCCAAGCGCTTCGCGATGCGCTCAAGGACTTCTGGAGCGGCGACGACGTCTTCGCAAGTGCCTACGACGACGAGCACAAAGGCGTCGTGACGACCTACCAGCAGATGCAGAAGCAACTGACCAACCTCGAACGAGCCTGCCGGACCACCGCCGAGAAGTACGGCGCGCAGGACCACAAGTCGAAGCAGGACGTCACGCACAGCTCCAGCGGCGACCACGGAGAGATCTGAGGCTTCGACAGATGGCAGACAAAAACGATCCGCAGGTTTACCACACCCGCTCACAGGATTTCAGCATCGTCGTCAACAAGTACGGCGACGCCGGGGGCACGCACGACCAGTTCAAGGGAAGCGACCCGAACAAGATCAACGATTTGATCAACGGCGTCTACGCGGCAAACCGTTTTGCCTACCAGCGCATACTTCCTGATCTTGAGGCGATCAAGTCCGACCTTTCGGCGTGCTGGCAGGGCGAGAACGCCGATGACGCCTTAAAGATCGTGTCCGAGCTGACCACAGATGCCGGCACGATCGGCGAGAACACACGCAAGTGCGGCGACGCTCTGGTCGGCTTCCAGAAGTCGTGGATCTCGCTCAAGAACCAGGCCCTGAACCTCAAGACCGGATTCAGCGTCACCGACGCCGTCGTAAGCAACGACTACAGCGGCGGAAACGACCAGGGCGCACACGAGATCTTCAAAGCCTTCACCAAGTCCATGGAAACCGCCATGCACCAGATGCCTGGCGATCTCTACTACCACACGCCGCTCGGCCAACGTGATGACGGCCCGGGGCCCGGCCCCGGCGGTCCAGGCCCCGGTGCTCCGGGGATCGGCCCGGGAGTGGGGCCAGGCGGCATCGGGCCAGGAGTCGGCCCGGGGGTTGGCCCGGGACACGGGCCAGGCGGTATCGGTCCGGGCACCGGCCCCGGCTATGGGCCGGGCGGTATCGGTCCGGGCACCGGCCCCGGTTACGGACCGGGCGGTATCGGTCCAGGCGCAGGCCCCGGCGCAGGCATCGACACCGGTGCGGGCCTGGCCGGATTCGGCCCCGGCCCCGGCGGCATCGGGCCGGGCGTGGGCCCCGGGGCCGGCGGTATCGGCCCTGGTGACGGCGCAGGTCTCAGCGGCGCTGGAGCCGGCGGCGGCGTTGGCGGCGGGGCGGGTGCCGGGGGCGTCGGACCGGGCGCCGGCGCCGGTGCGACCGGCGGGCGCGGCATGATGCCGATGCACGGCGGTAATGGCGGTGAGGAGGAGGAGCGCGAACGCTCCACCTGGCTCACCGAGGACGACGACGTATGGGGCGGCGACGACGGTCTGCCGCCGGTTCTCAACTAATGCGGTTGCACGCTGCTAGTGCGGCCGGTCGCTCCACGCGACCGGCCGCATTCCTCTTGCGCCTGGTCGTGGTTGTTGCCTTGTGCATCGGCTCCGGGCTGGTCGCCTCGCCCGCGGCGCACGCCGACCCCGGATCGACCCAGAACCAGGAATGGTGGATCGACCGGCTAGGGCTCGACGACGTGTGGAAGATCAGCAAGGGCGCCGGCGTCACCGTCGCCGTCCTCGACGGCGGTGTCCAGGCTTCGGTCGGCGACCTGCGCGGCGCTGTCGTCGCCGGGTTCGACTCTGTCGGGCATGGCAACGGCGAATCCGACACCGACTCCGAGGGCCACGGCACCCGGATGGCGAGCCTCATCGCCGGGCGCGGAACGAATCCCGGCGTCATGGGCGTCGCACCGCAGGCGAAGATCCTGCCCGTCTACGTGCCGACCGAGGACGAGAACAACTACACCGTCGTCGCACTGAATCGGCTCTCGGCGATGTCGCACCCGCCGCAGGTCGTCAACATGTCCTTCGGCGCGCCGGGCGATTGCCCCGCTGACATGCAAGCCGCCGTGAAGAAGGCCGTTGACAAGGGGATGATCCTTGTCGCATCGGCGGGCAACGAAGGTTCGAGCACGAACGAAAGCCAATCCCCCGCCAATTGTGCCGGCGTCATTGCCGTTGGCGCCTACGACCAGCAGTTACAGCCATGGAGCGACACCCAGCGCCAGAAGTACGTCGCGCTCGCGGGCCCGGGCGTCCGGATGATCGGATACAAGCCGTCCGGGGAGATCTTCTACGGAACGGGCACGAGCGACGCGGCCGCCATTGTGTCCGGGAGCATCGCCGTCGTGCGGGCGCATTTCCCGTCGATGCCGTCCCGGCAACTCGTCGCCCGGATTATCGCTACGGCGCGCCAGTTCCAGGGCCAACAGGGCAGCCACAACAACGTCTTCGGATGGGGCGCGGCGCGTCCGCATCACGCCCTGACCGACAGGGTGCCCGCGAACGCGCCGAATCCTGTCTACGCGGCCCTCGACCGCCTCGGCGGTGGCACACCATCGGCGGCTCCCCCGACCGGCGGCGCGAGTTCAGGCGCTGCATCAACCGCAGGGTCTGCAGCTCAATCCGGGCCCCCGCTCAGCGTGTCGCAGGCGGGCAGCAACAAGAAGTCGAGCAGTTCCGGCCTGCTTATCGGCGTTCTCGTCGCGGTGCTCGCTGTTGCTCTGATCGTGATCGCGATCCTCATGCGTGGGCGACGGCGCCAGCAGTATCCCCACTAGGCCCTGCGACGCGGCCGCTCAGCCCGGCGCCGGGGCGGCGATGTTCGCTCAGCGACCGGTGACTTCTCCCCGCGCTGCGGCGCGAGCCGGCGGGCGGCCGAACCACGACCCACGGCGGATCACTGCGGTGCACAGCCCGGCCAGGATGGCCAAGCCCAGCAGGATCGTGCCGACTCCGAGTGCCAGATGCTGCAGATGGCGATCCGGTGGCACTCGGGGCGCCGCAGGTGGGATCGGCTGCTGCTTTGCCGGCGGGGGCGACGTGGCCGAGTCGTCGCGCACGGCCGTCACTGCCAGATAGGGGTTCACGATGCCGTAGCCGAGCCGGTCGCTCGGCACGCTGATACCTGCGGGCGGATCAGCGGTCGCCTCCAGGCGAGCGCGAACCTGCGCAGCGGTCAACTCCGGATGCGCAGCCCGCACCAGCGCCACCGTTCCGCTGACGAACGGCGCAGCGAAGCTCGTCCCGTCCTGCGGTGTGTAACCGCTGATGGGCGCCGGCTTGTCGATGTCCTGCCCGGGCGCTGCGATATCGACATAGGAACCGGTCGCCGAGAAATCAGCGGCGTTGTCCTCGCCGTCGGTCGCGGCCACCGCGAGCACCGTCGGATAGGCAGCGGGGTACGCCGTGCGCTGGGCGTTGTCTCGCTCGTTGCTCGCGGCCACGACCACGATGTCGGCAGCCTCGGCTCGATCGATAGCCGCCTTGAGCACGGCCACGTTGCTGTTCGTCGCAAGCGAGATGTTGATGACCTGGACGTGGGCGGCGATAGCGGCGTCGATGCCCTGCGCGATGAAGGCCGGCGAAATGTGCCCACTGTCTTCGTTGGTGACCTTGATCGGCATGATCCGGGCTTGGGGAGCCACCCCCATGAAACCGACCTTGAGCAGCTTGGGTGCGGCGATGATCCCGGCGACGCCCGTCCCGTGCCCGATGCAGTCGCGGGTATTGCCAGGCCCGGCTCCCGCGGCGGTGACGACGGTGGGCGAGACATAGCTGATCAGCTTCATCTGAGGCTGCTGTATGTCGACGCCGCTGTCGATGACCGCCACGGTGACGCCGGCGCCTTGGGTGATCGGCCAGGCACGGTCAAAGCCAAGTCGCTTCTGCGCCCACGGCGTCACGCCAGCGTCCTCGGCGCCAGTCTTCACATTGCAGGTGGCCGGGGCTGCCGCATGCGCCGAGCCGACGATGCCTACCGGGCCCACCGGGCCTGCTGGGACGACGGGGAGGACGACTGCACCGCCGAGCGCCAGAGACAGCGCGATCAGCCGGCCGCGACGTGGTCGAAATGCATCCATAGCACCTACAGCTTGGCAGATGCGACCAACGGCCGAAGCGGGAGGCTGCGCCCGTTATGGCACGCTGCTGCGGCTGCGCAGACGACGGTCGATCCGCGCCCCCACGTCGGTCCACACCGGCAGCAGAACGACCGGCAGCAACAAGATGCCGATGCACGCACCGCCGATGAAGTCACTGATCCAGTGATAGTCGAGCACCGTCATGCCGACGACCACGGCGCCCGGAGCTATCGCCCGCACGATCCGCAAGGTTCTGGTGAGCGCGATCGGTGCGCGTGCCCGCAGCGCGCACCAGGTCACGACACCCCACACCAGGATGGCGTTGGGCAGATGGCCGGAGGGGTAGGACTCCTGGCGGGCGGACTTCGTAACCGCCAGCGGTGAATACCGGGGTACGCCGACCTTGAGCGCATAAACGACGATCGTGAGCGTGATCAGGGCGAGCAGGAAGCGCAGTGCGTATTCGCTGCGCCGGGAGCGCCAGGTCAAGTAGGCAATCACCGGGACAGTGACGGCAAGGACGGCGCCCCGCTGGCCGAACAGGGTCAGCACGTGCATGAGGGGCTCAAGCACGGCGTTGTGCCGCCAGTCCCAATCGATCATTCGCCGCGAGACGGCGCGGTCGAAGTCAGTCAGTGAGCCGTGATGGGCGACATCAAGTGTCGTGAGCACCAGGACGAGGGCCGCGAGGCCGACAAGCCACCACGGTGGAGCACCGGGGATACGCGGTAACTGCGCGACCCTGCGGCGCTCAATCGCCACTCGGCTTGGACGCCTCGGCGTCGGGCTTGTCAGCCGGCACGCTGGCGGGCGCTGCCGGCCCTGCCGGTGCCGCCGGCGCCTGCTCGGCCGCGGCCGTGGGCTCGATCGCCTTCGTGGCTTCGCGCTTCTGGTCGTCCTCGCTCATGCCCTTCATCTCGGTCTTGAAGATCCGCAGTGACTTGCCGACCGAGCGGGCCATATCGGGCAACTGCTTCCAGCCGAAGAAGAGGACGGCCGCGATGATGAGCAGCGGGAGCAGGTGCCCAGGCGAGAACAGTTCCATAACCGTCTTCCTTCGGGTGTGCCGGCGATTCAGCTGTCAGGGTACGCCAGCCGCCGCGGCGAAGGGGCGTAGAGCCGCGGCCAGATCGCTGTTCACCCGGGCGTTGACGAGCGTTCCCGTCGGCAGATGATCGGTCGAAAGGACCTCGCCGGCCTCGTGCATCCGGGCCACCAGGTCACCACGTTCGTAGGGAACGAGGACCGTGACGGTGACGTCGGGGCGGGGCAACCGCTCGTCGATCACCGCCTGCAACTTGTCCATGCCCTCCCCCGTTCGCGCCGACACGAACAGCGCATCGGGAGCCAGCCGGCGCAGCCGGAGCAGGACGTCAGGATCGGCGGCGTCGGCCTTGTTGAAGACCAACTGCTCGGGGACGCTCAGTGCATCAATCTCGCCGAGGACCTCGCGTACCGCGCGGATCTGGGCCTCCGGGTCGACGTCGGCGGCATCGACGACGTGCAGGATCAGGTCGGCGTCGGCGACCTCCTCGAGCGTCGACCGGAATGCCTCGACCAGTTGATGGGGAAGGTGGCGCACGAATCCCACGGTGTCGGCGAGCGTGAAGACCCGGCCGTCAGCGGTCTGACTGCGACGAACGGTCGGGTCGAGGGTCGCGAACAGCGCGTTCTCGACGAGCACGCCGGCACCGGTGAGCGAGTTCAGCAGCGAGGACTTGCCCGCGTTCGTGTAGCCGGCGAGCGCGACGCTCGGCAGGCGGCGTTCGGTCCGCTGGGCGCGCTTGGCGTCGCGGGAGACCTTCATGTGCGAGATCTGCTTGCGCAGCCGGGCCATCCGCGCCGTGATCCGGCGTCGATCTATCTCCAGCTTGGTCTCGCCGGGTCCGCGCCCGCCGATGCCCACACCGCCGGCGGCGCGGCCACCCACCTGACGGGAGAGCGACTCACCCCAGCCCCGCAGACGTGGCAGCAGGTACTGCAGCTGGGCGAGTTCCACCTGCGCCTTGCCCTCTTTGGAACGGGCATGCTGGGCGAAGATATCGAGGATCAGCGCCGTCCGGTCGACGACCTTGACCTTCACGACGTCTTCGAGCTGTCGCAACTGGCCAGGCGTGAGCTCGCCGTCGCAGATGACCGTGTCAGCGCTTGCGCTGCTGACGATGTCGCGCAACTCCTTGGCCTTGCCCGAACCGATGTAGGTGGCGGGATCGGGCCGGTCGCGTCGCTGGATCAGCGCATCGAGCACCGCCGAACCGGCGGTCTCGGCCAGGCGCGCCAACTCGATCAGCGAGTTCTCGGCATCGGTCAGCGTGCCGGTGGTCCACACACCGACGAGCACCACGCGCTCAAGGCGCAATTGCCGATATTCGACCTCGGTGATGTCGGCCAGTTCGGTCGACAATCCGGTCACCCGGCGCAGGGCCTGGCGGTCGGCGAGCTCGTAAGAGCCGGTGGACTCGTCGCTGTAGTCGCGAGGTTCAGTCATCGTGCTTCCATCGTGACACGCGCGGCGTCCCGGCTGCGAACGATTACCGCTGCCCGGACACTGCCGCGAGCCACGCCGGGTCGATCTCGACCTCGCCCACGAGTACGGCCGGGCCGGCCATCCGGACCGTGCCGTCTGTGCGCCAGGTGACGGTGCAGGTGCCGCCCGGAACGTCCACCTGCCAGCTGCTGCCGTCTCCCCCGGACGCGCCGTCGGCGAGGGCGGATGCAACGACGGCGGCGCAGATGCCGGTGCCGCAGGAGCGGGTCTCGCCGACGCCCCGCTCGTACACCCGCATGATCAGGTGGCGCTCGCCGGCGCGGACGACGAACTCGACGTTCTGCCCGTCCGGGCGGGACGGTTCGACGAGTGGTGCCCGGTCGAGATCGAGCGTGCGCAGCGCGTCGCGATCGGGTACCGGGACGACGACGTGGGGGTTGGGCATCTCGATGCTCGTGCCTGGGACACGCGCAGTGGATGAGGCGGCGGTGACGACCGGCCGGTCGGCGAGAGCCAGCGGCAATCCCAGGTCCACGATGACGTCACCCTCGTCTGTGAGCCAGGTGCGCCTGACCCCGCCACGTGTCGCCACCGCCGCATAAACATCAACGAGGCCGACCGCCTGGAGGTATCGGACAAACACGCGCACACCGTTTCCACACATCTCAGCGAGGGATCCGTCGGCGTTGCGGTAGTCCATGAAGTACTCCGCGTCGGCCGCCATCGCCTTGATGGCCGGCGACTCGTCGGCTGCGAATTCGGTGCGGACCACGCGCAACACGCCGTCCGCACCGATGCCGGCGCGGCGATCGCAGAGTGCCCGCGTGAGTTCGGCAGTCAGGTCCAGGCGCCCGTCAAGATCGGGCAGGAGGACGAAGTCGTTCTCGGTGCCGTGGCCCTTCACGACTCGCAGACGCTCCACCTGTCCAGCCTAAGGCGGTGGGTCACCGCGCCGGGTCACCGAGGTCGCCGGACACCCGCTCGAGCAGATTCGGGTCGGCGGCGTCGAACCACCGCACCCGGGGGTCGCGCCGAAACCAGGAACGCTGCCGGCGCACGAAGCGCCGGGTGGCCCGCACGGTTGCCTCGACGGCGGCCGGGACGTCGCCCACCACCTCGCCCTCGTCGTCGAGGCAGCCGAGCAGCTGGGCGTAGCCGAGGGCCTTGCCGGCCGTCGGGCTCTGCCGAAGGCCCGCCGGGAGCAGGCGCGCGCACCTCCTCGAGCAGACCCGCGTCCATCATCGCGTCGACCCGCCGCTCGACCCGGTCGTCAAGATCGTCGCGGTCAAGGCCGACCTGCACGCAGTCGTAGACGGACTCGAACGCCGGCATGGAGGCGACGAACGGGCGGCCGGTCAGCTCGATGACCTCGAGGGCACGCACGATGCGCCGGCCATTGGTGGGCAGTATCGACGCGCCGGCAGCCGGGTCGAGGGCGGTGAGCCGAGCGTGCAACGCGGACGCGCCGACCACGTCGAGTTCGGCGTACAGGCGCGCGCGGATCTGCGGCGACTCACCCGGGAACTCCAGGCGGTCGAGCGCGCCGCGCAGGTAGAGCCCGGAGCCGCCCACGAGCAGGGGCAGGCGCCCACGGTCGTGGATCTGCGCGATTGTGTCCCGGGCGAGCTGTTGATACTCGGCGACGGCTGCCGACTTGGTGATCGGCCAGATGTCGAGCAGATGGTGCGGCACACCGGCCCGTTGATCCGTGCGCAGCTTGGCCGTTCCGATGTCCATGCCGGCGTAGAGCTGCATGGAGTCGGCGTTGACGATCTCCGCGTCAAGGCGCTGCGCGAGGGCCACCGCGAGATCGGACTTGCCGGTGGCGGTCGGCCCGACGACGGCGATCACCCGCTGGTCAGCCACGGGCGGCCCATTCCGCGACGAAGTATCCGACGCCGTAAGGCGCCTGCGCGTAGAGCAGCCGGGCGTCGTAGGCACCGCCCGCGAGCAACGCCCCGGCGGCCCGCCAGGCGGGGACGCCCGCGGCGAGCAGTTCGATGCCGAGCCGCTCGTCGAGATCGGCCAGCGCATCGCCGTCGCCGTCGCGTAGTGCCGCCTCGACGGCGGCGTCGAACGCTTCGGCGCGCTCGTCCAGGTAGCCGGGCGCGCTGGTCGAGCGCCGCGCGCTGCCGTCGCCCATCACGACCAGCCCGATGCGTTCGGTCTCGGCGAGCGCGAGCAGGTCGAGCGCGGCCCGGCTGGTGGCGAAATCGGGGCCGACCGTGAACCCGACGGCCCCACTGCGGTCACCCACCGCCTGGCCGACCAACCACGCGCCAATCGTCAACGACAGGGGCAGCTCGACCGATCCGCCGCAGCCGGGCGAGCCGAGGTGCACCTCGATGGGGACCCCGAACCCGGCGAGGCTGCCCCGAGCGACCGGCGAATGGAAGGCCGAGGACGGCCCGGATCCGAGCAGTACCAGGCGATCGGCGTGCTCGTCGACCTGCGACAGGGCGGTGAAACAGGCGGCGCGCAGCGGATCCAACTCGCCCGCCGCACCGCCTGCGACATCGGGGACGAGCAGTGGCGGATGAGGGCAGAACGCCGCTGCAGCAATCACCGGAGAACACTAACTGCCCGTGACTTCGGCTGATCGTGTCTAATGCACAGTCATGAGTTCGGAGTGGGGCCGCATTGACACGGACGGCACGGTGTTCGTCCGTACCGCCGAGGGTGAACGTAGCGTCGGATCCTGGCAGGCCGGCGACGCCGAGGCAGGGCTTGCCTACTACGTGCGCAGGTACGAGGACCTGGCCACCGAGGTGACCCTGCTCGAGAAGCGTCTCGATTCGGGCGCCGCCGACCCGGCGGCGACGAGAACCCATGCGGTCGAGCTCCTCGAACAACTGCCCACCGCGTCGGTGGTCGGCGACATCGACGCACTCGACAAGCGACTCACCACCCTTATCGGCGCCGCCGACGAGCGGATCGGGGCAAACGCTGCCGCACGTGAGCAGGCGCGGGCCGACGCCATTGCGGCCAAGGAGCGCCTGGCGGCAGAAGCCGAGCAGATCGCCGAAGCAGCCACGTCGTGGAAGGCATCCGGCGACCGCCTGCGCGCGATCGTCGACGAGTGGAAGCAGATCAAGGGCATCGACCGCAAGACCGACGACGCGCTGTGGAAGCGGTTCGCCGCCGCACGCGACGCATTCGGCAAGCGACGCGGCCAGCACTTCGCGCAACTCGACGCCGAACGGGGCGCGGCGAAGGCGGCCAAGGAGAAGCTGATCGAGCGCGCCGAGGAACTCGCCCAGTCATCGGACTGGAAAGAGACCGCGACCGCGATGCGCGACCTGATGACGGAATGGAAGGCGACGGGGCGGGCCGGACGCGATTCCGAGGAGGCGCTGTGGACCCGATTCCGCGCCGCCCAGGACACCTTCTTCACCCGCCGCTCGGCCACGTTCTCCGAACGCGATGCCGAGCAAGTGGCCAACCAGCGTAAGAAGGACGAGATCATCACCGAGGCCGAGGCACTCGACCTCAGCGATCCGAAAGCCGCCCAATCGGCGTTGCGGGCCCTGCAGAGTCGCTACGACGAGGTCGGCCACGTGCCCCGCGAGTCGATGCACCGCACCGACGACCGGATGCGCGCTGCCGAGCAGCGGGTTCGCGCCGCCGTCGACGCCGAATGGGAACGCAGCAGCATCACGTCCAATCCGTTCCTCGCCGAACTGCGCGCCCGGCTCACCGAGGCGGAGGCCAAGCTCGAGCGGGCCAGGCACGCAGGCGATGCCGCCCGCATCGCGAAGGCTGAGGCCGAGGTGGCGCAGCGGCGCTCACTCATCCCGGAGTGAGGCGGGGCCTCACTGCGCGTGCTGCCAGTCCGAGCGCAGCAGGCCCATGAGGATCTCGTCGACGTAGGCCCCACGCACCCAGCAGTGCTCGCGACGCCGGCCCTCCTCGACGAAGCCGACCTTGCGGTACGAGGCGATCGCGGAAGCGTTCGACGCAATCACCGACAGGTGCAGCCGATGCAGGTTGCGTCGGGTGAACGCGAATTCGGCCAGTACGCGCATGGCGTCCGTGCCGTAGCCCTGGCCACGCACGTCGGCGACCAGGCCGATACCGACCTCGGCGTTCCGGGCGAGCGGATCCTCGTGCATCAGCGAACAACGCCCGACGATCCGGTCCTCGGCGGTGATCACGAAGTCGACGTGATGCGGATCGTCGCGATTCTGCGCCATCCGTTCGTCGAACGTCTCGCGGGCAAGCGGCTTCGGCGGGGCCGGTGTCCGCTCCTCCCAGTTGTCGAACTCGGCCGCGAGCCCGAACAGCGTGGGCAGATCTTCGGGCAGCATGCCGCGGAGTTGGACGGATTTGCCGGTCAGCATTGCTGCAGACTACGGCGGGGACGCCGCCGTGGCGGTCGAGTTTCCCGGCCGCCGTATCCTCGACCCGTCATGCGCACCTACTCCGTCCGCACCTACGGGTGCCAGATGAACCAGCACGATTCCGAGCGCCTGTCCGGCCTGCTCGAGGACGCCGGTTACATGCGCGCGCCCGACGGCGCCGGCGACGATGTCGATCTTGTTGTGTTCAACACCTGCGCGGTGCGCGAGAACGCCGACAACCGGCTCTACGGCAACCTCGGTCACCTGTACCCGGCCAAGCAGCGACGGCCCGGCATGCAGATCGCGGTGGGCGGCTGCCTGGCGCAGAAGGACCAGGGCACGATCGTCGAACGGGCGCCCTGGGTCGACGTCGTGTTCGGCACGCACAACCTGGCCTCGCTGCCCGTCCTGCTCGAGCGCGCGCGGCACAACGCCGAGGCGCAGGTCGAGATCGTCGAGACGTTGCAGAACTTCCCGTCCGACCTGCCCAGCCGCCGCGAATCTTCCTACAGCGCATGGGTTTCGGTCTCGGTCGGCTGCGACAACACGTGCACGTTCTGCATCGTGCCGAGCCTGCGCGGCACCGAGACCGATCGCCGCCCCGGCGACGTTCTGGCTGAGATCGAGGCACTGGTCGAGTCGGGCGTCATCGAGATCACGCTGCTCGGCCAGAACGTCAACTCATACGGCCGCTCCTTCGGCGACCGGTTCGCGTTCGGCAAGTTGCTGCGGGCCTGCGGCGAGATCGAAGGTCTGCAGCGGGTGCGGTTCACCAGCCCGCATCCGCGCGACTTCACCGACGACGTGATCGAGGCGATGGCGGCCACGCCCAACGTCTGCCCGCAGTTGCACATGCCGATGCAGTCCGGATCCGACGCCGTGCTCAAGGCGATGCGCCGCTCGTACCGCCAGCGGCGCTACCTCGACATCATCGGCCGCGTGCGCGCGGCGATGCCCGACGCCGCGATCACCACCGACATCATCGTCGGCTTCCCGGGCGAGACCGAAGACGACTTCGAGCAGACGCTGCACGCCGTGCGCGAGGCGCGGTTTGCTAGCGCATTCACGTTTCAGTACTCGAAGCGCCCGGGCACGCCGGCCGCTGCGATGTCCGGTCAGGTGCCCAAGGCAGTCGTCCAGGAACGGTACGAGCGGCTGATCGAACTGCAGGACCAGATCTCCTGGGACGCGAACCTGGCGCTGGTCGGGCGCCGCGTCGAAGTCCTTGTCAGTAAAGGGGAAGGTCGCAAGGACGGTGCTACCGGGCGCGTGTCGGGCCGGGCGCGAGACGGCCGCCTGGTGCACGTCGGGACGGGCGGTGCGCTCTGTCGCGCCGGGCGACGTCGTCACTGCGGAGATCACGGCGGCTGCGCCGCATCACCTCGTCGCGGACGCCGGCCTGGTCGCGCATCGACGCCGGAACGCCGCCGGCCACGTGTCGGCCGGACGCCCGTTGCTGACCATCGGATCCCGGCCGCTCTGACGGTTCGATCCGGCCGCCGGATCCCAAACCAGCCGGGCAAACCCTCCCATTTGACGTACCCCCGTATCCACGTTGTGATGTGGGCCGGTCGTCGTTCTGGGGGGGTCCCGTGCCCGGTTTGGCAAAGCGTCGGCTGACTGTGGCGATCTTGCTACTCACGCTCGTTGCGACCGGCTGCACCAGCACCTCTTCCCACCGTACGAACGCGCTGACCCTGTACACGTGTGCCTCCGACGCGATCGAGCACGCCGTCGTCGCGGCGTACCGGGACAAGCATCCGGGCGTCGGCGTGGACGTGTTCCGGGCGCCGACCGGGCAACTCAATGCCCGGATCGCAGCCGACGTCCGTGGCCGTGGACTCGGGGCCGACGTGATCTGGACCTGCGACCCGCTGACCATGCACGGCTACGACGCGCAGGGGCTGATCGGGGCTGACCCGCCGGTCGGTCCACCGGGGCTCGACGCCCGGTTCCGGGCCGACCATTTCGTCGGCGTCGATCTGTTGTACCTGGTTGCCGTCGTGCACAAGGGCAACCCGGCGCCGGCCTCGTGGGCCGACCTCGCCGGGCCGCAGTACCGCGGCGGCGTGGCCCTGCCCAGCCCGAGTTTTGCCGCGTCGGCGCTGGGCATGCTGGGCTACTTCGCCTCGGCGCCCGGGTACGGGATGGCGTACTACGAGAAGCTCAAGGCCAACGGGGCAAAGCAGGTCGACAGCCCTGACACCGTGCTGACCGGCGTGGCCCAGGGCACCTATCGAGCCGGCTTCGCGCTCGCCAACTCGGCCTACGCGGCGCAGCGTAAGGGCTCGCCGATCGACATCGTGTGGCCCGCTCCGGGCGCCATCGCGATCTACGCGCCGATCGCGGTGACGACCCGCAAAGGGCTATCGCCGCACGCCGCGCAGTTCGCTGCCTTCGTCGCCAGCCGCGAGGGGCAGGCCGTGGCGGCGAAGGCCGGGGCGTACGTGCCGATCAGTGGCCTGGGCGGCCCGCCGCGTCCGCCGGGGAGCCCGGTGGTCATGCCCGACTGGCCGTCGTTGTTCGGCCGATCAACGGCATTGCTCGGCAGCTACTCGAAGATATTCGGCAGCTGAGATGCGCGGCCGGGCGCCGCGCATCCGGTGTCGAGCGGCTCGCGATCGGTGCGGTCTTGGTCGCCGTCGCGGCCCTCGTCGTCGTTCCGCTCGCGCGACTCGTGCAGGCGAGCGTCGAGGCGGGCGGCTCGTCCTGGCAGCGCGTTCTGCGATCACCGCAGTTGTCGACTGCGGTTTGGCACTCGCTGCTCCTGGCGGTGGCCGTCACGGCCGTGGCGGTACCGCTGGGCACCGCGACTGCACTGCTCCTGCGCCGTCCTGAGCTTCCCGCACGGGGCTTGTTGCGGGTCGCGGTGCTGTTGCCACTCGTCATCCCGCAGTTCGTGCTCGGTTACAGCTGGACCCAGGCCTACGCAAGGGCGGGCCTCACCGACAGCGTGCTCGGCCTGCGGTGGGACGGGCTGATCGGGCCGGCCGGGATCGTCGTCGTGCTGGTGGTCAACGCGGTGCCGGTCAGCTACCTGCTGGCCACCGCCGGGCTGATGACGCGGGCCCAACCCGAACTCGAACGCGCCGCCCGGTGCTCCGGGGCGAGCGGCTGGGCGACCCTGCGCACGGTGACCCTGCCGTTGCTTCGTCCCACCCTTGCCGCGGCGGGGGTGCTCACCTTCGTCGCCACGCTCGAGAGCTTCGCCGTGCCGCAGGTGCTCGGCACGCCTGCGGGATTCTCCACACTGACCACCCGCATCTACGCCGACCTGTCCCTCGGCAGTAGTCCGGACTCGTTCACGGAGGCGATCACGCTCGCGCTGGGCCTGGTGGCGCTGGCCGCCGTCGTGCTGGTGCCCGCCGACGCCTTGCTCGCCCCTCGGCTGCGTTCGGCGCGCAGCGGCCAACCGGCCGGCGCCCAGCTGCCTCGCCGCCGCACCTGGCACTCGTACCTCGCCGTGGCCGGCCTGAGCGGCTACCTGCTGCTGGTCATCGGGTTGCCCACGCTGGCCCTCGTCGCCGCGTCGGTCACCCGTGCGGTCGGCCTGCCACCTACGCCCGGCAACTGGACCCTCGACAACTTCCGGGCGCTGGGCACCGCTACGACCGCCGACGCGCTGCGGCACAGCCTGGAACTGGCCACCGCCGCCGCGTGCCTGCTCGTCGTCCTCGGCGCCGTCACGGCTCTGCTCGAACGGCGCCGCGCGGGCCGCGTGCTCGCCACGACGGCCACGCTCAGCTTCGTCGTCCCCGGCTCGACGCTCGCCGTCGGACTGCTCATCGCCTACGGCCGCTGGTTCGACGGCACGCTCACCGTGATTCTGGTGGCCTACGTCGCCAAGCTGTGGGCGCTGGCGCACCGCCCGATCGCGGGGGCACTCGACCGGTTACCGGACGCCGAGTGGCAGGCCGCGCGCACGAGCGGCGCAACGCCGGTGACCGCGGCCCGCACGGTCTGGCTGCCGGCGATGGCACCGGCGCTGCTCGGCGCCTGGCTGCTGACCTTCGTCACCGCCCTGCACGAGGTCACGATGTCCAGCCTGCTCTACTCGACGCGGAGCCAAACCCTGGCCGTCGTCGTCCTGAACAGCCAGGAACTCGGCAACATCGGTCAGACGGCTGCGCTCTCGGTGATGCTCACGGTGATCCTGCTCGTGCCGGTCCTTCTCGCCGCCCTGTTGCTACGCGCAGTTCGGCGACATCGCCTCCCGCAACGGCGGCGCATCGCGGCGGTGGCCGGTGCGTGCTGACCCGCCGGCCGCCCTACGTTGTTGCGGCCTCCGCGTCGACTACGGCAACGGACCGGCACTCCACGACCTCGATCTCGACGTCGCGCGGGGCGAGATCGTGGCGTTGCTCGGGCCGTCCGGGTCGGGCAAGTCAACGCTGCTGCAGGCGGTCGCGGGACTCGTACAACCGTCGAGCGGCGAGATCTGGCTGGGCGGTCGCCGCGTCGCGTCCGCCACCACAAGCGACCGCCCCGAGCGCCGCGACGTCGGCACGGTGTTCCAGAACTACGCGCTGTGGCCGCATCTGCAGGTGCTCGACACCGTCGCCTACCCGATGCGCCGGGCGGGGCAACGGAGCCGGCCGGCCCGGGCGGCCGCCGCCGGGCTGTTGCAACTGCTCGGCCTCGACGCGCTGGCCCACCGCCGTCCGGCCGAACTGTCCGGCGGCGAGCAGCAACGGGTCGGCCTGGCCCGGGCGCTCGCGCGAGATGCCGGCCTCTACCTGCTCGACGAACCCACGGCGCACCTTGACGCCCACCTGCGCGAGGCGTTCCAGGGCGAGGTCCGCGCCCGGCAGCGAGCCAGCGGCGCCGCGGTCATCTACGCCACGCACGACGCGTCCGAGGCCCTTGCCCTCGCCGATCGGATTGCCCTTATTTCACAAGGCCGATTGCTGCAGATCGGCGAACCGTGGCAGGTCTACGCCGAGCCGGTGGACGCGACGGCGGCCCGGCTCACCGGGCTCTGCGCGGTGATCGAGGCGAGGGTCTACTCGGTCGATGACGACACGCTCGCCGTCGACATCGGAGACGTCACGACGACAGTGCCCGGATCCGGCCGGCCGACGCGTGATCCGAGCCGCCGGGTACTCATGCTGCGCCCGGAGTGGACGATCACACCTGGGCCACTCGCCGGGCCCGTCGTCGCGGCGTGGTTTCGCGGGCCGCACACCGACTACGAACTCGCCTCGCCGGCGGGCACCGTGCTCGTGCGTGAGCCGGGACCACCGCGGCGCGTACCGGGCGAGCAGATGTCGTGGGGCATCACGCGCGCGAGCGTCCTGCCCGGCGCACTCGGCTCCGCCGCTGATCAGCCCAGCGCCGCCGTCGCACCCGGATGATCGAGTCGGTCGTTGACGACCGCGAGATGCAGCCTCGTGTAGCGGCGCAATGCATTGAGCTGACGGGGGCTGAGCCGGTCGCACACCCACTCCCAGTGCAGCGACACCCAGTCGCCGACGGCTAGTTCAGGCCCGAGGCCCGCGCCGTCGAGCGAGCGCACCGCGGTCTCGTGCACCGCCGGGCCGAGACCGAGGCGTCGCCCGTCCCAGCTGAGGGGCTGTGACTCGACGACCACCTGGTCACCGATGATCTGGCGCACCTGCCCCCACCGGATGCGGCACCGGTCGAGCACGTTGAGGGCCTGCTGGCCCCGGCGGTCCTGACCCAACAGGCCGACCCACGGGTAGATGCAGAACACGTGGTAGCTGTGGTGCGGCACCCCGCCGGCCAGGACGCTCTCGGTAAGGCTCGCGAACTGCCGGCCGGTCGATTGCCGGAAGCGCTCCTCCATCGATCCGCCGAGGGCTCGGGTGCCGACGCGGTCGAGTAGCGAATTGCCCACCCAGTAGGCCTCGACGACGCGCCGGTCGAGTGGATCCGGTACTCCGGTGGCGCCGGCGATCAGTTCGAGGTAAGGCCACGCGCCCGTGAACTGCCGGGCGAGCGCGCGCAGGCCACCGTCGGCAACCCCGTTCGTGCCGTACTCGAAGAAGCTCTGCGAGTCGGTCGGGCCGCAATATCCATGGTGGTTCGGGGGAAACGCGTAGCGCACGAACAGGATCGCGCCCGATGCGAGCTGCTCGGCGGTCGCGGTCAAAAGTCGACCCCTTCCGGCCGGCCGGTCATCGAGCCGTCGCGAAAGACCTGCAGGGCATCGCGGGCCTGCTCAGCCGTCATTCGCTCCAGCACGAAGCCGCTGTGGATGAGGACGTATTCGCCGACCTCGGGCGGCTCGTCGAGCAGCCCGAGGTTGATCAGTCGGACGATGCCGGCGACGTCGACGCGCGCCAGTTCGCCGCCCGGCTCGATACCCACGACCTGTCCAGGAAGGCCCAGACACATGTCGCGCGTCCCGTCACATCGAACGGATCCGGATGTACCTCTTCAGGTCGGGCAGCCCCAGTACGGCGGCTCCGATGGCACCGGCAATGAGAGCCAGCACTGCAACCCGTATGAACATCGCTACTTCCCTCCTGCAATGGGCTCGTCGTGCGGACGAGCCCGAAGTCCGGCCAGTCAGCAGATGCGCGGTAGCTGCTCCCCCAGTGGTGTGTCGACGACGCGGGTGCCGCCGAACGTGGTCTTCGCGACCACCATGCCGTGGTGCTCGTCGACGCACTCGCCGATGACGGCCGCACCCTTGCCGAGGGGGTGCGCGGCCATCGCCTCCAGCACGGCATCGGCATGCGCTCGTGGGCACGAATGCGACCAGCTTGCCCTCGTTGGCCACATAGAGCGGGTCCAGGCCGAGCAGCGCGCAGGCGTTGCCCACGTCGGCCGGCACCGGGATCGCCTTCTCCACCAGGCGGACACCCACCCCGGCGGCGGCTGCGATCTCGTTCAGCGACGTGGCGAGCCCGCCCCTCGTCGGGTCGCGCAGGGCGTGCAGATCGTTGGTGACGGCGAGCATCGCCGCGACGAGCGGGTGCAACGCCGCGCTGTCGGTGACGATCTCGGTGCCGAACTCGAGTCCCTCGCGCACGCTCATGATCGCGATGCCGTGTACGCCGATGTCGCCGCTGACGATCACCACGTCGCCGGGCTCGGCCCGCTGCGGGCGGATGTCGACCCCGTCCGGGACGAGGCCGACGCCCGCGGTGTTCACGTACACCTGATCGCCGTGGCCGGCGTCGACCACCTTGGTGTCACCGGTGACGACCGCGACGCCTGCCGCGCGCGCCGCGGTGCCCATGTCCTGTGCGACGCGTCCGACGATGGACAGGTCGGTGCCCTCCTCGAGGACGAAGCCGCAGGACAGGTGGCTCGGCACGGCGCCGCTCATCGCCAGGTCGTTGACCGTGCCGTTGACGGCGAGGTGGCCGATCGACCCGCCGGGGAAGAACAGCGGCCGCACGACGAATGTGTCGGTGGAGAAGGCGATTCGCGCCCCGCCGAGGGAGAACACCGCGGAGTCACCGAGGCCGCGTCGGGCTGGTTGCCGAACGCCGGCACGAAAAGGTGCTCGATCAGTTCGGCGGACAGCTGCCCGCCGCCACCGTGGCCCATCACGACGGTGGGGCTGTCGCGCAGCGGAACCGGGCAGGCCCATCCCTCGAAATCGAGGGCGGGCGCGCGCATGGTCTCAGCCAACGGAGGCCACCGCCCGTCGCCCGTCGCCTGACTGCGTATCGAGCCGGCGGTACAGGTAGTACGCAGCGCACGCGCCTTCGCTGGACACCATCGTCGCGCCGAGCGGGTTGCGCGGCGTGCAGAGCGTGCCGAACGCCGAGCACTCGTGCGGCTTGATGAATCCCTGCAGGACCTCGCCGCTGCGGCACACCGAAGATTCCTCGGTGTTGATGTCGCGAACGTCGAAGCGGTACTCGGCGTCGTACTCGCGGTACTTCGCCGAGAGCCGCCAGCCGCTGTCGGGGATCATGCCGATGCCGCGCCAGGCCCGGTCGGTGACCTCGAAGACGTCGGCGAGCAGCGCCCGCGCCGCCTGGTTGCCCTGCGGCGGCACGGCCCGCGCGTACGCGTTGTCGAGGTACGCCTCGCCGCGTTCGAGTTGATGCACCGTGCGCCGAATGCCTTCGAGGATGTCGAGCGGCTCGAACCCGGTGACCACGATCGGCACCGAGAACTGCTCGACCAGCGGCGGGTACTCCTCGGTGCCCATCACGCTGCACACGTGGCCGGCCGCGAGGAACGCCTGCACGCGACACGTCGGCGACTGCATGATCGCCTCGATCGCGGGCGGGACCCGAACGTGCGAGACGAGCATGCTGAAGTTCGGGACGCCGAGGCGGGCGGCCTGGTAGACGGTCATCGCGTTCGGTGGGGCCGTCGTCTCGAAGCCGATACCGAAGAACACGACCTCGCGGTCGGGGTTGTCGCGGGCGATCTTGAGCGCGTCCATCGGCGAGTACACGACGCGCACGTCGCCGCCCTCGCTCTTGACGCGGAACAGGTCGCGTCCGCTGCCGGGCACCCGCAGCATGTCGCCGAACGAGCAGAAGATCACGTCCGGACGCGAGGCGACCTCGAGCGCCTTGTCGATCAGCTCAAGCGGCGTGACGCAGACCGGGCAACCCGGCCCGTGGATCATCTCGATCTTGTCCGGAATCAACTGGTCGATGCCGTGCCTGATGATCGAGTGCGTCTGACCGCCGCACACCTCCATGATCGCCCAGGGACGGGTGACCGTGGCGTGGATGTCGTCGAGCAGCCGCTTGGCCAGCTCGGGGTCGTTGAACTCGTCGATGTACTTCACGGCGTTGCCTCCTGCTCTGACTGGCCGGACTCCGCGGCGGCGCGCGCCCACGCGTCGCCGAACTCCATGTCGAGCTCACCCATCTGCTTGAACAGGGCCAGCGTCTCCAGCGCGGACTGCTCGTCCAGGCGCTGCAGCGCGAAACCGACGTGCACGATCGTGTACTCGCCGACCTCGATATCGGGGACGAACTCGAGGCAGACCTCCTTGACCACCCCGCCGAAGTCGACGCTCGCCATGCGTGTCTCGTCCTTGTCCCAGATCTCGAGCACCTTGCCGGGAACTGCCAGACACATGACGTTCTCCTTTACCGTCGGGCTGCGATGACGAGCTGGCCGAGAGCAGAGTCCCGCGTCGCTCGGCGGGACGAGCCGGTGGCGCAGCACGCGGAAGCCGTCGTGCTGCAACCGGTCCACGCACAGAGTGGTCAGCAATACGTTGAGGAAAACACCGCCGGACAGGGCGACCGTGTCCGATTCCGGTCCGGCTGCGCAATGCGCCGGCAAGATCGGTGACCAGGGCTACGACGGCCAGATGGAAACGGGCCGCCACCACAGATGCGTCCACTCCGGCAAGGACATCAGCCGCCGCGGCAGCGAGGACTGGCCGCGGATCGGCCGTCGGCGCCGTCCACCGCGAAGGCGTAGGGACGCTCGCACTCGGCGATCGCGTCGCCCGCCAGCCCCTCGAAACGCATCGCGGCCTCGGCCTCGTAGAGCGTGCGGTGGCATACACCGGCCAGCGACGATACGGCGTCGAACAGCCGGCCCATGCTCGACGTCGGGACGCACCGCAGGCCGGTGGCCAGTTGACGGGCGAGTACCGACCGCTCGGTCGGCGTACACGCCGCCACGCAGGGCAGCCGCGGATCCCATTCGACAGCTGCGGAGTGCAGGTGGGACAACGCCATCCGGCACGGATTGCGCACGCCGGCGTCACCCCCGGGCAGCGCGACGTAGCGCAGGTGGGCCGCGCGCTCGTAACCGTCGTAGTCGGCCAGCAAGACCTCGCCGCCCCACACCGCGCCGTCGTCGCCGTATCCGGTGCCGTCGAAGGCGAAGCCGATGACCCGTTCGCGGCCGTCGTGCCCGTTCTCGGCCATCGCCGAGGCGATGTGCGCGTGATGGTGCTGGACCTTGTGCACCGGCAGCCCATCCGGATTCTGGTCGGCCCACGCGGCGCTGCGGAATGCCGGGTGGCTGTCGGCCACGACGACCTCGGGTCGCACCCGGGTGATCGACCTGCAACTGAGCGGTGGCGCGCTCGAACGCCTGCAGTGTGGCGAGGTCGTCCATGTCGCCGACATGCGCCGACAGCCAGGCGTAGCCGCCGTCGGCGAGGCAGAACGTGTTCTTCAGGTCGCCGCCGACGGCCAGCGCGGGGCGTACCTGCACCGGCAGGGCGACGGGCACCGGCGCGTAGCCGCGCGATCGCCGCACCGGCAACTGCGCGCCGTCCGCCACCCGGACCACCGAGTCGTCACAGGGCACGTGGATGGGTCGATCGTGGGTCAGCCACGCGTCGGCCAGCGAGGCCAGGCGCACCCGCGCGTCCGAGTCGTCGGTGACGATCGGTTCGCCCGAGACGTTGCCGCTGGTCATTACGAGCACCCGGGGACTCGGCGGGTCGCCCGGCAGTCCGAAGAGCAGGTGATGCAGCGGGGTGTAGGCGAGCATGACGCCGAGATCCGGACTGTCCGGCGCGACGCCGCTCGCGAGCGGCAGGCGTGTAGGGACGCGTTTGCGCAGGAGCACCACCGGGCGCCGGGCATCCTGGAGAAGCGCTCGCTCGGCGGGTGACACCGCGGCGATCAACTCGGCGGTCTCGATGTCGGGCACCATGACGGCGAAGGGCTTGTTGCCACGATCCTTGCGCTTGCGCAACGTCGAGACGGCGGCCTCGTCACAGGCGTCGCAGGCCAGGTGGTAGCCGCCGAGACCCTTCACCGCCACGACCGCGCCCGCGCTGAGCAGTCGGCGCGCCTCGGCCACTGCGCCATTGCGGACCTGATCGGGCTCGGCGGGGCGCTGCAGCCGAACCGTGGGCCCGCAGTTCGGGCAGGCGACGGTCTGGGCGTGAAAGCGCCGGTCGGCCGGATCGGCGTACTCCCCCGCGCAGACCGGGCACAGCGGCAGGCCCGCCATCGTCGTGGCCGGCCGGTCGTAGGGAAGATCGACGATGATCGTGAAGCGCGGCCCGCAGTTCGTGCAGCTGATGAACGGGTGGCGGTAGCGCCGGTTTCGCGGGTCGGACATCTCCGCGAGGCAGGCATCGCAGGTCGCCACGTCCGGCGACACCAGGGTGCGGCCCGTGCCTCCACGAGAGTCCCGGATGACGAAGTCGGTGCCACCGCGGCAGGCGACCGCCACCGACGTCACGTCGTCGATGCTCGCCAGGGGCGGGGCGTCGCGCACGATGCGGTCCGCGAACTGGGCCAACGCGGCGGCCGGCCCCTCGACCTCGATCCGCACGCCGTCACCGGTATTGCCCACCGTGCCGGACAGCCCGAGGTCACGGGCCAGGGCGTAGACGAACGGGCGGAAACCGACTCCTTGAACCACTCCACGGACCGTGATCCGGTGCCTTCCGCGCTGCGCCGGCGCGGCGGTGGGCTCGCGGTCCTCGATGTGCACGACCCGCACCCCCAGCCTCACGCAGTCCCTCACGGTGGCCCGCCCCGGCTCGAGCGGTGCCGGAATCGAAGCCCCTGCCGCTGTTCGGCGCGACCTCGATCCACGCGCAACTCGCAGGCTACCCCCGGACGTCCCGGCGATCTTGCTGGATCAGCACAAAGTCCGACTTCTCAGCCAGAACCTCCGGTGGCGCGTGCGAGGTCTCGCATGATCGGCCCGAGGGCTGCCGCCGCCTCGCCCAGCAAGTGCTTGACGTCAGCCGATTCGCGAATGGCCGCCCATGATTCCTGCAGCCGTTTGAGTCCCTGCCTTCCTTCGCGCGTGCCGACCACAAAGCCGACTGCGAAGCCCACGAGCGTCTCCATGACGACCTCCTCGCCTCCTGCGCCCACTGCCTACATCTGCCGCATCTCCAGGTAACGCTTGATATCCGGCAGCGACTGGACGATTGCGGCCATGGTCGCCGCCAGGAGCGCTGCCTTCGCAAGCCGCACGATCATCTCGACACCTCCTTCAGCGACGCATAGTCCGATTGCATGAGCTTGTTCACGAGCGCGACGGCATGCGGCACCGCCGCCTGCACCGGTTCGCTCAGGCCGAGCCCTTCCTCGACCGACTCGGGTTCGCACGCGACCACGAGCACCTTGCCGACCTGGCCGCCGAGCGAGCCGAGCATCTTCAGGATCGAGCCCGGCTCCATGCCGTGCGCATCGACCAGCGGCGCCCGCCCCTCGGACACGGCGGCGCGGGCGTCGCCGACCTCGGCCTGATTCACTTCGAGCAGCGCGACGGTGCCCGGTGACTCGCCGCGTGGCGCCGCGTCGATGAGCACCAGCACGTCGTACCCGTCGAGCAACTGGTAGGCGAGGTGCACGCCCCGGATGCCGAAGTCGACCAACTCGACACCCTCGGGCAACGAGGTGCCGGCCATCTGCCGCACGACCTCGACGCCGAACGCGTCGTCGCTGAGGAACACGTTGCCCACGCCGGCGATCAGCATCCGGGTCATCGTGCGGCCTCGTGATCGGCCGCGTCGGGCATCGGCTCGACCTCGTCCGGCGCGAAGTAGAGATAGCGGCCGTGCCAGCGCTGGATCTCGGCCAGTTCGTCGTCATCGTCGGGCGTCACTCCGAGATGTTGCTGACCGTCCACGTCGAAGAACACCGCCTCGACGGTGGCGATCCGGCCGCGCATGAACAGGTCCTGGGCGTCGGTCCGGCGCGCACCCGGGCGTAGCCGTACCTTGCTGCCGCGCGCGACCCGCACGCCGTCGATGACGATTGCGTCCGACTCGGGCGACACCGAACTGTCTGCGCCCGGATCCCACCAGGGCGTCTGTGGCGTCATGATCGCCTGCGGGTCGCCGCCGGGGGTCGTGATCGTCGGCGGCTCGTCCTCGGCCCCGTCCTCGCCCGTCACGTGGCGCAGGTACCGCAGCGCCCCGTGCAGGCGGTCGAGTTGCTCCGGTGGCAGTCCGTCGACCTGGTCGATCACCGCCGCGGCGCGCGGGTCGGTCGCCCGGGCCTCGGCCTTCTCGTCATCGGTGAGCACCATCGTGCGAAGCGTGAGGATCTCGTCGATCTCGGTCGCGTCGTACAGATCGCCCGGGCTCTCCGGCGCGATCTCCGGGTTGTCGCCGAGGATGATCGGCGAGGAGAGCACCACCGACGGCGACCCGGCAAGTACCGGCCAGGTGCCGACGTTCTCGCACGCGGCGACCTCGGGCTTCGCCCACTCCGGCGGATCGGTCATCGAGAGGAAGTGCCCGCCGTCGAGCGCGTACATGCTGTGCGCGGCTACCAGTGCGTGCCGCAATGCCGCGTCGCGGCCGTTCGGTTGCCCCGGCGTGCGGTTCTCGACCCGGGCGGTGAGCCGCAGCGCGCCGAAAGGGCCGGGCAGTTCGGTGACGGCGAGCGTGACCACTCCGGTGACCGGACTGGTCTCGCGCTGCACGCCGTCATCGACCGTTGTGCCGCCGGCGAACTCGAACGCACTGCTCGTAGCCGCCGTAGCGCAGTTGGGTCACCGGCAGGCTGAACTCCAGCTGCCGCTCAACGGTCTCGTCCCATTCGGGCAGGTCACCACCGCTGCGGTGCACGACATGCAGGAACCGCAACTGCACCTCGAGCACCGAGTCGGACTTCGCCTCGAAGACGATCTCGGTCTGGCAGGCGGCCCGCTCGGACGGATCGGCGGCCGCGAACGCCGGCGGCATGAGCACGCCGAACTGCCAACGAGTCTGGTTCTTGCGCGAGGATGCCCGGTAGGGATACAGGACGTACCCCTCGTACAGCACCGCATCAGCGACCTGGCGCGCGTTCTGGAACGGGCTGGTCATGAGGCGGCATCCGCGGGGCGGGCCACCTCGTCGAGCAGCACCGTCAGCGTCTGTTCCCAGGTCGGCAACGCCCGGGCGCTCTTGAACGCGCCGAGCGCCTCCAGCGTCGACCGGCTCACCCGCAGCCACCCGCTGTTGGGGAAGAAGCGGTCCATCATGAGCCGCCACTCCGACACGGGCAGCCGGTAGCTCGCCTCCTTGTTCCAGGGCACCTGCGTGACGCTGAAGCCGGTCGTGCCCTTGGTGAACATCGTGCCGCTGAACAGGAACAGCAACGGGATCTCGCCCTCCTCCAGCGCGTGGAAGTAGCTGGTGGACGCGATGTCGAGGTCGTAGGTGCAGGCCACCGGCACGTCGATCTCCACGCTGCCGGTGAAGCTCGGCACCATGGCCGACACGTTCGCGAACTGCAGCGGCTTGAGGGTGTCGGCCCATCGCGAGGCGTCGCCGAACAGGTCGTTGAGCCGCGCCGCCTCGGCCGGGGCGTAGCGGCGCTTCTGCGGTTCGATCCGGATCTGGACAGCGCAGCGCAATGGCGTGCACCCGCTCGCCGGTCAGGTCTCGGCGACTCGCAGGCGGAAGTTCAGGGTCGGGCCGGCGGCGTAGCGGTCGGACTGGACGTCGATGCAGTCGAAGACCAGTTCAGCCATCGCGGGCACCCTGCTCCCGCTTGAGCGGACGGCTGCGCTTGCGCACGTGCTCGAAGAACTCCTCGATGTCGCGCCGGGCCTCGGGGCCGCCGTCGAATCCCGTCCAGTGCATCCGCATCCGTCCGACGAGCTCGTAGCAGGCGTCGATCGGGACCAGGTAGGTCTCGTTGCCCTCGCGCGAACGGCGAACGATGAGCGCCTCGATGTCGGGAACCAGCGCGGCAGCAAGGGGATTCTCCGCGGCGATCGCGTCCCAGGCGGCGAGGTCGAGCAGCGACTCGGTCGCACCGGCCGGGCTCGGGTACTGGGCGACGACGCGTCCGAGCACCGAGTTGTGGAAGAAGAACGCCATCGCCACCGGGACCTGCAACTCGTCCCAGCGCGCGTCGCTGAGTTCGAAGCCCGGATCGGTGAGATAGCGGTCGGACACCGCCCGGTAGTTGCCCCGCCCGGCCCCCTCGTGCGTGAACAGCAGGTAGCACGGCCGGCACGTGCACAGCAGGCTGCGTGTCTCGAGATTCACGACGTGCGGGTGCTCGGTCGTGATGTCCTCACCGCACATCTCGCAACACTCGCCTCGCGGCTTGGGTTTGCTGAGCGCGAAGGGCAGCGGCGCTTGCGGTCGGGCGACGAATCGCCGCAGGCCGGTCGCGCCGCTCATCAGACCGCCTCCGGCATGAGCGCGATGCGGATGCCGGACACGTCGTCGAGAAGTGGCAACGGGTCCAGATGGCGCCCGCCCGTGGCCTCGACGGAGCGTCCGGCCAGTCGCACGTCGTAGCGCGCCTGACAGCGAGGCACAGTCGAGCACGTCCCCGTGCCAGGGTTGCGCCGGCGAGCGACCCGCCGCAGGAGGCGCAGCTGTCGGCATAGGCGAAGTAGGTCTCGCCCAGGCGGCACATCAGGACGGGTCGCCCGTCGAGATGCACTTGGCTGACCTGCCCGTCGGCCGGCAGTTCCATCGCCGACGGGTGCAGCCACACCGGAGTGGGGGCCGCCTGCGCTTCCGGCGGCGACGCGCCGGCCCGAAGGCCGATCTGCAGCAGCGGCTTGGGCTTTTCGGTCTGGCCCTCGACCTCGATGCCGGCGACCTCCGGCGCGGCGCCGAGGACGGCCTCCTCGATCGTCATCCGCACCGTGACCGTCGAGGAGGGGCAGCCGTTGCAGCTGCCGTCGAGGCGCAGGTGGGCTACGCCGCCGTCGTCGACGCCGAGGTAGGCGACCCCACCCGCGTGCGAGCCGAGGTAGGGCCGCACCCGGTCGAGCGCGCGCTCGATGCGCTCGTCTACGCCGACCGGGTGCAGCCCGTGCAGGATGAGCTGGCTCTCGATGAGAGGGTCGTCGGCCAGCACATCGAGCAGCTCGCGCCGATCATCGGCGACGATCTCGACAATGCGTTCCAGGCCGGCGCCGTAGAACTCGACGAGCAGGCGTACCAGTTCGTCGCCGGTCGCGGCCGCCTGGTCACCGCCCTGCTGGCGTAGCTGGGCCAGCAGGGCCTCCACTCGCTCGCCTACGTCGCCGCTCTGCACGGCCACGGCTCAGACCGCCAGCGTTGCCGGCATCAGGGCCGGATTGTGGATCGTCTGCAGCGTCTTGCCCGGGCCGAGGTACATGTGCACACCACACGGCAGGCACGGGTCGAAGCTGCGCACCGCCCGCATGATGTCGATGCCCTTGAAGTTGTCGGGCGAGTTCTCCTCGAAGATCGGCGTGTTCTGCACGGCGTCCTCGTACGGGCCGGGCGTGCCGTAGACGTCACGCACGCTCGCGTTCCACGGGGTCGGCGGGTACGGGTGGTAGTTCGCGATCTTGCCGTCGCGGATGACCATGTGGTGGCTCAGCACGCCGCGCACCGCCTCGGTGAACCCGCAGCTGAACGCCTCGTCGGGCACCTCGAACGGGGTCCACGTCTTGGTGTGGCCGGCCCGCACCTCGGCGAGCGCCTGCTCGCAGAAGTACAGCGCCACGCCGGCCGCGTACGCCTGCATGTAGGTGCGGGCCCGGTCGCGCTCGAGCGCGTTGCTCCACTTCGGGATCTTCCACTCGAACGTGGTCTCGGGCTTGTCCATCGTCTTGGGCAGGTTGATGACGACGCTGTGGCCGGTGGACTTCACGTAGCCGCAGTCGACCAGTCCGCCGAGCGCCGTGGCCCACAGCCGGGCCATCGGTCCGCCGCCGGTGTCGGCCGCTAGGTGGTCCTTGCCGTCGAACCAGCGCGGCGACATGACCCAGCTGTACTTGTCGTCGAAGTCGCGCTTCTGCGGCTGCGGGATCGTCGTCTGGTTCCACGGGTGGTTGCGGTCGACCGGGTTGCCCAGCGCATCGCGCTGGACGAACATCGGCTCGTTCTCCCAGCTCTGGTAGTACGAACTGCCGAGCAGGATCCGGATGCCGAGGTTGATCTCGACCAGGTCGTTCGTCACGAGCTTGCCGTCGACGACGACGCCGGGGCTGACGAACGCCTTGCGGCCCCAGTTCGGTCATGTGCTCGTACTTGAAGTCGCAGTGCGTTCGGGTCGTTGAGCGCGCCCCAGCAGACGAGCAGCGTGCGGCGCAGCCCGACGTTCTCGTAGCCCGGGTAGGGCCTCGTAGAAGAAGTCGAACAGGTCGTCGTGCAACGGCACCACGCGCTTCATGAACTCGACGTAGCGCATCAGGCGGGTGAGGTAGTCGGTGAACAGCTGGATGGTCGGCGTGGTGCCGACTCCGCCCGGGTAGAGCGTCGAGGGGTGGACGTGGCGGCCTTCCATCAGGCAGAACATCTCGCGGGTGTAGCGGCTGACCTGCAGCGCCTCGCGGTAGAACTCGCCCTCGAGCGGGTTGAGCGCGCGCATGATGTCGCCGATGGTGCGGTAGCCGTGCTGCGTCGGCGTGCGGGGCCTCGGTGTGGTTCGCCCGCTCGAGCACGCCCGGATTGGTCTCGGCGACCATCTTCTCGCAGAAGTCAACGCCGACCAGGTTCTCCTGGAAGATGTTGTGGTCGAACATGTACTCGGCGGCCTCGCCGAGGTTGATGATCCACTCACCGAGGGCCGGCGGGTGCACGCCGTAGGCCATGTTCTGGTTGTAGACCGAGCACGTCGCGTGGTTGTCGCCGCAGATCCCGCAGATCCGGCTGGTGATGAAGTGCGCGTCGCGCGGGTCCTTGCCCTTCATGAAGATGCTGTAGCCGCGGAAGATCGACGACGTGCTGTAGCACTCGGCCACCGTCTTCTGCTTGAAGTCGATCTTGGTGTAGATGCCGAGGCTGCCGACGATGCGCGTGATGGGGTCCCACGCCATCTCGGTGAGGCCGGTCTTGTCCGCTCCGGTACCCGCGGCGCCAGGGCGCGCTGCTGTGGTCGTCATCTAGCTCACCGACCCTTCCGGTAGCCGGTCTTGAGTTCCGGTCCGCGCACCCGCCATTTGGGCTCCTTGTTCAGGGTGTTCTGGGTAAACCTGCGCATCGTCCGGACGGCCGAGCCGTAGCCGATGCTCATCATCGAGGACACCTTGCCGCCGGGCGGCTCGTCCATGAACGGCATGAACTTGTCGGGGAATCCCGGCATCGTGCAGCCGATGCAGATGCCGCCGACGTTCGGGCAGCCGCCGATGCCGTTGATCCAGCCGCGCTTGGGCACGTTGCAGTTCACGACCGGACCCCAGCAGCCGAGCTTGACCAGGCACGTCGGCGAGCCGTACTCGGTGGCGAACTGGCCCTGCTCGTAGTAGCCGCCGCGGTCGCAGCCCTCGTGCACCGTGGCGTCGAACAGCCAACGCGGCCGCAGTTCGGTGTCGAGCGGAATCATCGGCGCTTGCCCAGCGACCTGGTAGAGCAGGTAGAGCAGCGTCTCGGACAGGTTGTCCGGGTGGATCGGGCAGCCGGGCACGCAGACGATCGGCAGTCCGGCCTTGGACTTCCAGTCCCAGCCGAGATAGTCGGGCACGCCCATCGCGCCGGTCGGGTTGCCGGCCATGGCGTGGATGCCGCCGTACGTGGCGCAGGTACCCACCGCGACGATCGCGGTTGCCTTCGACGAGAGCCGGTCGAGCCACTCGTTGGTCGTACGCACCTCGCCGGTGACGGGGTCGTTGCCGAATCCGCAGAAGTAACCGCCGTTGTCCTTGTTCAGCTCCTCGTTGGGGATCGAGCCCTCGACGACGAGGACGAACGGCTCGAGCTCGCCGCGATCGGCCTTGTGCCACCACTCGATGAACGTGTCGGCACCCTGCTCGGGCCCGCACTCGAAATCGATCAGCGGCCAGTGCACGGCGATCTTCGGCAGTCCCGGCAGCGCGCCGAGGGCGATCTCCTCGATGCTCGGCTGCGTCGCTGCGGTAAGAGCGACGGAGTCGCCGTCACATCCCAGCCCGCCGTTCATCCACAGAATGTGGACGACTCCCTCGTCTTGCTGCTCGTCCTTGGCGGAACTTTCCTGCGTCGCCGTCACCCGAATCGCACCTCCTCTGCGGGGGCACACGATCGGTGCCCGCTCTGGCCAGTGAGTCCTCGTGCTGCCCGGACTCTACGCCGGAAAAAGTGCGTCGCAACCGCAGAAACCCTTATAGAACAAGGGTTTTAGCGACGGATGGACGGACATACGGATTCCTGGATTCCGTCGCCTATGGCGCCCGAACCGGGCGGGCTACGGTGCCCATATGGCACTCGCACCGGGCACCTACAAGATCGGACCTGACACCGGCCACCTGCACATCCGGACCGCCCGCGAGGGAGTCGCCGCCAAAGCCGGCCACGACCTGCTGATCGCATTCCGCGTTGGTCGGGCACCATCACGAGTCAAGGCGACGATCCCGCGCAGGTGGAGATCGAGATCGAGATGGATTCGTTCGACGTCCTCGAAGGCACCGGCGGCGTCGTGGGCCTGACCGGCGACGATCGCAAGGACATCACCGCGACCGCGCGCAAGCTGCTCGACGTCGACCGTCACCCGCAGGCGAGTTTCGCGTCGGACCGGATCACGGCCAGCGACTCCGGCGGCACCATCGAAGGCACGCTCACCCTGCGCGGCGAGTCTGCGCCGGTCACGGTCGAGATCGCCGAGACCCGGCCGTCCGCGTGGCAGGGCACGGCGACAGTGCTCCAATCGGCCTTCGGGATCAAGCCGTACCGGGCGTTCTTCGGCGCGCTTCGGCTCGCGGACCCGGTCGGCGTCGAGGTCACTGTCGATCTTTCGGGGAAATGACACGGCTGTCAGTCGCGGCCGCGTAAGGTCCAGAGAACGGAGGCTGAGGACGACAGCAACGGGGGTCGGTGCACGTGAAGTTCCTGGTGACGTGGCATCTCGAGATGGCTCTTCTCTCGCGCGAGATGGCCGCGGCGATCACCCGGGTTCCCGCCTACGCGGCCGATCTCGAGCGCGCCGGCAAGGTCATCTCGCGCTATCACGTAGTCGGTGCGCACGGCGGCGTGTGGATCTTCGACGTCACCTCGCACGAGGAACTCGAGCGGTTGCTCGGCGGTTCCCCGGCATATAACTTCTCTCATTACGAGGTCAAGGCACTCGCCGATATGTCCGAATGAGTGCCAGACGTCGCCGATCTAATCCGGGGCAACGTTGAGTACCTGTGGGGGCAGGCCGAAGACTGAGACGCGAGACGATCGGAAGGCGCGTATCGATGGTGTCTACGGCACACGATCTCAACCGCGAGCGCCATTGGGTATGCGCCAGGCGCCTCAGCGAACGTCGACATGATCTCGGGCTGACCCAGTGTGATGTCGTCGCACGGCTCAATGCCCGTGGGGTCAATGCCACGAATCGAACGCTCAGCGCGATGGAGCACGGCCAGGGCGTCGACGTCGGCCGACTGCCCGAACTCGCCGCCGTTCTCGACTGCACGGTCACCTACCTGCTCGGCCTCACCGCCGAACCGTTGCACTGGGCTCCCGACGAGCCCGTCGCCGCCGACGCCGGGCCGAGCGCGCCGGCCCAGCCGGCCGGGCACGGCAGTTGGATCCTCGGTCCGGATATCCCGGATCGGCACACTCCGGAGATGGCCGAGCGACGTCGTGCATGAGTTGTCGCTGTGCGGGGCGATCGCCGACATAGCGACCCGGCGCGCCGGAGAGCGCAGCGTCGAGGTCATTCACGTCCAGATCGGGCAGTTGCGCCAGGTCGTGCCGGACACGCTCGTCTTCTGCTGGTCGCTCGTCACCGCTGACACTGCGCTGGACGGATCCGTGCTCGAGGTCGAGCGCGTGCCAGCGCTGCTGAAGTGCCGCCAGTGCGGTGCCGAGAGCGACCTCTCCGACAGTTTCACCTTTGTCTGTACGGGCTGCGCCGGCATCGACGTCGCGATCATCTCCGGCGAAGAACTCCTCGTCACGGCCGTCGAACTCGTGGAGGCTTGACAGATGGGCCGATTTCACCGGCACGACGGCGAGCATTCGCATGATCACGAGCATGCCCATGACCACGATCATTCCGATGACCACGAGCACGAACACGAGATCGGCGATCACTCGGGCTACCAGACCGGCCGGGAGCGGGTCGAGGTGCTCGAGCGCATCTTCGACGAGAACGACCGGATTGCCGCGCTGAACCGGGCCGATCTCGCCCGGGGCGGTGCCTGCGCGATCAATCTGATGTCCTCCCCCGGCGCCGGAAAGACCACGCTGCTGCACGAGACGCTGCGCCTGCTGGCCGGCCGGTTCCGGATCGGGGTCATCGAGGGCGACATCGAGACCGCGATCGACGCCGAGCGACTCGAAGGGCTCGGCGCAACGATCGAGTTGATCAATACCGGCAACGGCTTCGGCGGCGAATGCCACCTGGACGCCCCGATGGTGCGGTCCGCACTGCGCCGACTACCCCTCGACGACTTGGACCTCGTGCTCATCGAGAACGTCGGCAACCTCGTGTGCCCGGCCGAGTTCGACGTCGGCGAGCACGCGCGCGCGATGATCTTCTCGGTCACCGAGGGCGAGGACAAGCCGCTCAAGTACCCGGTCATGTTCCGCTCTGCCGGCCTCGTCGCAATCAACAAGATCGACCTGTTGCCGTACCTCGACTTCGATCTCGACCTGTTCCGCCGGAACCTGACCGCGGTGAACCCGGCCGCCGAGACCATCGAGGTCAGTGCCCGGACAGGTAGCGGTGTCGCCGATTGGTGTGCGTGGATCGAGGCCCAGGCGCGCCAGCCGCGCACGGCGTCCACGTCGGCCTGATCCCGCTCGCGCATTGCCATTGGCAGATGCTCGTCGAGCAGATAGTCTGCGCGTAGATTATCTGCGCGCCCCTGGAGGCAATCATGTGGACACACGAGCACGTCGCCGAGACCGACCTCACTCCCCGCGAGATCTGGCCGACCCTCTGCGACATCGACAACTGGACGACCTGGGACACGTCGATGGAGCACACCGCACTGCTCGGGCCGTTCGCGGTCGGCACCGAGATATCGATGACGCCGAAGGGACAGGACGCCATTCGGTCGACGATCGTCGCCGTAGAACCGGAGGCGCTCTACGCGGACGAGACGACCTTCGGTGGCGTCCTGCTCCGCTTCAGCCACACGTTGACCCGACTCGACGCCGGCGGCACCCGGATCGTCCACCGGCTCACCATCAGCGGCCCGGAGGCCGATCGCGTCGCGCCCGAACTCGGCCCGCAGATCACCGAGGACTTCCCGCAGGCGATGGACGGGCTGATCGCCGCCGCGAGGAACGCCGCCCGGCGTTCGGCCGAACCCGCGCGATGACGAGGTTCGCGGGCGGGCCGATCGACAGCCCTGGCTTCCTGCTCTGGCACGCGACCCTGCGCTGGCAGCGGACGGTGGCGGCCGCGCTCGCACCGCTGGGCCTCACGCATGTGCAGTTCGTGCTGCTCGCCTGCACCTGGTGGCTCAACGAGCACGGCGACCCGCCGAACCAACTCGCCCTTGCCACGCAAGCCGGAACTGACGTCAAGATGACTTCGCAGGTCGTGCGCCGACTCGAGGCCAACGGGCTGATCGAGCGGCGGACCGATCCACACGACACACGGGCCAAGACACTGCACATCACCACGAAGGGCGCGCGCTTGGCCCGCCGGTCGATCACTGCGGTAGAGCACGCCGATGCCGAGTTCTTCGGCGCCACCACCGCGACCTTCGTACGTTCGCTGCGCCGACTCGCGCAGCCACCGACATCGTGAGCGGTCCGCGCCCGAGCGCCGACCGTCCGCAAAGGCCGCTGTAATAGCGTTGCCGCCGTGACGCCGACGCAACTGCGTGCCTTCGCCGCAGTCGTCCGGCTCGGCTCGGTCAAACAGGCGGCCGCCGAACTCGACGTCTCCGAGTCGGCGGTGTCGCTGCACGTCGGCCAACTGCGCAAGGAACTCGGCGACCAGTTGTTCACCCGGACGGCTGCCGGACTCGCCTTCACCCCGGGCGGTCTGCGGCTGGCGAGCCGGGCGGCCGAGATGCTCGGGCTGCAGGATCGCACGATTCTCGAAGTCAGCCAGGCCGGCAACGGCCGGCGCCTGCTTCGGGTGGCCGCGGCCAGCCTGTTCGCCGAGCACGCGGCGCCCGGCCTGATCGAGCTGTTCGCCAGCCGGGCCGACGATCTCGACGTGGAGTTGAGCGTTGGCAGCCCCCGGCAGTTCAGCAGCCTGCTGCTGACCCGCGCCGTAGACGTGGCCATCGGACCAGCGCCGCAAAACCTGGACGAATCGCTGATCTGCCAGCCGTTCCTGAACTACCAGATCGTGGTGGTGGTCGGGCCCGGTCACCCGCTGGCCAAGGTCCATCCCGGCCCCAGCCAACTCCGCGACCAGACCTGGCTGCTCGGCCCATCCGCAGCATCCGAGATCGGCGTGGTCCCGGACATGCTGCGGCGGATCAATGTCCCGGAGGGCCACCAGCGGATCTTCCAGAGTCACGCCGCTGCGCTCGAGGAGGCGAAGCGCAACAACGGCCTCGCCCTCGCGGTGTCCTTCGCGATAGCACGCGACCTCGCCAAGGGCGATCTCGTCCGCATCAGCGGTCCGGCACTGCAGACCGACGGCACCTGGTGCGCGCTCACCCTTCCCGAACGCAGCGCACCGTCGGCCACTGCCGAGCTCATGCGCTTTGTCACCACGCCGCGCGCCACGCAGGCGATGATCCGGGGATCCGGGGTGAACGTCGGGCGCTTCCGGCCGTCCGTGTACGTCACCCTCTGGAGCTAGTTCAGCCTCCCCGCGAGCGATGAGTTTCGGCCCGCCGAACCGTTGGATCTGAAGGTAAGGGCGACCAACCAGCTCAAGGAGGCAGGAATGGGGAGCGTGCTCGTTGATCTCAGCGTGTCATTGGACGGGTTCGTCGCCGGGCGCGATGACGGTGCCGAACTTCCCCTGGGCCGGGGCGGAGAGGCTCTGTTCGCCTGGATGAGTGCCGGGCCCGAGTCCAATCGCGTCGAACGCCGGCTCAATCCACCCGATGCGAGCAAGGTCGTGGTCGACGAGTGGATGACCGACTGCGGCGCGATCATCAGCGGCCGCCGGACATTCGACATCGCCAACGGGTGGGCTGACGGCCACCCGATCGACGTGCCGATCTTCGTCGTCACCCACGAGGCGCCGACGCAGGGCCAATGGAGCCCTCGCGTGTCGTTCGTCACCGACGGCATCGACCGCGCGCTCGAAATGGCCCGGCAAGCCGCCGGAGACCGTGCCGTGTCGGTGTGCGGGGCCGATCCCGCCCAGCAGTTGCTCCGCGCGGGGAAGCTCGACGAGATCCAGGTCAGCGTCGTGCCGGTCCTGCTGGGCGCGGGTGTACGGCTCTTCGATCACCTCGGCACGGACCCGATCGCGCTGGAGCAGATCAGGGTCATCGAGTCGGCCGGCGTCACCCATCTGCGGTACCGCGTCGTGCGGGCCTGACGTCGGGCAGCGGCTTTCAGCGAGCGCAGCGCGAGATCGCGGTGCCGACCTCGGCCAGGGCACGGAACGTGTCGGCCGGCAGCAGTTCGTCGCAGTACGGAAGCGCCGCGGCCATCGTCGCGACGAGCGGCTCGAACTGCGGCGCGGCGGCCCGCGGATTCATCCAGATCACCCGGTAGGCCCGGCGGCGCAATCTCGCCATTGCGGCCGCCAATTGCTCGGGCGGGTCGCTGTCCCACCCGTCCGAGCCGATGATCACGATCGCGCCACGCACCGAACCGCTGTGGTGCGAGGCCAGCAGCGCCTGCACGTTCGTCGCGATCCGCGTCCCGCCGAAGCGGTCGGTGACCTTCGCGGTCGCCTGCTCGATCGCCACCGACGTCGACTTGTGTGCGAGCACGGCCGTCAGCCGGGTCAGCCTCGTCGCGAAGGCGAACACCTCGGCGTCGGCGAGCAGTGCGAGCGCCCGCATCAGGTGCAGGTACGCCGCGGCCTGGGCCTGCATCGACTGGCTGACGTCGCAGAGCATGACGACACGTCGCGGCCGGCGGGCCGGCCGGGACCGGATCAGGTCGATCGGCTCCCAGCCGGTCCGCCGGGATCGCGCGATCGTCGGCCGGATCGAGATCCGGTGCCCGGCGGGGTCGATCGCGAAGCGTCGCGAGCGCCGCAGCGGCCAGTTGACCAGCGCCGCCGAAAGCCACGTGCCGAGCAGTTCGACGTCGGAGTCACTGAGTTGCTCGAAGGGAATGTCGGGCAATGTGGCCAAGTCGCTGGGCAGCCGCTCCGGTACCCGGAACCGGCTCGACGAGTCCTCGGCCGTCGCGACGACTGGCGGCAACGTCGCCCAGGGCAGGCCGGCACCGTCCTGGCGTTCGGACGAAGGCGCCGGCACCGGTGCGAACGCATCGTCGTCACCGCCGGGCGGTGCGATCGGCTTGCGGCGCGAGTGCGGATCGAGGGCGAGCACCACGTCGGCGAAGACCTCGGCGAAGACGGCGTCGAAGGCCTCGATCTCCGATCGCTGGCGCACCAGGCTGATCCGGGCGACCCAGTACAACCGGGACAGGGAGTCCAGGCGGCACACCTGCATCGCCCGGGTGAGCGCCTCGACACCGGTGAAGCCGACCGGCACACCGTGCCGGCGCAGCCGCACTGCGAACGCGACCGCGAACGACGCCCGGTCGACGCCGCGCAGCAGGGCCGCCGGGGCCGGGTTACCTGACAACTGCGCTACTTCACAACGAGGTAGATGACCACCGCGACGATGACGGCCAGGACGACGATCGGTGGAATCACCCGCTTGTAGATCGACATCCCGGCGATCCGCATGATGTCGGCGGGCGCGGCCTCGGCCGAGGGCGTGAAGACCCGCTTGGCCGGAGGAGTCTCGGCCTGGGGCGCAGTGGTCGGCGCCGACTGCGCGGGAACGTCCACGTCGTTGCCAGTCGACTCAGCCGCGGGACCGCTCGACTCGGCCGCGGGACCGCTCGACTCGGCCGCGGGACCGCTCGGCTCCGCGGGCGCTTCCGGCTCGGCCGCCGCGTGGGCCGGTGCCGCAGCGACGCTCACGGCCAGCTTGCCTTCGAGGCAGTCGACGAACTGGCCGAGCAGCTTCTGGGAGACCTCCTTGATCATGCCGCTGCCGAACTGGGCGATCTTGCCGGAGATCTTCAGGTCGGTGTCGACGCTGACCACGGTGCGCGACCCGTCTGCCCGCAACTGCGCAGTGATCGCCGCGGACGCGTTGCCGGCGCCACGCGAATCACGCCCCTTCGCGTCGATGACCGCGTGGTAGGCGGTGTCGTCCTTCTCGACGAAATGCGCGGTGCCGGCGTACTCGGAGGTGACCGGCCCGACCTTGACCTTGACCTTGCCCGAGTACACGTCTCCGTCCACGCCGGTCAGCTGGGCGCCGGGCATGCACGGTGCGATCGCTTCGAGATCGGTCAGCACGGCCCACGCCTGCTCGATCGGGACACCGACGGTGAACTCGTGGTCGATCTTCATTGGGTCCTCTCTGTCGTCATCAGCCGGACGTCGCCTCGGCGAGGCCCAGCTCGTCGAGCGCGCCGGTGATCGTCTGCCGGTCGTCCGGGGTCTTGGCGATCGTGCCGAGGGTGCGAATCACGTCGCCGCGAATCAGCTCCGACACGCCGAGAGCCGTCAACGCCGAGACCCAGTCGATGGTCTCCGCCATGCCCGGGGCCTTGTCAAGGTCGAGTTCCCGCACCCGGCCGACGAATTCGGTCGCCGACACGATCAGCGGCTCGCTCGCGGTGGGTACCGACCGGCGCAGGATCTCGGCGGCCCGCTGGGCGCCCGGGAAGTCGATCCAGTGGTAGAGGCACCGGCGGCGCAACGCGTCGTGCAGTTCGCGGCTGCGGTTGGAGGTCAGCACGACGACCGGCCGGCGAGTGGCGGTGAACGTGCCCAACTCCGGAATGGTGATCGCCGCCTCGCCCAGGAACTCGAACAGCAGCGCCTCGAACTCGTCGTCGGCGCGGTCGATCTCGTCGATCAGCAACACCGGCGCAACGGGTCCGTCGTGGCGGATCGCCTGCAGGATCGGGCGTTCCTGCAAGAACTCCTCGGTGAACAGATCGGCGTCGGACCAGGTGCTCGTGGCGCGACTCGGCCAGCCGGATGGCGAGTAACTGGCGCTGGTAGTTCCACTCGTAGAGCGCTTCGCTGACCGTCAACCCCTCGTAGCACTGCAGCCGGATCAGCGGGGCGTCCAGCGCCCGGGCGAGCGCCTTCGCGGCGGTGGTCTTGCCGACCCCCGGTTCGCCTTCGAGCAGAAGCGGCTGGCCGAGGGTCAGGGCGAGGAACAGCGCAGTGGCCATTCCCTCGTCGACCAGGTAGTCGATCGCGTCGAGGCGGCGCTGGACGTCGGCGGCGTCGACAAAGGTCTGCGTCATGGCGCCACCTCGGCGGATGGGCCCAGCAGCGCCTGGTAGTCGTCCCACGTGTCGACGTCGATCGGCACGTCTGTACCGACGGCGATCTCGCGCACCTCGAAGCGCGCCGAGTGCAGCAGCTTCCACACCGCCTTGTCGCCGTGCAGCGCGCGCAGTTCGGCGAAGAGATCGCGCCGGAACCAGACCGGGTGGCCGAGCCCGTCGGCGTAGCGGCACACGCCGATCGGCGACTGGCCCGCATCGTCGATCAGGCGCGCGAACGACATCGGCCTGGACGCCGGGCTGATCGCCCGAGCAGCAGAACCACGCCGTCGGCGCGCGGGTCGGCGGCGGCGATCGCCCGGCTGATCGACGAGGCACAGCCCGTGCCGAAGTCCGGGTTCTCGACGACCTGCGCGCCGTGCAGGTCAACGCATTCCTGGATCTGCGCGCCGGCTCCGCCCAGGGCCACCAGCAACTGGTCGAACCCGCAGTGTCGGGCCAGTGTCAGCGTGGCGTCCAGCAGCGTGGCACCGGCATAGGGCAACAACTGCTTGGGCCGGCCGAGTCGAAGCGATCCGCCCGCCGCCAGGACGAGACCAGTGACGAACACGCGCTAGCGTCCGGCCTGCGCCGCGAACTGGTCGCGGCACCCCGCCGAGCAGAACCAGTGATCGCCGTCGTCGAGGCGCAGGGTCGGCGTATCCGGCCCGACGACGACGGTCATCCCGCAGATCGGGTCGATGACCTCGACCGGCGCATCCCGCCCGGCAGTGGGCGGCGCCGTGAGGCCCTCGAGCCGGACGGCCCGAACGACCTCCGCCATGATCGACAGCGCGATCTCCTCGGCCGTCCGCGCACCGATGTGGATGCCGACCGGCGTGTGCACGCGGGCGCGCTCGGCATCGGTCAGCCCCAGCTCGGCCAGCACCGCCTCGCCCCGGCGGCGGCTGGCGACCAGCCCGATGAACCCGACCCCGGCGTCGAGGGCGGCCCGCAGCTGCGCGATCTCGTCGCGACCGTGGCTCGACACGATCACCGCGGTGGCCCCGTCGGGTCGATGCGCCCGCCTCGGCGCGAGTGACCGCGAAGCCGAGCGTCTCGGCCATCGCGCAGATCGCGTCGGCGATCGGCATGGTGCCCACCACGAACAGCAGCGGCGGGGGCAGCAGGGGCTCGAGGAAGATCTCGAGCGCCCCGCCGGACAGGCACGGGTTCACCACGACGCTCGCACCCGGCGACGCCGGGAATGTCGTGTCGCCCTCGGGCAGCACGCGCAGCAGCGTGCTCTCGCCGTCGCGCAGTGCGGCCAGTGCGGCGACCCGGACGGAGCCTTCGGCGCACTGGCCACCGACGAATCCCTCGATCGAACCGTCGGCCAGGACGATCGCGTCGTCGCCCGGGCGCGCGGACGTGGGGAACTGCGCGCGCACGACCGTGGCGTGCACGAACGGCACCCGGCCGCTCACCAACTCGGAAACCCGAGCCGTCATGCGATGAACCACGTGCTCCCCAATCAGATCGGCGGTGTCGCGTTTCCGCGCATCGCCTCCCATACCCGTGACGGCGTCAGCGGCATGTCGGCGTGGCGCACCCCGAACGGCTTGAGCGCGTCCATCACCGCGTTCACGATCGCCGGCGGCGATCCGACCGTCGCCGACTCGCCGATTCCCTTCGCGCCGATCGGGTGATGCGGCGATGGCGTCACGGTATGCCCGGTCTCCCAGTCCGGCACCTCCAGCGCGGTCGGGATGAGGTAATCCATCAGCGATCCGCCCAGGCAGTTGCCGTCCTCGTCGAAGGCGATGATCTCCATCAGCGCCATACCGACGCCGTCGGTGAGCCCGCCGTGTACCTGGCCCTCGATGATCATCTCGTTGATCCGGGTGCCGCAGTCGTCGACCGCGATGAAGCGGCGCACCTTGACCTCGGCCGTGCCGGGATCGACGTCGACGACGCAGATGTAGGCGCCGAACGGATAAGTGAGGTTCGACGGGTTGTAGCAGATCTGGGCCTCGAGCCCACCCTCGATGCCGTCGGGCAGGTCACCCGCGCCGTGCGCCCGCATCGCGATGTCCTGGATGGTCACCGACTTGGTCGGGTCGCCCTTGACGTGGAAGGAGCCCTTGTCCCAGTCCAGATCGGCGACCGACACCTCGAGCATCCCGGAAGCGATGATCCGCGCCTTGTCGCGCACCTTGCGGGCAACCAGCGCGGCCGCCGCACCCGACACCGGCGTGGAGCGGCTGCCGTAGGTGCCGAGGCCGAACGGAGTCTGGTCGGTGTCGCCGTTGACCACCTGGATGTCGGCGGGTGGAATGCCGATCTCCTCGGCGACGATCTGCGCGAACGTCGTCTCGTGGCCCTGGCCCTGGCTCATGCAGGACACGCGCACAACCGCCTTGCCGGTCGGGTGCACGCGCAACTCGCAGCCGTCGGCCATGCCCAGCCCGAGGATGTCCATGTCCTTGCGCGGACCGGCGCCGACCGCCTCGGTGAAGAACGCGACGCCGATGCCCATCAGCTCACCGCGGGCCCGTTTCTCGGCCTGTTCGCGGCGCAGTTCGGAGTAGCCGGCCATCTCCATCGCCTTGCGCATCGCGGGCTCGTAGTCGCCCGAGTCGTACACCCAGCCGGTCTGCGTCGTGTACGGGAACTGGTCGGGCCTGATGAAGTTCTGCAGGCGCAGTTCGGTGGGGTCCATGCCGAGTTCGTCGGCCAGGCAGTCGACGATGCGCTCGACGAGGTAGACGGCCTCGGTGATCCGGAACGAGCAGGCGTACGCCACGCCGCCAGGCGCCTTGTTCGTGTAGACGGCGGTCATCTTGCAGTAGGCCGCTTCGAGGTCATAGCTGCCGGTGAACACGCCGAAGAAGCCGGCCGGGTACTTGACCGGCGCCGCCGTGCCGTTGAACGCACCGTGGTCGGCGAGCACGTTCGTGCGGATCGCCAGGATCTTGCCCTCGCGGGTCGCCGCGATCTCGCCGCGCATGATGTAGTCGCGGGCGAATCCGGTGCTGACGAGATTCTCCGAACGGTCCTCCATCCACTTCACCGGCTTGCCGGTGAGCAGCGAGGCCACGATGGCGTGCACGTAGCCCGGGTAGATCGGCACCTTGTTGCCGAAGCCGCCGCCGATGTCCGGCGCGATGACGCGGATCTTGTGCTCGGGCAGCCCGGCGACGATCGCGTACAGGGTGCGGTGCGCGTGCGGTGCCTGGCTCGTCGTCCACAGCGTCAACTTGCCGTCGATGCGGTCGTAGTCGGCGACGCAGCCGCAGGTCTCCATCGGCGCCGGATGCACGCGCGGGTAGACGATGTCCTGGGAGACGACGACGTCAGCCTTCGCGAACACCGCCTCGGTGGCGGCGGCGTCGCCGGTCTCCCAGTCGAAGACGTGGTTGTCCTTCTTGCCTTCCAGGTCGTCGCGGATCACCGGCGCATCCGGATCGAGTGCCTTGCGGGCGTTGACGACCGGTTCGAGCACGTCGTACTCGACCTCGATCAACTCCAGTGCGTCACGCGCCGCGTAGCGGTCCTCGGCCACCACGAACGCGACTTCCTGGTGCTGGAAGCGCACCTTGTCGGTGGCGAGCACCGCCTGCACGTCGTTGGAGAGGGTCGGCATCCAGGCCAGACCCTTCTCGGCGAGCATCGCCCCCGTCACGACGAGCTTGACCTTCGGGTACGCCTCGGCTGCGCTCGTGTCGATGCTGACGATGCGGGCGTGGGCGACCGGCGAGCGCAGGATCGCCAGGTGCAACATGCCGGTCAGCTGGATGTCGTCGCAGTAGTGGCCCTTGCCGCGGATGAAGCGCGGATCCTCCTTGCGCAGCATGCGGCCGTGGCCGAGCGGCTTCTGGTCGTTGTCGGCGAATGTCTCAGCGGGCCGTTCCTCGATGGCGGTCATGAGGTACTCCCGACGGGCTCGGCCGGTGCAGCCGCCTCTGCGGCTTCATGCGCGGCGGCCCACCGGATCGAGCGCACGATCGTGGCGTATCCGGTGCACCGGCAGATCTGGCCGGAGATGGCTTCGCGGATCTCCTGCTCGGACGGATCGGGGTTGCGGTCGAGCAAGGCCCGGCCGGTCATCAACATCCCCGGCGTGCAGAAGCCGCACTGCAGGCCGTGACACTGCATGAAGCCTTGCTGGATCGGATCGAGTTCGCCGTTCTGCTCGAGACCTTCGACCGTGCGTACCTCGTGGCCGCCGGCCATCGCCGCCAGGACGGTGCACGACTTCACCGGCTCGCCGTCGAGCCATACGACGCAGGTGCCGCAGTTGCTCGTGTCGCAACCCCAGTGCGTACCGGTGAGGCCGAGATGATCACGCAGGAAATGCACCAGCAGCAGCCGGCCCTCGATCTCGCGGGTGACCTCGTCACCGTTGACCGTCATCGAAACCTGCATGCTCAGACTCCTTGTCCGTTGATGCGGGCGACCGCCCGGCGCAGCGCCCGCCGGGTCAGTTCGTCGGCCAGGTGGCGCTTGTACTCGGTGGTCCCGCGCATGTCGGTGACCGGGGAACAGCTCTCGGCGGCGATGGAACCCGCTCGCTCGTAGAGCTCCTCGGACGGCGCGTTGCCGCGCATCGCCTCGGAGATGGCCGGGATTCCCGTCGTGTTCGGGCCGACCGCCGCGAGTCCGACCCGGGCGTCGGAGATGACGCCGTCGCTGAGCCAGACGGCCGCGCCGCACGAGACGACCGCCCAGTCGCCCGCCCGGCGCTCGACCTTCTCATAGGCACTCGAACCGCCCGGCCGGATCGGCAGCCGGATCTCGATCAGCATCTCGCCGTCGCCGACCGCCGTCTCGTACGGACCGCGGTAGAACTCCCCCATCGAGACGACGCGCTCACCGCTGCTGCCGCGGATCACGCAATGCGCGTCCAGAGTGGTGCATACGGCGGACAGGTCCTCGGACGGATCCGCCTGGCACAGCGAGCCGCCGATCGTCCCGCGGTTGCGCACGACCGGATCGGCGATGACCCGCTCGGCGTCCCGGAAGATCGGGAACGCCTCGGCCAGGGCGTCGGATTCGAGCAACTCCCGATGTCGGGTCATCGCCCCGATCCGGATCTGCGACGGCTCCACCCGGACATAGCCGAGTTCGCCGTGCAGGTCGTTGATGTCGATCAGGTACTCGAGGTTCGCCAGGCGCAGCTTCATCATCGGGAGCAGGCTGTGCCCGCCTGCAACCAGCCGCGCCGAACTACCGAGCCGCTCGAGCAACCCGATCGCTTGATCGACACTTGCGGCGCGCTCGTACTCGAACGGTGCCGGAACCTGCATACCGCACCCCTCTGCTCGTGGTGCCCGTCGTGGTTGTCGGAAGTATTGGCACTGCCTACGGAGCGTTGTCAACGCCGACCTAAGTGGTTGCTTAGGTCGGGCGCTTCGCCGGACGCCTCGAGTCGCCGCCCCCGTGGCTCGTCCCGGCAGATCGGCCACTCTGCCTGGTTAAGCGATCACTTAGGTGGCCGTTGACACGGGTCCGCGGCGCTGCGCATGCTGCGCTCACGGAGGGTTGCGCAGACCGCCCAGTCTCGAGCCGAGTCGTCGCGCGACGTCCGGGAGAGGAGCGGTCGGTGTCGGGACCGGCCTGGCTGAGCGAGGCGCTCGCTGCGGTGATGATCGCGGTGGCGCTCTTCCACGCGGCCCGGCTCGCTCGGTTACGGCGTCGGTCGACCCATCCCGACATCGACCTGACCCATCTGGCCATGGGTGTGGCGATGGCACTGATGCTCGTCGCCACGCTGAGCGCCCGGTCGAGCCTCGGCTGGGCCCTGGCGTTCGCCGTGCCGACCGTCTGGTTCACCTGGCGCAGCATGCAGACGTTCGTGTTCGACGGCGCGAGGGCGCTCACGCGGCATCTGCCCCATGCGCTCGCCTGCGGCGCGATGGTCTACGTCCTCCTGGTCCTCTCCAGCGCCGGACCCGCCAGCGCCGACAGCACGGCAATGCCCGGCATGCAGATGGCGCCCGGCGCGATGCCCGGCCTGAACGGCTCGTCCGGTACTGCGCAGTGGTCATTTCTCGCCGTTCCACTGATGATTGTGATGTGCGGGGTCGCGGCGCTGAATGCGGCGCAACTGCGGCGCGCAACCGCCTCCGGGCACCACATTCCGGCCGTGACCAACGGGTGCCAACTCGCCATGAGCACCACGATGATCTACATGCTGGTTATGGTGCTATAGGAGCCGTTCGACGGGTCCCGTACGTACCCTCGGCGGCACGCTCGAGCGAAGGAGGCACGATGCGCGACATCGTCGACGGCATTGCGGCGTGGCGGGCCGAAGGCGTCCGATTTGCCGTCGCGACGGTCGTGCGGACGTGGAAGTCGGCGCCCCGGCAGCCGGGCGCTGCGATGGCCGTGTCCGAGAACGGTGAGGTTGTCGGCAGTGTCTCCGGCGGATGCGTCGAGGGCGCGGTGTACGAGGTGGCCCGCGAGGTTCTCGAAACCGGCGAGGCACGGCTGGAGAGGTACGGCGTCAGTGACGGCGATGCCATCGAGGTCGGGCTGACCTGCGGCGGGATCATCGACGTCTTCGTCCAGTCGATGGACGCCGAGCGCTATCCGGAACTCGGCGAAGTGCTCGAAGCGATCGAGCAGGGCCGGCCGGTCGCGGTCGCCTCCGTCGTCGCGGGCACGGCTGCGATCGGTGGCCACCTGATCGTGTGGCCCGACCGGGCAGCCGGCAGTCTCGGCGCGACCGGCTTGGACGTCGCAGTGACCGAACAGGCGCAGGGCATGCTGCGCCACGGCAGCACCGGCGTGATCCGATTGGGGCCTAACGGCGAGCAACGCATGGAGGACATGAGCGTCTTCGTCCAGTCCTTCGCTCCGCCGCCGCGCATGCTCGTGTTCGGCGCCATCGACTTCGCCGTCGCGGTGGCCCGGATCGGGAAGTTCCTCGGCTATCACGTGACGGTCTGTGACGCCCGGCCCGTGTTCGCCACGGCGAAGCGGTTCCCCGAGGTGGACGAACTCGTCGTGAAGTGGCCGCACAAATACCTGGCCGAGATTGAGGTGGACGAGCAAACCGTGATCTGTGTACTCACCCATGACCCGAAGTTCGACGTGCCGTTGCTCGAACGCGCGCTGCAGACACCGGCCGGATACATCGGCGCGATGGGCAGCCGCCGCACGCATGAGGATCGGCTGCAACGACTGCGCGAGGTCGGCGTCGGCGAGGCAGCGCTCAAGCGGCTGTCCTCGCCGATCGGCCTCGACCTCGGCGCCCGTACCCCGGAGGAGACAGCCGTCGCGATCGCCGCGGAGATCATCGCCCACCAGTGGGGCGGCTCAGGACGCCGCCTGACCGAGACCGAACTGGCCATCCATCGATGAGCGGTGCCGGACCGGTCGCAGTGACCATCGCAGCGGCGCCGCCCACGCAGCGCCTCGACATGCCCGAGCCCCGGCTCGTCGACACGTTCGGCCGCGTGGCCACCGATCTTCGGGTATCGCTCACCGACCGGTGCAATCTGCGCTGTACGTACTGCATGCCGGCCGAGGGCATGGCGTGGCTGCCCCGACGTGAGGTGCTCACCGACGACGAGGTGGTGCGACTGGTCGGCATCGCGATCGAACACCTCGGCGTCACCGAGATTCGGTTCACCGGCGGGGAGCCGATGCTGCGGCCGGGTCTCGAACGGATTCTCGCGAGGACGACGGCGTTGCAGCCGCGCCCGAGCGTGTCGCTGACCACCAACGGCATCGGCCTGGAAAAGCGGGCGGATGCGCTCGCCGCCAGCGGACTGCGCCGCATCAACGTCTCGCTCGACACGCTGCGCGCCGACCGCTTCCGCGAACTGACCCGCCGCGACCGGCTCGACGACGTGCTGCGCGGACTGCACGCGGCCCGACGCGCGGGTCTGCACCCGGTCAAGGTCAACACCGTGCTGATGCGCGGAGTCAACGACGACGAGGCCGCGTCGCTGCTGAGTTACTGCCTCGAGCACGGCTTCGAACTGCGTTTCATCGAGCAGATGCCCCTCGATGCCGACCACATCTGGCGGCGCGAGCACATGATCACCGCGGCGGAGATCCTCGATCAGCTCGGGCAACGATTCGACCTGACTCCGGTCGGCGGCCCGCGCGGCAGCGCGCCGGCCGAGCGCTGGCTCGTCGACGGCGGACCGGCGACCGTGGGCATCATCGCCTCGGTCACCCGCTCGTTCTGCTCGACCTGCAACCGCACCCGGCTCACGGCCGACGGTCAGGTGCGCACGTGCCTGTTCGCCCAGCACGAGACGAACCTGCGCGACATGCTGCGAGCCGGCGCGGACGACGATCAGCTGGCCGACATGTGGCGGATCGCCATGTGGGGCAAGGGCGCCGGGCACACGGTCAACGCCGCGGGCTTCGTCCAGCCGCTGCGTTCGATGAGTGCGATCGGCGGCTGACGGAGGAGCCATGATCCCTCTCGCCGAAGCCCAGCACGAGCTCGTGGCCGCCTGCGCGCGCGTCCCGGCGGTCGACCTCCCGATCGGCCAGGCGTGCGGTTGCGTGGTCGCGGCCGACGTCGCCGCCCGCCAGCCGGTGCCGCCGTTTCACAACAGCGCCGTCGACGGGTTCGCCGTCCGGTCGCAAGACGTGTCGTCGGCGACGGCCGAATCCCCGGTCGAACTGTCCGTTCTCGGCTCGGTGCTGGCCGGGTCGGTGGCCGATCGGCCCGTAGGCACCGGCCAGGCGTGGAAGGTGATGACCGGCGCCGCGCTTCCGGCCGCCGCGGATGCCGTTGTGATGGTGGAGGACACCTCAGCCGAACGTGATGCACCGGCGGCGGCCCCCGGCGACACCGTCGCGGTGCGCGTCGCGGTCACTCCCGAGGACGGCATCCGGCGAATCGGCAGCGACGTCAACGTCGGCGATGTCGTGGCCGCCGCGGGAACTGTGCTGCGGCCGGCCCATCTGGGCGTGCTGGCCAGCGTGGGTGTGCGGACGGTGCGCGCCTACCCGCGGCTTCGGGTCGGGCTGCTCGTCACCGGCGACGAACTGGTCACCAGCGATCGCCCGTTGGAACAGGGCGAGATCTACGAATCGAACGGCGCGTTGCTGACCGCGTGCATCGAGCAGGCCGGCTGTCTGCCGGTCGATCTCGGGGTGGCCGGCGACGACGCCGACGCCCTGGCCAAACGGCTGCTCGACGCTGCAGCCACCTGCGATGCGATCGTGACGACCGGCGGCGTGTCGATGGGCGACGCCGACCCGGTCAAGGCCGCGCTCGCCCTGCTCGGGCGGCTGCACTGGATGCAGGTGCAGATCCGGCCGGCCAAGCCCTTCGCCTACGCGGTTCTCGACGGCCCGTCCGGGGGCGTGCCGGTCTTCGGCCTGCCCGGTAACCCGGTGTCGTCGCTGGTGAGCTTCGAGTTGCTGGCCCGCCCGGCGCTGCGCTCGATGATGGGTCACTCATCTCTGCACCGGCCCCGCATCCGCGCCATTGCGGATACGCCCTTGCGCGGATCGGCGGCCGACGGGCGGACGACCTACCTGCGGGTGAGCTCGCAATTCGCCGACGACGGGCGCCTGCACGTGCGGCCGGTGGGCGGCCAGGGCTCGCACCAGTTGGCGAGCACGGCCCGCGCCGATGCCCTCGCCGAACTGCCGCCCGGCACGGTCATCGCAGCCGGCAACGAAGTAATGGCCCAGTCGCTGGTGTGGGACTAATTGGCCGTTGCCCGCTTCGGGTCGCGCCCATCCACGGCCGCGACAGTGGCTATCGGCTCGGGAGCGATCGCGGTAGCCCGAACGATGGGAGCACGCTGTTGTCGAAGCGGGTCATGGCGCAGATCCGGTCGCCGGTGAGGGTGAGGACGTAGAGGCCGGTCCCGTGGCTGATGCCGTTGGGGGCGCGCAGGTAGGCGCCGAACGCCGGCTGACCGTTGGCTCGCGTCGGGACGAGGTCGAACCTGCGGCCCGCGCCGAAGATGCTGGCGCAGAAGCGGGCCACGACGTCTCGGCCCTCGTATTCGAAGGGCATCGGTGGCATCGACATGAAGACGTCGTCGGTCAGCAGGGCCACCAGCGCGTCGAGATCGGCGGACTCCCACGCGCGGACGAACTTCGCCACGATCGCATCCTCGGACGGTGAGTCGGACGGCGGGCGGCGGTTCGCGGTCGTCGGTCGCGGCCGTCGGCTGCTGCAGGCTGGCGCGCGCCCGTTTGAGGGCGCTCTTGACCGAGTCGACGGTCGAGTCGAGCATGTCGGCCACCTCGTCGGCGTGGAATCCGAGGACGTCGCGCAAGATGAGCACGGCGAGCTGGCGAGGCGGCAGGACCTGAAGGGCGGTCACGAAGGCCAGGGAGATGGATTCGGTCTGCTCGTAGCGGGCTTCCGGGCCGAGCGGCGCGTCGATGGCACCCTCGAGGAGGGCGTCGGGATATGGCTCGAGCCAGACGACTTCGCCGAGCCGGGTCGGCTCGGGCGGTTCAACATTGGGCACGTCCCACTCCTTGGCCGGGCGTCGGCTGGCCGACCGACGCGCGTTGAGGCACCGGTTGGTGGCGATCCGGTAGAGCCAGGTGCGGAGCGAGGCGCGTCCCTCGAACCCTCCGAAGCCCTGCCAGGCGGCCAGCAGCGTGTCTTGCAGGGCGTCCTCGGCGTCCTGGAACGATCCGAGCATCCGGTAGCAGTGCACCTGCAGCTCCCGGCGGTGCGGCTCGGTCAGCTCCCGGAACGCGTCGCCGTCCCCGGCCCGCGCCCGTGAGATCAAGTCGGCTGCCACTTCCCCCACCGTCGGGTCACCCTCTTCCCGCATCTTGTCGCACTTCCTGTATGGACACCGGCCAAGGGGCGAACGGGGCGGTTGGCGGGCGCCCCTTTCTCGACGTCGCGGTGTCTACATCAGTGGCAGCTGACAACACCAACGAAGGGAGAACCGACAATGGGAAAGATCGTGATCAGCACGAACGTCTCGCTCGACGGAGTGGTCCAGGACCCGGACGGTAAGGAGGGCTTCAGGCTGGGCGGCTGGTTCGGCCAGTTCGGGGGCAAGGACCTCGAAGCGTGGGCGAAGGTCTCGCTCGACGAGGCGCTGCGCACCGAGGCCCTGCTGCTGGGTCGGCGAAGCGACGAGTGGTTCGCCGCGCGGTGGGCGTCCCGGACGGCGAGTGGGCGGACAGGTTGAACAGCCTGCCCAAGTACGTCGTGTCCTCGACCCTCGAAGCATCCCCGCTGGAGCAACGCGACGGTCCTGAAGGGCGACGTGGTGGACGAGGTCGCGAAGCTGAAGCAGGAGCTGGACGGGGACATCGTCGTCTACGCCAGCTACCAGCTCGGGCGCACGCTGATCGAGCACGACCTCGTCGACGAGCTGCGGCTGTTCGTCTTCCCGGTCGTGCTCGGGGCCGGCGAGCGCCTCTTCGGCGAGACCAGCGACAAGAAGCCCCTGCGCCTCGTCGACACCCGGACCATCGGTGACGGCCTCGCCTTCCTCACCTACGAGCCCGTCCGAGACGTCTGATTACCGTCGCGTCGACGACTGCCCGGAAAGCCCGCGTCGGGTCACGGCCCGGCGCGGGCGCGGCCCTCGCCCAGCGCAGCGCAGCATCGTTCGCCTGACGAGCTCACCATGGCCATCCCGATCACGAGCGGCGCAGCCTCGATCCGCCGACGACCTGGACGGGCTGTGCGCCTCGTGAGTGAGAGCGCCCTTGCACGGGAGCGAATGCGGCAGACGCCTCAGTGGGCGACCTCGGTGGCCCGCGATTCGCGCACGACGGTGACCCGGATCTGGCCCGGATAGGTGAGCTCGTCCTCGATCTGCTTGGCGATCTCGCGCGCGATGACCTGTGCGGCCAGGTCGTCGACCTCGGAGGGCTGGACCATCACGCGCACCTCGCGGCCGGACTGCATCGCGAAGACCTTCTCCACACCCGCCTTCGCGCCGGCGATCTCCTCGATCCGGGCAAGGCGCTTGACGTAGGTCTCGAGCGACTCGCGCCGGGCGCCGGGCCGGGCGGCCGAGCAGGTATCAGAGGCCTGGGTCAGCACCGCCTCGATGGTGCGCGGCTGGACTTCGTTGTGGTGGGCCTCGACGGCGTGCGCGACTGCCTCGCCCTCGCCGTACTTGCGCAGCAGGTCGGCTCCGACGATCGCGTGGCTGCCCTCGACCTCGTGGGTGAGCGCCTTGCCGATGTCGTGCAGGAATGCGCAGCGCTTGATCAGGGTCGGCTCCAGGCCGAGTTCGCCGGCCATGACGCCCGCGATGTGCGCGGTCTCGATCAGGTGGCCGAGGACGTTCTGGCCGTAGCTGGTCCGGTACTTCAGCCGGCCGAGGATCGGCAGCAGGCGCTCGTCGAGGTCGGATATGCCGACCTCGGCCAGCGAGTCGCGCGCGGCGCGCAGGCACAGTTCGTCGACCTCGACCTTGCTCGCCTCGTACACGTCCTCGATGCGATGGGGATGGATGCGCCCGTCGAGGATCAGCTTCTCCAGCGTCAGCCGGCCCACCTCGCGCCGTACCGGATCAAAGCAGGACAGCAGCACCGCCTCAGGTGTGTCGTCGATGATCACGTTGACACCGGTGACCGATTCGAACGCGCGGATGTTGCGGCCCTCGCGGCCGATGATGCGGCCCTTCATCTCATCGCCAGGTAGGTGCAGCACGCTGACGACCGTCTCGGTCGTTTGCTCACTCGCGACCCGCTCGACCGCCTCGACGACGATGGCCCGAGCTCGCTCGGTGCCCTCGGCGCGCGCCTCGCTCTCGATGCCGCGTACCAGCACGGCCGCATCGCGTCGCGCCGTCGCCTCGACCGCACTGAGCAACTCGGCCTTGGCCTGCTCGGCCGTCAATCCGGCGACACGTTCGAGTTCGCGGCTCTGCTCGGCGAGTTTCAGATCGAGCTCTGCTGCCCGCTCGGCCAGCCGGGCGTCGAGTAGCTCCAGTTCGTTCTGCCGATCGGCGAGTTGGCGAAGCGATCGGTCGAGCTCGCCTGCCTCCGTCTCGAGCCGCTCGGACTGGGCGTCCAGCTTGCTCTGCGTCTCGTCCAGGCGGGCCGCCTGCGCCGCGAGCTCGCGCTCGGTCGTGCGCAGTCCGTCGGTCAGCCGAGCCGCGAGCGCCTCGGCATTGTGCTGCGCCTGTGCGAGTGTGGCGGCTGCGTCGGCTTGCGCCTTGTCGCGAATGCCCTGGGCCGCGGTCGTGGCGCTGGCCGCGTCGGACTGGGCCGCCCGGCGCAGCGCATCGGCCTCTGACTCGGCGGCGCGGCGGTGCGCGTCGGCCTCGGTCTGCGCGAGTTGCCGGATCGATGCCGCTTCGGCCTCAGCGACCCGACGGGCGGACTCCGCGTACCCGTCAGTCTCGGCGAGGGCCGCGGATCCGGACTCGCCGGTGCGGGCACCGTTCGCCGCATGATGGCCCCGCCCCATCGACCCACGCCGGCGGTAGGAGTCGACGAAGAACACCCCGAGGAGGAACGCCGCACCGACCGCCGCGTACAGAACCCCTTGCATCGCCGCCTCCTCTGCCACGCGTATAGCCGGGCATCAGGAGAACGCAGAGAACGCAAACACACTCGACCTCGGCCAGCGGCTGCACCGCGGCGCCGCGCCGTTGAGGTCGCCGCGAAATCACGGCGGTCCGTCACCGAGGCTGGCGGTAAATCCTTTCTGTCGGACGGTCGGGGCCTATGTGTGGCTCGTCCCTGACGAGCCCGTGCGTGCTCCTGATACCCCCGAGGCTATGAACGGGATCCCGGCAGGTCAAGTAAGCCCGCGGTGAGCGGCGCGCCGAACGCAGTTCATCGAGTGGTCACTCAGCGGCTAGATCGCCGTCAGGTAGCCCGGCTGCCGCGCTGCCGAGCGCCTCTCGGACGACGGCCATGGCCATCGAGGGCGAGTAGCCACGGCGCGCCAGCAGGCCGACGAGACGCCGCGTCTGAGTCAGCTCGGGCAGCCCGCGAAGGCTCGGCAACTTGCGCGCGACCAACCGGCGCGCTGCCTCGCGCTCGCTGTCACTGTCGATGAGCTCGAGAGCGGACTCGACGGCCTGGTCGGGCAGCCCCCGCTGCCGCAGTTTGACCGCCACGGCGCGTCCGGACAGGCCGCGTTCGGTGTGCTGGGCCAGCGCCAGGCTCTGGGCCAGCGACTCGTCGTCGATGAGCCCGACCTCGACGAACCGGTCGAGCACCACGCGGGCAGCCTCGTCCGGGACGCCCCGGCGGCGCAACACGGTGGCGAGTTCAGCCCGCGAACGCGCCCGCTGGGTGAGTTGCTGCAGGCAGATCGCGCGGGCGACCGACTCCGGGTCGCCCGGCGCGTCCTGCTCATCTGATTCGACCGATTCGAACGGTTCGGAGCCGGTGTCCGCCAAGGGTCAACGCCTAGAAATCGACCGGTGCCGGCAGCGGCTCGACCGACCCGTCCGCGGCATCTACCTGCGGCCCCACGCCGAGCTTCTCCTTGATCCGCTTCTCGATCTCGTCGGCGAGGTCGGGGTTGTCGCGCAGGAAGCCGCGGACGTTCTCCTTGCCCTGACCGAGTTGGTCGGTTTCGTAGGTGTACCAGGCGCCTGACTTCTTGATCAGCCCCTGCTCGACGCCGACGTCGATGAGCGAACCTTCGCGGCTGATGCCCTGGCCGTAGACGATGTCGAACTCCGCCTGCTTGAACGGCGGCGCCACCTTGTTCTTGACGACCTTCACCCGGGTGCGGTTGCCGACAGCGTCCCCGCCGTCCTTGAGCGTCTCGATACGGCGCACGTCAAGCCGGATCGAGGCGTAGAACTTGAGCGCCTTGCCGCCGGTGGTCGTCTCCGGCGAGCCGAACATGACGCCGATCTTCTCCCGGAGCTGGTTGATGAAGATCGCCGTGGTGCCGGAGTTGTTGAGCGCGCCGGCGATCTTGCGCAGCGCCTGACTCATCAGCCTGGCCTGCAGGCCGACGTGGCTGTCGCCCATCTCGCCTTCGATTTCGGCTCGAGGCACCAATGCGGCCACCGAGTCGATGACGATGACGTCAAGGGCGCCCGAGCGGATCAGCATGTCGGCGATCTCGAGTGCCTGCTCGCCGGTGTCGGGCTGGCTGACCAGCAGGGCGTCGGTGTCGACGCCGAGCGCCCGGGCATAGTCCGGGTCGAGCGCGTGCTCGGCGTCGATGAATGCGGCGACGCCGCCGGCGGCCTGGGCATTGGCGACCGCATGCAGGGCCACCGTCGTCTTACCCGAACTCTCCGGGCCGTATATCTCCACCACCCGCCCACGCGGCAGGCCACCGATTCCGAGCGCGACATCGAGCGCGATCGACCCGGTCGGGATCACTTCCATCGGCGCGGCGGCGCGTTCGCCGAGGCGCATCACCGATCCCTTGCCGAATTGCTTGTCGATCTGCGTCAGGGCGACGTCGAGTGCCTTGTCGCGATCGAAACCTGCTGCCATTAGGCCACCTCTTCACTGGGTTCACTGGGTGTTCGTGATTCGTGTCAGGCGAGACGCTAGAGCCGGGCACCGACAAATCCGCCATGCTGAACGAAGTTGTGGACGGCAGTCCGACGATCCACAGCCTAAACGAACACGCGTTCGAAGCAGTCGCCCGACACGCCGACAAAAGTGCCTGCCAACCCACGGGCCGGGAGACCGCCGCGCAGTCAGCGCAGATGGGCGGGCACGTCGAACTCGGCGCAGACGGCTCGCCAGATGTCGCGCGTCTCCACCCCGGCGGCGATTGCCTCATCGACCGTCGCCCCAAGTGTCGTGAGCCGGTGATCGGCGGCGACGCTGCGCGCGTAGGACGCACCGAAGCGCTGCTCCATCCGGCTCCAGAAATCAGTCAGGCGCATGTCCACCACTCTAGGAGTGGCCTTGGCCGGCCGACGAACACGTTGGCACGATGACCTACATGCCTGCGACACCCGCCGACAACCCGGCGCTCTGGTACGCGCTGCCCGTCCTCTCCGGCCAGATGATTCGGCTCGAACCGCTGACGCTCGAGCATGCATCCGGCTACTTCGCGGCCGCGTCGAAGGAGGGCGAGGAGGTATTCCAATGGCTGACCATCCGAGTCCCGGTCACTGAGGACGCGGCGCGCGATCAGGTCGTCGCCGCGCTGGCTGCGCGGGCCACCGGCGAGCGCCTCCCGTACGCCCAGATCGACATGGATACCGGTGAGTTCGCGGGCACGACGTCCTTCTACGAGGTGATCCCGGGACTGCGCACCATCGCCATCGGGCACACCTGGCTCGGCCGGCGGTGGTGGCGCACCGGCCACAACACCGAGTCCAAGCTGCTCATGATGGGCCACGCGTTCGACACGCTCGGGGCAGCGCGGGTCGTGTGGCACACCGACGTCAGCAACGCCCGATCGCAGGCGGCCATCGAGCGGCTCGGCGCGGTCAAGGAGGGCATCCTGCGCAAGCACCGCATCCGGCCCGACGGAAGCTGGCGCGACACCGTCCAGTACGCCATGACCGACGACGACTGGCCGGCCGCCCGCGAACGCCTGGCCGACCGGCTCGCCCGGATCTGATTGTCGGACCCGGCGGGCACACTGGACGGGTGCCGCTCTTCTCGCCAGCCACGCAGGCGTGGTTCGACGGCGCGTTCAGCGGGGCCACCCCTGCGCAGTCGGGGGCCTGGGACGCCATCGCCCGCGGCGAGCACACCCTCGTCGTCGCGCCGACCGGCTCGGGCAAGACGCTCGCCGCGTTCCTGTCCTCGCTCGACCGCCTGGCCGCGCTGCCCGTGCCCGACGACCCGCTGCGCCGCTGCCGGGTGCTCTACGTCAGCCCGCTCAAGGCGCTGGCCATGGACATCGAGCGCAACCTCCGCTCCCCGCTGACCGGCATCCGGCAGGCAGCGTCCCGGCTCGGCCTGCCCGAGCCCGACATCACCGTCGCCATGCGCACCGGCGACACACCCGCCGACGAGCGCCGCCTGTTCGCCCGCCGGCCGGCCGACATCCTGATCACCACACCGGAGTCGCTGTTCCTGCTGTTGACGTCCGGTGCCCGCGAGGCACTGCGCGGCGTCGACACCGTGATCGTCGACGAGGTGCACGCGGTGTGCGCGACGAAGCGGGGCGCCCACCTTGCCGTGTCACTCGAACGCCTCGATGCCCTGCTCGACACACCAGCCCAACGCGTCGGGCTCTCGGCCACCGTGCGGCCGGTCGACGAGGTCGCGACGTTCCTCGCCGGCGGCCGCCCGGTCGCGGTCGTCCAGCCGCCGGCGCAGAAGACGTTCGACCTGCAGGTCGTCGTGCCGGTCGAGGACATGTCGACGCTGGGCGAGCCGACCGGCGACCTGTCCGGCGCGGCCGCCGGGCGCCGAGCGGCGCACGTCGATCTGGCCGCATGTCGAGGAACGCGTGCTGGACCTGATCGAGGCGCACCGGTCCACCATCGTGTTCGCCAACTCGCGCCGGCTGGCCGAGCGGCTCACCGCGCGGCTGAACGAACTGGAATCAGAGCGGCAGGGCATCGCGGCTGCGCCCGCGACCAAACCGCCAGCCGCAAGTCATGGCCGAGTCCGGGTCCGGGCAGCCGGCCGGCGAGGTCGTCGTCGCCCGGGCCCACCACGGCTCGGTGTCGCGCGAGCAGCGCCAACTCGTCGAGGAGGAGCTCAAGGCCGGGCGGCTGCCCGCAGTCGTCGCCACGTCCTCGCTCGAGCTCGGCATCGACATGGGCGCGGTCGACCTGGTCGTGCAGGTCGAGGCGCCGCCTTCGGTGGCCTCCGGGCTGCAGCGGGTCGGCCGGGCGGGCCACCAGGTGGGCGCCATCTCCCGCGGCGTGATCTTCCCGAAGTACCGCGGCGATCTGGTCGAGTGCGCGGTGGTCGCCGAGCGGATGCGCGACGGCGCGATCGAGGCGATGCGCTACCCGCGCAATCCCGCTCGACGTGCTGGCCCAGCAGATCGTCGCGATGGTGTCCATGGACGCGCTCACCGTCGACGAGGTGGCTGACCTCGTCCGGCGGGCCGCGCCGTTCGCCGGTCTGCCCCGCTCCGCCCTCGAGGCAGTGCTCGACATGCTGGCCGGCCGCTATCCGTCCGATGCGTTCGCCGAACTGCGTCCGCGCCTGGTCTGGGACCGCCTCACCGACGAGCTCACCGCGCGGCCCGGCGCCCAGCGCCTGGCCGTCACCAGCGGCGGCACCATCCCCGACCGCGGCCTGTTCGGCGTGTTCCTGGCCGGCGCCGACGGGCCGGGCCGCCGGGTCGGCGAACTCGACGAGGAGATGGTCTACGAGTCGCGCGTGGGCGACGTGTTCCTGCTCGGCTCGTCGTCCTGGCGGATCGAGGACATCACCCACGACCGCGTGCTGGTCACGCCCGGCGCCGGGCGAGATCGGGCGAATGCCGTTCTGGAAGGGCGACGCCCCCGGGCGTCCCGTCGAGCTCGGCCGCGCGCTCGGGGCATTCATGCGCGAGGTGTCCACAATGGACAGTGCGCAGGCCGCCGACCGGGCGGGCGCGGCCGGACTCGACGCGTGGGGCACGGCCAACCTGCTGGCCTACCTCAAGCGAGCAGCGCGACGCCACCGGCCATCTGCCCGACGACCGCACGGTGCTGGTCGAGCGGTTCCGCGACGAACTCGGCGATTGGCGACTCGTCGTGCACTCGCCGTTCGGTGCGCCGGTCAACGCGCCGTGGGCGCTGGCGATCAGTGCCCGGCTGCGCGAGCGCCACGGCCTCGAAGTCGCAGTCCATGCACAGCGACGACGGCATCGTGCTGCGCCTGCCCGACACCGATGCCGACCCGCCGGGCGCCGACGTCGCGGTGTTCGACGCCGACGAGATCGAGTCGCTGGTTACCGCGGAACTGGGCGGATCGGCCGTGTTCGCCTCGCGGTTCCGCGAGTGCGCCGCGCGGTCGCTGCTGCTCCCCCGACGCGATCCGCAGCGGCGCACTCCGTTGTGGCAGCAACGCCAGCGCGGCCAACCAACTCCTGCAGGTCGCCAGCGATTTCGGCGAGTTCCCGGTCACCCTCGAGGCGATGCGCGAATGCCTGCAAGACGTGTTCGACGTGGCCGGGCTCGCCGGGCTGATGCGCGACCTCGCGTCGCGCCGGGTGCGCCTCGTCGAGGTCGAGACGCCGGAGGCCTCGCCGTTCGCCCGGTCGCTGCTGTTCGGCTACGTCGGCATGTTCCTCTACGAAGGCGACGCACCACTCGCCGAGCGCCGGGCCCAGGCACTGTCGCTCGACAGCACGCTGCTCGCCGAACTGCTCGGCTCGACCGAACTGCGCGAGCTCTTCGATGCCGATGCGATCATCGCCGTGGCGGCCGAGTTGCAGCGCCTCGCCCCGGAACGCCACGCGCGCGGTGTCGACTCCGTCCACGACCTGCTGCGCGGCGTCGGCGACCTCACCACCGACGAGGCGCTGGCCCGCGGAGCCACCCCGCACGACCTGGCCGAGCTCGAGTCCAGACCGCCGGGCGATCCGGGTCCGGCTCGCCGGCGACGAACGGTGGCTGGCGATCGAGGACGCCGGACGCGTGCGCGACGCGCTTGGGCACGGCGCTGCCCGTCGGGGTACCCGAGGCGTTCACCGAGCCGGTGCGTGATCCGCTCGGGGATCTGGTGGCCCGCTACGCGCGCACGCACGGACCCTTCCGGCCCGACGACGTGGCCGCCCGGCTGGGCCTGGGCATCTCCGTCGCGAACGCCGCCCTGGAGCGGTTGCGGGTGGCCGGGCGCATCGTGCTGGGCGAGTTCACGCCCCGGTGCCACCGGACACGAGTGGTGCGACGCCGAGGTGCTGCGCATGATCCGGCGGCGCTCGCTGGCCGTGCTGCGCAGAGACGTCGAGCCGGTGCCGGCCGAGGATCTCGGCCACTTTCTGCCGGCGTGGCAAGGCATCACCGGGCGCCGAGCCCGTGGGTCGGACGGGCTGCTGCGCGCGGTCGAGCAACTCGCCGGCGTGCCGCTGCCGGCGAGCGCGCTCGAGTCGCTGGTCCTGCCCAGCCGCGTCGACGGCTACACGCCCGCACTGCTTGACGAGCTGACCCTGGCCGGCGACGTGCTGTGGGCCGGGGCGGGTGCGCTTGCCGGCAACGACGGATGGGTCGTCCTCGCCCCCGCCGACGCGGCCACCCTGCTGCTGCCCGAGCCCGTCGATGTCCCCGGAGACCTACCGGCCGCACTGCTCGACGCGCTCGACGGTGACCAGGCGCTGTTCTTCCGGGCCCTCGCCGATCGCAGCGGCGAAGCGGCTGCCGATACCGACATCGTCGCTGCGGTGTGGGATCTGGTCTGGGCCGGCTGGCTGACCAATGACACGATCGCGCCGATCCGCACACTTCTCGGCAGCGGCACGCGTACCGCGCACGCGCGCAAGCCGCGTACTCCACGCGCGCGCTACGGCCGATACGCAGGCCTCACGCCTCCGACGCCCGCCCGCACCGTCCCTCCGGCGATGGCTGGACGCTGGTCGCGCCTGCCGGTTCGCGATGCCGACCCGACCCGGCGCGCCCTCGCTGCTGCCGAAGCGCTGCTCGATCGCCACGGCGTCGTCACGCGGGGGGCGGTCACGGCCGAGCGCGTGCCGGGCGGATTCGCCGCGGTGTATCCCGTGCTCAAGGCGGCCGAGGAGGCGGGGCGGACGCGCCGGGGTTACTTCGTGGCCGGACTTGGCGCAGCGCAGTTCGCACTGCCCGGCGCGGTCGACCGGCTGCGGTCGTACTCGCGCGACCGCGATCCCTCGCCCGCGCTCGTCCTCGCGGCCACCGATCCGGCGAACCCGTACGGGGCCGCGCTGCCGTGGCCCGAGCGCCCGCCGGCCGATGACGGCAAGCGGGGCCACCAGCCGGCTCGCAAAGCCGGTGCCCTCACCGTCCTGGTCGACGGCAGATGCGTGCTCTACGTCGAGCGTGGTGGCCGCACGCTGCTCTCATTCACCGACGAACTCGATGTGCTGCAACCGGCCGCAGACGCTCTGGCCCTGGCCGTCCGCGACGGCGCGCTGGGCAAGCTCTCGGTCGAGCGGGCCGACGGCGCGCCGGTCGTCACGTCGCCGCTGGGCGAGGCACTCGCGGCTGCCGGCTTCCGGCCAACGCCGCGCGGACTCAGACTGCGGGGATGACCCAACGCGGTATGCCCAAAGTCGCTCGCCGGACTCTGATTGAGACCGACGAGCCGCTCGGTATGTTCGGTGGGCTACGGCGCAGAGGTGGCCCTTGCAACCGCTTCGGCGTCGTGACAACGTGCCGTCCGCACCCGGGCTCGCACTCCGGGCGGGATCCGAAAGGAACGTCGCACCCATGACGACAGTGGCAATGCTGGGTACCGGCACCATGGGCGCGGCGATGGCCCGCAACCTGATCGGCAAGGGCTTTGTGGTGCAGGCATGGAACCGGACGCCCGCTCGCGCCGAGCAGATCACCGGCGCCACCGTGGCATCCACGCCGGCCGACGCCGTGCGCGGTGCCGAGGTCATCGTCACCATCCTCACCGACGGCCCGACCGTGGCCGGGGTCATCACCGAGGCGGCACCTGGCCTGGCCGCGGGTCAAGTGTGGGCGCAGATGAGCACCGTCGGGGTCAAGGCGACTTCCGAGCTGGTCGAGCTCGCCGCCGCACACGGTCTGGCCTACGTCGACGCCCCGGTGCTCGGCACTCGCCAACCGGCCGAGGCGGGCGCCCTCACCGTGCTCGCCGCGGGCGCGCCGGAGGTCCGCCCGCTCGTCGATCCGGTGTTCGACGCAGTGGGCTCGCGCACCGTATGGCTGGCCGACGACCCGGCCGGAGCAGCGGCCACCCGGCTCAAGCTCGTGGCCAATACCTGGGTGCTTGTCAGCTCGTCACGGGCACCGCGGAGGTTCTCGGACTGGCGCGCTGCCTCGGTGCCGAACCGGAGCAGTTCCTCGACCTCGTCTCCGGCGGCCCCTTGGACAACGCCTACCTGCGGGCGAAGTCCGCGGCGATACTCGCCGAGGACTTCTCGCCAAACTTCTCCGCAGCCAACGCGGCCAAGGACGGCCGGCTGATCCTCGAGGCAGCGGCCGACCACCACATCCGGATGGATGCGACGCAGGCCGCGGTGGCCCGCCTCGACCGCGCAACCGCACTCGGCCACGGCGACGACGACCTCGCCGTGTCCTACCTGGCCGGCTTCGAGTAGCACCATTGCCCGATGCCCGAGGGTGACACGGTCTGGCTGACCGCCAAGCGACTCAACGATGCGCTGCGCGAGCGGATCGTGACGGTCTTCGATCTGCGGGTGCCCGACCTGGCGACGAGCGATCTCACCGACGACACGGTGCGCGACGTGGTGGCGCGGGGCAAGCACGTACTGATGCGGTTCGCCGGCGGGCTCAGCCTGCACAGCCACCTTCGCATGGACGGATCGTGGTATCTCGTGGCGGCCGGGCGCCGTCCGAATCATCTGCCCGAGCACATGGTGCGCGCCCGGATCGGCAACGACACGTGGCTGGCCACGGGCTATCGCGTGCACGACCTGCGCATCGTCCGGACCGCCGACGAGCAGCAACTGATCGGACATCTGGGCCCGGACCTGCTCGGCGCGGACTGGGATCCGGACGAGGCGATCCGGCGGCTCGGCGAGCAGCCCGAGCGCACCATCGGCGACGCGCTGCTCGATCAACGCAACCTTGCTGGCATCGGCAACCTGTACAAGTCCGAGACGCTGTTCATCGAGCGGGTCAATCCATGGACGCCGGTGGGCGAGGTGGCCGACCTGCGCCGGGTGGTCACGACCGCACAGCGGCTGCTGCGCGCGAACCGCGACCATCCCGAGCAGTCGACCACGGGCCTCATGGCGCGCGGTCAGCAGCACTGGGTCTATCAGCGCGGCGGGAACGCCTGCCGCCGATGTCGCACGCCCATCCGGCGTGCCGACCAGGGCGAGCCGCCGCGTCAGCGCAGCACGTACTGGTGCCCACGCTGCCAGAGCGAAACCGGCGCCTAGCGAGCCTGTGCGGCCAGACGAGCCGCGAGCCCGATCAGCAGGACTCCGGTCACGCGCTCGAAGGCCCGCCGCGCGCACGGCTTCAGCAGTGAGCCCGCACGATCGACCAGCCCAGCCGGCGAGCCGAACCACACAACGTCGAACGCAACGATGACTGCAGCCGCCGTCAGCGCAGCCGACAACACGGCCGAGTGCCGTGCGAGGAACGGAGAAACAGCGCAACAGAGCGAGTCACGTGCTGCGCGCGCGAATTTCGGCTAGGCCTGCTCGGGTGACTTCGTCACGTCGTCGGGCACCGGGTTTGCTGCCGGCGAGGGTTGCGAGCCGATCGCGGGCGTGGCGCCACCCCCGGTGATAGCGCCGGGCGCTTGGCCTGAGGATTCGGCGTCGAGCGCCGCGCGGATCTCGTCGAGCCGCGCGGCACCCTTGAGGTCGATCGTCGCGCGCTGGACCTCGATCGTGCGCCCGGCGACGGAGTTCTGGGCGAGGTCGGCCTGGCCGAGCGCTGTCGCGTAACGCTGCTCGATCTTGTCTCGCACGTCTTCCAAGGAGGGCACGTTGGTCGGCGCGGCCATCTCGCTCATCTGCTGCAGCGACTTGGAGACCGACTCCTGCATCTTGGCCTGCTCGAGTTGGGTGAGCAGCTTGGTGCGTTCGGCCAGCTTCTGCTCGAGCATCATCTCGTCGTTCTTGACCGCCAGGCGGGCCTGCTGGGCGGCCTGCAGTGACTGGTCGTGCAGGCCCTTGAGGTCCTGTACGGACTGCTCGGCGCTCACCAGTTGGTTCGCGAGCGCCTGCGCGGTCTCCTCGAACTCGGCGGCCTTCTGGGCATCACCGGAACTGCGCGCCTTGTCGGCGAGTACAGGGCCTCGCGGGCCTGCGCCTGAAGCGTCTCGATCTGGCCGAGCTGCCGGTCGAGCTTCATCTCCAGTTGGCGCTGGTTGCCGATGACGCTCGCGGCCTGCCGGGTCAACGCCTCGTGCTGGCGCTGCGCCTCTTGAATCGCCTGCTGGATCTGGATCTTCGGGTCGGCCTTCTCATCGACCTTGGCGCCGAACCACGCCGAGAAATACTTCCAACCCCGCACAAACGGATTGGCCTTGGCCATGTGCTCCGCCTCCGAGTATTCCGCAGTAAATCGATCCGCTCATCATGCGCTCTCATCGTCTCGACGTGCGGGCCAGCTATCAAGTTCCGATCGGCAGGGCACTGCGCAGTCTGCACAACGCGAGGATTCCTACCAGTCTGTCAGGCCGGAACTGCCTGCTCCGCGGGACGTGCATCAGGCAGCCCGGTGAGCAGAATCTCGACGTCGGCCGCGATGTCAGCCCGGGTGGCCGGCGTGACGATGTGGGAGGCCAGCCAGCGCAAGACCGTGGACGAGCCGCCACGGCCGGCCGTATCGAGCAGGGCGCGGATCGCGTCGCGCGCTCGACGCCAGCCCTCGGCGGACATGTCGACCTGCGCGAGCAGCCGCGAGCCTGGCCGGTTCGAGCCGGCTTATCGTGCGCAGCATCGGGTTGTCCGACAGCTTTGCCGCGGTATCGGCGAGTGCGTCGGCCAGCGGGCGGTCGGCACCGTTCTCGATCAGCCGGCCGACCTCGTCGGCGAGCAGTGCGGCCAGCACGGCCTCGCGGGTGCGGAAGTGGTTGTAGAGCGTCGCCTTGGCGACGCCTGCGGCAGTGGCGACCTGCGCCATCGTGATCTTCGTTGCGCTGGTGGCGACGGCCTGACGAGCGCCGTCGAGCAGGGCGGACCGCGTGCGATTCATCGCATTGCCGGCTCGAGATCGCGTGCCGGCCGCCCGCACCGGAGCCGCAGACGCTGCCTGCGGGGACGGTGCGGTCGGTCGAAACAGCGTGTCGAACAGTGGATCCGAGCCCATGGATGCGACGCTACCCTCGCCGTTGCAACGTGCCGTGTTGGCGCGCGGAGCCCTGTATGTCAGCGCAACGCCACGGCGTTACCGGACTGAGCGGCTACCCGGACTACCTGACGAGCCTGCCTGCGGTTAAGCCGCGACCGGGCCGAGTGCCCTCGCCTGCGGACCGCGCGTCTCGCCGGTTGCCGGATGGATCCGGGCGTGCTCGGCGCCGGACACGCTGCCCAGGCGCACGGCGACCTTCTCCTCGCGCCGCAACGTGTCGGTGACTTCTCGGAACAGCTCGGACAGCTCGACATCGAGCGCGCCGCAGATGGCGGCGAGCAGTTCGGAGGACGGCTCCTTCTGCCCACGCTCGACCTCGGACAGGTACCCGAGGCTCACCCGGGCGCTCGATGACACCTCGCGAAGCGTCCGGCGCTGGCGTAGACGCAGTCCGCGCAGGGTCTCGCCTACCACTTGTCGTAGCACTGCCATGGTGCGAAACCCCCTTCACCGATTCGTCCGGCGAGTTGGTCACCGGATGAAATCACCGTACCCGGCGGGACCGACAGCCTCTCGTCTGACTGACGTTCTCCGCTCACAGCGAACGTAACGCTGTAATCGCGTTTCTGCATTCCCGTCTCAGGACATCCAGAGCTGCCTCAACGGCGGCATCTCGGATAGCCGCCCGGTCGCCGCTGAACGTCCGCTCGGCGACGACCTCGTCCTGTGGCCCGGCAATTGCCAGGAACACGGTGCCGACCGGCTTGCCGTCCTGCGGATCGGGACCGGCCACGCCGGTGATGCCGAGGCCGTAGGTGGCCTCGAGCCGGGTCCGCACGCCGCGCGCGAGGGCCAGCGCCACATCCGGATCGACAGCCCCCCGCTCGGCGAGCAGATCGGCCGGCACGCCCGCGATCGTCGCTTTCAGGTCGGTGGCATAGACGACCAATCCGCCCCGAACAGTGTTGCTGGCGCCCAGCGGTTGCGGTGAGCGCGGCAGTCAGCAGCCCGCCCGTGAGCGACTCCGCGACAGCCACCGTGGCGCCGAGTTCGCGCAGGTCGGCATGGACCGGGGCGAGCGAGGTTGCGTACTCGGTCATCACGCCATCATGCGTCGCCACGGGCGGGCACGCCCGGCACGCCTGTCTCCAGAGTCAGGCCGAGGCGCGATCGGCGCGCCGAAGCCGAATGGCCCGGCCCACGTAGTCGGCGCCGGTGATCAGCGCCATGGCGATCGCGGCGCCCATCACAACTGCTGCCACGGTGTGCAGCCAGCCGGACAGAGGGAGCACGTAAAGGCCGATCGCGACGCCCTGCAGCAGCGTCTTGATCTTGCCTCCGCGACTGGCGGCGATGACGCCGTGGCGGATGACCCAGAACCTGAGCACGGTCACGCCGACCTCGCGGACCAAGCATGACGACCGTGACCCACCAGGGCAGATCGCCCAGCGCGGACAGCCCGACCAGCGCGGTGCCGACAAGCGCCTTGTCCGCGATCGGGTCGGCCAGCTTGCCGAACTCGGTGACCAGGCCGCGCTTGCGGGCGAGTTCGCCGTCGAGTCGATCGGTGACCGACGCGACCGCGAAGATCGCCCACGCCCCGATACGCCAGGCCGTCTGGTGACCGTCGTCGTGGACCAGCACCACCGCGAACACCGGCACCAGCAGCAGTCTGAGCATGGTGAGCGCGTTGGCGATGTTCCACAGCGACGCCGCGCTGGGCGCTTCGGCGATCGGGTCATCGGGCAAGTCGTGAACCTTCACCGCGCGGGCACCGCGGGACGCGGCTTCGAGATCGGCGCCGTCGGTGGCGGTGACGAGCGCCGGGATCAACTGGCCGACGCGCATCCCGGTGCCGACGAGACGGGTAACCCCGTCGACGTCCGGGCCCTGGTGGGCCGCCCGGCCGACGACGTCGCCGTCGACCTGCTCGACGAGGACTTCCACCTGCTCGCCGAGGCGTTCCTCGGCCCGTTGCGTGACCAACTCGTCGGCTAGTGCGCTGATGCGCTCGACCCGTTCGGCGATCACGCCAGGGTCCAGCTTCGCCTCGAAGCCGGCGGCCTCCGTGCCGTCCTCGTCCGAGTACCCGAACACGCCTACGGCGTCGAGGCGGGCGGCGGCCAGGAAACGCTCGAGCTCCGCGACATCGGCCTCGGTCTCGCCGGGAAAGCCGACGATCACGTTGCTGCGCGCCCCCGCGGCAGGGCGGAGTGCTCGCGCGCGCTCGAGCAGGTCGAGGAAGGCGTCCGTCGACCCGAACCGCTTCATCCGGCGAAGCACGGTCGGGCTCGCGTGCTGGAAGGAAAGGTCGAAGTACGGCGCGACGCCGGGCGTCGAGGCGATGGCCTCCAGCAGCGACGGGCGCAACTCGGCCGGCTGCAGGTACGACACTCGTACCCGCTCGATGCCGTCCACCTCGCACAGCTTCGGCAGGAGCGACTCGAGTGCCCGAAGATCGCCGAGGTCCTTGCCGTAGGACGTCGAGTTCTCGCTGACGAGTACGAGTTCGCGGGCACCGGTCGAGGCGAGCCAGCGTGCCTCGTCGAGTACCTCGTCCGGCGACCGGGACACGAACGAGCCGCGGAAGGACGGGATGGCGCAGAACGAGCAGCGACGATCACACCCGGATGCCAGCTTGAGATAGGCGACCGGCGAGTGGTCGAGGCGTACCCGTCGACCGGGCAGCCAGGCGTGGCCCGGCACCGCGATGTCGGAGACGGCAGCCTGTCGCCGAGCGGGCGTCACCGGAAGCAGTTGACGCCGGTCACTCGGGACGTGCGGGGCCACCGCCCGACCAGCGGCGACGTCGTCGAGGCGTGCCGCGATGTCGGCGTAGGAGTCGAATCCGAGCACTGCCTGCGCCTCGGGCAGCGACGCAGCGAGTTCGTCGCCGTAGCGCTCGGCGAGGCAGCCGACGGCGACGACCTTCTTACCGGTGTCCGCCGCGCCGAGCACGGTGTCGATCGAGTCCTTCTTCGCCGCGTCGATGAACCCGCACGTATTGACCAGCACGATCTCGGCGTCGTCCGCGTCGGTCAGCTTCCAGCCGCCCGCGTCCAGCCGCGCCGCCAGTTCCTCGGAGTCGACCTCGTTGCGCGCGCACCCGAGGGTGACGAGCGCGACCGCGCGCTCGGGAGGCTGTGGCACGTTGGCAGGGTACCCGCGACCGAACTATCGACGTTCAAGATCGCGGTGGCAGCGACGACCGGCGCGAGTCAGCCGACGGCTTCGGCCAACACACCGACTGCCAGGTACCGACTGGATATGCGCGGCCGGCCGGGGCGGAAATGTTGAGGCGTCGCCCGGCCGGTACTCGCTAGCGTGCTGGCGTGACGCTGATCGTTCGCCGCGCCCGGACGCCCGACGTGCCCGCCATGAAGGCACTTGTCGATCGCTACGCCGGCTCAGGGCGCAAGCTGCTGGCCAAGGAACTCGTAACGCTCTATGAGGACATCACCGACTTTCGCGTCGCCGAACTGGACGACGCCGTCATCGGCTGCGGAGCGCTGCACGTGCTGTGGGCTGACCTCGGCGAGATCCGCACGCTGGCGGTGCATCCCGACTACCGCGGCCGGCAGGTCGGCGATGCGCTCATCACCGAGCTGATCGAGACTGCCCGCGAACTCGGCCTGTCGCGCCTGTTCGCGCTCACCTTCCAGACGGGCTTCTTCTCCCGGCACGGCTTCGCCGAGATCGACGGCGCCCCGGTCGACCACGACACCTACGACGCCCTGCGCCGCTCCTACGACGCCGGCATCGCCGAGTTCCTCGGCCTCGAATACGTCAAGCCGAACACGCTGGGCAACGTGCGGATGCTGCTGCATCTGTAGCGCCGGCTGTAGCGGGCAGGACTCGCGTGGTTGTGTGAATCTGTAGGTTTGGCGCGATTCCCGCGCGCCTCACGTGTCACGCTTGCATCAGCGGTTACCTTGCGCCTCATGGGAGGTGATCTGTAGATGAGCGCAGTGCAGCGGACGGGCGTATCCAGCGTCCTGCGTTGGCCGGGCGCCGGAACCGAACCCGGCACCGATCGGAGCGGCCGGCACCATGTTGGCACGCGCGCCCGCCTCACCTGGCACCGGATGTTCTACGCAGGACGTCATCGCGCGTAAGGCCGCATTAGAGCAATCGGCTCACGCCTGGCAGTTGCCGGGACGTGAGCCGATTTCGTGCTGCCTACTGTGCGCCTACCGTTCCTACTGTGCGTCGACCTCGTCTGCCTCGTCGGCATCCACCAGGTCGTCGGCGCTGCCGCCGTTGCGCAACGTGTAGAGCAGGCCGGCCAACTCGTCGGGCACGACCAGCACGTCGCGTGCCTTCGAACCCTCCGACGGTCCGACGATGCCGCGCGATTCCATCAGGTCCATGAGCCGCCCGGCCTTGGCGAATCCGACGCGCAGTTTGCGCTGCAGCATCGACGTCGAGCCGAACTGGGTGGAGACGACCAGTTCGACGGCGGACAGGAACAGGTCGAGGTCATCGCCGATGTCCTCGTCGATCTCCTTGCGTGATGTCTGCGCCACCGTGACGTCGTCGCGATAGGCCGGCTGCAGTTGCTTCTTGCAGTGGTCGACGATCTTGTGGATCTCGGCGTCGGTGACGTACGCGCCCTGGATGCGCGCGGGCTTCGACGCGCCCATCGGCAGGAACAGCCCGTCGCCCTTGCCGAGCAGCTTCTCCGCTCCGGGCTGGTCGAGGATGACCCGCGAGTCGGCCAGCGAGGACGTCTTGAACCCGAGCCGGGACGGCACATTTGCCTTGATCAGATCCGGTGACGACGTCGACCGATGGCCGCTGCGTGGCGATGATCAGGTGGATGCCTGCGGCACGGGCGAGTTGGGTGATGCGCACGACCGAGTCCTCGACGTCGCGCGGCGCGACCATCATCAGGTCGGCGAGCTCGTCGCAGATGACGAGCAGGTACGGGTAGGCGGCGTAGACGCGCTCAGAGCCCGGCGGGGCGATCAGTTCGCCGCTTCGCACCTTGCGGTTGAAGTCGTCGATGTGCCGTACGCCCGAGGCCTCCATGTCCTCGTAGCGCAGGTCCATCTCGCGCACGACCCACTGCAGAGCGTCGGCGGCCTTCTTCGGGTTCGTGATCACCGGCGTGACCAGATGCGGGATGCCCTGGTAGGCCGCGAACTCGACGCGCTTGGGATCGATGAGCACCATGCGGACCTGGTCCGGCGTCGCCCGGGTCAGCACCGACAGGATCAACGAGTTGATGCAACTGGACTTGCCGGCACCGGTGGCTCCCGCGACGAGCAGGTGCGGCATCTTCGTCAGGTTCGCAACGACGAAGCCGCCCTCGACGTCCTTGCCGAGCGCGACGATCATCGGGTGGTGATCGCGCTGCGCGACCGGCGCGCGCAGCACGTCGCCGAGCATGACGATCTCGGGATCGGCGTTGGGGATCTCGACCCCGACCGCGCTCTTGCCCGGAATCGGGCTGATGATCCGCACGTCCGGGCTCTTCACGGCGTAGGCGATGTTGCGGGTGAGCTGGGTGATCCGCTCGACCTTGACGCCGGGGCCCAAGCTCGACCTCGTAGCGGGTGACCGTCGGCCCGCGGCTGAAGCCGGTGACCGCGCAGTCGACGGCGAACTCGCGAACACCTGCTGCAGGGCCGCGATCACCTCGTCGTTCGCCTTCGTGTGCGCGAGGTGCCGGCTGCCTATCGCGAGATCCTTGAGGGACGGCAGCGTGTACGCCCCACCCCCGCTGAGCTCGAGCTGCACCGGGGGGCTGATCGGCGGCAGGTCGTCGTCGACCTTCGGCTTGGCCATCCGCGGCTTGCGCGGCTTCGGCACCGGGATCACGGCGTCGGCCGGTGGCCCGTCCGGGAACGGATCGTCGAGGAAGGGCACCTGGGCCGTGTCGGTGTCCGACGTGCTCACGGTGTCCGCGCCGTCCGGCGTCGAGGGTGCGCACCACCTTGCCGCGATTGGCCGGTGCGTCGTCCTCGCTCGTGTTGGGCTCGCGCCGCCCGAGCAGTGCGCCGACCTGCTGCCACAGCTGGCTCACCGGCGTCGCCGTCACGACCAGAACGCCGAACACGCCGAGCAGGAACAGCAGCGGCACCGCGATGACGGCCGACAGCCCGCGCTCGAGTGGCGCGACGACCCCGGCCCCGATCAGGCCGCCGGCGTGCTCGCGGCCGTGACGCGGCTCGTCGGCGAGCCGGCCCACAGGTCGAACAGGCCGAGGATCGCGAGGGTCAGCGCGACGGTGCCGACGAGCATGCGGCCACGGCTCTCCGGATGGGCCACCTGCCGCAACATGTGGACGCCGAAGCAGAACAGAGACGATGGGCGCGACGCCGGCGCCGTTGCCGACGAGGATCCGCAGCAGCGAGCTCAGCCCCCGGCCGCCCGGCCCGGCGCCGTGGGCCCAGACGGCGACGGCCGACACGAGCGCCAGCGCGATGACACCCAGGGCCGCTCCGTCCCGGCGGTGCGCCGGATCGAGTTCGCGCGCCGTGGCGGCATTGCGACCGACCGCACGGGCGATGCCACCGATAATGGCGGCGATCGCGCGCCAGATCGCCGAGATCGCCCGCCAGATCGTTACGAAGAAGCCGGTGCGCGGCTCCGGCGGGCGGCGGAGCAGCCTTGCGCCGGCGGGTCGAACCAGCGCGCTTACCCGCCGCAGGGCGGGCTCGGGTTGCAGATGCGCGGGCCACCGGTCAAAGGTAACGGTCAGGTCGACGTTCAGGCCGCAGGCGACGCGGCTGTGTCGCCGAGCCCAGCGTCGGCCAGGTCGGTGCGCAGGTGCGCGATCTCGTGCTCGGTGGCGTCGACGAGCGGGATACGCACCGGGCCGACCGGCCGTCCGCGCAACGCCAACCCGGCCTTGACGAGGATGCAGCCCTGCGTGCGGAAGATGCCGGTGTATATCGGCAGCAACTGCCGGTGCAGGCGCAGGGCCTCGGCGATGTCACCACGCTCGTACGCCTCGATCATGGCGAGCGTGCCGACGCCGCTGAAGTGCGTCGACGTGCCGACGACTCCGGCTCCGCCCACCGACAGCATGGGCAGCGTCAGCTTGTCCTCGCCGCAGTAGAACGCCAGATCCGACTTCGCCATGACCTCGGCACTGGCGCCGAGATCGCCCTTCGCGTCCTTGACGGCGACGATCCGCTCGTGCTCGGCGAGGCGCAGCAACGTGGCGGTCTCGATCGCGCGTACCGGTACGGCCGGGGATGTCGTACAGCATCAGCGGCAGCTCGGTCGCGTCGGCGATCGCGAGGAAGTGGGCAAGCAGGCCGGCCTGCGGCGGCTTCGAGTAGTACGGCGTGACCACGAGCAGCGCGTCGGCGCCTGATTTGGCGGCCTGCTCGGCGAGGTGGATCGAGTGGACTGTGTCGAATGTGCCGACTCCCGCGACGATCTTGGCGCGATCGCCCACTGCATCGGCGACAGCCCGCACCAAGTCCGACTTCTCGGCATCGGTGGTGGTGGGCGACTCGCCCGTCGTGCCGTTGATGACCAGCGCGTCGTTGCGCTGCTCGTCGACGAGATAGGTCGCCAACTCGGCCGCCTTGTCGAGATCGAGGCCGCCGCTGACGTCGAACGGAGTGACCATGGCAGTGAGCAGACGGCCGAAAGGACGCCGGGAATCGAACTCAGGCATATGTCCAAGCTACCGCCTGCCGGCCTTCCCACCGTGGTCATTCGCTGACAACGAACCGTCATTCGCAGCCCGATTGGACGGCCCGCGTCGGCCGGGAAGTCGCCGTGATCAGGGCGATTCCAGGGCGGCCAGCCACTCGCGCGGGCCGGGGTACTGCACTCGCACCGCGGCCACCCGAGCGGCGAGGTCCAGCGTCGATTGCCAATCCGATCCGCCGGCCAGACCGAAGGCGGCCGCGCCGTGGAAGGCATCGCCGGCGCCGGATGTGTCGCGTGCCGGCACCTGCGGCACGGCCAGCGTCCCCGCCTCACCTCGCGTGGCCCACCCGACCGGGTCACTGCCATGCGTGACGGCGACCGACGTCACGCCGTGCGCGATGAGACTGTCCACAGTGGACAGTCCGTCCGGAGCCGCGAAGTCCGCCGAGCAGATGGCCACGTCGACGAGGGGCAGCAGCCGTTCGAGGCCCGGCTTCCAACTGCCGCCGTCGAGCAGCACCGGCACCGCGGCTGCTCGCGCCGACACTGCGGCGGCGTAAGCCAGTTGTGGGTGATGCCCGTCGACGAGGACGACGTCTGCGCGCGCAACGAGACGGTCAAGGTCGTCAGGCGGAGGTGCCTCGACTCCGACCGCGTTGACCGACGACACGCTGCGCTCGCCGGTGCGGCCGACTACCCGCACCAGCGACACCGCCGGCACATCGGACGCCGACGGCGTCGCATCGATGATCGCGACCCCGCGCGAGACCAGCTCGGCGCCGGCGAACTGGGCGAGCGGATGGCGCGCCGAGGGCGGTGAGGAGCACGGCCTCGCCGCCGAGCGCGGCGAACGTGACGGCCGCGTTGGCCGCGGGACCGCCGGCGGCGAGATCCTGCCTCGCGGCCGTTGCCTTCTGATTTGGGGCCATCGCCTCGTCCACTGTGTGCACGAGGTCGAGCGTCGTCAGTCCCACGAACAGCGCGGTCGGCGTCATGCCCTCAGGGAACCAGCACCGTCTTCCCCACGGTTGCCCGCGTCTCGAGCGCCGTGTGCGCGGCACTCGCCTGCGCCAACCCGAATCGCTGGACGAGCGGCGTCCAGACGGCGCTCGCCGCGTTGGCGAGCGCCCTCGTCTCCAGGTCACGCAGGCCGCCGGGCCGCTGCCCGATCCGCGCCCCGATCTCGCCCTCGACGGTGATGCCACGCGCCGCCGACTCCTCGGCGGTGATCGGCACCGGTGAGCCGGACGACCAGCCGAACTGCACGATCCGACCACCGTCGCCGAGCAGGTCGGCCGCCGCGCGCCCGATGTCGCCACCGACGCCGTCCAGGACGACAGTCGGCGGCCGGTCATCGAGCGCCTTGCGTACTCGGTCGGGCCATTCAGGTTCCAGGTAGTCGACCGCCGCCGCGGCGCCAAGCGCCGCAACGCGATCGGTCTTGGCGGCTCCGCCGGAGAGGCCCACGGCGGTCGCGCCTGCGCCCTCGACGGCTTGTACGAACAGGCTGCCGAGCCCGCCCGCCGCGGCCGTGATCAGCACGACGTCGTCCGGTTTGATCGCCGCGATCTCGAGGATGCCCACAGCGGTTCGCCCCGTGCCGATCATGGCCACCGCGATGTCGGGCGACGTGCGTGGGGCGACTTCGTGCAGCGCGGCCGCGTTCGCCACAGCCCGCTCCGCGTAGCCACCGCTCGCCTGTCCCAGATGCACCACGACGCGACGGCCGAGCCAGCCCTCGTCGACCTGCGGACCGGTCGCGTCGACGACTCCGGCGACCTCACGCCCAGGCGTCATCGGTAGTTGCGGCAAGGGAAAAGGCCCACGCGCAATGCCGCGGCGAATGATTGTGTCGATCAGGTGGACGCCCGACGCCTCGACCGCGATGCGGACCTGGCCGTCACCGGGAACCGGGTCGGACACCTGCTCGAACAGCAAGTTGTCAGCCGGCCCGAACTCGTGGAGCCGAATGGCGTGCACCGGCGAACCCCTTCGACGTCGTCTCCCCGCGCAGCAGCAACGGGCACGATCACGACGCTATGAGTTGAACCTAACTTGAGGTCAAGCGCGGACGGCGGCTCAGCCCTCGGACACGAGTGGCGACGAAGCGATCTCGCTGCCGTCCGGCAGGTCGATGATCTCGAAGTCGGCGAACACGTTGCCCGCAACGCGCTTGAGCTCGCGCAGGCACGCGATGGCCAGCGCGCGGATCTCGACGTCGGCATGCTCGGAGGCGCGCATTGCCACGAAGTGACGCCACGCGCGGTAGTTGCCGGTAACGACGATCCGCGTCTCGGTGGCGTTCGGCAGCACGGCGCGAGCGGCCTGGCGCGCCTGCTTGCGGCGCAGGGTGGCCTGCTCGACGCCGGCGAACTTCTTCTCCAGTCCCTCGAGCAGTTCGGTGTAGGCACGGACCGCGGCGTCGCTCGCCTCGACGAACTTGGCGTGCAGCTCGGGGTCCTCGGCGATCACCTCGGGCTCGACCATCGCGGCGTTGCGCTCGGGCACGTAACGCTGGGACAGCTGCGAGTAGGAGAAGTGCCGGTGCCGGATCAACTCGTGGGTCAGCGACCGGGAGATGCCGGTGAGGTACATCGTGACGCTGCCGTGTTCGAGCACGGACAGATGCCCGACCTCCAGGATGTGCCGCAGATAGCCGCTGTTGGTTGCCGTGGCCGGATTGGGCTTCTTCCATGACTGGTAGCACGCACGTCCGGCGAACTCGGCGAGCGCCTGCCCCCCGTCGGCGTCGGTGTCCCACGGGATGTCGGCCGGGGCCTCGAAATGTGTCCAGGCGATGACCTGGACCTGCAGCGGAACGATCTCAGCCACCGGCGAACTCCCTGGTTGTACCGACATTCGAGACCTCAGATTATCGGTCCGCGACGACTGCTCGTCGCCGCGACGCGCAAGCTGTGCCCGTGCATGCACCAGCGCACTGAACAGCCGCAGCGTCCTGACATCCGATTGCTGTTGCAGTGATGTCATATCTGATGTCATGATGGCATCATGCATCTCGACGAATACATCGAGCAAGTCCATGACCAGTTGCGCGCGTCCGCGGCACTCGGCGACGAACGCACCCAGCAGATCGCGTCCTCGCTCGCAGCCACGGTCGACTCGTCCGTGCGCCTGGCGCTGTTGGCCGCCGTCTCCGCCGCCGCCGGCGAGATCACGGCGGCGCTGTTCGAGGCCCAGGACGGACCGGCGGTCACCGTCGCCCTCGACGGCGACGAGATCCGGGTCGACATCACCCGGACGGCTGACGCGCCCACCGCTCCCACCGGCCGATGACGGCGAGGCGACTGCCCGCATCTCGCTGCGGCTGTCGGAGAAGCTCAAGGCTGACGTCGAGCAGGCCGCCGGCCGAGACAGCGTGTCGGTCAACACCTGGCTGGTCCGCGCCGCCGGCGCAGCGCTCAATCGTGCGGGCAGCCCCGGCGGCACTGGCGGTCCGGGCAACCAGGGCGGCCCGGGCGGCGGCTGGAGCGGGCCCTGGTCGGGCGGCCCGCTCGGCCGCGGCTCGCAACGAGTCACCGGCTGGGTGACCGGATGACCTCAGCTCCCACCACCTCGACAGGAGACCTCGTGACCACCAAGACGTTCCCGCTCTCCGGGCCCATCGATCTGCATTGCCGGCTCGGTCTCGGCTCGATCACCGTGCACGCCGACGATGATGTGCGCGAAGCCAAGGTCGTGCTCAGCGCGCGCGATTCGGCCTCTGACGCTGTCGCGCAGACGGTGGTCGAACTGCGCGACTCGACTCTGACCATTCAGGCCCGCAAGCCACGCAGCACGTTATTCGACCTGCCCGTCTTCGTCGGCTGGGCCGGCGAGCGCGATGCGCTCGACCTCGACGTCACCGTTCCCTCGGGCACCCCGCTCAAGATCACCAGCTACGGCGCCGACCTCGTCGTCCACGGCCGTTGCGGCACCTCCGACATCGCGTCCGGAATCGCGTCGACGCAACTCGATCACGTCGACGGCGACCTGCGCCTGCGTTACGGCAGCGGCCCCGCGCACGCCCGGCAGGTCAGCGGATCCGTCGTGGTCAAGTCGGGGTCGGGCGCGGCCTCGTTCGGCGAGGTCCTCGGCGACCTGAGCATGGCCTGCGGCAGTGGCAGCCTCGAACTTGGAATCGCCCACGGTGGCGTCCGGATGCGCACCGGGTCCGGTCATGCCTCGATCGCCGTCGCCGAGAACGACGTCGAGTTCGCGAGCGGATCCGGCGGCTTGTCGGTCGGCCTGCCGGCCGGGCAGTCGGCCCGCCTGGACGTGTTTACCGGAGCGGGCCGGTTCGTGTCCGACCTACCGGTCGAGGACACGCGCCCAGCGGCCGCCGGGCGAACGACCACCATCCGGGCGCGCACCGGCAGCGGCGATGTCCGTATCTTCCGGGCCGAGCCCGCGGTGCCGGAGGACAAGATCGCCTGATCCTCCCTATGCCACAGCGGCGACCGTCCTCGCGACGGTCGCCGCTGTGACGTCTCAGACGAGTTCGCCGGACAGCGCCGCGTAACGACCACCCCGCGCCAGTAACTCGTCGTGGGTGCCGCGCTCGACGATGCGGCCCCGGTCGAGCACGACGATCTGCTCGGCATGGCGCACGGTGCTCAGGCGGTGGGCAATCGCGATCGTGGTGCGCCCACGCGAGAGTTCGTCGAGTGCCGCCTGCACCGCGCGCTCGGTCTCGTTGTCGAGCGCGCTGGTCGCCTCGTCGAGAACGAGCACCGGTGGATTGCGCAGCAGCATTCGCGCGATGGCCAAGCGTTGACGTTCGCCGCCGGAGAACCGGTAACCGCGAGCGCCCACCACGGTGTCGTATCCCTCCGGCAGGCCGGCGATCAGGTCGTGGATGCGGGCCGCGCGAGCGGCGGCCTCGACGTCTGCATCGGTCGCCGACGGCGCGGCGAAGCGCAGGTTCTCCCGCACCGATTCGTGAAACAGGTAGGTCTCCTGCGACACGAGCCCCACCGCGTCCGAGACGGAGGCGAGCTGCAGATCGCGCACGTCCGCGCCGTCGATCGAGACCGTGCCGGAATCCACGTCGTAGAGGCGGGCGACCAGGTAGGCGAGTGTGGTCTTGCCCGAACCGGTCTCGCCGACCACCGCGGTCGTCGTGCCCGGCGGCACGTACAGGTCGATGTCGCGCAGCGTCCACGGACCGTCCGGGTCGTACCGGAACGAGACTGCGTCGAAGCGCACCTCGCCACGAACCGACGCGAGCGGCCGTGCGCCTGCACGTTCGGTGATGTCGATCGGCAGGTCGAGCACCTCGAAGATCCGGCCGAACAACGCCATCGACGTCGATACGGCGACGCCGATTCCCTGTAACGCACTGGCCGGTGCGACAAGGCGGTTCAGCATGCTGGTGAACGCCACGGCGGTGCCGATCGTGATCGGGGCGGCGCCGTGCGCAAGCTCCAAACCCGCGATCCAGTAGACGATCGCCGGGACCATCGTCAGGCTCGCGCGCCGGCTCGACAGGAGCCACTTGCCGCTCATGGCGGCGTTCATCTCGGTGGCGGACAGCTTCTTCGACTCGTCGGCGAATCGCGACGACAGGGCGCTCTGGCGGCCGAGCGTCTTGGTGAGCAGCACGCCGGCCACCGACAGCGACTCCTCGACCAGCGCCGTGATGCCGGCGAGTTGGCGTTGACGCCCGCGCGCGATCGTGCGGCGCCGGCGGCCCAGACGCATCGAGAAGATCAGGAAGATCGGCACGACGATCAGGCAGACGAGGGCGAGCCGCCACTCCATGATCAGCGCGGCCACGACGACGGCGATCGCCGCGATCACGTTCTGGACGGTCGAGCTGGCGGTGTTGGTGACGATGTTGTCGACGCCGCCGACGTCATTGGCGATGCGTGACTGCAGTTCGCCGGCGCGGGTGCGGGTGAAGAAGCGCAGCGACATGCGCTGAAGATGCTCGTAGACGCTCACCCGCAGGTCGTGCATCACGCGCTGCCCGATGAGGTTCGACAGCCACGTCGACGCGACGCCGAGCGCCGCGCTGGCTCCGGACGCGACGATCATGCCGGCGGCCAGCCACGACACGAGAGCGGCGCTGCGTTCGGGCAGCGCCCGGTCGATCATCGCGCGCAGCAGGAACGGCGACGCTACGCCGGTGACGCCCTGCAGCAGGGCCACGACGACGAGTGCGGCCACCAACCACCGGTACGGCGCGAACAGCCGCGCAACGCGTCGCACCGGCATGCCGTCCGCGGTCTCGGTGGCAAGCTCGGCCTGCCGTTCCGCAGTGGTGGCGGTGGCGGGCGGAGCGGCTGGGGCTGGGGCTGGGGCGCTCACGGCTCGACCCGCGCAGGCGTCGCGTCGACCTCGGACAACCGCTCCATCAACCGCCCCGCGATGACCAGCACGTCGCGCTCGGCCTCGGTCAGCTCTCGGGCAATCGTCTCGGCGAGCCAGACATCGCGCGGGCGCATGTCGTCGGCGAGTGCCCGTCTGCCTTGCGCGGTGATGCTCAGCAACGCCTGCCGGCCGTCGCCGGGGTCGGGCATGCGGCGCACCCACCCACGCTCGTCGAGCGCGGCGAACGTGCGGGTGAGCGACTGCGGCTGCATGCGCAGGCGGTCGGCCATCTCGCCCGGAGTCATTGCGCCGCCTTTGAAGAGCTGGCCGAGCACTGCGGTCTGGTTGAAGCTGAGCACGCCGGCGCGCTCGACCCTCGCTCGCGCGGCCAGCGAGGTCGAGCCTCGCCGAATCTGGGTGGCTGCCGCCAGGAGTTCGACGTCGACGCCTTGAGCAGGACGGCCATGACCGGTACGGCCGCGAGTAGTACGCATTCGCTTACCGTATAGCGTCAGCGATCCGTCCACATATCGAGATGCTCAGACAGCTCCTACGCTGGTGCGTACTAACTGACCAGCGCGTGACTCAAGGGCGCGGCGAGGTCGCCGCGCTCGCCTACGACAACGCCGTCGAGGTCGAGCCACTTGGCCGTCAGGGCGAGCTCAGCGGCGAGTTCTTGGGCGACCTGCGATACGTCGACGCCGGGCTCGGCGAATGCGCCCTGCACGCGCAGCACGCCGGCCTGCCGGTCGGACTTCAGGTCGACCCGGGCGACCAGCGCGTCGCCGAGCAGGAACGGCAGCACGTAGTAGCCGTAGACCCGTTTGGCCGCCGGCGTGTAGATCTCGATGCGATAGCGGAAATCGAACAGCCGCTCGGTGCGCTCGCGGAACCAGATCAGGGAATCGAACGGGGAGAGCAGGGCGCGCGCTCTGATTCGGCGCGGGCGCCGGGCCTGCGGCCACAGGTAGCCGGGCTGGCGCCAGCCGTCGACGGCCACCGGCAAGAGCTCCCCGGCGTCGACGAGTTCGGCGACCCGCTGCTTCGACTCGGCTCGCGGCAACCTGAAGTAGTCGCCGAGATCGGGTTCGGTGGCGACGCCGCAGGCCCGTGCGGCAATGCGCACGAGTTCGCGCTGGGCGTCCTCGACCGACGGAGTCGGCGTCGAGATGACCTCGGCCGGCAGCACGCGCTCGGGCAGGTCGTAGTACCGCTCGAAGTTGACCCGGCGCGCGGCTGTGACCCGACCGGCCCAGAACAGATACTCGAGGGCGACCTTGCCGTCATGCCAGTTCCACATGTGGCCCGGCCGCGGATCCGGGCGCGGGATGCCGGTGTCGGCCGAACGGATCGGTCCCTGCCGCTCAACAAGGTCGTGCACCTCGTCGATCAGGTCCGGGAAGTCCCGGGCCACCCGGACCATGCCGCCCCACGCGTCACGATCGACGCGGGCCATGCGCCACCGCAGGTAGGGCTGTAGCTCGATCGGCACGAGCGACGCCTCGTGCGCCCAGTACTCGAACAGTTCGCGGCGGACGGGGCCTGCGGTATGCGCGGTGAGCCGATCGAGCGCCTCGCGCGGGTAGGGCCCGAGCCGGGCGAAGACCGGCATGTAGTGCGAACGGCAGAACACGTTCACCGAGTCGAGCTGCAGCAGGCCGACCCGGTCGATCACCCGCCGGATGTGCCGCGCGTCGATCCGGCCGGCCGGTCGGGAATCGGCGAATCCCTGCGCGGCCAGCGCGATCCGACGCGCCTGCGCCCCGGTGAGCCGGTCGGCCGCGCGGCGGCGTGGTCACGATGAGCCGGCCACGCACTCGTCGCCCACCGCCGCCTCGACAGCGGGGCGTGGCCGCCTGAGCCACCCGGGCCGATCGTCGATGCCGGCCTTCAGCGCTGACCACGAGCACCACCGACACGACGATCACCAGACCGCCCACGACCTCGCTCGCGGTCAGATGCTCGCCGGCGAGCAGCACGCCGAGCACCACTGCCACCACCGGGTTGACGTATGCGTAGGTGGCTACCAGCGAGGTCGGGGCGTTCGCCAGGGCGTAGACGTACGCGCTGAACGCGACGATGGATCCGAAGATCACCAGGTAGCCGAGCGACAGCCAGGACTTCGTGCTGATATCGGCGAGGTGCAGCCGGGCGAACTCACCGCGCCCGGCCGCGACCACGACCAGGGCGGCGCCGCCCGCGATCATCTCGATGAACGACATCACCGCCGGTTCAGCGGGAACCGGGGTTCGGGTGACGAGCAGGGAACCCGCCGCCCAGCAGAGCGCCGCCAACAGGACGAGCAGCGCATAGGGCAGGTCGACGTGCCCACTGGACCCGGGCAACAGCAGCAGGGCCAGGCCGCCCAACCCGACGAGCACACCGGCGATGGTGAGCAGCGGAGTCCGGTCGCCGACGAAACGGCGCAGCACGATGAGCCACAACGGGACGACGGCCACCAGCAGTGCGGTCAGACCGGACGGCAATCGCGTCTCGGCGAATACGACCATGCCGTTACCGCCGGCAAGCATCAGCACTCCGCAGATTGCGGCATTGCGAACGCGCTCGGGGTCGATCCGCCAGGCGGCGGGCCCCAGCCGTACGCGAGCCGCGATGCCGAGGATGACCCCGGCGAGGAGGAACCGAACCGCCGCCGACGTGAACGCCGGCATCGTCTGCACCGTCCAGCGAATCGCGAGGTATGTCGACCCCCACAGCACGTAAACCGTCCCGAGCGCGATCCAGACCCGGGCGGACGCAAGCTTCCTCACTCCACGGAGCCTATTGGCGGACACCGACACCGCGCCCGGCCTTTTACCGTCTCGGGGCGTTGCCGCGCCTTTCCTGAGCGCGGCAGGCCCAGCCGCCGGCTCCGTGTCAGGATGCGTGAATGTTCGAGCAGCTGATGCACCACATCGGCGACGCCGTCGGATCGTGGCTGTACCTCATCGCGGGGGCGCTGGCCTTCGCCGAGGCCGCGATCCTGGTGGGCTTCGTCCTGCCCGGCGAGATCGCCTTGCTGGTGGCCGGATATTTCTGCCGCTACGGCCCGCTCGACGTCCGCGTCATGGCCGCTATCGCCGTCGTGTGCGCCATCGCCGGCGACTCGGTCGGCTTCGAGTTCGGCCGGCATTTCGGACCACCCGTGCGGCGCTCACGGGTGGGGCTCTGGATCGGCGAGCCGCGCTGGTCAGCGGTGGACGCCTTCTTGCACAAGCACGGCGGCAAGGCGGTCTTCCTGGGTCGTCTCACCGCGCTGCTCCGGGCGCTCATGCCGTCCATAGCCGGCATGAGCGGGATGAGGTACCGGACGTTCTTGTTCTGGAACGCGGCCGGCGGGCTGATCTGGGGCGCGGGCTGCGTCCTGCTCGGGTACGCCTTCGCGTCCGCGCTCAACACCGTGAGCAGCTACCTGACCTGGCTTCCGCTGGCGCTGCTGGCGCTCGTCGCGGCCGGCTACCTGCTGATCCACCTGCGCAAACGACGCCGGGAGCGCACCGAGGCCGTCGAATTCGCCCAGGCCGGACTCGGAGCGGACGAAACCGCCTCCTGACGCGGCGTCGCCGCGACGGATCGGGCGTCTAGCGGGCGGTACGAGGAGTCGCGGGATGCGCCCCCGCGGTGACCAGCTCGGCGACCGCCGCGCGGGGATTGGCCGTCGTGACCAGCCCCTCGCCGACGAGCACCGCGTCAGCGCCGGCGGATGCGTACTCGATCAGGTCGAGCGGGCCGCGCACGCCGGACTCGGCGATCTTGATGATCTCGCTGGGCAGCCCCGGCGCGATGCGCTCGAACGTCGAGCGATCGACCTCGAGGGTGCGCAGGTTTCGGGCGTTGACGCCGATGACCCGGGCCCCGGCGTCGAGGGCACGGCTGGCCTCGTCCTCGGTGTGCACCTCGACGAGGGCGGTCATGCCGAGCGACTCGATCCGCTCGCGCAGGCCAGTGAGGGTGTTCTGGTCGAGGGCGGCCACGATCAGCAGCACGACGTCGGCGCCGTGGGCGCGCGCCTCGTGCACCTGGTACGAGCCGACGACGAAGTCCTTGCGCAGCACCGGGACGCCAACCGAAGCGCGCACCGAGACCAGGTCGTCGAGGGATCCGCCGAAATGCCGCTGCTCGGTCAGCACGCTGATGATGCGCGCCCCGCCGGCCTCGTACTCGCACGCCAGCGCCGCCGGATCGCCGATGGCCGACAGGGAGCCCGACGACGGGCTGCGCCGCTTGACCTCTGCGATGACGCCGACGCCCGGGGCGAGCAGCACGGCGAGGGCGTCTTTGGGCGCCGGCGCTCTGGCCGCGCGCTCTTTCATCTCATCCAGCGAGGTGATCGCCTGGCGTGCGGCGACGTCCTCACGCACTCCGACGATGATGTCGTCCAGCACGCTCGAACCGTTGGCCACGGTCGCGATGCTAACGAGCGCTTCGAGGGCCGACGCGTGCGGGTCCGCAATTCGTCATCCGCCGGCCAGTAAGCGGACAGTAAACCGAGCGCCACCCTCCGCTGCGTGCCCTGCCTCCACAGTGCCTCCGATCCGGGTCACCAGGCCGTGCACGATCGCGAGCCCGAGCCCCGTGCCGACCTGGCGCACGCCGCGGTAGCGGTCGTAGAGCACCGAACGATCGAAGGCCACCGCGAGGTCGGCGTCGGAGAGGCCCGGGCCGCCGTCGCGCACCTCGGCGACCACCACCAGCCGGCCGTACACGTCGCGCTCGTGCCGGACGGCCAGCACGATCGCGGCCCCGGACGGGCGTGACGCGCAGGGCGTTCTCGAGCAGTCCGTCCAGCGCCTGACGCAACCGGTTCGGGTCGGCCACCGCGAACGCCTGCGGGGCGTCTCGCTCGACGACGAAGCGCACCCCCTCGGCCGCGCAGCGCGATGCCCACACCGCGCCGGCGGCCTCGACGGTCTCGGCGACGTCGACCGGGGCGAGGTCGACCCGGAACTCCTGGGCGTCGAGCCGGGCGAGGTCGAGCAGGTCGTTGACGAGCCGCGCCAGCCGCTGGGACTCGCTCAGCAGGATCGCACCGATGCGCGGCGCCTGTTCCGGGCTGACGACGCCGTCGGCCAGCGACTCGGCGTACCCGCTGATCGCGGTCAGCGGGGTGCGCAGATCGTGCGAGACCGACATCAGGAACTCGCGCTGGCGGGCCTCGGAATGCGCGAGGGCGCCGGTCAGCGTATTCATCGCCTCCGCGACGTCGGCCACCTCGGCCGGCCCCTCGGGACGCACGCTGACGTCTCGTCGCCCACTCGCCAGCGCGCGGGCGGCGTCGGCGGTTCGCCGCAGCGGGCCGGCCAGCCGCCAGGCGACGAACAGCCCGACCGGTATGGCGATCAGCACGGCGATCCCGAGCGCCACGATCAGGCGGCGGACGGCCTGCTCGCCGACCGCCAGGGCGTCCGACCGGCGCTGCACGAGCACGATCGCGCCGACGCGGGTGCTGCGGCCCTCCATGAGCACGCTCGTGCCGTCGACGGTGCGGCGCGCCGAAAGCGGCGACCCGGCCGCGCAACTGCGCAACGTCGGCCGGCGTCACCGCGTCGAGGGCGACCCGGGTATCGGCGACCACCCGGCCGGCCAGATTGATCGAGGCGAACTCGACCTTCAGGGCACGAAGCGTGCGGGTGGCCCGCTGCTGGCCGCTCTGCGGGAGGGCCGTCGTACCGGCCGTCGCCTGCGCCGCGTCGGCGAGCCGGCTCAGCGTCTGGCGCGCATCGCGCTCGTTCGACTGGCGCATGAGGCTGATCGCCAGGCCGCCGGCGATCAGGGCCGTGATGACGGCGATCGCGCAGGTGAGCGCGGCGATGCGCAGGGCCAGCGTGCCGCGCGAACGCGTCACGCGCGGCGCTCCTCCACGGCGTATCCGACGCCGCGCACGGTGCGCACCGGGCTTGCCGCGCCGAGCTTCGCGCGCACCTGCGCGATGTGCACGTCCACCGTCCGGGTGGCCGCCGTCGACGGATAGCCCCACACGTTCGACAGCAACTGCTCGCGGCTGAACACCCGGCCGGGGCGGCGCATCAGGTAGGCCAGCAGGTCGAACTCGGTGGCGGTCAGGGCGATCTCGGCGTCGCCGGCGAACACCCGCCGCTCGGCCGGATCGAGGCGGACGCCGCGACCTGCAGCGACGGCCCGGCATCGGCGACTCCTCGCGTGCGGCGCAGCACGCTGGTGACCCGGGCGACGAGCTCGCGCGGCGAGAACGGCTTGGTCACGTAGTCGTCGGCGCCGAGTTCGAGGCCGACGATCCGGTCGACCTCGTCGTCCCGAGCGGTCACGAACAGGACCGGCGTCCAGTCGTTCGCGGCCCGCATCCGGCGGCAGACCTCGATCCCGTCGATTCCCGGCAGGCCGACGTCGAGGATCACCGCCGCGGGCTTGTGCGCCCGCACCGTGGCCAGCGCGCTCTCGCCGTCGCCGTCGACCTGCACGTTGTAGCCGGCCTGCACGAGATACATCCGGATGAGGTCGGCGATGGCCGCTTCGTCCTCGACGACGAGGACGAGCCCACGGGCGTTCGAGACACCAGGCACGGCCGAATCCTGCCAGCACCCAGCGCCGGCAAGGTCACCGCGATGTCAGGTTTCGGTACGGGCGGTCGGGTCGTCGCCGCGGTCCAGCGCGCTCCACAGCATGGCGTCCGAGCGTTGCCGGTCGGCGTCGGCCTTCGTCTCGGGTGGCTCGTACCGGCCCGACAGCCCCGCCCACCGGTGCCCTCTTGCCGTCACCAGGGCCCCCGCGGCGAGCAACACCACCGCGCACACGACTCCGAGCAAGGGCCACACGGCGTGCACGGTGACGTGCGGCGCTCGCGATGCATCCAGGCCCGCGCCGCTGCGCGCGTCGGAGACCAGGGAACGGGCCCGGGCGGCGGACACCGCCTGCAGCCCGGACAGCGCGCGCCAGCCCATGGCGAGCGCCGCGACGACGAGCAGGCCGCCGACGATCCGCCGGCCGAGGCCACGGGTGGCCAGTACGGCGACGACGCCGGCCAGCGCCACCAGGCCGAGCGCGGCCACCGCGGGCTCGAGCGTGCGACCACCCACGTCGAGCACCTCGTCGGCGAAGGGCCGCGGGCGCGCGGCGACCACCGTCTGCCAGCCGCGGCCCGACACCAGCAGCGCTCCGGCACCGGCCAGCAGCGTCAGCGCCAGGGCTGCGGCGAACTGCGCTCGATCTTTCACGCGGGCGTCTCGTCCACCGGGCGCAGCGTCTCGGCCGTGGCGATCGCCTGCAGCACCGCCCGGGCCTTGTTCTGCGTCTCCTTGTCCTCCAGCGCGGGGACGCTGTCGGCGACGATGCCGGCACCAGCCTGCACGTAGGCGATGCCGTCGCGCATGATCGCCATGCGGAACGCGATCGCCATGTCGAGATCACCGGCCGGATCGAAATACCCGAATGCGCCCGAGTAGATGCCCCGCCGCACCGGTTCGAGCTCGTCGATCAGCTCCATGGCCCGGACCTTGGGCGCACCGGTGACGCGTGCCGTGCGGGAACGCCGCCTTGAACACGTCGAGCGCGTCGAGCCCGTCGGCCACGTCGCCGGTGACCGTCGAGACGATGTGCCACAGGTGGCTGTACCGCTCGACGACGCCGAACTCGACGACCTTGACGCTGCCCGCCTCGCACACCCGGCCGAGGTCGTTGCGGGCGAGGTCGACGAGCATCACGTGCTCGGCGCGCTCCTTCGGGTCGTTGACGAGTTCGTCGACCAGCTCGGCGTCGCGCTCGGGGGTGTCGCCGCGCTTGCGCGTCCCGGCAATCGGGTGGATGCGTCGCGAGGCCGCCCTGCACGGTCACGAGCGCCTCGGGGCTCGAGCCGACGATGTCGAATCCGTCAAGGCGCAGCAGGTACATGTACGGCGACGGGTTGAGCGTGCGCAGCACCCGGTAGACGTCGAAGGGCTCGGCGTCGGTGCGCGACCTCGAAGCGCTGCCCGGGCACGATCTGGAACACCTCGCCGGCCCGGATAGCCTCGATGCTCAGCTCGACGGCGCGTTGGTACTCCCCGGCGGCGTGCGCGACACGCGCCTGCTTCGGCGGCGCCACGCCGAGACTGGCCACAGTGGACGGTGCCTGCGTGGCGAGCGCCTTCTGCATCGCGTCCAGCCGCGACACCGCATCGTCGTAGGCGGCGTCGAGCGCGGCCTCGCTCATGTCCGGCGCCACGATGGCGTTGGCGATCAGCACCACGTTGCACTCGTGGTGGTCGAACGCGGCCAGATCGGTGACGAGCAGCATCGTCAGTTCGGGGAAGCCCAGGTCGTCGACGGCCTTGTCCGGCAGCCGCTCCAGGCGGCGCACCACGTCGTAGGACAGGTAGCCGACCAAGCCGCCGGTGAGCGGCGGCAGGCCCGGCAGGCGCGGGCCCTTCAGCGACCGCCAGGCCGTGCCGAGGACGTCGAGAGGGTCGCCGCTTGTCGGCAGGCCGCCGGGCACGTCGCCCGTCCACACGGCATCGCCGTCCACAGTGGACAGTGACGCGACCGCGTTGACGCCGACGAACGACCAGCGCGAGAACGAGCGGCCCGGCTCAGCGGATTCGAGCAGGAACGTGCCCGGGCGCCCACCGGCGAGCTTGCGGTACACGCCGACCGGGGTCTCGGCGTCGGCGAACAGGGTGCGCGTGATCGGGACCATCCGGTGCGAGCGCGCGATGTCGGCGAACTCCGTTCGCGAGATCGTCACGAGGTCACCTCCAGCGGCGCCGCGTCGAAGCAGGTGCGATCGCCGGTGTGGCAGGCGACCCCGACCTGGTCGACCTTGACGAGCAGGGCATCACCGTCGCAGTCGAGCGCGACCGACTTGACGAGTTGCGCGTTGCCGGACGTCTCGCCCTTGACCCAGTACTCCTGCCGCGATCGCGACCAGTACGTGGCCCGGCCCGTGGTCAGCGTGCGGTGCAGCGCCTCGTCGTCCATCCAGCCGACCATGAGCACCTCGTCGGAGTCGTACTGCTGGACGACGGCGGTGACCAGGCCGGCGGAGTCGCGCTTCAGGCGCGCGGCGACCGCGGGATCCAACGATGAGGGGGCGCGTGCGGGCATGTGTTGATTGTGCCTAACCCCCGACTCCCGAAGGCACCGGTAGCCGCACCGTGACCGTGCTGCCATTTTCGACGGAACTCTCGAAGTCGACGGTGCCGCCGTGCGCCTGCACGATCGAGGCGACGATGGCGAGTCCCAGCCCGCTGCCACCCCGTGCCCGCGTGCGGGCCTTGTCGGCCCGCCAGAAGCGCTCGAAGACGTGCTGCGCGTCTTCGGGCGGCAGGCCCGGGCCGGAGTCGGCGACGCGCAGCACGACCTCGTACCCCTCGAGGTGGCCGCTGACGTGGATCGGGCCACCGGGTGCGGTGTGCAATGCGGCATTCGCGATCAGGTTGCGCAGTACCCGCAGCAGCTGGTCGTGGTCGGCGAGGACGGTCAGCGCGGCCGGCGCATCGGCGTCGATGCGCCGTTGCGGGTAGGCGGCTCGCGCCCCCTCGACGGCGTCCTCGACGAGTTCGCCGACGTCGACCGACTCCCACTGCGGCGGTGCGCCCTGGTCGCTGCGCGCGAGCAGCAGCAGGTCGTCGACCAGCCGCGACATGCGCAAGCCCTCGGACTCGATCCGGTCGAGCGTGTCGGGTTGCTCCGCCTCGCCGTTGGCGCGCTTCATCCGCGACAGCTCGGCGTAACCGCGAATGGACGTCAGCGGCGTACGCAGCTCGTGCGACGCGTCGGCGAGGAACTGCCGCATCCGCTCCTCGCTCTCGACGCGGGCGGCGAACTGAGTTTCGACCGTGCCCATCAGGGTGTTGAACGACTCGCCGAGCTGGCCGACCTCCGTTTCCGGGTCGGTGACCGGCACCCGACGATCGAGACCCGCGCCCTCGGGCGAGAGTTCCGCCGTGACCTCGCGCGCGGTGCGGGTGACCCGGGTCAGCGGGCGCAGGCTCAGCCGCACGCCCCACGAGGTCAAGACGATCGCGGCGGCGACCGCGAGCGCCCCGATGGCGATTTCGAGTCAGTACCAGCCGGTGCAGCGTCCGGTTGATCTCGTCGGTCGACAGGCCCGTGACGACCACCAGCGAACCGGCCGAACGAGCGGCTACCCGGACCGTCGCGCCGTCCTGCGTGCGTCCAGGTGTGTGTTGCATCTGGGTTGTTGACGAGGTCCCGGCGCTGCGCGTCCGACAATTGCATGACGTTGAACTCGCCGGTCGGGTCAGTGGCGGACAGGACCTGCGTGCCGCTGGGGTCGAGGATCGCCTCCCACTGCCGCTGGGCCATGTGGACGTCCGGGTTCAGTCTCGGGCCAAGGGGGCACGACGACTGCCCGCTCGCCTCGCACCGCAGCAAGCTCTGCCGAACCTCGGTCATGTTGTCGGTTGCCAGCGAGCCGACCTGCTGATCCAGGCGGCTGATCAGGAACGACTTCAGTGCGACGTACGTGGCGCCCCCGGCGGCAACGATGACCACGACGACCAGCGCCACGACGAAGAGGACCAGGCGGTTCGACAAGGAACGCGGCAAGAAGTTCCAGCGACGCCGTCCGGCTCGGCTCATTGGGCTCGCTCGGACTCCTCCGATTCCTCCGGGTTATCCGGGGCATCCGGTGGCGGGGCATCGTCGAAGACGGAGATCTCGCCGGCGGACTGCATCTCGCCGGCGGCGCCAGGGTCCACCGGCTCGCCCGGGCTCGCCGAGTTCGTCCCACGTGCGCGCCCTGATCCGGCGGGTGGGTCTCGGCTACTTCGAAGGCGCGGTCGTTGCTCATACATCGCCCAGCGTGACACGGCTCGCTGTGCTCAGCCTAAATCACGCTAGCCGCGAGGTGCCTTGATGACATAGCCCGCGCCGCGGACGGTGTGAATCAGCTTCGGCTCGACCGAATCGACCTTCTTGCGCAGGTATCCGACGTAGAGCTCGACGATGTTGGACTGGCCCTGGAAGTCGTACTTCCACACCCGATCGAGGATCTGTGCCTTCGACAGCACGACCCGCTCATTGCGCATCAGGTAGCGCAGCAGTTCGAACTCCGTGGCGGTCAGGTGAACCTCGACGCCGCCCCGAGTCACTTCGTGGCTGTTCTCGTCGAGTTCGAGGTCGGCCACCCGCAGCACGCCCTCGCGGCTCTCGTCCGGGGCCGAGCGCCGCAGTACGGCGTGCACCCGGGCGAGCAGTTCCTCGACGCTGAACGGTTTGACCACGTAGTCGTCGGCGCCGGCCCGCAGGCCGCCGATGCGGTCGGTGGCGGCGTCGCGTGCGGTCAGGAAGATCACCGGCACCTGGGAGCCCGCAGCACGCAGGTTCTGCAACACGCCCAGACCGTCCATGCCCGGCATCATGACGTCGAGGACGACCAGGTCCGGATCGGACTCGGCCACCGCCGCCAGCGCCGACGGCCCGTTGTCGGCGGTGATCGTCTCGAAACCGTCAAAGCGCAACGCCGAGGACACCAAATGGGTGACGTTCTCCTCGTCATCGACGACCAGAACCCGCCGCTTGGCCGCGACCGCTGTGGTCATGGGCATTCACTCCCTTGAGGCATCTAAGGTTTTACTGTGCCCAGCCTGGGCATGCCCCCTTGGCCTCTCGTGGGAATCACCTGTGAGCAGCCTATGCGCTGCCCGGCGCCCGCGCACCGTGACCGCCGCCCGGATTCGGGTCGATCGGTCCACCGTCACGCTCGGCCGACCCCCACCCGCCGGGCGCGGGATAGCCGCGACCGGCGTCGTGCTGCCACGGCGGCACGCCGCGCATCTCGCCGTCGCGTGCGGGGTCCGGTTGCCCGGGCCCGGTCGCGCCGGGGGCGGGCCGCGAATCCGGGGACGCGGCCCACTGCCACGACGCGGGGACGCAGCCGAGCACGATCGCCGCGGCGCTCGTCACGGCGAGGACGAGCGGCACGGCCGGCTTGCCCGAGGTCGGATCGAGAAGAAGGTCGATCGACACGCCCAGCGTCGTCGCCTGACCGGCCAGGAACAGCCATCTGGTCCGCTGCGACAGGAACCACCCGATTCCGAGGACGATCACGCCGAGGAACGCGAGCGCGACGACTCCCGCGAGCGCTTCGCCGCCCTTCGATCCGGTGATGTCGGGCGGATCGACCGGAAACACGGTCCCATGCAGGATGAACAGCACCGAATAGGTGACGAGGAACGGCGCCGGCGCCACTCCGGCCGCGATCGCGGCGACCACGGTCGGCGGCGTCTCGCGGTTCCCGTCGTTCCCGTCGTGCGACATTCAACTCCCCGAGGCCATTAGCCATTCAGTACCACAACGGGTACTCCCTACCAGAGCGGCCACCGCGACGCGCGCCGAGTCATCGCACCGGCACGCCGCCTGCCCGCATCGCGTCCTTCACCGATCCGACGGTGAGCGTGCCGAAGTGGAAGACGCTGGCGGCCAGCACTGCGTCCGCACCGGCCCGCACGGCCGGCAGGAAGTGCTCGACGGCGCCGGCTCCGCCGCTGGCGATGACCGGAACGTGGACGGCCGCGCGCACGAGGCGGATCAGCGGCAGGTCGAAACCGTGCTTCGTGCCGTCGGCGTCCATCGAGTTGAGCAGGATCTCACCGGCCCCGAGGTCGGCGGCCTGGTCGGCCCAATGCACCGCGTCGATGCCGGTGCCCTGACGGCCGCCGTGCGTCGTGACCTCGAAGCCGCTCGGCGTCGGTGGGTCGCCGGGCCGAACGCGCCGGGCGTCGGCGGAGAGTACGAGCACCTGGCGGCCGAACTGCTCGGCGATCTCGCGCAGTAACGCCGGCCGGGCGATTGCCGCCGTGTTCACCCCGACCTTGTCCGCGCCTGCCCGCAGCAGCGCATCGACGTCGGCGACGGTGCGCACTCCCCCGCCCACCGTGAGCGGGATGAACACCTGCTCGGCGGTTCGGCGCACGACCTCGTAGGTCGTCTCGCGACCAGTCCGTGATGCCGAAATATCAAGGAAGGTCAGCTCGTCGGCGCCTTCCGCGTCGTAGCGCGCGGCCAACTCGACGGGGTCACCGGCGTCGCGCAGGCCGGTGAAGTTGATGCCCTTGACGACTCGGCCGGCATCGACGTCAAGGCAGGGGATCACGCGCACAGCGACCGTCACGGCAATGATTCTGCCCGGGCCCGGATCGTCGACGCCGGACGCTCGGTTTCACATGTCGGCGTCGTGGACGAGCAGAGCGATCTGGACCCGGTTCTGCGCGCCCAGCTTCGTCAGCGCTCGTCACCTTCAACGTGCTGCCGACCGGGTGGGCATCCTGTTCGAAGCATGGGGATCAGCCGACTGCTCCGCACGGAGTTCAAATAACCGCGGCGAGAGCCTCGGGCAGGGTGAACGCGCCGGCATAGAGCGCCTTGCCGATGATCGCCCCTTCGACGCCCTCGGGTACCAGCGAGGCGATGGCGCGCAGATCGTCCAGCGACGAGACGCCGCCGCTCGCCACGACCGCGGCCGGCGTTCGGGCGCAGACGTCGCGCAGCAGTTGGAGATTCGGGCCGGTCAGCGTGCCGTCGCGGTGCACGTCGGTCAGCACGTAACGGGCGCATCCGTCGGCGTCGAGGCGGGCCAGCGTCTGCCACAGGTCGCCGCCCTCCTGCGTCCAGCCGCGTGCGGCCAGCGTGGTTCCCCGGACGTCCAGGCCGACCGCGATCCGGTCGGCGTGCCGGGCGATCGCCGACCGCACCCAGTCCGGCGACTCGAGAGCGGCGGTGCCGAGGTTGACCCGCGCAGCGCCCGTCTTCAGCGCGGCTTCGAGCGATGCGTCGTCGCGGATGCCGCCGGACAGTTCGACGGAGACGTCGACGCTGCGCACCACGTCGGCGAGCAACTCGCGGTTGTTGCCGCGGCCGAATGCGGCGTCGAGGTCGACCAGATGGATCCACTCCGCGCCGTCGCGCTGCCACGCCTTCGCGGCGGCGAGCGGATCGCCGTATGACGTCTCGGTACCCGCGGCGCCCTGCACGAGGCGCACGGCGGCGCCGTCGGCGACATCCACCGCCGGCAACAGGATCAGGCTCACTTCGTTCTCCGATCCATCGCGGACACGACCAGGGCGGGCATCAGGATGACGCACACGAGGACGACGACCACCACCGCGTCGATGGACGACGTGACGAGATAGGTCAGCAGCACCGCGACGAGCGGCAGGGTCAAGACGGCGGCCCAGATCTCCTTGTGGCGGCGGAAACTCGCGCCATGGCGCCACAACCGCGCGCGACGCCACGCCAGATCGCGCCGGGCCCGCCGCTCGCGGCGAGCGGCCTCCTGCGCGCGCGACGCCTGCTCGGCGGCCACCCGTTGCGCGGCGCGCGCCTCACGCTCGGCGCGCTCGCGCGCCCGCTGCTTGCTCACAGGGTTTCCAGCCAGTTTGCGAGCAGGGTCGCGCCGGCGTCGCCGGACTTCTCCGGGTGGAACTGCGTGGCGCTGATCAGCCCGTGCTCGACCGCAGCGACGAAGTCCTCGCCGTGATGCGCTTTCGCCACCGTGCCGTCCGTGTCGTGCACGGCGTAGGAATGCACGAAGTAGAAGCGGGTGCCGCCGGGGATGCCCGCGAACAGCGTCATGCCGGTGGGCGCATCGACGGTGTTCCAGCCGATGTGCGGAAGGATCGGCGCCTGCAGCTTCTCGACGCGACCGCTCAGCGCGCCGAGGCCGGCCGTCTCGAGACCGTGCTCGACGCCTGCGTCGAACAGCACCTGCATGCCGACACAGATGCCCAGCACCGGCCGGGCGGCGTCCAGTCGGGCGCGGATCATTGCCGGTCCGTCCACAGTGGACAGTCCAGCCATGCAGGCGGCAAAGGCGCCGACTCCGGGGACGACGAGCCCGTCCGCCTCGGCCGCCAACTGCGCGTCGGCGGTGACCGTCACGTCGGCGCCGACCCGTTCAAGCGCACGCTGCGCCGATCGCAGATTGCCCGATCCGTAATCGAGCACCACTACCCGCTTCATGGCTGCCTACAACACGCCTTTGGTCGAGGGGACGCCGTGCACGCGCGGGTCGAGTTCTACCGCGGCCCGCAGCGCTCGCGCCACGGCTTTGTACTGCGCCTCGGTGATGTGGTGCCAGTCGCGTCCACTGTGGACGATCACGTGCAGGGCGACGGCGGCGTGGTAGGTGAACGATTCGAGCACGTGCCGGGTGAGCGTGCTGGCATACACCGGGCCGATGGTCGGCGGCGCGCCGTCGGGCTCACGGTGCACGAGGTACGGGCGACCGGACAGGTCGACCGCAGCCTGGACGAGTGCTTCGTCCATCGGGATCAGCGCGTCGCCGAAGCGGCGCGTGCCGGCCTTGTCGCCGACGGCGATCGCGAACGCCTGGCCGAGCGCGATTGCCGTGTCTTCGACGGTGTGGTGGGCGTCGATGTGCAGATCGCCCTCGACCTCGACGCGCAGGTCGAACAGGCCGTGCTTGCCGAACGAGGCCAGCATGTGGTCGAAGAAGCCGACGCCGGTCGAGATGTCGGTGCTGCCCGTGCCGTCGAGGTCGATCTCGACCAGCACCTTCGTCTCGGCGGTGCGCCGCTCGACGCGGCCGGTTCGGGTCATCGTGCAACCTCCGTCAATGCCCGGCGGAATGCCGCCATCTCCTCCGGCGTGCCGATCGACACCCGCAGCCAGCCGTCCGGGCCGGTCTCGCGGATCAGTACACCGCGATCGACGAGGTCCTGCCACACCCGGTGCCGGTCGGCGAACGTGCCGAACAGCACGAAGTTCGCGTCGGAGTCGGCGGCCTGGAACCCGGCGCCGCGCAGCCACTCGACCGTGGCGTCACGCTCGGCCCGGATCTCGTCGACGCTCGCCTGCAACTCGGCCACGTGCGCCAGGGCCACGCGGGCCACCGCCTGGCTCATCGCCGACAGGTGGTACGGCAACCGGACGATGCGCACGGCGTCGACCACGGCGGGCGCCGCCGCGAGATAGCCGAGGCGCCCGCCAGCGAGCGCGAACGCCTTGCTCATCGTCCGCGTGACGATCAGGTGCGGGTAGTTCGGCAGGAGCGACAACGCGCTCGGCGTCCCCGCCCGGCGGAACTCGGCGTACGCCTCGTCGACCACGACCATGCCCGGCGCGGCGTCGCAGACCGCCTCGATAAGAGTCAGCGGCAGGGCGGTGCCGGTCGGGTTGTTCGGCGATGCCAGCAGGACCACCGCGGGCGCGTGTTCGCCGATGGCCGCCAGTGCATGTGCGCGGTCGATCGTGAAGTCCTCGGCGCGGCGGCCTGCCACCCAGGTGGTGTGCGAATCACGGGCGTACTCCGGGTACATCGAGTACGTCGGAGCGAACGACAGCGCGGTGCGGCCGGGGCCGGCGAACGCCTGGAGGATCTCGAGCATGATCTCGTTCGACCCGTTGGCGGCCCACACCTCGTCCGCGCCGAGGCCGTGCCCGAGGTAGGCGGCGAGGTCCGTGCGCAACGCAACGGCGTCGCGGTCCGGATAACGGTTGAGGGTGCGCGCGACCTCGGCCGCCACTCGCGGCGATGTCGGCGACGACCGCGTCCGATGGCGGGTACGGATTCTCGTTGGTGTTCAGCCGGACGGGAACGTCGATCTGCGGCGCGCCATAGGGCTGCTCGCCCCGCAACTCGTCACGTAGGGGCAACTCGTCGAGCGTGACCTTCGCGGTGCCCGTCCCCCTGGACGCGCTCACGGTCACGGGAAGCGAACGGCGACGGCCGCAGCGTGCGCGGGCAGATCCTCTGCGGCGGCAAGCGATTGGATGTGCGGCGCCACCTCGGCGAGCGCCTCGCGGGTGTACTCGACGAGGTGCATGCCCTTGAGGAACGACTGCACCGACAACCCCGACGCGTGGCGGGCCGTGCACCCCGTCGGGAGCACGTGGTTGGACCCGGCGCAGTAGTCGCCGAGCGACACCGGGGCGTGGGGTCCGACGAATACGCAGCCGGCGTTGCGCACCCGTTCGGCCCACTGCCGGGCATCGACGGTGATGACCTCGAGGTGCTCGGCGGCGTAGGCGTCGACCACGGACAACCCCTGCTCGAGGTCACGCACGAGCACGATGGCCGACTGCTCGCCGGTCAGCGCGGCGCGGATGCGCTCGACGTGCTTGGTCAGCCCGACCTGGCGCTCGACCTCGACGTCGACGGCGTCGGCCAATGCGGCCGAGTCGGTGACCAGCACGGACGCCGCGAGCGGGTCGTGCTCGGCCTGGCTGATCAGATCGGCGGCGACGTGGACCGGATCTGCGCTCGCGTCGGCGAGGACCGCGATCTCGGTGGGACCGGCCTCGGCGTCGATGCCGATCACCCCACGCAGCAGGCGTTTCGCCGCCGCGACGTAGACGTTGCCCGGGCCGGTGACCATATCGACGGGCTCGATGCCGAGCGCGGAATCGCCGTACGCCATAAGGGCAATCGCCTGGGCGCCGCCGATCGCGTAGACCTCGTCCACGCCGAGTAGCGCGCAGGTGGCCAGGATCGCCGGGTGAGGTCGCCCACCGAAGTCCCTCTGCGGCGGTGAGCAGACGGCGATGGAGTGGACACCGGCCACCTGCGCGGGCACTACATTCATGACGACGCTCGACGGATACACCGCGAGGCCACCTGGAACATACAGCCCAACCCGGCGCATTGGCACCCATCGCTCGCTTACGGTGCCGCCGGGCACGACCTGCACGTCGGCCGGCTCGCGGCGCTGCGCCTCGTGCACGATCCGGGCGCGGCGGGTCGACTCGGCAAGCGCCTCGCGCACGGCAGGGTCCAGGCCCTCCAGCGCGGCGGTCAACTCCTCGGCGGCCACCCGGGGCGTCTCGACGTCGACGCCGTCGAAGCGTGCGGTCGCCTCGCGGGCAGCGGCATAGCCACGGGCCTGAACGCTCTCCACCAGCGGACGAACCGCCTCGAGGGCGGCCGCGACATCGACCCGGGCGCGAGGCAGCGTGCGCCGCGGGTCGGCATTCGACAGCGGTCATATCGATCCGGCGCAGCACGCGCCCAGTCTACGGAGGGTGCTAGGTCGTCGGATTCCCGCCAAGCGCCTACCGTCACATCTCGTGACGGACACGATCCCGGTCTTCCCGCTCGATCACGTGCTGTTGCCGGGTCTGCCGCTGCCGCTGCACATCTTCGAGCCGCGCTACCGGCAGATGCTCGTCGACCTCGACACCCCCAACGCCGCGTTCGGAATCGTCGCTCTGCACGGCGGCACCGAGACATCAACCGATGTCGACCTGGCCGAAATCGGCACGCTGGCCGAAATCCTCGAGAAGGAGCCATATCCGGACGGAAGCTGCGACCTGCTCACGATCGGCAGCCGACGCTTCCGCATCATCGAGGTCGATCGGTCGAGCAAGCCCTACCTGCAGGCAGAGGTCGAGTGGCTCAGCGAGGACGACGGCGAACTCCCGGCCGATCTCGTGCCTGTCGCTACTGCCCTGTTCGGCCGCTACAGCCACGTGCTCGCCGAGCTGAGTTCCCGCGACCGAGACACCGAACTGGCCGACGACCCGCTGCGGTTGTCCTACGAGATAGCCGCGCGGGTGCAACTGCCGGTGGCCCAGCGCCAGCGACTGCTCGCCATGTCGAGCGCGGCCGAGCGACTCGCGGCCTGCCTGGTCGTGATGCGGCGCGAGATCACGCTCATCGAGCAGACGCACAGCATTCCGGTGGCCATGCAGGCGTTGCGGATCGTCCCCGGCTCGAACTGAGCGCAGTCGCCTACTGGTCGGGGCCGGCGACCGGCGAGGGCCACGGTGCGCCGGCCGGCGGCGCGTATCCACTCGGCGGCGCGACCGACGCGGTCTCGGGCCGGACAACAGCGGGGCGTCCGAGGTCGTCGCGCTTGGAGAACATCGCGAAACTCTCGTAGATCAGCAGCGCCAGAATCGGTTCGACGAGCAGCAGACCCCGAGCGTGTAGGGAGATCTGCATGGTGATGGTGGCGTTGAGGGCGGCATCGGTCTTACCGCCGCCCGTCGCGCGGCCGACCACCTCGGTCAGCACCGCGCCGAGCAGGCCACCGGCGGCCAGAGCCACGGCGACGACCGGGCCGCGCGAGGAACGATGCAGCCACGCGGCCAGGCCGACGACGACGCCGACCGCGGCGGTGAGCAGCATGAAGCGACCGTCGGTGGCCACGAGGGATTCCTTCTCCTCGGGCACGATCGCGTGCTGCAGGTAGATGAATCCCTTGGTCCGCGGGCTGATCGCCTGCCATACGAGCCCGAGCACGGCGCCGACTACGGCGAGCGCCACCACGATCACTCCTGCCGTACGCAGGTCGTGCCGGGTGAACCACGGCTCGGGCGGGCCAAACGTGCGCCCAGGGACCTCGGTCCCCATATTCGCCTGCGCGTCGGCCACCTGCGCTCCATCCCGAGAAGGCGTTGACATCCCTGCCAGTGTGTCAGTTGACGACCAGGCGGCCGTCGGCCAGGACCGCAAGTGGGGCGAGCCAGACCTCGGGCTCGGCCAGCGGATCGCCCGAGAGCAGCACGAGCGCCGCCGGTTCGCCGACCCGCAGATGCCCGGTACGCCACCGCATGCCGGGGGCCTGCGCCGACGCCTCGGTGGCCGCGCGCAGCGCACCCAGTCGCCCGAGTCCCGCATCGGCGAGGCGATCCAACTCGCGCGGGTCGACGCCGGGCCTGGTCCCCGCATTGCCGAAGTCGGTGCCGTAACGCAGCACGGCGCCTGCGCTGTGCAGTGCCGCCGCGTTCGCGGCCGCGTCCTCGCCGCTGCCGTCGGAGAAGAAGGTCTGCAGCGTGGACACGACGGCGATGTTCGCCCCGGCGATCTGCTCGATCAGGTCGGCCGGAAGGCGCTCGGTGGGCGTATGCGCCAGTTCATCGACTCCGGACTCGACGGCCCGGCGAACCATGTCGACGCGCAGCGCGTGCGCCACCACGGCAAGACCCACCGTGTGCGCCTCGTCGACGACTGCGCGCACGATCTGCGAGGACGGAACCGGCCAGCCGGCATCGCCGGGCTCCAGCGCGATCTTGACGACATCGGCCCCCTCGTTGGCCAGGCGGCGGACCAGCGCGCGAGCCCGGTATCCGGAGTCGGCGAACGCGGCGAACCCGTCGGCCCCCCACGACCGGCTCGGATACCCCTGCGGCGCGGTGAGGATCGGCCCGGCGGCGGCGACGAACGGGCAGCCGGTGCGCGGACTGCGGCGCCCGGTGCGCCATTGACGAGCCGCCGCCGAAGGTGCGCCGAGATCGCGAACGCCGACCAGGCCGGCGGGCAGGCAGTCCGCGAGCGAGCCGAACGCGAGGTGGACGTGGGCGTCGACGATTCCGGGACCGATCCAGCAGTTCGAACCGCCGAGCACACTCAGGTCGCTGGCCAACGGCTCGGGCGGCGACGGCCCGACGTAGGCGACCCGGCCCTTCGGATCGACGACGACGGCTCCGGTGAACGGCGTTGCCGCGCCGCCCGTCCAGACGGTGCCGAGCAACAAGACGCCACGACCGAGCGCGCCGCGCGCCTCGCCCCGCTGCGCCGACTCGGAGCGTGCTGATTCGGAGCGCGCTGATTCGCGAGCGCGCCGACATCGCATCGCGCAGCCGGCTCCGGATGCCCACCCGTTCATCCTCGCCTACCGCGCCGGCCCGGTCGCGCCGCTCGTCCCGTGCGGCGGCGCGACCGGGTTCAGCTCAGCGGAATTCGGGCCGCCGCATGTCGATGCGCGCATTCGGCGCCAACTTCGGCGTCTCGGTGTGCACAGCCGGTGCGGTGGACGCGCGCGGCAAGCCCGGCCCGGCGATCGGCAGGCTGAGGCGGCTACCGGCCAGATCGACCTGCACGGTGGCACCTGTCGGCGACGGCGTCGTGTACTCGTTGTCGCTCTGGGTCAGCACCAGGCCCAGCACGTGACCGGGCTGCAACACCGCGTCGTAGGTGTCGAGCGGGACCTTGATCGTGTACCAGTGACCCGGCTGCAACGGCGTCACGCGCGTCAACGACTGGTAGTGCGCGGCGTCGAGCCAGCCCCGGGCGGTGATGAACGTGTCGCTGGTGACGAAGTTCTGCGCCGTGTCGAAGTAGCAGGCATCGTCGGCTGCGGTCGACTCGCCCCAGCACGACTCGGTCGAAAGCGTGCTGATGCCTTCGCCGCGTTGATAGTCCACGCGGTGCTGCGTGCCGTAGTCGACGAGCCGGGCGGACAGTTCGGTCGTCGGCTGGTCGACCTGCACCCGGAGCGTCACCGACGGCGATCCGGAAAGGCGCACGTCGTGCGTCAGCGGCGCACTGAGGAAGACCAGCCGACCACCCTTGGCCGTGCTCGGATCGGCCACCGCCTGCGCCTCACTGAGCGCCGGGTCATCGGTGAACGTGCGGCTGCCGCCACCGTTGCCGCCCAGCGTGCCGGTCGTCCCGTCGCCATTGCCCAGCGAAACACTCACCGGATGCGCGCCGGCCGCGGGCCAGGTGGACTCGTTCACCCACTGGCCGGACGGCAGTTCGCGCGAGGCCTGCGGCTCGGCCATGACGCCGTTGTGCAGCCCCTGCAACCAGAAGTCGAACCACTTGTGCAACTCGTCCACCCAGTCGGCCCGGCGCATGTCGAACGGGTCGACGTGGCTGCCCTGGTGCAACCAGATCTTTCGCGGGACGCCTCGCGCAGCCAGCTCGTTCCACCAGGTGCCGAACTGGTTCGTCGTGACGTTCTGGTCGTTGATGCCGTGCACGACGAACACGCTGGCGTGCACGTGGCTGGCGTCGAGCCGGTAGTCACGCTCGGCCCAGAACTGGTTGAAGTTGCCGGTCGCGTCGTCGCTCGCCGCCTGCTCCGCGGCGTAGACGCTGTCGCAGGTTCCGGCCGGCCGGCCGCCGACGAACGTGGCGAGGAAGTCGACGTAGCCCGGCGAGCGCAGCACGCCGCCGAAACGGGTGTAGTCGTACCAGCTCGAGATCGCCGAGATCGGCACGATGGTCTTGAGCCCGGCCACGCCGGTGGCTGCGACGCCATTGGCGATCGTGCCGTCCCAGGACTTGCCGATCATGCCGACCTTGCCGTTCGTCCAGGCCGTCGCCACCGCCGGTGTGCCGTCTGCGTACGTCGCCGTCGCGCGGCCGTTGAGCCAGTCGACCGCCGCCTTCGCGCCGAGCACCTCGGCGTTGCCGCCGACATCGCCGCAGCCCGTCGACCGGTTCGTGCCGGCGAGGTCCACCGCCACGAAGGCGTACCCACGCGGTACGAAGTAGTTGTCGTAGAACAACGGCTCCTTGGCGATCGTGCCGTTGGCGTCGTAGGTCTTGAGCTCGTTCTCGTTGCCGCGGCCGCAGCACGTGTAGTACGGCGAAGCCTCCATGATCACGGGGACCTTGACGTGCGCTGCCGCCGCCTCGCGCGGGCGGACCAGGTCGACCGCGATCCGGTCGGGCTGACCGTCGTGGTCGCTGTCGAAGGGCGCCTGCACCCAGACGCTCTCACGGATCGCGTTCGCGTAGGAGTAGACCGGAACGGTCTGATTGCCTTGCACGAATGACGGTGTCGCGGCCGCCTGCGCGGGCGCCGCCGCAACCACTCCGGCGGCGAGCACCACGGCACCGATGGCGGCCGACAAGACGGGGCGCATTCGCCCACGACGGGATAGGGACGGCATGGGTGGACCACCTTCACATCTGCGCGGAAGACGACAAGGCGAACCTATCGGCACGTCGCGCGATCGGCCATAGCCTGGCGGGCCTTCACCCGCCGGGCTCAGCGCGGGGGCAGTCGGCGGACGATCATGTGCAGTTCGTCCAGGCGTGACGCGCGGCACGACGCGGTCGGCGTCGAACCGGCGCAACCGCTCGAGCGTGGCCCGGCGGGTTTTGCGGCGCACGAGTCGCAGCGCGAGAAGTGGCAGGGTCCAGGTCCGGCTCGGCACGCCCACCCGGCGCAGTTCGGCCTGCACGCCGCCGCGCGTGTCGGCGACGAGCGCGCGCATCCGGTCCTCCATCGGGCCGAACACCTGCGCGCCGGTGAAGCGTCTGAGCACAGCCCCGAGCAGCCAGCGAAGCACCAGCACGCTGAGCGCGACCAGCCCGATCAGGACGGCGAGCCAGGTCGGGCCGAGCCAGTAGACCAGGCCGGCCACCGCCGCGATGGCGAGCGCGAATATCAGCAGCCCGCGGCTGACGTACTCCCCCAGCGCCCGGCCGACGAGGTAGCGGCCCAGCGCCCAGCGACTGCCCGGCGTGCCCTGCTCGAAATCGCCGATCTCGGGCTCGTTGCGGTCTGGCGGCGGCGGCAGTTGCGCAGGGTTCACGGACGCGACGGTACTGGGTCGAATTGCTACTTGACATCAAGTGCCCTAGATACGAATACTCGATATCGAGTAATCGCTTTGGAGGTACTCCGATGACCCGCCGCCGCGTTTCGAATCCGCTCGCTCTGGCCGTGCTCAGCTGCCTGATCGAGCGGCCGATGCATCCCTACGAGATATCGACGACGCTGCGCGAGCGGGGCAAGGAGTCGAGCATCAAGCTCAACTACGGATCGCTCTACTCGGTCGTCGAGACCCTGCAGAAGCACAACCTCGTCGAGGCTCAAGAGACGGCGCGCGCGGGCCGGCGCCCCGAACGCACCGTCTACGCGATCACCGACGCCGGCCGCGTCGAGTTCGAGGACTGGCTCGCCGAATTGCTGTCGACGCCGGTCAAGGAGTTCACCTCGCTCGAGGCGGGTCTTTCGCTCATGCCCGGGCTGCCGCCCGACGACGTCGCGCGACTGCTCGACCTACGGATCGAGCGGTTGCATATCGAACTGCGCGCGGTCGAGGCCAGCCACGCGGTCGCGCGCGAGCGGGCCTTGCCCGAACTGTTCCTCGTCGAGAGCCTCTACCGGCAGGCGATGCTCAGCGCCGAACTGGATTTCGTCACCGACCTCGTGCGCGGCATCCGGACCAGCACCTTCGCCGGCACGAAGGCCTGGCGGCGCATGCATGAACTGCGCGCCGACGGCGTAACGCTCGAGGAGATGTTCGCCGACCCCGTCGGCTACCTCGGGGAGGAGGCGCGGGCGCTCCTGCCACCGGATCAACAGAAGTAACGACCCCCGACCGGGTGCGGCAACACCCGACCAGGGGCCTTCAACCTCGAGTCGACACCGCGAGCCCTCTGCAGAGCGCACCGATCCACCCAAGGCGCAGCGCTCAGCCTAGGCCAGCCCGCGGCGCTCGACTCCGACCTCAAGGAGTCATCGCGCATGACTGTGCAAACCCAAGTTCGGACCGATCCGCCGGTAACGGCCGGCGATCTCGCCCTGGACGCCCGCGATCTCGTCAAGACCTACCCGGCCGGTCGCGGCCGGGAACCCGTCCACGCTCTCGACGGGTTGTCGATCCAGGTGGCGGCGGGCAGCGTCTTCGGGCTGCTGGGCCCGAACGGAGCGGGCAAGTCCACCACCGTCAAGATCCTCACCACGCTCTCGCGGCCCGACTCGGGCCGGGCAAGCGTCGCCGGCATCGACGTGCTCCTCGCGCCGGACCGCGTCCGGCGCGCGATCGGGCTGGTGTCGCAGAAGCCGAGCAGCGACCCGATGGCGACCGGACGGGAGAATCTGCTGCTGGCCGCGCACATCCAGGGCCTGTCCGGTTCGGACGCCCGGGCCCGGGCGGCTTCACTGCTGTCCCGCTTCGACCTCGCCGATGCGGCGGATCGGCTCGTGCGCACCTACTCCGGCGGCATGGCGCGCAAACTCGACGTCGCCATCGGGCTGATCCACCGCCCTCAGGTGCTGTTCCTGGACGAGCCGACCACCGGCCTCGACCCTGAGGCGCGGGCGGAGATGTGGGCCGAGATCGCCCGCCTCGCCGGCGAGGAGCAGATGACCGTGCTGCTCACCACCCACTACCTCGACGAGGCCGACCATCTCGCTGACCGCCTCGCGATCGTCGATCACGGCCGCGTGGTGGTCGAGGGCACGCCGGATCAACTCAAGAGCGAACTGCGCGGCGACACCGTGCAGGTCGAACTGGCCAGTGCCGAGGCGACGGGCGCCGCCATTGCGCAGATCGAGCGCCTGCCCGGTCTCGGCGGAATCACTGCGGAAGGCACGACCTTGCGGGCCCGGGCCGATCTCGGCGCTCGCGCGGTACCGGCACTGCTCACCGCGCTCGACGAGGCCCACGTGGCCGTCGCCTCGGTCACGGTCGCCCGGCCATCCCTGGACGACGTCTACCTGCGCTACGCAGGACGCAGCTTCGAAGGAGACCACTCATGACCGCAGTCATCACTGCGCCACCCGCGCGCGGCGAGGCCGTCGCCCAGTCGACCGCGCAGCGTTTCGTCACCCACTCGGGCCACCTGACGATGCGCTCGGTACGGGCGCTCATCCGGCAACCGTGGTACGTCGCGGTCACCCTGGTGCAGCCGATCATCTGGCTGTTGTTGTTCGGCCAGTTGTTCAAGTCGGTCATCAACATTCCCGGCTTCACAGCATCGGGCACGTACCTGGAGTTCCTGTGCCCGGGCGTGATCGTCATGACCGCCTTGATGTCCAGCGCCTGGGCCGGCACCGTCTACATCGAGGACATGAAGCGCGGCGTGATGGATCGCCTGCTCGCCTCGCCGGTCAGCCGCGGCGCCATGATGGTCGGCACCCTGGCCTACCAGGCGATCACCACGATCATCCAGACGCTGATCGTCTTCGGCATCGCCTACGCATGCGGTGCACGATTCGACGGGGCGGCATACGGCATCCCGATGACCCTGCTGGCCGCGGTGCTGCTGACCGTGGTGTTCGCTGCGATTTCCAATGCCGTGGCTCTGCTGGTCCGCCAGCAGGAGGCGCTGATCGGCATCAGCCAGTTCATCAGCTTGCCGCTGTCGTTTCTCGCCTCTTCGGTCATGGACGTTCGCCTCGCCCCCGCCTGGGTACGGCATGTTGCGAACTACAACCCGGTCGACTGGGCGACCGTGATCAGCCGGCAGGCGCTGTCCGGCCACCCGGACTGGGGTGCCATCTGGCCACGGCTCGGCGCGATCACTGCCCTGGCGATCTTCATGGCCTGGATCGCTACCCGCGCGTTCGGCACGTATCAACGCTCGGTCTAGTCGCAGTTCGGCAGACAGCCGTTGAGTGGTGCGTTGCGGCGCACCGCTCAACGGCTGTTGCTTGTAGCGGGACGGGGTGCGCGCAACACGCGCGACAGCGCCGGGCCGAAGTACTCGACGAGTTCGTCCGCGCTCGCGCTTGCGACCGGCTCGATCTGCAGCAGGTAGCGGGCAAAGACGATTCCCGACAGTTGTGCCGCCGCGACACCCGCCCGTAGCTGGGCGTCCTCCCCGCTGATCCGCGCGGCGATCGGCGCGATCATCTCGCGCTCGAGCATCTCGCGCACCATCCGGGCGATCGCGGGCTCATGGCCGACGCCGCCGATCAGTGCGCGCAGCGGCCGGCCCCGCACCGGGTCGTCCCACACCTCGAGCAACGTCCGCAGCAGACGCTCGGGCAGCCCGGCGAGGTCGCCGTCCAGCGCCGTGGCAATCAGCTCGGCCGGGTTGGCGTCAAGCTCCATCGCCGCGCCGAACAGCGCCTGCTTCGATCCGAAGAAGTAGCTCACCAGGGCGGCGTCCACACCCGCATCGGCGGCGATCGATCGCATGGTCACGGACTGGTAGCCGTCGGCATGGAAGCGGCGGCGGGCCGCGTCCAGCACGGCCTGCCGGCTGTCCGGTCGGCCGGGGCGGCGGCCCCGGCCCGGTGTCGTCTTATTCATCACTGTTGAAATTTAGCACGAGGTCTGCCAAGCTAAATTCATCACCGTTGAATAACTCGTAGCGCGACGCGATCGGGCGTCGTACGGAAAGGGCCTGTCATGCACACCATCCGGAGCGAAAGCCCGCCCAGCGCGCTCGGCGACAGCCGGGCACCGAGTGCGCCGACAAATGCCAATCCGCGTCGGTGGACGGCGCTGATCTTCATCTGCCTGGCGCAGTTGATGGTCGTGCTCGACGTGACGATCGTGAACATCGCGCTCCCCTCCGCCCAGCAAGACCTCGGCGCCTCCGACGCCTCCCGGCAGTGGGTGATCACCGCCTACACGCTCGCGTTCGGATCGCTGCTGCTGCTCGGCGGACGCATCGCCGACTACACCGGCCGCAAGCGCGCCTTCCTCGTCGGCCTCGCCGGCTTCGCGCTCGCCTCGGCGCTCGGCGGAGCGGCGACGACGTTCGGCATGCTGCTCGGTGCCCGTGCCCTGCAGGGCGCGTTCGGCGCTCTTCTCGCCCCGGCCGCGCTCTCGCTGCTGGCGGTGAACTTCACCGATCCGGACGAGCGCGCCAAGGCGTTCGGCATCTTCGGGGCGATTGCGGCCGGCGGTGGCGCGGTCGGCCTGCTGCTCGGCGGTCTGCTCACCGAGTACCTCGACTGGCGTTGGTGCCTCTACGTCAACGTCGCATTCGCCATCGTCGCGGGCATCGGCGCACAGCTACTCGTGCGCGACTCCCGCTCGAGCGGCCGCGCCCGTTTCGACATACCCGGCGTCGTGCTCGTGACCTCCGCGGTGCTGGCAGTGGTTTACGGGTGCAGCGAGGCCGAGTCCCACGGCTGGAGTTCCACCGAGGTCGTCGGGCTGCTCGTCCTCGGCGCCGTTCTGCTCGTCGGGTTCGTCATCGTCGAGAGTCGCGTGGCCCAGCCGCTGCTGCCGCTGCGGGTGGTGCTCGACCGGACTCGCGGCAGCGCCTACATCGCCGTCGGCCTGTCGATGATCGGCATGTTCGGCATGTTCTTGTTCTTCACCTACCAGATGCAGATCGTCATGCACTACTCGCCGGTGCTCACCGGGGTGGCTTTCCTGCCGATGACCGGCGCGATCCTCGTCTCCGCGGGCGGCATCGCCTCCCGGCTGATCGCGAAGGTGCCACCGCGCGCGCTGATGGTGCCCGGCCTGCTGATCGCCGCCGCCGGCCTGTTCTGGGCGAGCCACCTCGAGGCAGAGCAGCTCGTACGCCTCGGTGATCCTGCCCGCCGAACTGCTCATCGGCTTCGGCATGGGATGGGTGATGGCCCCGTCGATGAACTACGCGACCTACCGAGTAGATGCGAGCGAGGCCGGCGTGGCCTCCGCCACGGTGAACACCGGCCAGCAGATCGGCGCCTCGATCGGCATCGCCCTGCTCAACACGATCGCCACGAGTGCGACTGCGAGCTACCTCGCCTCGCACGCGCCGAGCCCGGCCGCCAAGGGTGCCGGCCTGGTCGCCGGCTTCACCGACGGGTTCCGCCTGGCCGCCGTGGTCGTCGCGGTCACGGCCGTGATCGTCGCCGTACTGATGAACACGCCGCGTCCACAAAGGCAAAGTGGCACCGAGCAGGCCGCGCAGGTTCCAGCCGGCGCGCTCTGACTCGGGCATGCGGCCCTAAGCGGACACCGCAGTGGGGCCGAGCAGTGCTTTGAGGTCGCCCATCAGGGCGGCGGACGGCGTGACCCGGAACCCGTCGCCGACCTGCAGCGTGTGCTCACGCTCGCCGTTGACCAGTTGCAGATGGACCTCGGTGGTGCCCGGGTGGGCGGACAGCACCTCGCGCAGCCGGTTCACCATGGGCGGCGTGCACCGCGCCGGGGGCATCCGCACCACGACCGGGCCGCGCGGTCCCTTGTTCAGGTCCGGCAACGTCAGGTCGCTGCGATCACCTTGACCGTGTCGTCGCGGGCGTCGGTGCGCCCGCGCACCACGACGATCGCGTCCTCGGCGATGTTGATGCCCACCTGCTGATACGTCGCCGGGAAGAACAGCACCTCGACCGAGCCTTCGAGGTCCTCGAGTATCGCCTGGGCCCACGGCGCCCCCGCCTTGGTGATGCGGCGGCTGACCGATGACAGGATGCCCGCGAGGGTGACCGTCTGCCCGTCCGATGCGCCTTCGGACATCAGGCTCGCGATCGACATGTCGGCGGCGCCCGCCAGTACGTGCTCGACGCCGAGCAGCGGGTGATCGGACACGTAGAGGCCGAGCATCTCGCGCTCGAATGCGAGCAGCACCGACTTCTGCCACTCGTCACCGACCGGAATCGCGGGCAGGTCGGAGAAGTCCGTGGCGTCGATCTCGCCGAAGAGGGAGACGTTGCCCTCGGCCTCACGCCGCTTGTCGCCCACGACCGCGTCGACGGACTGCTCGTGCACGTTCATCAGGCCACGGCGGGGATGGCCGAGCGAGTCGAACGCGCCCGGCCTTGATCAGAGCCTCGATGGTGCGCTTGTTGCAGACCACGATCTCGACCTTGCGCAGGAAGTCGGCGAAGTCGGTGAACTCGCCCTTCGCCTTGCGGGTGGCCACGATCGAGGCGACGACGTTCGCGCCGACATTGCGCACCGCGCCGAGCCCGAACCGGATGTCGGTGCCGATCGGGGTGAAGTCGGCATCGGAGGAGTTGACGTCCGGCGGCAGCACCTTGATGCCCATCCGCCGGCACTCGGCCAGGTAGATGGCCGAGCGGTCCTTGGCGTCGCCGATGGAGGTGAGCAGCGCCGCCATGTACTCGGCCGGGTAGTTGGCCTTGAGGTAGGCCGTCCAGTACGACACCAACCCGTACGCCGCCGAGTGGGCCTTGTTGAAGGCGTAGTCGGAGAACGGAACGAGGATGTCCCACAGCGTCTTGATCGCGCCTGCGGAGTAACCGCGCTCGGCCATGCCGGCGCTGAACGTCTCGTACTGCGCGTCGAGTTCGGCCTTCTTCTTCTTGCCCATCGCCCGGCGCAGCAGGTCGGCGGCGCCGAGGGAGTAGCCGGCCACCTTCTGCGCGATCGCCATGACCTGCTCCTGGTAGACGATCAGCCCGTAGGTGTCGCCGAGGATCTCGGCCAGCGGCTCGGCCAACTCGGGATGGATCGGCGTGACCGGCTTGCGGTCGTTCTTGCGGTCGGCGTACTCGTTGTGCGAGTTGGCGCCCATCGGCCCCGGGCGGTACAGCGCGCCGACCGCCGAGATGTCCTCGAAGTTGTCCGGGCGCATGCTGCGCAGCAGGGCACGCATCGGGCCGCCGTCCAACTGGAACACGCCCAGGGTGTCGCCGCGGCTGAGCAGTTCGTAGGTGGCCAGGTTGTCGAGCGGGAGATCCTCCAGGACGACCTTCTCGCCCCGGTTGGCCTCGATGTTGCGCAGCGCGTCGTCGAGCACCGTCAGGTTGCGCAGCCCGAGGAAGTCCATCTTGATCAGGCCGAGCTTCTCGCAGGTCGGGTAGTCGAACTGCGTGATGATCGCGCCGTCCTGCTCGCGCTTCATGATCGGGATGAGGTCGAGCAGCGGCTCGGAGGACATGATCACGCCAGCCGCGTGCACGCCCCACTGGCGCTTGAGGCCCTCGAGACCCTTCGCGGTGTCGACCACCCGCTTGACCTCGGGATCGGACTCGTACAGCGCCCGGAACTCGCCACCCTCGCCGTAGCGGTTGTGGTCCTTGTCGAAGATCTTGGCCAGCGGAACGTCCTTGCCCATGACCGGCGCGCGGCATGACCTTGGTGATCTTCTCGCCCATCGAGAACGGGTAGCCCAGCACGCGCGCCGCGTCCTTGACGGCCTGCTTGGCCTTGATCGTTCCGTAGGTGACGATCTGCGCGACCCGATCGTCGCCGTACTTGTCGCTGACGTAGCGGATGACCTCGCCGCGTCCGCGCTCGTCGAAGTCGACGTCGAAGTCGGGCATGGAGACACGGTCCGGGTTGAGGAACCGCTCGAAGATCAGCCCGTGCTGCGAGCGGGTCGAGGTCGGTGATGCGCATGGCGTAGGCCGCGATGGAGCCGGCGCCCGAGCCGCGGCCCGGGCCGACGCGGATGCCGTTCTCCTTGGCCCAGTTGATGAAGTCGGCGACCACCAGGAAGTAGCCCGGGGAAGCCCATCTGGACGATGACCCCGACCTCGTAGTCGGCCCGCTTGCGCGCGTCGTCCGGGACGCCGGCGGGGTAGCGGCGCCTGCAGGCCCTTGTCGACCTCCTTGACGAACCACGATTGCTCGGTCTCGCCCGCGGGCACCGGGTAGCGCGGCATGTAGTTGGCGCCCTCGGTGAACTTCACCTCGCAGCGCTCGGCGACCAGCAGCGTGTTGTCGCAGGTCTCGCGCAGGTCGTACTTGTCGGCCCACAGTGAGCGCATCTCGGCCGGCGACTTGACGTAGTAGTCGCCGCCGTCGAGCTTGAATCGCTTCGGGTCGGCCATGGTCTTGCCGGACTGCACGCACAGCAGCACCTCGTGCGCGTCGGCGTCGGCGGCATGGGTGTAGTGCAGGTCGTTGGTGGCGATCATCGGCAGGTCGAGGTCGCGGCCCAGCCGCAGCAGCCCGTCGCGGACCCGGGTCTCGATGTCGAGCCCGTGGTCCATCAGCTCGAGGTAGAAGTTGCCGGCGCCGAAGATGTCACCGAATTCGGCGGCGCTGGCCCGGGCCTTCTCGTAGTTGCCGATCCGAAGCCAGGTCTGGATCTCGCCGGACGGGCAGCCGGTGGTGGCGATCAGGCCGCTGGCGTACTGCGACAGCAACTCGCGGTCGGCGCGCGGCTTGTAGAAGAAGCCCTCGAGCGACGAGCGCGACGAGAGCCGGAACAGGTTGTGCATGTCCAGCGGTGTTCTCGGCGAGCAGCGTCATGTGAGTGAACGCGCCGCCGCCGGAGACGTCGTTCTCGCCGCCCGTTCGCCCAGCGCACCCGGGTCCGGTCGTAGCGGGAGGTATTCGGGGTGAGGTAGGCCTCCATGCCGATGATCGGCTTGACGCCCGCGGCCGTGGCCTGCTTGTAGAAGTCGTAGGCGCCGAAGACGTTGCCGTGGTCGGTCATCGCCAGGGCCGGCATGCCCATTCGCTGGACCTCGGCGAACAGTTCGGGCAGCCGCGCGGCGCCGTCGAGCATCGAGTACTCGGTATGGACGTGCAGATGCACGAACGAGTCGGATGCCCCTGATGCCACGGTTGCTCTGGCCCCTCTCGCCTGTAGTTGTGCTGCCGTTGCGATTCTGCCTCGTGGCACCGACGACACGCCGAAGCGTGTGTCCGCGTGTCTCCGCCGTGGCACCCTGGCGCCTATGGAAACAGTCGTTCCGGTCGGTAACGACACGCTCTGGGCGGACGATACCGGTGGGTCGGGCCACCCGGTCGTCCTGCTGCACCCCGGCATCGGTGACTCGACGATCTGGGACGACGTGGTGCCCGCCCTCGCCGACAGCTACCGCGTCATCCGCTACGACGTGCGCGGCTACGGGCGCTCGCCCGCGGCGACGACGGCCTACACGCTGGTGGCCGACCTGGTCGCGGTGCTCGATCATTTCGGGCTCGGGCGGGCGTCCCTGGTCGGCTGCAGCATGGGCGGGGGCACCTCGGTCGACCTGGCCCTGGCCGATCCGGACCGGGTGGCGGCGATGGTCTTGGTGTGCCCGGGAATCAGCGGCTATCCCTGGCCGGACGAACCGGAACTCGAGGCGGAGTTCGACGCCGCGATGCAGGCGGGCGATCTGGACAGGCTCGCCGAGATCAGCCTGCGCGAGTGGGCAGCGGCCGGGGCCGATGAGGCCGCGCGCACCCAGATTCGGTCAGCGGCGCCCGCCTGGGCCAACGAAGGGGAGTTCCAGCAGCCCGGACCGGACGCATTCGATCGGCTCGGCGAGATCAACGTGCCGACCGTGCTGATGGTGGGCGATCTCGACCGTCGCCCGCTGATCGAAAGCAACGAGCAGGCCGCGCGGCTCATACCCGGGGCGCGCCTGGTCCGGATGCCCGGCGTCGACCATCTGCCACCGATCAGGCGACCCGATCTGGTGGCCGAGACGATCTTGGAGCACCTAGGGCATCTGGCCGACCGGACCTGAACGACCGGAGCCGCTCAGGCCTTGATCGTCACCTCGGTACCTACTGCGGCCCAGTGGTAGACCCACCTCATGGCGGCTGCCGGGAAGTGCACGCAGCCGTGCGACCCGTCGGTGCGGTACTGCTGGCTGCCGTAGGCGAACTTCTGCCAGCTCGAGTCATGGAATCCGTACACGCCGTCGTAGGGCATCCAGTACGCGACGTGGTAGGAGCTGCCGTCGAGGACGGTCAGCCACCGGTCGGTCTGCTTGGCCTGGACGTACCAGGAGCCGGTGGGCGTGCCGTTGCCGGCGGCTGAGGCGCCGGTGGTCACGTTCGAGTCATAGACCTGGCGCGAGCCGGCGCACATCCAGGCGTGCTGCTTGCCGATGCTGACGATGACGCGCTGTCGCTCGGTGTTGCGCCGGCAGACGCTGGGCGCGGCGGCCGGGGCGTGAGTCGAACCGGAACGAGGCGGCGTGCTGGCCGGCAACTGCGCCGGATTCGCGAGCCGGGCGCCGACATCGTCAGCCGGGCCGGCCGACGAGGACGGGTCGGCGAGCCGCGGCCGGACGCCGTGGAAGTGCGAGAACGCAACGACGGCCCCGGCAATGATCACGAGGACGAGCAGGTATGGGATCGATCGGCGGACGACGCCGGGCGCGCCGCCTGGTTGCGTGCTCATATGAGTGTGTCGCGCAGGGGCGCGGGCCGGTTGCCCGTGACAGGAGGGCTGGCCGGTGCCACCGGCGCTCTCGTGCCAGGGCTATCGGTCCGCTTCGTCATGACATTCCCATGCTCTCATCGAATCCGGCGTCGTGAAATACGGGTCAGCTCTTTGGATACATCGGCGGCCGGGTTGCAAGGATGAGCGGATGGGTGAGAACGAGATCGAGAAGATGATCAGCCAGATCCATGACGACCTGCCGCACTCGTTGATCGCCCTGGACTTCGACGGCACGCTGGCGCCCCTCGTGCCCGACCCGGCCGACTCGCGTCCGGCAGCAGGGGCGATCGACGCGCTGACGGCGCTCGCGCGCAGCGGCGCCCAGGTCGGCGTCGTCACCGGCCGCGACGCCCGCACGGTGATCGACCTCGGTGGTCTCGACGCGATTCCCGATCTGATCGTCGAGGGCCTCTACGGCGCCGAACGCTGGCAGGGCGGGAACCTCGAGAGCCTTCCCGAGCCCGAGTCGCTGCACCGCCTGCGCGAGCAACTGCCCGAACTCGTGGCCCGCCATGCCGTTGACCCCGCGGTGTGGATCGAGGACAAGCGGCTCTCGCTCGTCCTGCACGGGCGGCGCGCCGCCGATCCCGAGCAGGCCCTCGACCCGCTGCGTCCCGCCGTCGCGGCGCTCGGTGAGCAGTTGGGCCTGGAGGTGCATCCCGGGCGCGGCGTGATCGAACTGCGGCTGCGCGGATACGACAAGGGCGGCGCGCTGTTGCGCCTCGTCGACGAGGTCGCGCCGTCTGCCGTGCTGTATCTCGGCGACGACGTCGGTGACCTGCCCGCCTTCGCGGCAATCGCGACGGTGCGGCGGCCGCGGCCTGCCCGCCTGGAGCGTCGCCGCGGAGTCGCCCGACGTGCCCGAGGTGGCCGACGCCGCCGACATCCGGGTCGCCGGCCCGGCGGGAGTCGTCGCCGTGCTCCAGCGACTCGTCAGCGGTTGAGAGTGTCCAGCGCGTCGAGTTGAGCCTGGAACCACGGCACGGGCGGCAGGGCCACCGCCGCCTTGCGCAGCCGCCCGGCCCGCGCCTGGCGCTCGTCTGGTGGCATCGACAGCGCCTCGTGCAGCGCCTGCGCCGTCTGGGAGACGTCGAACGGATTGATCAGGATGGCGTCGTCGCCGAGCGTCTCGGCGGCACCGGCCTCGCGCGAGAGCACCACGGCCGGATCGCGCTCGGACAGCACGATGCCTTCGAGCACAACGAGATTCATGCCGTCGCGCACGGAGTTCACGAACACGACGTCGGACAGGCGCAGGGCGGCGAGCGCCCCCGGGTAGTCGTCGGAGATCTCCAGCATCAGCGGCGTCCAGTCGTCGGTGCCGAACTCGTCGTCGATCTCGCGGCCGAGGCGCTCGACGGCGGCGGTGTACTCGCGGTACTCGGGCAGGTCCTCGCGCGACGGGTAGTTGTAGACGACGTGGACGACGCTGCCGAGCCACTCGGGCCGCGTGCGCAGCAGTTCGCGGTAGGCGAGCAGCCCACGCAGGACGTTCTTGGACAGCTCGGTGCGATCGACCCGTCCGATGACCAGGCAGTCGCCGGTGACGTCACGTATCTCGCGCCGCGCCCGGTTGACGTCACGTTGTAACGCCCGGTCGTGCATCTCGTCGGAATCGGTCGAAAGCGGGAACACCGCCAGTCGCGGCTGCGATCGCGCGCCGAGCAGCGAGCGGCAGCAGTCCCCGAACTGCTGCGCCCATCGCGCGGTGTGGAAGCCGAGCAGATCGGCGCCGAGCAGGCCGTCGAGCAGGTCACGGGCGACGTCGTCGGGAAGTATCCGGAAATACTCCGGCGGCACCCACGGCGTGTGGGTGAAATGGCCGATGCGTACGTCTGGACGCAGCGCCCGCAGCATCCGGGGCACGAGTAGCAGGTGGTAGTCCTGCACCATCACCGTCGCGCCCCGGGCGGCCTCGGCGGCAGCAGCCTCGGCGAACGCCCGGTTGTACCGGACATATCCCGCCCACTGCCGCCGCCAGGCCTGATCGAAGATCGGACTGCGAGCCGGCTCGTAGAGCATGTGCACCAGGAACCAGAGCGTGGCGTTGGAGATGCCGTTGTAGGCCTGGCGAAATGTCAGGGCATCGATCGGCAGCATCCGGACGTCGAAGTCGCCGGCCAGCGCGTCGGCGACCGCCGGAACTTCGGAGAGCCGTCCGGACGTCACGCGCCGGGCGATCGTCCGCTCCCGGTCGTTGAGGGCCGCGCAGATCCACACGGCATCGGGGGCCGCGGACAGCGCCGCCTGCATTCCGCTGACCAGGCCGCCCCCGCCCCGCCGGACCTCGTCGTCACCGTCGTCGACCGCGACCACCGACAGCGGTCCGCGGTTGGATGCGACTACGAGAGGGGCCCGCCCGGCAGAGTCCATCCGTCCTTCCTACCCTGCGGGCTCAGCTGACCGTGAGTGTCGTACGCGCTGCGGTCGGCCGCGACGCGAGCCGAACCGTCAGCACGCGGACGGCCGGGTCGTAGGTCCAGCCCTCTCCCGTCGCTGCCTGCTGCAGCACTCGGTCGCCGACGCGGACCTGTGTCGGCAAGGCCGCGTTGAGAAGGCGCGCGGTCCACTCGCGGTTGTTCACCTGGCCCGGCGAAACGGCCCCGCGCTCCGCCGATGGTCAAGGTGTGCACACCGGACTTCTCGGTGTAGTCGACCGTAGTGGTGGCCGACGAACCGTGACCGTCACCGGCGTCCTCGAACAGCGAGTACGAGCCGGAGCCGCCGCCGGCGACGTTCAGCGTCACCTTGTCGAGCGGGTTCTGCACGTCGTTGGTGACGTTGTCCGTGCGCTCGGGCACGATGCCGCCGGCCTTCACGAACACCGGCATCGCGTTCCAGTCGGTCGTGACGTCATGGACGGACGGGCCGGCGTAGGTCTGGCCGCTGAAGTAGTCGGTCCAGGTGCCCGGCGGGAACCACACCGACGTGGTGGACGTCGTGCCCGGAGTCGTCGCCGGCGCGACCAGGACGTTCGGGCCGTAGAGGTACTCCGAGCTCGCGTACTCGTAGGCGGCCGGCTGGTCGGGATATTCGAGGTACGGGGTGCGCACGATCGGCACACCCGTGCGGCGTGCCTCGTCGGCCGCGGTGTAGGTGTAGGGCACGAGCGCTTCGCGCAGGCGCAGGAACTTCTCCGACGCGGTGCGCGCGGCGTCGCCGTACTCCCAGGGCAGGCGCGGCGCGTGGTTGGAGTGCAGGCGGTCGATCGGCTGGAACGTGCCGAGCTGGACCCAGCGCACGTACAGGTCGTCCGACGGCGAACCGTTGAAGCCGCCGATGTCGTGCGACGTGTAGGGCAGTCCGGTCGAGGCGCCCTCCCCGCCGGTGTAGCCGACCTCGTACTGCAGCGCCGCCCAGGTGGAGGACGTGTCGCCGGTGAAGTGGACGGTGTAGCGGTGCTCTGCCCACGGCCCGGTGGGCAACCCGACCGAGCCCGCGTAGCCGCCGGACTGCAACGAGCTGAACGCACGGGAGAACGCGAAGCCACGGCGTCCGTCCTTGGACGTATCGGTCGCGTAGTTGTAGTTGATCCAGCTGTCCGGCGTCACGCCGCCGAGCGAGGAGTACGAGCCCTCGCAGCACCAGTCGAGCCACCAGAAGTCGACGCCCTGTTGCTCGGCCGTCTGGTGCAGGTCGAAGTACGCCTTGAGCTGCTTCGGGTCGCCCCAGTCGAAGATGTAGCACGGGCCGTTGTGCCCCTGGTCGGAGAAGCAGCCGGTGCTCTGCTGCAACGCTCCCCCGGCGGTGGCCTGGGCCTGCGCGTACTGCGGGTCGGCCTGCTGGATGCTCGGGTGGATGTTCAGCGTGGTGTGCAGGCCCTGCTGGTGGGCCCAGGTCAGGTACGCCTGCGGATCGGGGAAGTAGGCCGGATTGAACTCCCAGCCGTTCCACGGATCGGGTGACTTCCAGTCGGTGTCGGTGACCAGGACGTCGAGCGGCACGCCCTCACTGCGGAACTTCGGCAGCAGCGTGTTCTCGTAATCGCTGGCGCTGTAGGCGTTGTAGCGCGAGTACCACAGGCCGAACGCCCAGCGCGGCAGGTCGGCGGCCGGGCCGGTGAGATCGCGCAGGTCGCGCAGGCCCTGCTCGTAGTCCAGCCCGTAGCCGAACAGGTAGCCGTCCTGATAGCCGCCTTGATGAGCCGGGCGCTGCGTAACTGCTCCGGTGGCCGGATCGAACCGGGCGCCCGACGTGTCGTTCAGCAGCGACCACCCGTCGCGATAGAGCAGGCCGGGCGTGGTGGGCGCGTCGCCGCTCACGCCGTCGAGTCCGCGCCGGTATCCGCCGAGCGCCGTGTGCGAGAGCGGGAACCGCGTGGCCGTCGGGGTGATCGCGATGCTGTCGAGGTTGACCTTGCACGAGTCGGACGCCCCGCACGTCACGGCAATCGTGTTGTTGCCGCCGTCGAGGTGCATCGTGGCCGACGCCGTCGTCCACGCGTCCCAACTGGGAGTCGGCGGCAGGCTGACCTGCGTCGCCGCGCCGCCGTTGGCCGCCACCGACATCGTCCGCGTGGTGACCTGCCCGTCGCCGCCCTTGTTGTTCGCGTAGCGCATCTGCACGGAGTACTCCCCCGCCGACGGGACGCCCGTCACCGCGAATGTGTCGGTGGCGCCGGCATTTTCCAGTCCGGCGACGAATCCGGTACCACCGAATCCGGTGTGGTCACTCGCCGTGCGGGCGCCGCCGGTGAGCGTCCCGGTCTCGGCCTCGCACACCGTCGCGAACGGGCACGGCTGCGGGGCACTGGTCGGATAGGCGGCACCGCTCGGCGTGACCGCCAGGCTGTCGAAGTTGATGTTGCCGGTGTCGTCGGGACCGAAGGTCACCGTGACGTCGTGCGAACCCGCGGAGAGCTGCACCGGGATCGAGGTGAGCGCCCAGGTGTCCCAACTGCCGGTGACCGGCAAGGTGAGTGTGCCGGCCGCCTGCCCGTCGACCGCGACGCTCATCGTGCGGGTGGTGCGCTGCCCGTCGCCACCGAGGTCGTTGGCGTAGCGCACCTGCAGGTCGTACGAGCCGGCTGACGGTACGCCCGTGATGTGCTCGCTCAACTGGGCGCCCTTGGTCTGGATGCCGTCGACGAACCCGGCCCCGGTGTACCCCGCGTGATTGGTGTTGACGCTCGCACCGCCCGACAGCGCCGCGTTCTCGGCCTCACACAAGGTGCCGAACGCACAAGGCGAACTCGCGTCCCACGACGGGTGCGCGCGTACAGCGGAGCCGCCGTCCTGCAGATCGAGTTCGACGTTGTCCGCCGTGAACGGACCGGATCCTTCCTGGTACTTCAGGGTCACCTTGTCCGTTCGGATGATCCGCCATCCCTGGTCGACCGACGTGGTGAAGTGCGGCACGGCGAACGTGTCGCGGCCGATCGCGTTGAACGTGGCCGCGTCGTCGAAATGCTGATCGCCGGCGTACTCGAGACGGATCAACGTGGGCGAGAGGACCTCGAAACGAGCCGGCCCGTCACGCACGACCCGCGACGGCGGCGCGGCCGACGCGGGCACCGCGCTGAGCCCCGACAGGAGAAGGACACCGACGACGAAGATGCTGCGCACGCCGAGACCCCCTCAGCCGATCGCCGCGGCGAAGACGTGCATCGACCCGTTGCCCGGCAACGTCACCGCCGAGACCTGCTTGGCCGGATCGAGCGCGACCGTCGTCGTGTAGAGGCTCACCGGATGCGGGCCGATCGTGTCGCCCGGCTGGCACGTTCCAGTTCGGCGTCGTCACCGCGAGATCGCAACCCGGCGCGGCCGCGTTGGCGTACCAGTCGGCGAGGGTCACCGCGCCAGTGGTTGTCGAGCCGTCGGTATAGGTGATCGTGACGGTGCCGCTTTGCGTGCCGTGATCGCCGGCGCCGAGCAGTCCGAGGTGCGCGCCACTGCCGTTCAGCGCGACGACCTGGCCCTGCGTGGTGACCATGTCGGGCGTGCCCGGCGCCGCGGCCGGCCACTGGTAGGTCAAGCCGTTGTACGGGAGGTTCGCGCCCGGCGTCACGCCGACGCTCGCGAGCGCCTGCGCGGAGTAGCTGTAGCCGGATCCGTCGAAGCTCGCCGACGCGGGCGCGGAGTTGTCGCTGACGCCGGTGCCGTTTGCTGCGGCGGCAAGCGACGGGTACGGGACGCGCACCGTCGTGGACGAGGTGGCCGAGCGCCGTGCCCCTCCGGACCACGTGCCGTCGACCGACAACGTGGCAGCGCCGGGCGTGGCGGAAGCCGGCACGGACACCGTCCAGCTGACGTGCGCGACGCTGTGCGCCGCGACGGTGCCGACGGTTTGCCGACCGGCCGGATTGACCGACCAGCCCGGCGGAGCGGTCAGCGCGACGCTGACGTTGTGCAGCGCGTCGTCTCCCGTATTGCGCACGGCGCCCTGCACGGTTAGCGAATCTCCAGGCGTGACAAGGGAATCCGTGCTCAGCTCGACGGACTGCGCACCGAGGGTGTGCGGCACGCTCAGCGACGCCTGCGCCCGAATGTCGCGCGAGGACGAGCCGACGTACACGCGATAGGCACCGTCCACTGTGGACGGTTGGTGGGTCACCGCGTCCCAGATCGCCAGGTCGGACTGGCTCAGGGTGAAGTGCACGGTCGTGCTCTTGCCCGGGGCCAGCGTCACCTTCTGGAAGTCCTTGAGCACCTTCGGCGGTTCGCCGGCCGACGCGGGTGAGCCGACATAGAGCTGGACGACCTCGCTGCCCGTGCGCGCTCCGGTGTTGCGCACCTGCACGCTGACCGCCGCGGCGTCGTCCGGCGAAACGGTCGGGCTCACTTGCAGGTTGGAGTAGGCGAAACTCGTGTAGCCCAGCCCGAACCCGAACGGGAACAACGGCGTCGTGCCGGTGGCGTCGTACCACCGGTAGCCCACCTCGAGCTTCTCGCTGTAGACGTAGTGGCCGTTCACCGCGGGGTACTGCGGCGGCCCGGCGATGGGCGTGTGGGCCGAGTCGACGGGGAACGTCACCGGCAGCCGGCCGCCCGGTTCGCGGTCGCCGAACAGCATGTCGGCCAGGGCATTGCCGTCCTCCTCGCCCGGGTACCACATCTCGAGCACGGACCGCGCGTCCGCCAGCCACGGCATGAGCACGGGCGCGCCCGTATTCAGCACGACCACCGTCTTCGGATTGGCCTTCACGACCGCGTCGACGAGGGCGTCCTGCGTGCCGGGCATTGCGAGCGACGTGCGGTCGGAGCCCTCACTGGAGATCTCGCCGACCACGACGACCGCGACGTCTGCCTTCTTCGCGGCGTCGACGGCCGCGGCGATCGCAGCGTCGCTGCCGCTGGGCGTGAGCCAGCCGAGAGACACGCTGGCGTCCCCGCCGTTCTCGTAGTACTCGACCTTGATCTGATGCGCCTCGCCGGCCTGCAGATGCAGCACCGCTGTCTCGGTGGTCGCCGCCTGGTCGCGCCAGTTGTCGATGACGAGGTTTCCGTCGACGTAGAGGCGGCTGCCGTCGTCGCTGGTCAGTCCGAGCGTGAAGTCACCGGTCTCCGGAGCGGTGAGGGTGCCCGTCCAGCGCGCCGAGTAATGGTCGACCGGCAGCCCGGCCGCGGGCGGGCCCTGGCCCCAGTCGAAGTCGATCTGCGGATCGGATCGGGTCAACGCCGGCGTCCCCGACAGGTCCTGGTTGTCGAAGTACTCGCCGGACAGATCCGTGAACGCCGATGCCGGGATGGCCGGCGGCCCACCGGACGCGCTCGACCCCTGGGTGTATGTGACCGTCGCACTGCCGGCGAGGCGGGTGGTGATGCCCTGTACCGGGGAGATCGACTCGTAGGGCGTGACCTGCGAACTGCCCCCGCCGGCCGGGACGTTGTTGCCGTACGGGCCGATGACCGCGACGGACTTCGTGGTGGCGGCGTCGAAGGGCAGCACGCCCTGGTTCTTGAGCAGGACGCTGCCGTCGGTCGCGGCGGCTCGCGCGTAGGCGGCGTGCGCGGCGATATCCGGCGCGCCGGTCGGACGCGAGTTGTCGAACAGGCCGGCGCGGAACATCATCCGCAGCACGCGCCGCGCATGGTCGTCGACGACGGACTTGGCCAGTTGGCCCGAGCGCACCGCGGCCGGGAGTTGCGTGTAGAACGTCGAGCCGCCGAACTCCTGGTCGAGGCCGGCTTCGGCGCTGGCCACCGTGCTGTGCGTCGCCGGGTAGTCGGAGCCGACCACGCCGTCGAATCCCCAGTCGCCCTTGAGGATGTCGTGCAGCAGCGCGTAGTTCTCGCACGAATACGTGCCATTGACCTGGTTGTAGGCGCACATCAGCGACCACGCCCGGCCCTGCTTGACGGTGTCCTCGAATCCGGGCAGGTAGATCTCGTGCAGCGTGCGCTCGTCGACGTCGGACGTGGTGCTCGTCCGGTCGTTCTCCTGATTGTTGGCCGCATAGTGCTTGACCTGCGCGGCAACCCGCTGGGACTGGATGCCTTTGACCTCCGCCGTGCCGATCTGCCCGGTGAGCGTCGGGTCCTCGCCGAGCGTCTCGAAGTCGCGGCCGCCCTCCGGTATCCGGACGATGTTGATCATCGGGGCGTAGAGCGTCTCGTATCCGCGGCGCGCGGCCTCGTCGCCCATGAGGGCGCCGTACTGCTGCGCGACGCCCGGATCGAAGCTGGACGCGAGCGACACCGGGGCCGGCAGGGCCGTGGCCGGCGCGCCGTCGCGGACACCCGCCGGCCCGTCGGACAGCATCTGCGCGGGGATGCCCAGACGCGGTATGCCCTGGACGTACCCGGCTGAACGCACGCCGGCGGGAGCCGACACTCCCTCGAGGATCGTCGCCTCCTCGTCGAGCGTCATCTGCGCGAGCAACTCGTTCACCCGCTGCTCGATCGGCTGGCCGGCATCGAGCCAAGGGCGGGCCGTCGCGTGACCGGCGCTCGGTGTTGCCATGGCCATCGCCGCGCAGGTGACCGCGGCCAGGCCGGCGCGCAGGGCGATACGGATGGAGTGGCGCATAGTGCTCCTCCTGTGACACACGGCGTTCACCGGAAAAGTTGCGTACCACAACTTAATTGAGGATGTTCATGAACGGAAGATGTCGAACAGGAACAAGCAGGCGACTGATCAGTATCCGGTGACAGCTGCCGCGGGATCGGCTGGCGCCGAGTCGTTGGCCGTCGTGCGCGGCACCGACTGGCACATCATCGCCAGGAACGCGACGCCGGCGAGCGCGTAGCTCAGGCACATTGCCGTCTGCCACCAGTGGTGGTGGAACTCGCGCAGGTGTGTCGAGGGCGTCCACCACTGCGGGGCAAGAGCGGGCACGAGCGCGAGGACGGCCGCCGCGCGCCGGCGTCCGCGGGCGACCAGCACCAGGACCGCCGGCGCGAACCACACCCAGTGGTGGCTCCACGAGATCGGCGAGACGAGCAGGCCGCCGAACGCCACGCAGACCAGGGCGGCCACCTCGTCGCCCGCCCGCAGTTGCCGGTGCGCTGCGTACACGGCAAGGCCCAGCGCGCCGAGTACGAGCGCGGCGTACAGCGCGCCCGGCGGGTGCAGGCTGCGGGTCAGCCGGACGAGTTGGCCGTATACCGACTGGTTCGAGATGTAGGCCTGCTGCCCGACGTGATCGGGGTTCCAGAACAGCTTCGTCCAGAACTTGGCGGCGTCGTGCGGGCTCGCAACTGCGCTGACGGCCACGCTCACGAGGAACGCCCCGGCGGCGCGCGCGACCGAGGCCCAGTCGCGCCGCAGCAGGAAGTAGACGACGTAGATGCCCGGGATGATCTTGATGCCGGCCGCCAGCCCGGTCAGCACTCCCCTGGCTCGGGCCGGGACGAGGAAGCAGTCCGCGACGATCATCGCGGCGAGCAGCAGGTTCACCTGACCGAGCCAGAACGTGCGCTGCACCGGCTCGATCGCCAGCCCCAGTACGGACAGCGGCACCGCGGTCGACCAGGCCAGGCCAAGGCGCCGCGCGCACGTCATCATGACCAGCGCGTACGACCCGAGCGATGCCAGCGACAGCAGCACCCCGGCGACGACCGGACCGGCGAGGTAGGCCGGGACGAACGCGGCCGCCGAGAACGGCGGGTACGTGAAGGGCAGGTCCGGATGCGGGAAGTGCGGCGCCGCGTCATACAGCGAGCGCCCGTGCAGCAGTTCGCCGGCCCCGCGGCGGTAGACGTCCAGATCGAGCAGCGGCCACTGCCAGACGTCGGACAGCCAGCGAACCGACGCGAATACCGCTGCGAGCAACAGGCATCGCAACGACATCACCAGCACGCGCCGGTCGATCCGGTCAGTCATCGCGGCGAGTCTCGCACGCCGACGCACGCTCGTTGCGGTAACCGACAAGACGACGGCTCAGCTCTCGGCCTGCAAGATGTCCAGTGCGTGCTGCAGGTCGTCCGGGAACGGCGAGGCGAACGTCACCCGCTCACCGGTCGCCGGATGCTCGAATCCCAACTCGCGGGCGTGCAGCCACTGCCGGTGCAGGCCCAGTCGCCTGGCCAGCACCGGATCGGCGCCGTAGGTCAGATCGCCGACGCACGGATGGCGAACCGCCGCCATGTGCACCCGGATCTGATGGGTGCGCCCGGTCTCGAGGGTGATGTCGAGCAGCGACGCCGCGCGAAACGCCTCGACGGTCTCGTAATGGGTGATGCTGGGCCGCCCGCCGGCAACGACGGCGAACCGGTAGTCGGCCGACGGGTGGCGGTCGATCGGGGCGTCGATGGTGCCCCGGCTGGGATCGGGATGGCCCTGCACCAGCGCGGAGTAGCGCTTGTCGACCGAACGCTCGCGAAACGCCTGCTTGAGCACCGAGTAGGCGTGCTCGCTCTTGGCCACGACCATGACGCCGGTGGTGCCCGCGTCGAGGCGGTGCACGACGCCCTGGCGTTCTGCGGCTCCCGAAGTTGCGATCCGGTAGCCCATGGCGGCCAGTCCCTGCACGACGGTCGGCCCGTCCCAGCCCGGGCTCGGATGCGCCGCGACGCCCACCGGCTTGTCGACCACGACGATGTCCTCGTCGTCGTAGAGCACGACCAGTCCGTCGACCGGTTGCGGCGGCGCGGGAGGCGCCTGCGCAGGCTCGGGCAGGGTCACCTCGAGCAGTGCGCCGCCACGCACCTTCGCCGATCTGCTGGCCGGCGCGCCGTCGACTACGACGTCGCCCGCGTCGACCAGACCGGCGGCCGCCGTACGGGACATGCCGAACAACCGGGCGAGCGCCACGTCGACGCGCAGGCCGTCGAGCCCATCGGGTACCGGGAGCAGCCGGGGCGCGCTCACGGGTACCCCTCGATCTTCGCGCGAGCGCTCATCGCCGGATTCGCCCACCGCTCGCTGTGGCGACCAACTCGCTGGCGCTCGGTGCGATGCTCGCTCATCGCCCGTCGGCAGATTGCGGCCGACCGCGCGACCCGTCGAGTTCGATGCCGAGCAGCGCGACCAGTGCGGCGAGGATGGCGCCGCAGGTGATGGCCGAGTCGGCCAGGTTGAAGATCGCAAAGTGCGCACCGTCGGAGGAGAACAGGCTGATCCAGTCGACGACGTGCCCACGGCCGACGCCGGGCGCGCGGAAGAGCCGGTCGATGATGTTGCCCAACGCGCCACCGAGGACGAGCCCGAGCGCGACGGCCCAGCCGATGGAGTACATCCGCCGGGCGGTTCGCAGGATGATCGTGACGACGCCGAGCGCCACGCAGGTGAGCACGATCGTCGCCCCCGTGCCCACGCTGAACGCCGCGCCGGAATTGCGGGTCTCGACGAGGTAGATCATGCCGCCGAGCAGTCGGACCGGCGGGTGATCGCCGAGCTTGGCCGCAACGAGGGCCTTGCTGACGATGTCGAGCCCGAGCACCACGAAGGCGACGATGGCGAACAGTGCGACGCGCCGGTGCCGGACCGGGCGCACTTCGGCCGGTCCGGCCGGCCCGGCGTCATGGTCCCGGTGCGCACGTGCGTCCTGGTCGGCTGCGCCGTCGCGAGGTTCTTGCGCGCCGGCTTGGTCCTGCTCGCCCTGACCGGCGTGGAAGACGGCGTCGGCGTCGGGTGATGTCACCTGTTCATTGTTGCCCACGTGGCTCAGCGACGCTCTTCACGCTGCTTGCACGCGACATCGAGCGTGGCCATCGGGAAGGCCTTGAGCCGGGCCTTGGGGATCGGCTTGCCGCAGCTTTCGCAGTAGCCGTAGGTGCCTGCGTCGATGCGCTCGACCGCGCGCTGGATCTGGGCGACCAGGTCGAGTCGGTTCGCCGCGATGGAGAGCTCCTGCTCGCGCTCGAAGGTCTTGCTGCCGGCGTCAGCCTGATCGTCGCCGGCGCCGTCACTGTTGGCCTGCTGCAGGTCATTCAGGTCGCGCATCGACTGGTCGTACTCGCCCTGCAGTTCCCCGAGCTCGGCGATCAGGCCGGCGCGCACCTCCACGAGTTCGGCGGCGGTCCAGTCCGAGCCGCGCGGGACGGCGATGCGCTCGGGCTGGGCGGCCTGGGCCGCCTTGGCCGCTGCCGCCTTTTGTGCCGGCTGAGGCTTCGCCGGCCGTGGCGCCGACCCGTTGGTGCTGGTCGCGGCGACGCCCGTCGCCGGCGCCTTCACCGCGGCCTTGCTGGGAGCTGCTGCCCTTCGAGAGGCCTTGCTTGGCGCGGCTTTGCTCGCGGGGGCAGCTTTCTCGGCCGTCGCCTTCGCCGGCGGCGCCTTCTTTACCGGCGCTTTCTTCGCGGGAGCTTTCTTGGCCGGCGCTTTCTTCGCAAGTGCCTTTTGGGCCGGGGCTTTCTTCGCTACGGCTTTCCTCACTACGGCTTTCTTCGCGGGCGCTTTCTTGGCCGGTGCCTTCTTGGCCGGTGCCTTCTTCGCGGGAGCTTTCTTGCCCGGCGCCTTATTCGCCAGTGCCTTCTTGGCCGGCGCTTTCTTCGCCGGTGCCTTCTTGGCTGTCTTCACAGTGGCCTTCGCCGGGCGTGGAGCGCGTGCCGAAACTCCGGCGGGAGCCTTGGCCGCGGCTTTCGGGCCCGACGCTTTCTTGGCCGGCTGGGTCGTCGCCGTCATCTTCTTTGCCGGTGCGGCCTTGGCGGCGCCTCCGACGCGGCGCAGTGCACGGCCGATCCGTCCTGATGCGGCGGCCATGGCCACCCCTCTCTTCGGCAAAGCGTGGGCAGAGCGTCGTCTGCGACTCCCGGATAAAACGTGACTGCAAAGGCGGCCAAGGATACGAGGCGAAGGTGGTTATCGCCACTGACCACGCCGATCAGTTGTTACGAAGGGCCTCCAGGCGCTTACTCAACGCAGTAGAGGGACCGGCAATGAACACCGTCTTGTCGCGAGAGGACAGTCCGGAAACGAGCGTCACTGCCGATCGGCGGACATCGAACGCCTTGGCCAACGCGATGATGAGCGCCCGATTGGCCTGGCCGTCGACCGGACGCGCGTTCACCGCCACGACCAGCGCATCGGCTCCGTAGCGGCCGCCGACGGATGTGCGCGACGCGCCGGGTCGCACCCGGACCGTGATCCGCACACCGGCCGTCGAGGAGTCCACGAGCCAGCATCCTCCTCCGCGGATATCATGTGGGCGCACAGACGAGGACAAGTAGTCGCGGACCCAGCCGTAAGCGACCCGGGGACGGTGTGAGCCCGGGCGGCATGACCGAAGGCGAAATCACCTCCGAGCACCCGGAAGAACGGGCAGATCGGGCACAGATCAGCTCTAGTAGAACCGGATCACAACGAAGTGGGCGCCCGGGCAGACCGGCGCCAACGAGGGTGGTACCGCGGCGCAGGCGTCGTCCCTCGGGTCCGGACGACTTGAGGAGTACCACCGACGTGAGCAGCCCGTACGAGCCGTTGCCGGCGCATGTCGACCTTCCCGCGCTCGACCGCGAAGTCATCGACGGCTGGCGGGCGGGCAAGGTCTTCGAGCGCAGCCTGCAGGCCACTGCCGACGGCCCGTCGTGGATCTTCTACGAGGGCCCGCCGACCGCGAACGGGATGCCGGGCACCCACCACATCGAGGCGCGCGTCTTCAAGGACGTTTTCCCGCGATTCAAGACGATGAAGGGCTACCACGTCCCGCGCATGGCCGGCTGGGACTGCCATGGACTGCCCGTCGAGCTGGCCGTCGAGAAGGAACTCGGCTTCACCGGCAAGCCCGACATCGAGGCATTCGGCATCGCCGAGTTCAACGAGCACTGCCGCGAGTCCGTGCAGCGCCACGTCGACGCCTTCGTCGAACTGACCACCCGCATGGGGTACTGGGTCGATTTCGACAACGCGTACTGGACGATGAACCCCTCCTACGTCGAATCGGTCTGGTGGGCGCTGCAGAAGATCTTCGAACGAGGGCTGCTCGTCGAGGACTACCGGGTCACGCCGTACTGCCCGCGATGCGGCACCGGGCTCTCCGACCACGAGGTCGCTCAGGGCTATGAGGACGTCGTCGACCCGTCGGTGTACGTGCGGTTCCCGTTGACGTCTGGCCCGTGGGAGGGCTCGGACCTGCTGGTCTGGACGACGACGCCGTGGACCCTCGTCTCCAACACCGCGGTCGCGGTGAACCCGGCCGTCACCTACGTGCTCTCCCAGGACTCCGACGGCAAGCAGGTCGTGCTGGCCAAGCCGCTGCTGACGAAGGTGCTCGGCGAGGGCGCCGAGGTGCTGGCCGAGATGCCCGGCACCGAACTCGAGCACTGGACCTATCGCCGCCCGTTCGACTTCGTCGCGATGGAGGGTGCGCACTACATCGGCCTCGCCGACTACGTCACCACCGAGGACGGCACCGGGCTGGTGCACCAGGCGCCCGCGTTCGGCGCCGACGACCTCGCCGTGTCGCGCAAGTACGGCCTGCCGGTGGTCAATCCGATCGGACGCGACGGGCACTTCCTGCCCGACGTCCCGGTCGTCGGCGGTGTGTTCTTCAAGGACGCGGACGAGCAACTAGTCGCCGACCTCGACGCGCGGGGCCTGCTGTTCCGGCACGTTCCCTACGAGCACGCCTACCCGCACTGCTGGCGCTGCCACACGCCGCTCATGTACTACGCGCTGCCGTCCTGGTACATCCGCACCACCGCGATCAAGGACCGGCTCATCGCCGAGAACGAGAAGACGACCTGGTACCCGCCGACGATCAAGCACGGCCGCTACGGCGACTGGCTGGAGAACAACATCGACTGGGCGCTCTCGCGCGACCGGTACTGGGGAACGCCGCTGCCCGTGTGGCGCAACGACGCCAATCCCGACAGCGTCGTCTGCGTCGGTTCCCTCGCCGAGCTGTCGCGAGTTGGCCGGCCGCGAACTCACCAGCCTGGACCCGCACCGGCCCTTCGTCGACGACGTGACCTTCACCCGCCCCGGCGAGGAGGGCACCTACCGCCGGGTGCCGCAGGTCATCGATGCGTGGTTCGACTCCGGCTCCATGCCGTTCGCCGAGTTCGGTGCCCCGCACCGCAACGACGACGAGTTCAAGAACTCGTACCCGGCCGACTTCATCTGCGAGGCGATCGACCAGACCCGCGGGTGGTTCTACACGCTCATGGCGGTCGGCACGCTCGTCTTCGACCAGACCTCGTACCGCAACGTGTTGTGCCTCGGGCATCTCGTGGCCGAGGACGGCCGCAAGATGAGCAAGCACCTCGGCAACATCCTCGAGCCGATCCCGCTTGATGGACCAGCACGGGGCCGACGCCGTGCGCTGGTTCATGGTCGCCTCCGGCTCGCCGTGGTCCTCGCGCCGCATCGGGCACAAGGTGCTCGAAGAGATCGCGTCCAAGGTGATCCGCACCTACTGGTCGGTGGCGTCGTTCCAGTCGCTCTACGCCCGGGCCAACAACTGGACGCCGGGGTCGGCCGCCGGCGAGCCGACGCCGCTCGATCGCTGGGCGCTGTCGCAGGCCCATCGGCTGATCACCGAGGTCGACGAGGCGCTGGAGGACTTCGACACCGCGCGGGCCGGCAAGGCGCTCAGCAGCTACATCGACGACCTGTCCAACTGGTACGTGCGGCGCTCCCGGCGCAGGTTCTGGGACGGCGACCCATCCGCGCTGGCCACGCTGCACGAGTGCCTGCACGTGCTCACCCAACTGCTCGCGCCGTTCCTGCCGTTCGTCACCGAGAAGATCTGGCAGGCGCTGTTCGCCGCCAACGAGGGCATCGACTCGGTGCACCTGACGTCGTGGCCGGTGGCGAACCCCGACGCGCAATCCGCTCAGCTCGACGCCGACATGGCCGCGATCCGGCGCTTGGTCGAACTCGGCCGGGCCGCGCGCGCCGAGTCCGGGGTCAAGACCCGCCAGCCACTCGCGCGTGCACTGATCTCGGCGCCGGGCTGGGCGCAGGTGCCCGACCCGTTGCGCGACGAGCTCAAGAGCGAACTCAACGTCGTCGACCTCGTCGAGTTCGAGGACACGACCGGTCTGGTCGACACGAGCGTGAAGGCGAACTTCCGCGAGCTGGGCCGTCGCTTCGGCAAGAACACGCAGGCGGTCGCCCGCGCGATCGCAGCGGCCGACGTAACCGCGTTCGCCGCGTCGATGAACAGCAACGGCCACTACGACCTCGACGTCGAGGGCAGGGTCGAGCGCATCGAGGCGAACGAGGTCATCATCACCGATCGGCCGATGTCGGGCTGGGCCGTCGCGAGCGGCGGCGCCGAGACCGTGGCGCTCGATCTGGAGCTCACCCACGAGTTGCGGCTGCTCGGCCTGGTTCGCGACGTCGTGCGCGTCGTTCAGGACGCGCGCAAGAACGCGGGGCTCGATGTCACCGACCGGATCGAGCTCTGGTGGCGGGTCGGCGGGGCCCCCGCTCCGGCCGAGGCGATCCGCGAACACGGCAAGCAACTCGCCGACGAGGTGCTCGCGGTGTCGCTCACCGAGGGCGCGCCTGACGACGACGCCAGCACGTACAGCACCGACGACGAAGATCTGGGATTGCGCCTATGGCTGCGCCGGGCCGCGGGCTGAGGAGTCCGGCGGCGGCAGGCTGCTGCGGACGGGCTGTGCTCGATCGGGGCGCGGCCCAAGCCGATTGCTAGACGCTCCTGGCCGAGTGAGCGCGGTCGGGCTCACACAGCGAGCACGGGATGAAGCCGTCCTCGTTGGCCTGGCTGTGCGGTATCGCTTCGACCGGCTGGTCGCGGATGATCTCGCAACTCTCGCGGTGATAGCGGGGCCGGCCGTCGACGACCCAGACGTCCACGTCGCGTGGCGAATCGGCCGTGGCGGGGGCGGACGATGCTGCGCCGGCGGCATCAGCGAGCGCTGACTCGCTGCGAGTTTCCGGGATATGGACCGCTTGGCCGGCGCGGACCGCACGATCGGGTCGCCTGGCGATGCGGTCGCGGTCGCGATACAGCGACCCAGCCGCAAGGACGCTCGCGACCAGCGAGACGATCAGCCAGGTCGTACTGGACAGCAGCAAACCGACAGCCAGGGACGCCAGCCCGACAACGAGCAGGACGACGATCGGCACGGTGTGCCCACCTCCTCACGCTGCGACCCGGGCAGCGCTCTCGCGCGCTCAGGCTGCTTCAGGCTTGGGCGCGCTGTCCTTCCTGTGCCGGCGCGGCCGGCTCAGCCCGCCCGCTTGCATCCAGATCGCGAAGCTGCGACTCGAGGTAACTCTTGAGGCGGGTGCGGTACTCGCGCTCGAACGTCCGCAACTCCTCGACGCGACGCTCCAGAGCGGCCTTGCGCTGCTCGAGCTGGGCGGTGATCGTGGCCGCGCGCTGCTCGGCGTCCTGCACGGCCTGGGCTGCCTTCGCGGTGCTCTCCCGATCGAGCTGCTCGGCGCGCGTCTTGGCCTCGCCGAGGTGCTTGTCGGACTGGGCCTGGGCATTGGTCAGGGCGGCATGTGCGTTCGCCTGGGCCTCGGCGAGCAGCCGCTCCGCCTCGGACTTGGACTGGGCGAGGTGCTGGTCGGCGGTCTGCTGGGCGAGGGCGAGCATCTGCACGGCCTGCGCGTGGTGCTCGTCGGAGACGCTGCCCTGGTTGCTGGCGGCCGCGGCCTGCGCGGCTTGCGCCGCCTGCTGCTGCGCCTGCTGGGCGACGACCTGGGCCTGCTGCAACTGCTGGCGCGTCTGGGCGAGTTGCTGCTCGCTCTGCGCGAGTTGCTGCTGGACCTGCACCAACTGCTGCTGGGTGCCGTCCTTGCCCTGCATCAGCGCCTTCTCCAGCTCGCCGATGCGTGCCTGCAGCCGCCCGTTGTCCTCGCGGGCGGCGGACAGCTCGGCGACACTCGCACCGCCGTTGGGGCCCATCGGCCCAGACGGTGGTCGGGCCTTGAGCTCGTTGTTCTCCTCGATGAGGCGCGATAGCTCCACCTCGACGATGTCGAGGAAGGCGTCGACCTCCTCCTCGTCGTACCCGCGCTTGCCAATCGGAGGTTTCTTGAAGGCCACGTTGTGGACTTCGGCGGGCGTGAGTGGCATGCGGGTCACCTCGTGATCTAAGACGGAGCCGGTCGGCTCCGACAGTTATTGCTCGTTGCGGATGATGCAGGTGGTGCGTCGCGGTCGCAAGCCGACTCTGGCTAACTAGCAAGCGAGAGGGCCAGCCATCGCAGAGCAAGAATAGCGATCAGCAAAATCCATACGCTCAAATCAAGACTTATCGGCCCAAGTCGAACGGGCGGAATGAGCCGCCGAAAGAGCTTCACCGGAGGGTCGGTGGTGCTGTAGACGACCTCCAGGCCGATCGCGGCGACGCCGGCCGGGCGCCACGCCCGCGCGAACTGCCGTGTCACGTCCACGACCACGCGCGCGATGATCAGTAGGAAGTACAGGTACAGCACGAGTGCGACGACACTCCAGAACAGCGTCATCGACAGCGTCTCTCCTCGTTCATCTCACTCAGCCTGCCCGGCGCCTCTTGCGTCCACCGTCCCATGGTGCCAGGCAGCAGTATCCACCGCAGGGCGGTATACCACCTCAGTGGATGGCAAAAAGGCGCAGCGAGCGGCCAGCGCTGTCGTCAGGACTGGTTGAAGAAGCCGGTCTCGGCAATCCGGGCCCGGTCCTGGGCGGTCACCGTGACGTTGTGCGGGCTGAGCAGGAAGACCTTCGCGGTCACCCGCTCCAGCCGACCGTGCAGGCCGAAGGTGAGGCCCGCGGCGAAGTCGACCAGGCGCTTGGCGTCCGCATCGTCCATCTCGGACAAATTCATGATCACCGGGGTACCGGTGCGAAAATGTTCGCCGATCGTGCGCGCCTCGTTGTACGTACGCGGATGCAGGGTGGTGATCCGGTAGGACGGGTACTCGGCCTCGGTGTAGTCCTGCCCGTAGGCCTGCTCGCTCGTCGGGCTGGTATTCGCGCTGCACCAGATGCGCGCCGTCGCCGCCACGGGCGTATCGGGCATCTGAGTACTCGCTGTGGCCGTTCCCGCGATCGTAGAGCGCCGCGCCATCGCCGACTGCGTCCTCGTCGTCCTCGACCAGGCCGAGGTAGACGCCCATCTTGCGCATGGCTCCGGGCATGTCGTCCTCCAGTACGTACGGATATCTCGCAGCGACGCTAGCCGAAAGAATCGCTTCGGCGGCCGAGCAACGCCGTACCGACGCGCACGTGTGTCGCGCCGTTTCTGATCGCGGCCTCGAAGTCGGCGGTCATTCCGGCAGAGATCGACACCGCGCCAGGATGGCGTTCGCGCAATTCGGCGGAGATGACCGCCAGGTCGCTCGAAGGCCTGCGTCGGGGTCCGCCCCGAGCGGAGCGATGGCCATGACGCCCAGCAGGCGCAGCGACGGCGACTCGGCGATCTGGTCGGCGAGTGAGGCCAGGCTGCCGGCAACCACGCCGCCACGAGCCGGATCGCCGTCGAGGCTCACCTGGGCGAAGACGTCGATCTCGCGCTCGGCACGCGCAGCGCCCGCCTCGAGAGCCGCGACGACTTCGGCGCGATCAACGGAATGCACGACGGCTGAGTAGCGGGCGATCGAGCGGCACTTGTTGCGTCTGCAGTTTCCCGACGAAGTGCCACCGCGCGGCCTCGGGCGTCCAGACCGGCACGGCGCGATCGAGCTCGGCGATCTTGGCTCTGGCCTCCTGGTCGCGACTCTCACCGAAGTCGCTGATCCCCAATGCTGCGAGGTCGAGAACGTCAGATGCCGGGAAGCCCTTCGTCACGGCCACCATCGTCACGCTGTGCACGTCGCGGCCCACGCTTGTGCAGGCATCGACCAGGCGACCACGAACCGCGGCGAGCGCCGAGACCAGCTCTGCCCGCCGGCGCGGGTCGAGCGGCGCGCTCACCGGCTCGCGGCGGTCACGACTTGAGGAAGTCAGGGACGTCCAGCTCGTCGTCGAGGCTGACCGGCGTACGGCCGATGCCCGACGACGGCAGCGGCCATCGCGGCGCAGGCTGTCGCTCCTGTGCCGGCCGGGGCGCCCCGTTGCCGTTGCCGTTCGGTGCCTCTGCCGGCGCGGCGTCGCGGCGAACCTCGACCTTCTTGTAGGGCAACTGCCCGCTGTCGAAACCCGCGGCGATCACGGTCACCTTGACCTCGTCGCCGAGCGTGTCGTCGATGACGGCGCCGAAGATGATGTTCGCCTCCGGGTGAGCGGCTTCCGCGACGAGCGAGGCAGCCTCGTTGATCTCGAACAGGCCGAGATCGGAGCCGCCGTAGATGGACAGCAGCACGCCATGCGCACCCTCCATGCTCGCCTCGAGCAGTGGGCTGGCGATGGCGATCTCGGCTGCGCTGCGCGCCCGGCCCTCGCCTCGCGACGAGCCGATGCCCATGAGGGCCGAGCCCGCGCCGCTCATGACGCTCTTGACGTCGGCGAAGTCGAGATTGATCAGCCCGGGCGTGGTGATCAGATCGGTGATGCCCTGAACACCGGAGAGCAGCACCTGGTCGGCACTGCGGAAGGCGTCCATCACGCTCACGTTGTGGTCTGAGATCTGCAGCAGCCGGTCATTGGGGATGACGATCAGCGTGTCGCACTCGGACCGAAGCGACTCGATGCCCTCCTCGGCCTGGCTGGCCCGCTTCTTTCCCTCGAAGGAGAACGGGCGGGTGACGACGCCGATCGTCAGGGCGCCGAGCTTGCGGGAAATGCTGGCGATGACCGGTGCGCCACCGGTTCCCGTGCCACCTCCCTCGCCGGCCGTCACGAAGACCATGTCCGCACCCTTGAGGACTTCCTCGATCTCGTCCTTGTGATCCTCGGCCGCCTTACGCCCGACATCGGGATTGGCGCCCGCGCCGAGTCCCCGGGTGAGCTCGCGGCCGACGTCGAGCTTGACGTCGGCGTCGCTCATCAACAGCGCCTGCGCGTCGGTATTCACCGCGATGAATTCCACGCCTTTGAGACCGACCTCGATCATTCGGTTCACGGCGTTGACGCCGCCGCCGCCAACACCGACGACCTTGATGACCGCGAGGTAGTTGTGCGGTGGTGTCATGATTCCCACTTCCACTGGCTGGCTTGGATCGATGTTGTCGTGGGCGAACCCTCACCCTCAGGTAGACCCTTAATGTTATGTCAACCTACGAGCTAGAAGGGACGGTAGTTAACGAGCGACGCCTTTCAAGCAGGCGCGCCGCAGCCACGCGGTCTAGTGCGAACAACTTCTCGCGCAGCGGCGGATCGCAGATGTCCTTGTCGTATCGGCATGTTGGCGCCCCGCGCGCCAACACAGCGACCTGTAGCCGTGTCACCGTGCGACGACGACGTCCGGGTCGCTGACGTCGAATGTGGTGCCCGGACGCGCGAGCAAGGCGGGAAGCACTCGCGCCTTGTCGGCGCTGCGGTCGGCACTCCCCCAGCGCACGGTGCGGCCGTCTGCGAGCAGCAACGAAATCGCCTGCGGACCGCCTGCCTTGATGGACTTGAGCTTCGCGAGCAGGGCCGGCGTCAGTGCGGCGGCGACGGTCGCGACTGCCTGGCCGGCGGCCACTGCCCGCGCACCGCTCGGGATGTCGAACCGCGGCAGGCCGCGGGGCGCCGCGGCAACCGTGCGGAACTGTGCTCCGCTCTTGTCCACCAGGATCGCCGATCCTCCTGCCGTGAGGTAGCCGACCGCGACTCGCTCGGTGATCGTTATGACGACGGTCGACGGGTAACTCACCCGCACGTGCGCGGAGGCCACCTGGGGAAGCGCGTCAACGCGGTCGGCGACGGCGCCGGCATCGAGCCGCACGAGGGGCGCGCCCGGCCGGACCGCGGCCGCCGCCCGTACCTGTGCCGCCGACAGGACGTGCGCGCCACGAACGAGCACACGCTTGGCGCCCAGCACCGGGCTGAACGCGACCACCCAGGTACCGACAACGAGGACGCCGATGAGCAACACGACCGCGATGACGCGACGGGCCGAACGGCGGGCGGCGTGGGCGTCCGCGTCGCCGGGATAGCCGGCATCTCCCGGGCGACGGCCGCGCAGCGTCTGCGTCATGAGTCAGCCGCCGGTTCGCCGCGACGGCGTCATGGGCCCGTCCCCGCTGCACCGGTCGCCTCGATCTCGGCGAGGATCTCGGGGCAGAGCAGGTAAACGTTGCCGATGCCCATCGTGAGGATCACGTCGCCCGGCTCGGCCACCGCGGCGACCCGGCTCGGGATCGCGGAGAAACTCGGCTCGTAGATCACCCGATCGGGCGGGAGTGAGATCTGGTCGGCGATAAGGGCACCGCTGACTCCGGGTATCGGCTCCTCGCGCGCCGGGAAGATGTCCATGACCACGGCGATGTCCGCGATCGCCATCGCGTCGGCGAACTCCCTCGCGAATGTCTGCGTGCGGCTGTAGGTGCCCGGCTGGAAGACGGCGATCAGCCGACCCTCGCCGACGACGGCCCGGGCCGCCTCGAGTTCGGCCGCGACCTCCGTCGGATGGTGCGCGTAGTCGTCGTACACGCTGACGCCGCGCGCGGTCCCGTGGTATTCGAAGCGGCGGTGCACGCCACGGAACTCGCGCCAGGTGTCGAGCACGATGTCGAGGTCGAGGCCCAGTTCGGCGCACAGCGCCAGGGCGGCGCCGGCGTTGAGCGCCATATGCCGTCCGACCAGGGATCCGACGCTGACCCGCAGGCCGCCCAGCCCGTCACCCGTTGCGGTGAACTCGACGTGGTCGGGGTATTCGACGACGTCGGTGATCTTGACGTCGGCGTCCGCGGCTTCGCCATAGGTACGAACGCGCCGGGCGCGGCTGCGCGCGTATTCGGCGATCCGACGGGCGCCCGCGTCGTCAGCGCAGGTCAGCAGGAGTCCGTTGTGGTCGATGCGATCGACGAACTGCTCGAAGGCCCGGTAGATGCCCTCGAGGTCTCCGTGGTTCTCCAGGTGATCGGCCTCGACATTGGTGATCACGGCGGCGGACGAGCGCAGCAACAGGAACGACCCGTCGCTCTCGTCGGCCTCGACGATCGCCAGCGAGCCACTGCCGAGGTGCGCGTTCAGGCCGCTCTCGTAGAGATTGCCGCCTATCGCGAATGACGGGTCGAGCCCGCATGCCTGGACAGCGACGGTGAGCAACGAGGTCGTCGTGGTCTTTCCGTGCGTGCCGGCGATGGAGACACACTGGCGGTCCTCCAGGGCCGCCGACAGCGCGGCCGCCCTGCGCAGCACCGGCATTCCGCTCTCGCGTGCCGCGACGAACTCGGGGTGCTTGGGGTTGATCGCCGTCGTGTAGACGAATGTGTCGGCGTCTGCGAGGTGTTCTGCCGAGTGTCCTATGTGGACGGTCGCCCCGACTGCGCGCAGGGCCGCGACGGTGTTCGAGTCGCGCGCCTCGCAGCCGCTGACCGGAACGCCGCGCGCGATGAGGATGCGGGCCAGCCCGCTCATGCCTGCCCCGGCGATGCCCATGATGTGCACCCGCCCCAGGTCGGCAAGAGGCGGTACGACGTCGGTGGCCGCACTGCGCACGAGCGCGGCACCGGGCGCCGCCCAGTCGTCCGGGCGCTCGACGTCGGCGTCACGGGTCGGTCGGGTCATCGCGTGCTCCGGGTTCCGAAGCGGCGGTACTCCGCGGCAATGGTCAGCACGTGCCGGGCCAGGACGATATCGGCATCACGGGCACCAGCATGCCCCGCGGCGCGCGACATCGCACCGAGCATCGCCGGTTGGGTGATGCGCGGCACGACCTCGTTCAGGATCCATCGCGCCGACAGGTCGACGTTCGAGACCAGCAATCCACCACCGGCCTGCACGATCGGCTCGGCGTTGTAGCGCTGCTCGCCCCCGCGCAGGGGCAACGGCACGTATGCCGCGGGAAGGCCCACGGCCGTGAGCTCCGCGCAGGTCATCGCGCCGGAGCGGCACAGGACGAAGTCCGCGGCCGCATAGGCGTATTGCATCTGGTCGACATAAGGCACGACGACGTAGGGCGGATCGCCGTCGGTGACGTCGAACGTGTTCTGCGGCCCGATGATGTGCAGCACCTGCACGCCCGCCTCGCGCAGACCGGCCGCCGCGCCCTGCATTGCGGCATTGATGGCGCGCGCACCCTGCGAGCCGCCGGTGACGAGCAGGGTCGGGACGTCGGCACGCAGGCCGAACCGCTCACGCGCCTCGGGACGCAGGCCGGCCCGGTCGAGGTGGGCGATCTCTGGGCGAAGCGGAATGCCGATCGGCGTCGAGTGCGGCAGTTTCACCGCCGGCGACGCGGTGAAGACGTGCCGGGTCAACCGCGCGGCCAGCCGGTTGGCCACGCCGGGGCGCGCATTCGCCTCGTGGATGACGATCGGGATATCGCGCCGCCGCGCCGCGATGTAGACAGGCATCGCCACGTACCCGCCGAAACCCACGACGACCTCGATCTCGTGGCGCTGCAGGACATCGCCCGCGGCGCGCACCGCGTCGGTCAGCTTGCCCGGCGTCGCGAGCAGAGCGCGGCCGGGCCGGCGCGGCAACGGCACCGGCGGGATGAGTTCGAGCGGGTACCCGCGAGCCGGGATCAGCTTCGTGTCCAGGCCTCTTTCGGTGCCGACTGCGGTGATCTCGGCGGACGGATCGAGGCGCCGCACCGCATCGGCCAGGTTCATCGCGGGCTCGATATGACCGGCGGAATGGCCGCCGGCGACGAGGACGCGCGGACTGCTCATGCCCGTCTCCGTTGCGTGTCGGCCGGCTGGCGCGGCAAGCGTTGCGGCGGCGGGCTCGCTCGCCGTGCCGGCGGCGGGGCGGCCCGTCGAGTCGCCGGCAGCGGGCGGTGCGGGCGCGCGCCGCGCGCAGGCGGTACGGCCCGCGTCGGGGCGGCGGTGGACTTCGCCGGGCCGCGCGGAGCGGGCTTTGGCGCCGGGCGCTTCGCCGCCTTCGCAGGCGCCTTCGGGCGGCGCTTCGGCGCGACGTACGCCTTGGGCACCGGCACGCGCAGCCACCGCTCGAGGCGGCTCCGCTCGCCGTGGGCCGCGGCGCGCTGGGCGGCCGCCACGGCCTGTGGCTCGTGCCGGGCGAAGCTCACCAGCATCCCGAACACGAGGAACGTCGCCAGCAGCGACGTGCCGCCCGCGGAGATGAACGGCAGCGGGATGCCGGTAACTGGAAGCAATGCCGTGACATAACCGATGTTGATGACCGCCTGGCCACAGATCCAGACCGTCGCGCCGCCTGCGGCCAGCGCGCACGAACGGGTCGGCGCTGCGGCGCGAGATGCGTATGCCGGTGAACGCGAACAGCGCGAACAACGCGAGGACGGCGACGCAGCCGAGCAGGCCAAGCTCCTCGCCGATCACGGAGAACACGTAGTCGGTGCTGGCATTGGGCACCCAGTCGTATTTGGACGTGCCGTTGCCGAGGCCCACGCCGAACACCCCGCCCGACGCGAGCGCGTACAGACCCTCGACAGTCTGGTAGCCGGCACCCCGATGTTCCTGGAACGGGTGGACGAAAGTCAGCAGTCGCTTGAGGCGGTAGGGCTCCATGATCGCGAGCAGCGTGACCGCCGCGCCGACCACGGCGATCACCAGCGCGAAGTAGCGCATCGGCAACCCGAGCATCCACAACAGCCCCAACAGGATCAGCAGGAAGCAGACCGTCGTGCCGAGATCGGGCTCGAGCATGACCAGACCGCAGGTGATCACAAACGCCGGGACGAGTGGGACGAAGACGTGGCGAGCACGGGTGAGCGTGCGCATGTGCAGCTTGCGGGCGAGCAGATCCGCACCCCACAGCAGAATCGCGAGCTTCGCGAGTTCGGAGGGCTGAACCTGCAGCGGGCCGAAGTCGACCCAGCGCCGGGCGCCGTACACCCCGACACCGATTCCGGGCACGAGCACGACGGTCAGCGCGAGGAGGCTGACCACCATCATGGGATAGGCCAAGGACCGGAACCGCCGAGGCGACGCGCGCATCGCAAACCAGAAGATCGGCACGCCGACGATGACGAACTCGATCTCGCGGATCAACTGGGTCCAGATCGCCGAGTGCTGGTCGTGCGAAACCGAGATCGTCGTCGACGCCGCCATCAGGATGCCGAAGCCGAGCAGACCGCCGCCCGTGAGAAGCATCAACTGGACCGAGGCGTAGGGCCGGTCGAGGTAGCGATTCACGGTCCGCGTTCGCGCCCGCCAGCGCCGCGGTCGCGCCTGCGTGGAGGCGGACGCGGCTGCGCTCGCCCCGCTCACGGCGTGTCGGGCTGGTCGAGCGCGTCGATTGCCGCGGCGAACGCTGCCCCTCGCGCCGCGTAGCCGGTGAACATGTCGTAGGACGCGGCAGCCGGGGCGAGCAGCACCGTGTCGCCGGGACGCGCGAGTCCGGCCGCGGCGCTTACCACCTCGGTCATCGCACCATCGTCGGTCCTGGCCACCTCGATCACCGGGATCTCCGGCGCGTGTCGGGCCAACGCGGTGCATATGTCCGCCCGGTCGACGCCCAGCAGCACCGCGCCGACGAGCCGGGACGCGACCGATTCCACGAGGTCGTCGACCGGGTGCCCTTGAGTTGGCCACCCGCGATCCAGACGACCCGGTCGTACGCGTTCAGCGATGCGCTCGCGGCGTGCGGGTTGGTGGCCTTGCTGTCGTCGACATAGCGCACGCCGCCCCGGTCGACGAGGAACTGGTTGCGGTGCGGATCGGCGACGAAGTCCCGAAGACCCTGGCCGACCGCGGCGGCCGGGACGCCGTGCGCCCGGGCGAGGGCGGCGGCGGACAGCGCATTGGCCACGTTGTGCTGTCCCGGCGGGTGGACGTCGTCGACGCGGACGAGTTCGACCGGATCGGCAGCGAATGCGTGGTCGATCAGCACGCCGTCGACGACGCCGAGTTGCCCTGGCGTCGGCGCATGGAGGGTGACCCCGACCTTGCGGCCCTGCGCGCGCGACTCGGCTCCGGCCAGAAGCTCGGCGACGTAAGGGTCATCGACGTTGCCGATGGCCACCGGGGTTTCCCACACCTTCGTCTTGGTCAACGCGTACGCGCCCATCGACCCGTGCCAGTCGAGGTGATCCGGGGCGAGGTTGAGCAGTGCGCCGGCGGCGGGTTCGACCGTGGACGACCAGTGCAACTGGAAGCTCGACAACTCGACTGCGAGCACGTCGTAACCCGGCTTCGCGGTAACCGCGTCGATGACGGACGTCCCGACATTGCCGACCGCCAGGGCACGAAGGCCGGCGGCCAGCAGGATCGCTTCGAGCATTCGCACCGTGGTGGTCTTGCCGTTCGTACCGGTAACCGCGAGCCACGGCGCGGCGCCCGGCTCGCGCATGCGCCAGGCCAGCTCGACCTCGCCGAGTACGGGCAGGCCGGCCTCGAGCGCCGAAACGAGCAGCGGGTGATCGGGCCGCCAGCCCGGCGAGGTTACGACCACCTCGGTGTGCTCCGGCACCCGCTCGGTCGCACCCACGAACGACGCGCCCGACGAGACGAGCCCGGCGACGAAGTCGGTCTCGGCGGCGTCGGTCAGCGTGACCCGCGCACCCGCGGCGAGGAGCGCTCGCGCGGCCGGAGCACCGGCGATGCCGGCCCCGCACACGAGGACGCGGCGATCGGCGAACTGTTGCGGGCCGGACTCCTGCATCGCGCACTCAGCCATTGCCGACGAATTCGGCGTAGAACAGCCCCACGCCGAAGGCGACCGCGAGCCCGGCGATGATCCAGAACCGGACGATGATGGTGACCTCGTTCCACCCGGACATCTCGAAGTGGTGGTGGATGGGCGACATCTTGAACGCTCGGCGTCCGGTACCGGTGCGCCATCGCGTGAACTTGAACCAGCCCGCCTGGATGATGCCCGAGAGCGTGACGACCGCGAACAGGCCGCCCAGCACGACCAGGAGCAACTCGGTACGGGACAGGATCGCGAGGCCCGCCATCAACCCGCCGAGCGCCATCGAGCCCGTGTCGCCCATGAAGATCTGCGCCGGTGACGCGTTCCACCAGAGGAAGCCGAAGCACGCGCTCATCGCCGCTGCGGCGACGATGGCGAGGTCGCGCGAGTCGCGTACCTCGTAGCAGCCGTGCAGGCCTGCGCCACCCGCGCCGCAGAGGTGGCGGGCCTGGATGAACGCGATCAGCGTGTACGCGCCGAACACCATCGCCGCGGCGCCGGCGGCCAGTCCGTCAAGCCCGTCGGTGAGGTTCACCGCGTTCGACGTCGCCGACACGATGACGTAAGCGAGGACGACGAAGCCGGCCGCGCCGATTCCGAACGCCGAGATGTCGCGGACGTAGGACAGGTGGGTGGACGCGGGCGTGAGCCCGACATGATTGCGGAACATCAACGCCAGCACGGCGAAAGTCACCGCGACGATCAACTGGCCGGCGAACTTCGCCCGGGCTCGCAGTCCGAGGCTGCGCTGGCGGCGCAGCTTGATGAAGTCGTCGAGGAAGCCGACCACACCGAGCCCCACCATGAGGAAGAGCAGCAACAGCCCGGACGCCGTCGGGCCGCGCCCACCCTGGAAGGCGGTCACGATATGGGCAGCGAAGTAGCCGACGATCGTCGACCCGATGATGACGACCCCGCCCATCGTCGGCGTGCCGCGCTTGATCATGTGGGTCGGCGGCCCGTCGTTGCGGATCTCCTGCCCGAAGCCTCGGCTGCGGAAGTACTGCACGACGAGTGGGGTGCACAGGATCGAGCACAGCAGGGCGGCCAGTGCCGCCGCGAGGGCGGTCCTCACCGGCCGGCCCCCGTGCTCGACTCGGGAAGGTCGAGGGCCAGCGCGACGCGCTCGAGACCGGCCGCTCTCGACGCCTTGACCAGAACGATGTCGCCGGCGCGTAGCTGTGACCGCAGCGTGGCGATCGCCTCGTCCGCGTCGGCCACCCACGCCGACTCGCCGTCCCAGGAGCCCGCCGTCGCCTCGGCGGCGGCTGCACGTGCGATCGGTTGCGCCGGTTCGCCGACCGCGAGGATGCGCGCCACGGACAGGCTCGCCGCGAGGCGGCCGAGCGCATCGTGCTCGTCGTCTGCCGCGTCGCCGAGTTCGGCCATCGGCCCGAGCACCGCCCAGGTTCGGGCGTGCCGGCTGCGCCCGAGACCGGCCAGCGCTTCGAGCGCGGCGCGCATCGACTCGGGGTTCGCGTTGTAGGCGTCGTTGACGATCACCACGCCGTCGGCTCGCTCGCGCAGTTCCATCCGCCAACGCGAGCGGGCCTGCACGTGGCTCAATGCGTCGGCGGCATCGGCGAGCGACATTCCGCACTCGATCGCCACGGCGGCGGCCGCCAGCGCGTTGCCGACCTGATGGCGACCGATCAGTGGCAATTGAGCGCGAGCCGATTCGCCCCGCAGATGTATGGAGAAAGCCGCTCGCCCAAGGTCGTCGAGTTGCACATCGGAGGCGCGGATGTCCGCGCCCGCCGACTCGCCGACGGTCACCACGCGCGCAGTCGTCCGCGCGGACATCGCCGCCACAAGGGGATCGTCGGCGTTGAGGACCGCGACGCCACCGTCCGCGGCGGCCGGCAGTGCCTCGACGAGTTCGCCCTTTGCCAGCGCGATGGCATCCCGCGAACCGAACATCCCGAGGTGTGCGCTGCCGATGTTGAGGACCGCGCCGATCCGTGGCGGGGCGATCTCGGTGAGGTGGCGAATGTGTCCGATCCCCCGGGCGCTCGTCTCTAGGACGAGGAAGCGAGTGTCCACTGTGGACAGTAGCACCGTGTACGGGTGGCCCAGTTCGTTGTTGAAGGACTCGGGCGGCGCAACTGTCGGGCCGAGCCGTTCGAGCAACTGCGCGACGATGTCCTTCGTCGACGTCTTGCCCGACGAGCCGGTGATCGCCACAACGGTGACATCGGGCAGCCGCCGGACGACTTCGGAAGCCAGAGCGGTGAGCGCCTCGATTCCGTCGGCCACCTCGATGCTCGCTGCGTCGACCGGCCGGGTGACGATCGCCGCGCTGGCGCCGGCAGTGATCGCCTGCGGCACGAAGTCATGGCCGTCCGCGTGCTCGCCGGCCAGCGCGAGGAACAGCGAGCCGGGCGTGATGCGCCGCGAGTCGAACTCGACGGGCCCGCGGGTCGACGTTGCCGGATCGGCACCGCGCAGTTGTCCGCCGACGATCTTCGCGATATCGCCAAGCGTCAGCTCGATCAACGCACGTGCTCCTCGATGGCCCGGCGAAGGACATCACGATCGACAAACGGGTAGACCACGCCGGCGACCTCCTGCCCGGTTTCGTGCCCCTTACCCGCGATGAGCACCGTATCGTGCGGGCCCGCGGCGGCAACGGCCGCCTCGATGGCCGAAGCCCGGTCACCGATCTCGCTGACGTCGCCCCGTTCGCCCGCCGGGACCGCGCGAGCGCCGGCCAGCATCGCCGCGCGAATGGCGGCCGGATCCTCCGAGCGCGGGTTGTCGTCGGTGACGATCAGCAGATCGGCCCCACGCGCCGCGACCTCGCCCATGACGGGCCGCTTCGCACGGTCGCGGTCGCCCCCGCATCCGAGCACGACGATCAGCCGCTCTCCGGTCAGCGGCCGCAGCGCACGCAGCGCGCCCTCGACGGCGGCGGGCTTGTGGCTGTAGTCGACGATCGCGAGGAACGGCTGCCCGGCGTCTACCCGTTCCATACGCCCAGGTACGGACGCCGCGGCAACGGCCGGCGCGGCCAGCTCGGCGGGCACTCCGACGGAATCGAGAATCGCCAGTGCCAGAAGGGCATTTGCGACGTTGTAGCGCCCCGGCACGCCACACCCGGCCATCGTCTCGACGCCCGGACCGGCCACCATGAACACGGTGCTCCCGTCTGCCGTCGCCTCGATCTCGGTGGCCCGCCAGGTCGCGTCGGCGTCGCCCGTCGTGCTGACCGTGATTGCGCCCGGGCCGGTCCGGGCAGCGAGTCGACGTCCCCACTCGTCGTCGACCACGATCACCGGCGTCCGCGACCGCCCGTCGAACAGGCGGGCCTTCGCCTCGAAGTAGTCGTCCATGTCGACGTGGAAGTCGAGATGATCCTGGGAGAGATTGGTGAACGCGCCGACCGCGAAGTCGATGCCGTCGGCCCGGCCCATGGCAAGTGCGTGACTCGACACCTCCATCACGACGGCCCGCGCGTCGCGTTCGTGCATGACGGCAAGCAGGGCCTGCACGTCAGGGGCCTCCGGAGTCGTGAACCCGGTCTTGATCGCGTCGTCGCCGATCAGCGTCGCGACGGTGCCGATGAGCCCACTCGTCACCCCGGCGGCCGCGAGGCCGGCGCGCACCAGGAAGCTCGTCGTCGTCTTGCCGCTCGTACCGGTGATGCCCAGCACCGACATTCGGCTGCTCGGCCGGCCGTAGATCTGCGCCGATACCCGTCCGAGGTGCGACCGCACGTCGTCGACGACCGCGGTCGGCAGGTGGCGGGGCACCAGGTCTGCACCCGCTGCGTCGGTCAGGACGGCGACGGCGCCCGCCGCGAGCGCGTCGGCGGCGAAGCGGGCACCATGCCCGGACCGCCCGGCCAGTGCGGCGAACACGTCGCCGGGATGCACCCGACTGCTGCTGGCCGTGATGCCGGTGATCACCGCATCAGGCCCGGTGACCCGACCGCCGGCCAGCTCGGCGAGCATGCTCAGCCGCGTCGGCTCGACACGCACCGGACGGGGCACGGTGTCGACGGTGTTGGGGCTCGCATCCGGCACGTCAGCACACGGTACTGGGGCTGCTCACCCGGGTTACCGCGTCACACACCTGCAGCGGAACATGCCTGGATTGCGAACCAGTGGGCGGGATGTGCGCATGCTGCAGTTCGTAGGTCGCGATCTCGTGGTAGAGCGGTGCGGCGACATCGCCGCCCTCGAGTCCGTGAGCCGGGTTGTCGACCATGATCGCCACGACGAATTGCGGATTGTCGGCCGGGGCAATGCCGGCGAACGTGTCCCAGTTCATCCAGTCGCTGTATGCGCCACCGTGCGCGGGATCGGGTTGCTGCGCGGTTCCCGTCTTGCCGGCGATCCGGTAGCCGTCGATGGCGGCCTTCGTGCCGGTGCCCCCAGGCAGCGTCACGGACTCGAGCATCGTCCGAACGGTCTTCGCGGTCTTGGCGGTCACGACCCGGATCCCGCTCGGCTGGTGGGTGACGCTCGTACCGCCGTCGGCGTCGGTGACCGATCCGACGATGCGGGGCGGCACCCGCACCCCGTCGTTCGCGATCGTCTGATACATCGAGGCGAGTTGCAGCACGGTCATCGCCTCGCCTTGCCCGATCGGCAGGTTCGCGAACGACGATCCGGACCACGTGCTCGGATCGGGCAGAATGCCGGCACTCTCTCCCGGCAGTTCGATGCCGGTCTGCGTACCGATGCCGAACTTCCGCTCGTAGTCGTACCAGGCCTTCGGACCGAGCTTGTGCGCGATCTCCAGCGTGCCGACGTTGGATGACTCGGCGAGGACGCCGGTTGCCGTGAACGTCTCGGTCGGATGCCACCAGGCGTCGTGCACCGTCACATCGGCGACGTCGATGCTGTCCGGCACACGCAGCGTCGACTGCGGGGTGATCAGCCGCTTCTGGATAGCTCCGGAGAACGTCACGACCTTGTTCGCGGAGCCGGGCTCGAACACGGTCTGGATCGCCGGATTCGACGGCTGGTCGCCCCCGCTCGACTCCTGGTCGGCCGGGCTCAGCGTGCCGTTCGCGGCGAGGGCCAGCACCTGACCGGTGTGCGTGTCGAGGACGGCCGCCTGCGCACCTCGAGCACCCGATTCGCGCACGGCGGCGTCGAGGTACTTCTGCACGGTGAACTGCAGATCCTGGTCGATCGTCAGCCGCACCGTGCCGCCGTTGACCGCGTTCTTGCGCTCGTTCGGGCCACTGGGATTGACGTTGCCCTGACCGTCGACCGCGTAGGTGAGGCTGCCGTCGTGTCCGGCGAGGACGTTGTTGTACTGGTACTCGATGCCGGCGCCGCCGCTGCCGTCGGAGTGCACCAGCCCGACGACGTTCGCGGCCGTGCTCTGCCCCGGGTACTGCCGCTGGGTGGTGGCCTGGGTGTAGATGCCGCGCAGGCTCGAGCGCCTCGATCTGCTCGCGCCACCTGCGGCGACAGCGCTCGGGCGAGTACTGCGTACTGGGTGTGCTGGGCCAGCAGGTGCAGCACGTCGAGCTGCGTGCGGCCGACCAGCGGCGCCAGCTTCAGTGCGTAGGAGGCCCGGTCGGACGCCGCGATCTGCTGCGGGTCGGCCGTGATGTCCTGGGCATCGGTCGTGTAGGCGAGCACCGTTCCGAAGCGGTCGACGATCTCCCCGCGCAGCGCGTGCAGTTGCACGGTGTCGAGCCGCTGGGCCGCCGCCGCCCCGGCGTACGCGGCGCGGTCGACGCCCTGCAACTGCACCAGCCGCCCGCCGATCACGAGCAGCAGGACGCACACCGCGATGAACCCGACGCGCGACCTTCTGTCCAAGGCGCCGAGGGCAAGCGCTCGCGCCCGGCGGCGTTTTTGCGCCCGCGGCGCGGGGTGGACTCTGCCGCTGCGGTCTTTGGCGCTGCGGACTTTGGCGCTGCGGACGCGGCTTGGCCGGCGCTGGACGTCCGGACCTGCGCCTGCGGCCCGGTCGACGCACCTGTGCGCTGGGGCGAGGCGCCGCGCTGGGGCCGGAGCGCCGCGCTGGGGCGGAGCGCCGCGCTGGGCCGGACCAGTGCGCGAAGGCGGAACGGTGCGTGGAGGCGGAACGGTACGCGGGGGCGGCGCAGGCGCGTTGCGCCGAGGCGGCGGCACGGGCGCCGAACCGCGGACAACGCCCGGCGGACCCGGCGGACGCGGTAGTCCGACGCGCCGTGGCTGCGCCGGCGGCCCGGTGCGCCGGCCGTTGGCGGGCACCTCCCCACCGGCACGCGGGCGCGCAGGCGGCACGCGCGGCGTCAAAGGGCGTTCACCTTGGCCGGGCGGTGCGGCCGGGGCGGCGGTCGTCAGGTGGCTGATTCATCGGGGCGCTACGGTCGTGCTGCTGGTCGGTGCCGTGGCGTGGCCGGTCGAGGTCGGCTCGCGGGCGGCCGACCGGGTGGGCTTCGTCGGGCTGGTCGTCTTCGGCGGCTTCTTGACCGACCCCGCGTGCTGCTGCGTCGGCGTCGGCGTCGGACTCGGCGCAATCACGGGAGTGGCCGGCTGCGGGTTGCCCAGCACTTTCACCCTGCCGTCGGGCTGAATGCTCAGGAATGCCGGGTTGCCGGCTGGAATCATGCCGAGCTTCGCGGCATCGCGCGCGAGTGCCGCCGGTGCCTGGTGCGAGGCGAGTCGAGCCTGCAACTGCTGCACATCGGCGGCCATGTCGGCGTTCGCCTGCGACAGGGCGTGCCGCCGAAGTTCCTCCGCGGCCGCCGCCGTGTTGAGCGCAAGCAGTGCGCACATGCCGCCGATGATCAGGCCGGCGACGAGCAGGACGAACGGTGCCCGTCGCGGGCCGGTACGGGCGGGCGCGTGCGGGAGCCGCGACGCGACGAGTCGCGGCCTGGTCCACGCCGTGCTGGCCGGACGCTTGGCCCCGGCCGGCTTGGCCGTCGCCGGGCGTTTGCCGGTCGCCGGACGCGTCGCCGTAGTCGAGCCTTGCGCGCATGTCGCGACCCGCGTCGCGGGCCGGGGCACTCATGCCGGCTCCCGAATTCGCTCGGCCGCTCGAAGCCGCACAGACGCCGCGCGCGGATTCGCGGCGACTTCGCTGTCACTCGGACCTTCACCGCGGGTAAGCAGGCGCAACTGCGGTCCGCGGTCGGCCAGCGGCACCGGCAGTTCGGGCGGCGTGGTGTCGACGGCGAGTTCGCCGAGGGCACGCTTGACCAGCCGGTCCTCGAGCGAGTGATAGGACAGGACGACGATGCGCCCGGACATTCGCAGCGCGGTGATGCGCACTCGGCAGCGCCGAGCGCAGGGCGTCGAGCTCGCCGTTGACCTCGATGCGCAGAGCCTGGAACGTCCGCTTCGCCGGGTGGCCGCCGGTGCGCCGGGTCGCTGCGGGGATCGCCGACCGGACGAGATCGGCCAGGAACGCCGTCGAGGTCAGCGGCTCCTGGCGGCGGGCCCGGTCGATGGCCTGGGCGATGCGCATGGCGAAGCGCTCCTCGCCGTACTCGCGCAGCACCCGGGCCAGCTCGGGCACCGGATAGGTGTTGACGACCTGCGGCCGCGGTCTGCCCCGTCTCCTGGTCCATCCGCATGTCGAGGGGCGCGTCCTGCGCGTAGGCGAAGCCGCGTCGACGCGACGTCGAGTTGCATCGACGAGACGCCGAGGTCGAAGAGCACCCCGTCGACGCGGGGCATGTCCAGCGCGGCGAGCACCTCGGGCATGCCGGTCGTACACGGCATGCGCGAGGTGGAGACGCTCGCCGTACGGAGCGAGTCGCTCACGGCTTCGCGCGAGCGCCGCCGGATCGCGGTCGAGGCCGACCAGCGTGAGCTCCGGGTGCGCGGCGAGCAGCGCTTCGGCGTGGCCGCCGAGGCCGAGCGTCGCGTCGACGACGACCGCCGGCCGGCCCTCGAGAGCCGGACCGAGCAACGCGAGTACGCGGTCGAGCATCACCGGGACGTGCGCCGCGCGGGCGGCGGACGGCGCCGCGTTCGCGTCGTCTGATGCATCCATCGGCGTCTCGTCCTCTTGGTCTCGGCGGCTCGAACGATTCGTTCGGGGCGGACTGCTGCGGACCGGGTCGCCGGCGCCGCTCATCGGCTGTGCTGTTCGTCGTCCGGTCGGGTCCCCGCCCGTCGGTGTCCGCGCAACTGGCTTGGCGCCGGGGAAGTGCGCCAAGTAGAGGCGGCGACGGGAGGAGGCCGGACCGGACGTGATCAGGCGCAGCGCTCAGATCGCACTCACAACAGCCCGGGCAGCACCTCCTCGGCGGCATCTGCGAAGGACTGCTCGGTGTTGTCGAGGTATTCCTGCCAGGCCCGCGCATCCCACACCTCGACGCGGGTGTTGGCGCCGATGACGACGCTCTCCTTCGACAGCCCCGCGTATTCGCGCAACGGCTGCGGCACAGTGATCCGGCCCTGCCCGTCGGGCACCTCGTGCGAGGCACTCGCGAAGAAGACCCGGCTGTAGTCGCGCACGCGCCGATCGGTGACCGGAGCGGTACGCAGCAAATCGGTGAGCGCGGTTGAACTCCGCGATCGGGAACACGAACAGGCACCGCTCCTGCCCCTTCGTGATCACCAGTCCGCTCTCGAGTTCGGAGCGGAACTTGGCGGGCAGCGCCAGGCGTCCCTTGTCGTCGAGGCGAGGCGTGTGCGTGCCGAGAAACATCGGCGCCACCCCTCACCTCGGTCGTGCCCGGCTCGATCGACACGGGTCCGCGTCGGCCAGCATCGGTCGGCATCCCCACAGCGCCCCACCGTACCCCACTTTCCACCACGGTCAACGCCGACACCCCACCTCAGCTGACCCATCGCATGCACATAGCCCAGCAATTCCGGGCAGCTAGCGCCGGTGGGGAGAACGGTCGAACGCCGACCGCACGCCGCGGTCCGTTATGAGGACGTGTTCGGATTCGGGAATACTCGACGTGACGCCTCGCACATGGCGGATAAGACTTCAGCCCTTGGGGCCAGCAGATTGGTGGAAAGCGTGGAGTACCCGTACCGAGACGACCAGTCTCAGACGGCGGCGAATACTGGACCGGCTGGGCCTACAAGGCACGCCGGGCCAGGCTTACAGGCCGTGGTGGATCTCGACGACATCGGCGCGGTCGGCACCGTCTGCGAGCGGATCGTGGCCAATATCGAACAGGTCATCGAAGGTAAGGCGGCCACGATCCGACTCGGCCTCGCAGTGCTGCTCGCCGAGGGGCACCTGCTCATCGAAGACGTTCCCGGCGTCGGCAAGACGAAGTTCGCCAAGGCGCTCGCCCGCTCCATCGACTGCACCGTGCGGCGCGTGCAGTTCACGCCGGACCTGCTGCCCAGCGACATCACCGGAGTGAGCGTCTACAACGCCGAGTCGCGCGACTTCGAGTTCAAGCCCGGACCCGTCTTCGCCAACATCGTCGTCGGCGACGAGATCAACCGCGCATCTCCCAAGACCCAGGCCGCGCTCCTGGAGTGCATGGAGGAGCGTCAGGTCACCGTCGACGGCGTCACCTACCCGCTCGAGGCGCCGTTCATGGTGCTGGCAACGCAGAACCCGATCGACATGGAGGGCACCTACCCGTTGCCCGAGGCGCAGCGCGACCGGTTCACCGCCCGGATCTCGATGGGCTACCCGGACCACACGGCCGAGATCACGATGCTCGGCGAGCACGCCGCCGCCGACCCGCTCGACGCCCTCAAGCCGGTGTCGGACGCCGCCGAGGTTCGCGCGCTCATCAAGCGCGTCCGGGCGGTGCACGTCGCCGAGGGCATCAAGGCATACGCGGTCGACCTGTCCGAGGCCACCCGGCGCGCGGTCGACGTGCGCCTCGGCGCATCGCCACGGGCCACCCTGCAACTGCTGCGCTCGGCCAAGGCGTGGGCGGCCCTCGACGGGCGCGACTACGTCATTCCCGACGACCTGCAGGGGCTGACCGGCCCGGTCTTGGCGCATCGGCTCCTGCTCACCGCCGATGCGAGTATCGGCGGGCGCAGTCCCGAGGAGGTTCTGACGAAGGTGGTCAGCGCGGTGCCCATCCCGGCCCCGGACTCCGGCCGGCGCTAGACGCCATGCGACGGATCCGCCCCGGCTTCACCACACGCGCCCGCTGCCTCATCGCGGGCGGCCTCACCGCCGCGTTGTGCGGCCTGCTCTTCGGCGAGGTCGACCTCATTCGTGCGGGTTCGCTGGTCGTAGCCGTGCCGATCGTCGCGGCGATCGTCGTCAACCGCTCCCAGGTCACCATCGCCAGTCGGCGCGGCGTTTCGCACGGGCGGGCGGCGGCGGGCTCCGAGGTGGTCATCCAGTTGACCGTCACCAACCGCTCGCTGCTGTCGACGGGCGCGTTGATGCTCGAGGACCGGTTGCCGGCCGGGCTGACCGGGCGAGCCCGGTTCGTCCTCGACGGCCTCAACGGCCGCGAGACCCGCACCGTCGCCTACCACGTTCCGGCGTTGCCGCGGGGCAGTTACACGGCCGGGCCGCTGCGGGTCCGGCTGACCGATCCGTTCGGTCTCATCGATGCGACGCGTTCGTTCACGGCGCGGTCGCGGTTCGTGATCACGCCCGTCGTCGACCGGCTTCCGGACCTGCACCTGCCGAACTCGTGGGACCTCGGCGAGAACGCCGGCAGCCATTCGATCGGATCGCGCGGAGCCGACGACGCGTCCACCCGCGAGTGGCGACACGGCGATGACCTGCGCAAGATCCATTGGCGATCGACGGCGCGCACCGGAACGCTCATGGTGCGCCACGAGGAGCGGCCGTGGCAGGGCCACGCGACCCTGCTGCTCGACCTGCGCGCACAGGCCCACGACGCCCCCGACCAGACCATCGTCGTCGGCGATGACCGTCACCGGCGCAGCATCGAGTGGGCGATCAGCGCGGTCGCGAGCATCGGCAGCCAGCTGTTCCTGACCGGCCGCGAGGTCAGCCTGATCGCCGACCCGAAAGCCGCCGACCGGGCCCGCTTCGCGTCGCAGACCTCGTTCGTCGACCACCTGGCCGAGGTCGTGCCCACCCGCAACGACAGCCTGCTCCCGCTCGTACCGCAGCTGCGCGCGGCGATGCGCGACTCGACGGTCGTGGCGGTGCTCGGACGCGTCGACGATGCGACCGTGCACGCGCTCGCCGACGCGCACCCGAGAGGTTCGGCCACCCCGGCGTTCGCGATCCTGCTCGACGTCGACTCCTGGCGCGCCGCCGCGGACCCGGCCGAGGAGCCGGACACCCGAACGGAACCCAGCCGGCCGAGACGATCTGGACGGCGGAGGGACGCCGGGTTGCCGAGACGCTGCGCGCGGCCGGATGGTGTGTCGTTCCGGCTCGATCCGGCGACGCCATGCCCGCGGTCTGGACCCGCTTGTTGCGTCAACGCGGCGGACCCGGAGCGTCGGCGATTACCACATCACGGCTGACGACGCTGCGATGACGCCGCCCGACCGTCCCGCACCCGAGCCAGGTCACGACGATGAGCATGCTCGCCGGCCCGGAGAACGCAGCGCGGCGCACAGGTGCGGCGATGGTCGCCTCGGCGCTGGCCGTCCTGCCCCTGCGCCAGGTGTTCACGGACTGGTCGTGGCTGCCTGACGTGTGGGGCGCGATACTGCTGACGCTCGGCCCGGCAGCGTTGCTGCGCATGCGCGCGCCGGCGCGCAGCATTCACCTGCTGCCCGGCCTGCTGATCACGATCTGCTACCTGACGGTGCGCTTCGTCCCTGACCATGCGTGGGCCGGGCTGCTTCCGCTGCATGGCACGTGGTCGGACATCTCGACGCTCATCAGCTCGTTCGGCGACACCATCAGAGGCAGTTCGGCGCCCCTGCACTCGACCCCGGCGATACGTCTGATGCTCGCCGTCCAACTGACGCTGCTTGCCGTCGTCATCGACCTGCTGGCCGTCGTGGCGCGGCGCCCCGCACTCGCGGGTGTCCCGTTCCTGCTGTTGTTCACGATCGCCGGCGCGGTACCTCGGCACGCGGTCGGCTGGCTCTGGTTCGCCCTCGGCGCGGTCGGCTACCTGCTGCTCCTCGGCTCCGACACTCGCGATGACCTCTCGCGTTGGGGTCGACTGATGCCACGCAACGTCGCCGGTTCGCGGGCCGCGGTCAAGGCGCTGTCGGCGCGGCGCATCGGAGTCATCGCGATCATCATCGCCGTCGCCGTGCCGCTACTGCTGCCGGTGCGATCGAGCAACGTGCTGGCTGACGCACTGCACGGCGGCACGGGCGGCAGCGGAAAGGGCGGGGTCAGCCTCTCCCCGTTCGCGAGCCTGAAGGGTCAGCTCAACCGCAAGAATCCCGAGACGCTCTTCAAGGTCACCACGAACGGACTCGGCGCGGACGAACCGTTCTACCTGAGCCAGGTCATTCTCGATCAGTACAACTCCTCAGGTTGGCGGCAGGGCGACAACGGCACGTCCCAGCCGCTCGACTCGACGCGCGTTCGCGGCCGAGCCGTCCTCGGACCGGCCCAATTTCGTCAGCTACTCCGCGACGATCACGATCGACAACCTCGACGACAACGAGGCGCCGATCTTCCAGTCGCCGACCAGCATCGACGGCCTGTCGAGCAGGTGGGGATGGAGCCCGCAGAACGAGGTCGTCGTAGGCGCGCGGACCAACAAGGGCGATCGCTACACCGAGGACGTCGCCGAGCCGCGGCCGTCGGTGAACCAACTGACACAGGCCAGGACGCCCGCCGATCAGTCGGCCGTGCGCCACTGGTTACAGGTCCCGGCCAATATGCCGCCGAGAGTCGTCACGCTGGTCAAGCAGCTCACCGAGAATGCCGCTACGCCGTACGCTGCGCACTCGGGCCATCTTCGACTTCTTCAGCACGGCCAACAGCTTCAGCTACAGCACGGCGACCAAGTCCGGCGACTCCGGCAGCGATCTCGAGGACTTCCTGTTGGTCAGTCGGACCGGCTTCTGCCAGCAGTACGCGGCCGCGATGAGCATCATGCTGCGCATGGCCGGCATTCCCTCGCGTGTCGTGCTCGGATATACCCATCCCAAGCCGGACAAGAACGGGACGTTCTCGGTCACCACCAGCGATGCCCACGCCTGGGTCGAGGCCTACTTCGCCGGCATCGGCTGGGTGCCGTTCGATCCGACACCACTCGTCGGCGTCGAGGCATCGCGTTCAGTCGGCCTGCCGTGGGCGCCCCACGCCAACTCGACGCTGCCCAATGCCGCCAACTCGGCGCCCACGAGCAGCGACCTCGGACGCGACCAGCCGAGCAAGGGCCTGTCGGTCGCCGCCGGTGGGCAAGACACGAATTCAGGCTCGAAGAGCGGCCTGCCGCTGTGGGCCGTCTGGTTGATCATCGCTGTGGCCCTGATCGTTGTCGGCGTGGCATTGCTGCCGGCGGCTGCGCGCATAGGCGCGTCGGCGTTCGAGGCTTCGGGCCGCAGCACATGGACCTGATCCACTCTGGCAGGAGCTCGCCGACACTGCGGTCGACCTCGGCTACGTGTGGTCGGACGTGCGCAGCCCGAGACAGGTCGTGCGGTGGCTCAAGCGAGAAGGCTTATCGGACAACGCCGATCACGCGCTACGAACACTCGCCGGCGCAGTCGAGGTTGCGCGATACGCCGCCCCGGGCCAGACGGCCACGATGGAGCGGACCTCCATGGTCGAGGACCTCAAGCTGGTCGAGGGCTCGCTTCGCTCACGCCGCACCGGCTGGGAACGAACGCGCGCTCGGATGCTGCCTGAGTCGCTCGGCTGGGTGCGCCGCGTCCAGTGGCGTGGACGCCACTGAGCGCAGGCCATGCTTGGGTCGTGACGTCCACTCCGGTTAGCCCAGTCAGCCGCCCGCCGCATCCCGTGCTGCGGGGCGTGCTCGCCGAGGGCTACCAGGGCTGGGTGCGACCGCATGACCGGGCCGGCCGCTTCGTACTGCCGGCGTCGCTTACGGTGGACGTGCTGGTGAAGGTCGAAGATTCGGCGCTTCGCCCGCCGGAGTTCGTGCACGGCGTCCGGGATGCGCACTCGGCGATCGAGGGCGGCTGCGCACCGCGGTACCTGCGGATGGTCCTGTCACCGCTCGGCGCCTACCAGCTGTTCGGCGTACCGCTGGATCGGCTTACCGGCCGGCTGGTCGATCTGCGCGACGTGCTCGGCGCCGATGCCCGGCTGCTGGGCGAGCGAGTCCGGGACCTGCCGACGTGGGCACAGCGCTTCGACGTGCTCGACCGGTTCCTGATGACCCGCCTGGACCCTGCACCGGCCGTGTCGCCCGAGGTGCGCTACGCGTTGCGGCGGCTGACCGAATCCGCGGGCGCCGCACGGATCGGGGCGATCTGCCGCGAGATCGGCTGGAGTCACAAGCATCTGATCACGCGGTTCCGGCAGCAGGTCGGCGTCACGCCCAAGCGCGCGGCACGAGTGAGCCGGTTCGAGCAGTTGCTGCGCCGGCTGGCCCGCGAGCCCCGGCCGGACTGGGACCGGCTGGCGGCTGTGGCCGGCTACGCCGACCAGGCGCACATGATCCGCGACTTCGGCCATTTCGTCGGAGCCAGCCCGACGGCCCACCTGAGGGCCGGGTGAAATTCGTTCAAGGCCGCAGCCAGCAGCACTAGGTTGAACCGCCATGAGCAAGGTCGTGCTCTACATGTCGATGTCGGTGGACGGGTTCATCGCCGGCCCGGACGACGGAGATGGACCACGGACTCGGCATCGACGGGAGCGGCTGCACGACTGGCTGTCGCCGGGCGGGGTCGATCCAGGCTCGCACCGGCCCGTCGACGGGCCCAACGCAACCGTGTTCGACGAGCTGATGGCGACCGGCGCGGTGATCGTCGGTCGGCGCACGTTCGAGTTCGCGCGCGGCTGGGCCGGCGATCACCACGACGGGGTCCCCATCTTCGTGCTGACCCATGCCGCACCCGCTGAGCCGGCACCGGGGCACGCCCGCTACGTCACCGACGGCATTGAATCCTGTGTCGCGCAGGCCAAGGCCGCAGCCGGTCGCCGCGACATCCTGCTGCACGGCGCCGCGACCGCGCAGGAATGCCTTCGCGCCGGCCTGCTGGACGAGATGGAGCTGCACCTGATACCCGTGCTGCTCGGGCAGGGGCGGCGGCTGTTCGCGGACATGCCGCCCGACCACATCGAGCTTGAACTGCTGCGCGCCCTCGACGGGCCGGGCGTTCTGCACCTGCGCTACCGCGTGCGGTCGGCGGGCTGAGATGACGCTCATCCGGCTGTACATGACCATGTCCCTCGACGGCTACGTCGTCGGACCGAACGACAGCGTCGACGCGCCGATGGGCATCGACGGATTCCGCCTGTTCAACTGGCTCGACCGGCGCAACGACCCGGGACCGAGCGGCCAGGTGTACGTCGAGGTGATGGCCACCCGCGCCCTCATCTCCGGCCGCCGCACCTACGAACACGCGGGCCGCTGGCAGGGCGATCACCACGACGGCGTACCGATCTTCGTGCTGACCCACGACGTCCCGGACGACCCGCCGCCGGGCAGCGTTCGCTACGTCACCGACGTGCGCGAGTGCGCCGCACAGGCCCGCGCCGCGGCTGGGGACGGCGACGTGATGGTGCACGGGGCCGGGGCGGCGCAGGCGCTGCTGCGGGCCGGGCAACTCGACGAACTCGAACTGCACGTCGTACCCGTCCTACTCGGGCAGGGACGGCGGCTCTTCGACAACCTGCCGGCCGAGCACGTCGAGCTCGACCTGGTGCGCACTTTGACGACTCCGGACGTCGAGGACCTCGCGCAGCGCGTCACGCACCTGCGCTACCGCGTCCGCCGGCCGGTCGCAGGTGAATGAGGTCGGGCGCTCGAACCCTTGGGGGATGTGATCGGCTCGGGCAAGCAGCACTGCGGGTCAGTCGATACCCAGCATCTGCTCGAGGACCCGCACACGGTATTTCGGAGGAACTACTCCTCGTCGAAGCGCCGCCGCAGCCGGTCTTCCATTCGCGAGCGAACGCCGGATCGACGATTCTTCGTCGTCGTCTCGGTGCTGCCCTGACCCCGCCCGCGCCCAGACGGCCGCGAGCCGAGCATCGTCGCGACGTAGACGCACGACGCCACGATCAGGACGAATCCGAGCACACCCAGGACGATCAGCTTTGCGGCAAGTCCGACGAGAACGATCGTCAGCCCGGCAAGCACCCCGAATGCCGCGATGATGATCCAACGGCGGGTATGCCGTCGAGACCGACCTGACCGCACAGCCGAAGCGAACTTGGGGTCTTCGGCGTATAGCGCTTGCTCGATCTGCTCGAGAAGTCTCTGCTCGTGCTCGGAGAGCGGCACCGTGCCCTCCTTCGTCCTTCTGCTGACGCCCGTCCGGAACGCCAGCCGAGTGGCTTCTGCTATCTGACGTACTCAGCGCCAGCCCCCGTATGAGGGCTGCCACCTTCGAGCATACGAGCCGAGTCGGCTGCGCGAAAGTTGGCTCGGCATCTGGGTATCGGGGTTCGCGTCACAAGACCGTCACAAATGATCATGATCGATTGCCAACGAACGGTCTGTTAGCGGTTCAGATCGACTCAACAGCGTGCCCCGCCGGATCGCGGCCGGCCCGAAACGTGCCTGTGCGGCGTCTGAGACCCGGTCGGCGAGCGTGAGCCGCCGGCGACTCGGCCACGGCGTCATCGAGCGTGAGTTGCCGCGCGGCGTCGCCCGCACTTCGGAATCCCTCGACCTTCACTCCGACCAGGCGGATGCGTGGCCGGTCGAGTTCCAGTCCGCGATAGAGGTCGAGCGCGGCGTCATAGACGGCCGACGTGGACTCGACCCAGCCCGGCACCGTCCGGACACGGGTCACCGTCCGGAAATCCGCGAATCGGATCTTGATGCCGACCGTGCGCGCCACCAGGTTGCGTTCGCGAAGCCGCTGGCCAACCTCGGCCGAGAGTCTGAGCAGTTCGCGCGCGACGTCCGCCTCGTCGGTGAGGTCGGTGGCCGTGGTGTGGTCGGCGCTGATCGACTTCTCGACATCGCGTGCCTGAACCTCGCGGGCGTCGCGCCCACAGGCCAGTTCGTGCAGATGATTCGCCGTCGCGGCGCCGAGCGCCCGGCGCAGCGTGTCGATGGGAGTGTCGGCAAGGTCGCCCACGGTGCGCACGCCAAGTCGGTGCAGCGGTTCGGCCGTGCGGCTGCCCACGCCCCACAACACGGTGACCGGAAGCGGGTGCAGGAACTGCAGCACTTCGGCGGCGGGCACGACGAGCAGGCCGTCGGGTTTGCACCGCGCAGATGCGACCTTTGCGATGAACTTCGTCGGCGCCACTCCGACCGAGCAGGTGAGGCCGAGCGTGTCGGCGACTCGCGCGCGGATGGCCGTCGCGATCGCGGCCGATCGCCCCAGTCGGCGTTCGGCTCCGCTGACGTCGAGGAAGGCCTCGTCAAGTGAGAGCGGTTCGACCAGTGGGGTGATCTCGCGCAGGATGGCCATCACCTGCGCGGAGGCCTCGCTGTAGGCCGCGCGGTCGGGCGGCAGCACGATCGCGTGCCGGCACAGCCGAAGCGCCTGCCCGATCGGCATGGCGCTGCGAACTCCGAAGCGGCGAGCCTCGTACGACGCGGCGGCCACGACCCCGCGCGTGCCGCCGCCGACGATTACCGGCTTTCCTCGCAACTCGGGCCGACGGCGTATCTCGACGCTGGCGTAGAAGGCATCCATGTCGACGTGCAGGATCGGGCAATCGGTGTCGTCGCCGTCGGCTCCCCCGCTGGCGCGCGGAACATCGGCACTGCGTCCCATGACCGGCCTAAGCGGGCGCGCGCCGGGCGAGCAGGTGAATCCGGCCGGCGATCTCGCGAAAGGGCGGGCGACTTGCCGCAAGCTCCTCGAGTTCGGCCAGGGCATCGACCGCGTCCGGGCGCGAGTCGAACTCGGCACCGGGGACGATCTCGGAGAACACACCGATGCCGTGCACCTGCTCGATGACCAGGCCGATCTGCTCGCACATCGCCCGGACGGCCGCAGCGTCGAGCGGGCTGCCTGCCGTGCCGTCCATCGACCGCATCTCGAGCAGGGCCGCTCGGACGTCGCCGGCAAGTGCTCGCGAGAGCACGCTCGCCACCGGGTTGCTGACCAGCAGGCTGACCCGGCCACCTGGCCGGACTGCGGCGGCGATGCCGGCGAGTGCGACCGCGGGGTGATCGATCGCCTCGAGCACGCCGTGGGCCAGGACAAGATCGAAGGACGCCTCGGGCACGATCTCCGTCAGTGCCTCAACGTCGCCTTGCATCGGCCGCACCAGGTGATCGACGCCGGCCTCGACGGCTCGGCGGCGCAGTGTGGCCAGGGCGTCGACGCTGACATCGACGACGGTGACTCGCGCGCCCGACTGGGCAAGCGGCACCGCCGAGCTGCCGCTGCCGCCACCGCAGTCGAGGACCTCGGGGGTGTGTCCGGCGGCGGAGATCGAACCGACCACGTCCGCCAGCAGTCGCAGGACGAGGCGCTGGCGTAGCGGCGCCACGTACTCACGCGGGCGAGCAGTCTCCACGTAGCGAACCTTAGACCGCAACGCTGACAAGCGATCCGGGGCAGAGTCGACGATGGCGGACACTCAACTGGCGAGCGGTGTGGCCATGAATCCGAGCGAGCGCTCGACCAGCAGCAGGAACTGCTCTGCCGCGCGGAACTGGTCCTCGGCGTCACGATCGGACACGACGCTGACCGCGCCGGCCTCCACCGCGTCTCGCATGCGCGCGGTTCCGGCGAAGTAGGCAGCCCAGTCCGTGAGTTCCGGGGCCACAGAGTCGACGAGAACCCACGCGCTGACCAGCCTTCGCCTGCCGGTGCCCGGCCGTCCTCGCTCGGCAAACAGCGCCGCGGCGGTGCGCAGAGCAGCGAGATGGGCGAGGCGGAATCGTTCGGCAGCGTCCGGCGCCGCTGCGGCCTCGGCCAGGACGGAGCGAGCCTGCTGCACCAGTGCGACGGCACTTCGGCTGACCGGAGGACGCACCCCTGCCGCTGCCCCGTCAGTACCTCGCGTCGCGATCACCGCGTACCTCCAACTTCGAACGTCTGTTCGAGACTCTAGTCCGGGGAGGTCGGAGTCGCAAGCACATCGACCACGTGTCCGACGACAACTACGGCGGGCGCGCCCAGCCCGCTGCGTCGAACCTCGTCGGCTAGGTCGCGCAACGGCGCCCGCACGACGCGTTCACCGTCAAGGGTCGCCCGCTCGATCACGGCTGCGGGCGTCGCGCCGTCGCGTCCGTGGGCCATCAGCGCCTCGGTGATCAGTTCCAGTCGCTCGATCGACATCAGCAGAACGAGGGTCGACGCCCGCGCCAGAGCGTCCCAGTCGAGGCCGGTGTCGGCGGGGCGGCCGGGGTCGAGATGCCCGGAAACGACGGTGAAGTCGGCGGCCAACCCCCGTTGCGTCAGCGGGATCCCGGCCGACGCCGGAGCGGCGAGCGCCGAGCTGACCCCGGGCACGACGGTAACCGGCACGCCGGCCGCCACACACGCCAGCCACTCCTCACCGCCCCGGCCGAAGACGAACGGATCGCCGCCCTTCAGCCGAACGACCCGCTTGCCCGCGCGCGCCCGTTCCACGAGGACGGCGTTGATCTCGTCCTGACTCAGGTTGTGCCGATGCGCCGACTTGCCGCAGTCGATGACCTCGACGTCGTCGGGCAGTTCGTCGAGCAGCGCCCGAGGGGCGAGCCGGTCGACAACGACGACGTCCGCGGCGGCCACCAGCCGGCGGCCGCGCACCGTGATCAGCTCCGGATCGCCGGGGCCGCCGCCGACGAGTGCCACCGATCCGGTGAAGGCGGGGCGAGCCGGCCGGGCCGGCAACTCGCCCAGGTCGAGCGCGGTGGCTATCGCGTCCCGCAATGCCGTCGACCGCCGAGGATCGTCGCCGCCCGTCACGGCGACGACCATGCCGTCCCGGCGGGCTACAGCCGGCGTCCGCGCCGTGCCGCCTGACGCCGCGTCCGCCCGGATGCAGAAGATCCGCCGCTCCTGCGCGGCGGCGGCCACCGCGGCGTTCACCGCTGGGGCGTCGGTGCAGGCGGCGACCAGCCAGGCGCCGTCGAGGTCGCCGACGCGGAATTCGCGGAGCCGGACCTCGGCGGCGAGTTCGCGCAGCCGCTCGGTCACCTCGGGAGCCACGACGGTGACGACCGCCCCGGCCTCGGCGAGCCGCTCGGCCCGTCGAGTGGCCACCACTCCGCCACCCACGACGAGCACGCCGCGTTCGGTGAGGTCGAGCAGCAGCGGGAACCCGGTCACCGGATCATTGTCGTGGCCGGAGCGGATCACGGGGTCGAGGCGACCATTCCGGCAGCCACGGTTGCGCCGCTGTTCTCGTCGACGAGCAGGAACGCTCCGGTCGAGCGGTTGAGGGAGTACGCGTCGACGACGATCGGATCGGCGGTACGCAGCCGGGCCGTTCCGATGTCGTTGAGCCGCAACTCATCAGCGTCGCCGTGTTCGAGCGTGGCGACGTCGAGGCGGTTGTCGATGGAGTCGACGACGGCGCGCACGTCGCGGGTCGTGTGGCGCAGGCGGAAGCGATCGCCTGCACGCAAAGGGCGATCGGACAGCCAGCACAGGGTCACCTCGACCTCGCGCACCGATACCGGCCGGGGCTCGCGGTCGACGGCGATCAGGTCGCCACGGGCGATGTCGAGTTCGTCGGCCAGTCGGACGACGACCGAGCGGCCCGCCCCGGCCTCGGACAGCGAGCCATCCGGCGTATCGATACCGGTGACCGACGATGTCTGTCCCGACGGCAACACCACGACCGGGTCACCCACACGCAACGGCCCGGCCTCGATTCTTCCGGCGTAGCCGCGGTAATCAGGATGCTCGGCGGTGCGCGGGCGCATCACGACCTGCACCGGGAACCGCGCCGGGACATCGGAGTCCGGGCTCGGCGCGACTTGTTCGAGATAGCTCAGCAAGGATGGCCCCGCGTACCAGGCCATCCGCTCCGAGGGCTCGACGATGTTGTCGCCCGACAGCGCCGCGACGGGGATCGGCGTGAACGAGTCGCGGCCGAGACTTGCCGCGACGGCCGCGAACGACGTCACGATCGAGTCGAACACTTCCTCGGAGTAACCGACGAGATCCATCTTGTTCACGGCCAGCACGACGTGCTCGACGCGCAGCAGCGAGGCGACGGCGGCGTGCCGCTTGGTCTGCTCGACAACGCCGTTGCGGGCGTCGACCAGGATCACCGCAACGTCGGCGGTGGACGCCCCGGTGACGGTGTTGCGGGTGTACTGCACGTGGCCCGGGGTGTCAGCCAGGACGAACGTTCGCTCGGCCGTGGCGAAATAGCGGTAGGCGACGTCGATCGTGATGCCCTGCTCGCGTTCGGCGCGCAGGCCGTCGACGAGCAGGGCCAGGTCCGTGCCCTCGTAGCCGCGACGCTCGCTGGCCGCTTCGACGGCGGTGAGCTGATCGGACAGCACAGCCTTGGCGTCGTGCAGCAGTCGGCCGACGAGGGTCGACTTGCCGTCATCGACCGACCCGGCCGTGACGACCCGAAGAAGTCGACCAGGCACTAGAAATAGCCTTGGCGTTTGCGATCTTCCATCGCCGCTTCGCTGGCGCGGTCGTCGGCCCGGGTGGCACCACGCTCGGAGATCGTCGCGGCCGCGGTCTCGACCAGCACGTCGGCCACCGTGGCGGCGTCCGAGCGGATCGCGCCGGTGCAGGTCGCATCGCCGACCGTGCGGTACCGGACGGACTCGACCGCTACTGCCTCGCCGTCGGCCGGCGCCGTCCACTCGGTGACTGCCAGTAGCATGCCGTCGCGGTGGAAGACCGGGCGCTGGTGTGCGTAGTAGATGCTGGGCACGTCGATGCCTTCGCTCTCGATGTAGGCCCAGATGTCGAGTTCAGTCCAATTCGACAAGGGAAACACGCGCACGTGCTCGCCGCGACGGTGCCGGCCGTTGTACAGGTCCCACAGTTCCGGGCGCTGATTGCGCGGATCCCACTGCCCGAAGTCGTCGCGGACGCTGAAGACCCGTTCCTTGGCGCGGGCCTTCTCCTCGTCGCGGCGCGCACCACCGAGGACCGCGTCGAACCGGTGCTCGGCGATCGCGTCGAGGAGCGTGACCGTCTGCAGCGGATTGCGCGACTGCCCAGGCGATTCCTGAACGCGGCCCTGGTCGATGGAGTCCTGCACGCTGGCTACGACGAGATTGACGCCGAGTTGCGCGACGTGCTTGTCGCGGAAGGCGATCACCTCAGGGAAGTTGTGACCGGTGTCGACGTGCATGACCGGGAACGGCACCCGTCCGGGCCAGAACGCCTTTGTCGCCAAGTGCAACATGACGATCGAGTCCTTGCCGCCGGAGAACAGCAGCACGGGACGCTCGAACTGGCCGACCACCTCGCGCAGGATGTGGATGGCCTCGTCCTCGAGATCGCCGAGCCACGAACGTTCGAGATTGGGATGGGTGGCGACAGCAGTCATGAGCGGGCCTCCGGAGTGAGCATCGCAGCGAGCGCCAGCGAGCGAGGAGCGGAGCGGAGGAGGTCCGCGGGGGGCACGTTCATGCCAAATTCTCCTTGCGCAGCAGGGTGATCAGCTCGTCGACGACGTCGCCGACCGACCGGCCGCTGGTATCGAGTCGAAGTTCCGGACGGCTCGGCGGCTCGTAGTCGCCGTCGACGCCGGTGAGTCCCGCCATCGCGCCACTGCGCTGGCGGGCGTAGAGACCTTTCACGTCACGCTCGGCGCAGACCTCGACCGGCGTGGCCACGTGCACCTCGAAGAAGGGAACAGACCGCGCCTCGTGCTCCGCGCGGACCGCGTTTCGTGCTTCTGCATAAGGCGAAACCACCGATGCCAGCACGAGCACGCCGTGCCGGGCGAGCAGGTGGGCCACCCATCCGATGCGGGCGACGTTGGCGTCGCGGTCGGCGCGCGAGTACCCGAGTTCGGACGACAGGACAGGGCGCACCGCGTCGCCGTCGAGCAGTTCGACGGCGCGGCCGTCTGCCTGGAGTCGCTCGGCCAGGGCCGTGGCGAGTGTGGTCTTGCCCGCACTCGGCAGCCCGGTCAGCCATACGGTGGCGCCGAGCGCTACCGCGGTGACCGGAGGTGCATCCGCCGAGAGCGTCGCAACATCGATCGACATTGGAGGTGTCCTTCGCAGGCTGGGTCACGGTGGCCCGGGCATTGAGAGCCGGGTCAGACAGGCACAGCTAGATGCGATTCGGACGGCTCGTCGCGAGCCCACACGGGCAGTCGCGACTACTCAGGGAGCCGACTGATTCAGGACGTCTGACACGCCGCGCTGACGACGCGCTGCAGGTCTACGTGCAGGCGCGCGACCAGCAGAACAGCGGACATGTCAGTGATGGTCGCACACAAGGCGGGCAGTTCGCCAACACTTGTGGCTGCCGCCTCGGCGGAGGAATTTGCCTTCTCTATAAGGCATATCGGCAAGCTCTGAGTTGGCCACGCTGCCGGCTAGGCCGGGATTTCCCCGCATCGCGCAACCTGTGCGACCCTGGATACGTGCACCAAGCTCTCCCGCTGCGTCTCACGGTGCGCCGACACGTCGATCTGCTGCGAGTGATCGCGGCTGCGTGTCCGGCGCCGCGCTGACTCCACGCCTGACCTGGGCGTGGCTTCGCCATCTGAGCCAGCATCTCGGAGAGGAGCACGCACATGCCTGCGCGCCGAGGCCAGGGCCAATGGGCCCTTGGCTACCGTGAGCCGCTCAATCCCAACGAGCGCAGCAAACGGGACAATGACGGGCTGAACGTCCGTCAACGGATAATCGACATCTACCAGCACACCGGGTTCGCCGGCATCGATCCGGGCGACCTGCGGGGCCGGTTCCGGTGGTTCGGGCTCTACACGCAGCGGCGTCCGGGCATTGCCGGTGGGCGCACCGCGATCCTCGAGCCCGAAGAGCTCGACGACGAGTACTTCATGATGCGCATCCGCATCGACGGCGGCGCCCTCACCAGCGAGCAGTTGCGGGTGATCGGCGAGATCTCGACGACGTACGGCCGCGACTTCGCCGACATCACCGACCGGCAGAACGTTCAGCTGCACTGGATCCGGGTCGAGGACGTCCCGACGATCTGGGAGAAGCTGGAGGCAGTCGGCCTGTCGACAACCGAGGCCTGCGGCGACACACCACGGGTGATGCTCGGTTGCCCGCTGGAGGGCGTGGCCGCCGACTCGGTGCTCGACGCCGGACCCGCATTGCGCGAGACCGTCGAGGCGTACATCGGCGATCCGGCATTCTCCAATCTGCCCCGCAAGTTCAAGACCTCGATCTCGGGCTGCTCGCGGCACTGCACGAATCACGAGATCAACGACGTGTCGTTCGTCGGCGTCCGCAATGCCGACGGCACGCCGGGCTTCGACCTGTGGGTGGGCGGCGGCCTGTCCACGAACCCGATGTTCGCCAAGCGGCTCGGCGTATTCGTCGAACCGGACGAGGTGCGCGAGGTCTGGGCCGGCGTGGTGTCGGTCTTTCGCGACTACGGCTACCGGCGCTCGCGCAACCACGCCCGGTTGAAGTTCCTGGTCGCCGACTGGGGCGCCGGAGAAGTTCCGCGAGGTCCTGGAGAAGGAGTACCTCGGCCGGGCACTCCCCGACGGCCCCGCGCCTGACGCCTCCCCTGCGCATCGTGACCACGTCGGCGTGGAGCGGCAGTCGGACGGGCTCGTGAGTGTCGGCGCGGCGACGACGGCCGGGCGCACGTCCGGTACGGCGCTCGGCAAACTGGCCGGACTCGCCGACCGTTACGGCAAGGGCCGGGTCCGCACCACTGCGCAGCAGGCGCTCGTCGTGCTCGACGTCGACGAGTCGGACGTGGACGCGCTCGTCGCCGAACTCGACGGTCTCGGCCTGTCCGCACGGCCGTCGGCATTCCGGCGCGGCACGATCGCGTGTACGGGCATCGAGTTCTGCAAGCTCGCGATCGTCGAGACGAAGGCCCGGCGCCGAGGTCATCCGCAAGGAACTCGACGCCCGGTTGCCCGAGTTCGACACGCCCATCACGATCAACGTGAACGGATGTCCCAACTCATGTGCGCGATTCCAGGTCGCCGACATCGGCTTCAAGGGCATCGTCACACGCGGGGCGGACGGCGGCGACCAGGAAGCATTCCAGGTTCATCTGGGTGGCCAGATGGGTGCCGAGGCCGGCTTCGGCCGAAAGTTCCGCGGGCTGAAGGTGCCCGCCGACGAGGCGCCGGACTACGCCGAGCGGGTGCTGCGTGGTTACCTCGAACGCCGCGACGAGGGCGAGACGTTCGCGGCGTACGTGGCACGCGCCGAAGAGTCATGGCTGCTCTGACTCGCGCCGCGGTTATTCGCGCCGGGTTGCGGAAATGAGCGAGCGCGCCGCGCCGTTCTATTGCCCGTACTGCGGCGACGAGGACCTGCGTCCCTTCGGCGAGACCCACGGCGAATGGCGCTGCGGGGCTTGCCAGCGGGTATTTCGCCTCGGCTACATCGGAATCGCCTCTGACTGGACGTCTCCGCCCCGCACAGCCAAGGAGCAGACATGACCACGCTTCGCGCCTCGATCCTCCGCTGCGCCCTGACCTATCCAGCGCCCGACGGCGCTGACGCTGCGATGCTCGCAAAGGACCTCGTCTCATGACCACGCTGACCGACCTCGAATCGCTGGCCGGACGAGCCGGCGACGAACTCGAAGGCGCATCGGCGCTTGACATTCTCACCTGGGCGGCCGAGCAGTTCGGCCCGTCCTGGTGCGTCGCGTCGTCGATGGCCGACTCGGTGCTCCCCCACCTCGCGTCGCGTGCCATGCCCGGCGTCGACGTGATCTTCCTCGACACCGGCTACCACTTCGCCGAGACGATCGGTACGCGTGATGCGGTGGCTGCGACGTTGCCGATCAACGTGCGGACGATCAAGCCGGAACTGACGGTCGCCGAGCAGGACGCCCAGTTCGGTGCGCGGCTGTTCGAGCGTGACCCGGATCGGTGCTGCGCAATGCGCAAGGTCGCCCCCCTCGCGTCGGCGCTCGAGCCGTACACCGCCTGGGCGTCTGGCCTCCGCCGGGACGAGGCGCTCACCCGCCAGGGCGTTCGCGTCGTCGAATGGGACGCCAAGCGCGGCAAGATCAAGCTGAATCCCATCGCGGCGTGGACCCAGGACGACGTCGACGCCTATATCGCCGAGAACGGCATCCTGGTCAACCCGCTGCTTTCCGACGGGTACGGATCGATCGGTTGCGCGCCCTGCACGCGGCGCATCGTCGAGGGCGAGGACGCCCGCGCGGGCCGGTGGGCCGGCACCAACAAGATCGAGTGCGGCCTGCACACCTGACCGTCGCCCGCGGACGTTGGCGGGCGCGCCACGGAATGCGGTTGGCGGGCGGCGCTAACGTCAGCGTCGTGACTGAGCTTCATGCAAGCTGCATTGCCGTCGACGCCGTGCTCGCAGCCGCCGGCGTCAGCGGCCGGGTCAAGATCCTTCCCGACGCCGCCCCGACGGCGGCTGCTGCGGCGGCGCAGTTGGGCGTCGAGGTCGGCGCGATCGCCAACTCGCTCATATTCGCGACTGCCGAAGGCGAAGCGGTGCTCGTGCTGACGAGTGGGGCGCATCGCGTCGACACCGCGAAGGCGGCTGCCCAGTTCGGTACGGCGCGTCTGACCCGCGCGACGCCCGAGCTCGTGCGAAGCGCGACAGGTCAGCCGATCGGCGGTGTTTCGCCGGTCGCGCACCCGCGGCCGCTGCGCACCCTGGTCGACAACGACCTGGCCCGGTACCCGCAGGTGTGGGCGGCCGGCGGCATTCCGCACGCGGTCTTCCCTACTACGTATGACGAACTGCTCGGCCTGACCGGGGGCGAGCCGGCCGACGTGGCCTGAGCTCGCGCCGAACGCGCCAATGGCCGTCATGCCCCAGATCCGGTGACCGATCCGACCCCCGGCGCCGGCCCGCGGCTGGCCCGCCGCCTGGGCACGGTCGATGCCGTCGTCATCGGCCTCGGCTCGATGATGGGTGCCGGCGTCTTCGCCGCATTCGGCCCGGCCGCGCGGGCAGCCGGCAGCGCGCTGCTGATCGGGCTGGCCATCGCCGGGGTGATCGCCTACTGCAACGCGGTCTCCTCCGCGCAACTGGCGGCGGCGTATCCGACGTCGGGCGGCACGTACGTCTACGGTCGTGAGCGTCTGGGCGCCTGGTGGGGCTTCGTCGCCGGATGGGCGTTCGTCATCGGCAAGACGGCGTCCTGCGCGGCAATGGCCCTGACGTTCGCGACATACGCGATACCAGGTTCGAGCGGCGCAACCGGACCGACCTGGGCGCAGCGTCTCGTCGGCATCGGCGGCGTGGTCGCGCTGGTGGCCGTGAACTACCGCGGGGTGTCCAAGACGGCGGCGCTCACGCGGGTGCTCGTGGCCTGCACGCTGATCGCGCTCGCCATAGCGGTGGTCGCGATCCTCGTCCGGTGGGGCCGACGGGTCGAACCTCGGCGGATGGCGCGCGCTCGGCGCCGACGCGGACGCCTACGGAGTCCTGCAAGCGGCCGGGCTGCTGTTCTTCGCCTTCGCCGGTTATGCGCGTATCGCCACCATGGGCGAGGAAGTCATCGACCCGAAACGGACGATCCCGCGGGCCATCCCGATCGCACTCGCCGATCACGTTCGCCGTCTACCTGGTCGTCGGGACGAGCGCCTTGCTGGCCGCCGGTCCCGACGCACTCGCCAACTCGACCGCGCCGCTCACGACGGCGGCGCGCGCCGCCGGTGCCGCGTACGCCGTGCCCGTGATCCGGATCGGCGCGGTGGTAGCGAGCCTCGGCGCGCTGCTCGCTCTGATCGCCGGCATCGGACGGACGAGCCTGGCCATGTCGCGCGGCGGTGATCTTCCCCGCTGGTTCGCCGGTGTGCATCCGCGCTACCGCGTTCCCCACCACGCCGAACTTGCCCTCGGGGTGGTCGTCTCGATCCTGGTTGCCACGACCGATCTACGTGGCGTACTCGGCTTCTCGTCGTTCGGAGTCCTGATCTACTACGCCATCGCGAACGCGTCGGCATTCACCCAGCCCGCCGCCGATCGGCGGTGGCCGCGGGCGGTCAATGTGCTCGGCCTGATCGGCTGTTGCGTGCTGGCGGCGACCCTGCCGCCCCGGTCGATCCTGCCTGCATTGGCCGTGCTCGGCGTCGGCGTGGCCGGACGGTGGCTCGTCGCTCGGAGGGCACGACCACCCGCGTAGCGTGTGCGCATGGTCGAGGGCGCCGAGGTCGTGACGGTGCATGTCTGGCGGGTGCGCAGGAGCCGCGTACCCGGCGTGCTCAGGTCGGCGGCAACGGATCGACGTCGCGTGCGATCCTTCGACGGTGTGCTGTTCGCCAAGCTGCTCGGTACCAGCAGGGGCTTCTCCGTCCGCGATGCCGACATGACGAGATGGATGCTGCTCATGAGCTGGGCCTCGGGCGATGCCGCTCGGCGTTTCGGCGACTCGGCGGTGCTCGAGCGCTGGCATCGACGTTCGAGTGAGACCTGGCAGGCCCGCCTGCGTCCGCTCGCGAGTCGTGGTAGCTGGTCTCGCCGCACGCCGTTTGCCACGCATCCTTCGACGCAATGGGACGGGCCGGTCGCCGCGATCACGCACGCCCGCATCGCGCCACGCCGGGCGGTGCGGTTCTGGCGGGCGGTGCCCGCGGTCGCGGCCGACGTGCGCGACCGCCCAGGGCTGCGCGTCGCCTTCGGCATCGGCGAAGCGCCGGTCGGCGTGCAGGGCACGTTCAGCGTCTGGCGCGATGCCGCCGCGCTGCGCGAGTTCGCCTACGACGGCGTTGCCCACCAGACCGCGATCAGGCAGACGGGCGCCCAGCGCTGGTACTCCGAGCAGATCTTCGCGCGCTTCGGGGTGCTCAGCGCGACGGGCTCGCTCGACGGCCGCGATCCACTCGACGTTGCGGTGAACGACCGGTGACCGCGGCGCCCGCCGCCCACCGCGACATCTGGATCGAGTCGTGGACCGGCGCGCAACTTGCCGAGCGGATCAACGAGGCGATGGCGATCTACGTCGTCGCGATGAACTACCCGAGCTACGCCGGCGCGCAGCGCTCGGTCGCCGCGCAGGGCCACACCGTCTACGACGGTTTCGCGTGCCGGGTGGCGGTACGGCCCGACGGCCGTCTCGTCGGTTTCGCCTACGGATACACGTCATCGCCCGGGCAGTGGTGGCATGACCTGGTCCGCCGCGCGCTGACGCCGCAGACGGCTGCCGAGTGGCTGGTCGACGCCTTCGAGCTGTCCGAGATGCACGTGCTCCCGCAGTATCAGGGCGCAGGCATCGGGCGAAGGTTGCTCACGTCGCTCGCCGCGTCGATCCAGCACCGGGCGATGTTGCTGTCGACGCCGGACGCCGACACGCGCGCGTTCCGGCTGTACCGCTCGCTGGGTTTCCTCGACCTGGCGCGCGGGCACCTGTTCCCCGGCGACGCCCGCCCGTTCGCGATCCTCGGCGCCCGACTGCCGCTGGACGCGGCCGGTTCGGGCGATGACCCGGCCCGTTGATCTGACGGTACGGCGCGTCCGGCCCGGGCGGCTGGCACCGGTCGGCGCACTCGTAACGGCGACGATCGCCTTGCAGATCGGCTATCCGCTCGCCGGCGACGACGCCCGGGCGCGCCTCAGCGTCGCGACGGTGATCACCTTCGCCGCCGCGTCGGTCAGCCATGCCGGTCTGACGTACGGCAAGCGCGGCGTGGCCTGTTGCGGGGCCGCGGCGGCGATCGGCCTGCTCGCCGAGAGCGTCGGCACGCATACGGGCGTGCCGTTCGGGCATTACCGCTACGCCGACACGCTCGGGCCGCACGTCGGCGGCGTTCCGGTGGTCGTCGCTCTGGCCTGGACGATGATGGCGTGGCCGGCCGCGCTCGTTGCCCGCCGGTTGACGACCTCGGCGGTCGGCCGCGTCTTGATCGGCCTGTGGGCGCTGACGGCCTGGGACCTGTTCCTCGACCCGCAGATGGTCGCGGCCGGCCATTGGCAATGGGCCACGCCGAGCCCTACCTGCCGGGCGTCCACACGGTCCCGCTGACCAATGTCGCCGGCTGGCTGCTCGTGTCCGGCGTGATTTCCCTTGTCCTGCAAGGGATTCTGCGTAACACCGACCCGGGCGACGATCGGTGGATGTACGCCCTGTTCCTGTGGACGTACGCCTCGTCGGTCCTGGCCTTGGCGGCCTTCCTGCACCTGCAGGCGGCCGCGTTGTGGGGCGCGCTGGGCATGGGGGCGGTGGCGGTGCCCCTTGCCTTGCGGGTGAGGCGCCAAAGCCGCCGATGAGCGATCGGCTGATCCGCGTCGGCGCTGCCATCGCCGTGCTCGGAGCGATTCACGCGGCGGTAAACGCCCGGCTGTTACGGCGTCCCGCAGCGCAACCGCCACTGTCCACAGTGGACGTTTCGGTCTTGATCCCCGCCCGGGACGAACAGCACAACATCGCCGACTGTCTGGACTCCGTGCTCGCGCAGGAGCCGGGCGACCATCTCGAAGTCATCGTGGCTGACGACGAATCATCCGACCGTACAAGGGAAATCGCCGACGAGGTGGCCGCGCGCGACGGTCGGTTGCGGGTGCTGGCGGCCACTCCCCCGCCGCCCGGCTGGCTCGGCAAGCCGAACATTTGCCGGCAACTCGCTGCGGCCGCGCGCCCGACCACTCGCATCCTTGCGTTCGTCGACGCCGACGTGCGACTGGCGCCCCATGCGATTGCCGCCGCGGTCGACCTGGTCGAACGCCACGGCCTGGACTTGGTGTCGCCGTACCCGCGCCAGATCGCCGAGACGCCGGCCGAGCGTCTGGTCCAGCCGCTGCTGCAATGGTCGTGGCTCACGTTCCTGCCGCTGCGATTGGCCGAATCATCACCGCGGCCGTCGCTGTCGGCGGCCGGCGGGCAGTTCCTCGTCGTACGCCGCGACGTCTACGAGCGCGCCGGCGGACATGTGCCGGGCGACGTGCTGGACGATCTTGCCCTTATCCGAGCGGTGAAATCTGTCGGTGGACGCGGCGGCATCGTCGACGGCACCGACCTGGCGAGTTGCCGCATGTACGACGATTGGCCCGCGCTGCGTGACGGCTACACGAAATCGTTGTGGGCGGCGTTCGGCTCTTCGGCCGGCGCGCTGGGCGTCGTGGGATCACTCGCGATTGCGTACGTACTGCCGGCGGTGGCGGCCGTTCGCGGATCGCGCGCGGGCGCAATCGGCTACGCCGCGGGCGTGGCCGGTCGGGTAATCGCCGCCCGGGCGACCGGCGGGCGCGCCTGGCCCGACGCGTTGACCCACCCGGTGTCGGTCGGCGCGCTGGGCGCGCTCACGGCGAGATCGCTGCGCGCGCGCCGGCGGCGAACCCTCGTGTGGCGTGGACGACAGGTCGCCGCGCCGTGATCGGCCGGTCGCGCGCCACGGGTGGCGGCTAAGGCAGTATCTGCCCATGGCGCGTGTCGTGGTCGTGGGAGCGGGCATCGGCGGCCTGGCCGCGGCCGCCCGGCTCGCGACGCTCGGCCACGCCGTCACGGTGCTCGAGGCGGCCAGCACGGTCGGCGGCAAGGTCGGCCTCCACGAGCACAGCACGCCGGCTGGGACATTCCGGTTCGATACCGGCGCTTCGTTGCTGACCATGCCGAACGTCTTCGGCGAACTGTTCTCCGACACCGGCGACCCACTCGAGTCGGTGCTTGACGCTGCGCCCGCTCGACCCGTTCGTCCGGTATCGCTTCACCGACGGCAGCGTCCTCACCACGACGCGCGACCTCGACGAGCAGGAGGCGCGCTTCGACTACGCGCTCGGCGCCGGCAGCGGCGCCGCGTGGTCGGCGCTCATCGCCCGCGGATCGCGCGTGTGGGACGCGATCGAGCGGCCGGTGCTGGGTCGGCCGCTGACCGTGCGTCACCTCGCCAAGAGGCTGACCCACCTCGGCGACTTCACGGCGGTCGCCCCTGGGCGCACACTGCGCCACGTCGCCCGCCAGTTGCTGCCCGATCCACGCCAGCAGATGATCCTCGAGCGGTATGCGACGTACACGGGCTCCGATCCCCGGCACGCACCGGCGGCGCTCACCGTCATCCCGTATCTCGAGCACGCGTTCGGCATCTGGTACGTCGAGGGCGGAATGCGCCGACTCGTCGAGGCCCTCGAGGCGCGTGTCCTGGAACGCGGTGCCGTCATCCGCACGAATGCCCGGGTGGTCCGGATCAGGGCCGCGGGCGGACGGGTGGACCAGGTCGACCTCGTCGACGGCTCGTCGATCCACGCCGATGTCGTGGTTGCCAACGCCGACGCCAGCGTCCTGTACCGGCAGCTGCTCGAACCGCCGCGGACCGGCGTCCCGGATGCGGATTCGCTCAGCGGTTTCGCGCTGCTGCTGGGCGTGCGCGGGCGAACGCCGGGCCTCACCCACCACAACGTGCTCTTCGGCGACAGCGAGTACGACGCGGAGTTCGACGCCGTCTTCGGCCGGCCCGGGCGGCCGGTGACCGATCCGGTGGTCTACATCAGCGCGCCCGACGACCCGGCGATACGCCCCGCCGGGCACGAGGCGTGGTTCGTCCTGGTGAACGCCCCGCGGCACGGCCGCGACGGCGCCCGCGGGGCACTCGACTGGGACAGCGCGGGGCTCTCGTCCGGATACGCCGAGCGGGTGCTGTCGCTGCTGGCTGCTCGCGGGCTGCCTGTGCGCGAGCGGATCGTGTTCAGCCACACGCTCACCCCGGCGGACCTGCAGCGGCACACCAGTGCCCCCGGTGGGGCCATCTACGGCGCTGCGCTGCACGGCCTGCGGGCGAGCATGCGCCGCCCGCAGAACGCCTCGCGAGTACACGGGCTGTTCCTCGTCGGCGGCTCGACTCATCCCGGCGGCGGACTGCCGCTCGTCGCGCTCTCCGCGCGGATCGCCGCCCAGCTCATCGGACCGGCCTGACTGCTCGCCCGAATCAACAACGGGCACCGGCAACGTTGGCCTTGACGCGGTAGATCTGATACACGCTCCGGGCGGTGGAGGCCGCAAACGGGCCACTCGGCGAGCGCAGATTCGCCTGCGACAGAGCCGGGTAATCGACGTCCGCAGTCCTGATGTCGGTGACTCCGTACCGGCGCGCCACCTCGAGGATGTCGGGCAGGGGGCCGTTCGGGATCATGACCGTCCGAATGCCGGTGACCTGGGTGACCTCCCAGGGGATGCGAGTCATGAGCACGACCGGCTTACCGATGCACGCCTGCTCGGCCGCCAGCACCGGTCCGAGGGCGTACGCGGTATCGCCGCGGAAGTTGTTGTGGTCGATCGTCTGCCTGGTGATCGTGGAAACGGTCAGCAACGGCGCTGCGACGAGTACGCCGACCGCAACCAGAACACCCGCAGGCCGCAGACCGATCGTTTCCAACTTCATCAATGCGCCAACCAGGAGCGCGGGTGTAAACGCGATCATCCATTTGAGCATTGCGTACGACAGGACCGGAACGATCAGCGCGTAGAACAGCAGCACGACGATCGCGAACGCGGCGGGCGCAAACCAGGGCGAGGACGCCGCCCGAACCCACCACTGCCCGTCCCCACGTGAGAATCCGACGCCGAGCAGGATCGCCACCAGCACGACGTCCACCGAGTACATCGAGGTGAGCAGACCGGTCACCTCGCCGACGAGAGTCGTCAGGCGAAGCATGACGAAGTCATTGAAGCTGTGGCCGAAGAACGCCGCCGGCGTCTGCGTCACATGAAGCGAAAACGTGCCATCGACGGTTCGGACGAAGGGAAGTTTCGCCGACGACGGCGGCATGAGCGTGCCCATGTTTCGCTCGTTCGCGATATACAGCGGGAGCATCGCGACGACGTAGCCGCCCACCAAAGTGCCGACGATCAGCACTCGGCGCCCCCTTGGCGACCAGACAAGTGCCGTGATGATCAGCGCGATCATGAGCAGCAGGCCCTCACTGCGGGACAGATTCGCCAATGCAGCAAGGACGCCGGCGACGGGCCAGAGCCACGCACGGGAGCGAGCCGCGATCGCTGGCGGCAAGCGCGAACGTCGAGAATGCGGCGAAGTAGAGCGGCGCCTCAGCCTGCACGGCGTACCCCGACACCAGTGGCTGCACCACGATCACTGCGGCGGCAACACCGGGTACCCACCAGGATCGGGTCAGGCAACGGGCGAGGACATACGTGGCAACCGCTAGCAACACCGACATCCAGACGCTGACAGACAGCGCAGTCGTGAAGCTGTCATGCACCTTCAAGGCCAGTGACATCAGTACGGAGGGAAGCGGCAGCCAGTAGTCGAAGGCGTATCGCGGAAGGGGCGGCTGCCCGGACAGGTACTGCCATGCATAGTTGATCTGAGCGCCGCGCCCCGCGTGGATGTTCTGCGCGACGTTGTAGTAGAAGGCCGGATCGGCATGGCCCGGGTACCGCGCATGACGCAGCGTCCCCAGCCGGTAGACCGTGACGATGGCGACGAACGAGGCGCACGCCAGCGGCGGCAATCCCTCGCGCGAGCGCCAACGCGTCCGAGGACCGCGCGGTCACGACGCTGTCGGCGAACTCGCCTCGATGCTCCGTGGCAGTCGCGGACATTGACGTGAACCTCCCATCTGCCGCGACGAGGCGCAGTGATCCCGCGCGATCACCGGGCCGGCGCGACGACGATCAACAGCGAGCGCCGGCAACATCGGCCTTGACGCGGTAGATCCGCGAAGCTGCTCGGGAACGACGATGCGCCGAACGGACCGCGCGCTCTGCGTAGTAACGGCGACAGTGTGTTCGGCCGACTGATGTCCAGTTCGATGTCGGTGACTCCGATAGCGCCGTGCCACGGCGAGCGTATCGGCCAGCGAGCCATTGGGAATCATGACAGTGCGAATGCCGGTGGCTTGGTTTATTTCCCAGGGTCTGCGCGTCATCAACACCACCGGTTTGCCGAGACAGGCCTGCTCAGCATTCAGCAGCGGCATGAGCGAGGCGGCTGAATCGCCGACTCCGTTGTTCTTGTTGATCACAGTTCTGGTCAGCGGGGCGAGCGTTATGAACGGAGACGCCACGAGCACCGCGACGATCACCGCGACGATCGGCGGCCGCAGGCTGAGGTTGTGCAATTGCACCAGTGCGGCGATGACGAGCATCGGCATGAGCGAGGTCATCCACTTCTGCGTCTCGCCGGCCAGGATCGGAACGATGCAGGCGAAGAACAGAAGGGCGACGACTGCGGTCGCGGCCGGCGCAAACCAAGGTGAGGCGACCGAACGTTTCCACGACCACGACGGCACCCGGGAGAGCCCCGTTCCGAGCAGCACGAGAACGAGCGCGATGTCCACGGAGAACATCGAGTCCAGGATGCCCTTGAACTCATCGCCGATCGTGGTCAGTCGCAGCATGAGGAAGTCGCTGACGCTGTTGCCGAAGAACCCCGACGCCGACCTCGTGACCCGGATCGAGTACAGGTCTTCGAATGTCGTCACGAACGGGAACTTCGACGACGCCGGTGGCATGAACGCGCCGATGTGGCGGTAGCTGACGATGTACAGGGGGCTCATCGCGACGAGGTAACCGCCGAGCAGCGCGCCGGGGAACAGCACCTTGCGACCTCGCGGGGCCCACGCGACGGCCGCAAACACCAAGCCGATGACCACCAGGAGACCCTCGTTGCGGGACAGATTCGCCAGCGCTGCCAGGACACCGACGAGCGGCCACAACCACGGACGTGAGCGCGCTTCAACCGCGGCGAGCACTGCCAGCACCGTGAACAACGCAAGGTAGAGGGGGCCTTCCGCCATGACGCTGTACACGGACACCCACGGCTGCACGACCACGATCGCCGCGGCCGCGGCTGGTACCCAGACCGCCGGCGTCATACGACGCGCGAGGGCATACGTCGCCACAGCCAGCAGCACCGAGGCTATGACGTTCATGGTCAACGCGGCGGCGAGACTGTCGACCGAACCGCAGCGCCACCGACATGATCACCGAGGGCAGGGGCAGCCAGTAGTCGAAGGCGTATCGCGGCAGGTCGGGCTGACCGCTCAGGAACTCCCAGATGTAGTTGATCTGAGGTCCCTGACCCGCGTGCAGATTCTGCGCGACGCCGTAGTAGAACGCCGGATCAGCGTGGCCCGGATACCGCGCGCCGTGGACGGCTCCCAGGCGGTAGATCGTGACAAGGGCGATGAACACGGCGGCCGCCAGTGCCGGCGGTCCACCACCGGTCCGCCACCGGAGCAGGCGTTCGCTGTCGGCCGCGAAGACGACGTCGGGGACGGCGTGCGACTGGTCCGCACTCGTCGTAGCGGCCATCGGCCTCAGCCCGGCCCGCCCATGCCTGCCCCCGGCTGGCCGACATTTTCGGTCTTGCTGTCGCCGGATCCGCCCGGTGCGGGCTTGGCTGGTTCAGCCACGATGAACGCCTGTGCACCCATCAGCCGCCACGCGATCGGTACCCGCAGGTACGTCGACACCAGCCAGTCGCCACGCGGCAGGCGGGACTTCGTGGTGTACGGCAGGAACCGCGGGATGTTCTTGACGACATTGAAGCCGCACGCGACGAGGGCCTCGCCCAGCGCGCGATCGTCGACCGGCGTCACGTGATCGAAGAACTGCCAGTAGTCGCGCCCGCAATAGCGGATGTTGGGCTGCAGAATCAGCAGCCGGCCGTTCGGTCGCAGGACGCGCCGGATCTCGATCAGCGTGCTGAGAATCGCCTCGCGGCTGATGTGCTCGAAGAAGTTGCTCACAAAGGCGACATCGACCTCGGCGTCGGCGATGTCGGTCATCGCGTCGCTGCGGCACACGTGGGTCTCGACGTCGTCGTTCGCGCTCTTGACGACATCGGGGTTGAGATCGACCGCGATGCGGCGTTCGGCCCGGATGTTGTTGACGAATTCGCAGTGCCCGGCCGCGACGTCGAGCACAGTGGCCTGCTCCGGAACCCAGCGCTGGAAGAACTGGCGGCACAGCACGGACCAGAGCTTCGTGCGCTGGACGGGTTCGGCGCCGAAGCGCTCCTCGTAAAGCCCTTGCAGCTGGCCGGAGTCAAGCTCCATGTCAGCGTCCCTTCGCTCCGGACTCAGTTGCGCCGAGTCGTTGCCACCGCGAACCGTGGCATTAGATGCGCCCGTCGGCGACGGCCTGGGTGATCCACGGGATGACCTCGTCGAGCATGTCGTCGAGCGATGTCGTGCATTCGAAGCCGAGCACCCGCTCGGACTTCTCGACCGACGGAATGCGCCGCTGGACGTCGTGGGTGTAGGCGGGGTCGTTCACGATGGTCAGCGGCGCGTCGCCGTTGACCTTGCGCCAGATGGCCGACGCGAGCTCGGTGACCGTCGTGGATTCGACCGTCGAGATGTTGAAGTCGTCGTTGCGTGCGGCCTCGGACTCCATGCACGCAAGGATGCCCTTCGCGAGGTCACCGCCGTAGGTGTAATGGCGAACCTGGCTGCCGTCGCCCAGGATGTGCAACGGGTCCTGGCCCTTGACGACCTTCTGCACGAGGTCGGGGACGACGTGGCTCATCGCGAGCTTCACGTTGCCCGAAGCGATCTCGACGTCGCCGAGGGCGCGCGTCTCGCCGATGCCGACGCAGTTGAAGGGCCGCACGATCGTGTAGGGCAGCCCGTACTGGTCCCAGGCGGCGCGGGCGAAGTACTCGACTGCGAGCTTCTGGAATCCGTAGGACGACAGCGGGGGCGGCGACTGGCGTTCGTCGCCCTCGACGGAGGGCCAGTGGTCGGTCGACTCATAGACCATCGAGCTCGACAGGTAGGTGACCTTCTGCAGCCGGCCCCGCTGCCGCGCGGCGATCGCCGCGTCGCACTGCGCGGCCATGATGCGTTCGTTGGTGGCGAGCAGGTCGTAGGGGTAGGTGTGGAAGTAGGAGATGCCGCCGATCATCGCCGCCCCGGCGATGAAGTGATCGCAGTCGGTGAGAAGCGTCGAGACCAGATCGACGTCTCGCGCGTCGCCCTCGACGAACGTGTAGGCCGGGTGCTCGTCGTAGGACTTGGCGACCTTGCCGTACTTGGAGAAGTTGTCCAACCCGACGACGGCGAACCCGCGCTCGAGCAACTCCTGCACGACGTAGCCGCCGATGAATCCGGCCGAGCCGCTGACCAAGACCTTCTGCATTACGTGTCCTTCGATGTCGGGGATAGCTTTCGTTGCAGCTCGCTGAGCGTCGTGCGCCGGCCGAACGCATGGCGGTACCAGTAGAGGTAGCTCGGGTATCCACGCCCACAGCTTGAAGTTCGATACGCCGACGTCGCGGTTGAGCCAGATCGTCGGGATCTCAGCGATCGGCAACCCGAGACGCTTGGCCTTCACGGTCAACTCCAGGCCGATCTCGAATCCGTGCCGGCTGTCGATGCCCACGCTGCGGACGAATTCGCGGTTGTACGCCTTGAAGGAGTTCGTGGCGTCGCGGGTGCCGACGAGGGCGAAACGGTGCAGTGAACGGCCTGCGGCCTTGGACAGCATGCTCTTGATCAGCGGGGCGCCGACCTGCTGGCCACCCGGCGCGTACCGCGAGGCGGCCGCAACCACGACGCCGCGCTCGACGAGCCGGGTCAATACCTCGATCTGCTCGGGGTCATCTGACCCGTCGGCCATGGTCACGACGACGACACCGGCGTTCGCGTTGTCGATGCCGAAGCGGATCGCGTTCGCCGGGCCGCGGCCGTAGGTATTCACGAGGGTCCGCAACTGCGGCTGACTCTTGGCGTAGTCGGTGAGTACCGGCACCGTCGAGTCGTCCGGCGAGTCGACGACGACGGCGACCTCGCACTCGGACGACATCGCCGCGAAGATCCGATCCAGGCAGGGCGTGATGTTCTCGCCCTCGTTGTAGGCCGGGATGACCACGCTGACCCGCGGCTCGACGCTCACCGGATGCGTCTCGTCCGTTGCCGGATCGATCTCGGGCTCATATGCGAACGCCGCCACCGAGCACCCCCCAGGCGTCGGCGACGGGCACGTCGACCTGAAGGCCGCGGTACTCGTCGTGCGGTGCGCCGACGACGAGCGCGTCCGCCTCGGCCAGCACCTTGTCCAGCGGGACGAGGTCAGGGTCGACCGTGACGTAGGGATCGGTGCACAGCACCCGGCCGGCGCGGAAGGCGCAGGATGCGTTTGAGCTTGTAGGACAAGCTCGATCGGATGTCGTCGGAGTTCGCCTTGAAGGCCATGCCGAGAATGCCGACCGTCATGGCCGGCCAGATCGTGCTTGGCCTCGAGTTGCTGCACCACGTACAGCGGCAGGCCCTCGTTGACGAGCATCGCCGAATGGCCGAGGAAGTAGTTGTTGTCGTTGAACGCGGCGAGCTGCATCGTGTCCTTGAACAGGCACGGTCCCGCGGCGAAACCCGCGCGAGGCAGGTCTGCCGCACGGGGGTAGCCGTCGGCCAGGGCATTCCGGATGCGCTCGAAATCCAGGCCGTGGCTGTTCGCGATCATGTAGAACTGGTTCGCCGCCGCGAACTTCAGGTAGCGCCAGTTGTTCGTGAACAGCTTCGCGAGCTCGGCCTCCTCCGGGTCGAGGTGGACGAGCTTGTCGGTCAGCAGGCCGAACAGCGCGGCCGCCCGATCGCCGACTCGCTCGTCGCGCGCCCCGATACAGCTGCGGCAGCGCGTACAACTCGGTCATTGCGTTTCCCTCGGCGATCCGCTCCGGGCAGAAAGCCACGTCGACGTCGAGGCCCCGCTCGTGCAGGGTGCGCTCGACCAACTGCGTGACGCCGGGAAACACCGTGCTGCGCAGGATTATGAGCTGACCCTTGCGCAGGTGTGCGCTTGCCCCGGCAAGGGCCTTCGGGATGGCGTGCGGGTCCGGATTCAGGTGCTCGTCGACGGGCGTTCCGATGACCACGACGACGATGTCGGCGAGGCCGGCCGCGGCGGGATCGGTAGTGGCGTGCAGGTGCCCGTTGGCCAGGACGCGCGCGAGCACCGGCCCGGCAGCGTGCTCCTGAAACGGCATGATCCCGGCGTTGACCAAGTCGACCGACGCCGCGCTGATGTCGCTGATCAGAACACGCGCACCACGATCGGCAAGGGCGATGGACAGCGGAAGGCCGACATGCCCGCAGCCACCGATCACCACGACGTCCCAAGCTGGGTCTGCCGGATCGTGCCCGCCCGGTGACAGCTCGACCGATGCAGGAACGTCAGTCACGCGGTGACCTCCCTCTGGCTCAAGCCTGAACGACACATTCGGATGGTGGGACAGACGGCGGGTTCTCGGCGCATTGTCGCAATTGGGGCTAGCCGGCTCATGAGACGGGGGTGCAGATGTCGGGGACACGTACATGCCCTTCGTCGTCGTGATCGGTCCTGATCGAACGGGTTCTACAGGTATCGACAACTTAGCGGCATGGAACTGTTGCCTCACCTTGGGTAACAGTTCAGTACCGACTGCACCTTGCCACAAAGATCATTTGCCCCCAGGCAGCCACTCCGGCCCCCAGCCAGACGGCCGCGCAGACCGTCGGCGGCCAGGTTGCCGAGGTCGCGGCGGCGCTGACGCAGCCAAGGGCAGTGCAGATGACGCGCGTGGGGCGTTCCCCGACGGTGATCGTCGTACGCAGACGCCTTCCGGCCGGCACCATTCGCGCAGATCTCGATCGCCAGCGACAGAACCGGCCGCGCGCGCGGCGAGCCACAACGGCGCGCCGCAGCGCCACAAGGTGGCCGCGAACGCGCAGTCGGCCACCCGGTCCGCGACCGAGTCGGCCAGCGCCCCGGAACGGGTGGCCCGGTCGCCGACCACGGCCACCGCGCCGTCCAGGCCGTCACAGAGGGCCGCGCCGAGGACGAGGGCGAGCGCGACCAGGGGCCGCCGCTCGGCGAACAGCGGCGCGTCGATCGCGAGCAGCACGCCGGCCAGGGTGAGCGCCGTAGGGGGCACGCCGATCGCCGCGAGCGGGCGGGCAAGCGACCACATCGGGCGCAGCCACCACAGGACCAGCGGCGAGGGCGCAAGGCCCCCGTGCAGCCGCGACCAGGCTGTCGCATACCGGTCGCCGCGTGCCGGCTGCCGCCAGGCGGTCAACGCCGAGCGGTCAGCGCCAGATTGGCCCACACCTCGCGGGTGGCCTTCGAGAAGTTGAACGTGATGAAGTGCAAGCCGGGAACGCCCTCGTCGAGCAGGCGCTGGGCGAGCATCGAGCATCTCGTCGATGCCGAGCGCACGCACCGCCTTCGGGTCGTCGGCGACGGCCGCGAACTTCGCCGCGAGCGCGGGCGGGAACGGAGCGCCGGACAACTGCTCGGAGCGCTCGATCGTGCGCATGGTCGTCACCGGCATCAGGCCGGCGATGATCGGGATGTCGCAGGCCTGCGCGGCGACCCGGTCGCGCAGGCGCAGGTAGTCGTCGGCGTCGAAGAACATCTGGGTGATCGCGTAATCGGCGCCGGCCCGGCATTTCTCGACGAACCGCGTGGTGTCGTCCTCGATCGTGGCCGAGCGCGGGTGCTTGTACGGGAACGCCGCGACGCCGACGCAGAAGTCGCCGTGCGCCCGCAGCAGGGCGACCAGTTCGTGGGCGTAGGCCAAACCCTGCGGATGGGTTCGCCATTCGCCGTTCGGGTCGCCGGGCGGGTCTCCCCGCAACGCGATCATGTTGACGATGCCGGCATCGACGAGCCGTCCGATGATCGCCCGCAACTCGGCCACCGAGTGGTCGACCGCGGTGAGGTGGGCCACCGGCAGAAGCGTCGTGTCGGACTCGATCTGCTCGGTGATCTCGATCGTGTGATCACGCGTCGAGCCGCCCGCGCCGTAGGTCACGGACACGAACGACGGCTGCAGTGGCTCGAGTTGACGGATCGTCTGCCACAGCTTGGCCTCGTCCTCGGGATTCTTCGGCGGGAAGAACTCGAAGGAGAACGTGGGCTGCCCGCTGGACAACGCGTCCCGCACCGTTCGTGGCATGGTGCTCAGCGTAGTGTCCGCGCTGTGATCGACCTCGACGCGGTGATCCGACGGGTCGATTCGGAGCTGGCTCGGTTCTTCGACGGGCGCGCTGCCCGCCTCGCCGCGCTCGGCGACGACCTCGCCCCGCTGACCGCGACCGCACGCAGTTTCGTGCTTGACGGCGGCAAGCGACTGCGCCCGATGTTCGCCTACTGCGGGTGGCGCTGCGTCCGATCCGCGGACGGCGACGACGCGATGGTCACGGCGGCGGCCAGCCTCGAACTGCTGCACGGCTGCGCCCTGATCCACGACGACGTGATGGACGGCTCCAGCACCCGCCGGGGACGCCCTTCCGTGCACACGGCATTCACCGCAATGCACGCAAACGGTGGCTTCACCGGCGATCGCCGGGTTTTCGGCACCGCGGCGGCCATCGTCGTGGGCGACCTGCTGCTGTCCTGGGCCGACGCGATGTTCCACGGCGCCGCATTCGAAGCCGCGGCCGCCGCTCGGGCGCGCGACGTCTACGACGACATGCGCCAGCAGGTGATGGCCGGGCAGTACCTCGACGTTCTCGTCCAGGCGCGTGGCCGGTTCTCGGCCGAGGACGCGCTTCGGGTGGCCAAGTACAAGACCAGCAAGTACACCGTCGAGGGACCGTTGCAGTTCGGCGCGGCGGCCGCCGGTGCGCCGGCGGACGTGGTCGCAGCGATCAGCGCATACGGCCTGCCGCTGGGCGAGGCATTCCAGCTTCGCGACGACATCCTCGGCGTCTTCGGCGATCCCGACCGCACCGGCAAGCCGAGTGGCGACGACCTGCGCGAGGGCAAGCAGACGATCCTCGTCGCGCTCGCCATGGACGCGGCCGACGACGCGCAGGCGGCGCTGCTTCGCGCCGGGCTGGGCGACCGGGACCTGTCCGACGACGGGCGCGGCCGAGATCTGCGACGTCATCGTCGCAACGGGCGCGCTGGAGCGGGTCGAGGCGCGGATCTCCGAGCGGACCAAAGAGGCCCGCGAGGCGCTCGCGTCGTCCGAGATCGCGGCCGACGCGCGCGAGGTGCTCGACCGGCTCGCGGTCGCGGCGACCGAGCGCCACACGTGAGGACGGTGCCGGGGCGCACCGATCGGATCGTGATCGTCGGGGCAGGCCTCGGCGGTCTGTCCGCCGCGTTGCACCTTGCCGGAGCCGGGCGCGATGTCACGGTGCTCGAACGCGACGACGAGCCGGGCGGGCGCGCCGGTGTCTTGCGCGACAGCGGCTACACCTTCGACACCGGCCCGACGGTGCTCACCATGCCGGAGCTGATCGGCGAGGCGCTCGGGGCGGTCGGTGAGTCCCTCGACGACTGGCTGACCCTGCGGCGCCTCGATCCGGCCTACCGGGCGCGCTTCGCGGACGGCTCGATGCTCGACGTGCGCGCCGATCCCGAGGCCATGGCCGACGAGATCACGGCGCTTTGCGGCTCGCCGGAGGCCGACGGTTACCGCCGCTTCGTGGCGTACCTGCGTGAGCTGTACCGCGTCGAGATGCCGCACTTCATCGATCGCAATCTCGACTCGCCGCTGGCGCTCGTGGGCCGGCCGATGCTCGACCTGGTGCGCCTGGGCGGGTTTCGCCGCCTTGCCCCCAAGGTCGCGTCGTTCATGCGCGACGAGCGGCTGCGCCGGTTGTTCACGTTCCAGGCGATGTACGCCGGGCTGGCCCCGCAGCAGGCGTTGGCGATCTACTCGGTGATCACCTACATGGACTGCGTGGCCGGCGTCTACTACCCGCTGGGCGGTATGCACGCCGTGCCGGTCGCGATGGCCGACGCCGCCGCGAAGCACGGCGTGCGTTTCCGGTACGGCTCGCGGGCATCGTCGATCGAGGTGTCCGGCGGGCGCGCCGGGGCGGTGATCACCGACGCCGGCGAGCGCATTCCCGCCGACGTCGTGGTGGTGAACGCCGACTTGCCGACGGCCTATCGCGAACTGCTGCCCGCCGAGTTCGCCCCGCGACGCCTGCGCCGGACGCGCTATTCGCCGTCGTGCGTGGTGGTGCATGCGGGATCGGGCGTCGCGTTGCCCCACGCCGTCCACCACACGATCTCGTTCGGCGATGCCTGGCGCACGACGTTCGACGAGATCATCCGCGACGGCCGGCTGATGAGCGACCCGTCGTTCCTGCTGTGCACGCCGACGCTGACCGACCCCTCGCTCGCACCGGCAGGCCGTCACGCGTACTACGCGCTCTTTCCCGCGCCGAACCTCGATCACCGGACGCCGATCGACTGGGCGGTCGAGGGTCCGCGCTATCGCGACCGGATGCTGGCCACCCTGGACGCACCGCGGATTCCCGGCGTTGGCCGATGCAGAGGTGCTGCACATGACGACGCCCGCCGACTGGCGGGCACGCGGTATCACGGCGGGCGCGCCCTTCGCTGCGGCGCACACGTTCGCGCAGACCGGGCCGTTCCGGCCGCCGACCCGGGATCGCCGGATCGAGAACCTCGTCGTCTGCGGGGCGCACAGCCAGCCGGGCGTCGGCGTGCCGATGGTGATCCTCTCCGGCCGGCTCGCCGCCGAGCGCGTCACCGGCGAACGCGCGCGCTCTGCGACCATGGGGTGATGGGGGCAGGCGCGAGGCGTGAGCTGTCCGCGGCCGGCATCACCGACGCTCGGCTGCGGGCGGGGTACGAGCAGTGCCGGCAACTGAACGCCGTGCACGGCAAGACCTACTACCTCGCCACGAAGCTGCTGCCGATGGCAAAACGTCCTTATGTCCACGCCCTGTACGGCTTCGCGCGATATGCCGACGACATCGTCGACGACCTCACGGCGTCGCTCGGGCCAGACGAACGCGCTGCACGGTTCAGCGCGTGGAGCGAGGACTTCGTCACCGACCTCGATTGGGGCGAATCCGGTGACCCGGTGGGCCGCGCCGTCATCGACACGATCCAGCGCTGGGGCATCCCCGCAGTCCTACTTCGCCGACTTCCTCGATTCGATGCGGACCGACCTGACGGTCACCGAATACGCCACATTCGACGAGTTGTCCAAGTACGTATGGGGATCGGCGGCGGTGATCGGCCTGCAGATGCTGCCGATCCTCGGCCGCGCCGACGAGTCGATCGGCTGGGAGGTCATCGAGCCCTACGCCACCGACCTGGGTATCGCCTTCCAGCTCACCAACTTCCTGCGCGACATCGCCGAGGACCTGCGGCGCGGACGCGTCTACCTGCCGCAGGAGTCGCTCTACACGTTCGGCGTCGACCGGGAGCGCCTGCTGCGCGGCAAAGTCGACGAGCCGATCCGCAACCTGCTCGCTTTCGAGATCGCGCGCACCCGCGACTTCTACCGGCGGGCCGCGCCGGGTATCGACCTCGTCCAGGCGACCTCGCGCCATTGCCTGCGTACCGCATTCACGCTCTACAGCGGCATCCTCGACGAGATCGAGCGAGCCGACTACGACGTGTTCAGCCGCCGCGTTGCCGTGGCGCTCCCCCGCCGGGCGAGCGTCGCGGCGCGGGGCCTCATCGGCGCTTGGTCGGCCGGCCGGGGACGGGTTGCGCGCTCCGGCCGCGCTGAGGGGCATGGCGTCCGAGCCACACCCACGTCGACAACGTCAGCAGAATCATCGCGAAACCGAACAGCAGATCCTCGACGGGCGCGTACGCGACCCGAAGGCCGATGATCGCCCGGTGGTCGTAGCGCACGACGGGCAGGCCGGTCAGGACGCCGTTGACGATCAACTGGAAGAACAGCACCATGCCGTAGGTGGTCCAGAAGGCCTTACGCCGCAGGAGATTCGTCCGCGCAATCACCTGGTCGACGAGTGCGGCACCGACCACGCCGATCACCGCTAGCACCGTGTAACTCACCGCTCGTCGCCGATCGTCCACTGTGGACGGCGCCGCCGCACCGCCTCCAGGGTGAGCACCGCGCAGGTGGGAATGACCAGGAAGAACAGCAACTCCTCCAGGGGCAGACGCCCCGGCAGGAGCACGCCCGTCGTGAATCGCCGGTCGTAGCTCCACTGGTGGCGATGGATGGCGTAGACGTCCCACGCGCCGAAGACGACCACCGTGGGCGTCAGCGCCAGGGCGAGTCGGCGCCACCTCGCGTACACGCGGGTACGCAGGATGACTTCCAGGGGGGCGGTGCCGATCAGGCAGGCGGCGAGCACTGCCAGGTACGTCAGATGCGCCACCAGGGGACAGTAATCGATCTGCGCGTCGCCACTCCCCGCCGAGCTAGCCAGCGCCCGTCCATGATCAACAGAGCGATCCGGTCGAGTGGTAACCGAATCGCTCTGTTGATCATGAACACTGGAGGGTTGATCGGGGACCTGCGGAAGCGGGACGTCTAGAAGCCGGCGATCTGCGCCCGGCGCTTGACCTCCGTGCCCCGGTTCTCGCGTAGCGCCTGGATGGGCGTCCCAGGCAGCGAGTCGTCCTCGCGAAACAGCCAGTCGACGATCTCGTGATCCTGATAGCCGCCGTCGCGCAGGAGGGTCACGACGCCGGAGAGTCCCTTGACGACAACGCCGTCCTGCACGAATGCCGCCGGGATCCGGCGCCCCTCCTCGTCGCGTACGGCGACCAGCGCGCCGTCGCGGATGAACTGATGCACCCTCGACACGGGGATGCCGAGAGCATCGGCTGCATCGGGGATGGCGATCAACTGGATGTCCGTCGCGTGCTCGGGCATACCCCAAGCCTGCCACGCAATCAGCGAATTTGCGCGAAAACGGCCTCGGTCGTGTAGTGGGCGCGTACCTGGCCGCCCGCCGCGTCGATGGCATCGCCCACGGCTTCGACCAGCGCCGCGAGCTGCGCGGGCGGCAACGTGCTGTGATCGCTGTGTGTCTGGATCAGGTCGAGCCATTCGTCGCGGGTGTAGGTCGTCTCCCACGGGTAGCGCCGATGCTCGACCGAGGCGAACGTGGCCCGAAGCTCATCGACACGCGGCGGGATGGTCGCCGGACCACCGTGACGAACCACGGACCCGTGCGTCACTTGGGGAGCCACTCGCGCGTATGCGGCGTCGATCCTCCGCTGCAGGTCCGGGTCGAGGGCGGCGAAGTTCCAGAACGGGGCGAGCAGGCCACCCGGGCGCAGCAGCGCGCGGGCCTTGGCGATGCCCACGACTGGATCGACCCAGTGCCAGGCCTGGCCGGAGACGATCAGGTCGAACTGGCGCCCGGCGGCGTCCCACTGCTCGAAACTGCCTATCTCGACGGTCGATTCCGTGCGAGCGAGCGATGTCGGCCATCCGCTCGTCGATCTCCACGCCGAGCACATCGACGCCTCGCGCGGTGAGCAACCGCGCCGCCTTGCCGGTACCGCAGCCGACGTCGAGGGTCGTTGCCGGACGAGCAGCGAGAAGGTCGTCGACGAGCGCGGCGGGGTAGCTCGGGCGGGCCCGGTCGTAGGCTTCGGCGCCGACGCCGAACGACTCAGCGCGTCGCCGGTTGGTGTAGGAACGGTCAGCGTGCATCGGCACCGAGGCATCATCCCGCGCTGACCCGCCAGCCCTCCTCCGGGGGGCGCGGCGAGCGCATCGAGTCCGCGTCGGTGAGCGGCTCGGACCGGCCGACGAGCGTGTCGAGCGTGCGCCCGGCCGTGACGCGCGTCGGGAACATCGCCGACGCGGCCGCTCTACGGACCTCGGCGATCGGCAGCGCCCCGCGCGACGCCGCCAGCACGATGTTGCCGTAGCGGCGCTTGCCCAGCACGCCGGTCGACGCGATGAGCAACGCCTCCGGCAGGACGGTTCGGGCCGCGGCGACGGCCCGGCGGGTGTACTCGAGCGGCGGCCCGTCGGTGAGGTTGGCCAGCAGGACGCCGTCCGGGCGGAGCACGCGGGCCACCTCGGCCACGAACTGCGCCGTGGTCAGCTCGGCCGGCACCCGTCCGCCGACGTAGGCGTCCATGACGACGACGTCGGCGCTCGCGTCGCCCAGCGCGCCGATGCCCTCGCGGCCACCGACCGGCCGGATCCGGATGCGCGCACCACGCGGCAGCGGCAACCGGGCCCGGATGAGCGCGATCAGCTCGGCATCGGGCTCGAGCACGATCTGCGACGACCCCGGTCTGGTCGCCGCCAGGTACCGGGCCAGGGTGCAGGCACCGCCGCCGATGTGCGTCACCGCCAGCGGGCCCTCGCCCCGGGCGTCGAGCACGTCGACCATGCTGCGCAGGTAGTCGAAGTCGAGATAGGACGGGTCGTCGAGGTCGACGTAGGACTGGCGGATCCGGTCGATCACCAGCAGCCAGCCGCCCGGGCGCTCGGCGTCGGCGAGCAGTTCCGCCCGGCCGGTGCCGACCTGGATCTCGCCCGGCGCGAGTTCGGTGCCGTCTGCCCAGTCGTCGTCGGCGCTCACGGGGCGCCAGCGTACGGTTCGAGTCAAGATCGGGTGTCGTCGACGGGCGCATCGGCCGCGGAGATCTAGACTCCGCATGTGCAAACGGCCACCACGGACCCACTGGTCGGCCGCATCCTCGAGGGCCGATACCGCATCCAGGCGCGCATCGCACGCGGCGGGATGTCGACGGTGTACAGCGCCATCGACGAGCGGCTCGACCGCCTCGTCGCGGTGAAAGTCATGTCCTCGGGCCTGCTCGAGCGACCCGGCCTTCGCCGACCGGTTCGCCCGCGAGGCCCGGGCCGCGGCCAAGTTGGCCCACATCAACACGGTCGCCGTCTACGACCAGGGCGAAGACCACGGCAACGTCTTCCTGGTCATGGAACTCGTCAGCGGCCGCACCCTGCGCGACCTGCTGCGCGAACGCGGCCGGCTCAGCCCCGCCGAGGCCGTCTCCATCATGGAGCCCGTCCTGGCCGCGCTCGCCGTCTCGCATCGGGCCGGGCTCGTCCACCGAGACGTCAAGCCCGAGAACATCCTGCTGTCCGACGACGGTGTGGTGAAGGTCGCCGACTTCGGGCTGGCCCGCGCCGTCGAGACCGACGGGTCGGCCAGCCGCACCGGGCGTGATGATGGGCACCGTCGCCTACTGCTCACCGGAGCAGATCAGCCGGGGCCGCACCGACCAGCGATCCGACGTCTACTCCGCCGGCATCGTCTTGTTCGAACTGCTGACCGGCGAGGCGCCCTACGTGGGCGATTCGGCCATGGCGGTGGCCTACCAGCACGTGCACAGCCGGGTGACCGCTCCGTCCTCGCGCGTCAAGCGGAATCGGTGAGGAACTCGACGATCTGGTCGTGCGAGCCACCGACAGCGACCCGGCCGGGCGCCCGCTCGACGCCGGCGCCTTCCTGGCTGAACTCGCCGACGTGCGCACCGATCTGGGGCTGCCCGTCGTGCCCGTGCCGCCGCGCCCGCGACCCAACGGCCGCCAGTCCGAGCCCACCGGCCCGCAGGCGCACACGACGCAACGGCTCGGCCGCGGCGCCCAGGTGCACGACACCGCCGTCGGCGTGCCACCGCTCTACGGCGTGGGCGGGCCGCCTCAGGGTCCGCCGACGTTCCCGCCCCAGCGCCCGCCCGTGCCCGGCGTACGCAAGTACCGCCGGCGGCGCGTCGCCCTGGCGACCCTGCTGGTCATGGTGCTCATCGGCGCCGGAGCGGTCTTCGCCGGGTGGTGGTTCGCCGCCGGGCGCTACGCCCGCGTTCCCGTGGTCGGGGGCGAGCCCCGCGATACCGCCGTGGCTGCGCTGCACCGCGCGGGCTTCGACCAGGTGACGATCAGTTCGGTCAACGACGACAACGTGCCAAGCGGTGCCGCCACGGGTACCAAGCCGGCCGGCGACAGCAAGGTTCGCCGCCACGCTCACATAACGCTGCTCATCTCGCTCGGGCCGAAGCTCTACACCCTCACCGACGTGCGCGGTCGCTCGGAGGCAGAGGCGCGCGCGGCACTCGACAAGTTGCCGGTGCGGGTGACCAGTTCGCAACGGGCCAGTGAAACGGTGCCGGCCGGCACGGTCATCGGCACCAGCCCCGCGGGCGGTGCCCGGGTTCGGGCGAACCAGACGGTGACGATCGTCGTGTCGAGCGGCCCGCCGATCCTGACCGTCCCCGACGTCACCCACAACAGTCGCGACGACGCGACGAGCAAGCTGCAGAACATGGGCTTCAAGGTCAACGTCACCGAGCAGTTCAACGACAGCGTCGACCAGGGAAAGGTGATCAGCCAGGACCCGGGCGGCAACTCCCACCTGGCCAAGGGCCAGACGGTGACGCTCCTCGTCTCCAAGGGCCCGCACTACGTCGACGTCCCGCCGGTCAGCGGCATGAGCCGCGACGCCGCCCGCCGGGCACTCGAACAGGCCGGCCTCAAGGTGAAGGTGAAGAAGGTCTTCGGCGGCCGCCTCGACATCACCGTCGGGCTCGACATCAATCCGAACGACCAGAACGCCAGCGGCCAGGTTCGTCTCGGGGCAACCGTGACGATCGAGGTCGCCTGACGGTGGCCGTCCGGGCTCGCTCGCTGGTCGGCGCCCATGTCCCGGTCAGCGGTGGGCCGGCCCGGCTGGCCCGCGGCGTGCTCGCCCGCGCGGACGACATCGGGGCCGAGGTCGTGCAGATCTTCGCCGGCAACCCACGCGGCTGGGCAGAGACGCCGTTCGACCCCGCGGTCGACGAGGCGTTCCGAGCCGAGTGCGCGGGCCGGCTGGTGCCGGTATTCGTGCACGCCCCATACCTGATCAACTTCGGCTCGCCGTCGCCGGCCACATTGGAGAACTCCACGCGGGCATTGGCGTTCGCCCTTTGCCGGGCGGATGCCCTGGGCGCTGCCGGTGTCGTCATGCACGCCGGGTCGGCCGTCTTGGGCAACCGCTTCGATGTCGCGATGAAGCAGGTCCGCGAGCACGTCCTGCCGCTGCTCGACGCCGCCCACGCCCGACTGCTGATCGAACCGACCGCCGGCGGTGGCGGAGCGCTGGCGTCCACTGTGGACAGTCTTGGCGCGTACCTCGGCGCGCTCGACGACGAGCGCGTCGGCGTGTGCCTGGACACCTGCCACCTGCATGCCGCCGGGCACGATCTGTCGACGCGGCAAGGCATGGCGCGCACCCTGGCGGCCACCGCTCGCGCAATCGGCCGCGGGCGGATCGGCCTCGTGCACGTCAACGACAGCCGCGACCCAGCCGGCTCCAAGCGCGACCGGCACACCGCTCTGGGCGATGGCACCATCGGCGTCGAGCCGTTCGCGGCGCTGTTCTCCTCCCCCGCGACCCGTGGCGTCCCACTGGTCGTCGAGACCGCCCAGGACGATCACGCGCGCGATATCGCCACCCTCAAGGCCTTGCGCGCCGACCGATAGCCGCGCAAGCCGACCATGTGCAGATCCAGTCGCCCGGACCGCCTGATCTGCACCTGATCGAACGTTCGAACGGTCGTCCACAACTTCACGGTCGGCGCCTCACGGCCAGCCGGCGAGTCTCAAGATCGAAACGTGAACGCCTGGAACCTGGCCCGCGCCGACGCACGACTAGTAACGACGGCGACCGCCCTGCACCGGCAGGGCATCACCGCCGCTCATATCCGAGCCCAGATCGGCGCCAGGCGCTGGCAGCGTCTCGGCTGCACGATCGTGCTGCACAACGGCCCACTTTCCGAGCGCCAACAATGGATGACGGCTCGGCTACACGCCGGCCCGTCGGCGATATTGACGGCGTTCACCGCGGCGCAGGCATTCGGCCTCAACGGCTGGCCACGCGAGGCGGTCCACGTCCTGGCCCCGGGCGGCACGCGACTTCGGCGAGGCTGCCCCGTCGAGGTCCGGTTGCATCTCACATCTCGATGGGACGCGGTCGCGACGCACCCGGGCAGCATCGTGCACCGACTGCCGGACGCGCTCCTGCTCGCCGCGTCGACGTTCACGTCCGTGCGACCGGCGTGCGGCGTCCTCGCCGCCGCCGTCCAGCAGCGCCTGGTCAGCGTGCCGGCTCTGCGCGACGCGCTCGATCGCTCGATGCGAGTTCGGCACCGCGCCGGCCTCGTCGCCGCGATCGAGGACATCGGCCAGGGCTCCGAGGCGCTCAGCGAGATCGACTTCGCGCGGCTGTGCCGGCGATTTCGGCTGCCGGTTCCGCAACGGCAGGCGGTGCGAGTGGAATCGTCCGGACGCCGCCGCTACCTGGACGCGACGTGGCGCCGCGCCGACGGCCGCATCGTCGTCGTCGAGGTCGACGGGGCGCTGCACCTGGTGGCGGCTCGCTGGTGGGCCGATCAGTTGCGCCAGAACGAATTGATGCTGTCCGATGCGATCGTGCTGCGGTTCCCGAGCATCGTGGTGCGCGCTGAGCCGGCGCTGGTGGCCGCGCAACTCAGGAGAGCTCTGCGTCTGTGAGGCCCGATCGTGTACAGATCCAGTCGCCCGGACCGCCTGATCTGCACATGATCGCCGAACTACCGCCACGTACGCTTCCCGGATGGTCATCGTGATGGCACCGACCGCCACTGACGCCGATCTTGCCGTCGTCATCAAGCACATCGAGGCGCACGGCGGGCAGGCGTTCGTCAGCCGCGGTGTCATGCGCACGATCGTCGGCGTCGTCGGAACCGAGGACGTGCTGGAAACCCTCGATGCCAGCGGGCTGCCCGGCGTCGTCGGAGACCATGCGCATCACGGCTCCGTACAAGCTCGTGTCGGCGCAGAATCACGCCAAGCGAACGACTGTCCGAGTGGGTGGCGTGCCGATCGGGCCGGACACGTTCACGCTGATCGCCGGGCCGTGCGCCGTCGAGACTCCCGAGCAGACGCTTGCCGCTGCCCGGATGGCCAAGCGGGCCGGCGCGACGCTCCTTCGCGGCGGGGCGTTCAAGCCGCGTACGTCCCCCTACGCGTTCCAGGGCCTCGGCGCTGCCGGGCTCCGCATCCTGTCCGAGATCCGCGACGAGGTGCAACTGCCCATCGTCACCGAGGTCACCGACGCGGCCGACGTCGACGTCGTCGCCGAACACGCCGACATGCTGCAGATCGGCACGCGCAACATGCAGAACTTCGGTCTGCTGCAGGCGGTCGGCGCCACCGGCAAGCCGGTCATGCTCAAGCGCGGGCTCACCGCCACGTACGAGGAATGGCTGATGGCTGCCGAGTACATCGCCCAGCGCGGCAACCTCGACATCGTGCTTGTGCGAGCGGGGTGTGCGCTCCTTCGAGCCGGCGATCCGCAACATGCTCGACATCTCCGCGGTGCCCCTCGTGCAGCACCTCTCGCACCTGCCGATCATCGTCGACCCGTCGCACGCGGCCGGCCGGCGCGACCTGGTCGTGCCGCTCGCCCGGGCCGGCATGGCTGCCGGTGCCGACGGTGTGATGGTCGACGTCCACCCGAATCCGGAGATCGCCCTGTGCGACGGCGCGCAGGCGCTGGTGGGCGAGTACCTCGACGAACTCGCCGAGGCGGTAACGACGATCCCGACGCTGCTCGGACGGACGGCGGCGACGCACGTCGCCGGCTGAGCAGTCAGGGCCGGCGTTCAGGCGCGCCCAAGGACTAGTGGGCGCGCGCCACCAAGGCGCCGAGTGCCGCGCGGATGCCCGGCACGGCCGTCGGATCCGTGCCGGCATCTGCGCACACCACGACGAGGCGGCCGTGCGAGATCGTCGCCGCCTCGAGCAGCGTTCCCTGCCGGCACACGAAAGCGTCCCGGGAGGACGCGACTGACTGGGCCGATCCGGCGTCACACGGCCGGCGAGTCTGGGCCAATGCGGCGTGGCGCCCTCGCGCGTCCTTGGGCAGCGGCACCTCGCTGACCAGGATGGTTCGCGTGCCCTGCGCGTAATTGCAGCCACCGCTCGGCAGGCTGGCCACGGTCCACTGACCGCCGAGCGCCGCGGAAACCTCGCCAGCGCTGAACGGGCAGGTCGAGACGTCGCCGCTGTCGGCCGGCTGGTCCATCGCGTTCCCGCTGGCCGCAGTTGTGGCGGTCGACCCCGACGTGGGCGATTCGGCGCGCTGCAACACCTTGCAGGCAGACACGCTGCTCGCCATCGCTGCTACGACAAACCCGACCACTACACGGCGCCTAGCGCGCGTCATGCCACCATTCCCCGTTCCGTGGAGCGACGGTGCTCCTACGCAAATCGGCGCCTAGCATGGCAGATCGATCACCCGGTGTGGCAGTAGATCATCCGTTGGATTTCTCGGCGTGTCGGACGAGGGCACTCAGCACCTTGACGGCCCGATCGACGCCGTCGTCGTCGACGTCGAGGTGGGTGACCAACCTGATCACCCGGGGGCCGAGCACCGACACCAGCACGCCCTCCTCTCGCGCCGCAGCGGCGAATGCGGGAGCGTCGGCGACGGAGAGCACCACGATGTTCGTGTCGACGCCGGACGGGTCGACGCCGAGGGCCTCGCCGAGGCGCCGTGCACGCGCGTGATCGTCGGCCAGTCGCGCGATGTGGTGCGACAACGCATAGCGACCGGCCGCGGCCAGGACGCCGGCCTGGCGCATCCCGCCGCCGTACCGCTTGCGCCAGATGCGAGCCTCGGCGATGCGGTCGGCCGAAGCGACGAGCACCGAGCCGACCGGCGCGCCGAGTCCCTTGGACAGGCACACCGACACGGTGTCGAAGCCGTCGGCCAAATCGCGAAGGGAAAGGCCGCCGGCCACGTGCGCGTTCCACAGCCGGGCCCCGTCGAGGTGCAGGCCGATGCCCTGCGAGCGGCCGAGCGCCACGACCTCGCGCACCGCCTCGGCCGGCTGAACCGTCCCGCCCCCGAAGTTGTGCGTGTTCTCCACCGCGATGGCCGCTGTCGAGACGAGGTACGGGCCGGCGTCGGGGGTGATCAGTTCGGCGATCGCGTCGACGTCGAGCAGGCCACGCTGCGCCCGCCAGGTGCGAGACGTGATGCCCGAGAACACCGCCGCGGAGCCGAGTTCGGCCCGGACGATGTGCGCGACCGTGTCGCAGATCAGCTCACGCCCGGGCGGGACGAGCAGCCGGAGGCCGAGTTGGTTGCCGAGCGAGCCACTCGCCACGAACAGGCCCGCCGGAAAGCCCAGCAACGCAGCGACCTCGGCCTCGAGCGCGTTGACCTCGGGGTCCTCGCCGTAGACGTCGTCGCCGACGTCGGCGTCTGCCATCGCCTGGCGCATCGCCGCGGTGGGCTTGGTGACGGTGTCGCTGCGCAGGTCGACGAATGCGTTCACGCGTCGCGCCGGCGACGGTCGGCGACGAGGCGCTCGGCCACCCGGAACGCCAATTCCAGGGACTGCTCGATGTTCAGGCGCGGGTCGCAAGCCGTCTCGTAACGCCGGGCGAGATCGGCCGGGGTCAGCTCGGCCGTGCCGCCGATGCACTCGGTGACGTCGTCGCCGGTGAGCTCGACGTGCATGCCGCCGGGATGCGTGCCGAGCGCGGCGTGCACGTCGAAGAATCCGTCGACCTCGTCGATGATCCGGTCGAGGTGGCGCGTCTTGACGCCCTCGGCGGTCTCCTGGGTGTTGCCGTGCATCGGGTCGCAGTGCCACACGACGAGGTGGCCGGTGGACTGCACCTTCTCGATGATCGGCGGCAGCGCATCGCGCACTTTGTCGTTGCCCATACGGCTGATCAGGGTCAGCCGACCGGGAACACCCTGCGGGTCCAGGCGCTGCACGAGTTCGGCGGCGAACTCCGGAGTTGTGGTCGGCCCGAGCTTGACGCCGATCGGATTGGCGATGCGCGAGACGAAGTCGATGTGCGCGCCGTCGAGTTGGCGGGTGCGCTCGCCGACCCACACGAAGTGGCCGGACAGGTCATATGCGCGATCGGCTTCGACGCGGGTGAGGCCACGCTCGTACTCGAGGATCAGTGCCTCGTGCGAGGCGTACAGCTCGACACCCTCGAGCGCGCTGTCGTGCACCCCGCAGGCACGCATGAAGCGGACGGCGCGGTCGATCTCGCTGGCCAACTGCTCGTATCTCGCGCCGGTGTCGGTGGTGCGTGCGAAGGCCGTGTTCCACGAATGGACGCGATCGAGCGCGGCCAGCCCGCCCCCGGCGTAAGCCCGCAGCAGGTTCAGCGTCGAGGCGGCGCTGGAGTACGCGCGCAGGATCCGCTGCGGATCGGGCGTGCGGTCGCCGACGAGCTCGTTGACCATGTCGCCCCGGTAGGAGCACTGCCCGGTGGCGTCCACATTGGACGATCTCGGCTTGGCGTACTGCCCGGCGATCCGGCCGAGCTTGACGACCGGCATGGCCGCGCCGTAGGTCAGCACGACCGCCATCTGCAGCAGCACCCGCACCTTGCCGGCGATGTCGGCCTGCGAGTTGGTGGCGAACGTCTCGGCGCAGTCGCCCCCTTGCAGCAGGAACGCCTCGCCCCGCGCGACGGCTCCGAGCCGCTCGCGCAGCTGATCGACCTCGCTGGCCACCACGAGCGGCGGCAGGTCCGCGAGCGTTCCCGCGACCTGGCCCAGTGCTGCCACGTCGGGCCACTCCGGCTGCTGCGCCGCGGGGAGCCCACGCCAGACGTCCAGGCCCAGATCGTCCGGGGTGGACGGGACCGGCGCGAGCGTGGAAGTCACGTCGCACAGCCTAAGCGACCGGCGAAATCGCCTATCATCCTCGCCCGTGACTGATGGCGAGGCGATCACCGCACTGACGCTCAGCAACGAGGTGTCCGAGGCGTTCGGCGAAGTACGGGTGGTGGCGATAACCGCCGAGCCGGTCGACAACACGACGCCCTGGCCGCACATCGCCGCGCGCATCGAGGATCTGGAGCGCGCCGCCGAGGCCGGCCGGTGGCATTCACCCGGCGAGGACGACGCGCGGATCGCCAGCTGGCACGCCGCGTACCGCCGGTTCGGCACCAACCCGCGACGCCAGCGCCCCAGCGTCGACGCCCTGACCAGACGCCTCGGGCGTACCGGACGGCTCCCGCGGATCAATCCCGTCGTCGACTGCTACAACCTGGTGTCCGTCACACACGTCGTGCCGGCCGGAGCGTTCGACCTCGATCGCGTCGAGGGCGACATCGTCATTCGTTTCGCCCGTCCAGACGATGCATTCGTGCCACTGGGTGAGCCGGACGAGGTCGAGACGCCGCACCCGGGCGAGGTCGTGTACGCCGACGAGCGCACCGTGCTGACCCGGCACTGGAACCACCGCGACGCCGACAGCAGCAAGGTCACCGAGTCCTCGCGCCGCGTCGTGATCGTGCTCGAGTCGATCGACGCCGCACACCACGCGCAACTCGACGCCGCGGCCGACGACCTGATCGCCTTGCTCGCACCGCAGTCGGACAGGGTGACCGCGCAGGTGCTCGACGCGAGGCAGACCCGAGTCGCACTGGCCGGTTGAGAACCCGGGCCTCAGCCGAAGAAGACCTCGGCCTCGGCGTAGAGCTCGGGACTCACGGTCTTGAGCTGGGTGGTGGCATCGGCGAGCGGGACGGCGACGATGTCCGTGCCGCGCAGCGCGACCATCTTGCCGAAGTCGCCGGCATGCACGGCGTCGATGGCGTGCAGTCCGAACCGGGTGGCCAGCACGCGGTCGAACGCGGTCGGCGTGCCACCGCGCTGGATGTGGCCGAGCACGGTCGTGCGGGCCTCCTTGCCGGTGCGCTTCTCGATCTCGGACGCGAGCCAATCGCCGATGCCACCGAGGCGAACGTGGCCGAACGCGTCGAGGCCGCGCTCGAGGTGCACGGCATCGCCGCCGTCAGGCGTCGCGCCTTCGGCCGCCACGATGATCGGCGCGTAGTGCGACTTGAAGCGGCTCTCGACGAAGGCGCAGACCCGCTCGATCGAGAACGGCTGCTCGGGGATCAGGATGACGTTGGCGCCTCCGGCGAGCCCGGCGTGCAGGGCGATCCAGCCGGCGTGGCGGCCCATGACCTCGACGATCAGCGCGCGGTGGTGCGACTCGGCGGTCGTGTGCAGCCGGTCGATGGCCTCCATCGCGATGTTGAGCGCGGTGTCGAAGCCGAAGGTGTAGTCGGTGGCGTTGAGGTCGTTGTCGATCGTCTTGGGCACGCCCACGACGTTCACGCCGAGTTCGTGCAGGCTGGTGGCAACGCCGAGGGTGTCCTCGCCGCCGATCGCGATCAGGGCGTCGACCTCGAGGGAGTGCAGGTTCTCGCGGATCCGGTCGACTCCCCCGTCGACCTTGAACGGGTTGGTGCGCGACGAGCCGAGAATCGTGCCGCCTCTGGGCAGGATGCCGCGAACCTCCGCAATGCCCAACGGAGCGGTCAGGTTGTCCAGCGGGCCCTTCCAGCCATCGCGAAATCCCACGAACTCGTGCCCGTAGACGCCGACCCCTTTACGCACCACGGCTCGGATGACTGCGTTCAGGCCAGGGCAGTCACCGCCGCCGGTGAGCACTCCGATGCGCATTCCCGCTCCTCTCGTCCGCCCGTGATCCGCCCGCAGTGAGCGAGCCTATCGGGGCGAAGAGCGCCTATCTCCCCGGATCGGCGATCTGGGCGGCGAGGGTGTTGATCACTCGCCAGCGGGCGACATTGTGCCGGGCGTCGGCCAGCGCGTCATGCTGGTCAGGCGGCGCTTCGGGAAGCGGCGGGCAACCGGCGTCCTCCCACCGTTGCCGCAGTTCGTGGGTGAACCGCGGTATCTGTGGCGGAAGCGCGCGCATGCTGCCCCACAACTGAGCGAGGGACACGTGGTCGTAGGCCGACATCCACGCCCACAACTCGATCGCCTCACCCGGCGCAGTCAGGTAGTCGAGCAGGTCCGTCCTGATCTGGGCGAGGCTGCGCCAGGCGGGATCTGACGGCGGTGGCAGGCGCGACAACACGTTGCGGCGCACCCAGCCGATCGCGCGGCTGGGGTCGAACTCGGTCGACACGGCGTAGAACTCACGACCGGACTCGTCGACGACCCCGATCGAAACCAGGTCGATGGTGCGGCCGTCCTCGATGAATTCGCAGTCGTAGAAGTAGCGCAAGGTCAACTGGCTCGCTCCGCCGGAACACGGTCGGCCGCCTCGCGCATCTCCGCCTGGCCACGGGTGGCCCGCGCGCCGAACGCGATGTTGTTGCCCTGGGCAGCCTTGACCTTCGCCGCATACACGTCGACGTACTCCTGCCCGGACAGCTGCATCAGCTCGTACATGATCTCGTCGGTCATCGACCGTTCGACGAAGCGATCGCCGGACATGCCCTCGTACCGCGAGAAGTCGAGCGGCTTGCCGAAGCGCACGCCCGGTCGTGGCCGCAGTTTGGGAATCCGGCGCCCGGTCGGCTGGATCTTGTCCGTGTTGACCATGACGCACGGAATCACCGGAACACCGGCTTCCAGTGCCATGCGGGCAATGCCGGTCTTGCCACGGTAGAGCCGCCCGTCGGGCGAACGAGTGCCTTCGGGGTAGATGCCGAGCAGGGCGCCGCCACGCAGGATGCGCACCCCCGTGTCGAGCGCGGCGCGTGACGCGTCGGCACCGGAACGATCGATCGGCACCTGTCCGGCGGCGGACATGAACCGGCGCGAGAACCAGCCCTTGAATCCCGGCGTGGTGAAGTATTCGGCTTTCGCGAGGAACGTGACGCGCCGCGGCACCATCACCGGCATGAACAGAGAGTCCGAGAACGACAGGTGATTGCTCGCCAGGATGGCCGGGCCGTGCGACGGGACGTTGTCGAGCCCCTCGGTCCAGGGCCGCCAGATCAATCGAAGGAACGGACCGATGAAGATGAACTTCATCAGCCAGTAGCCCACCCGACTTCCCCCTTCGCGGCAACCGTTGTGCGGTGCTCGCCGGCCGATGCGCCGCACGAGCTTCGACCCCGATGTGTGTGATGCCCTGCCGCAGACAGTAGTGCCGGCACCGGCGATGGTCCACCGGCCCCGCCCGGCCGGGCACTCGCAGAACCGAGGTCTCGGCGGGCATGATGAAGGTTCACGAATCGAGGTGCAGCGTGCCCGTTCTTCCTGGTGCCGAGCCGTATGCCGCCGACGGCGGATCGATCGGCGTGGTGGTCAGCCATGGATTCACCGGATCGCCGCAGAGCATGCGTCCCTGGGCTGAGCACCTGGCTGCCGCCGGTTACACGGTCCGCTTGCCGCGCCTGCCCGGTCACGGCACGACCTGGCAGGAGCTGAACACGACGAAGTGGCAGGACTGGTACGCCGAGGTCCTGCGGGCCTACGACGAGGTGTCCGCGCGTTGCGAGACCGTGTTCGGCGCGGGATTGTCCATGGGAGCCACGCTGGTCACCCGGCTCGCCGAGGAGAAGGGCGACGCGATCGCCGGTCTCGTCCTGGTCAATCCGTCCTATGGCACCGAGCGATTCGACGCCAAGTTCGCCAAGTACATCGGCTGGCTCGTCAAGTCGCGGCCCGGCATCGGCAGCGACATCAAGAAGGAGGGGCCGGTCGAGCTCAGCTACGACCACACACCCGTCAAGGCCTTCGCGTCCCTGCAAGATCTCTGGAAGCTGACCCTCGCGGACTTCGGCCGGATCGCGGCGCCCGTTCTGATGTTCCGCAGCCGCGAGGACCACGTGGTCGAGCCGCTGTCGGGGCGCCTGCTGCGCGAAGGTGCCACCGCGACGACCGTCCGCGAGGTCGTACTGGAGAACAGCTACCACGTCGCCACGATGGACAACGATGCGCAGGTGATCTTCGACGGCAGCGTGGACTTCATCCGCGAGCACACCGGCGCGATCACACCCGCTCCGTGACATCACGATCAGACAGATGAATCCAGACGCACACCCGGTGCCCGGCGAGACCCCGCGGCACGACAACGGCCTGAGCGCGCCGACGTACGTGCCGCTGGCCGACGTCGACCCGGCCGTGGGCGAGCAACTGCTGACGGCGCTGGGCCGGGCGCGCATCGCGGCCTACCTCGAACCCGCCGGCGAGCCCGACCGCCAGCGCCTGTTCGTCGCCTCGGGCGACCGTGCCGACGCCCGGACCATCGTCGAGGTCGCCGCCCGAGCCGCTCGCGCCGACGGTGCCGCCACCCGGCCGCCCGATCTTCTCGAAGGCGTCGACACCAACGCCGTCTTCGACGCCCTCGTGGCCGACTGGCACGTCGACACGATCAATGCGGTCAAGTCGGCCGAACGCGACCTGACCCGCGAGGACGCCGACTGGCGCGCCCGGCTCGAACCGGGCTTTGCCACCCCGCCGGAGGATGAGGAGGAAGTCGAGCACTACGTGCCGCCGCCGCCTCCCCCGCTACCCCGCCTCGCCGGTATGACGATCGGGGCGCTGATCATCATGTCCGCGTCGATCGTCTTGCTCAGCTTCGGCAGCACCTTCGGCCTCGACAGCGACTTCACCTTCCTGGCCGGCGTAGCGGGCGTGCTCGTCGGGGCCGGCATGCTCGTCATGCGGCTTCGGACCCGCCCACCTGAGGACGAAGACGACGACGGCGCGGTCGTCTAGGGCTGGGCGGATCCGTTGCGGCGCCGGCGATCAGTCCGGCCGTGTCGCAACGTTTGCCGACACGACACCTCCTCGATCATGGCCAGTCACGTACCACGCGGACCCTCGTCGGCGGAGGTGGTAGCAATGGCGACCGCAGAGGAGACCGTCTTCATCCTCTGGTGCCGGCTTACCGGCACCGACCCAACCGAGTTCGGCGACGACGAGCGCGAGGCGTTCCTCGCGCGACCGCAGGTTCCGGAGCTTGCCGACACGCCATATCCCGTGCTGCTCGATGCGGGTATCACCGCTGCCCGACGGGGCTCGCTGCCTCTCGAGCGCTGGCTAGGTGCCGTCCGGACCGTTCGCCCCGTCGGCGCCTAGGTCTCCTAGAGACAACTCGACGAGCAACGGGCGGTGGTCGCTCGCGCGCGACACGTCCGGCGTGGCGATCACTTGGGCCGAGATCGGCTTCAGGCGCCGGTCGGCAAACACGCCGTCGATGCGCCGCTTCGGCTGTTTCGCACTGAACGTCCAGCCGTCGCCGTCGCCTACCTTCGCCCAGACGTCGTCGCCGCGTTCGGCCAGTTGCCGCCATACCGCCGAGCCCGGCACGTCGTTGATGTCGCCGGCGACGACGGCCGGCACGTCGGCCGGCACGTGCTCGTCGAGCGCCTTGTGCAACTCGGCGACGTGACGCAGGCGCGGCCCCTCGACGAGGTCCAGGTGCGTGCCGGCGACGGCGAATCGCGCACCCTCCAGCGCGAGAACGGCGATCGCCGTACCACGCAGATGCAGCCGACGGTCCTTGCTGAAAAGGACGTCGTGAGTCGAGACAACATCGACGGCGAGCGAGGAGAGGATGAGATTCGACGCCCCCGAACGGCCCCCGTTGACGACCACGAGCCCACTGCGCCGGGCCAGCGCCGCACCCTTCGAACGCCAGCGGAAAAACCGCGGCACTTCCTGCAGGCAGACCACGTGCGGCTCGCTGGCCCGGATGACCCTCGCTACGGCGGCGCCGTCGTCGCGAAGCGAGCGGACGTTGTAACACAGCAGTCGCAGCGTCGGCACGATTGAGCATTGTGGCCTATGACGGCTCGCCAGGCGCGCGACGCCCGACCGTTGTGGCGCACCGGCGAGATCCTTAGCCGGCGTCAAACCCTCCGGCGGGCCAGATCGGCTGCGCCGACGAGGCCGGCATTGGGGCCGAGTTCGGCGAGCTTCACCTCGGCGGCCGGACGGAATCCGCGCCCGGTCAGCGACCGGCGAAACGTCTCGCGGGCCGGTGCGATAAGCAGATCGCCGGCCTCGGAGACGCCGCCGCCGATGACGAAGACCACCGGGTCGATGATCGCGGCGAGATTGGCCAGGCCGCGTCCGAGCCACTGGCCCATCGCCGTGTAGATCTCGACGGCGGCCGGGTCGCCCTCGCGCGCAGCCTGCGTGACGAGCTGGCCGGTCAGCAGATCCGGGTTACCACCTGCGAGTTCGAGCAGGCGATGGGCCGACACCGGCGATACGGCAGCGAGTTCGCGGGCGTCGCGGGCCAGCGCGCTGCCCGAGGCGTACATCTCCCAGCAACCCCGGTTGCCGCACGCGCAGCGCCGCCCGTCCGGCACGACGCTCATGTGCCCGTACTCGCAGCCCACCCCGAAGGCACCGCGGTAAAGCACGCCGCTGACCACCAGGCCGCCGCCGATGCCGGTACCGAGCGTCACGCAGACGACGACACGCGATCCCTGCGCTGCTCCGTAGCGGTACTCGGCCCAGGCGGCCGCGTTCGCGTCGTTCTCGACGACGACCGGTGACCCGATGCGGTCGGCGAGGGCGTCGCGCAGCGGTTCGTTGCGCCAGGCCAGGTGCGGCGAGAACAGCACGGTGGCCCGGTCGCTGGCGATCCAGCCCGCAGCGCCGATGCCGACCGCGACGATCTCGTGCCGCGTGGCGAGTTCGCCCACGACCTCGGCGATCACCCGCTCGGTCTCGGCGACGTCATGCGCCGGCGTCGGACGGCCCTCGGTGTCGATGACCCGTCCGTCGTCGTCCACCACACCGGCGGCGACCTTCGTCCCGCCGATGTCGACGCCGATGGCGAGTGGCATGTCAGGCGTCGGTGCCGAGATCGATGTGCTGCACCCGGCTGTCGGTCCGGCCGGCGCCTCGTCCGGGCGAGCTCGCCGCAGCGTCGACGACCGTGCGCAGTGTGGCCACCATCGTGGCGACAGCTTCGGCGATCTTGTCGCTGATCTCGGGCCGGTCGCCGCGCAGCACAGTGATGAACTGGCAGATCGGGCACCAGGCGCACTCGGGCGCGCCGGTCGCGATGTGGGCAGTCGCCGGATCGTTGAAGTTGCGGCGTGCCCAGTCCTGCACGGCATCGAGCAGCTTGACGGCCTCGTCGCCGAGCGTGCCGTGTGGCGCCGTGTGCGGCCCGTGCGGCTTGTTCGGGTCGTTCGGCTCGTTCGGCCCCGACTCGTCGCTCATTGGCGTTTTCCGCGCCGGGACCGGCGGGGGCGCGATCCGTCATCGGACTCGGTGTCCGCGTCCGTGCGCGGCCAGAGGTTCGGGTTCGGCCGGAACCGCACCCGCAGTTCGCCGTCGGCCAGTTCGCCGCCGGCGACCTCGCAGCGGCGCAGCACGCTCGGCAGCGTCAGCACCCGCCGATGCGCACCAACCGTGAGCACGAGGTCGTCGCCTGCACGCGCGGCGTCGACGGCGGCCCGCTCGACCAACGGCAGCGGCATCCGCAACACGTAGTCGCCGTCGGCGGACTCGACGGTCATGGGCGCGGCCGTGGCCGAGAACTGCGCCGGATCGTCACCGGGCAGCACGCCGTAGAGCGCATCCGCGACCCCCCGCAGCGCCTGCTCGCCGACCGGCTCGGCCTGACCGTAGGGCAGTTCACGCACCGGCAGGCCGGCGAACGACTCGCGAAGCTCCGCCAGTTGGGCCTGCTGCGCGCTCACCCACGCCTGCCGGAACGCGTCGCGTCCCTTCGGGAAGACCCGGTTCGCGATCACGAGATCGACGCTGTAGCCGTAGAGCGCAAGGGCAGTGAACGTACGCCGCGCCTCGGCGGCAACCACCCGCTCCGGGGTGAGCACGAGGCGAACCGTCGTCACCGCCGGGTCGGCGAGCAGGTCGCGCACCGAGGCAAGATCGTCGGACAGGCGCAGCAGCGCGTCGAAGAGACTGTCCGGCGGGATCACCTCGCCCCGTCCCATCATTGCGGCGAGCGGGCGAATGCCCTTTGCGAGACGGCGATGTGCGGGGAACACCTTCTGCAGGTACCAACCGAGCGCCTCGGGCAGGGCGAGTAGCCGCAGCGTCTCGGCGGTCGGCGCGCAGTCGACGACCAGCACATCCCAGTGCCCGTTGATCGCGAGGTCGCGAACGGCCAGCAGGGCAAGGACCTCCTCGACCCCGGGCAGGACGGTGAGCTCCTCGGCGGTGATCGGGTCGACGCCGCCGCGCGCGAGTTGTTCGAGCAGGAAGCGCTGCACGTCGCGCCAGGCGACCTCGAGACGCCGTTGGGTGTCGATCTGCACGGCCCACAGACTCGGCGACACCTCGACCGGATCGTTTCCGAGAGTCGCGCCGAGCGCGTCGCCGAGCGAATGGGCCGAATCGGTCGAGAGAAGCAGCGTTTTGACGCCGCGGTCGGCCAGTCGCAGCGCAGTGGCCGAGGCAGTCGTCGTCTTACCGACGCCCCCCTTGCCGGTGAACAGGACGATGCGCACGCGACCGCCTCAATCCTGCGCTGACTCGACGCGCTTCTTCAGTTCCTTCAGCGCGGTATCCATGATCACCCGTTCTGCCTTGCGCTTCAGCATGCCCAGCATCGGGATCGCCAGGTCGACGGTCAGGGAGTAGGTGACCTCTGTGCCGGTATCCACCGGCCGCAGGGCATACGTGCCGTGCTGCATCTTCTGCATCTGGCCCTTGACGAGGTTCCACTCGACCAGTTCGTCGCCCGTCCAGATGTACTCGAGTTCGTACTGGTCCTTCACGATCCCGGCGTCAAGGACGAAGCTGACCCGCTTGGCGCGCCCGTTCGGTCCATCCTCGACGACCTCGGCCGCCTTGACCGACGCGGCCCACTCCGGATAGGCCGGGAAGTCCGCTATCACCGCCATGATCTGGGCCGGTGCTGCGTCGATCGTGATGGACTGGGTGGACTGGTCGGCCATGCGCGAGAGGTTACCGCCGCTGTGTTTCGCGTCCACCCCGCCGTCAGACCGCGCGGCCGGCTACCTGCCGCCACCTGCCCTACCTGCCCTCGAGGTTGTCCTTGAGCGCCCAGAAGACCTGCTTGGTCCGCCTGCGCTGACTCATTGCTGCGCGCCGCGCCTTGCGGACGATCCGCGAGCGATCATCCGTTACGTCAGCTAGGTCCAGTCGCAGGAAGTAGTGCACGACGACGCCCTCGCGGTACGTCTCGAGCCATACCTCCATGGACCCGGCACACGGCAGCCCGGCAGCGGGCCGGACGAACCATCGCACGCCGAGCGGACCACGCATCTCGTCCACGGAAAGGTCGAGATCAGGCCACCACCGCCGCCAGTTCGCCGGGTCGGCGAATGCGGCGCTGACCCTTTGCGGCTCGGCTGCGATCCACGTTTCATCGGCGACATCGAGGTGAGACATGGCGTTACGATTACATGCCACCGCGGTTGCGGCGGGCAAGGTCGCTAGATCCTCGGCTGCCGGGCTACGGTGGCGCATCACATTGCCAACCAGCCCCGCGAAAGGATGCCGTCGAGTGCGCGAACTGTCGGTTCCAAGCAACGTCGCGAACCCTGGCCAGAACAACACGGCCGACTACGTGTTCGACAACGCCCAACGCACGCCTGACCGGGTCGCGCTGCGCCGCCGGGTCGGTGGTTCGTGGCAGGACGTCACGTCGGCGCAATTCGTCAGCGAGGTACTCAGCTGCGCGCGTGGGCTGATCGCCGCGGGCATCGACGCCGGCGACCGGGTCGCCCTGATGAGCAAGACGCGCTACGAGTGGACGCTGCTCGACTTCGCGATCTTCAGTGTCGGCGCCGTGGTGGTCCCGATCTATGAGACCTCGAGCGCCGAGCAGGTCGAGTGGATCCTCTCCGACTCGGGCGCCAAGGCGATCATCGCCGAAACACCCGAGCACGAGGAGACCATCGCCTCGGTCCGCGCCGCGACGCCGACCGTCACGCAGGTGTGGTGCATCGACGGCGGGGCGGTTGCCAAGCTCGCCGAACTGGGCGCGGACATCTCCGACGATGACGTCCACAAGCGCCGCGAAGCCATCACCCTCGACGATCTCGCGTCGATTCTCTACACGTCTGGCACGACCGGTCGCCCCAAGGGCTGCCGGTTGCTGCACCGCAGCTTCGTCACCGAGGTCAACGAGGTCACGACCGACCTCGACGTTCTGTTCAACGAGCAGACCTCGACGCTGCTGTTCATCCCGATCGCGCACGTTTTCGGCCGGGTGATCGAAATCGGCGCGCTCGCGAGCGGTTGCGTGCTCGGGCACACCGCCGACGTGAAGAACCTGCTCGAGGATCTCGCCGACTTCCAGCCGACCTTCGTGCTCAGCGTTCCGCGCGTCTTCGAGAAGGTCTACAACACCGCGAAGCAGAAGGCCCATGCCGACGGCAAGGGCAAGATCTTCGACTACTCCGAACGCATCGCGATCCGCTACTCCGAAGCGCAGGAGAAGGGCCCGGTACCGCTGCCGATCAAGGTGCAGCACGCGTTGTTCGACAAGCTCGTCTACAGCAAGTTGCGTGCTGCGCTTGGCGGGCACTGCGTCGCGGCGATCTCCGGCGGCGCGCCCCTCGGTGCTCGGCTCGGCCACTTCTTCCACGGCGCCGGCGTCACCATCTACGAGGGCTACGGCCTCACCGAGACCACCGCGGGCGTATGCGTTAACCGCCCGCACGCGTTGCGGATCGGCACCGTCGGCCGGCCGGTGAGCGGTGTGTCGGCCAAGGTCGCCGACGACGGCGAATTGCTGTTCAAGGCCGATCTCGTCTTCGACGGCTACTGGAACAACGAGGCGGCCACGGCGGAGGCGATCGACGCCGACGGGTGGTTCCACACCGGCGATATCGGCGAGATCGACAGCGATGGCTTCGTCAGCATCACCGGCCGCAAGAAGGAACTCATCGTCACCGCCGGTGGCAAGAACGTCGCTCCGGCCGTCCTCGAGGACCGTGTGCGCGCGCATTGGCTGATCAGCCAGTGTCTGGTCGTCGGTGACCGCCAGCCGTTCATCGCCGCCCTGATCACCGTCGATCCCGAGGCGTTCCCGTCCTGGCTGGAGAAGACCGGACGCCCGGCGTCGACCGAACTGGCCAGCCTGGTCGACAACGAGGAACTGCGCGCCGAGATCCAGACCGCCATCGACGACGCGAACAAGGCGGTGAGCCGCGCGGAGGCGATCCGCAAGTTCACCATCCTGCCGGTCGACTGGACCGAGGCCACCGGCCAGCTCACGCCGTCGTTGAAGCTCAAGCGCACCATGGTGCAGACCGAGTGCGCTGACGAGATCGCGGCCCTCTACAGCGGCGGCAAGGACTAGCCGGGCACTATCCAGGCACGGTCGGCGCGCCGCTCACTCGTCGAGCATGTCTCGAAGGCGAGCGGCGACGACGTCCCAGCGCCATTCCTGCTCGACCCACCGGCGCCCGGCTGTGCCGAACTTCTGGCGCAGCTGCGCGTCGCCGAGCAGTTCGGCTACGTGCTGCGCGATCGCGTCGACGTCGCGGCCGTCGACGAGGTAGCCGGTCTCACCGTCGCGAACGGCGTCCGGGGCGCCGCCGGAATCGCCGACCACCACCGGCAGGCCGACCGCCGATGCTTCGAGGAAGACGACGCCAAGCCCTTCGACGTCCATGCCCAATCGCCGGGTACGGCACGGCATCGCGAATACGTCACCGGCCGCGTAGTGCTCGGCCAGCTCGCCGGCGGGGACGGCTCCGGTCAGCACCACATGGTCGGCCACCCCGACGCGGTGGGCCAGGCGACGCAGGTCGTCGTGGAAGCGCCCCTTGCCCACCAGCAGGAGCGCCGCGTCGGGGACCTGGCGCCGGATGGCCGGCATCGCCCGGATCAGCGCATCCTGCCCCTTGCGCGGGACCAGGCGCGACACGCACACGACGACGGGGCGATCGGTAAGGCCGTACCGGGCACGAATCGTCGAACCGTCGAGGCTCGGCGTGAATGTCTCGACGTCGACTCCAGGTGTGAGCTGACGCATCGTCGCGTGGCGCCCGAGCGCCGGCGCCAACCGACGGCGAAAGTACTCGCCAAGATAGGTGACGACGTCGCACTGCGTGCCGATGCGGCGCAGGGCCTGCCGCCCGCCTGGCAGCATCGCCCAGCCGACCTCGTGACCGTGCGTCGTGGCGACGATCCGTTCTGCACCGGCCCGACGCAAGACCGGGGCCAGCAGGGCGAGCGGAGCGGCTGCGCCGAACCACACGGCAGTGCATCCGTGCTCGCGCGCAGTCGCCGCCACCCGACGCGCAGCAGCCGGAGTGGGCACCAGCAGACCCGTCGGGTGGCGAATCACGGGGAACGGCTGGGCCGCGTCGAACTCGGCTGATCCCTCGTGGTCGGAGGCGTATACGACCGTTGATCGCGCCGGCTGGCGTATCGCCACCTCGTGGACGAACGACTGAATGCCGCCCCGTCGTGGGGGAAAGTCGTTGGTGACTATCAGGGTGCGCCTCACGATCGGGCGGCTCCTCCTTCGAGGGGTTCGGGTCTTTGTGGTGTGTTGAGTGCTGTGTTGAGTAGTGCGTTGTCCGTTGAGTGGCGCGTTATAGCGCACCACTCAACAGGTTGTGCACCACTCAACAGGACGGGGCGAGCTCACCGCAGTTCGGCCTGGACGTAGCGGCGCCACCGGGCGGTGAACTGTGCGGCGCTCAGCCCGACGACGTCGCGCAGGGCCGCGTCAGTGGCCACCTGGGCCACCTGGGCCGACCGGGCGACCTGCCGGTAGAACCGCACCAGCCCGTCCTGCCCGGCGAGGCTCGCGATCAGCCGGCACGCCAGCCACGCCTCCTCATAGACCTGCGCCTCGGGCACGGCACCGCTGGTGAAGTCCGCTCCAGTGGGCAGGCCGGCCGGTAGCTTGCCGGCGCGAACCTCGGTGTGCAGCTCAGCGGCCGCGACGGGGACCGGCTGGCCGCTGTGCAGATTCGCGACGTAGTCGGCGAACCCCTCGATCAGCCAGGTCGGCATGGACTCGCTGCTCATCGACCAGGTGGCGACATGGGTGATCTCGTGACGCAGGACGATACGCAGCCCGACCGTGCTCAAGTGCGATAACTCAGCCGGATTGAGCACGACGCGCAGGCCCGTCGACGGGTCGTCCTGATCGGCCACGGTCTGCGCGGCCACGTCGCCACTTTCCACGGCACCGACGATGGCGCGCATCTCATCGCGGCTGTCCGGAACGATCAGCACCACCCGCCGCGACCAGCCGGCGCCCCATACGGCGCTCACCGCGGTCACGGCGCTATCGGCCGTCTCGTTCAGCAGGCGCGCCAATGCCTCGTCGTCCGGGTGCATGAGGATCAGGCTCGACGTGCCACGCCGGACCACGACGGGGCCGAAGTCCCACGGGCCGTGCCAACTCGCCCCTCCTTCGCCGGCCAGGTCGGCGTCGCCCGCGATGCGCACATGTCCCGAGCGCTGCACGACGGTCAGCCAGAGATCATGCGTGCTCGGCGACGGGTCGGCGTCGCGCAGTTGATAACTGAGCTCGACCCGCACGATGAGCGTCGGCGCGCGATACCGTTCGGCCGCCTGCGCGATCACGCTGCCTGCAGTGACCGGAGCGGAGACCTGATACGACCAGGACGTCAGCGGAACGCCGGCGAGATTGTCGAAGCTGGCCGCCTGCGCGGCCCGATAGTGCGCGGCGGGCGCTGACTTGTCGACGTCAGCGAGGAAGCCTGCGCGGTTGCGCTTGATCACGTCGGTGCCATGGCGATCGAGCATCGCCTGCACGGCAGCCACCGACGGCGCGCCCGGGCCCGAACCGGATCCAGGCGGCGCCGATCCATCCTCGACCGGTGCGGTGTGCGCGGACGGGAGCGCGGCGACGATCAGGGCCGCCGTGGCGGCGGCAACCTCCAGTACGCACAGCGCCACCAGTGGGCGGCGTAGACGTGAAAGCGGGGCGGGTCCGTAGCCGGAACCCACCCCGCTCTCTGCAGTGAAGCGCGGCCTCACCCGATGCGTTTGGCACCCGCCCAGTCGCCCATGTCATGCGAGACGTGGACGTACCTGATACCCAACTGCTCATCCGCGGCCGAGACGGCAATGTCGTTGCCGATGTAGATCTCGACGTGCGAGATGGGGCTGTAGAGGAAGATCAGGTCACCGGGCTGCAGTTGGTCGTAGGACACGCTCTGCCCGTAGTTGTACTGAGCCGAGGCCAGGTGCGGTAGTGACACACCAGCCTGTGCCCATGCAGCCATCGTCAGGCCTGAGCAGTCGAACGCGTCCGGGCCTGCGGCGGCGAACACGTACTGCTTTCCGACCTGCGCGATCGCGAAGTTCACCGCGATCTGCGCCTTCGCCGACCCGCCAGACCCCGGATGCACCGAGGCCGGTGGGACCGAATTGCTGTTGGTGTAGGTGTTGCGCTGCTGCGCGGTCAACTTGTTGAGCAGGTCCGTGAACTTCTTCGTCTGCTTCTGAACCTGGCGCTTCTGCTTGTCGAGATCATTGCGCGTGGCTTGCGCGTCGGTCAGCAGCTTGTTCGCAGTCTTCTGCGCCGCCGCCGCCTTGGCATGGGCAGCCGTGATCTCGCCCAGAACCTCCGCGCGGTGCGCCGAGATCAGGTTCAGCGTGCTCAGGGTGTCGAGATAGCTCTGCCCGTTCTGGCTGGTCAGCAGTGCACCTGCATGACTGAACGACGACGATTCGTATTGCGCGATTACCGTCTGGCTGAGCCGGGCACGAGCCTTGTCGAAGCCGGTGGCCGCAGCGAGTGCGGCCTTCTGGGCGGCATCTGCCGCCTTCTGCTTCGCGGCGACTTCCATGGTCGCCTTATTGAATTTCTCGGTCAGGACCTCGTCCTGTCGAGAGAGCTTGTCGAGTTTTGCGGTCACCTCGCCTACGGATGGCTGTCCGGGGTCGGCGCCCGCAAGGTGGGGCAACACGAGCACGCTCGCCCCAATCAGAGCGGCACCGGCGAGAAGCGATAGAACACGGCTGGGGGTCCGAGTCAACGCCACGGCAGGCGGAACTCCATTCTTCCTCGTCCGCCTACCGAGTTAGCTGACGGGTTCGGGCCGGAAGAAGCCCTACGGCACTGCGTCCACCACGCTGGGCGCGGTGGGCGCCAATGCCGATTCACCCCGTAGAACTCGTGGGTCCCCGGTTCGCCGACGCCGACGTCCCAACGTGCTGGAACGCCGATGCCGCTGACGATTCGGCGGCGACCTGCCGGTGAAACCCGGTGTAGGAATCAACTAGCCGGAAGGTCGCGGAAAGGTTACGGGATAGCTGCCTACCCAGCAACGAGGGGGGTCCGCCCGAATCGGGGCAAGTCTCACGCGATGTTACGGCGCGTAATGCTTCGCACCGGAACGAGTCGCAATGGCGGCACCAGTCCTTCAGCCGCCAGAGCCCCTACAGCTCGGTGCTCAGCCTCGTCGAAGTCGACCGTTCCTTCCGATTTGCCCAATAAAACATTGACAACACAATCACCACAAGCCTCGTCGCGCGCGCGACAGGTATCGCAGTCGATGAGCACGCTCTCGCCTCCGTCGTTTACTTACTGTTTCCAGCGGAGGCTAGTAAGCCGGTATGACATTTTTTTTCTACGGCGTGTCACATTTGGCTGAACCGGGCCAGCAGCACCGATGACGCGACCGTCCAGGCACCTGAGCGCCCGACATCGAGGGCGACCTGGCGATCCGAGGTCACGACCACGAGCGGCCGCCCGACCGGCTCGGCATCGACGAGCCGGCGGATCAGGTCGTCGGCAATCTCATCGGGCAGGCTGAACAACACTCTGACTCCCCGGGGGGTCGGCGGCGCGCTGGGCGGCCGACGTCCCCCGTCGAATACCGCGGTGATCTCGGCACCCGAGCGGGCGGCCAGCGCGGCCAGTGCGCCGACGAGCCGGATGCGCTGATCGGCAAGTGCAAGGTCGCCGTAGCCGGTCTTCGTGACGTTGTAGCCGTCGACGATCAGGTGCACGTTCGGAAGCGCCAGCAAACCGTCCAGCGCCGCGGGCCCGTCCACTGAGCGGTGCCCGTTGCCGGCGTCTGCGCTGGCGACCGTGTCGGCGGGGCGGAGGGTCGGCGCAGGCAGCGAGAGCTCACGCCGCACGCCGGCTGCGGCCTCCGTCAGCGTGTCGACGAGCAGTGCCAGTCTGGCGATATCGACGTCACGATCGGTACGCACCGCTCGGCGAGCAGATTCGACGGCCCGCTCGAGTTCGGTGATCCGGGCGCGGCTGCGACGGGATTCAGCCTCGCGCGCGGCGCCAGCCTCCGACGCCTGACGAATTGCCGAGGCCGCGGCCTCCGCCGCCTCGTCTCCAGCCCGCTGCGCAGCACGCAGTTCGCCGGTTCGTATCCGAAGTTGCTTGCGCAGATCGGCAATCTCGTCCTGGGCCGCGGCGGCAGCATTGGCCACGGCGGTCTTGCCATGTGCGACCTCTGCACGTAGCTGGGCCTTCAGGTCGGCCACCTCGCCGCGCAGGCGCGAGACTTCGGCCGCGCTCTGCGTCGCTCCGGAGTGCTCCCGCTCCTCGGCCCACCGCGCGTTGGCCTGCGCGACGATGTCCGGCCAGCCGTCCGGGCGGAGCAGGTAGGCCACGACGGCTGTGTCGACCGGATCGGAGGCGGTCGTCGACCCGCCGTTGCGCACGGCCTCCGCCAGCTCCGGGGAGGCCTTCTCGACGACCTCCCCGACCCGCGCGCGAAACGCATCATCGGCATCCAGGGCCGCAGCGATCATCATGCCGCCGAGTTTGGCCCGCTTTGCCGGGGTGAACCGGGCGACCGAGCGAAGCGACGGCAGGTAGTTCCTCCGGGGCCAGCCGGCCGACGAGCTCGGCCCCGATCGTGATCACCTGCTGGCGCGCGGGCTCGCTCAGGCCAACGGATTGCCCGTTGCCGTCAGCCGGCTCGACACTGCCCACCTCGCGAAGGTTACGTCGCTGTGGCGGCGAGGCGACGCGATTTCGTCAGACCCCGCGCCTAGCGTCCGTCTTGTGAGTGCCGCCCCCGCGGGGATCTTCGTCCAGCCGAGCTTCGACGAGCTCGACGAGCCGCTGCGCGCCACCACGTTCACGGTCGTCGACCTGGAGACGACGGGCGGCGCGGCGGGGTCGGACTCGATCACCGAGATCGGCGCGGTGAAGGTCCGCACCGGCGAGGTGCTGGGCGAGTTCCAGACGCTGGTCGATCCGGGCGTGCCCATTACCCCGTTCGTCAGCGTGCTCACCGGCATCACCGACTCGATGGTCGCGGCGTCACCGCCTATCTCGGCGGTATTGCCGTCCTTCCTGGAATTCGCGCGGGGCAGCGTCCTCGTCGCGCACAACGCACCGTTCGATGTCGGCTTCCTGCGCACCGCGTGCGCGGCGCACGACATCGTGTGGCCGGGATTTCGGGTCGTCGACACCGCGGTTCTGGCGCGCCGCGTGCTCACTCGCGACGAGGTCCCCAACTGCAAGCTCGCCACCCTTGCCCGGTTCTTCCACGCGGGCACCGAGCCGGTGCACCGAGCCCTCGCCGACGCGCAGGCCACCGTCGACGTCCTGCACGCACTGCTCGACCGGCTCGGCAACCTGGGCGTCCAGTCACTGCCCGAGTTGCGGGCGTTCACGGCCCAGGTCACCGACGCCCAACGGCGCAAACGGCACCTGGCCGACAACATGCCGTCCCGACCAGGGGTTTACGTGTTTCGCGACACGCAGGGCACCCCGCTCTACGTCGGCACCAGCCGCAATCTGCGCGCGCGGGTGCGCCAGTACTTCGTGGCGAGCGAGACGCGCACGCGCATCGGCGAGATGATCGGCCTGGCCGAGCGGGTCGATCCGATCGAGTGCGCGCATGCTCTCGAGGCACAGGTGCGCGAACTCCGGCTCATCGCCGCCTACAAACCGCGCTACAACCGGCGATCGAAGTTCCCCGAGCGGGCCACCTGGCTCAAGCTCACCGTCGAGGCGTACCCACGGCTGTCGATCGTGGGCGAGGTTCGCGACGACCAGGCGACCTACCTCGGCCCGCTGCGCTCGCGGCGACAGGCCGAGACGGTCCGCGACGCAATCCACGATGCGATACCGCTTCGCCAGTGCAGCGACAAGCTGTCACTGCGCCGCGCGGTGCGTGCCGCGTGCGCGCTGGCCGGCATCGGCCGCTGCGGCGCGCCGTGCGAGGGCGGCACATCGCCCCAGGAGTACAGCGCCCTGGTCGACCAGGTCCGTAGCGCGATCGCCGGCGACGTCAGTCCACTGGTCGACCCGCTGCGGCGCCGGCTCGGCGAGCTGTCGGCCGGGCACCGGTTCGAACATGCAGCGGTCGTCCGAGACCGCATTGCCGCGCTCGTGCGCGCCTGTGCCCGCATGCAGCGCCTTTCCGCGCTCACGTCGATCGACGAGCTCGTCGCCGCGCGTCCGGACGGCGACGGCGGCTGGGAGATCGCCGTCGTGCGCCACGGCCGCCTCGCCGGGGCCGGTGTCGCCGCACGCGGTACCCCGCCGTGGACGGTCATCGAAGCGCTGCTGGCAACTGCGGACGCCGTGCGTCCCGGGCCGGGGCCGCTTCGCTCGGCGCTCGCCGAGGAGGTCGAGTGCGTGCTGCGCTGGCTCGAGACGCCGGGCACCAGGCTGGTGCACACGTCGAGCCCATGGGCGTTGCCCGCATTCGGCGCAGGGGGTCAGCGCGCCTTTCTCGCAACCGACTCGGCCTGGCTCGCAGCCGAGCCGTTCGCCGATCGCCGCCGCCTGCCGATGGCCAGCCGACCGGCTCGCGCGCTCACCGTCAACCAGCCCGCTCTACGATGAGCCGCATGATCACGGCGATCGTCATGGTGTCCGTCGAGGCGGACCGGATCCCTGAGGTAGCGCAGCAGATCGCAGACCTCGACGGCGTGAGCGAGGTTTACTCCGTCGCCGGCGACGTCGATCTGATCGCAGTGGTTCGCGTGCGCGAGTTCGACCAGGTCGCGGAGGTGATCGCCGGGACGCTGTCGAAGGTCGACGGGGTGCTGCACACCGACACGCACATCGCGTTTCGCGCGTACTCGCGCCACGACCTCGACGCCGCGTTCTCGATCGGCGTCGAATCGGCAGATTAGAAGCGGCAGCTATCCGCGGGCGGCGCGCAGGCGCTGGCTCGACTCGACCCAGCGCGACAGCAAATCCGACGCTGCACCCGAGTCGATCGCCCGGCGGGCCTCACTGATGCCCGCCGCGATCAGCTCGTCCAGATCGGCCGAGGCGCTCATCCCGTCATGGACGACGATCGCCGCCGCGGCATTGAGCAGCACCGCGTCGCGGACGCTGCCGCCGCCGCCCGCCAGAACGTCACGTACGACGGCGGCGTTGTAGGCGCGATCGCCGCCGCGAAGGTCCGCCGGGCCGGCCGGCGCGAGGCCGAAGACCTGCGGGTCGACCCGCACCTCGCGCACCGTCTCGTCCACGGCCAGCCAGGCGCTGGATGTCGTCGTGGTCGTGAGCTCGTCCAGGCCGTCGTCGCCCCGGAACACCAGCGCGGTGTCGCCGCGGCGGGCGAACACCTCGGCCATCAAGGGCGCCATGCGTCGGTCAGCGCATCCCACCGCCGACGCCGCGGGACGCGCGGGGTTCGTCAGCGGGCCGAGCACGTTGAACACGGTCGGGACGCCGATTTCGCGACGCGACGGACCGGCGTGGCGCATGCCGCGATGAAAGACCGGCGCGAAGCAGAAACCGATGCCCACCTCGACTGCCGTCACGGCGACGTCCTCGGCGCCGAGGTCGATGACGACTCCCAGCTCTTCGAGAACATCGGCCGAACCACACTGCGACGATGCGCTTCGGTTGCCGTGCTTGACGACACGGCGTCCCGTGCCGGCAACAGCGAGCGCGGCCATTGTCGTGATGTTGACCGTGTGCGCCAGATCGCCGCCGGTTCCGACGACGTCGACGGCACGTCCCGGTACGACGACGGGTGTCGCTCGATCACGCATCCCCTGCACGAGACCGGCCAGCTCGTCAGGCGTCTCACCCTTGGCCCGCAGCAGCACGACGAACGCGGCAAGCTGGGACGCGGTGGCGTTGCCGGCCATGATCTCGTCCATAGCCCAGGCGGCGGCACTCGTGTCGAGCGCTTCGCCGCGCATCAGCGCGGCAAGGACGGCGGGCCAGCTGTGGTCGGTGTGGTCGGCCATGACTCGCGGCGCCGGATCAGCGCACGACGGGGATGCCCGAGATCCGCTTGCGCAGCTGCTCGGCCACCACCTCGGCCGCCGTGACCGGATCGAGTGGCCGGCTGATCACGCCGTCGGCGAGTGACCAGCTCGCGAGCCAGCCGTCGTCCCGGCGGGCCACGAGGACGACGATCGGCGGGCAGTCATCGATTTCGTATTTGAACTGGCGGGCGAGGCCCATTCCCCCGGTCGGCTGCGCCTCGCCGTCGAGGATCACCAGATCGATCTCGCCGAGGTCGATCTGCTCGACAACTTTGGCGCTGGCGTCGCATTCGATCCAGTCGATACGGGGCAGATCAGGGGCCGGGCGCCGCCCCACAGCGGTACGAACCTGGGCGCGGACCTCGGCCAGGTTGCTGTAGACGATGACGGTGACCCGATCGGACGACGCAGCGGTCATGCGCGCATCGTATCGGCGAGCCGCCGGGCGCTTGTGGGAGCCGTCCGCTGCCCCGCCGATCAAATTGCGACACGCGTCTTCACCAGCCCACCCCGAGGAATCTGCGGCTACCGGCCAGGACATAATGCGACGGTGACATCGACAGCCAGCGCGCCCAGCTTCGAGTCCAGCCGGGTGCACTCCTTGACGCGTCCGAACCTGGTGAGCGTCGGAACGATCGTCTGGCTCTCGAGCGAGCTCATGTTCTTCGCCGGCCTGTTCGCGATGTACTTCACGATGCGCTCGGTGCATTCGAGCGACTGGCCGATGCATCTGCCCGACGGCGAGCCGATCAAACTGTCCATCAGTTACGCATTGCCGTTCACGATCATCCTTGTGGCGTCGAGCTTCACCTGCCAATGGGGAGTGTTTGCCGCTGAGAAGGGCGACGTCTTCAAGCTGCGTCGCTGGTTCACGTTCACCTTCATCCTCGGGCTGGCGTTCGTTCTCGGCCAGGCCAACGAGTACCGCATGCAGGTGGGCGACGGGAACACGATCTCGCGGACCGGGTACGGGTCGGTGTTCTACCTGACCACCGGCTTTCACGGCCTGCACGTCATCGGCGGCCTGCTCGCGTTCATCTTCTACTTGATCCGCACGGCATTGGGACGCTTCACGCCTGCTCAGGCGACGGCGGCCATCGTCGTCTCCTACTACTGGCACTTCGTCGACGTGGTGTGGATCGGGCTGTTCGCCACGATCTACCTGATTCGATGACCAGTTCATCCGAGGACGGCAGGCCCACTGCCCGAGAAGGGACGTCCGTGAACGAAGACCTCGACGTCGACGAGCTGGGATTCAACCTGGCCGTCTCGGACACCGGCGCCGACGCCGAGCATGTCGCCAAGCGCAGGATTCGTCGCACTCGTGGAGCCAAGGGCGTCGTCGCCGAGGCGAGCACCGGCGAGTCCGACCTGAGCACCGTGGCCGCCGCAGCTTCGGACGAACCGGGCACGGACAAGCCGAGCACCGCGGCGTCGCGCCGCCCTCGCAAGGCCACCCCGGTCTGGCGACGCCGCATCGCGAGCGGACTCGTACTCATGGTCGCGCTCGGGGGTGTCGGCGGGGCCTACACGCTGTTCGCTTCCACCTCCGGCGCTGACGACACGACGACGAGCCAGGCCGACATCGACGCCGGCCGCCAGATCTTCAACACGACCTGCATCACCTGTCACGGCGCCAACCTGCAGGGCGTGAAGGACCGCGGCCCGTCGCTCGTCGGCGTCGGGTCCGCCTCGGTGTACTTCCAGGTCAGCACGGGGCGCATGCCGGCTGCCGCTCAAGGAGCGGTCGAACCGCGCAAACCCGCCAAGTTCACCGAGAAGCAGATCGAGCAGCTCGGCGCCTTTATTCAGACGTTCGGCGGCGGGCCGACCGTGCCAGAGGGGAACCTGCGAGTCGGCGACGCGCAACTGTCCGAGGGCGGCGAGCTGTTCCGCAACAACTGCGCGCAGTGCCACGGCGCCACCGGCAAGGGTGCGCCGATGTCCGCGGGCAAGGCCGTGCCGAGCTTGCGAGACGCCACCGACCGGCAGATCTACGCGGCAATGCTGAGCGGGCCCGAGAACATGCCGGTGTTCAGCGACAACCAGCTCACACCTGACCAGAAGAAGGCGATCATCACCTACATCAAGGTGCTCGAGGCCTCGAAGGACCCAGGTGGAAACGGATTGGACCGGATCGGCCCGGTGTCTGAGGGCTTGGTGATCTGGGTCCTCGGCATCGGCGCAATGATGATCGTGATCCTGTGGATCGGAGCGAAGACGTGAGCGGCCCCCACCCGCCCCAGACCGAAGACGAACTCCGTGAGATGAGCACGGAGCAGGCGATGATCGCCGGGGCCGACGCCGACGGTGTGCACGTCGTCCACCGGCGTGATCAGTTCCCGGTGCCGGGTACCAAGGCGGAGAAGCGAGCCGAACGCACCGTCTCCGCGATGTTCGTGCTGTCGGCGCTGGCCGGGGTGGCGTTCATCGTCGTCTTCGTTGCTGTGCCCTACGAGTACAAGACCCCCGGCCACGGGCAGAACTTCCGCTTCTACACCCCGTTGCTGGGTGGGCTGCTCGGTCTGATGCTCGCCCTGCTCGGCATCGGCGCCATCATGTGGGCCAAGTTGCTGATGACCGAGGAGGAGTTGGTCCAGGAACGCCACGACGAGCCCGAAGCCGGCGCCGAGCAGGTCATGACGGCCGCCACGCTCATGTCGGGCATCAACGACACGGGCCTGCCGCGGCGGTCGATGCTGGTTCGCTCGCTGGGCCTCGCCGGCGGCGCCGTCGCAACCGTGCCACTGGTCGTGCTGGTGGGCGGGCTGCTCAAGAAGCCGGGCAAGCAGCTCGACCAGACGCTGTTCAAGCCGGATCCGGTGAGGCACCCGAACGGCATACCGATCGTGTATTCCGACGGCCGGCGGGTCAGCCCGAACGACATCCAGGCGGGCGGCCTGGCCACCGTGTTCCCGGGAGTGCCCGGCGGGATCAGGTCGGCCAGCTCCCCCACGCTGATCATCAGGCTGCGTCCCGGTCAGGGCAAACTCGTCAAGGCCCGCAAGGGGCAGGCCGGCTGGGGCTGGGAGGACTTCGTCGCGTACTCGAAGATCTGCACACACGCAGGCTGTCCGGCGTCGCTGTACGAACAGCAGACCACTCGCCTGCTGTGCCCGTGCCACCAGTCGCAGTTCGAGGTGCTCGAGGACGCGAAGCCGGTTTTCGGGCCAGCTACGCGAAGCCTGCCTAAACTGAAGCTGGGCGTCGAGGTAGTCGACGGCGTTCAGTACTTCGTCGCCCCGCAGGACTACCAAGAGCCGATCGGCCCGGGCTTCTGGGAGCGTTCATGACCACAGCGAAGACACCAGTACGACGCGGCAGCGGCCCTCGCACGCCGGCGGGCAAGACCGCCGTGTTCGTCGAGGAGCGCTTTCAGATCGCCGCGCCGCTGCGCAAGCAGCTGAACAAGGTCTTCCCGGACCACTGGTCGTTCATGATGGGCGAGATCGCGCTGTACTCGTTCGTCGTCTTGCTGCTCACCGGCACGTATCTCAGCTTCTTCTTCGACGCCTCGATGGGCGACGTCGTTTACAACGGCAGCTACGTCCCGCTACGCGGTGTCGAGATGTCGCGGGCCTACGCCTCGACGCTGCACATCTCCTTCGACGTGCGCGGCGGCCTCATCATCCGCCAGATCCACCACTGGGCCGCCCTGCTGTTCATCGCGGCCATGCTCATTCACATGCTCCGGGTGTTCTTCACCGGTGCCTTCCGCAAGCCCCGCGAGGTCAACTGGCTGATCGGGCTCACCCTGCTCGTGCTCGGCGTCGTCGAGGGATTCGCGGGCTACTCGCTGCCCGATGACCTGCTCTCCGGCACGGGTTTGCGCATCGCCGATGCGATCATCTTGTCGATCCCGCTGATCGGCACGTGGACGTCGTTCCTGGTCTTCGACGGCGCCTTCCCGGGCACCGCGATCGTCGGGCGGCTCTACATCGTCCACGTGCTGCTGATCCCGGCGATTCTGGCCGCCCTGATTGGTGCCCACCTGGCATTCATGATCCGGCAGAAGCACACGGACTTCCCCGGGCCGGGAAAGACCGAGGCGACGGTTACTGGCCATCGCTTCTTCCCGACGTTCGCCGCCAAGGCCACTGGCTTCTTCTTCATCGTGTTCGGCCTGCTCGCGGCCCTGGGTGGGCTGGCCCAGATCAACCCGGTCTGGTTGTTCGGGCCGTACAACCCGGCACAGGTCTCCTCCGGCTCGCAGCCGGACTGGTACATGGCGATGCTCGACGGGTCCACCCGTCTGTTCCCGTCATGGGAGATTCGCCTGTGGGGACACACCATTCCGGCGCTGTTCTGGCCGACCGTGATCTTGCCCGGTGTGCTGATCGGCATGGCCGCGGCGTACCCGTTCCTCGAGGCAAAGCTGACCAAGGACCGGGCTAGACACAATCTGCTGCAGCGACCACGTGACGTGCCGGTTCGCACCAGCCTTGGTGCGATGGCGCTGACGTTCTGCTTCGTGCTGTTCGTGTCCGGCGGCAACGACCTGATCGCGAAGGCGTTCGACATCTCGCTGAATGCGATGACCTGGGGCGGGCGCATCGCCACCCTGATTCTGCCGCCACTCGCCTACGTCATCACCTATCGGCTCTGCATCGGATTGCAGCGTCACGACCGTGAGGTGCTCGAGCACGGCGTCGAGACCGGCATCATCAAGCGGCTCCCGTCCGGTGAATTCATCGAGGTTCATCAGCCTCTCGGGCCGGTCGACGAGCACGGCCATGGACAGCTGACGTACGCCGGGACGGCCGTCCCCAAGCGCATGAACCGGCTGGGCAAGGGCCAGCTGACCCACATGCGCGGGTTCTTCTACCCCGTCAAGGAGAAGCCTGAGCTTCAGGCCGCACTTGATGAGCTAGAGGCCGCCGAGGCCGAACCCGAGTCCGGGCGCCACGCCGAGCTCACCGACTGACCGCTCGTCCACCGACCGAGCTCACCCGCGGACCGCTGACTGTGCGCGGCGCCCGACCGACCCTCGGCGACTGACCCAGTTCGCGGCGAGTAGAGCTGACCGCTGGCCCTAAGGTCTCCGAACTGGGTCACACTCGGATTGGCGTCCCTATGGGCTTGCGGCGCGGCGGCGGCCCGCACGTGAGCACTGCCCGCCGGGGCGCACACCAATGCGCTCAGCCGGCGCCGACACGCGTGCGGGCGCCGAGGCCAGCACGTGTAGATCCCTCTCGCCAGCTCTCGGTCGAGTGAGTGCGTTGTCCGTTGAGTGGTGCCTTGTAGCGCACCACTCAACGGCTAGTGCACCACTCAACAGGGTGACCGGTGCCCTATGCCGACGACGGCCTGGCACACAAGGTCGAGCAGACCGTCGCCATCAACCCGATGACAGTGTGGGCGACGGTGAACGGGCCACTCGCGCGGGCGGTGAGGCCGACGGTGGACGACGCTCGCACAGGCCGGGGCGCCGCGCGCTCGCGCACCTAAACGGGCGGCGCACACCCTGGCGTAGGCGGGCGGCGCCACACCCTTGGCGTAGGCGGGCGGCGCACACACTCGCGCACATATACGGCGGAGCACACACGCCTAGGCGGACGGCGCACACCCGCGTACGTATGCGCGCCGGCACACTCGCCCACGCATGCGGGCGCTAGACGCGCCCACGCCGAAAGGGCCGCGGTTCAGGTGCCCGACAGGGCAACGCGCGGCGACGCACCGGACGGTGGGAGGCGCGCAACCGGCCGGTGAGCGAGGCAGTAGGAAGTGAAGCGGCCCCGTCTCAGGACAATGGCCGGCGACCGCCGACGTAGTACTCGAACAGCAAGCCGCCGACGGTGGCCAGGATGCCGGCGACCCCGATCATGAGCAGCCAGATCTGCATGAACGCCAACGCCGCGCCGGCGACGGTCGCGGCCAGGGCAATGCCGAGCGGCCAGTAACTGCCCGGGCTGAAGAAGCCGAGTTCACCGGCACCTTCGGCGATCTCAGCGTCCGCGCGGTCCTCCGGGCGTGGCTCGATCCGTCGCGATACGAACCAGAAGAACGAACCGGCGATGCTGCACAGCCCACCGGAGAGGATCAGCGCGGCGAGCCCGGCGACCTCGACGTGGCCGTCTGTCTTGTTCGACCAGAACCCGTAGACGCCGGCGATCACCCAGCAGAACACCGCTATGAACAGGAAGACACGTGCCTCGATCTTCATCGCAGACCCTAATTCGACTTCGTCGACTCTTGCCGCGAAGCACGGCTCGTATTGAACGGGTACGTCGTCGTGGCGTAGGGAGCTTCACCGATGGCACTCAGTGCCCGCGACTGGCGCGCCGGATCAACCGGGCCGATCGCGGCCAGCGCATCGAGGTACTGGGCGAACTTGTCCGGGTCGACGACGCGGACCTCGAAGTTCATCTGCGAGTGGTACGTGCCGCACAACTCCGCGCAGCGGCCGACGAAATGCCCGTTGGACGTCGCCGTGATCTCGAACTGGTTGTCACGGCTCGTGCTGTCGGTACCGAACGGCAGGACGTCCCGCTTGAACAGGAACTCGGGCACCCAGAACGAATGGATCACGTCCTCGGAATGCTCGACGAACCGGACCGTCTCACCGCGCGGCAGCACCAGGATCGGGATCTCGGACGACGAGCCCACCGTCGACAACGCCTGCGCCGGCGTGACGCCCGGGTAGTTCGTGGCCGTGCCGTGATTCTGGTCGTACTCGAACTGCCAGTTCCATTTGAACGCGTCGACCGTGACCGTGACGTCGGGGTTCTTCGTCCGCTTGTCGACGTAGTTCTCGGTGACGACGGTGTAGTAGAACAGCCCGGCGATGATCAGGAACGGCGTGATCGTGTAGGCCCACTCGAGCGGGAGGTTGTACTTGGTCTGCTTGGGCAGATCCGCGGTGCCCTTGCGGCGGTAGTAGCGCCCACACGCCCAGAAGATGAGTCCCCAGACGAGGATGCCGACAAGCAACGCGGTGACCGAGGACCAGGTCCACAGCACGCGCATCTTCTCGGCCTGCTTGGTTACCCCGGTCGGCCAGCCGAAGCGCAGCTTCTTCTCGACGTCACTGGACGAGCAGCCGGTGAGCAGGAGGGCGAGCGAACCGACGAGCAGGCTGACACGGGTTGCCCGAGCCCATCGCCTGCGCCGCACCGCAACCACCTTTCCACGCCTTGTTACGGCCCCTTCGGGGGCCGATCGGAGCGTACTGGACCACCCCGTCCCGACCGGCGAGGGGTGCCCGATCGGCTCCGTGCCGCGCCCGATTCCCCCGGGGCGATCACGGCATCCACCTGGACCGCGCCCGGGCGGTGGCTACCGTGATGTCGTGTCCGGCTACCTCGACGCCGCCTCGGGCGCGCCGCTGCATCCGGTGGCGCGGGAGGCCTTGATCGCCGCGCTGGACGACGGCTGGGCCGACCCGGGCCGCCTCTACGGTGCCGGCCGGCGCGCGCGCCTGCTGCTCGACGCCGCGCGCGAGTCCGTCGCCGAGTCGATCGGATCGCGGCCGGACGAGGTGAGCTTCACGCCGAGTGGCACCACGGCGCTGCACGCGGCGGCGCTGGGCACCCTGGCCGCAAACCGGCGCCGCGGCGAGGTATTCGTGCACTCCGCGGTCGAGCACTCGGCGCTGCTGCACGCCGCCGAGGCACACGTCGCTGCTGGCGGCAAGGCGCATGCGGTCGGCGTCGACAGCCTCGGCCGGGTCGACGCGGGCGAGTTCGTCGAGGCAGCCGGCCGGGCGGGTGTCGCCGCAGCCGCCCTGCAGGCCGCCAATCACGAGGTGGGCACGACGCAACCCGTCAGCGAGATCGCGACCGCCCTGCCCGGCTTGCCGCTCATCGTCGACGCGACCCAGACGCTCGGCCACGCCGACGTGCCCGAAGGGTGGTCGGCGCTGGCCGCCGACGCGCGCACGTGGGGCGGTCCGCCGGGCGTCGGCGTTCTGGCGGTCCGCACCGGTACGCGCTGGACGTCGCCATATCCCGCCGACGACCGCGAGTCGGGCCGCGTCCCCGGCGTACCGAACGTGCCCGCGATCGTGGCTGCAGCGGCATCGCTGCGGGCCGTGCGCGCGTCGCAGCACACCGAGGCGGCCCGGACGTCGGCGCTGATCGACCGGATCCGCAATACGGTCGCTGCCACCGTGCCCGACGTCGAGGTGCTCGGCGATCCGACGTCGCCGACTGCCCCATATCGTCACGTTCTCCTGCCTTTATGTAGACGGCGAGGCGCTGCTCACCGGGCTCGATCGCCGCGGATTCGCAGTCTCGTCGGGTTCGTCGTGCACGTCGTCGACGCTCGAACCGTCGCACGTCCTCGTCGCAATGGGGGCGCTGACGTCAGGCAATGTCCGGGTTTCGCTGCACCATGCGACGACCGAGGCCGACGTCGAGCAGTTCCTCGCGGTGCTGCCCGGCGTGGTCGCCGAGGTCCGCGACGAACTGGGCGCGGCGGGCCTGTGAGGCTCGACTGCCGGGGCCGGCGGTGCCCGCTGCCGATCCTCGATCTGGCCCGGCACATCGGCGACGTCGGGATCGGCGCGACGATCACGGTCGAGGCCGACGATCCGGCGGCGCGCCCGGATATCGCGGCCTGGTGCCGCATGCGCGGACACGAGAACGTGGGCGAATCGAGCGCCCCGGACGGCACGCCGGCCTATACGGTGCGCCGGTTGCACTAGCCGCCGGTCGCGCGGATCTGCCCACTGGCGAGCAGCCCGGCACCCGTCGGGGATACTGGGCCGCGTGTGTGGGCTGATCGGATTCCTGTCCGCGAATGGCGATGCCGCGAGCGTCAAGGCCGATATCGAGGGTTCGCTGGTGTGCATGCGCCATCGCGGCCCGGACGAGGGCGGCGTGTGGTCCGACGACGACGTGGTGATCGGCTTTCGCCGCCTGTCGATCATCGACATCGACCACTCGCATCAACCGCTCCCCTACCTGAACGGCCGCTATCACCTCATCTTCAACGGCGAGATCTACAACTACATCGAGTTGCGCGAGCGACTGGCCCGCGAGTTCGGCGCGATGTTCGAGACCGACGGCGACGGCGAGGCGATCGTCGCGGGCTACCACTACCTCGGCGAGAAGGTCGTGCGCGAACTGCGCGGCATGTTCTCGTTCCTGATCTGGGACTCGCAGGAACGCGTGCTGTTCGGCGCGCGCGACTGGTTCGGCATCAAGCCGCTGTACTCCTACATCGACGCGCGCGGCGCATTCTTCGCCAGCGAGAAGAAGTCGCTGCTGCACGTCGCGGCGCCCGGCACCGAGGCCGACCTCGATCACGGCGCGCTGCAGCACTACCTGACCCTGCAGTACGTTCCCGAGCCCGCGTCGATGCACAGCCGGATCCGCCGCGTCGAGTCCGGGACGTACTTCACCATGCGAGCCGGCGAGCAGCCGAAGTTCCGCCGCTACTTCCATCCCGACTTCGCGATCCGGACAGTTGACGACTCGGCCAAGCTGTACCGCGAGATCACCGAGGTGCTCGAGGATTCCGTCGAGAAGCACATGCGCGCCGACGTCACGGTCGGCTCGTTCCTGTCCGGTGGCATCGACTCCACCGCCGTTGCCGCGCTGGCGAAACGGCACAACCCGAAACTGCTGACGTTCACGACCGGTTTCGAACGCGAGGGCTTCTCCGAGATCGACGTCGCCGCCGAGTCGGCCGCGGCGATCGGCGTCGAGCACATCACCAAGGTGGTCAGCCCGCAGGAGATGATGGACACGCTGCCGCTGATCGTCTGGTACCTCGACGATCCGGTGGCCGACCCAGCGCTCGTGCCGCTGTACTTCATCGCCCGCGAGGCGCGCAAACACGTCAAGGTCGTGCTGTCCGGCGAGGGCGCCGACGAGCTGTTCGGCGGCTACACCATCTACCGCGAGCCGATCAGCCTGCGCGCGTTCGAGCGCACACCGAAGCCGTTTCGCCGTGGCCTGGGCCGCATCGGCGAGCAACTGCCCGCCGGCATGCGCGGGAAGGACCTGCTGCGCCGGGCCTCGATCGACATCGAGGAGCGCTACTACGGCAACGCGCGCATCTTCCGTCCCGATGAGATGCAGGGCCTGCTGCGCACGTTCGACCCCTCCGTCTCCTACATGGACGTGACCGCGCCGCTGTACCGCGCCACGACGCATCTGGACGACTCGACGCGGATGCAGTACGTCGACCTGTTCACGTGGCTGCGCGGCGACATCCTCGTCAAGGCCGACAAGATGACGATGGCCAACTCGCTCGAACTGCGTGTGCCATTTCTCGACGTCGAGGTATTCGGCGTCGGCTCGTCCATACCGACACGCGAGAAGCTCACCAAGGAGACGACGAAGTACGCGCTACGGCGGGCCCTTGAGGACATCGTCCCGCCGCACGTGCTCAATCGGGCCAAGCTCGGCTTCCCCGTCCCGATCCGGCACTGGCTGCGCGATGAGATGTATGACTGGGCGCGGGCGATCATCACCGAGTCGCAGGCCGACGAACTCGTCGACCGCAACGCCGCACTCGGCCTGCTCGACGCGCACCGCGAGGCCAAGATCGACTACTCGCGAAAGATCTGGACCCTGCTCGTCTTCCTGGTCTGGCACGGGATCTTCGTCGAGGACCGCATCCACCCGCAGATCCCGGAGCCGGTCTATCCCGTCCGGTTGTAGGCCCGATCAGTTGTAGGCCGGCCCGCCTCAGTCGATATTGCCCAGATAGGGCAGCACGTCCGCGGCACAGTCGTCGCCGTAGGACTCGGCGAGCCGTTCGGTGAAGTTGGCCTTCTTGACCTCGTACTCCTGCCCGCCGGCGCTCTCGAGTACCAACGTGGCGAGCAGGCTGCCGACCTGAGCCGCCCGCTCCCACGGCAGGCCCCACTCGCGCGCCGCGAGGAAGCCGGCGCGGAACCCGTCACCGACGCCGGTCGGGTCGACCTTCGCGTGCTCGCGCGCGACGGGCACGTGCACCGTCGGCAGGTCGCGCCCGCGGATCTCGACACCCTTCGAGCCGAGCGTGGTCACCTGCACCTCGACGCGAGCGAGCACCTCGGCATCGGACAGGCCCGTCTTGGACTCGAGCAGGCTCTTCTCGTAGTCGTTGGTGAACAGCAGGCTCGCGCCGTCGATGAGGTCGCTGAGCTCGTCGCCGCTCATCCGGGCGATCTGCTGGGACGGGTCGGCGGCGAACCGGTAGCCGAGTTCGCGGCACTCGGCACTGTGCCGGGTCATCGCCGCCGGGTCGTCCGCGCTGATCAGGACGAGGCTGGCGCCGGTGCGCTCGATCGCCGGGCGAAGCTCGATCTTTCGGGCCTCGCTCATCGCGCCGGCATAGAACGAGGCGATCTGGCACATCTCCTCGTCGGTCGTGCACACGAACCGCGCCGTGTGGTGGTCGGCCGAGATGTAGACCGAGTCGCAGTCGACCCCGTTGCCCTCGAGCCATTCGCGGTATTCGCCGAAATCGTGGCCGGCCGCCCCGATCAGGACCGGGGATTCGCCGAGCTGGGCCATGCCGAAGGCGATGTTGGGTGCCACTCCGCCACGGCGCACGACCAGGTCGTCGATCAAGAAGGAGAGCGACACCTTGTGCAGATGCTCAGCAAGCAACTGCTCGCTGAACTTGCCGGGAAAGTGCATCAGATGATCGGACGCGATTGAACCGCTCACGAGTACGGGCACGGCAGGCACGCTACCTAATGATGTCCACGAAACCGAAAAGGCGTCCGTCAGGTCGGGTATGGGTGGACGTGATACGGCCGGAGTTTGTCCAGATTCACGCGACTGGCAATGGCAATGTCGCAAGACTGCTGCGTCAGCGGCGCGGCATCGCCCGCCGGGTGTCCGCGAGACCGCAGAACTCACCGGCAGTTGTTAATGTGCGACGGGTGAGCGCCACGCATCAGGCACCCGGGCGGCCGCATCTGGGCCGGCCGATGCAACCGCTCGCCGTGGTCGTCCACGCCGAGGAGATCTCCGGATGAGAGCCGAGCACGACACGGTAGAACCGGCGGCCAGCCGACCCACCGGGCGACTTCGCAATACCCGCCAAGCCGCCGCGGTCGAGGCTGCCCTGCGCGACGCCGACGGATTCCGGACCGCGCAGGATCTGTTCGCCGAACTGCGCCGCCGGGGCGATCGGATCGGCCTGACAACCGTGTACCGCCACCTCAATCAACTCGCCGAGCGCGGCAACGCCGACGTCGTGCACAGCGCCGAAGGCGAGTCGCAGTACCGCCTGTGCGGTACGGGCACGACGGCGCAGGGAGAGCCGGCGGGCCACCACCACCATCTCGTCTGCCGGGTGTGCGGGCGAAGCGTCGAGGTCAGCGGCCCCGAGGTCGAGACCTGGGCCGACCGCGTCGCGGCAGCGGCGGGCTACACCGAGATCAGCCACACGATCGAGGTGTTCGGGCTGTGCCCCGAGCATTCGGCCCGCCGGCCCAGCCGGTCCAGCCGGCGCCACTAGCCCGTCAGGCGAATGCCGTCCGCCGACCGGCACCGCGCGAGCGCACGACGCTGTACACGGCCGCGAGTGCGTACTCGGCCGTGGCGAACGTCATGATCGCGAAACTGGCCGGCAACTTCGGCGCCGCGTAGGCCAGACTCAGGCCGGCCCACATGGCGAGCACGGCGAGCAGTCCGGACAGGGCGAAAGCCCGCCACGGCCGGACGGTCAGGCGCTGGGCCGCGGCGGCCGGAGCGGCGAGCAGCCCGAACAGCAGCAGGGCGCCGACGGCCTGGCTGGCCTCCGCCGCGCTCGCCCCGACGATGGCCAGGAAGAGCGGGCCGAGCAGCCGGACGGGCACACCGCGCGCGGCGGCGACCGCCGGGTCGAGGCTGGCGAACAGCAGTGGGCGGGCGATCGCGAGCAGCACGAGGATCAGCCCGGCGGCTATTGCGGCCGCGGCGAGGGCCGCTCCCCGGCTGATGCCGAATATCGAGCCGAAGAGCACGTTGACGTTCGCCGCGCCGTTTCCGGTGCTGGCGCGGTTGGTGTAGATCGCCAGGAAGAACACGCCCAGACCGAGCACCCAGGCGAACGTGGTGCCGATGACGACATCGTCGGCGACGCCCCGCCCGCCCAGCAGGCCCAGAGCGAGACCGACCGCGACGGTGGCCGCGAACAGCCCGAATCGCAGGTCGACCCCGGCGGCCAACGCGGCCAACGCCCCGGCGTAGGCGACATGGGAGAGCGCGTCGCCCGCGAACACCTGCCCGCGCAGCACCACGAAGTAGCCGACCAGCCCGGACAGTAGGGCGATGGCCGTGCCCGCCACGAACGCGTGCTGGATGAACGGGTGCGACAGCATGTTGGCCACACCCGAGAGCGGGCCGGCCGCGTGCGCGGTCACGCCGAGACCTCGGCCGGCGGCCGCTCGTTGCGACCGACGCGGCCGAACCGGTCCACCACCGCGCGGTACGCGCTCGCGAGCAGGAACGCCCCGAACGCGAGCGTCGTCACCCAGAACCCGATCGGGTACGGCGAGAAGAACGCGATGCCCTCACCGACCCAGGTGACCAGCAGGGCGATCGCGATGGACAGGGCGAGCCCGGCGGCCGGGCGGGCCGTGAGCCGGCTCGCGGTCGCGGCCGGGGCGACCAGCAGGGCGAAGACCAGCAGGCTCCCGGTGACCTGGCTGGTGCCCGCGGCGGCGATCGCCAGCAGCACGAGGAACGACGCGCTCAGCAGGCGCACGGGTACGCCGCGCGCCCGCGCCACATCCGGGTCGACGCTCGCGAACAGCAGTGGGCGTCCGAGAGCCACGAGCACGGCCAGGCAGGCCGCGCCGGCGACGAGCAGCACGACGACCTGGTCGTCGGTGACGCCGGTGATCGTGCCGAACAGCAGGCTGTTCAGGCCGTTGAGGAAACCTTTGTAGAGGCTGACGAACAGGAATCCGCAAGCCAGCGCGAACGCCTGCACCGTGCCGACGACGGCCGACTCCTCGCTGGCACCGCCGGCACCGCCCGACCCGGCAGTGGCCCGCCCGCCACCGGGCAGCGCCGCGATCACCAGGGCGCCGGCAATGCAGAGCCCGAAATAGCCGAAGGCGGCGCTGATTCCCAGCCAGATGGCGCCCGCCGCGCCGGGAAAACCGATCAACGCCAGCGTGTGCCCCGCGAACGCCTGCCGGCGCAGCACCATGAAGTAGCCGATCGCACCGGCGACAACGGCCACGATCGTGCCTGCGCGCAGCGCATTGAGCATGAAGTGGAAGCTGAGCAACTGCTGCACATCGTCGACGACGTTCCAACTGAGGCCGGCGTTCACGACCGCTCGCGGGGATTCGTGCGCGGCCTCATACCGGTGCCCGGTGGTGGGTGTGCGTGTCGGGCTGGCCGACGACGACCAGGCGACCGGCGCGGTCGCGCAGCACGTCGATCGGCGTGCCGTAGAGCATGGTCAGCGTGTCAGCAGTGATCACCTGCTCGGGCGGGCCCATGACCGCACCGCCGTGCGCGAGGTAAATGACCTGATCCAGGTACGGCAGGATCGGGTTGACGTCGTGCGCGACGAGCATCACCGCGACGCCCTGGGTGCGGCACACCGACTGCACCAAGGCGCTGACCGATGCCTGGTTGGTGACGTCGAGGCTGTCGAGCGGCTCGTCGAGCACGAGCAGGTCCGGGCGCCGGACGAGCGCCTGGGCAATGAGCAGACGCTGCTGTTCCCCGCCCGAGCACTGCCCGATCGGACGACTCGCATAGCTCTGCGCGCCGACCAGCGCGATGACCTCCTCGACCCGGTCGCGCGCAGCGCGAGAACGCCGACTCGACAGCCGGCCGGGCAGCGGTGTGCCCCATCGGTCGCCGTCCCAGCCGAGGCGGACGATGTCGATGCCACGCACCCGCGTCGCCGGGTCGAACGCCCGCCGCTGCGGCAGGTAGCCGACGCGCGCGTTGTGCCGTCCCGGCCGCGCGCCGAGCACCAGCAACTCCCCCGCGCTGATCGGCTGCAGCCCGAGAATCGCTTTGAGCAACGTGGACTTGCCGACCCCGTTCGGGCCTAGCACCGCCGCAAACTCGCCGGCGCGGACCTCGAGCGTGACATCTGACCAGATCGTGCGGCCGCCGATCGTCGCCGCGATCCGATTCATCGACACCACCGTTGCGGCGCCGTCCGCATCGCGATGCTGGGGCGGGTCGCTCACCGGCTCAGTATCGACGGCGGTCGCCGGTGATGCTGCGGCTATTGCAGTCGCTTCGGACCGGCGCGGCATGGACGACTCCTGCGTTGAGCTGATCGGGTCGGACCGGGTTGGCCGGTGCGACGCCCTCTCGAATAGCTAATCGCAAAATGAAATCCATTGTCAATAGGGATTGACGCATCTCGGTTCGCGCCGGCACAAAGAAAGAGATCCTCCGGCACGTCGCGTGACGTACCGGAAGATCTCTTCGGTGAACTTGACGCCCGCGGGCGCGGGTGGGTCGGTCAGCCGCAGAAGGAGTTGCCGCAGGCACAACCACCCGAGGCGTTCGGGTTGTCGATCGTGAAGCCCTGCTGCTCGATCGTGTCGGTGAAGTCGATCGTGGCGCCGACGAGGTACGGGGCGCTCATCCGGTCGACGACCACCGGGACGCCGGCGTCGACGTCGATGTCGCCGTCGAGGGTCCGCTCGTCGAAGAAGAGCTGGTACTGCAGTCCGGAGCAACCACCCGGCTGGACGGCGACGCGCAACCGAAGGTCGTCTCGGCCTTCCTGCTCGAGCAGCGCACGCACCTTCGTCGCGGCCGTTTCGGTGAGCGTCGGTCCGGCGGCGGGCGCCTCTGGCGGCGCGCTGGTCAGCTCAACGGTGGTCGTATCTGTTGCAGACATCTGACTCCCCGGTCGTGTACGGGCGGATCATTAACCTCGGCGCAACCCGGTCAGGCCAGGAAGCTATTCCCGAGCATACGCGCGCAGATCATTCCGATCGGACTTCGCCACCGACGACTGTCACCGCAATCGCCGTGAGGTCCGACGACGCCGGCCCGGAAAGAACGTGGCCATTGGCGTCGAAGCGCGATCCATGGCACGGACAGGCGAAGCCGTCGCTCGGCGAGACGAACGTCACCGGGCAGCCCTGGTGAGGGCAGGTCGCGTCGAAAGCCGTGAATGCCCCGGGTTGTAGCTGCAGCACCCACTCCGTGCGGCCACTGACGGGGTCCTGAACCTGGGCGCCGCTACCGACCGGCACCTGGGAGGCGCTAGTCAGCACGTGGCCCGCCGCCGTGCTCTGGGCCGTGCTCGGTGCGGTGTTCTGTGCCGTGCTCTGGGCCGTGCCTGGAGCCGAACTGCCCGGCGCCGGGCTTTCCGGCACCGGGGTGGTGGTGGGCGGCAGCGCGCCCGGCGTCGAAGCGGCCGAATCGGACTTGCGAAACAGCGCCGACCCGCCGGCCAGCACGACTCCGAACAGGGCGGCGCCGCCGGCAAGCACGACGCGCCGAGTGCGATCCTCCTCGACGCCCGGGTGGCGCTGTCTGGCCTCGTCGAGCCACGCGTCGGCCGACAGCACGCCGGCCGCGCCTGCGAGCAGCAGAGGCGTCAGCGCGAAGAGGTAAACCACGTCGGCGCTGGTGAACCATGGTTCGGCGTTCCAGCTGACGGTGAGCCACAGCGACAGCGACAGCAGCATCCCGCCGGCGGCCGCCACCTGGGTGAAGAGCCCAAGCAGCACGCCGAGTCCGACCGCGATCTCGGCGAAAGCCATGAACAGGCCGAACGCGAAGCTGTGGTCGACGACCGGGCCGAGCGCCCATCCGATCGGGCTGATGTGGCGCACCGCCACGACCGTCGAGTGGATCGACAGCGGAGAGGAGCTGTCCAGGAAGCGACGGTCGGCGAACTTCGAGATCCCGGCGTAGAGAAAGACGATGCCGAGGAACACCCGCATGGGCAGGATCGCCCAACCGGGCTGGGAGAACTGCGCGAACCGCCTCGGCAGCACTTATGCCTCCTTACGACGTGCAGGACGCCACATTGGAGCACGCGGCCATGTGGAATACGTAGATTGGGCACGTGACGTTCACCGAGCCGCAGTCCACTCCACTCGCACTGCTCTTGCTGGGACGCGGATCCGACCCGCAATCCGAGCGCGGCGTTGACTGCCCGGGCGAACTGCCGGCGGCGTCCGATCCCGACCTCGTGGCTCGTGCGACCGCCGCGAAGGCGGCGCTCGGCGATCGGGTGTTCGTCCTCGGTCACCACTACCAGCGTGACGAGGTCATCCAGTTCGCCGACGTCACCGGCGACTCCTTCAAGCTTGCCCGCGACGCGGCGGCCCGGCCGGACGCCGACTACATCGTCTTCTGCGGCGTGCACTTCATGGCCGAGTCCGCCGATCTCCTCACCTCGTCGCGGCAACAGGTCGTGCTGCCCGATCTCGCGGCCGGCTGCTCGATGGCCGACATGGCCACCGGCCAGCAGGTGCTCGATGCGTGGGACGTCCTGTCGGACGCGGGCGTGGCGGACGTGACGATCCCGGTCACCTACATGAACTCGTCGGCCGCCATCAAGGGCTTCACCGGCGCCCACGGCGGCACGGTGTGCACGTCGTCCAATGCCGAGCGTGCGCTGCGCTGGGCGTTCGAGCAGGGTGAGAAGGTGCTGTTCCTGCCCGACCAGCACCTGGGTCGCAACACCGCGGTTCTCGAACTCGGACTCTCGCTCGACGACTGCGTGCTGTTCGACCCGCACAAGCCGGCCGGCGGGCTCACCCAGCAGCAGTTGCGCGACGCGAAGATGATCCTGTGGCGCGGGCATTGCTCGGTGCACGGCCGGTTCACGGCCGACAACGTCGACGAGATCCGGGCCCGGATTCCCGACGTGAACGTCCTGGTACATCCGGAGTGCCGTCACGACGTCGTGCTCAAGGCCGACCTGGTCGGGTCCACCGAATTCATCATCAAGACGCTCGACGCGGCGCCCGCCGGATCCTCGTGGGCGGTCGGTACTGAGTTGAACCTGGTCCGGCGGCTGGCCGATCGGCACCCGGACAAGCGAATCGCGTTCCTGGAGAAGACGGTTTGCTACTGCTCGACGATGAATCGCATCGACCTACCGCATCTGGTGCACTCGCTCGAGTCACTGGTGCGCGGCGAAGTGGTCAATCGCATAACCGTCGATGCGCCGGTCGCCGCGAATGCCCGTACCGCCCTGGATCGGATGCTCGCCCTGCCACAGACCACCGCTACTCTCGACTAGGTGAAGCCGCTACGCCGCCGCACCGCTGTCCCGGAGCCGGACACGACTGCCAGTGACCCGTCCGCCGACGTCGCCCTCGGCAAGGGACGACCCACCCCGAAGCGCCGCGACACGTCCCCGCAACGCGGCCCGGTGCAGGCGCCGAAGAACCGCAAAGAGGCGTATCGGTGGCAGAAGCAGCAGACCAGGGGCGGACGTTCGAGCGGGGCGGCACCCGGCAAGCAGATGAGCAATCAGGCGTTTCGCGAAGCGCTGCGGCGCGGCGATCCGGCGGCACTGCCCAAGCGGGACCAGGGCCCGGTACGCAAGATCGCCCGTGACTGGGTCGACTCGCACCGGATGCTCTCGAACTACATGCTGATCCTGTTTCCGTTGATGATCGTCGGCTACTTCATCCCGTACCTGAACATCGCCGTCATCGCACTGCTGTTCACGATCGTCATCGAGTGGTACCTCACCGGCCGGCGGATCCGGAACGTGGCGATGTCGCGTCTGGACCGTGTGCGCGAGGGCCCGTGGTCGATCGCCTTCTACGCGGGCAGCCGGGCGTACATGCCTCGGCGGTGGCGGATGCCCGCCCCGCAGGTGGAGGTCGGCGACCCGATCTGAGCGGGCGCCCGCCGACCGCCGTCAGCCGCCCGTGCGGGTAACGACGAGGCTGGCGATCTTGGCCATGATCACGTTGCGGGTGGCGACCGGTACCAGTCGGCTGACCACGCTGACCGCGATGGTGCGCTGACCAGAGGCGACCACGAGCAGCGGGATGTCGAACCCGGGCCTGGTGCTGGACAGGATCGTGGCCTCGTGTCCGGCCACCGTCACCGAAGCCTGGGCCGCCCCGTTGTTGCGATAGTCGTCGACCGTGCTGGCCGCCCGCCGCGCCGCCTGCGCCGCCGAGTTGTACAGGCTCACCCCGACCTCGACGGGCGGCACCGCGGCAGCACCCGGGCCGACGCCGTACCGGCAGTTGATGTAGCCGAGCCGGCCGATCGTGCGATCCGGCGTCCCGATGACGAATTCCGACTTGCCGAGAAGTTCGACTCCGAGGGCGTCGTTGACGTCGAACTTGGTCAGCACGGTTTCGCACGTGCCACGCAAGCGCGTCACCGGTTTGGGCGCGGCAGTGGTCGACGCGGCGGACGTGGTCGGAGACGCCGTGACGATGACGGTCGTGACCGCTCGGCTCGGCTTGTTCTTCGGCGCACTCGAACTGCACGCTCCGAGCACTACGGGCGCGAGGAGCGTGACGATGCAGCCGGCCGAGCAGGCCAGCGTTCTTCCGAGGCCCACCAACTCACGGTAGCCCGTTGTGCCTTGTCGGTAGGGGCGTTTCCGCGTGTCCATTACAACGATTTGGCAGGCGGCACCGGGCGGATCAGCCCGCGGCATCGGTTTTCGAAGCGTCGAGCGGAGCACGAGACGGCGGCGGCGGCGCGTCAGGACCCGCGCCGGTCGCCGCGGCCGATTGGCGAGTTTGGCCCGGGGCATGTTCGAGGAATCTGAGCAGCTCGACCGGGAAGGGAAGCACGAGCGTCGAATTCTTCTCCGCCGCCACCGAGACAACCGTCTCGAGCAACCGAAGCTGCAGTGCGGCCGGCGTGTCGGCCATCCTGGCCGCCGCCTGCGCGAGCTTCTCCGACGCCTGCAGTTCGCCATCGGCGGAGATGACCCGCGCGCGGCGCTCGCGCTCTGCCTCGGCCTGGCGCGACATCGAGCGCTTCATCGACTCGGGCAGCGCGACGTCCTTGATCTCCACCCGGTCGATGTGGATGCCCCAGTTGAGCGCCGGGTTGTCGATCATGACCTCGAGGCCCTGATTGAGCTTCTCCCGGTTGGACAGCAGGTCGTCCAACTCGCTCTTGCCGATGATCGACCGCAGGGACGTCTGCGCGACCTGAAGCATGGCGAACCGGTAGTCCTGCACGTTGACCACGGCGACCACCGGGTCGACGACCTTGAAGTACAGGACGGCGTCGACCCGGACCGTCACGTTGTCCCGGGTGATTCCGTCTTGCGCGGGAACGGGCATCGTCACGATCTGGACGTTCACCTTGCGAAGCCGTTCGATACCCGGCCGGATCATCGTCAGGCCGGGGCCGCGGGTCTCGTCCAGGACGCGCCCGAGCCGGAACACCAGCCCGCGCTCGTACTGCTTCACGACGCGCACCCCGAGCGCGAGGTAGATCCCCACCAGACAGAGCACGGCGATCAGCGCGATGAGAACAGCCATATCGACCTCCCCGCCAGAGCGGCGCGGGTTACGCCTGTTTCGCAGGGTAGCTCGGTCAAGTAGGCGTATCTTGCCGCCCGGCCTGGCTGGGCAGATTGCCGCCCGCTCCCGGCTCTCGACGCTGGGTCAGCCCTCGGCGATCAGCTCTCCGACAGCGGCATCGGACCGTAGACGAGTTCGCCGTCGTGCAGCAGGCTGACCTGGGCCACGCCCTGCGAGGCGAGCTCTCGCCACGTCTCGCCGAGCCAGCTCTCCGCATCGGACTGGCTGGCGTGCGGCGGCGACGACGGCACCGACAGCGTGCTCCCGTCGGCCGTTTCGAGTCGCCAGGTCCAGCTCATCCGCGCCGCCTCTCGTTTCGTGTGACGTTCGACCATAGCCGCACCGGCGATTGACCCGGGGGCTTCGACATCCCGCGTGGGGTGGCCACCGCGGTGGCGCTGCTGGTGGTCGGCCGCGATACTGCTCGCGCTGCGCCGGGCTGCGTTGGACGCGTCCGTCACGTTCGGTGAGAAGTGAGCCACGAGAGCACCTCGTCGGCGTGCGCATCGGGCGGGAACACCGGGTAGAACACGTGCTCGATGACGCCGTCGCGCAGCACCAGGGTGAGCCGCCGATACAGCCGCTCGCCCTCGACCTCGAACGTCGGCAGGCGCAGCGCATCCGCCAACTCGAGCCGTTCGTCGGACAGGAGCGCGAACGGCAGGTGCAGGCGCTGCACCGCCTCGGCCTGGTAGCCGGTGGACTGGCTCGACACTCCGAACAGGTCGGCGTCGAGTCTTGCCAGCTCGTCGTGGTGATCGCGAAACGAGCACGCCTCGGGTGTGCAGCCGCGCGCGCCCGGGATCAGGTCCCAGTCCTGCGGCAGCGCGACGCCGGGGCGTCCCGTCTTCGGGTAGAAGTACACGACGCGCCGCGTGGCGGTCAGGGCCGCGAGATTCACCGTGCCGCCGGATGTCGACGGCAGCTGCAGGTCCGGGACGGCCAGGCCCACCAGATGCCTGGCGGCACCGTCGTCCTCCGGTACCGGAAGGGCGTCGGGCAACTGCTCGTACTCGCCGGTCATTCCGCAAACCTAGCCAGGCAAGATGAACGCCATGACCGAGCTGGGCACCATCGCGGCCGATGTCCCGTGGCCCGACCACGAGGCCGAACAGAACGCCCGGGAGAACCGCGGCGGTCTCGGCCAGCTCGACGCTCTGGCCGAGTGGCTGTGCGGCGTTCAGGCGAAGTTCCCGCCCATCGACTTCGAACGCGCCCGAACGGTGATCTTCGCCGGCGACCACGGCATCGCCGAAGCAGGGGTGTCGGCGATGCCGGCCGGCGCCACGGCGCAGTGGATCAGCGACACGACCTCCGGCGGCAACACGGTGAATGTGCTCGCCGAACTGGCCGGCGCCGCCGTCCGGATAGCCGACATTGCCGTCGACGACGACAGCTCCCCGGCCCATCGGGTGCGGCGCGGCAGCGGGCGCATCGACCGCGAGGACGCGCTGAGCGCCGACGAGGCGCTGGCCGCCGTCGACGCAGGCGTCAGCGTCGCGGACGAGGAGATCGACAGCGGCGCGGACCTGCTCGTCGCCGGGCAGGTGGGCGTCGGCTCCACGACGTCGGCCGCCGTCCTCGTCTCCGTCGTCACGAACGCCGAACCGGTGAAGGTCGTCGGACGCGGCAGCGGCATCGACGATGACACCTGGATGCGCAAGGCGACCGCGATCCGCGATGCCCGCCTGCGTGCCTGGCCCGTGCGCTCCATTCCGATCGACCTACTGGCGACGGCCGGGGGTGCCGACATCGCCGCGATAACGGGATTCCTGCTGCGCGCCGCCGCCCGTCGCACGCCGGTGCTGCTCGACGGAATGGTCGTGGCCGCGGCGGCGCTGCTGGCCCAGGAACTGCAGCCGCGTTGCGTGCGCTGGTGGCGGGTCGGACAACGCACCGCCGAACCCGCACAGGCCCTGGCCCTTCGGCGCCTCGGGCTGGAGCCGATCCTCGACCTGGGTGTGCCGGCCGGCGATGGATCAGGTGCGCTGCTGGCTCTGCCTGTTCTTCGCGCCGCGGCCCGGACGGTCCGCGGCGCGAACGGTGATGCGGCCCTAGCGGACGTGTGACTCGACGAACGGCGGCTTGACCACCCGCGTCACGCAGCGCCGCCCGCGCACGTCGACGACGACCTCGGCGCCCTCAGTGACCCCCGAGGCGGTGTCGACGAGGGCGAGCCCGATGCCCTTCTTCAGCGTCGGCGAGAACGTCCCGCTCGTCACTTCGCCGACCTGCGCGCCGTCGGCATCGAGCACCGGCAGGTGAGCACGCGGGATGCCGCGGTCGAGGGCCTCCAGGCCGAACAGCGTGCGCACCGGCCCGGCCTGCTTCTCGGCGACCAGGGCGTCGCGTCCCCAGAAGTCGGCCTTGCTCCAGCCGATCGCCCACCCGGCCCGGGCCTGTACCGGCGAGATGGACAGCGAGAGATCCTGGCCGTGCAAGGGATAACCCATCTCCGTGCGCAACGTGTCGCGAGCGCCGAGCCCCGCCGGCATGCCGCCGAGTTCGCGCACCACGTCGACGAGGGCGTCCCACACCGCGGGGGCGTCGTCCCAGACCGGGATCAGTTCGTAGCCGTGCTCGCCGGTGTAGCCCGTCCGGCAGATCCGCACCGGACGACCCTCGAACACCGCGTCGGCATAAGCCATATAGCGCTGGTCGGACGGCAGGCCGAGCCGTTCGAGCACCTCTGCCGAGCGTGGCCCCTGCACCGCGAGCACCCCGAACTGCTGATGCTGGCCCGTGACCTCGATCGAGTCCGGCGCCGCCTCGGCGAGCCGGCGCACGACCTCGGCCGTATTCGCCGCATTGGGCACGAGAAACACCTCGTCGTCGGCGACCAGATACGCGATCAGATCGTCGACCACGCCCCCGGACGGATCGCAGCACAGCGTGTACTGCGCGCGGCCCGGCTCGATTCGCCCCAGATCGTTCGTCAGGCAGGCGTTGACGAAATCGCGCGCGCCCGGACCGCGCACCGTCGCCTTGCCCAGATGCGACACGTCGAACAGGCCCACCGCCTCGCGAACGGCGGCGTGCTCCTTGAGGACACCCCCACCGCTGGCGGTGTACTCGATGGGCATCTCCCAGCCGCCGAAGTCGGCGAGCTTGGCGCCGAGGGCCACATGCCGGTCGTGCAGGGGGGATCGCAGGAGTTCGGTCACGCGGAGCACCGTACCGAGTGCCACTGGCGCCCACGTCCCACACGGGGGACGCGTTGCGCAAAGCAATGCGCATAACATGCCCGGATGCCTACGGTCTCGCTCGTCCCCCGCTCCGAAATCCGCGACGATGCGGCCGTCGTCGTGGGTGTGCATTCCGGTTCGGACGGGCCGCAACTCGCCCCCGGCGCGGGACCTGTCGACGAAGCGATGGGCGGGCGCCTTCGGGCGGCGCTGACCGCCGTCGGCGCGACCGGCAAGGCGGACGAGGTCGTGAAGATCCCGACGCTCGGCCTCGCCCCGTTCCCGCTCGTCGTGGCGACCGGGCTCGGCGCCGCGGGTGAGGGCGGACTCGACGCCGAGCGCGTGCGTCGTGCCGTCGGCGCCGGCGTGCGGGCTGCGACCACGACGGCCCGTTTGCACGTGACGATCGGCGATACGGCAACCGCCGGCGCCGTGGCCGAGGGCGCCCTGTTCGGCTCATACGCCTACACCGACTACAAGTCCGAGGCGAAGCCGCCGGCATTGCGCCGCGTCGGCATCGGCGTGGATGATCCGCGCGACAAGGATGCACGTGCGGCCCTGCGCCGGGCCCAGGTCGTAGCCGACGCGGTGAGCTTCACCCGCGACCTCGTCAACGTGCCGCCGAACGACCTCTACCCGCAGACCTTCGCCGAGCGCGTCGCCGAGACGGGGCGGGCCGCCGGCCTCGAGGTCGAGGTCCTCGACGAGAAGGCCCTGCGACGCGGCGGCTACGGCGGCATCCTCGGCGTCGGATCGGGTTCGGCCCGGCCCCCTCGCCTGGTGCGGCTCGCCTACCGCCCGGCGCGCCCGCGGGCGAGAATCGCCTTGGTGGGTAAGGGAATCACGTTCGACACCGGCGGGCTGAACCTCAAACCCGGCTCGACGATGCTGGCGATGAAGTCTGACATGGGCGGCGCCGCCGCGGGTGCTGCGGCCGTCGTCGCGGCCGCCGCCCTGAAGCTGCCGATCGAGGTCGTCGCCACGCTGCCGATGGCCGAGAACATGATCTCCGGCTCGTCGTACCGGCCCTCCGACATCCTCACCCTGCGCGGCGGCAAGACGCTGGAGATCATCGACACCGACGCGGAGGGTCGGGTGATCCTTGCCGACGCGATCGTCCGCGCCACCGAGGACGCGCCGGATTATCTGATGGAGATCTCCACCCTCACGGGTGGGCAGGTGGTGGCCCTCGGAACCCGCGTCATCGGCGCCATGGGCGAGCCCGCCTTCCGCGACCGCGTCGTCTCCGCTGGCAACAACGCCGGCGAGGCGTCGTGGGCGATGCCGTTGCCGGACGACCTGCGGCCCGGCCTGGATTCGGCCGTGGCCGATATCGCCAACCTGCCGAGCGACCGCTGGGGATCGATGCTCGTCGCGGGCCACTTCCTCGCCGACTTCGTTCCCGACGCACTGCCCTGGGTGCACCTCGACATCGCCGGGCCGTCGTGGAACTCGGGCTCGGCCCACGGCTACACGCCGAAGGGGGCAACCGGCGCCGGCGTGCGCACGCTGATCGCGACGCTCGCCGACATCGCCGCCGCGCAAGCGTGAGGCGCATCATCAGGTGACGTTGAGGTCGGAAGAACTGGCCGGTCAGCCTGCTGGCCGGCCGTGTCCGATGTGGACGGACACGCCACCCGTGGTGATGCCCGTCCGCGGTTGGGGGCGGTGCGGCGCGCCCTAGACCTTGGGCCCGGAGAGTCCAGGTGGACCGGTCTCGCCGTTCGCCTTACGCTTCGCCGTCCAGTCGCGCATCCGCTGCGGATAGCCGACCACGCCGACGTCATAGAGTGGAACATTGTGCTTCTTGGCGAAGTCCCGCGCCCCATCGGCACCGGCGACCCGTCGCCGCGTCCACTCACCGGTCGCCGCTACGAGTACGACGGTGGTCTCGGTGACCGCAGTCCGCGGCTCGAGGTAGGCCTCGACGCCAGGGCGCGACTTGGCGAACTGCGACAGATGCGCCATATCCGTGGACGAAGCACTACGCACCGTGCCTGGGCGATTCTTCCTTCGGCGACCGAACAGGCCCACCGCTCCCCCTTCTTCACCTGCCGACGAGTTCTCGCCGGTGTCGCTTCTGTAAGCCGGACTGAAACCCAATGATTGCATCCAGGCATAGGAAGTCGTAGGACGCGACGGCGGCCAGGCGTGTGCTCAGCGCCGAGTGTCACGTGAGAGCCGCTGGATGCCAAGATGGACTCGAGCGCAATCCACAACTGTTCAGGAGACAAGCAACGTGGCTGACAACGAGGGCAACACGGGTGGCTCTGTCGACGTCGTCATCCTTGGTGGTGGCAGTGGCGGCTACGCCGCGGCGCTGCGTGCCGCCGAGCTCGGCCGGTCCGTGGTGCTCATCGAGAAGGACAAGGTCGGCGGCACGTGCCTGCATCGCGGGTGCATCCCGACCAAGGCGTTGCTACACGCCGGCGAGATTGCCGACCAGGCCCGCGAGAGCGCGCACTTCGGCGTCAACGCCACCTTCGAGGGCATCGACATGGCGGGCGTCCACAAGTACAAGGACGGCGTCATCGACAAGAACCACAAGGGCCTGCAGGGTCTTATCCGCAGCCGTGGCATCAAGATCGTCGAGGGCGAGGGTCGCCTGAGCGGCCCCAACCAGGTCACCGTGGGCGAGGCCACCTACACCGGCGCGAACGTCATCCTCGCCACCGGTTCCTACTCGCGCACGCTGCCCGGCCTCGAACTCGACGGTCACCGGGTCATCGCCAGCGAGCACGCCCTGCAGACTCGACCACGTGCCCTCGAGCGCGATAGTGCTCGGCGGCGGCGTCATCGGCGTCGAGTTCGCCAGTGCCTGGAAGTCATTCGGCGCCGACATCACCATCGTCGAGGCGCTGCCGCATCTCGTCCCGCTCGAGGACGAAGCCAACTCGAAGCTGCTCGAGCGCGCGTTCCGCCGCCGCGGCATCGGCTACAAGCTCAACGCCCGCTTCCAGCGCGTCGAGCACACCGACTCGGGGGTGCGCGTCTTCCTCGAAGGCGGCGACACACTCGAGGCCGAACTGCTGCTCGTCGCGGTCGGGCGCGGCCCGGTCTCGGCGAACCTCGGCTACGAGGACGCCGGCATCGCCATCGACCGGGGCTTCGTCACCGTCGACGAGTACTGCCGCACCAGCGTGCCCGGCATCTATGCCGTCGGCGACCTCGTCGCCATGGCGCAGGTGGCCCACCCGCAACTCGCGCACGTGGGCTTCGCCGAGGGCATCCTGGTCGCCGAGCACATCGCCGGGTTGCCGGTCGTGCCGATCGACTACGCCGGCGTGCCTCGCATCACCTACTCCTCGCCCGAGGTCGCCTCGGTCGGCCTGACCGAGCCCCAGGCAACGGCGAAATACGGTGCTGACAAGATCAAGACCGTTACCTACGACCTGTCCGGCAACGGACGCAGCGCGATCCTGCAGACGAAGGGCGCCGTCAAGCTCGTCGCGCAGGCAGACGGCCCGGTTCTCGGCGTGCACATCGTCGGCGACCGGGTCGGCGAACTGATCGCCGAGGCTCAGCTGATCTACAACTGGGAGGCATTGCCCAGCGAGGTCGCCCAGCTGATCCATCCGCACCCGACGCAGTCGGAGGCGATCGGCGAGGCGCACCTGCTGCTCGCCGGCAAGCCGCTGCACGTACACGACTGACGCCCAAGCACGTCGACCTAGAAGGAGCCCCGCATCCATGTCGGTCTCTGTGACCATGCCGCGTCTCGGTGAGAGCGTGACCGAGGGAACCGTTACCCGCTGGCTGAAGAGCGAGGGCGACCACGTAGACGCAGACGAGCCATTGCTCGAGGTGTCGACGGACAAGGTCGACACCGAGGTTCCGTCACCGGCCGCCGGTGTCCTCACCTCGATCAAGGTGCAAGAAGACGAGACGGTCGAGATCGGGGTCGAACTCGCCGTGATCGGCGACGACGGCGCGGGGCCCTCGTCCGCAGCGCCGCCCGCCGCCGAGCCCGCGGCTGAGCCGGCCGCCGAGGCAGCCCCCGCCGAGCCTGCCGAGCCCGGAGCGCAAGCTGCTCCCGCGCAGCAGGCGGCACCGCCGCAGCCGGCAGCGGACGAACCGTCGCGCGGCCAGCAGCCGCCGCCGCAGTACGCCCCGGCGCCCCAACCGCAGTACGCGCCGGCTCAGTCCGCGCCGCCGCAGTCCGCGCCGCCGCAGTTCCAGCAGGCCCAGTACCCACCGCCGCAGCAGTACGCTGCGCCCGCCCAGCCTCCGGCCGCGCCGCAGTACGCTCCGCCGCCCCAGCAGTACGCTCCGCCGCCCCAGCAGTACGCTCCGCCGCCCCAGCCTCAGTACGATCCCCCACCCCAGCAGGCCACTCCGGCACCGCAGCCTGAGAGCGCGCGGACGCAGGCGCCCGCAGCGGCGCCGCCATCCGACGGCGGCCTCGGCGCCCCGGCACCGGCGCCGGCGCAGGAGCCGGGCACCTCACAACCGAGCCCCACGCAACCGGCACGAGCAGACCAATCGGCTCCGGCCAGCCAATCGGCTGACGTCGACGTCGAAGCGGTCGACGACGACGATGCGGCCGGCACGTACGTCACTCCGCTCGTGCGCAAACTCGCCACCGAGCACGGAGTCGACCTGACCAAGATCACGGGCACCGGGGTCGGCGGCCGGATCCGCAAGTCCGACGTGGTCGCGGCGGCCGAACGGGCTGCGCAAGCCGCCGCCGAGGCGGCCGCGGCACAGCAGGCGCAGGCCGCACAGCCCGCAGTCCGGCGCCAGCAGTCGCAGCGCCAGCCGCCGTGGCGTCCGATGGCGGTGCGGTGCCGGTGCCGGCCAGTGGCGTTCGCGGGCACGTCGACAAGATGAGCCGGCTGCGTCAGACCATCGCCGCCCGCATGGTCGAGTCGTTGCAGACCTCGGCTCAGCTCACCACCGTGGTCGAGGTCGATGTCACGAAGATCGCCCGGCTGCGCGACCGGGCGAAGGCCGGCTTCGAGGCCCGCGAAGGCGTCAAGCTGTCGTTCCTGCCGTTCTTCGCGGTCGCGGCGGTCGAGGCACTCAAGGCGCACCCGGCCGTGCAACTCCTCGATCGACACCGAGGCGAAGACCATCACCTACCACGACGCGGAGCATCTGGGCATCGCCGTCGACACCGACCGGGGCCTGCTCGTACCGGTCATCCACGATGCCGGCGATCTGAACCTCACCGGCCTCGCCCGCAAGATCGCCGACCTCGCCGATCGCACCCGTACGAACAAGATCAGCCCGGACGAGCTCTCCGGCGGGACGTTCACCCTGACCAATACGGGCAGCCGCGGCGCCCTGTTCGACACGCCGATCATCAATCAGCCCCAGGTCGCCATCCTGGGCACGGGCGCGGTCGTCAAGCGTCCGGTCGTCGTGAGCGACGAGGAATTGGGCGAGACGATCGCGATCCGCTCGATGGTGTACCTCGCGCTGACCTACGACCACCGCATCGTCGACGGCGCGGACGCGGCGCGGTTCCTCGCCACCCTCAAGTCCCGGCTCGAGACCGGCAACTTCGAGCGCGCACTTGGCCTGACCTGACCTCGTGAAGGTCGTCCTTGCCGGTGCATCCGGCCTGATCGGTACTGCGCTGGCGCAGTCGCTGATCGCAGATGGCCATGTCGTGCGAAGCCTGGTGCGCCGGCCGGCGCGCCAGGCCGGCGAGGTCGAATGGCATCCCGGCCGGGCCGACCTCGACCCGGCAACGCTGCGCGGCGTCGATGCCGTCGTGTGCCTTTCCGGCGCGGGCATCGGCAGTCGGCGCTGGACGTCGTCCTACAAGCAGACGATCAGGGCCAGCCGCCTCGACTCCGTCGGCACACTCGCGCGCACGATCGCCGCGGGCGGCACCAAGCCGGTGCTCGTCTGCGCGTCGGCCATCGGCTACTACGGCGACACCGGCGATCGCACCGTGGACGAGACGGCGCCCTGCGGGTCGGGCTTCGTCGCGCAGTTGTGCCGCGACTGGGAAGCCGCGGCCGATCCGGCCCGGCAGGCCGGAACGCGAGTCGTGCACCTGCGTAGCGGCATCGTCCTCGACCGGCGCGGTGGACTGCTCGCGCGCCTGCGCCCCATCGCATTGCTCGGCGTGGCCGGCCGGCTCGGCAGTGGACGCCAGTTCATGTCGTGGATTTCGCTGGCCGACGAGGTGTCCGCGATCAGGTTCCTGATCGAGTCCGATGTCGAGGGTCCGGTCAACCTCACTGCGCCGAACCCGGTGCGCAACAGCGAGTTGATCAGTGCAGTGGCGCGAATGCTCAAGCGGCCGGCCGTGATACCGGTCCCCGCGATCGCCTTGCGAATCGCTCTGGGCGAGTTCTCCGCAGAGGTACTCGGTGGCCAGCGCGTCTTGCCGGCTCGCCTCTCTGCGGCCGGCTTCGGCTTCGAGCACCAGACGCTCGACGACGCCTTGCGCGCCACCTTGTCGCCGGCCGGCGCCTGACCGCCGCTCGGGCTGGTCGCGCCACCCACCAAGGTGGCGTACGGACGGCGGTTCAGGTCAGTTTCTGCTGGCTCACGATCCGGTACCCGTCTGCCTGCGGCGCCAATTCGATGCGCAGCACGGTCGGCCCTTCGCCTGCGGCCGTGCCCGACGTGGACGCGCCGCAGGTCAGCGTCGAGGCAGCGAGGGTGGCCCGGGCGGTCAGTATCAGCCGGCCGCGAGCAGCCGACGCGTGCACCGAGGAATAGGCCGTGTGTACGCCGATCAGCCCGCATCCTCTAGGGACGATTCGCTCGAGCAGCGCGACATCCTGCGCGAGCAGCGTCCCTGCTCGGTACACCCGGGTGAGCAACGACGCATCGCGTGCCGCGAACGCCCGCTCGCGCACGTCGTCGAGGCTGCGAAGCACCGCCGCTGCCTGCGTGTCGACGTCTCGCGGCGCATCGGGCGGCGCCGACCTGGTGTGGCTGCCCGGCGCGTGTGTGGCCGGTCGGCTGCTGCCCGGGGCCGGTCGCGGCGCCGCATCGGTCCGGTGCCTCGACCAGACCACGCCGCCACCGGCGACGACAGCAGTCGCCACGACAAGGGCAATCGCGCAGGCGACGCGGCGACGACGCCAGAACCCATAGGCACGCAGCGAGTGCCGACGACGTCGCCGGTCGGGCACAGCCGGACGCAGCGCCGCGCGGACGCCATGGGTCAGCTGGCCAGAACTGGCCGGCGCCGCCGCGTTGAACTCGGGCCGGGAGAACATCGGCCGGGCGAGATCAGCCAGCCCTTCGGACGGATGCGCATCGTCGAGATCCGAGTCAGCCGGCCTCGCGTCGGCCGGATCGGCGCTGTGGACAGCCGGGTGCGATTCGCGCGAACGACCGGCCGCGAGCTCGACGGGTATCGGCTCGCCACTGTGTCGCAGGTCGAGGGCGAATTCGGCGGCGTTGCAGCGCAGATGCGGCTCGACTGCGAGTGCGCGCTCGAGCACCGCCGCCAGATCGTCCGGAACGCCGGTCAGCCGCTCGTGTAGATCGCCGATGTCGCCCGAGGCGGCCTGCGCGAGCATGTCGTCCGGTGTGTTGCCACGCCAGATCGGCGTGCCGGTAAGGGCGTGTAGAGCAACCGCGGCGAGCATGAAGACGTCGCTCGGGGCGCCGGGGGCGCATCCGGCCGCGACTGCGGGATCGACGTACGCGGGCGTGCTGCGCGCCGGTGCGCAGTCGCCGACGATCCGCGCGACACCCAGATCAGCCAGCAGCGGCAGGCCAGGTGCCGAGAACAGGACGTTCGCGGGGCTCACGTCGCCGTGAACGACGCCCTCGTTGTGCGCGTACGCCAGCGCCGCCCCGATCGGTGCGAGCGCCGTGATGACCTCGCCGGGCGTGAGCCGCCCGCGCTGAGCCAGCAGGTCGGCGAGCGAACCGCCGGCCGCGAGATCGAGCACCAGCACCACTGCGTCCGCGACCGGAACCAGTTCGTGCAGGCGGATCAGGTGCGGGTGATCGAGGGTGGACAGCAGCGCCGCCTCGGCGCGCGCGGCCTGAACCTGCGCGGCGTCGCCGATCGGCAGCCGCTTCAGCGCGACCGGATCGCCGGTGGAACTGACGTGGCCGCGCCACACCTCACCCGAACCGCCGAAGCCGAGTAGCTCCTCGACGACATAGCCGGGCACCTTCCAGGTCATGGCCGAGACGCTAGGCGAACCGGGCATTACGGCGTCGAAAGTTATCCACAGGCGGCGCCAGACCAGTGCTAGCCAGTCGCCCCTCGGCCGGAATCAACCGGTGCAATCACGATATTGTCGATCGGCCAGGCCCGGACGAACCGGGTGATTGCACGTTGGGAGTCCCCGGATGCCACTTGGTACCTCCTGGTCGCAGGAGCAGGCCGAGCAGTACATGCGCGAGCAGGCCGAGCGCTACACGAAACTCCGGGCGGACGCCGAACGGGTCAAGCAGGAACTCGCCGAGTCGACGGCCACCGCCTCGTCGCCGAACGGCGCGGTCACGGTCACGGTCGGCTCGGGCGGCGTCATGCGCTCGATCCGGTTCGGCCCCCGCGCTGACAAGGTGCCACTGGCTCAGCTGTCGTCCTCGATCATGGCCGCGTACGGCAAAGCCTGCCGCGAGGCCGCCGAGCAGGGAGTAGCGATCATGAGCCAGCTCGTCGGCGAGGACTCGCCGAGCCTGCAGTTGATGCGCAACGCCATCCCGCCCGACCCGGAAGGCGACGACGACCTCGCGGGGGGTGGCCGATGACCCACTTCATCGTCGATCCGGACCAGCTCAAAGATCACGCCGGCCAGACTCGCCAGATCGCCAAGGGCGTCGACCAGGCCGCCGACGCGGCCAGCGAGGAAGGCATCGGCGGCGTCGACGCGTACGGGCTGATCTGCTCGCCCATCCTGATCCCGGCATTGCATTTGTTCTTCGGCGACGCCGGCTCGCTGGTGAAGAGCGCCGCCGACTTCGGCGATGCGATGGCCGACGGGCTCGAGTCCAACAGCGATGTGTACGCCGGTGTCGACAAGGACATCCACGGGGCGCTCACCAAGCTGCATTCCGACCTGATCAGCTGAGCCGCACACCGCACCCCCGCAAGCACGGAAGGACGCACCATGGCTAACCCGCTGGTCGCCGAGGCCGAGGGACCGGGACGGACCGATGGCGCCGGTCTCGTCGGCGACATCGACTCGCTGACCCAGGACCACGACGGCTGGGACTACACCGTCGACGGCGTATCGCTCGCACTCGACACGCTCGGCATGGCAATGGACCCCTTCGGCGCGATCGCCAGCGCCGGGGTCGGCTGGTTGCTGCAGCACGTCGACTTCCTGCGCGAGCCGATCGACATGGTGACCGGCGACCCGCACCAGATCACCGCCATCTACTCGACCTGGCAGAACATCGCGGAGCGGCTGCACGAATCGGCGAAGGAGTACGCCGACTCGGTCAACCACGTCAGCGCCTGGAACGGTCACGCGGCCGACAACTACCGCCAGGCGGCCAAGGACTACGCGGCCGCACTCGACGCCACCGGCGATCACGCCGACCACGCCGCCGAGGGCATCATGTGCGCGGGCATCCTCGTGGGCACCGAACGTGGGCTCATCTACGACGCTCTCTCCGGATTCATCGGGCGACTGGTCATCGAGGCGATCGCCGCACTTGCTTCGTCGTGGTGCACCTTCGGCGCGTCCATCGGCGCGTTCCTGGTGGCCGCCGACCTGGACGCGACCATCCAGGCCGAGAACTTCGCGCTGCGCATCGGCAAGCTGATGAAGTCGATGGGCAAGTTCGCGCAGAAGTTCGCCCGGATGAGCGAGCGGGCCGAGAAACTCGGCAAGGACATCGCCCGGGCCGGGGGCAAGCTGCGCCAGGTCGCCGGGCGCAACAAGGGGCTAAAGACGATCGCCCACAACCGCTACCGGCCACCGAACGTCGCGGTCACCAAGTTCCTGCGCGGCGAGCATTCACTGCACGAATCACTACTCGGCAATTTTCATGAGGTCACCGAGAGCCTTCCGTTCGGTGCGGGCAAGGAAGGCGTCGGCCAGACCGACGAGGCGCACAAGAACGCCGAAGATTCCGGAGGCTAGCCGATGACGGCCAAGGGCGAATCCCGGCAGCCAAGCGCAGACTCGCAATCCGACGACGCCGCCACCACCCTGGTCCGGCTGCGGCGGCCCGTGCTCGCCCGGCTGTTCAGCAGCCCGCTGCAGACGCTGTTGACCCTCTACGCGGCGGTCACGGTCGGGCTGGTCGTGGCCGCCGTCGCCGGCTCGCTCGACTGGAGCTATTGGTACCTCTACATCATCGATGTGATCGCCTTCGCGGTCTGGCTGCTCGGGGTGAGCGCCTGGGCAGAGGTTGACGACAACGGCGTGCGGTGGCGCTACTGGATGAAGACCGAACTCCCCTGGCGTGACGTGTCGCGGGTCGCGCTCGGGCAGCGGGCGCGGGTGTTCCAGACCAGGCCGGGTCCAGACTTCGGGCAACCCGCCGTTCTGGTTCGCAGCAAGGGCGACGAGGACTTCATCCGGCCGGCCGCAGGATGTGGACGGCGGCGGCGCGAATTCGGCACCGCGGTCCTTCAGGCCGCGCAGGCGCACCACAAGCGGACCGAGGTGATCGGCCGGCACTGGTCGCAGGCCGCGACGACCGACGAACCTCCTTTCGCCTAAGCGCAAACCACGGCCGGCCGAACTATGTAGGCACCGGGCACCGCCGCAGCCCGGTCCGCCGTCGCCCGACCCACGGCCGCCGCTCCGATACCCGCCCGACCCGCGTTGAACGATCCGCCCGCGCCCGGCCTGCGGCCGAGCCCGGACCAGACAATCCGCCCGGGCGCCTCGATCCCAGGCGCAGGTCCTACCCTGCGTGACGTGACCGCTGACCAGCCGACGATCCTTGCCACATCCGGCGGACTCACGCCGGGGCGCCGCGTCCGGTGGGAGTTCGCGCCGCTTACCGACTACGCCGTCGACCTCGCCGGTGTCGACGGGCGCACACCGCGCATCTGCCTGCTGGCGACAGCACATGGCGACAACCCGGTCGTCACCACGGCGTTCTACGAGGCGGCGCAGCATCGCGGCTACCTGGCCTCTCACCTTTCCCTTGTGCCGATGCCGAATGTCGATGACGCCCGCGGCCATCTGCTCGGGCAGGACGTCATCTGGGTGTACGGCGGCAGCGTCGCGGCACTGCTCGCGCTGTGGCGCCTGCACGACCTCGATTCGATGCTGCGCGAGGCCTGGCTCGCCGGAGTGGTGCTCACCGGTGTGTCGGCCGGCTCGATCTGCTGGCACACGGGCGGCACAACCGACTCGTTCGGCCCGGATCTGCGGGCGATCACCAACGGCTTGGCGTTCCTGCCCTACTCCAACGGCGTGCACTACGACTCCGAGGAGCAGAGGCGGCCGCTGTTCCAATCGCTGATCGCCGACGGCACGCTGCCGGCCGGGTACGCGACCGACGACGGAGTGGGCCTGCTCTATCACGGCACCGAGTTGATCGAGGCGGTCACGGAAATCGACGGCAAGGGCGCGTACCACGTCGAACGCGGCCCCGACGGCGCCGCCGTCGAAACACGCATCGACCCGCGCCTGCTCAAGTAGCAGGCCGTCGCGTCAACGGTGGCGCGGACGGGAACGTGCGGAGCGGTCAGTCGGCGCCGCGGGCAAGTCGCGACGGCCACCAGATGCGCTTACCGATGTCGTAGCTCAGCGCCGGCACCAGTATCGAGCGCACGATGATCGTGTCGAGCAGTACGCCGAACGCGACAGTGAAGCCGACCTCGCTGAGGAACACGACCGGCAGCACTCCGAGCACGGCGAACGTCGCCGCGAGCACCACGCCGGCCGAGGTGATGACCGGCCCGGTGACCGACAATCCGCGCAGGATGCCGCTGCGCGTCCCGAACTCGAGCGTCTCCTCACGCACGCGCGTCATCAGGAAGATGTTGTAGTCAATGCCCAACGCCACCAGGAAGACGAACGCGAACAGCGGGAACGCGGGGTCGGCGTTCTTGAAGTGGAACAGGTGGTTGAAGACGAGCGCGCTGACCCCGAGCGTGGCGGTGAACGAGAGCACGACGGTCACGATCAGCAGGATCGGCGCGACCAGCGCGCGCAGCAGGACACCGAGCACGACCAGGATGACGAGCAGCACGATGGGAATGATCAGGTTGCGGTCGTGGCGCGAGGCCTGGTTCGTGTCGTAGTTGCGCGCCGAGGCGCCGCCCACCAGCGCGTCGGCTCCCGGCACGGAGTGCACCGCCGATCGGATAGCGGTGATCGTCTTGTACGCCTGCGGGGTGTCGAAGCGATAGACGATGTTGGCGTCGACGAGCAGGCGACCGTCACGAGGCTGAAGGGCCAGCGCGGACGGGACGCATTGGTTGGTGGGGATGCCTCCCGGCGGCAGGGCACCCGACTTGGCCAGAGCCGCGATCTTGGCGTAATCCGGTTCGACGCAGACGGCGGCCGGCCCGGAGTCGACGCCGGGCACCTTCTTCGCCGCACCGATCACCGCGTCGACCTGGTCGGCGTTGAGCGCAATGACCGCCGGCGCGCCCGAGCCCTGGTTGAACGTCGCGTCGAAGATGCGCTGACCGACGACCGCGTCGGGCGTAGTGGTGAAACTGTCGGTGACCGAGAGCCCGCCCGTCTTCAGGCCACTGATCGCCGCGACGCAGGCCAGCAACGCGACCATGGTGATGATCCAACTGCGCCGCGCATTGCGGCCGATCGCCGGGGCAATGCGGCCCCAGAGGCCGTGCGTCGCCACATCGGCCTGATGGTCGACGTGGGGAACGCGGGGCCAGAACACCCAGCGTCCGAACAGCGTGATGAACACGGGCAGGAAACCGAGCATGACCAGGACCGTGCACGCGATGCCGATCGCGGCGACCGGGCCGAGGCTGCGGTCGGAGTTCAACTCGCCGAGCGTGAGGCAGAGCAGGCCGAGGATGACGGTGATCGCCGATGCGCCGATGGCCGGAGCGGCACCGCGCCAGGCCGCCGTCATCGCCGCAATCCTGCTGTCGTAGCTGTGTAATTCCTCGCGGTAGCGGCTGATCAGCAAGAGCGCGTAGTCGGTGCCCGCGCCGAGGACGAGCACGAACAGAATGCCCTGACTCTGGCCGTTCAGGGTGAGCACGTTGTGCTTCGCCAGCGGGTAGATGATCAGTGCCGCCGCGCCGAGCGCGAAGACCGAACTCAGCAACGGGAAGATCCACAACACCGGACTGCGGTACACAACCAGGAGAATCGCGATGACCACGATGACGGCAGCGATCAGCAGGGTGCCGTCGATCCCCTTGAACGAATCGATGAACGCGACGAGCAGTCCGCCCGCCCCGGCACTGTGAATCGCCAGACCCGCGGGCGCGCCCTCGCGGGCCGTCGCGATGACCTTCTTCTCGACGTTGACGAGGTCGTCGCCGTTGACGCTGACGTTGCCGTTCTTGCCGATCAGCGGCACCGAGATGTTGGCCGTCTTGCCGTCGTCGGCGAACTTCGGTTCGGCGACCTCGTCGGCCGCCACACCCGGCAGCGTGCGGAACGCGCTCGCGTCCTTGACGATCTTGGCCTTGTCGGCCGGCGTCAGCCCCGATGTGCGCTGGTAGACGATGAATCCGGGAATCGTCTGCACCGAGTTGAAGCTCTCGGACTCCTTGTCGACCTTCGTCGACTCCGCGGACTTCGGCAGGTAGGCCGAGTTGTCGTTCTTCTGGACCTGGCTGAGCTTGCCGATGTACGGGCCGCCGATCATCCCCACGAACAGCAGCGCGATCGCAATCGCGAGCATGACCCAGGCCCGTCGCGGCCGGCGTTCTCGCGTCGGACGATCGACTCGAGGCTCGCCCTCGGTCAGGTCGGTGCCACTCATCCGCTCCCCCTCGCGAGTGCCGCAGGTATTGCCTAGCTTGCTCCACGCCGCGGACAACTCCGAGCGCCGCTACCGCGAATCGTCTCCGCCATCGCGACGAAGTGCCCCGCGTAGGCTGGCCCGGTGAGGATCATTCGCGCCGGTCTGGTCGATTACGAGGACGCCTGGCAACAGCAACGCGACCTGCACGAGGCGCGGGTGGCCGGTACCGCCGACGACACCGTGCTGCTGCTCGAGCATCCCCCGGTCTTCACCGCGGGCCGGCGAACCGAGGCGTTCGAGCGTCCGATCGACGGCACCCCGGTCGTCGACGTCGACCGCGGCGGCAAGATCACCTGGCACGGGCCCGGCCAAGCTGGTCGGCTACCCGATCGTGCGGTTGCCCAACCCGATCGACGTCGTGGCGTACGTGCGTCGCATGGAGCAGATGCTCATCGACGTCTGCGCGGAGTTCGGCGTCGCGGCCGAGCAGGTCGCCGGCCGCAGCGGCGTGTGGCTGACCAATCCCGACCGCAAGATCGCCGCGATCGGCATCCGGGTCGCCCGTCGCGTGACGATGCATGGATTCGCCCTGAACTGCAATCCCGACATGTCCTGGTTCACCCGCATCGTCCCCTGCGGCATCACCGACGCGGGCGTGACGTCGCTCTCGCACGAACTCGGCCGCGACGTGACGGTCGACGAGGCGCTGCCGATCGTCGAACGCCATCTGCCCGCGTTCATCGAAGGCCTTGCGCCCCGGCCCTCGCGGGAGGCGCGCCAAGCCGCGGCCCGTCAGTCCGTGCCCGCGTAGGCTCGAATTGTGACTGCTGCACCTCCCGACGGCCGCCGCCTGCTGCGCCTGGAAGCCCGCAACGCCGAGACGCCGATCGAGCGCAAACCCGAGTGGATCAAGACGCGGGCGCGGATGGGGCCGGAATACACCGAGCTGCGCGCCCTGGTCGCCCGCGAGGGCCTGCACACCGTCTGCCAGGAAGCCGGCTGCCCCAACATCTACGAGTGCTGGGAGGACCGCGAGGCGACGTTCCTCATCGGCGGTGACCAGTGCACCCGGCGCTGCGACTTCTGCCAGATCGACACCGGTAAGCCCGCCGCCCTCGATCGCGACGAGCCGCGGCGGGTCGCGCAGAGCGTCCAGGCGATGCAGTTGCGCTACGCCACGGTCACCGGGGTCGCGCGCGACGATCTGGCCGACGGGGGCGCCTGGCTCTACGCGGAGACGGTCCGCCAGATTCACACCGTCAACCCGGGTACCGGAGTCGAGTTGCTGATCCCCGACTTCAACGCGGTACCCGAGCAACTCGCCGAGGTGTTCGGCAGCGCGCCCGAGGTGCTCGCGCACAACGTCGAGACGGTGCCGCGCATCTTCAAGCGCATTCGCCCGGGGTTCCGCTACGAGCGCTCGCTCGAGGTCATCCGCCAGGCCCGAGCGGCCGCCCTGGTCACCAAGTCGAACCTGATCCTCGGCATGGGCGAGACCCGCGACGAGGTCAGCCAGGCGCTGCGCGATCTGCACGAGTGCCGGCTGCGAGCTCATCACCATCACCCAGTACCTGCGCCCGAGCCCCCGGCACCACCCCGTCGAGCGGTGGGTGAAGCCCGACGAGTTCGTCGAGTTGCGCGAGGAGGCCGAGCAGATCGGGTTCGCCGGCGTGATGAGCGGACCGCTCGTGCGCTCGTCCTACCGCGCCGGGCGCCTCTACCAGCAGGCGGTCGCCGCCCGCGGCTGAGGCAAGCAGCCGCTGTCCGTGCCGATCAGGGCCCAGTCAGTGCCAATCAGTGCCAATCAGTGCCAATCAGTGCCGAAGACGATGTCCGATGACCAGATCGGCTCGATCTTGACGTCCTGCCCGGTTGCCGGTGCCGCGTACTGCAGGTTTCCGCCGGCGTAGATCGCCACGTGGTAGGACGTGCCGCCGGCCATGTAGAAGATCAGATCGCCCGGCTGGGCCGCGGACTGCGGAATCTGGCGGAAGATCAGGCGCTGGGCCTCGGAGTTGTGCGGCAGGTTCGCGACTCCGGCGTGCGAGTACACCCACATCGTGTAGCCCGAGCAGTCGAACCCCGCCGGGGTCGCGCCGTTGAAGACGTAGGGCACGCCGAGATACATCCGGGCCTGGGCGATGATGCGGGCGCCCGCCGATCCGTCGTTCGCGACGGGCGGGGGGTTCGGCCCGCTCGCCGGCGGGATCGCCGCCGGCGGTCCCGGCGCGCTAGCCGCCGGGTCAGGGCGCGGGGTTGCCGGCGGGGTCACGTTCGAGAGCACGCCGAGCCTCGACGCTCCCGCAGCGATGTGTACCCCCGCCGATCCGCAGCGAGGCTGCCGACGGCAGGCGCGAAGGCCGCTGCTCGTTCGACTGCGGTCTGGCGGCACGCGGTGCCGGTGCGGCGCGGTCCGGGACGCGGGCCGGGCGTTCGACGGAGTTGGCGGACCGCCCGCCCTCGGCCAATGACGTCGGCGCATCAGCGGGAACGGCGAGCATTGCCCCGAGCCCGAGCAACGCCAGCCCGCCGGCCATCCGGGGCGCGCGGCGCTCGTGCGTTGTTTCGACGTGTCGGCGATGCCGGCCGGCTGCGACCACCTGCTCGCCGGACGATGCGCCTTCCTGGCTCGCCACGATGCCGCCGATTATGCATAACGAATCGGTCACGGTGAACACCGGGGTGCCGGACCGCGGCATTTGGGCCGAGCCCGGCCCGATGGCCGCACAGCCCGGTCCTATCCTTGTCGCCATGGCCAAATCCGCCGGGTCGAACAAGCCCGCCAAGCTCACCCGTGCCGAGAAGAAGGCGGTACGAGCCGAGAAGCGAGCCAATCGGCGCCAGACCTGGCAGAACGTCCGTCAGGCGTTCAGCCTCACGCGCAAGAACGACTCGCGGCTCATCCCATACCTGATCATCTCCGGCGTAGGCACCGCGGCGATCCTCTACGTGCTGCTGATGCTGGTCACCGGGCCCGTTCATCCCGATCCCGGTGGCCGTGATCGCGGGCGTCGCGGTCGCGATGTTCGTCTTCAGCCGCCGGGCGCAGACCACGATGTACGCCCAGGCCGAAGGGACGCCGGGTGCCGCCGTCTGGGTGCTGCAGAACAACCTGCGCGGCGACTGGCACACCACGCCGACGATCGCCGGCACCTCGCAGCTCGACGCGGTCCATCGCCTGATCGGCCGGCCGGGCGTCGTCCTCGTCGGCGAGGGGGCACCGCACCGCGTCCGCGGGCTCATCGCCCAGGAGAAGAAGAAGATCGCACGTCTGGCCGGAGACACCCCGATCTATGACGTCATCGTGGGCACCGGTGAGGGCGAGGTGCCACTGCGCAAGCTCAACAGCCACCTGTTCAAGCTGCCGCGCAACCTCACTAAGGAGCAGGTAGCCGCACTCGACAAGCGACTGCAGGCACTCGGCGGCGGAAAGCCGCCGCTGCCGCAGGGCCCGATGCCCACCAACGCCAAGATGCGCAACGTGCAGCGCACGGTCCGCCGCCGTTCGTGAGCGCGCCGGCCCCACAGCGCTATCGCGGTCAACGGCTCGGACTGCCGGCCACCGGAGCCGGCTCGCTCGCGCCGACCGGGATCCGCCTGGCGGCCCTTCTCGTCGACTGCGTGGCATCGGCCCTGATCGCATCGCTGTTCGTTCACCGCTCCGATCTGCACGGGCTCGCGGCGCGACTGCCCGGCTCGTGGAGCTTCATCCCGCTCGCCGTCGATTACCTGGTCGGCCTGATGCTCGGCGGCCAGACGCTCGGCATGCACCTGTTCGGTATCCGGGTGGTACGCGTGCAGACGGGGCCGCTGACCCCGGTTGTCGCGATTGTGCGCACCGCGCTGCTCTTTGTGCTGATTCCGGCACTCATCGTGGACAGGGACGCCCGCGGCCTGCACGATCGTCTCAGCGCAACGGCCGTCGTTCGGGCATGATCGACTCGTTTGGCACCCCCGCGTAACACCGCGGAAACAAACGAGACACCGGGCAGCAACCCCGCGTTCGTAGCGTTCAGCGCACCCACACGCACTCGGAGGACGGATGTTCACAAGTTCAGAGGATGTCCTGAAATACATCCAGGACAACGACGTCAAGTTCGTCGACGTCCGCTTTTGCGATGTCCCCGGCATCATGCAGCACTTCACGGTGCCGACGCAGTCGTTCTCTGCGGACGTCTTCAGCCAGGGACTCGCGTTCGACGGCTCGTCCATCCGTGGATTCCAGGAGATTCACGAGTCGGACATGCTGCTGCTGCCCGATGCGACGACGGCGATCGTCGACCCCTTCCGCACCCAGAAGACCCTGAACATCAACTTCTTCATCCACGATCCGCTGACCCGCGAGGCGTACAGCCGCGACCCGCGCAACATTGCCAAGAAGGCCGAGGCGTACCTGAAGTCCTCCGGCGTCGCCGACACCGCCTACTTCGGCGCCGAGGCCGAGTTCTACATCTTCGACTCGGTGCGCTACGACACCGCCGCGAACGAGAGCTACTACCACATCGACTCCGAGTCCGGCGCGTGGAACAGCGGCCGCGAGGAGGTGGGCGGCAACCTCGGCTACAAGGTGCGCCACAAGGGTGGCTACTTCCCGGTGGCTCCCTATGACCACTACGGCGACCTGCGCGACTCCATGGTGACCGCACTCGAGGGCGCCGGTTTCGTGATCGAGCGCGCGCACCACGAGGTCGGCACCGCCGGGCAGGCAGAGATCAACTACAAGTTCAACACCCTGCTCGCCGCGGCCGATCAGCTGATGCTGTTCAAGTACATCGTCAAGAACGTGGCCTGGCAGGCGGGCAAGAGCGTGACGTTCATGCCCAAGCCGCTGTTCCAGGACAACGGTTCGGGCATGCACACCCACCAGTCACTGTGGCTCGGCAAGGACCCGCTGTTCTACGACGAGGTCGGGTACGCCGGCCTGTCCGACACCGCGCGCCACTACATCGGCGGCCTGCTCGCCCACGCACCCTCGCTGCTCGCGTTCACCAACCCGACGACGAACTCCTACCACCGGCTCGTCCCGGGCTATGAGGCACCGATCAACCTCGTGTATTCGCAGCGCAACCGATCGGCGTGCTGCCGCATCCCGATCACCGGCAACAACCCGAAGGCCAAGCGCGTCGAGTTCCGGGTGCCCGACCCGTCGTCGAACCCCTACCTCGCGTTCTCGGCGATGCTGCTCGCCGGACTCGACGGCATCAAGAACAAGATCGAGCCGCCAACGCCGATCGACAAGGACCTCTACGAACTGCCACCGGACGAGGCCAAGGCAGTGGCGCAGGTGCCGGCATCGCTTGATGCCGTTCTCGACGCGCTCGAGGCCGACCACGACTACCTGCTCGAGGGTGGCGTGTTCACCGAGGACCTCATCGAGACCTGGCTGGACTACAAGCGCATCAACGAGGTGGACGCGATCCGGCTCCGCCCGCATCCGCACGAGTTTGCGCTGTACTACGACATCTGATCCGGCTCTGCACCAGATTCGCCAGAAGCCCCGGTTACGGCCGGGGCTTCTGGCGTTCTGGCGGTCCGGTGTTCTGGCATTCCAGGGGCGGCCCGCCGCCGCCCGACGTCGCCGGGCGCGGCCGTGATCAAGTTGTAAGCCGATCGACCGAAATCGAGGTCAAGTCGGCTTCGCGGCTGACGATCTACCCGCCGTGGGGACTTCCAAGAGATCGACGACGATGGTGCGACGCTGCCGCCGCTGGGGCGCGCCCGTGCTGGCCGTCGTGCTGCTGCCGGTGATCAACGTGGCCGCCACGCCACCGGCCGCCGCGGCAACCGGATGCCCCCGCGCTCCGTACGGGATCAGCAGCGTCGCGCCCGGCAACGGCAAGACCGTCGCGCTCACCTTCGACGACGGCCCGGGTCGCGACACGCGCCAGATCATGGCGATCCTCGCGGCCGATCACGTCACGGCGACGTTCTTCAACATGGGCATCCACGAGGCGGCCGACCACGCGATCGTGCGAGCGCAGCGCGCCGCGGGCTATGTACTCGCCGACCACACCTGGGATCACCAGAGCCTGCTGGGCCTCGACAGCGCCGGGCAGGCCGCCGAGATCGATCGGGAACGCAGCGAGCAGGCGGGAATCACCGGCGCCTACTCGTGCCTGTTCCGCCCGCCGTACGGCAGCTACGACGCGACGACGCTCGCCCTTGCCCAGCAACGCAACATGCGGATCTGGAACTGGTCGGTCGACACCGAGGACTGGAAGGCGGCGGGATCGGGCGACGCGTACTGGGTAGACCGCATCACGTCGCGGGCCGAGGACGGCGCGAGCCAGGCGCACCCCGTCATCCTCATGCACAACCAGACCGGCGGGAATCCCGCGACAGTGGCGGCCCTGCCCCGGATCATCGGCTTCTACCGCGCGCGCGGGTACGCATTCGTCGATCTGCTCGGCAACACCGGACCGCCGTCGGTTCGCGCCGTCTCGCCGACCTTGGGTTCGACCCGCGGCGGTACCCGGATCGCAATCACCGGGACCGGGTTCACGCATGTCGTCAAGGTGACCTTCGGCAGCATCTCGGGTACGGCACTGCGCGTCGTCTCGCCCACCAGGCTCTACATCACCAGCCCGCGGCACCTGGCCGGCATCGCGGTGATCCGGGTGATCAACACCCAGGGCCCGTCGGCACATCACACGACCGATATCTACCGCTACATCTCGCCGCCCACGGTCATCTCCGTCAGTCCAGCCGGCGGTCCCCCGGCCGGCGGCACTCGCGTGACGTTCTCGGGTTCCAACTTCACCCACGTGCTCGTCGTGAAGTTCGGCGCGGCGAAGGGCAAGACGGTGCGCGTCCTGTCACCGACCCGGCTCGCCGTGACCGCGCCTGCCCATACCCCCGGCATTGTCATCGTGGTGGTCACGACCTCCTTCGGCACCTCGCCGGTGCGCGTGAGTGCCCGATTCCGTTACGCCGCACCTGCGGCCGTCATCTCCCCGCAGTCCGTCCCGGCCGACGACAGCAGGCCACAGCCGGTGTCATCGGCCGGACTCAGGACGCCTACCGCGGCGGCCATCGCCGGAACCGATGCGCCGCGTTGATCACCAAGGCGCCGACGCGATTGCTCGTCGCCGAGCGGGTACCCACCACCTGAACCGGGATGAGCTGCCCTGCTCTCCCTTCATCCGTCGAAACCGGACTGATCTTGTGCAGAGCAGGCATGCCGAACCGGGCAGCCGACCTGAACCCCGACTGAGCCTGCGGCCGGGCGCGCATCACGAGCGCGCGCGGGGTGGCATCATTGCGCGGTGACGATGACCGCCACCGAGACACGCGCGGAACAAGCGCCAGAGCGCAGATTCCGCGGGCTCTGGCCTCAACGCCTGCTCTATCACCGCACACCGAGGTGGTGGCAGGAGCTGGCGCTGCTGGGCATCGGTTATTACCTCTACCGCGAGGCACGCAATCTCGTCCCCAATCAGCCGAGCATCGCGCACCGCCACGGGCGAAGCGTGCAGTGGTTGCAGGATCAGCTGCACCTGAACTTCGAGCTGTCGGTGAACCACTTCGTCGACCACAACGAGTGGCTCGCGCAGACGATGGACTACTACTACGCGACCCTGCACTTCATCGTCACGATCGTGGTGATGGTCTGGCTGTTCATCGCCCGGCCGCGCATCTACCGGGGCTTGCGCACGGTGCTCTTCGCGACGACGCTCATCGGGCTTGCGGGATTCTTCCTGTACCCGCTGGCCCCGCCCCGCCTACTGCCTCAGTACGGCTACGTCGACACGCTGGCGAAGTACCACACCTGGGGCTCGCTCGCCGACCCCAACGTCGCCGAGCACACCAACCAGTTCGCCGCGATGCCGAGCCTGCACATCGCGTGGGCCACCTGGTGCGCGCTGGCCGTGTTCTACTGCGTGCGCACCCGGTGGGTACGCGTGCTGGCGCTGCTCTACCCGGTGGGCACGCTGATGGTCATCGTCGGTACGGCCAACCACTTCATCATCGACGCCGTCGGCGGCCTGCTCGTGCTCGGTGCGGGCTTCGTCGTTCAGTGGCTGATGTCCGGGCGGCCCGCGCACCAGCCCGCCCCCGAGGCGGCGCGCTATCAGGCGGGCTCCGGCCACGCCGAGATCGTGCGGATACGAAAGACGGTCGAGCGCTGGCGACGACGCGGCAAGTGACGCCAGCGGCGCGCGCCGGTCAGCCGTAGAAGATCCGCTCGACGACGCGGCGGGCCCGCCGGGCGGTGCGGCGGTAGTCGTCGATGACCTGACCGGGATCGAATCCGGGCGGATAGCCGAGTGCGCGCCCGACGCCGACCAGCGCGGCGCCCTGGTGCGGCAACTGGTCCTGCGCCTTGTCCAGCACCAGCATGATCGCGTTACGGGCGTGGGTGGCCAGTCGCCAGGCGGCCTCCAACGCCTCGGCGTCGGCGGGCGGGATGAGATCGGCCGCCGCAGCCGCACGCAACGCCGGGATCGTCTGCGTCGTGCGCAGGCCCTCGACGGAATGCGCGTGCGCGAGTTGCAGCAGCTGAACGGTCCACTCGATGTCGGCAAGTGCCCCGCGGCCGAGCTTGAGATGGGTCGCCGGATCGGCGCCGCGCGGCAGGCGCTCGGCATCGACGCGCCCCTTGAGGTGGCGGATCTCGGCAAGATCGGCCGGGCGCAGGCCCTCGGCCGGATAGCGCACCGGATCGATCAGGGCGACGAACCGCTTGCCGAGCGCGGCGTCGCCAACCGCGAACCGCGCTCGCAGCAGCGCCTGCGCCTCCCACGCGGACGACCACCGCGCGTAGTACTCGGCGTAGGAGGCCAGCGAGCGCACCAGGGGCCCGTTGCGCCCTTCCGGTCGAAGGTTCGTATCGATGCCGAGCGGCGGATCGCTCGACGGTGCGCTGAGCAGGGCGCGCATCCGCTCGGCAACGTCGTGGGCGACGCCGGCCGCGTCGGCTTCGGGCAGCCGCGCGTCGCGGGTCGCGAAGACGAACATCACGTCGGCGTCCGAGCCGTAGCCGACCTCACGGCCACCCAGGCGGCCCATCGCGATGACCGCGATGTCGACCGGCAACTCGACGAGATCGCGTTCGGCAGCGACCGCGCGGCCGGCGACCTGCAGCGCTGCGTCGAGCGTGGCCTCAGTCGTCGCGCTGATGGCCTGCCCGACCTCGACGATGTCGAGCAGGCCGAGCAGGTCGGCGAAGGCGGTACGCAGCAACTCGACGCGGCGCAGCCCGCGCACCACGGACACCGCAGCGGCGGCATGCGGCTGGCGATGCGCGGAGTCGACCATCGCCGCGTGCAACTCCTCGACCGGCCGCGGCAGCAACGACGCGTCGTCGGCGAGCAGTTGCAGCGCCTCCGGCGCGCGCTCGAGCATCCCGGCGGCGTAACGGCTCGTGCCGAGCAGGTAGGCAAGCCGCTGGGCCACCGCGCCCTCGTCGCGCAGCAGCCGCAGGTACCACGGGGTGCCGCCGAGCGCCTCGGACACGCGCCGGTACGCGCGCAGGCCGGCGTCCGGGTCCGGGGCATCAGCCAGATAGGCCAGGATCACCGGCAGCAGCGTGCGCTGCAGCGCGGCCCGACGAGACAGCCCGGCGGTCAGCGCCTCGATGTGGTGCAGCGCGCCGCGCTCGTCGGTGAAGCCCAGCGCCGCGAGCCGCCGGCCCGCCTCGCCGGCGGTCAGCCGCAGCGCCGCCGAGGGCACGTGCGCCACCGCGTCGAGCAACGGGCGGTAGAACAGCTTCTCGTGCAGGCGCTTGACCTCGCGCGCGTGCAGCGTCCACTCGGCCTCGAACACCGCGCGGGCGTCGCCGCGAGCGTCCGGGCGAAACCCCATCGCGCGGGCGAGCCACGCGAGGTCCGGGGCATCGGTCGGCAGCAGATGGGTACGCCGCAGCCGTCGCAGCTGCAGCCGGTGCTCGGCGACGCGCAGGAACCGGTACGCATCGCCGAGGCTGAGCGCGTCGTCGCGTCCGACGTAGCCGCCGTCGCGCAACGCGTCGAGAGCCGGCAACGTGCCCGCCACGCGCAGCACCTCGTCACCGCGCCCGTGCACAAGTTGCAGCAACTGCACGGCGAACTCGACATCGCGCAACCCGCCGGGGCCGAGCTTGAGCTCGCGCTCGGCGATGTCGGCCGGCAGGTGCGCGACGACGCGGCGGCGCATCGCCTGGACGTCGGCGACGAAGCCGGGACGCTCGGCCGCCGTCCACACCATCGGGCCGATGACCTCGAGGTAGCGGCGGCCGAGTTCGGCGTCGCCAGCGACCGGCCGGGCCTTGAGTAGAGCTTGGAACTCCCAGGTGCTCGCCCAGCGCCGGTAGTACGCCTCATGGCTGGCGAGGGTTCGCACCAGTGGACCGGCCTTGCCCTCCGGGCGCAGCGCGGCGTCGACCTCCCAGGCGGCGGCACCGCAGATGCGCATCGTGGTCGCGGCCAGCGTCGTCGCCGTGGCCAGCGCGTCGGTCTCGGACGTGGCCTGCGGATCGGCGGGCTCGGCGACGAAGATGACGTCGACGTCGGAGACGTAGTTCAGCTCGCGCGCGCCGGCCTTGCCCATCGCGATGATCGAGAGCCGGCAGGCGGCGGCATCAGCAGCCAGTCCCGCCTCGGCGACCGCGAGCGCCGCACGCAACGTGTAGCCGGCGACGTCGGCGAGCGCCTCGGTGACGGCGCGCAGGTCCAGCTCACCGGACAGGTCGCGCCCGGCAATGGCGACGAGTTCGCGCCGGTAAGCCGTCCGCAGCGCGTCGACGGCCGCTGCCTCGGTCAGTGGCGGCGCACCGGTGACGGCGTCGAGCAGTCGCTGCCCGCCGGCCGCGACGTCGAGTTCGCCGGTGAGCGCCCGCCAGGCATCGGGATTCGCGACCAGGTGGTCGGCCAGCGCCGGCGACGCCCCGAACAGCCCGATCAGCCGCGCCCGCAAGATCGCGCTGCTGCGCAACTCGGCGCGCAGCGGCTCGCCGGCTGACTCGGTCAACTGCGCGAGGGCGGCCAGCGCGGCGTCCGGGTCGGCGCACCGGCCGAGGGCCGCGACGACCGCCGCCGCCCCGTCGTCGGTCGGCTCGTTGGCCTCGACGTCCCACAGGCGAAGGGCCGGCCCGGCCAGCAGTTCACCGGCCTGGCGCGGGTCGACGAAGCCGAGCCGGGTCAGCCGCTGGGCGGTGCGGCCCGCGCTGGTCACCGTGGCTGGTCTGGCGGTTGCCGCGCCGCGTGCATCTCGGCGGCCAGCGCGGCCCGGATCGCGGCCGGGTCGGTGACCGGCTCGGCGGTGACCATGCGCAGCGGGCGGATCGAGGGCACGGACGACGGGTCGGCGACGACGCCGGCGAACGCCTCGGCAAAGGGCTGCCACACCTCGGCGATGTCGGCGTGCACCGCGTCGCTGTGCTCGAGCATTCGCTCGACGTCGTACCCCTCGAGCGCGGCGGCGTCCTCGTCGGCCCAGAGCCGGACGATCTCCGGCGTGGTCTCGATGTGGAACTGGATGCCCCAAGCGACGCGCCCGGCCCGAAACGCCTGCACGTCGCACACCGGCGAGCCGGCCAGCAGGACGGCGCTCGGCGGCAGGTCGAGCACGGCGTCGAAATGCCACTGGATGACGTCAGGCGTGATCGGCAGGTCGCGAAACAGCGGGTCGGTGGCCGAGTTGGCGCGCTTGGCGATGAGCTGCGCGCCGAACTCGGGCCCGTCCGGGTTGCGGCCGACCCGCCCGCCCACCGCCTCGGCCAGCAACTGCGCGCCGAGGCAGACGGCCAGTGTCGGTACCTCGTCGGCGACGGCCGCCGACGAGCAGCGCCCGAACGCCGGGCAGCCACGGCGCCCGCTGCGCGTCGTCGGTGCTCATACCGCCGCCGAGGACGAGCAACCCGTCGAACCCGCCGAGATGCTCGGGCAGCGGATCGCCCGCCTCGCGCGTCGCGCACGTCCAGGTCTAGCCCGGCCGCGGTGAGCCACTCGCCGAGCGGCCCGACCGGGTCGTCGGCGGCGTTCTGCACGACAAGCAGCCTTCGGTCGCCCACGATGACGACCCTAGTTCACACGCCTGCGGTGGCCGGCTCCTGTTGCCGGTCGACGATCGTCGCGGTACGCGCCTTGCGCGGCATCACCGCGTAGGCGCCCAGGTAGAGGATTGCCGCGATGATCAGCAGGGCCCGGTAGCCGAACGCCAACGAGAGGTACTCCAGGCATCCGCCCAGCATCGCGCCGAGCAGGTTCGTGGCGAACGCGATCGTCGGATACTCGGAGGTGGCGAATCGCTTGGAGAAGATCACGTTGGCCGCGAAGATCGGCAGGAACGCGATCACGATGGCCACCGGCAGGCGTAGCAGCATCGGCATCGACAGCAGCCACGAAGCGGGAACCACCCACGCCAGGGCAAGGCCACCGAGCAGCAGGGCGTACATGACGGGCAGCGGCGGCGTCTTCCACTTTCGAGTGACCTCGACAGCCGCGAGAACTGCGAGCAACACCCCGCCGAATACGAACGCGTTCACCAGCCAGGTCGTGCCGAACAGCAGGGCGAATCCCGTGACGTTCTTCGTCTCCAGCAGCAAGAACGCGGCGCCGAGCAGGAACAGGTCGCGGTAGGACCACATCTGCCGCAGCCGGTTCAGCCGTGAGGACTCGCGTCCGGCCGACATGCTCAACAGCACGGCGAGGACGGCGAGAAGGCTAGCCAGCATGATCAGCGCGAGCGTCCGGACATACAGCGACGGCACGGTCGAGTGTTCGAGGTACGGGAACGGCTTGTCGTCCGTCGCGGGCGCAGGGGTCGAGGTGGTGCGCTGCCAGGTCTGCTCGCAGGTCTGGTCAGCGGCCGTCAGCCCGGCGAGGATGACCGCGCGGTTGGGTGCATCGGGCCGCTCGGACAGGCACGGCGGATGTCCGAACGCGGTGTCGAGCGTCCCCGCGTACCGGTCGACCAGCCACGCCTCGCGGTAGAAGTTGTACATGGCGAACGCGCCGCCGGTGGCCAGATGCGAACGCGCCGAGCGCACCGCCTGGATCGTGAACAGGTAACTCTCCAGGCGCAGCGAACTGGCCCCGGACACGAGCGTCAACGAGTCGGGAAGCGCGAACAGGATCAGGTCGAACTTCTTGTGCGTGGACTGCAGGTAGGCCCGGCCGTCGTTGATGTGGGCGGTAACCCGCGGGTCCTGGTACACGTGATTCGGGTTGTGCTGGCGGCCGAAGCGCAACAGCGTCGGGTCGATCTCGACGGCGTCGACGTGCTTGGCGCCGCGGGCGAGCGCGATGGCGACGTCAGTGCCGGTTCCCGCTCCGACGATCAGCACGTTCTGCGGCGGCTTGGGCACCAGCAGGTACGGCTCGCTGTACCAGGGCTCCTCCTTCTCCCGGGTGGCCGCGCTGGTGAGCCGTTGATGCGGGATGCCGTTGACCTGGACCTGCCAGGCCTGACTGCCCAGCGAATCGACCTCGCCGATGGTGGTCACCTGGTAGTAGGGCGACCAGAAGATGCCTTTGTCGTGCCGCAGCGGGTAGACGAACATCAGCACGAGCGCGATCAGCAGCGCGACCGACACCGACGCCCCCGGCTTGCCGAGAAGCGTCACGTAGAGAACACCGATGAGCGTGAACCACACCAGCGGCGGCGCGTCCAGGAAGGCGAGGCCGGTGAACACGACGATGCCGACCAGGCTGCCGATCAGGTCGTAGCGGTA